>CAVTAT010000008.1:0-823837 GCA_963732745.1 uncultured Alphaproteobacteria bacterium | reverse complement strand
GCATCCCCGGCGAATTCATGATTGCGCGGGTGGAGCCTGGAATCTACGCGCTCGACAGCGTGTTCGCGCTGCTGCGCGAGGAAAATCTCGACTACATCGCCCAGGGCGTCATCGCGGGCCCTGAACGCCCGGCGTTCGAAGTGCGGGCCGGCGAGGCGGTTTACCTCGGCATCTGGGAGCTGGATATAGAGGGCGTGGTCGCGGTGACCCGGCTGTGGCGGCTCGATGCGGAAGATATGCGCGCGGCTGTGCGCGCGGCAGACCCCGTCAATGGCGATGTGACGCTGCGCCAAACCAGCACGCGCGCAATTGTTTGCGCGCCGCACCGATTGAATTCCATGACAACGCGGCAAGTGTGTTGAACCGGCATGGGCGCGTTGGAGATTTTGGTCGCCAAGATTGAAGCGTGCGCTGTTTGTCCGCTGCCGCACGCGCCGCGCCCGATCGTGTGGGTGCATGAACGCGCGCGTGTGCTCATCGCCGGCCAAGCGCCAGGGCGGCTCGTGCATGAGACCGGCATTCCCTGGAACGATCCTTCCGGAGAGCGTCTGCGCGATTGGATGGGGCTCGAGCGCGCGGCGTTTTACACGCGCGAGCACATCGCCGTCGCCGCCATGGGTTTTTGTTTTCCAGGAACCGTCAATGGCGCGGATTTGCCGCCGCGGCGCGAGTGCGCCCCGCTCTGGCGGCCTTTGCTTCTGCCCTTGCTGCGGAAAATCCGGCTCACGCTCTTGGTGGGCGGGCATGCGCAGCGCTATCATCTCGGGCGGGCGGCGCGGGCCAATTTGGGCGAGACTGTCCGCGCATGGCGTGACTATCCCGAAAATATCATGCCGCTGCCCCATCCTTCCTGGCGGAATAATTCATGGTTGAAGCGCAACCCCTGGTTCGAGGCGGAATTGCTTCCCGATTTGCGCGCGCGGGTGCGGGCGGCGTTGCAATGAGCCGCGCGCGCTGGTTGCCGGCGATCTTGGCGCTGCTGCTAGCCGCCTGCGTTCCCACGGTGCAGCGCGCGGCTTCGCCACTGGCGCAATTTGAGGGCCCGCGCTTCGATGTCGCCGCCGAGCGCTTCCATTCCTTCGACGGGGCCGAACTTGGGCTCAGCGCTTGGGTTCCCGATGAAGAGCCGTGGGCGGTGATCGTCGGCTTGCACGGCATGAACGATTATGGCGCCGCGTTTTTTCCCGCCGGGCCATGGTTCGCCGCGCGCGGAATTGCAGTCTATGCCTATGACGCGCGGGGTTTTGGGCGATCGCCCCGGCGCGGTGTGTGGGGCGGCGAGCGCCTCATGACCGAGGATTTGCGTACCGCCATCAATGTCGCGCGGCGGCGCCATCCGAACGCGACCTTGGCGGTGATTGGCGATTCCATGGGCGCGGCGACGACGGTGGCGGCGTTCGGCGGCGAAAATCCGCCAGCCGCCGACCGCGTGGTGCTGGTGGCGCCGGCGGTGTGGGGTTGGTCGAGCATGCCGAGCGCCTATGCGATGACGCTTTGGGTCGGCGCGCACACCTTCCCATGGCGCCCAGTAACCGCCCCGCGCAATGTCACGCGCCGCATTCAAGCCTCCGACAATATCGAAATGCTGCGCCGCATCGGCCGCGATCCGCTGATGATCTGGGGCACGCGGATTGACGCGCTCTATGGCTTGGTCGGCATGATGGAGACGGCTTCGAAAAACGCCGGCAATCTGCGCGGCGACGTGGCGTTTCTCTATGGCGCGCGCGACCAGATCATACCGCGCGCCTCGGCGATGCGGGCCGCCCGCCGCCTGCCGCAATCCGTGCGCACGGCGATCTATGAGAACGGTTATCACATGCTGATGCGCGACCTGCAGGCGGAAGTGGTTTATGGCGATATCCTCGCCTTCCTGCGCGACCCGGCCGCCCCGTTTCCCTCTGGCGCGCCGCCATTGCAGGTGGGCGGAGATTAACATCGTGGGGCGGCGCTCATTCGCCAAGATCTGGTTTCGAAATGTTAACGAGGCTGCGCTAAGCTGCGCCTGCTATGGCCGCCGCCCTTAAGGTTTTGTTCAATAGACGCGAGCTGACGCTGGCGCGCGCCAAGCTGCGCGCCTGGTGGGAGGGCGTCGAGTACGACGAAGCCGCCGCCATCGCCGCGTTTGAAGCCAAGCTCTCCGCCGCCAACGAAAATAGCGACGCCGACGATGCTTTGTTTGACGAATTGCCGTTCGATTGGCCGCCGCGGCTGATGGCGCTCGCCGCGCTCTGGGGGCAAGACCGCGTGCGGCCCGGAGATGGCGCGGGCGAAGCGCTGCTGCCCGCTCGGATCGAGCTTCCCGCCGGCGGGCAAGTGGCGGTCCTGGGTCCTGGGCTGGCCGCGCCGCTGGCCGCCATCGCTGGCGCATTTCCCGGAAAAATCGAAGCCTTCGAGTGGCGCGAAGAAAGTATTGAAGGGCTCAAATACAGCGTGCGCAAGGCCGGGCTTGACGAGCGTGTTTCAGTGACGCGGATCGATCTTGAAGCGCATGTGTTCGCGCCCAATAGCTATGACGGCCTGATCAGCGTCGATGATTTTGCCTATTGCGGATACCCGCCGCATTTGGCCCAACAAATCATGAAATGCCTGAAGCCGGGGGCGCGGGCTTTGGTGGAAGTTTATGTCGGCCTCGCTTCGGAGGAATTGGCGAGCGCGTTCGCCTCCTCGTTCGCCGAACCGCAAATTCGCGCTCACGGCGACCTGCTGCAATTTTTTGGCGACGCGGGTCTCGTGATCGAGGCCGACGAGGATTTCACCGAGGAATTTTCCGCGTGCGCGCGCCAGGGCTTCAAGCAATTGGGCGAAAACCTGAAGCCCGACGAACTCGAACCTCTTGCCGCGCGCGAGTTGGCATGGGAAGCGGAAACCTGGCGCGTGCGGTTGAAATTATTGGCGCGGCGCAGGTTGGAGCGGCGGCGATTCGTGCTGCGCAAGCCGCTTGCCGACGATGCCGCGCCGAGCGAAGAGCCGCCAACCGAGAAGCCCGCCGTCGCCAAGTCCAAGCCGCCGGGCGGCGAAGACAATGTCATGGAGCACATGAAAAAAATGGTCGATGAGCACAACCAGAAACGCTGAGGAACCACTTATCCCCGGACTGAATGCTGCGCATTCATCCGGGAATGTTTGAAATCGCCGCGTAATTGCTACGCCGCTTCCCGCACAGACCGCAGGATGGCGGCGCCGAGATGCGCGAGCGGCGCGGGGCGATAGTCCGCGTTCGCCGCCCAGCGCAGGCGCGCGGTCTCGTGCACGTCTTCGAATTTCTGCAAACCGCTGCGCCAGCGCGCGCCGAACATTCCCAGCAGGCCCTTCGCGCCCGACAGCGGCGACCCGATTGGGTCGATGTTGGCAAGGCATCCCGACAGCACCGAGCCCGGCTCGCGGGCGAAGGCGAGGCCCGCTTGTTCGGCGCCCTCCAGCACCCAGAGCAGCGCGCAATTTGAAAGCCCGCGCGTGATGTCGTTGCCGCCGACGCCGCCATGATCGCCGGGAAACCAAGCTTGCGCGGCGCGCACCGGCGCGCCCGGAGTGTTGAACTTGTCGAGATTGCTCCACAGCGTCGGCGCGAAGGCGGGGCGGCGCTCGTCGATGGCCACGGCGTGGCGCGCGAAACTGCACCGAGCGCGAGAGCGCGGTGTCGTGGAATTGGTATTGCTTGTTGAGGCCAATCGAGATCGGCAGCAAGCGCGGAATGCCGAGCGCGCCGACCGTGTCCCACACGCCAAGATATGCGAATGCGCAAATCCACTGGCGGCGGACTGAAAGCGCGTTGACAGGCGCGGCCAGGCGATGGCGTGAGCGAGGCGGAAGCGCGCTGCTTCGTGGCTGTCGGCGGCGATGCGGCGGCGATAAAGATCGAGCGCGTCGCGCGCCTTATCGACATGCGCGCGCCGCAGCACGCCGCATTTGCGCAGCAAGCCCGCCAGCGAGCGCACCGTGTAGGCGCCGCGCGAAAAGCCGAACAGATAAATCTGATCGCCGGGTTCGTAGTTCAGATTGAGGAACAGGTACGCGTCGAGCAAATGGTCGTCGAGATCGTCGCCGGTCATGCCTTGCCACAGGCTCAAACCGCTCAGCGAGGCGCCGACGCCCGCGGAATAATAGACGATCTGCGGGTTATTGCTCCGATCGCGCGGGAGCAACCGCGCGCGCCGTCAGCGCGACATTGGTCAGCGCCCCGCCATAGAGGCGCTGCCAAGTGCCGTCGCAGCAGATGACCAGGCGCTTCATTCTCAACGCGCCAGCAGGAACACCGCTTCCTCGGCGAACCAATTGGCGCGCCAGATATTCTTTGCGAACGGGCGCGCCCGGCGTGGCCGCGGCTGAGCGGGGCGGCGCGTTCGATGGTCAGGCGCATCGCGCGCGCATGCTCGGCGAAATCGCGCAGCGGTAATAGCGCATGAACCGCGCCCCTGTCGTCAGCGGCGGCGAAGCGTCCCTGCGCCGAGCAAACGCAGGCGCTGGCGCCAATGGCCGGCATTGGCGATCGAGACGATCACGCGCTCGCCAATCGCGCGCCGCTTGCCGCAGCGCCGCCTGCGGGTGGCGCAGGTGCTGCAGCGTGCGCGAGAAGACGACATAATCGAAAGCGCCGCTGGGAAACTCCTCGAGGTCGCGTTCGGCGTCGCCTTGCACCACCGAAAGGCCGCGCGCGACGCAGCCATGCACCTTGGCCGGGTCGATCTCGATGCCGCGGGCGATGCGCGCCGCGCTCGCGCTCAGCAGCGAGATCAAGCGCGCCGTCGCCGCAGCCGATGTCGAGCACTTTGGCCCCTTCAGTCACCATCAGCGCGATGACTTCATGGTCGCCGCGCGGGGCGCGCAGCTCCAAGCGGCGCGGGGTGGACCAGTTCCAGCTGGGCCATCAAAGCGCTCCCTTGCCGTCGCCGCCGTGCAGCGCCAATCCGCGCGCGGCGGCCGCCGCATCGATGAAGCCGGTCAGCGCCGCTTCGAACGCCGGCTCTTCGCCCAGATAAGCGTCGTGGCCATTGTCGGTGGTGATTTCGACGATAGGCCGCGTCCGCGCCGGCGGCCATCAAGCGCGCGCGCGATCGCGCGGCTCTCCTCGCGGCGGATAGCGCCAATCGCTGGAGAAACGCGAACACGCCGTGGCGCGTCGCGCCGCCGGAAACGCGTTGGCGAGGCGGCCGCCGAAATCGGCGGCGAGGTCAAAGCCGTCCATCGCGCGCGACAGATAGAGATACGAATTGGCGTCGAAGCGCTCGACGACGCCGCGCCGCGCCCTGCGCGCCATGGCGTCGAAGCGTGAACGCGAACCGTTCCTGATCGCGCGCGGCTTCGAAACGTCGCGCGCACGTTCGGCTGGCGACAGCCCGGCCACTTGCGCGGCCGTGCGCGCGACCGCCGCGCCCTTGCTCGGCCGCACGCCGTGATTGAGATAAGCGCCGCCGCGCCAGTCGGGGTCGGCCATGATGGCTTGGCGGCCCAGTTCGGCGAGCGCGATATTTTGCGCCGATTGCCGCGCCGCCGCCGCGATGGTGACGCAGGCGAACACGCGCTTGGGATAAGCGCTCGCCCATTGCAGCGCCTGCATGCCGCCAAGGCCCGCGCCGATGACCAAGAACAATTGGTCGATGCCGAGCGCTTCGATCAGCATCGCCTGCGCGCGCACCATGTCGGCGATGGTGATCGGCGGGAAGCGCAAGCCATAGGGCTGACCGTCGGGCGCGAGCGAGCCGGGGCCGGTCGTGCCCATCGAGCCGCCGAGCACGTTGGCGCAGATCGACAAAGAAGCGGTTGGTGTCGATCGGCCGGCCCGGGCCGACGATGCGCGGCCACCAAGCGGGGCGCCCGGTGATCGGGTTGGGGCTGGCGACGAATTGGTCGGCGGTCAGCCGCATGGCAGACCAGCACCGCGTTGCTGCGCTCGGTATTGAGCGCGCCATAGGTCTCGAACGCCATGGTTAAGCGGCGCCAGCGCTTCGCCGCTGGACAGTTGCAGCGGCGCGTCGGCGTCGAACGCGAGCGTGCGCACGCCGCCTGCCGCCTGGATTTTCGTGCGCGCTGCCTGCGTGAATCATGCGCCAAGGTATAACCTGCGTCGCGCGCCGGCGCATCCCCGGCAAGCATGCCGCGCCTGTTGATCAATCCAAGCTGCGCACGCAGGCACATTGGCGGGTTTGGAAAAACGCAGCTATGGTCGATGGTTATGAACGATCCGAGTCCGCCCCGATCCGCGCCGACCCGATGAAGCGCTGGAAGCGATTCGCCGCGACATTGACGGCGTCGATGAGCCAGCTCTTGGCCCTGTTCGCGGAGCGTCTGCGGCTGTCCGAGCGAGCTGCAGCGGGCTCAAGGCCGCCGCAGCCGGGCTTGCCGATCCGACCGGGCCGCGAAGTCGCCATGCTGCGGCACTGATCGCCGCGGCGCCGGCGCCGCTGGAGCGCGAATTGGTGATCGAGCTGTGGCGGGCGCTGATGTCGGCCTCGCTGCGCCGCCAGCGCGTGATCGACGTCGTTGTCGGCGGCGGCACGCGGCGACCCGACGCGCTTGTTCGATATCGCCCGGCGCCATTTCGGCGCCCGCGCGCGCATCTCCCATGTCGGCGAGCCGCAAGCGGCGCTGCTGAAAGTGCTGGAGAATCCAGATCGTTTCGTCGCCGTGACGCCGTGGCCGGCGGCGCCCGGCGTCGGCGGCTGGTGGCCGGCGCTGACCGAGCGGCGCTTCCACGACCTGCACCTGATCGCCGGGCTGCCGCTGCTGGGGCCGGCCGATGAAAGCCCGGAAGCGTGCGTGTTCGCCGCCTCGCCGCCCGAAGCGGCCGGCGAGCGATGTATCCCTGCTGATGGCGTTCGATCCCCATCACCGGCTGCAGCGCGGCGCTGAAGGAAGCCGGCCTTGAAGGCAAGGAATTGGCGCGCGCCGAGCCGCGCGTGCTGCTGCGCGTCGATGGCTTTCGTGGCTGCCGACGATCCGCGCGCCGGCGGCGCTGACGCGCTGCGGGGCTCGAGAGCGTGCGCGTGCTCGGCTCCTACGCGCGCATCTGATGGCCGCGATTTTTGACCGCATCGCCATTATCGGCGTGGGCCTGATCGGCGCCTCGATCGCGCGCGCCGCGCGCGCAGACCGGCGCTGCGGCGACGATCGCGCTCTATGACGCGCGCTCCCGTCGTGCGCGCGCGCGCTGCGTGAACTCGGCCTCGGCGAAGTGTTCGACGACGCCGCCGCCGCCGTCGCGGACGCCGATCTGGTGGTGCTCGCCGTGCCGGTCGGCGCGATGGGCGCAGCGATGGCGGCGGTGGCGCCGCGGCTTGAAGCCCGGCGCCATCGTCACCGATGTCGGCTCGGTGAAGGCCGCGGTGATCGAGGCGCTGACGCCGCACCTGCCCGCGCATGCGTCTGTTCGTTCCCGGCCACCCGCTCGCCGGCACCGAGCATTCGGGTCCCGACGCGGGCTTCGCCACCTTGTTCCACGGCCGCTGGCATATCCTCACGCCGCTCGCCGACGCGCGCGCCGAATAGCTGCCGCGCTGGTCGACAGCTCGAAGCGAATTCTGGCGCGCGCTGGGGGCCAATGTCGAGCGCATGGACGCCGGCGCGCCATGACGTTGTGCTCGCTGTGGTCAGCCATCTGCCGCACCTGATCGCCTTCAATATCGTGGCGATGGCCGAGGATCTGGAGAGCGTCACCGAGAGCGAAGTGGTGAAATATTCCGCCTCCGGCTTCCGCGACTTCACCCGCATCGCCGCTTCCGACCCGACCATGTGGCGCGACGTGTTCCTCAACAATCGCGAAGCGGTGCTGGAAGTGCTGGGGCGCTTTTCCGAGGATTTGGCGGCGCTGCAACGCGCGATCCGCTGGGGCGATGGCGACACGCTCTACGATCTTGTTCGACCGCGCCCGCCGCATGCGCCGTGAAGTCATCGAGGCCGGCCAAGACACGCCCGCGCCGAATTGGGGACGCGACCGCGAAGTAATTCCTTGTTGCAAAACCGTCTCTTAACCGGTGTAAAGCCGGAGTTCTTCAGGAGCGGTTTGATGCGCATATTGTTGGCTTCGATTGCAGTGTTGGCGGCTGCGGCCTGCGTGAACGCCGCGCCGCCGGCGGACCCGATCGCCGCGCTGCGGCCCTTATGTGCGGACGGTGCGGGATTTGCCCGCCGCGCCGGCGGGGCTGAGCCTGCCCGCGTCCGACGCGGTGCTGACCAATATCGCTTTCGGTTCTTGCCAAACCGCTGTGCAAGCCGCGCCGATCCTCGATCGCATCGCCGCCGAGCGCGCGCAACTCATGATCTATATGGGCGACAACGTCTATGGCGATGCCTTCGCTGGCGACATGGCTCTGCCGGAATTACGCGCGCAATATGCGGCGATGGCGGCGCGTCCCGAGTTTCAGCGCCTGCGTGCGGCGATTCCAATGTTGGCGACCTGGGACGATCACGACATGGGCTGGAACGACGGTGGCGGCGACTTTTCCGGCAAGGAAATGGCGCGCCGAATCTTTGAAGGATTCTGGGGGCCGGCCGACCAATCGGCGTCGCGCGACGGAATTTACCAGTCGCGAATTTTCGGCCCCGAGGGACGGCGCGTGCAGTTTATCCTGCTCGATACCCGCTCGGGACGGACCTCGCTGACGCGTTTGGCTCAACCCGGCCAGAACGGCCGCTACGGTCCCTCGACCGATCCAAACCAACACATGCTCTCGGAGGCGCAATGGGCGTGGCTGGCGGGCGAAATGGCAAAGCCGGCCGATTTGCGCTTTGTGATCTCCTCCATCCAGGTGCTCGCCGATGGCCATGCTTGGGAAGCGTGGGCCACCATGCCGCGCGAGCAGGCGCGTTTGTATCAGACGATCCGAGCTGCCGGCGCCAAGGGCGTGGTGCTGGTGTCGGGCGACCGCCACATTGGCGGGCTTTATCGGCAGGAAGGGCTGATCGGCTATCCGGCGTACGAACTCACGACATCGTCGCTCAATCTCTCGTTCCGCGACACCAGCGATGAAACCAGTACAAATCAGATAGGGGCCATGTTCGCGCCGGTGAATTACGGCATGGCGCGGATCGATTGGGAGGCGCGCGCCCTGGCATTGCAGGTGATCGATGCGAGCGGCGCGGCCGTGCGCGAGCGCCGGGTGGCCTTTGCCGAACTGGGCTTGTGATCACTGAAAGGGTTGGATTTGGTGGCGCATGTCGCGCAGCGCGCCGCGCCCAGGCGCAAGCGCGATCCAAGCGAACACCAGGCTCGAAATAAGCGCGGCCGGCAGTTCCAGCATCAACGAAAGAGGCATGAGCGCGAGCGCGGCCGCGGGCGTGACGGCATGACGCCCAGCTGAGAATTGCCGGCGCCATGCCCAGCACGAACGGCGCCGCAACCGCCGCCAGCAGCGCCGCCGCAATCACATGCATCACCACAATTCGGCGCGAGCGCGGCGCTTGCGCTAGCTTCCAACTCAGCCCGAGCGTCAGCAACGCCAAGCCAAGCTCAAAAGCGCCCAGGGCCAGTGCGATCCGGCTCACCTCGCCGTCAAAATAGAACAACGCCGCCGGGCAAAGCATCGCCAAAGCAAGCGCCAGCGGCGTCCACAGCAAGCTCGGCCTTCGCCACGTCAGCGGCGGAATTCGTTGCGGAATTGGAACGGTGCTCATGCGGCAGCCAAGGAAGCCGCCCTCGCCCTCGAGCGCAAGTGCATGGACACCCTTTCATCTGGCAGCGCTAAGTGATTGTGTGATGTGATGCAGGAAGCACGCACATCGCCAGCAAGCGCTCGAAACCGAGCGCCAATTCTTTCAGTGTTGCAACGTTTGCTGCCCGCGCACGCGCGCGTGTTGGAAATTGCTTCCGGCGCTGGCGAGCACGCGATGTTTTTCGCGCGCGCCATGCCGGGAATAAATTGGCAGCCCAGCGATCCCGATCCCCAGGCGCGCGAAAGCATCGCCGCGTGGCTGGCGGCGGTGCGGCTCACGAATGTCGCGCAGCCGTTGGATATCGACGTTCGCGCCGAGGATTGGGGCGCTGCTGGACCGTTCGATGCGCTGGTCGCCATCAACATGATCCACATCTCGCCGTGGGAAGCGACGCTTGGTTTGATGAAAGGCGCGGCGCGCGTGCTGCATGATGGCGGCATGCTCTACACGTACGGTCCGTACATGCGCGAGGGTCGCCACACCGCGCCGACAAACGACGCGTTTGACGCATCGCTGAAGGCGCGCGACCCGAGTTGGGGCGTGCGCGATGTCGCCGATGTTGAACGCGCCGCGCTGGCGCGGGGTTTGCGTTTGCGCGAGATCGTGGAGATGCCGGCGAACAATCTTTCGCTGGTGTTTACACTGGGCGGCTGATGGCGCCGTTGGGGTCGGTGTCGCCGCCTCGGCGGCGCTGTTTAATGCCAGGTTTGACCTTCCGGCGCTGGTAGCGGTACATGGGGCCGGTTGGAAGCGGTGAAATCGCGTGAAGCGCACATTGGATGCTGAGCAAGCCCTGGCGCTGGCGAAAATCGAGGATTGGCGGCTGCTGTCGCGTGAGAGCGCCGCCTTGCGCGACGCTGGCTGGGAGCGCCGCATCAGCTATTCGCGGAAGGTATTCATCCCGTTGACGCGGCTCTGTCGGGACGTCTGCCATTATTGCACGTTCGCCGCCGCGCCGCGCGATCTGGCCTCCGCTTATCTGAGTATTGACGAAGCGCTGGAGGTCGCGCGCCAGGGCGCGAAACTCGGCTGCAAGGAGGCGCTGTTTACGCTCGGCGATGCGCCAGAGCTTCGCTATCAGGCGGCGCGGGATGAACTCAAAGCCCTCGGCTGCGCCAGCACGATCGACTATCTCGCCAAGGTCGCGCGCCGGGTTTTGGACGAAACTGGCTTGCTGCCGCATTTCAATCCTGGAGTGCTCTCGCCGGAGCAGATCGCGCAATTACGGCCGCTCGGCCCGTCCATGGGCATCATGCTTGAGAGCGCGTCGGAGCGCTTGTGCGCACGCGGCGGGCCTCATTTTGGCTCGCCGGATAAAGCGCCCGCCGCGCGCTTGGCGACGATCGCCGCCGCGGGCGCCGCGCAAGTTCCGCTGACCACCGGAATTCTTGTCGGTATTGGCGAGTTGCGCGCGGAGCGGATCGAGGCGCTGCTGGCGATCCGTTCGGCGCATGAGCAATACGGCCACATCCAGGAAGTCATTATCCAGAATTTTCGCGCCAAGCCCGGCACGCGCATGGCCAGCGCGCCCGAGCCTGCCCACGAGGAATTTTGCTGGACCATCGTCGTCGCGCGTTTGATCCTCGGCGAAGCCATGAGCTTGCAGGCGCCGCCGAACTTGTACACGGGCGCTCTGACCGACTTGTTGGAAGCCGGGATCAATGATTGGGGCGGCGTCTCTCCGGTGACGCCTGATTTCGTCAACCCGGAAGCGCCATGGCCGGCGATCGAGGCGCTGCGCGCGGTCACCGAGGCGGCCGGGTTCGATCTGGTGGAGCGGCTGACAATCTATCCCAGCTACGCTCTGGAAAAAGATCGCTGGGTCGATCCGGCGCTACATCCGTTGCTCTTGCAATGCAGCGACAGCGAAGGATGGGCCCGCGTCGGCCAATGGTCTCCGGGGCGGGGCGAGGCGAACGCGGACGATTTGCGCGACGCGCCGATTGCGCCACCGACGGTGATTGTACGCTCTGAGATCAGCGCGCTCGTCGATAAGGCGGCAAAGCGGAGACCGCTCGACGAGCGCGAGATTGTGCATCTGTTTACCGCGCGCGGCCGCGATTTTCAGTATCTTGCCGCCGCGGCCGACGCGAGGCGGCGCGAACTGGTCGGCGATGGCGTGAGTTATGTTGTCACCCGCAACATCAATTACACCAATATCTGCATGTATCGCTGCAGCTTTTGCGCGTTTTCGAAAGGCAAGACGCACGAACATTTGCGCGGCAAACCTTATCTCTTGGACCTCCAAGAAGTATCCGCGCGCGTGCGTGAGGCGTGGGCGCGCGGGGCGACCGAAGTCTGCATGCAAGGCGGCATTCATCCCCACTTTGACGGCCGCACCTATCTCGACATTCTGAGCGCCGCCAAGGCCGCGGAGCCCCGCATCCATGTGCACGCGTTCTCGCCGCTCGAGATCGCGCACGGCGCGCGCACGCTTGGCTTGTCGCTCGGCGATTTTTTGCGCGAACTCAAGGCCGCGGGTTTGGGTTCGCTTCCAGGAACGGCGGCGGAGATACTCGATGACGAAGTGCGAAACGTCATTTGTCCCGACAAGGTCAATACCGACGAATGGTTGGAGGTGGTCGAAACCGCGCACCAAGTAGGCTTGCGCACAACTTCGACGATCATGTTCGGGCATGTCGAGCGTACACGCCATTGGGCGCGGCATTTGATGCACTTGCGGGCGTTACAAGAGCGCACTGGGGGCATCACCGAATTCGTGCCGCTGCCCTTCGTGCATATGGAAGCGCCGATGTATTTGCGCGGCAAAGCCCGCAAGGGGCCGACTTTGCGCGAGGCGGTGCTGATGCACGCGATTGCGCGGCTCGCGTTCGGCTCGCTCATTCCCAACATACAAGCGTCTTGGGTTAAACTCGGGCCGCAATGGGCGGCGCAATGTTTGTCGGCCGGGGCCAACGATCTTGGCGGCACGCTGATGGACGAATTGATCAGCCGCGCGGCCGGGGCTTCTTACGGCCAAGAATTCGGGCCTGAACAGATGGAAGCGCTTATCGCAAGCGTCGGCCGCCGCGCGCGACGCCGGACAACGCTTTACGAGCCAATTGAAGCGCGGTTCGCTCCGCGAATTCCGATTTTGCATGGCGCCGAGCAATCAGTATAAGGCTGCGGCTGCGGAGCAAGGCATGGACCAAGATGTTTTCGACATGTTTCGCTCGACCGTGCGCCGGTTTGTCGCCGAGCGGCTGATCCCGGCCGAGGACGCGGTCGAAAACGACGATGCGGTGCCCGAAGCGATCATCGCCGAAATGCGCGAGCTTGGCCTGTTCGGCCTTTCGATCCCCGAGAACTTTGGCGGCCTTGGCCTGACCATGTCGGAAGAGGTGGGCATTATTCGCGAGTTGACCCGCGCTTCCGTGGTGTTTCGCTCGGTGATCGGAACCACTGTCGGCATCGGCTCGCAGGGCATCGTCATGGACGGCACTGAAGCGCAAAAGCGCGCCTGGTTGCCGAAGCTCGCGGCGGGCGAGGCGATTTCCAGTTTCGCGCTCACCGAGCCGGAAGCAGGCTCGGACGCGGCCTCGCTACGCGCCAAGGCGGTCAAGGACGGCGATTGCTACCGGATCACCGGAACCAAGCGCTACATCACCAACGCCCCGCGCGCGACCGTGTTTACCCTGATGGCGCGCAGCGAACCCGAAATCAAAGGCGCCAAAGGCATCTCCGCCTTCATTGTTCCAGCCGACACGCCCGGCATTAGCCTGGGCAAACCAGATCGCAAGATGGGCCAGAAGGGCGCGTTGACGTGCGACGTGATTTTCGAGGATTGTGTGGTCCCCGCGAGCGCGATCATCGGCGGAATTCCCGGGCGGGGTTTCGCAACGGCGATGAAAGTTCTGGATCGCGGCCGCATTCACATCGCGGCGGTGGCGCTCGGCATGTGCGACAGGCTGCTTGATATGAGCGTGGCCTACGCAAAAACACGCAAGCAATTCGGGCAGGCGATCAGCGGGTTTCAATTGGTGCAAGGCATGCTGGCCGATTCCAAGACCGAAGCCCTGGCGGCCGAGGCGTTGTTGCAGGCGGTGGCGGCGCGGCTCGACAGGGGTGAGAACATCAGCCTGGAAGCGGCGAGCCTGAAATATTTCGCCAGCGAGGCGGTTGGCCGGATCGCCGATCGGGCGGTGCAGATTCATGGCGGCGCCGGCTACATGGCCGAATACAAGGTTGAACGGTTTTATCGCGACGTGCGCCTATTGCGCATTTACGAGGGCGCTTCGCAAATTCAACAAGTCATCATCGCCCGCGAAATGCTGCGCGCCGCGGAATAGGGAGCCTAATATGCGCAGAGCCGCCATCGTATCGCCGCTGCGCACGCCGGTTGGAAAATTCATGGGCGCATTGTCGTCCATGGCGGCGGGCGAATTGGGCGCAGTGGTCCTGCGCGCGCTGGTCGAGCGAACGCAGCTGGATCCGGAGCGCATTGACGATGTGGTGTTCGCGCAGGGTTACGCCAATGGCGAAGCGCCATGCGTCGCGCGTTGGTCGGCGCTGGCGGCCGGATTGCCGATAAGTGTGCCGGGCTATCAGCTCGATCGCCGCTGCGGCAGCGGCCTGCAAGCAATCATTGACGCGGCGATGATGGTGCAGACCGGGGCCGCCGATGTCGTCGTCGCTGGCGGCGTCGAGAGCATGAGCAATGTCGAATATTATTCGACTGATCTGCGCAAAGGCGTTCGCGCTGGCGCCGTGGTCATGCATGACCGGTTAACCCGAGGCCGGGTGATGTCACAGCCGATCGCGCGATTTGGCATCATCACCGGCATGATCGAAACCGCCGAAAACCTGGCCAAGGATTATGCCATCACCCGCGAGCAGGCTGACGAATACGCGGTCATGAGCCACAAGCGCGCTGCACAAGCGTGGACTGACGGCAAATTCGCGGACGAAATTGTCGCCGTGCCGGTGCCGCAAAAGCGCGGCGGGGCGGAATTGTTCAGCCAGGATGAGGGTTTTCGCGCCGACGCCTCGATGGAAACGCTCGGCGCGCTGCGGCCGATTGAAAAAGAGGGTATCGTCACCGCCGGCAACGCCAGCCAGCAAAACGACGCCGCCGCCGCGTGCCTGGTGGTGGCCGAAGAGAAATTGGCTGAGTTGAAACTGGCGCCTATGGCTTGGTTCCATTCCTGGGCCGCCGCCGGCTGCGAGCCCTCGCGCATGGGCATGGGCCCCGCGCCCGCGGTCGCGCGCCTGTTCAAACGCACTGGGCTTGGCTGGAAGGATATCGATCTGGTGGAATTGAACGAAGCCTTCGCGCCGCAAGTGCTGGCGGTGCTGAAAGCCTGGAATTGGGACGACCGCGACAAACTCAATGTAAACGGCTCCGGCATTTCGCTGGGCCACCCAATTGGCGCAACGGGAGGCCGCATCCTCGCCAACCTGGTGCGTGAACTGCACCGCCGCGGCGGGCGCTATGGCCTTGAAACCATGTGCATCGGCGGCGGCCAAGGCCTAGCGGCGATTTTCGAGCGGGCCTAGCGCCTCTCGCTATGCGTGACCGGCGGCGGCTCCCTGTGCTAACCCGATCCGATGACCGACTCTCTCCCGCCCCGTCCCAAGGCCCGCCGTGCGCGGGGGTTGCAGGATCGGCGCGGGCCGGGGCTGGCGGTGGAGCGCGAGCTGATCGCGGCGATCTGCAAAGTTTACGAGCAATGGGGCTTTGAGCCGCTGGAGACGCCGGCGTTCGAGTATGCCGATGCGCTCGGAAAATTCCTGCCCGACCAGGATCGCCCCAACGAGGGCGTGTTCGCGTTCGAGGACGATGATGCCCAATGGCTGGCGCTGCGCTATGATCTGACCGCCCCCTTGGCGCGCTTCGTGGCGGAAAATTTCGACGCTCTGCCCAAGCCCTATCGCCGCTGGGCGGCTGGCCCGGTGTGGCGCAACGAAAAACCGGGACCGGGCCGGTTCCGCGAATTCTGGCAGTGCGACGCCGATACCGTGGGCAGCGCCAGCCCCGCCGCCGACGCGGAAATGATCGCCATGGCCTGCGCCGCGCTGGAATCGGCGGGGGTGAAGCGCGGCGGGTATGTGCTGAAAATCAACAGCCGTCTGTTGCTCGACGGCGTGATGCAAGCCGTAGGTCTCGACGGCGCCGAGAACGCAAGGACGCGCCTGGCGGCCTTGCGCGCTATCGACAAGTTGGATCGTCTCGGCGGGGAAGGGGTAATCCAGTTATTGGGACGGGGTCGAACGGACGCGAGCGGCGACTTCACACCCGGCGCCAATCTCTCTGAAGGCCAGATTGATTTGATCAAGTCGACGTATTTTCTTCAGCGAGCGGTGCGACCCATCGCAGTAACTCCCGATTTGTTGGCGCAAGCTGCCAGCCACGGTGAACAACCTTTCATTGGGGTTGAAGGTGATCCATCTCGGGCCTTCCCAGATGACGAAGCAACTCTTCGTGGCTGGGACGATGCAATTGGCGCCACCGTCGCAGGTCGCCAGGGAATTGACGATTTGCGTCGCGTCCTTGACTTGGTGCGTGCGATGGGCGTCGGCCCTGCGAGAGCATACATAGACTCCTCTGTTGTGCGGGGTCTTGAATATTACACTGGAGCGATCTTCGAGGCTGAACTCATCGACGATTCAGCGGACGCGCTCGCGGAAAGGATTCGTTTCGGCTCGGTTGGCGGCGGCGGGCGTTATGACGATCTGGTGGCGCGGTTTCGCGGCGAGCGCATTCCAGCGACGGGGTTTTCCATCGGCGTGTCGCGGCTCGCGGCGGCGCTGCAAGCGCAACAAGAGGCGCAAGGCGATGGGCCAATTGTGGTGCTGGTCATGGACCCGGCGCGCATTGGCGATGCGCTGGCGATGGCCGCCGAATTGCGCGCCGCCGGCATCCGCGCCGAGGCTTATCTCGGCGGCGGGGCCATGAAGGCGCAGCTCAAATATGCCGACAAGCGCGGGGCCCCGATCGCGGTGATCCAGGGCGGCGACGAATTGGCCAAGGGCGTGGTGACGCTGAAAGATTTGAAACGCGGGGCGGCCATCGCGCAAAACCTGGGCGAGGACCGCGAAGCCTATGCCAAGGCGCGCGAACAGGTGCAGCGCGAGGCTCAGCGAGGCGATCTGGTCAATGCGGTACGTGAAATTCTCGCCATGAAACAATAAAAGCTTGACGTTAAGAGAACCCGCCGGAAGGGTTTTCATCGACCGCTGGCGTCGCGTGCGGTCGCGTTTCGGGGAGGAGACGCCATAAAGCGATGAAACGGTCGCGCGCGGGTGAACCTGGGCGCGGCCGTTATCATGATTAGCCCTACCCTTCCCGCGACGCGAACCCTTCCAGTGACGCGAAACCGGTCGCGCCGATGCGACAAAAGTGCGCAGACTTGCGATTTTCGTTCGTTGGGTCGCCACAACGAATATGTTGCAAATGCTTGGCCATAGCGTCGCAGTCGGACGCTAGGAGAGCCCAGCAAAACGGGGCCGCGGATAGCCAGCGGTAAGGGGTGCTGCAATGGTTGGTAAGAATTTTTTTTCCGGTGTCGCTCTGGCGGCGCTTTCCTTGGCGTTCCAGAGCGGCGGCGCGTTCGCGCAATCGACCGGCTCGCAGGCGCAGGAAGACGAGATCATCGTCACCGGTGCGCGCCGCTCCATTGACGGCGTGATCGTCGCCGAGACCGCGCCGAAATCGCGCGCCACCATCACCGACGAATTCATCGGCCAGCAAACCGCCGGCCAGTCGATCCTCAACACCATCAATCTGGTGCCGGGCGTCAATTTCACCAACAACGATCCCTACGGTTCATCGGGCGGTAATTTGCGCATCCGCGGCTTCGACGGCGCGCGCGTCTCGGTTACCTTCGACGGCATCCCGCTGAACGACAGCGGCAATTACGCTATCTTCTCCAACCAATTGCTCGACCCCGAACTGATCAGCCGCGCCACCGTGAATTTGGGCACGACCGATGTTGACAGTCCGACCGCCTCGGCCGTGGGCGGCACCGTCAATTACACCAGCCGCCGGCCCGACGATGAATTCGGCCTGCTTGGCCAAGTGTCTTTCGGCGGCGACAATTACGTCCGCGCGTTCGGCCTGGTTGACAGCGGCGCCATCGGTTCGCTGAGTTCGTTCTTGTCGGGTTCCTACACAAGCTACGACAAGTGGAAGGGCCCGGGTGGGCTCGAGAAGGTGCAATACAATGCGCGCATCTTTCAGGACCTCGGCGGCGACGGCAATTTCGCCGCGCTCGCCGTCCACTACAATGAGAACCGCAACAATTTTTATCGCAATTTGAACCTGGCGGCTTACACGGCCACGCCGGGGCTGGAAAACGACATCTCTTGCACGCGCCCGGCGCCGACAGCAGGCGTAATCCAAAACGAAACCGGATTCACCGTCGCTCAAGGCGTGGCCCAGCCGAACACCACCTATGTCTCGATTGTGAACTCCGCCGGCCAGACGGTGAACGGCAACGCAACAGCGCTCACCAGCTGCACCAATTATCACAATCTGCGCATCAATCCGTCCGACACCGGCAATATTCGCGGCCAGTTCAGCTATGGCTTAGGCGAAAATCTGCGACTGACAATCGATCCATCGTTCCAATACGTGCTCGCCAATGGCGGCGGCTTCACCGTCGTTTCCGAGCGTGACGACCGGCTCGATCTCTCCACGCTGGCGACCGCCGGCGTCGATCTCAACGGCGACGGCGATTTCCTCGACTCGGCGTCGCTCTACACGCCCAACACCACCAACACACGTCGCTGGGGCGTTACCTCCTCGCTGATCTGGGACCTTACCGACGATCACCGCGTGCGCGTCGCCTACACGGGCGATTGGGCGCATCATCGCCAGACCGGCGATTTCGGTTTTCTCGACTTGAACGGCAATCCGGAAAACGTGTTCGGCGGCAAGGACGGGCAGGGGCGAGCCGTCTTCGGCATTACCGCCGCCGGCAATCTGCGCGGCCGCGACCGTGAATCGCAGGCGATCCTCAACCAGTTCGCTCTGGAATATCGCGGCTTGTTCTTCAATGACGCGCTGACGCTGAACCTTGGCGTACGCGCGCCTAAATTCGAGCGCGAGATTGACCAGCATTGCTACACCCAGGACGGCACCAGCACTGTCCGTTGCACGGCGGAAACTCCGATCCCGTTCGTGCTGACGGCGGCGACGCCGACCTCGCTCCTGCGCGGCTGGACTGTGGGTCAAGCCAACGGCAACGTACAATTCGCCTCGCAAGGCGTGGCGCAAGGCTCGAACCAGTATCTCGCGCCATTCAAGGCCACGCTTGAGTTTGACGATATCCTGCCGAATGTCGGCGCGAGCCTTAAGCTCGGCGATGATTTTTCGATCTATGGCAGCTTTGCGCAAGGCCTTTCCTCGCCGCGCACCGACAACGTCTACACGGTGGCGCGCGGGGCCACGACGAACTCGATCCTGTTCACCAGCGTGCAGCCGGAAACCACCGAAGCCTTTGATCTCGGCGTGCGTTTCAATTCCGGAAACTTCATCGCCTCGGCGGCGCTCTGGCAGACCAATTACCAAAACCGCATCGTCTCGGCCTTTGACGAAGAACTCGGCATTTTCATCGACCGCAATGTCGGCGACGTGGAGATGCAGGGGCTCGATCTGCAGGCTGGGCTTTGAGGTGGTTGATGGGCTCACGCTTTACGGCTCGGCCTCCTACATCCAGAGCGAATTGCTTTCCAATACGCCGCTCGGCTCGGCCGCGACCAATGTGCTGCTCACCGCTGGCGCGGAAGTCGTGGAGACGCCGGACTGGACCTATTCGGCCCGCATCGATTGGGACATCGCCGAATGGCTTTCCGTCGGCCTGCAAGGCAAATATGTCGGCCGCCGCTTCGCCACCGACGTCAACGATCAGGTCGTGCCGGAATATACAATCGCCGATTTCGACGCGCGTATCGACCTTTCGTTTCGCTCGGCGCGGAAGGCAGCTATCTGCAGTTCAACGTCACCAATCTGTTTGACGAGGCCTATCTCGGCGGCATTTCCAGCCAAACCAACGCGCTCGCCATCGTCGATACCGATCCGGGCACGGCGGGCAACCAAGCCCGGGCCGCGAACTTGCCTACCTACGCGCTGGGCGCGCCGCAAACCGTCCAGATGTCGTTGCGCCTAGCATTCTAACTCTAGCTCCTCCCTAATAAAACTTGGAGCGGCCCCGGAACGGGCCGCTCCATTTTTTTTGGGGGGCTCAGAGGTTCAGCTGGAAGCGCAGCGCGCTCCCCGGAAATCCAAGTCTCAATCGAAGAGAGTGGGGGCGGCTACCTTTCCGGCAGCTTTGCGCTTTGCGCCGGAATGGTTGGCGTAGGTCGTCCAAGTGGGCTCGTATGCTTCGGCTTGGTTGCCCCACGCTGTCCAATTACTTGCGCGTGCCGCGCGCGAAGAGTTCGAGATATGGCCCGGTGCTGCACGCTTCGATGATGTCGTAGGCTTCGTCCGGCTTGCGGGAATGTTCGCGCTTGCGCGATGGGATGATGTTGACTTGGCGGCGGCCCGCCTCGCGCGTGCGAGCATTCTTGCCTTTGACGCCGAATAGCAGGATTTTGGTGACGTTGCGAAAATAGAAACCGACGCCGCGCCCGTCGGGGCCGCCGTCCTTGCGGGTCTTGTACCAGACGATGTTGGATTTGTAATTGAAACCCCAGGCTTGCATGACGCGAAGCCCGTCAGGGAGGAGGGCGTTTGGCACCCAGAGGTAAAGATGGCTTGTATCAGCGCCGTAATCGCCAATCGGCAGCGCGCAAATTTCGTCAGTGTTCATGGTCGTGTAGCGCGCAAGCCGCTTGTGCTCGGGCGCCATCTTGCCGGTACGGTTGGTGAACTGCCATGGGGGATCGGCGAGGATGGTGCCGAAGCGGCGGCCGCGCAGACGGCGGGTCAGATCAAGCGTTGCTTCCAACGAACTCATCGCCCTGCCTCCAGCCTGACCGTCGTGGCCTGATTCTGAAAGCTCAGACAGACCCTAATCGACGACCTGAGTTGACCTTCACCATGGATCCACAGCACTATATGTTCGTAGTTTGTTCTTTGCAAGGATTTAGATGCCCGCGCCCAAAGTATTCCAGCCAGTGGAAGCGGCGGGCTTCGACGTGTTGTTCATTTCCCACGCCGCAGCAATTCTGGAGGTGGATTTCGCTGCCGCCCTCGAAGAGCTCGCAGGGGTTCTGATGGGAATTCAAATTCCGATTGAAGAACTTATCGGGTCGGGCGGCGGTGAAACCAAGGGTACCCAGCGTCTTCGCAGGGCGCTCGCGAAGCAGGGATGGCACAAGCACAACTTTACGATCGAAAAGATCGTCAACGGGGTGTCGCGGAAGTCGATTTCGCACGAGGTCGATCATGTCCGGGCAGTTGTGTCGGAGCAGGGTGAGCGAAGCAATCTAGCGCTCGAGATTGAGTGGAATAACAAGGACCCGTAGGGACCTTGAGAATTTCAAGAGGCTCCATGCTGAGGCAGCCATTTCCGTTGGTTTGATAGTGACGCGTAGCCAATCGCTTCAGAACGAGATCAAGTCGTTTGTAGCGCGCTGGGCTTCGGAGAACAGCATCAAGACCTTCGAGGACTTGAGCGCGCTTGGGGTTACGCCGACCGCAAGGCAAAGAGCGGCCATTGAGAAACAGGTCAACCGCGCGAAGAATCCAAGGATTTCGTGCAGGCGTGGACCGACAAGTTTGTGAATGACAAGTTTGGTACCGCGACCACGCATTGGGCGAAGTTAATGGAGCGCATTAAACGTGGAGTCGGTAGCCCTTGCCCCCTTGTGCGTTGGAATCCCCGCTGCAATGATCACGTTTGGCGAGGATCCTGCTACTGTTCTGTCCCTAATCGCAGAAGGCGCGCCTGACGAAATTGAAACGCGAATAACTCAAACAAAAAAGGGCGGAGCTTTCGCTCCGCCCTTGGTGTTAGTTCTGGACCGGATCCCGGATCTGCGCGCTGCGCGGCTCGTCCGGGATGGATTCTTGCGCGACTGGCGTCGCTTAGAAATCCATGTCGCCCATGCCGCCCATGCCGCCGCCCATGCCGCCGCCATGCCGCCGCCGCCGCCTTCTTTCGCGCTTGGGCGCTTCGGCGATGGTGGCTTCGGTGGTGATGATCAGGCCGGCGACCGAGGCCGCGTCTTGCAGCGCGATGCGGACCACTTTCACCGGGTCGATGATGCCGGCCTTGATCAGGTCGACATATTCTTCGGTTTGCGCGTTGAAGCCGAAATTGTCGTCCTTCGATTCGCGGATCTTGCCGACCACGATCGAGCCTTCGACGCCGGCGTTCTCGACGATCTGCCGGATCGGCGCTTCGAGCGCCTTGCGGATGATGTTGATGCCGACATTCTGGTCTTCGTTGTCGCCCTTGACCGAGAGCTTCAGCGCCGCGCGCAAGAGCGCGGTGCCGCCGCCCGGGACGATGCCTTCTTCGACCGCCGCGCGGGTGGCGTTGAGCGCATCGTCAACGCGGTCCTTGCGTTCCTTCACTTCGACTTCCGTCGCGCCGCCGACCTTGATCACCGCAACGCCGCCGGCGAGCTTGGCCAGACGTTCTTGCAGCTTTTCCTTGTCGTAGTCGGACGTGGTGTCTTCGATCTGGGTGCGGATTTGGGCGATGCGGCCTTCGATGTCGCTTTCTTCGGCCGGCGCCATCGACGATCGTGGTGTCGTCCTTCTTCACCACCACCTTCTTGGCCTTGCCGAGCATTTCGATGGTGACGTTTTCGAGCTTGATGCCGAGGTCTTCGCTGATCACTTGGCCGCCGGTGAGGATGGCGATGTCTTCCAGCATGGCCTTGCGGCGATCGCCGAAGCCCGGCGCCTTCACCGCCGCGACCTTGAGGCCGCCGCGCAGCTTGTTGACCACCAGCGTGGCGAGGGCTTCGCCTTCGACGTCCTCGGCGATGATCAGCAGCGGACGCTGGCTTTGCACGATGGCTTCCAGGATCGGCAGCATCGGCTGCAGGCTGGAGAGCTTCTTCTCGAACAACAGGATGAAGGGGTCTTCGAGCGTCGCTTCCATCTTGTCGGCGTTGGTGATGAAGTACGGGCTGAGATAGCCGCGGTCGAATTGCATGCCTTCGACGACATCGAGTTCGGTGTCGAGCGACTTGGCTTCTTCAACCGTGATCACGCCTTCATTGCCGACCTTGGCCATGGCGTCGGCCAGGAACTTGCCGATCAGCGCATCGCCATTGGCGGCGAGCGTGCCGACTTGGGCGATTTCGTCGTTCGACTTCACCTTGGCGGAGCGCTTCTTCAGGTCCTCGACCACGGCGGTGACCGCCTTGTCGATGCCGCGGCGCAAATCCATCGGATTGCGGCCGGCGCTGACCGCCTTCATGCCTTCGCGCACGATGGCTTGAGCGAGCACGGTGGCGGTGGTGGTGCCGTCGCCGGCTTCGTCATTGGTCTTGGAGGCGACTTCACGAATGAGCTGGGCGCCCATGTTCATGAACTTGTCCTCGAGCTCGATTTCCTTGGCGACGGTGACGCCGTCCTTGGTGGTGCGGGGAGCGCCGAAGCTCTTTTCGATGACGACGTTGCGGCCCTTGGGGCCGAGCGTGACCCTCACCGCGTTGGCGAGAATGTCGACGCCGGCGAGCATCCGCTCGCGCGCGTCGGCGCCGAAATTGACGACTTTAGCTGCCATGATGTGTGTTCCTTTTTTGAATTGATTTGTGGAAACACCCATTCCCGGGGCTTCGCGAAGCGAAGAGCCCGGGACCCATAATCACGAAAGTTCGAGTTTATGGGCCCCGGACTGCGCCTACGGCGCATCCGGGGATAGGTGAGCAGCGCTTCAGGCCGCCTTGTCCTTCTTGTGCTTCTTCTCTTCGATGACGCCCATGATGTCGGACTCCTTCATGATCAGGAGTTCTTCGCCGTCGATCTTCACTTCCGTGCCCGACCATTTGCCGAACAGAATGCGATCGCCGACTTCCACATCCATCTCGATGCGCTCGCCATCTTCATCGCGTGCGCCGGGGCCGACGCCGACGATTTCGCCCTCCTGCGGCTTTTCTTGCGCGGTGTCGGGGATGATGATCCCGCCTTTGGTTTTTTCTTCTTCCTTCACGCGCCGGACAACGACGCGATCATGCAACGGACGAAAACTCGCCACGGGTAGCCTCCTGGGTCTGATTGCAGAACATATACAGAACCACCGACTTGGCACTCAAGAGCGGCGGTTGCTAACGGGGAGATAGGGGGCCGGCGGCGGGGCGTCAAGCCTCGCCGGACTACCGCGAGCCTTCAGACTCGCATCACGCGACCGCAAGAAGAGAGCGAGCCTGAAGGCTCGCGGTCCAATTCCTCCCGGTTGACATGCGCTTAGCATGCGAACATGTTCTTTGCATGTCCATCATGGTTCAAATCCGCAACGTGCCGGTGGCGCTGCATCGGCGTTTGAAGGCCAGGGCGGCGCTTGTCGGCATGTCGCTGTCGGACTTCCTGCTGGATGAAATTCGCGCCGCCGCCGAGCGGCCCACGGCTGAAGAATTGCGCGAGCGGTTGGCGGCTCGCGCGGAGGCGGCGCCAAGCGAATCTCCAGCCAGCGCGGTGCGAGCCGAGCGTGATGGCCGGTGATTGTCATCGACGCGTCGGCGGCGCTCGAAATGCTGTTGCAAACGCCAGCGGCGGAGAAAATCGCGGCGCGCGTCCTGCAGCGCGGAGAGACGCTTCATGCGCCCCATTTGATCGATGTTGAAATAGCTCAAGTGTTGCGCCGCTACACGCTGTCTGGTCAGGTGGCGACGAAAAGGTGCAGGGATGCGCTTGATGATTGGCAGGCGTTTCGCGTCCATCGCTACCCGCATGAACCGCTGATGACGCGCATCTGGGAATTGCGCGATAATCTGACGGCATACGACGCAGCGTATGTTGCCCTGGCCGAGGCCCTGGAGGCGCCATTGCTCACGCGCGCCGCCCGCATCGCCAAGGCGCCGGGCCATCGCGCGCAAGTGGATTTGGCCTGACGTTCTTCCACCGCAAACGAGCAACGGAGCGCGCGTCGTCAGACGCGCATGGCGCTACGTCAAAAAGAGCGAGCCTGAAGGTTCGCGGTCCGAGGCCGCCCCGCTCAGTAATAGAGCAGCGAATCCAAAATCAGCCCGGTCGCCACTACGATCAACAGAATGTCGCGATCGACCATGATGTAGCGGCAGCCATAGGGGGCGGGCGGCAGGCGGTAATAGAGATCGTATGGCACCGGCTCCCAATAGAGATAGCTGGGCAAATACCGGCCGACCCCATAATGCCGGTAGGGCCGGCGCCAATCGTTGAAGCCCCACCAGGAATAATTGTGGCTGAAAAAGCCGCCGACGATCAGGGCGTAGGAACGGTCGAAATAATAGCCGTGCCGGACCTGGCGCCAATCGTTGAAGCGCGGCCTGGAGAAGTCGCGATGGGTGTGGCGGTAGGCCTGGTAGCGATGGTCGTCATGGCGGCGGTCGCGCGACCAATCGCCTTGCTGATTGCCGCCGCGCCAGCCGCGCCGGCTCGCATCGCCGCGCCCGGCATAACGTTCGCCGTGTCCGTTGTCCCATTGGCCGTCGCCGCGTCCGTTGTCTCGTCCACGATCCCACTGGCCGCCGCCGCGTCTATCGCCGTCGCCGCGTGCGTCGTCACGCCCACGATCCCACTGACCATCGCCGCGCCGGTCGCCATCGCCGCGTCCGCCGCGATCGGCAACGCGCATGCCTTCACCGCGATTAGAGCGCTCTGCGTTGACAACAGGTGTCGGCGGCTGTTCGCCGCCACCGCGCCGACGGAAATTTTCCGCGTTTTGCGTTGGCGCTTGCGGCGCTTCAAATCCGCCGCCATCACGGCGACTGCGGCGAGGGACTTCAGCGATTGGCGCTGACGGCTCGGATGGTTGCTGACCACGCCAGTGATTGGCTTCGACCTGCGGGGCAGGGGGCGGTTCGGCGCGTTGCGGCGCTTGCTGCGGCGGCGGCTGGTAGCGCGGCTGCGAATCTGGTTGCGCGCCGCGCCAGCGCCCGCCGCGTTCGCCTTCATCGGCGCGCTGTGCGCGATCTTCTTGCCCGCGCTCGTGTCGGCCTCGCTCATGTTCACCGCGCTCGCCGCGCTCGCCCCGCTGGGCGGACGCGTCCGGGGCCAGTAATGCCGCCGCGCTGACGGCGGTTAGAGCGGCAACCAAGAATCGCTTCATCTCAGAACTCCGTACGCACAGCAGACCTTTGCAAGGCTAATTAACGCCCGAGCGTCTGAATGGCGCCTGAACAGCAGGTTCAGCCGCTTCGGGCGCCGCGCAGAAAGAACTCGACAACGCCGCGCACATGAACGGTCAAGTCTTCCTGGGACAAAGCATATGAGCTATCCGCGAGCGCGCGGTAGTGATGGCGCGCCCGCAGCAATTCCAGGAAAAACGCGGCCATTTTTTCGGGCTCGGCGATATCAGGCTCGGCGTGCTTAATATAGCGGGCGACGATGTCGCGAATGGTGTCGGCGGCGGTGAATGCATAGCCGCGCAGCAGCTGCGGAAACTTGCCGCCTTCGCCGACGAGCAAGCGGAAAAATGCGAGACTTTCCGGCGTCAGCAAGGCGCGCACGAGTTTTTCGCCGATAGCCTGCAAGCCCTGTTCGAGCGGCATGTGCTCGACGCTGCCGGGCGTCATCGCTTGCCCCAAAAGCGCGAGGCGTTCTTCCGCGACGGCCAGGAACAAACCTTCCTTGCTGCCGAACTGGGCGTAAAGCGTGGTCAGCGACCCCCCCGCGAGGCGCACCACGTCATTGACATTGGCCGCCTCGAAGCCCTGCGCCAGATAGATTTGCTTGGCGGCGTCCAGGAAAGCCCGCTTGCGGCTGGTGGCGCGGTCAGCCGGGCGGGGGGCGAGATTTGCGTCTGAATCCATAGCTCAAGGCTCTGCTTGCCAATACTGTAATAGTCATTACATTAGCGCTCAGCAAGCGCAACCCAGCGGAAAAACTTCATGCCTGACGATGTCGGCCTCCGAGTGCAGCCCACGCGCGCGCGCGTTAGGGCCGCCGCGCGCGCTTTGGGTGTCCGAGGCTTTTTGTGGCTTGGCGGGGCGCTGACTTTAGTCGTGATTTTGGCGATGCTTGGCCAGTGGTTTGTGCTCGGGCGTCACCAAATGGCGACGGACAACGCCTATGTCCGTGCTGATATCTCGCTGATCTCGGCCAAGATCGAAGGCTACGTTCGCGCGCTCCCTGCGGCGGAAAACCAAAGCGTGCGCGCCGGCGACGTGCTGGTTGAAATCGACCCGACCGATTATCAGGCGCGCCTGGCTGCCGCGCGCGCGTCGCTGGCGCAAGCGGAGGGCGCGCGCGCCGCCGAGGTCGCCGACAGCGCCTGGGCCGCGGCCGAAGTGCGACGCTATCGTCCGTTGGCGGAGAGCGGCCTGCTATCGCCCGCCCGCATGCAGCAGATTGAAATCCAGGCGCGCCAGGCCGGCGGCGGGCTTGCTTCGGCCAATGCCGGCGTCGCCGCGGCGCGCGCGCAAGTGCAAAGCGCCGAGCTCGAATTGGGGCGCGCCACTCTGGTTGCGCCGATCGATGGTGTGATTGGCGATCGCCATGTGCAAGTAGGCCAATTGGTGCGCCCCGGCGCCCCGCTGATGTCGGTGGTGCCGCTGCAAGACGTTTATGTGGTGGCCAATTTCAAGGAGACACAGATCGCGCACATGCGTCCGGGCCAGCCCGTCATCATCCGCCCTGACATCGCCCGCGACTTGCGCTTGGCGGGCAGCGTGGATTCTTTGGCGCCGGCTTCGGGCTCGGAATTCTCGATCATCCCCACTGATACCGCAACCGGCAATTTCACCAAGATCGTGCAGCGCGTGCCGGTTCGCATCCGTCTTGAGCCCGGCCAGGAAGGCCTAGCGCTGCTCCGGCCGGGTCTATCCGTCTCGGTGAGCGTGGACACGCGCGAATGAGGCTTGAGGCGGGCGCGAGTACGGAGCCGCCCGAGCCGTCGCTGGCCGTATGGATCGGCTTTCTGGCCATGATGTTCGGCAACTTCATGGCGCTGCTCGACATCCAAATTGTCGCCAGTTCGATCGGCGCCATCCAAGCTGGCGTCTCGGCCAGCCCCGACGAAATTTCGTGGGTGCAGACGGCGTATTTGATCGCCGAAGTGATCGGCATTCCGCTGTCGGGTTTTCTGGGCAGAGCGCTCGGCTTTCGGCGCTTGTTTTGCCTTTCCGCCGGCTTGTTCGCGCTGACGAGTTTGTTGTGCGCATTCTCATGGGATATCGGCTCGCTGATTATGTTTCGCGCCATGCAGGGTTTTGCCGGCGCGGCGATGATCCCCACCTCGATGGCGACGCTGTTTCTGGTGTTTCCGCGCCGGCTGCAACCGGTTGCCGGCGTGCTTGTCGGCATGGTGACGACGATGGGGTCGGTGTTTGGGCCGACGCTCGGGGGCTATGTCGCCGAAGCGCTTGGCTGGCGCGCGCTGTTCTGGATCAACATTGTTCCGGGGCTGCTGGTCGTGCTGATCGTGTGGAACATGTTGCGTTCGTTCGATGCCGGCGAGCCTGGCCTGCTGAAACGTATCGACCTGCCCGGTCTGTTTGGCCTCGCCGCATTCCTGGGCGCGGCCGAGTATGTCATGGAGGAAGGACCGTCGGGCAATTGGTTTGCATCCGGTGAAATCGTGTTCTGGGCGCTGGTTAGCGCGGCGGGAGCGAGTGTGTTTTTTTGGCGGGCGGTGCGCGCGGAAATTCCGATCGTCGATCTGCGCCCATTCAAGGTGCGGGCGTTCGCGGTGGGATCGCTGCTCAGTTTCGTGGTTGGCTTTACCCTTTTCAGCACTATCTTTCTGACGCCTTTGTTTCTCGGCTCGGTGCGCGGTTACAATTCGCTGCAGATCGGCAACACGATGTTCGTGCAGGGCGCGGCGATGTTCCTGGCTGGTCCGTTGATTGGCGTCTTTGGCCGGCAATTGCAGGATCCCCGTCTGTTCGGCTTGATCGGGTTCCTGGCGGTCGGAATCTCCAGTTTGATGCAGACCAACTTGACCGCGGAATTGTCGTTCTGGGCTTTCGCGGCGCCGCAATTCTTGCGTGGAATCGGCCTGCTGATGACCTTCACCTCGGTGATGCAGCCGGCGCTGGCAAATCTGCCGCCGCATCTTATCCATTCCGCGTCGAGCCTGTTCAGCACCACGCGCAATTTAGGCGGCGCCATTGGCATCGCCGCGATCACCACCATTCAACATCACGCCTTCGCGATGCATCGGCAGGAGCTTTATTCCGCGGTCGACGCTTCGAACCCGCACGTGCAGGGCATGATCGCGCAAATGCAGGCATATCTCGCGCAAACCGGCGCGGTCGATCCGGAGCGGCAAGCGCTGATGCATTATGCCGGTATGCTTGATCGCGAAGCGCTGGTGATGACCTTCAACGATCAGTTCATGGTGTTGGCGATCATCGTGTTCGTAACGGCGCCGCTGATGATGTTTATGCGCCCCGATCCGCAAGCCGTACAACAACCGACGGGCGCGGCGGCGACCACGCACTGACCCGCGCCTTAAGCCGCGAGTGCCTTGTCGATGGCTTCCAGCATTTGCGGGCCAAGCGGCGTTGCTTTCGAGGGAAACGTCTCCACCAGCTGGCCGTTCTTGCCGATCAGGTATTTGTGGAAGTTCCAGCGCGGCAGCGCGCTGTCGCCCAATTCATCGGCGATCCATTTGTAAAGCGGGTGGCGCCGCTCGCGCGACACGATCTCGACCTTGCCGGTCATCGGGAAGGTGACATGGTAGGAAGCGTCGCAGAATTCGCGGATTTCTTTTTCGGCGCCGGGCTCTTGATGGCCGAAATCGTTGCACGGCACGCCGATAATGATGAAACCCTTGGCGGCCTTGGCTTCGTACAGCGTTTCCAGATCGCGGTATTGCGAGGTGAAGCCACAGGCGCTGGCGACGTTAACGACCAGCACCGCCTTGCCGGCGAAGTCGGAGAGCTTTAGTTCGCCGGGTTCGTTAAGCTTGGCGAATTGGAAGGCATGGGCGCTGGTCATGGCTGCGTTTCTGGACGATGTCCGGGCGATGTAGCCCCATTGGCGCGCGCGGGAAAGGGGTGCTATGGCCATGGGCGTGACGTTGCAAAGAATGTTCCAGATAGCTCCGCCTCGAATTTGAGGCCCGGCCTGCGTTGAGCCCCCTAGGCGCTCCGCCGGACCGGGATCCGCACCAATCCAGTTCGCTTCTTTGGAGAAACTCCCTTGGCCGAGACCGGTCGCGACTACCGTGAAACGCTTTTCCTGCCCGAAACGCCTTTTCCCATGAAAGCAGGCCTGCCCGTGCGCGAGCCGGAGCGGGTAAAGCATTGGGCCGAGATCGGGCTTTACCATTTGCTGCGCGCGGATGCGGCGGGGCGGCCCAAATTCGTGCTCCACGATGGCCCCCCGTACGCCAACGGCGCCATCCATATCGGCCATGCCGAAAACAAAATCCTGAAAGACCTGGTGGTGCGCTCGAAGCAGATGACCGGCTTCGATTGCGATTATGTGCCAGGCTGGGACTGCCACGGCCTGCCGATCGAATGGAAGGTCGAGGAGGATTTCCGCAAAGCCGGCCGCAAGAAGCAGGACGTGCCGGCGGTCGAGTTCCGCAAAGCCTGCCGCGACTACGCCGACAAATGGATCCCGCTGCAGAAAGAAGAATTCCAACGCCTCGGCATCGAAGGCGATTGGGAGAAGTATTACTCCACCATGAGCTTCGCCGCCGAAGCCGCGATCGCGGCGGAATTCCTGCGCGTGGTGAGACGGGGCTGGTGTATCGCGGCAGCAAGCCGGTGATGTGGAGCCCGGTGGAGCGCACGTCGCTTGGCTGAAGCGGAGGTGGAGTACGCGGAGAAGACCAGCCCGACGATTTGGGTGAAGTTTCCTATGTGCATAGCCGCTTCAGACGCAGTTTCGATCGACGCTCAGCGCTTGTCGAACAGGAAGTTCGCAAGTCAGCGTGATTCGGTGGTGTATCTGGACGACGACGCCTTGGACGATCCCTGGCAACCGCGCGATCTCGTTCTCGCAAGTCGATCAATTACGGCGTGTACGAAGTCGAAAGCATCGAGCAGGGCTTGACGTTCGAGCCCTGGGTGTCGCGTCGGCGAAAAGCTTGCGCTCGCGGACAAGCTCGCCGAAGAGGTGATGCGCGCTGCGAAAGCGGCGAGTTGGAAGCGCGTCGGTGATTTCGATCCCAGCGGCGTCGAGTGCGCGACACCCGCTTCGCGATTGGCGCCGCCTCCCCCTCGATGGGGGAGGTGAGCGCAGCGAACGCGGAGGGGGTGCGCGCGCTGGCGGTGCAGGCGAAGCCTCACGAGGCTCTGCCGGAAACGTCGGCGGGCCTCACCCCCTCAGTCACGCTGCGCGTGACAGCTCCCCCATCGAGGGGGAGCGGGGCGCGTATGCGTTCGATGTTCCACTGTTGGCCGGCGATCACGTCACCGACGACGCCGGCACGGGTTTTGTACACACCGCGCCGGGGCATGGCGCCGATGACTTCGTCATCTGGACCAAGCATTTCGGCCAGGAGGGCATCCCTTTCACCGTCGATGCCGACGGCAAATTCACCAACGAAGCCCCCGGTTTCGAAGGGCTCGAAATCATCCAGACCGAAGGCAAGCACATCGGCAAGGACGGCCCGGCCAACAAAGCCGTGATCGATGCGCTGATCGAAGCGGGCGCGCTGCTCGCGCGCGGGCAGCTGAAGCACCAGTATCCGCATTCGTGGCGCAGCAAAGCGCCGCTGATCTTCCGCAACACGCCGCAATGGTTCATCGCGCTCGACAAGCCGTACGCAGCAGGCGGCGGCAAAACGCTTGCGCCAAGTCGCGCTGGCGGAAATCGAGCGCGTCGATTGGGGCCAGCACCGCATCGGCGATGAGCGCGACCAGAACCGCATCAAGGGCATGATCGAGGATCGCCCCGATTGGCTGATCTCGCGCCAGCGCAATTGGGGCGTGCCGCTGGCGATTTTCGTCAGCAAGAAGCGACGGCGCGATCCTGCAAGACGACGAGGTCGATGCGCGCATCGTCGCGGCGATGCGAACAGGCGGCGCCGATGCCTGGTGGGCGACGCCGGCGCAGGAATTTCTCGGCGGGAAATACAAAGCCGAGGATTTCGAGAAGGTCGAGGACATCCTGGATGTCTGGTTCGATTCCGGCTCTACCCATGCCTTCGTCATGGGCGATCGCGACGCGCCCACGCGCGCATCGTTCAAGAACGCGCGCGTGCTCTATCTCGAAGGCTCCGACCAGCATCGCGGCTGGTTCCATTCTTCGCTGCTGGAAAGCTGCGCCACGCGCGGGCGCGCGCCGTACGATGAAGTGATCACCTACGGCTTTGCCGTCGATGAGCACGGCCGCAAAATGTCGAAATCGCTCGGCAACAGCTTCGAGCCGCAACAGATCGCCAAGCAATACGGCGTCGAAATCCTGCGCCTGCTGATCGCATCCGCCGATTATCGCGACGATCTGCGCGTCGGCAAAATCATCATCGACCAGGCCAGCGAAACCTACCGCAAGCTGCGCAACACGCTGCGGTATTGCCTGGGCGCGTTGGCGGGATTTGGGGAAGGGGAGCGGCCTCTATGGACCGCCGGCGCCTTCGACCGGCAATCGCGATCCGTGGCGCCGCCTGCTCCCGCAAGACGCGGCGGTCCTTACCTCTGCTCGAACGCTGGCTCCTGCATCGTCTGTACGAACTCGACGCGACGTCCGCGCCGCCTACGCCACTTACCAATTCCGCGACGCGCTCTCGGCCATCGTCGAATTCTGCAACGTCGATTTCTCGGCGTTCTATGTCGATGTGCGCAAGGACGCGCTCTATTGCGACGCGCCTTCGTCATTTCGCACGGCGCGCCTGCCGCACCGCGCCATCGACGAAGTGTTCTCGCGCCTCACCGCCTGGCTCGCGCCGATCCTGCCGTTCACCATGGAAGAAGCGTGGCTGACGCGCCCCTCCCCCTCGATGGGGGAGGTGTCGTGAGCGCAGCGAACGACGGAGGGGGTGCGCGCGCTGGCGGTGAAGGTGAAGCCTCACGAGGCTCTGCCGGAAACGTCAGCGGGCCTCACCCCCTCAGTCACGCTGCGCGTGACAGCTCCCCCATCGAGGGGGAGCGGGTTTCCGTGCACCTGCGCCAATTCCCGGAAACGCCGGCGCGCTGGCGCGACGATGCGGCGGCGGCGGAGATGGAGAAACTGCGCGCGCGTGCGCGCGGTCGTCACAGGCGCGCTCGAGGTCGCGCGGCGGGACAAGTTTATCGGCTCGGCGTTGGAAGCGGCGCCGCTTGTGTTTATCGCCGATTCCGATTTGCGTAAGGCGCTTGAGGCAGTCGATGTCGCCGAATTGTGCATCATTTCGGGCGTTCGCATCGAAGCGGGGGAGGGACCGGCGGAGGCGTTCCGTTTGCCGGAAATACAAGGCGTGGCGGTGATCGTCGAAAAAGCCCCTGGCGTGAAATGCGCGCGCTCGTGGAAATATTTCGATCCCGCCAGCGCCGATCCGGCATTTCCCGATATCACCGCGCGCGACGCGGAAGCCGTGCGCGCCTGGGATGGTGCGCGCGCTTGAACCGAGCTTCGCCCCCGTCCATAAGCGCGCGCATGTTGCGTTTTGGGCTTACATTGTCGGCGCTTGTGTTTGTCGCCGACCAGATTTCCAAGTGGCTGGTGCTGGAGAAGCTCCGCTTCAGCCCGCCGGGTTGCCTGGAGAGCGGCTATGGCTGCGGTTTCATCGAGCTTTCTCCGATCTTCGACCTGCAAATGCTGTGGAATCGCGGCGTGAGTTTCGGTTTGCTGCGGGCTGATCACGACATTGTCCGCTGGGGACTGGTTGTGTTGTCCTTAGGCATTGCCGGGGTGTTTCTCTGGTGGCTGCGCAGCGCCGAGCGACGGCTAACCGGCGCCGCGCTGGGCCTGGTTGTCGGCGGCGCGCTCGGCAATGTGATCGACCGCATTCGTTTCGGCGCGGTGGCCGATTTCCTGGATTTCAAGGGGCTCTATGGTTCCCCTGGGTGTTCAACGTCGCCGATGCGGCCATTACCGTAGGCGCCATATTGCTGGTCGTGGACATGGTCTTTTTCACCGAATCCGAGCCTGGCCGGGGAACCGAATGGGCTCGGCTCAAGGCGCGCTTTGCCCGGGCGGGGGACAAGAAACCCGGCTCGAGCAGCTGAACCAACGCCGATTAGCCCCAGAATGGCCCAGATGGGGGCTCAGAATGCGGGGCTGTTGTTCCGCTTGGCGAGGTGGGCCAAGCTCGGCTAGAAGCCAGTTCTGAGATTTAAGGGAGGTCCGATGAGGCCGGTTTTGACATTGATTGCGGTAATGGCTGGCGCGGCCATTGCGAGCGGTTGCCAGAGCATGTCCGATGCGCTGGGCGCCTCCAAAGCCGCCCCGGACGAGTTCCGTGTTGTGACCCAGGCGCCGCTGACGCTGCCGCCCGATTATAATCTGCGTCCGCCGCGTCCAGGCGAGCCGCGCCCACAGGAACGCGAGCCCGACGCCGAAGCGCGCGCGGCTTTGTTCGGCGACGAAATCGGCGCCAGCGCCAGTCCAGGCGAGCGCGTGCTGGTCAACAATGCCGGCGCCGGCGCGGTCGAGCCGAACATTCGCGACACCATAGATTTCGAGGCGCAAAACATCGTCCGCCGCAATGAGAGCTTCGTGAACCGGGTGCTGACTTTTGGCGGTGAAAACCCCAGCACGCCGCTCAACGCCGAAGAAGAAGCCCGCCGGCTCGCCGACGAAGAAGCCGTGCGCCGCGCTACTGGCGGCGGCGAAGTGATCATCCGGCGCAACGCGTCCGGCGGCTTCAAGCTGCCCGGCACGTGATGCGCGGAGGCGGGGCCGCGCTCGCCGCGTTGTGCCTGTTGGCTTCGGCGCCGGCGCAGGCGCGCGAATTGCCGCGTCCCGAGACCTTCACGTTGCGCAATGGCCTGCAAGTGGTCGTGATCCCCGATCGGCGCGCGCCGGTGGTGACCCACATGCTTTGGTTTCGCGTCGGCGGCGCCGACGAGCCGCGCGGCCAATCCGGCATTGCGCATTTCTTCGAACATTTGATGTTCAAGGGTACGCGCACCATCGCGCCCGGCGAATTCTCCCGCACCATCGCCCGCAATGGCGGCGACGATAACGCCTCGACCTCATGGGACTACACCAATTATTACGAGCGCATCGCCCGCGATCGCCTCGAGCTGGTGATGCGCATGGAAGCCGATCGGATGCGCAATTTGCAATTCTCGGACGAGACCTTCGCCTCCGAACGCGATGTCATCGTCGAGGAGCGTCGCCAGCGTGTCGATAACAATCCGGGCGCGGTGCTGGGCGAGCGCATGCGCGCCATGCTCTATCCGCATCACCCTTACGGCACGCCGGTGATCGGCTGGCTGCACGAAATCGAGAGCCTGGACCGCGAAACCGCGCTTGAATTCTATCGCACCTGGTATGCGCCCAATAACGCGATCCTGGTGGTCGCTGGCGATATCGACGCGGCGGAATTGCGCCCGCTGGCCGAGCGCGCCTATGGCCGCTTGCGCCCGACGCGCGATCTGCCGGCGCGCGCCTGGGTCGCCGATCCGCCAAATCGCGGCCCGATGCGCGTCACCCATCGCGACGAGAAAGTGCGCCAGCCTTCAGTGACGCGGATGTATCGCGCGATTTCCTATGGGAGCGACCAAGGCCGCCAGGCGCACGCGCTCGATGTGGCGATTGAAATCCTCGGCGGTTCGGAAACCAGCCGGCTCTATCGCGCCTTGGTGGAAGACCAGCGCCTTGCCGTAGGCGCCGGCGCGGGCGCCAATACTTCCGGCCTCGGCGGCGGCAGCGTGACCATCGCGGCCACCCCCGCCGAAGGCGTATCGCTGGAGCGGCTTGAAGCGGCGATAGACGCGGTGATCGCGGACTATCTTCGCGATGGCCCAACCGATGCTGAACTTGGGCGCGCAAAATCCTCACTCGCCGCCTCGGCGATCTATGCGCGCGACAGCCAGGAAAGCCTCGCCAACATTTATGGCGCCTCGATTGCGCAAGGCGAGAGCATCGAAGATGTGGTGACTTGGGGCGATGACATTGAAAGAGTGACGCGGGACGAGGCGACTGACCATTGCGCGCGATACCTTGCGGATCGACGCTTCCGTCACTGGTTGGCTGCTGCCGGCGGAGGCTGAGTGATGGTGGCGCTGAGATTAGACCCCTCCCCCCTTGCGGGGGAGGTGGCGAGCGAATGCGAGCCGGAGGGGGGGCGTCGAGCTGCCGCCCACGTCAGTGCATCGGCACGCCCCCCACCCGTCGCCCTTCGGCGACACCCTCCCCGCAAGGGGGAGGGTTGCGCGCTTGTGCTGGTCGTGCTCGCGTTCTTCGCTCTCGCCGCTCGCCCGCGTCCGCGCAGCGCGGTGTTGCCGGTGGAGCGCATCGTCAGCGCCTCGCGGCATCGAGGCGTGGCTGGTTTCCGACAGCACCGTGCCGATGATTGTCGTGCGCGCCTATTGGCGCGGCGGCGGGGCGATCGAGCCGGCGCCGGCAGGCGGGCGTCACCGCCGTGATGGCCGACATGCTGACCGAAGGCGCCGGCGCGCTCGACGCCAATGCTTTCAAGGAGCGCATGGAGGAACTCAATGTATCGCTGGGCTTTTCGCGCGGGCGCGGATGGCATCGGCATGAGTTTGGTCACGCTGAGCGAAAACCGCGACCAGGCTTTCGCCATGCTTGGCATGGCGCTCACGCAAGCGCGTTTTGACGCCGCGCCGCTGGAGCGGATCAAGCGGCAAATGCTGGTCGGCATTCGGCAGCGCGAGACCAATCCGGGCTATCATCGGCAATTTGGCCTTGGACCAGGCGCTCTATCCCGATCATGCCTATGCGCGGCGCACGTCGCGCGAGAGCGTCGAGGCGATCAATGTCGCGGCGCTGCGCGAGCGCGCGGCCTCGCTGCTGACGCGCGGACGGTTGCAGCTGACGATCGTCGGCGATATCGACGCCGCCAATGCGCGCCGGCTGATCGACGAAACTTTCGGCGCATTGCCCGCTGGCGCGCCGCTGGCGGAAGCGGCGGACGCATCGCTGCAAACGCCGACGCTGCTGATCGTCCGCGCGCTGCCGCAACCGCAGAGCCTGATCCTGTTCGCCGCGCCCGGCATTCAGGACGAGGATCCCGATTGGGTCGCGCTCGCCGTGGCCAATTACATTCTCGGCGGCGGCGGCTTCTCTTCGCGGCTGATGGATCAAGTGCGCGAGCAGCGCGGCTTGGTCTACGGTATCGGCACCGGTCCTTCCGTGCGCGATCATGCGGCTCTGATCCGCGGCTCGGCGCAGACCGAAAACGCCAATGTGCGCGAAGCGCTGGACGTGACCCGGGCCGAGATCACGCGTTTCTATCGTGATGGCGCTACGCAAGCCGAAGTCAACGACGCCATCACTTATCTCACCGGTTCATTCGCGCTCGATCTAGATTCCAACGTCAACATCGCCAGCGTCATCCATTCCTACCAAAGCGCCGGCCGCGATATAACTTACGTGAACCGCCGCAACGATTTGATCCGTGCGGTGACGCTGGCGGATGTCAACCGCGTCGCCCGCCGGCTGTTCAACCCGGACGCGTTCACGTTCGTGGTGGTGGGCGAGCCGGAGGGGTTGGTCGCAATAAGAACTGGCGCTCGCGGCAGGAATTGAACCCGCATCTCAGCGTTCGAAGCGCCGCATCCTATCCGTTGAACGACGCGAGCATGGGCCCAGGCAGGTCTTACTCATGGGCGCCGCTTGGCGCAATCGCCGAGGGATAACGTGCGCGGGTCCTATTCCGCGCCGCCGAATGGTTTTGTCGGTTCGCCGAGTTCGTAGAATTCGGCGCCCTTGTCGGTCTGCATGAGCAGATAGCGTTTGTCGTCCTTGGGGTAGGTCAGCACGTCGATGGGCTTGTCTTCGCCGCCCATGAGGTAGGCGCATTCTTCGTCGAAGGTGTTGCGCAACAAGTGTGGCACGCTTGGCGTGGCAAAGCCCATGAAATCGCCGGGGCCGACTTCAGCGCTTTTGCCGTCGATTTCGGCAATGGCTCTGCCGGAAAGAATGTAGATCCATTCTTCTTCCAGCAAGTGCGCATGATAGGCGAAGCTGTCCTTGCCCGGCGGCAGGCGTACAAAACTCACATGCGCGCGGCTCATGCCGGCAAGGCGCGAAAGCCCGGCGGCGCGAAACAGCGAGTTTGGATTGAGCTTTTGCGTGAATGGCCGCATCGCCGGCGCAATTTCGACCGCGCGCCACAGGGGCTTTTTTGGGTTTGACATCGCAAAAACCCTTATCAGAATTCGACCGGTTCGTAAGGCCGCCAAGCGCCGCCGAGTAGCAATTCCAGCGGACGAAACTCGGCCTTGTAATCCATGGTCTCGCTACCGGGAATCCAATAGCCCAAATAAAGATAGCCATACCCTGCCGCCCGGGCCTGCTGGATGTGATCGAGGATCACGTATTTGCCGAGGCTGCGCGCCGGCGCCGCGGGGTCGAAAAAGGAATAAACCAGGCTCAAGCCGTCACTGAGTTGATCCGACAACGTCGCCGCCGCAAGCGCGCCGCGCCACGGCCCGGACGTGTAGCGGTATTCCACGATATGTGTGCGAACCGCGGTTTCCCCGACCATGGCGGCGTAATCGCTCATGCTCATAGCCGCCATTCCGCCCTCGCCGTGGCGCGCGCGCAGATATGCGCCGAGCAGCGCGAATTGTTCCTCCGTGGCGGCCGCTGGGCGCAGACGCCGCGAGAGGTCGGCGTTTTTGGTCATGATCTTGCGCCAACGCCGGGTGAACTCGAATTGTTCGACTGGCACGCGCGCGGAAATACAAGCTTCGCAGCCCTCGCAAGCGGGACGATAGGCGATGTTCTGAGAGCGCCGGAAGCCGGCATTGGTAAGAAGATCGTGCAAGGGCTCCGCGCCGAAGCCGTCAAGGCCGGTGAATATCTTCCGCTCGCGCCGCCCCGGCAGGTACGGGCAGGGCGTGGCGGCGGTCAGGAAGAACCGCAGGTTCTTGGTCGGAAACGGTTTGGTCACGGCATGCCCATCGTCGCTCAAGCCCGCCGGGCGTCAAGCAGGCGCGCCATTGCGGGGCGCGGCGCTTGAGAAATGATTTCGCCGCCAGCTCTCATTTGGACTCACGCTCCTGGGGAAAACGTGTTAAGAGCGGCTTGCTGCAGCGCGTATTGGGGTTGTTTGGATCTAAAGGTAAGGGGAGCGCCATGGCGCAGCCGGTCACCGCCATTCTGTCCCAACAGCAGGCGCTGTCGCAAAAAGCCCGTCTTTTCACCGGCGACGTCAACGAGGCCGGTTTGCTGGTCGGCCAGGTTTTTTGCCACGCCTTTTCCAGGTTTTATGGGGACGCCAGTGCGGACGAGATTTCCCGGTCGATGCGCGGCGACATGGACCGGCTCATCGAGCAGCTCAGGAAACGCCGGGTTTAAACAGCGCTTCGCGCCAATGGGTTGGGCAGGGTCTCGCCGTCCGGGGTGAACTGGAGCGAGACGGAATTGATGCAATAGCGCAGGCCGGTGGGCTGGGGGCCGTCCGGGAAAACGTGGCCCTGATGGCTGTCGCAGCGGGCGCAGCGGGTTTCGATCCGGCGCATGCCGTAGGAACTATCCTCAATCCCCAAGACATGGGCGGGGTCGATCGGCGCAGTGAAGCTTGGCCAGCCGGTGCCGCTCTCGAACTTGGAATCCTGCCGAAACAAAGGCAAGCCGCACAGCCGGCACGAATAGGTTCCCGCTTTTTTCTGATCCAACAGCCCGCCGCAAAAGGGCGCCTCGGTGCCGTGATGCAGCAGCACGCGGCGTTCCTCCTCGCTCAGCGCCGCTTCGAGCTGAGCGCGCTCGGCGGCATTGGGCGGGGCAAGGTCGAAACCGGATTTTGAGACTGGCATGGGAATTCCTCATTAGGCCAAGACCCATACGTCGCAAAGCGGGCTTGGGTTTCTCCTCTGGGGGGCTCGCAAGCGCTGGCCTTGATCGGCTAGGATTGCTGCGATGCACACAAAATGGACCCCCGCCGGCTGGCGCAGATTCCTGGAGAGACCGACCGGCCAAACATATCCCCGACGATTATCCCGACCCCGGCGCCCTGGCGCGGGTGGAGACGCAATTGCGCTCCTATCCGCCCTTGGTATTCGCCGGGGAAGCCCGCAATCTGAAGGCGCGGCTGGCCGAAGTCGCCGCCGGCAAGGCGTTCCTGCTCCAGGGCGGCGATTGCGCCGAGAGCTTCAAGGAATTCCACCCCGACAATATCCGCGACACTTTCCGCACTTTGATGGCGATGAGCGTGGTGCTGACTTTCGCCGGCTCCAAGCCGGTGGTGAAGCTTGGCCGCATCGCCGGCCAGTTCGGCAAGCCGCGCTCCTCGGCCACCGAGACCAAGGACGGGGTGACGCTGCCCTCCTATCGCGGCGACAATATCAACGGCATGGAATTTACCCCGGAATCGCGCATCCCCGATCCCGAGCGGCTGGTGAAAGCCTATTCGCAATCGGCGGCGACTTTGAACCTGATCCGCGCTTTCGCCAACGGCGGCTACGCCGACCTGCACAACGTACACCGCTGGATGCTGGGCTTCGTCGAAGGCAGCACGCAGGGCAAACGCTACCGCGAACTGGCCGACCGCATCACCGAATCGATCGAGTTCATGGAAGCCTGCGGCATCACGCCGGAAAGCGTGCCGCAGATGAAGCAGGTGGATGTCTACACCAGCCACGAGGCGTTGCTGCTCGGCTACGAAGAAGCGATGACGCGCGTCGATTCCACCAGCGGCGATTATTACGACACCAGCGCGCATTTCCTCTGGATCGGCGACCGTACGCGCCAGCCCGACGGCGCCCACGTCGAGTTCGCGCGCGGGCGTGAAGAACCCGATCGGGATCAAATGCGGGCCGAGCCTCGATGCCCGACGAATTGCTGCGCCTGATCGATATTCTGAACCCGGCCAACGAGCCGGGGCGGATCACTTTGATCGCGCGCTTCGGCTCGGAGAAAGTCGAGCAGGGCCTAGCCGAAACTGGTGCGCGCGGTGCTAGCGCGAAGGCCGAGGCGTTGGTGTGGTCGTGCGATCCGATGCACGGCAACACGTTTGAAACCGCCAGCGGCTACAAGACCCGGCCCGTTCGACCGCATTCTCGTCCGAAGTGCGCGCGTTCATGAATATCCTGCCGGCGGAAGGCGCCTATCCCGGCGGCGTGCATGTGGAAATGACCGGCCAGCAAGTCACCGAATGCCTCGGCGGCGCGGCGGCGGTGACGGAAGAGGATTTGTCGAGCCGCTATCACACCCACTGCGATCCGCGCTTGAACGGCGCGCAAGCGATCGATCTGGCGTTCCTGATCGCCGAACATTTGCGCGGCGTGCGGATCGCTGGCGTGGCGAAGGCGGGATGATGGCAGCGCCGCGCGCCAAGCTTTACTCCCCTCCGGCGAAGGTGGCCGCGGAGGGCAGGGTGAGGGGGCGCGCAGGATCAAGCGCAGCGCGCCGCTAGCGTCCTCCTGCACGCCCCTCACCCTCCCCGCCCCCGGGCGCGGAGAGGCGCGGAGAGGGTCGAGCTGATGCGCATCGCCGTGCAAATGGATCCCATCGAGACGATGGTGGTGGCAGCGCGATACTTCGCTCGCGCTGATGCTCGAAGCGCAGGCGCGCGGGCAGCGAGGTGTGGTGGTTCACGCCGAACGATGTGTTCTTCGACACCGGCGTGGTGAAAGCGCGCGCGCGGCGGGTTTCGGTGTGGCTCAACGATGACAAGCATTACGAGACGCACGAAGAGGCCGTGCGCGCGCTCGACGATTTCGATGTGATCCTGATCCGCCAGGACCCGCCGTTCGACATGGGCTATGTGTCGAACACCTATCTGCTGGAACTCACCAAAGCGCTGGTGCTCAATCCGCCGCTGGGCGTGCGCAACATTTCCGAGAAAATGTCGATCCTGCATTTTCCGGAACTGACGCCGAAGACCTGGGTCGGGCAGCGATCTCGATGCGCTGGAAGATTTCGCGGCCCGCTTCGAGCAAGTGGTGCTGAAGGTGCTCTACCTGATGGGCGGCGATGGCGTGATCAAACTGCGCGCGGCGGATGTCGATTTCCGCGCCCGCGCCGGCAAATTCATCGAAGCCGCCGGGCCGCGAACCGATCCTGGCGCAGGAATTTCTGCCCGGCCGTGTCCGGCGGCGACAAGCGCCTGTTCGTGCTCGACGGCGAACCGTTCGGCGCGGTCAAGCGCATGCCGCAAGCGGGCGAATTCCGCGCCAATCTGCACGCCGGCGGCAAGGCGCATGCCGCCGAGATCGACGATCACGATCGCCGCATCGCCGCCGCCGTCGCGCCGCTGCTTGAAGCGCGAAGGCATACTCTTCGCCGGGCCTTGACGTGATCGCCGGCAAGCTGATCGAGATCAACGTCACCTCGCCGACGCTTGTACAAGAACTGAAGCGCTTCGGCGGCGCCGATTTGCCGAAGGCGTTCTGGGATCGGGTGGAGCAGATGGTTACGATGATCCACCGGACGAATGCGCCGCACCTAGTCCGGGGCCCATAAACACAAACGGTTGAGTTTACCGCCGGCTTCCAGCTCGCAATCGGGACCGGCAAACAGTCCTCATGTGATTGAACAATTGTATGCCGGGCTGAAAGCCCGCGCTCCCAACCAGCACCGGAAGCTCTCAGCCCGTACTGTCACTCACCTTCTTCCCCCCACCGAAAAACCTCCCCCCGCGCGCGCGGCGCCAGCGCAGCAGGCCCCAGAGAATCGGAACAAACACGATCGCGAATGGCAACAGGCCCGCGATCAGGTTGAGGATCAGCGCAAATCCGCTCACCACAATACCGAGGAAGCTGGCGAACGCATTGCGCAAGCGGTTCAAACGTGTCGCTGCCGAGCGGGCGCGGCGCGGATTGGTAATTCAGCGTCAGTTCCGACATGGCCACGCGGGTGCGCATCACCGCCAGCCCCGATTGCAGAGCATCGAGTTCGCCCTGCACACGGGCAAGTTCGCGCTCGACTTCCAGCAGGTCCGCAAGCCGGCCGGGGCGATTATCGAGCAAGCGCTGCAAGCGGTCGCGCAGTGCGCTCTGCGCGCGCTGGCGCGCTTCCGTATCGACGATCTGCCGGGTCAAATCCTCCGTGTTTGTGGTTTCCGAGGTGACGCGCCCGCCGGCTGTATCGACTTGCGCGGTAATGCCGTTCCTAAAGTTCCGCAGCCATTGCGGCTCGCCGCGCAGCGAAACATAGCCGCTCATCGAGCTCTCGGGATCGCCGGAACGGTTCGAGCCGACAAGTTGGCACAGGCGCGGGCCTGCGCCCTGGCAGGCATTGATGTGCGAATCGATGATGCCGCCGAGTTCGTCGCCGGGAAGCTCAAGCTGGGTTTGAAAGGAATAGGCTAGATAGAGCACGGGCGCGGGAGCCCCAGGCTGGCTTGGCGGCTGGCTTGGCTGGGCGCCAGGCGGGGGAGGCGGGGCAGGCGGGGCGAGGCTGTCGCTCGCCCCTTCGCCGGCCCGGCTTTGCTCCATCGCAACCATCGGCGCTTCGGCAGGAGCGTCGGCGTATTCCTCGACCCCGCCCGTCATCTCTGACTTCTGGGCCTGCCCGCATGCCGCTAGAACGCTAACCAATAACAACCCAACCCAGAACCGCTTCATTGCCTGCTCCCTTTGCCGCCTTGGCGGCGTCCCTAACCGTGCCTAGAACCTGGGCCGCATTATGAACGCGGGCGGATCATTTCGAGAAGGGCCTAAATTGCGGGTCCAGGGCCTTGGAATCGCGCGCGGCGGGCGGTTGCTTTTTTCCGCGCTTGATTTTGAAGCCGGCGCGGGCGCGTTCGTGGAAGTTCGCGGTCCCAATGGCGCCGGCAAAACTAGTTTGTTGCGCGCCTTGGCGGGTTTTCTGAAGCCGCGCGCCGGCGCAATCATGTTTGACAACATCGAGGACCCAGCGCTGGCGCTGCATTTTCTCGGGCATCTCAATGGCTTGAAATCCGCCGCGACCGTGGGGGGGCATGTGCGCTATTGGGCCGGGCTGCTTGGCGCCGCGCCAAGCGAAACTGCGCTGTCACGCGTGGGACTTGGGCGATGCGCGGATTTACGCGTGCGCGTGCTGAGCCAGGGGCAAGCGCGCCGCCTGGCGCTGGCGCGGCTGCTGATCGCGCCGCGTCCGCTCTGGCTGCTCGATGAGCCCGCAGCCGCGCTCGACGCGAGCGGGCGCGCGCTGCTGGATGAATTGATCAGCGCACATTGCGCGGGCGGAGGCGTCGTCGTAGCCGCGCTGCACGAGCCGCTCGGGCCGCCGCCAAGCTTGACCCTGAACCTGGGCGCGCAATCGTGAACCCGCTGCTTGCAACTTTTCGCCGCGACTTCGCGTTAAGCAGCGGCGGCATGCTCGCGCCACTGGGCTATTTTTTGGGCGCGACTTTACTTGTCCCGCTGGCGATGGGGCCGGAGCGCACGCTGCTCGCCGCCGCCGGGCCGCCGCTGGCCTGGATCGCGGCCGCGCTCGCGGTGCTGGCGACCCTGGAGCGATTGTTCCAGGCCGACCTTGAAGATGGCTCGCTCGATCAAATGCTGCTCTCGCCGGCGCCGCTGGAATTGCTGGTCCTGGCCAAGGGCGCGGCGCTCTGGTGCGCGGTGGGATTGCCGATCGCGCTTGCCGCTGGGCCGGCCTCCATCGCGCTGCAAGCGCCGTTGAGTTTGGCGCCCGCGATCATGGCCAGCATGGCGCTTGGCATGGCGGCGTTCATTGGCGTGGGGTTAGTGGGGGCGGCGGTCACGGCCGGAATCAAGCGCGCCGGCGTGCTGATCGCGCTGATCGTGCTGCCGTTTTTCGCCCCGCCGATCATATTCGGCGCCGCTCTGGCGCAAGGCGATCAGGTCGGGGCGATGCTCTCAATTCTCGCCGGTTTGGCGCTGGCGGCCTTGGCCCTCGGCCCCATCGCCGCGGCTGCGGCGTTGCGGCTACAAGCGGAATAATCGGATCTCGGATAGAAACGCCATTGCATGCTGAGCGCCCTCGCAAACCCCGCCCGCTTCATGAGCTTTTCAGCATGGCTTGCGCCCTTGTGCGCGCTAGCGGCGCTGGCGCTGTTCGCCATTGGATTGCCGTGGGGGATTTTCCATTCGCCCGCCGATTATCAGCAGGGCGAGACAGTTCGCATCATGTACGTGCATGTGCCGGCGGCGTGGTGGTCGCTTGGGATTTACGCGTTCATGGGCGGGGCAAGCTTTGTCGGCCTGGTGTGGCGCCATGCGCTTGGCCGACATTGCCGCGCGCTCCGCCGCGCCGATCGGCGCGACATTCGCCGGCCTCTGCCTGATCACCGGTTCGCTGTGGGGCGCGCCGACTTGGGGTACATGGTGGGAGTGGGATGGCCGGTTAACTTCGATGTTCGTGCTGTTCGTGATCTATCTCGGCTACCTCGCGCTTTGGGGGGCGATTGAGGACGAAGAGAAAGCCGCGCGCCTGGCGGCGATTTTATGCCTGGCCGGCTTGGTCAATCTGCCGATCGTGCATTATTCGGTTGAGTGGTGGTCGACGCTGCATCAGCCGGCGAGCGTGATGCGCTCGGGGGCTCTTCCATTCATCCGCAAATGCTGGGGCCGCTGCTGACCATGGCCGGCGCTTACGCCTTTGCGTTCGCGGCGCTGGTGCTGATGAACATGCGCGCGGCGATTTTTCGCCGCCGCGTGGAGGCCGCGCGTTCGCGGGCTGGATCATGATCGCCGGCGGTTGGCCGTATATTTGGGCGGCTTATGCGGTGACGCTGCTGTGCCTTGGCGCGTTGGCGCTTGGGATCGTGTTGCATTTGCGCCTTTGGGCCAGGCGCGCACGCGCGCTTGATCAGGTTAAGCCTAACTCGGGCCCGTTCCCTTCAAATCCAACGGACCGCGTTATGGAATAAGGATCGCCATGCACGAACGCATTTCGGTGAACCAGATATGTTTCCTGGGCGAGCCGGTCGAGACATTGGCCTCGCACCTGTGCGAGCTTGAACCGCGGCGTGTGAGTTTGGTGAGCGCGCCGTTGCTGGGCGGGGAGTTGCCGGCGGTGCGCGCGGCGCTCGGCGGCTATCAAGTTGAAACCATCAATTATCCGTTCCTGCATGGGCGCAGCCTGGATGCAGGCGAACAATCCTGGAGCGAGGCTCGCGTCGAACTTTCCCGCCTGATCGAGATCGCCGCAGAATTAGGGGCGAATTCGGTTTATCTATTAACGGGCGGGCGCGGCTCATTGAGCTGGGAAGAGGCCGCCGCCGCGTTCAGCGCGGCAATCGCGCCGTGTGCGGCGCAGGCGCGCGCCGCGAACATCGCGCTGATGATTGAAAACGCGCCTTCGCTCTACGCGGACTTGCACATCGCGCATACGTTGCGCGACGCGGTCACGCTGGCCGAGATGGCGGATATTGGAATCTGCATCGATTTACCGACGTGCTGGACCGAGGCGGGCTTGCGCGCTTTGATCGAGCGCGCCATGCCGCGTTGCGGGCTCATTCAAGTGAGCGATTATGTGTTGGGCGATCGTTCTTATCCCTCGCGCGCGGTCCCGGGAGACGGCGCGATGCCGTTGGAAAAACTGCTCAAGTGGGCGCTTGCCGCCGGTTACAAAGGCGCCTTCGATCTGGAATTGCTGGGTCCAAGGATCGAGCGCGAAGGGCGCGCGCCGGCGGTGCGCAGGGCCGCCGAGCATGTCGGCGCGATACTGCAATCGCTCGGCGCCTGAGGGAGGAAGAACATGGCGTTTGGCGACAGTCCGGGCGACGCAGCCCTACGCGCGGCTTGGGGCTTGTTCTGCGACCGGCTGCGCGAGGCTGGCGAACTGGCGTTCAAAGATCACAATCCGGCGAGCCCGCTGCACCGCGCCGACGCGTTTCGGTTTCTGACGCAGAATCTCGGACAGGCGTTCGACCTTGCACTGGAGACCAAGGACACGCGCTACCCGGCGCTGCACGCTTTCTGCACGCCGCGCCGCAAGCTTGGCGGCGACGCGGCGGATTTCGCCTATTTGCAGGCGTGGATCGACGGTCAGAGTGTGTACAGGATCGTCGGCAACAAGGGGACGGCGCGATTTCTGAACTTCACCGTGCAAGGACCTCGCCCGGAACAGCAGCCCGGGACCAAGCATCGCAGCCTGCACGAACCCTTCGGCGACATCCCCGAAGCCAATCTTTTTGGCCACCAGCTTCAATCCGCGCCGGACGGCAGCTTTGAACTCTATCTAGGCGGTCCGGAGCGCGGTCCGAACTGGCTGGCGACCACGCCCGGGTCGCGCAAATTATTCGTGCGCCAGGGCTTCGACCGTTTCGATGAGGTCCCCGCACGCCTCAGCATCGAGCGCATCGATATGACCGAGCCCGCGCCATTGCCGGATCCAGCGGCGATGATGCAAGCCATGGATTGGGCCGGCCGCTTCGTTTTCAATGTGATGAACGACTGGCCCGACCATGCGTTTGAGTTTAGCGACGCGGTGGATGCGGCGAATTTTAACCGGTTTCCGTCAGCGCCCGATGCGGATGCCGCCGCGAACGCCAAGCGCGGCCGCGCTGTCGCGCACATGTGTTGGCGCCTGGCGGCGGATGAGGCGTTGATTGTTGAGTTCGACAACCACGACGCCTTTTGGATGGTCTCGAACATGGGCGTGTTCTTCAACAGCATGGATTATCTTTACCGGCCGGTGAGCTATACGCCGAGCCGCGCGCGCGTCGATAGCGACGGCAAGGTGCGCCTAATCCTCGCGCACGACGATCCCGGTTTTCACAATTGGCTCGACACCCAAGGTTTCGAACGTGGCGGGCTCACCTATCGCAATCTCTTAACCGACGCGCAGACCGAGCTCCGCACGCGAACAATCAAACGCGCTGAGCTGCAATCGGCGCTGCCAAGCGATTGCGCCAGGGTAACGCCAGGGCAGAGAAGCGCGCTCATGTGGGAGCGCTTCAACGGCATTCGCAGGCGCTACGGCATGTAGCCGGCCCGGACCGCGCGTCTTGAGACGCGGCGATGCTTTGACGCCTCGAAAAAGAAAGGCGCGCCTGAAGACGCGCGGTCCGGAGTGTCGTTCAGCCGACAATCTTGCTAACAATCAGATCCGCCGCTTGTTCGGGCGAGAGCTTGGTGGTGTCGATGCACAAGAACGGATGTTCCGGCGGCTTCGTACGGGCTGTCGATGCCGGTGAAATTCTTGAGCTGGCCGCTGCGCGCTTTTTTGTACAGACCCTTCACATCGCGGGCCTCGGCGACTTCGAGCGGCGTGTCGATGAAGATTTCCGCGAATTCGCCGTCCGGCATCATGCCGCGCACCATTTCGCGCTCAGCCCGGAACGGGGAAATGAAGGCGCTGAGCACAATCAGGCCAGCGTCGGTCATTAGCCGCGCCACTTCGCCGACGCGGCGTATATTCTCAATCCGGTCGGCCTGGGTGAATCCCAGATCCTTGTTGAGGCCGTGGCGGACATTGTCGCCGTCGAGCAGGAAGCTGTGCTTGCCGAGCGCGAACAATCTTTTCTGCACCAAATTGGCGATCGTCGATTTACCGGAGCCCGAAAGGCCGGTGAACCACAGCAAGCGCTGGGTCTGATGTTTCTGCAGCGCCTGGGCCTCGCGCGAGATGTCGATCGCTTGCCAGTGAACGTTTAGGCTGCGCCGAAGCGCGTGTTCGATCATGCCGGCGGCGACGGTGGAATTGGTGAGCTTGTCGATCAGGACGAAGCCGCCAAGATCGCGGCTCTCGCCATAAGGCTCGAACACGATGCGTCGATCGGTCCAGACATCGCAGGCGCCGATATCGTTGAGGTGCAAAGTCTTGACGGCGATTTTTTCGAGACTGTTGACATCGACGCGGTGTTTCGGCGCCTGGATCGTGGCGCTGACATTTTGGGCGCCGAGCTTCATATAATAGGCGCGACCCGGAAGCAGCGCTTCCTCCGCCATCCATACAATAGTCGCGGCGAATTGATCGGCGGCTTCCGGCGGCGCCTCGGCTGCGGCGATAACATCGCCGCGCGAGCAGTCAATCTCGTCGGCGAGCACTAGAGTTACCGACTGGCCTGCCACGGCTTCGTCCAGATCGCCGCCGCGCGTGACGATGCGCGCGACTTTGCTGGTTTTCCCCGATGGCAGCACGCGAATGGTATCGCCCGGACGAACCGCGCCGCGCGCGATCTGGCCGGAGAAGCCGCGAAAATCGAGGTTGGGACGGTTGACCCATTGCACTGGCAGACGCAACGGCCCGCGCGCGTCCGCATCCGCATCGATCGTCACGTTTTCCAAATGCTCGATCAGCGTGGGGCCGCGATACCAATCCATCGCCTTCGAGCGCATGGCGATATTGTCGCCCTTTAGCCCGGAAATGGGCATGGCGGCGAATTCGCCGATGCCGATGCTGGTGGCGAAGGCGCGATAATTGGCGACGATCTCGTCGAAGCGCGCTTGCGAATAGCCGACAAGATCCATCTTGTTGACGGTCAAGACGATGTTGCGAATGCCGAGCAGGTGGACGAGGTAGGAATGGCGGCGGGTTTGCGTCAGCACGCCTTGGCGGGCGTCGATCAGGATCACGGCGAGATCGGCGGTCGATGCGCCGGTGACCATGTTGCGGGTATATTGTTCGTGGCCGGGCGTGTCGGCGACAATGAATTTGCGTTTATCGGTGGCGAAGAAGCGGTAGGCGACATCGATGGTGATGCCCTGTTCGCGCTCGGCGGCCAAACCGTCTACGAGCAACGCGAAATCAATGTCGCCGCCTTGGGTGCCGACCTTTTTGGAATCGCGCTCGAGCGAGGCGAGCTGATCCTCGAAGATCATCTTGCTGTCATAGAGCAGTCGCCCGATCAACGTCGACTTGCCGTCGTCCACCGAGCCGCAGGTGATGAAACGCAGCATCGATTTGGTTTCGTGCTGCGCCAGATAAGCGCCGATATCCTTGGCGATCAGCGCGTCGGCTTCATAAGCTGGCTGGCTCATCAGAAGTAACCCTCTTGTTTTTTCTTCTCCATGCTGGCGCTCTGATCGTGGTCGATGGCGCGCCCCTGGCGTTCCGAGGTGGTGGTGAGCAGCATTTCCTGGATCACGCTGTCGAGGTCGGCGGCTTCGCTTTCAACGGCGCCGGTGAGCGGGTAACACCCCAAGGTGCGGAAGCGCACCGAGCGCATCGCCGGCTTTTCCTTCGGCGCGAGGCGAAACCGTTCATCGTCCACCATCAGCAACAGCCCGTCGCGCACCACCGTCGGGCGCGGCGCCGCGAAATAGAGCGGCACGATCTCAATTTGCTCGCGCCGGATATATTGCCAGATGTCGAGTTCAGTCCAATTGCTGATTGGAAACACGCGAATGCTTTCGCCCTTGGCTTTGCGGGTATTGTACAGCTTCCACAATTCAGGACGCTGGTTTTTCGGATCCCAGCGATGATTGGCGGAGCGGAAGGAGAAAATACGCTCCTTGGCGCGGCTTTTTTCCTCATCGCGCCGCGCGCCGCCGAAGGCCGCGTCAAAACCGTGCAGGTCGAGCGCCTGTTTCAGGCCTTCGGTCTTCCACATGTCGGTATGCAGCGGGCCGTGATCGAAGGGGTTGATGCCCTTGGCCTGCGCCTCGGGGTTTTGATAGATTAGCAATTCCATCCCGGCCTCGCGCGCGGCGCGCTCGCGCAGTTCGTACATGGCCTTGAACTTCCAAGTGGTGTCGACGTGCATGAGCGGGAACGGCGGCGGCGAAGGGTAGAATGCCTTCTTCGCCAAGTGCAGCATGACCGCAGAATCCTTGCCCACGGAGTAAAGCATGACCGGCTTTTCGGTCTCGGCGGCCACTTCGCGCATGATGTGGATGCTCTCGGCTTCCAGCCGCTGCAAATGGGTGAGGGACAAGGGCTGATCTCGCTTGGGGAGTGAAGGCAAAAAAATACAATAAGAGAGTTCCGCGTCAATGGCACACCGCCAGCGCGATTACTTGCGCCGCCGCCGGCTTGAAGCGTTGTTTAAGAGGCGCTCTGCACCGCTTTTTCCGGCGCTGGACGACCTTCGAAGTGCGCGCTGTAGGGCGTATGCGCCAGCTTGAGCCATTCCTTCGTGCGGGCGACGAGATAGGCGCAGGCGTCCTTCTCGCCGCGCGCATCCCAGCCCAAAATCGATCCGCTCAGATGAGCGGCGAAGGCTATCACCGCGGAATCGTGATTTACGCTCGAGAGCGTCGGCATGCGTTGCGCGATCAGCCAGGCGCAGCGCCTCGCCGCGTTTCCGCTCAAGCGCGGCCAATTGTTCATCCTTGAGGTTCGCATGATGGACGCGAAAAAACGAGGTCAGGCTGGTCCTGTCGGCGATCATGCGGCCGATGAAGGCCGCCAGTTCGAGCAATCCGTCGCCGCCGCGCGCGTGCGGCAACTCGGTCAGCTCCAGGCAGAAACGCTCGACCATGAGTTCGGTCAGCTTGATTTTGAGTGCGCGCGTGCTCTTGAATCGCAAAATGATGGCCGCGCGCGAAAGCCCAACTTCTGCCGCCACTTCCGATAGCGTAAAAGCGTCATAGCCCTGCCGGGCGATGACGCGTTGGGCGGCTTGCAGAATGACTTCGTCGCTTGCGGTTTGAGGGCGGGCCATAGTTAGAGCACTGGGCTTGACGTTACTGACACTGGTGTTAGTATTTAAACTGGCGCAGCGAAAATGACAAGAATTGCTTTGGGAGGCGGTCCTGATGTCTGACCTGGTCGGAACTTCCAGGCGCCAGGTGCTCTGGTCTCTGGCTGGCTTGCCGGCGACGCTGCTGACGGCGGGTCCGGCGCGGGCGGAGGTGGCGGCTTCTTGCCGTTCGGACGACGAAGAAGCTATGCGTATATCATTGAATTATATGGAGATTTCTCCGCACGCTGCGGCGCGCAATTGCGGTAATTGCGAGTTCTGGGTGGCCGCTTTTGCCGGCGCGGCTTGCGGCGAATGCACGCTTGTCGGTGGATCCACAAACTCGCTCGGCTATTGCGATTCATGGGCGCTTGCGCCGGCATCACCAAGGCCTGACTGATGGAGGAGTAGTTTCATGGGCGCGACCATGGCGAAGCGAATTCTCGGCGCCGTTCTGGGCTTGGGCGGACTGGCGCTGCTGGCGTTTAATGGCGCGGCTCTGGTTTCCGACAGCCAGGCCGAACTGAGCAACGGCGAAGCCGGCTTTGTCGTCTCGAGTATCAGTTACGGCCTCGCCCGCGACGCCAACGAAAGCGGCGCTTGTCCAAATGGCATGTCGCGCAGCTTCGCCGAGAATTACGCCGCCGCCACGCCCGATGCGCAGCCGCGCGACGGCGAGTCCGAGCGTGATTTCGGGCGCCGCATCTGGACGGCGTCATCGACCGCGCCGACCGGCGAAAATCTCTGCATGCACCCGACGGCGGCCCGGGACCCAAATTTCCGCACTGTCGTCGGCGCCAACATTTCAGCGTTTGGGCTCGATCTTGATGGTCAGGATTCTGCGGTCCAATGGGCGGGCCCCGCCAGGCGGCTGCGCGCATGACGATTTTCGCGGCATAAACGGCGAACGCGGCATCGACAACCAATTCTACCGCGTGGTCGGTTGTTCGCGTTCGTACCAATCCGCTGGCCAGTCCAATGGCTATGAGATTGAAATGCTGACCGGCGCGTGGGGCATCGTGATTACGCTGAAGGGCGTCGATAATTTGCGCGACGATGCCGAGATCGAAGTGGGCATCCACGCCAACGGCGACCCAATCCAGGTGAGCGCGGCGCGCGTGCCGATCCCGCACGCCACCTATATCGCCGATGCCGATCCGCGTTTTCGCGCCACCACGCGCGGGCGCATCGTGGGCGGCGTCCTGACCACCGATCCGGTGGATATGCGCTTCCACCAAGTGGTCAACAGCCTGCGCCTGGAGCGGCCGCTACGCGACGGACGCTTGCGGCTTACCTTCACCGATGAGGGCGGCGTTGAAGGCTATCTCTCCGGCTACACCCCGGTCGAGGCGCTCTACGATTACCAGTTCGCCTATCGCAACGGCAAAAACAACCAGGGCGAATTGGCGCCGGAGCGATTGCGGTTGACCACATCGGTGGGCGCGGCCAACGTGCTTGGGCACACATGTCACGGCGTCTATGCCGCGCTGCAGGCCAACGCCGACGGTCACCGCGATCCCGAGACTGGGCGCTGCACCTCGATCTCCACCCATTATCGCATCAAGGCGATCCCCGCTTTCGTCGTTGAAGCGCCGGCGGCTAGCCAATGATCATGGACAAGAAATTCCCGCGACTGGCCGCATTTGGAGCGGTGTTGGCGGCGTGCGGCGCACTGTTGCTTGGCGGGCTGAGTTTAGCCCAACAGCCAGCCGCGCCGCCGCAAGTGCTGGCTGTCGCTGGCGGTCCCTTGACCATGCGCAGGCTGACGGAATTGCAATACCGCGCCAGCATCGCCGATATTTTTGGCGGCGATATCGCCATTGCAGGACGCTTCGAGCGCGGCCTCCGGGCGGATCGTCTGCTCGCGGTGGGCGCAAGCCAAGCCGGCATCTCGCCGTTCAGTTTCGAGCAATACGATGCCATGGCGCGCAGCATCGCCGCGCAAGTGGTCGATGAGCAGCGGCGCGGTCGGCTGGTTGGCTGCGCTCCCGCCTCGGCCGCCCGTTTCGATAATTCCTGTGCGACGCGCTTTGTCGAGGATTATGGGCTGCGCCTGTTTCGCAGGCCGCTGAGCCGGCAAGAGCGCGCAGGCTACCTTGCGTCGGCGCGCGCGGCGCAACGGCGTCTGGGCGATTTTTACGCTGGCTTGGAGTTTGCGCTGGCGAGCATGCTGGTCGCGCCGGATTTCCTGTTTCGCATCGAGCGGTCCGAGCCCGATGGCGCTGGCGGGTTGCGGGTCGACGCCTATTCAAAAGTGACGCGCCTTGCCTATTTCCTCACCAATTCCACTCCCGACGAGGAATTGCTGCGCGCTACCCAATCGGGCGAACTGGACACCGAGGCCGGGCTCGCGCGCCAAGTCGATCGCCTGATCGCATCGCCGCGTTTTGAGCAGGCGTTGCGCGCGTTTTTTGCGGACATGCTGCAATTCGATGTGTTCGCCGATCTATCGAAAGACCCGGTGATCTATCCCGCCTTCAACGCCAATGTCGCGCTTGATGCCCAAGAGCAGACGCTGCGCACGATCGCGGATCATCTGATCGCCCGGCGCGGCGATTATCGCGATCTGTTCACCACCCGCCGCACTTTTCTCACGCGCGCGCTTGGCGTGGTTTATCGTTTGCCAGTGCCGACGCGAAATGGCTTCCAGAGCGCCGAATATCCCGAGAGCGCCGCGCGGGCCGGTATCCTCACCGACATCAGTTTCCTGGCGCTGCATTCCCATCCCGGCCGTTCCTCGCCAACCATACGCGGCAAGTCAATCCGCGAAATCTTCCTGTGCCAGACCATTCCGCCGCCGCCGCCGAACGTGGATTTCAGCGTCGTGCAAGACCCATCGAACACCGCCATGCCGACGGCGCGGGAACGATTGGACGCGCACCGCATTCAGCCTGGGTGCTCATCGTGCCATCGTCTGATGGACCCGATCGGCCTGCCGCTCGAGAATTTCGACGGCCTCGGCGCATTTCGCGCGCGCGAAAACGGCGCGACGATTGACCCCAGCGGCGTTCTCGACGGACGAGCTTTCGATACGCCCGCGGGGCTTGGCCAGGCGCTGCACGATCACCCGCAAACGCCGCGCTGCCTGGTGGGCAACATGGTTCGCGCGGGATTGGGACGAGCTACGCTGCCGGGCGAGAGAGCTTGGACGGACCAACTCAACAGCGTTTTCGCGGCCGAAGGGTATCGGGTGCCGGAGCTAATGCGCGCGATCGCAACCAGCAGAGCGTTTTACGCCGTGGCCGCGCCGGCAAGTGCCAGTAGCAATGGAGGCAATTCATGAGCAAGCTCAATCGCCGCACCATGCTGCGCGGTGTTCTGGGAGGCGCCTCCGTTGGCGTGGCGCTGCCGTTTCTCGATGTTTTTCTCGAGGGCAACGGTCAGGCCCTGGCCGCAACTGGCCAGCGTTTACCGGTGCGTTTTGGCACCTGGTTCTGGGGTTGCGGTTACATCCCCGAGCGCTGGGTTCCCAGCACGCAGGGCGCCGACTACGCGATGCCGGCTGATCTTACGCCGATGGCGCAGCACCGAAGCAAGGTTTCAATTCTCACCGGCTTCGACGTCAAACTCGACGGCGTGCCCAACAAGCCGCACGTTACTGGCAATCTTGGCCTGCGCACTGGCGTGCCGGTGCCGGACGAAAACGTGCGCGCGCCGACGATCGATGTGCTGATTGGCGATGTCGCCGGGGGCGGGGTTCGCTTTCGTTCGCTGGAGGCGGCTTGCACAGGCGCGCCGCACGCCTATTCGTACCGGACAGCCGGCTCGCCGAACCCAAGCGAAGTCTCGCCGCTTGCGCTTTACCAGCGGATTTTCGGCGAAGGCTTCCAGGATCCAAACGCCGCCGAATTTACACCCGATCCGCGCACCATGGTGCGGCAGAGCGTTTTGTCGGCGGTGGGCGAGGATCGCCGGCGTCTGGCGCGCGATCTCGGCGCTGACGACCGCCGCCGGCTCGATGAATATTTTACCTCGGTTCGCCAACTTGAGCAGCAACTGGCGTTGCAACTCGAGCCGCCGGCTCGAATTGAGAATTTCCGGCGGCCCGACGCGCCGCCGACGGTCACGCTTAATTCCGAGATTGACAATGTGATGCTCACCCATCGGCTGATGGCTGGGCTGTTGGCGCAGGCTTTGGCCTGCAACCAAACCAAGATTTTCAATCTGGTGCTCTCCGATTCCGCCTCGACGCTGCGCCGCGCCGGCGACACCACCACCCACCACCAGCTGACACACGAGGAATTGGTCAGCTCAACTCTCGGGTATCAGGAGCAAGTCGCGTTCTTCTGCGCGCGCAGCATGGTGGCCTGGGGCGAGTTCTTGGACACCATCGCCAACATCCGCGAAGGCGATGGTACATTGTTGGATAATTGCCTGATCATGGCGCATTCCGATTGCTCGATCGCCAAATCTCATGCGGTTGAAGGCATTCCGATCATGATCGCTGGAACCGCCGGCGGGCGCTTACGCTCCGGCTTTCACCTTGCCGGCAATGGCGACGCGATTTCGCGTGTGGGCTTGACCGTGCAGCAAGCCATGGGCGTACAGATCGAGCGCTGGGGCGTCCGCTCCATGGACACCAACCGCATTGTCACTGAATTGCTGGCGTGAGGGATAGTCTATGAAGTGTGTTGCATATTTCGCCGGGCTCGCGGCGATCGCGCGGCGCTGCGGCGCTTGTCACACTGATTTTCGCGTTCCCGAATGAGTGCAGCGCCTCGTTCGACAAAGGTCTGGGACCTTCCGGTGCGGCTCGGGCACTGGCTGATCGTGCCGCTCGTTGCGTTCTCGTGGTGGAGCGCCGAGGAGGGGCGGCTCGATTGGCATCGGCTCTCTGGATACGCGTTGCTGACACTTGTGCTGTTTCGCCTTGCCTGGGGCGTCGCCGGCTCGCAGACCGCGCAGTTCGTGAATTTCCTGCGCGGACCGAAGACGATAAGCGCCTACTTGCGAGGTAAATCTGGCGCGGTGATTGGGCACAATCCGATCGGCGGCTGGTCGATTGCGCTGCTGCTGCTGCTGATGGTTGCGCAAGCCATGCTCGGGCTGTTCGCGGTTGACATCGACGGCATTGAATCGGGGCCGCTGGCGGTGTTCGTCAGTTTCGATGTCGGCCGCGCGGCGGCTGCGGCGCACCATCTGGTGTTTAACGCGTTGCTCGGTCTGATCGCGCTGCACGTGGCCGCGATCGGCTTTTACGCTCTTGCCAGGCGCGACAATCTCATCGGCCCGATGATCACCGGCGCCAAGGCCATCGATCCTGCTCCGCCAAGCCCGCCGAAAATGGCGCCGCTATGGCTAGCGCTGATCCTGGTTTGCCTGTCGGGCCTTGTTGTTTTCGCTATTTCAAAGGCGTTTTGGCTGTTTTAACGGAACCCGGGAAATGAAGTTCACTTGGAAACGTGTTGTCTTTGGAGTTCTCGGCATCGCGCTGATTATTGTGCTGACGCCCATCGCCATGATGGCGCCGACGATTTACCGGATTTTCGTTGGCTTGCACGTTTATGAGACCGAGCCGCCCGTGCTGCCGGATACGATACCGCACCCGGCCATTCTGGTGTTTTCAAAAACCAACGGCTTCCGTCACGAGGAAGCGATCCCCGCCGCCCATGCGATGTTCGAGCAGATCGTCCAGGCGCGGAACTGGGGGCTTTACGCGACCGAAAACGGCGCTGTGTTCAACGCTGAGCAGCTGGCGCGGTTTGACGCGGTAGTGTTCAACAATGTCAGCGGCGATGTGTTCAGGCCGGAACAGCGGCAGGCCTTGCAGGATTATATCGAAGGCGGCGGCGGTTTTGTCGGCATCCATGGCAGTGGCGGCGATCCGAGATACGATTGGGCCTGGTATGTCGAGACGTTGATCGGCGCGCAATTTATCGGGCACCCGATGAACCCGCAGTTTCAGCAAGGAACCTTGCGGGTCGAAGATAATTCCCACCCAGCCAGCCGCGCGCTTCCAGCCGAATGGGTGCGGACCGAGGAATGGTATTCGTTTGCCCGATCTGCGCGCCGCGAGGGCTATCACGTGCTGGCGACGCTGGATGAAAGTACGTACAAACCGGAGCGCCTGGCGATGGGGGCCGATCACCCGATGGTGTGGTGGCATTGCCAAGGGCGCGGCCGGGCCTTTTATTCAGCGCTCGGTCATCGCCGCGAAGCCTATGGCGAGCCCGCGCATCGGCGAATGCTCGAAGGCGCGGCGGCGTGGGCGTTGCGCATCGAAGGCGAAGGATGCGAGTAAGATCAAAGCCGCACGCGGGCGCGAAGGGAGATTGAGCAATGTTGGATCGTCGTGAGCTCATGGGTTATGCGCTGTTTCTGCTCGGCGCCAGCGCCGCCGGCGCGGCGTTGAGCGGCTGCGCGCAAACGCCGGCCGACCATTATTTTTCCCCGGCGCGGCGGGCGTTGCTGGATGAAATCGCGGATTTGCTCATTCCCGAGACTGACACGCCCGGCGCGCGCGCGGCGGGCTCGTCGGCTTATGTGGACCAGATGATGGCGCAATGGGCGTCGCCCGAGACGCGCGCGGCGTTCGATGCGCTGCTGGATGATTTCGCGGCGAAAGCGGCGCAGGCGCACGGCAAGGCGTTCCTGGAACTCGAACCGGCAAAGCGGCTCGAATTCTACACCGCGTTCGATGCGGAGGCTTTGAGCGATCCGACGGCTTCTTACGCGCGCTTCAAGGAATTGCTGATGACGGCCTTCTACATGTCGGAACAAGGCGCGACAGTGGAATTGCGCTACGAGCCGGTTCCGGGGCCTTTCCGCGGCGATATTCCTGTTTCCGAGGTTGGACGCGCCTGGCTCTATTAGCACTGGGGCGATGTAAAGGTTCTCGAACGAGGCGGATTAGATGGCGTATGATGTGATCGTGGTGGGGTCGGGGATGACTGGCGGCTGGGCCGCCAAGGAACTCGCCGAGCAGGGCTTCAAGGTTCTGGTGCTGGAGCGCGGCAAGCGCATCGAGCACGGCGATCGATTACAAGGATAATCTCGCGCCCTGGGAATGGGAAAACCGCGGCCGCGTGCCCGAGCCGGAGGTCGCCGAGCACTACAAGGTGCAATCGACCTGCTACGCGTTCAGCACCGCCAACAAGGATTTCTGGGTCAAGGACAGCGAACATCCGTATTCGACGCCCGAGGACAAACCCTTCAACTGGGTGCGCGGTTATCATCTCGGCGGGCGCTCGCTGATGTGGGGGCGTCAATCCTATCGTTTGAGCGAGATGGATTTCGAGGCCAATGCGCGCGACGGCCACGGCGTGGATTGGCCGATCCGCTATGGCGATCTGGCGCCCTGGTACGACCGGGTCGAACGCTTCGCCGGCATTTCCGGTTCGCGCGAGGGCGTCCGCGCAATTGCCCGACGGCGAGTTTCAGCCGCCAATGGATATGACCGCGGTGGAGAAGGACTTCAAAAGCAAAATCGCCCGTAGCCATCCCAGCCGCAAGATGTTCATCGGCCGCGTCGCCAATCTGACCGCGCCCACCGAAGAGCAATTGGAATTGGGCCGAGGCCCCTGCCAATCGCGCAATGTGTGCTTTAACGGCTGTTCGTTCGGCGCTTATTTCTCCAGCCTAAGCGCGACCCTGCCGGCGGCCGAGCGTACCGGAAACTTGACCATCGTCACCGACGCCATCGTTGAAAGCGTGATCTATGATTCCGCGACCAAACGCGCCACCGGCGTGCGCGTCATCGACGCCAACACCAAACAAAAGAAAACCTACGAAGCGCGTGTCGTGTTCCTGTGCGCCTCGGCGATCGCTTCGGCGCAGATTTTGCTGAACTCGACGTCGGAAGCCTTTCCAAACGGGCTGGCCAATCGCTCGGATCAAGTTGGCCGCAACCTTATGGATCATATCGGCGCTACCGCGATAGGCTTGGTTGAGGGCTTCCAGGATCGTTATTATTGGGGGCGGCGCCCGAACGGGGCCTACATGGCGCGCTATCGCAATGTCACCGAGCCGGGTGAGGGTTTCGTGCGCGGCTTCGGCTACCAGATCATGAGCATGCGCAGGAGCTGGAGCATGGGCGCGCGTCAACCGGGCGTGGGCGCGGAATTCAAACAAAGCCAGCGTCAGCCGGGCGGGTGGATGTTTATCCTGTCGGGCTTTGGCGAAATGCTGCCAAATCCGAACAATCGCGTCACCCTGCACCCGACGCGGCGCGACCGCTGGGGCGTGCCGATCGTTCATATCGACTGCGCTTATGGCGAGAACGAGCGCAAGATTATCGAATGTATCCGAAGCGATGGGCAAGAGATGCTTGAGGCTGCGGGGTACCGGGCGATGCCGGTTCCGCCCAATTTCGGCGCCTCGGCGCCTGGCGACAAGATCCACGAAATGGGCACTGCGCGCATGGGCCGCGATCCCGCCACCTCCGTGCTCAACGCCCACAATCACGCGCACGACATCGACAACCTTTACGTCACCGACGGCGCTTGCATGGCGTCTTCCGCGTGCCAAAACCCTTCGCTCACCTACATGGCCATCACCGCCCGCGCCGCACACCATGCAGGCGAACGCATGCGCGCCGGCGCGCTTTGAGTGGTAGTACACGGTGCGCTCGTGGCTAGTCGGTGTGCAAGAAACGCCACAGCGATTGGGATTCAGTGAATTGGAGAAGTGTACGTCCTTGACAGGGTGTAAACTCTAGGCAAACGTCGAGTGTAACTGGTGCGGTTGTTCAAAAAAAATAACGCTGCCCATTGGTGGAAGTTTTTGGGGAGAGAATTGATGTCGAAGAAAATTCTGAACAAGCGCTTTGGGGCTATTCTGGCCGGGGCAAGCATTTTCGCCATGGCGGCCGCGCCCGCGCTGGCGCAGCCGGCGGCGCAGACCGAAGATGAAGCCGACGAAGAAGAGATCGTCGTCACCGGCACGCAGATCCGGGGCGTTGCCGCCACTGGCTCGCAAACGATTGCGCTCGACGCCGAGGCGATCGCCGAGGTCGGGGCGTTCAACACCAACGAACTGCTTGCCGCGATCCCTCAAATGGGGACTTTCAACGGCCGCTTTGAGCAGGACCCGAGAGGCGCGTTCCAGGATTCGGTCAACCGCCCGAACCTGCGCAATTTGCCCGGCTTCAACTCTGCCAGCGGCTCTGTGACGTTGCTCATCGTCGATGGCCATCGTTTGACGCCAGTGGGCGTCGGCGAAGCTACGGTAGACGCTGACATCATCCCAGCCGCCGTCCTGCAGCGGGTGGAAGTCGTGACCGATGGCGGATCGTCCATTTACGGCGCCGACGCGGTCGCCGGGGTTATCAACTTCATCTCGCGCAAATCGTTCGACGGCGTGCAAGTGGACGCCAATTACGGTTTTGGCGACACCATTGACGGGTTCTCGGAATATGATGGCGCGCTCACGATGGGCACAGACTGGGGAAGCGGCAACGGTTACATTTCTGTTGGCCATTCCGACCGCGAGGCGATCACAAACGGCGAGACCAGCTGGGCGCGCCAGGGCACTTGGACGAGCAGCACAACGCTGAACACCAATATTGGCACCCAGTGCGTTACGCCGCAGAACACCGTCCAGAGGTTTGTTTGGATTCCCAGCTTTGGCGTGTGGACCGACAATCCCCTCGCAGGTGGCGGCCCCCGGGCCCTTGGGACAGGCTGCAACATCTACGCCGAGGATGCGTATTTGGCTGCGCAACAGCGTGACAATTTCTTCGGCTCGCTGACGCAGGAATTGGCATCAAACATGGAGTTGCACGTCACCGGCTATTACACCTCGCGCGAGGTCAACATGCCTCTGTACTCCCAAGGCGGAAGTCGCTCGATACCGGTCGTCGCGCCCACAACCCCCGGCACGGCCGCGGGTCAAATTGTGGACGTGCCTTCGGGCACTTCATTCGCGTTCTCCCCGAATCCAGCCTATGTTGATCGCGACTTCATCCAGACGTTCGACACCTGGGGGATTAGCCCAGAGTTGACACTCGATCTGGGCGGCGACTGGCAGGTGCGCGGCACCCTGCATGTCGGTCGTTCCGAAAACGCATCGTTCAATCCCACTGTCAACGGGACTGCGCTCGCCACGGCGATCACCGGCGGCGCCCTCGATCCCAACAACGTTGCCGCCGCCAGCGCCGCCACAATCCAGGGCATCCTCGATTTGGTCGATGCCGCGGAGACCAATCACGACCTTGCGGACCTTCGCGTGATCGCCGATGGCCCACTCTTCAACCTTCCGGCCGGTCCGTTGAGAGTGGCGATCGGGGCTGAGTTCGCGAACTCGAAGGCAGAAACCCGGGGAGGTGGCGGCACCTACGCTTCCTTCTACAACAGGACGTTCAACAGCGCCGAGCGCGACCAGATTTCGGCCTTCGCCGAGGCCAACGTTCCTGTATTCGACGCGTTGGATCTGTCGTTCGCAATACGCTACGACGATTACAGCGACTTCGGCGACACCACCAATCCGACGCTAGGTTTCGATCTTCACCCGGTGGACGGCCTGAGAATTTTTGGCCACTGGGGAAAATCGTTCAATGCGCCCACGTTGCTGGATACCTTCGGCCCTTTGATCTCAACTGGGCGTATGATCCAGGGCCTCGGCGCGGGGCCCGTCCTAAATCAGGATTCCCTCGACGGCGACGTGGATTGGGATGGCGTGGGCACGGACATCTTGCAGGGAACCGGTGCGGCGGGCGATATCGCACCGCAGACGGCGGAGCAATGGGCCCTCGGTGGGGAGTTCGAACCTGCGGATGGCTGGCGGTTCGGCTTCAATTACTATGAGATCAACTTCGTCGACATTCTGGGCGCGGTTAACCCGCAGGATCCCGTCCAAGTTCGCCTGTTCCCTGACAAATTCATCTGGAATCCGACCCAGGCGCAATGGGACGCCTACCTGCTCCGGGTTAATAACGCGGCGTCGTTGCCGGCTAGTCCGACAAATATCTCCTTCATTTTGGATCGGATCACCAGCAACCTTAGTTTCGCGACGCTCACCGGGTTGGACTTCAGCGCCAGCTATACCCGCGATACGTCATTTGGTACGTTCGACATTGGCATCTCAGGCAACCACCAGCTTAGCGCTACCCAGAACAGTGTGGATATTCTCGCCAACAATGTGCCCGACCTAACGATGATTGGCACATTGGGCTGGCAGGGCGAGCACCTCAGATCAAGGTTGAGCGTCAACCACACAGGCGGTTTCACGACCAACTCCACTGGCGGCCGTCAGGCGCGTGTTGACAGCTATACGACAGCCGATCTCCACGTCGGTTATGACCTTGGCGCTTTTGGCGCCGAAGGTTCGTCGCTGCGCTTCGGGATCAATAATCTGTTCGAGGCAGAGCCCCCGGTCTGGAAACAGAACTCATCGAGCTTGGCTTGGCAGGGCTATTCGCTCGGCCGCGTGGTTAGGGTGGGCGTCAGCGCGCACTTCTAAGCAAAGATTGTTTCAAAAAAGGGGACATGACTTTACCGGGCGGCCCGCAAGGCCGCCCGGTTTTCTTTATGCATGGTCCGCTCCCCTCGCCGCCCTTACGCTGACGCGGAGAATGCAGCAAGCCGATGGCGGCGGCATGACTTGACTTGCGCCCGCGGCAAACTGAACGCAACATGCCCCAGTCGGACGGCTCGGGCGCGCATATGGCTCACTACACCACCATCCACCTGCACAGCGTTCCCCCGCGCCGCGCCGCCAAGTACGCTGCCTGGTTCGACGGGCCCCACCGCGCCGATCTGGCGCGGCTGCGCGGTTTCCTTACCGCTGACCGCTACGAGGTCGCACCGCAGCAGATCATGCCCGACATCGCCCAGCCGTGGCGGTTTGTCAGCATCTACGATTTTGATTTCTCGGCGCCGGAAATCGACATCCCCGCGCTTGGGCCGCTGATTGCGGCGGCCGCGCGATGCCGGCATGATCGCCGATGACGATGCTGAGCGGCTCTACACGTATCAGATGTACTCAAACTGGAAGCCGAGCCCCAATTGGCGCAAGTCCCAGCCCTATTCGGGGGTCAGCATTATCCTCGGCAATTATGTCGCCGGGCGCTTTGCCGAATATCAGAAATGGTACGATGAAGTGCACAGCGTCGAGGTCACCAATGTGCCCGGCCACGTCGGCCATGAAACGCGGACAATTGTCGCCGATCCAGATCGAGCCGCGCCGCTATTGCCCGGGCGATCAGCTGGTGTTGTGCGCGCAGCAGACCGACGATCTCGCTGTTCACCATCCGCGATTTCAGCGCCCGCGCGCCAGGGCAAAAGCCCCAGCGGCATCGCCATGGAACCGCGCTCGCAAGGCGGGCTCTTTCGCGCGCACGGTGCATTATTTCAACAAGGTGAGCGGCGACAAATTCTGGAAAGGCGGCATCGCTTATGCGGGTGATTTGAGCGTCTATCCGGACAAGGGGTAGACTTACCACCCATCCCCGGATTGGCCGCGTAGGGCAAGCCCGGGACCTATAATCACAAACGGCTTGTGTTTATGGGCCCCGGACTTCGCTTCGCGAATCCGGGGATGGGTGGAGGTCGCTGTGACCAAAGCGCGCTACTCGCCCTCGCTCCTTTTCCCGATGCCCTTGATGTAGCGCTCGATGCCCTTGAGATAATCGGGGTTGAGCATCAAGCGCGCTATTGGCCATGCGCTCGACATTGCGCGCTTGCGCGAGGCCGAGGTCGCGGGCCATTTCGATGGCGATTTTGGCCGCGCCCATCTGCTCGCCATTCTGCTTGCGCCAGGTGGCGGCAGAATTTCAGCGCTTCTTCTTGCAGCGTTTCGTCGGGAAACACTTCATGCACCAGGCCCATGATCAAAGCCCGGTCGGCATCGACCGGCAGGTTCGCCATGATCAGATAGCGCGCCCAATGCGTGCCGACGATGCGGGTCAGCCGGCTGACGCCGTTGGAGGCCGGCAGCACGCCGAACTTGCCCTCCGGAAACGCATAGCGCGCGCTTTTGCCGGCCAGGCGAAAATCGCAGGACAGCGACAATTCCAGACCGCCGCCGACGCAAGTGGCGTGGTGGGCGACGACGAACGGTTTTTCGATCGCCTCCATCTCATCGTAGATGCGCTGCATGCCGTTGAGCTGCAGCCGGTGGTTTTCGCGGATCGCGGACGCGGTCTTGTCGCGGCCCGGAGGGCGAGCCGCGCGCGCATGTCCGCGCCGGAGCAGAAATAGCGCCCGCGTGGCGCGCACCAGCATGACCTTGAGCGCGGGCGTGTCGCGGAAGCGATGCACCGCCTGTTCGAACAATTCCATCGTTTGCGCGCTGAGCGCGTTGAGCTTGTCCGGCCGGTTGAGCGTCGCGATCAGGATCGCGCCGTCTTCTTCGGTGAGCAGGTGGGGCGCTTCTTCGGACATATGTCTCCCTAGCACCAAATTTCAATGGAGCGCCACTCGCCCTCTACCCATTCCCGGATTGGCGCTTGCGCCAAGTCCGACCCATAGACGCAGCCGTTAACATACTAGCGAAGCCGGTCAAAGGCGGCGTTTATAGGCCCCGGACAATTGCTGCGCAATTTCCGGGGATGGGTGGCTCAAGCGCGCGTGCGCGGCAGGCCGAGCCCGCGCTCGGCGATCATGGAGCGGTGCACTTCGCTGGTGCCGCCATAAATCGTGGTGCCCTGCGCGTGGCGATAACATTGATTGAGAAAGCCGGCCGGGCCTTCGCGCTTGGACAGCGAAAGCGGCGCGGTCAGATCAAGCAAATCGCGCGCGTCGCTCAGAAATTTCTCCGACGAGAACATTTTCACCATTGGTCCGTAGGCGAGGTTGGGCTTCTTTTCATGCGAGACCCAAACCGCCCGGTACGCCAGCAGGTCCGAGATCATGATGTGCGCCATGGTGCGGGCGAGGCGCGTGCGCGCTTGGGTGTCCTCAATCAGCGGCCGGCCCTCATGTTGGATTTCGCGGCAAAGCTTCTCGGCGGCTCTGAGCATGGCGCGCTGCACTTTGGCGAAGCCGCCGCCATGCTCGAGTTCGAGCCCCGCGCTCATGGTTTTCACGCCGGCATCGACTTCGCCGAGGCGGTAGCTGTCGGGGATTTTCACGCCATCGTAAAAGGTGATGTTGGTGCGTTCGTCCTGGAACGTATAGACCGGCTGGATGGTGACGCCTTCGGTTTTCAGCGGCACGATGAACATGGTCAGCCCCTTGTGCTTGGGGACGTCGGTGTTGGTGCGGGTCAGCATCAGCACGTAATCGGTGATGTTGGCGCCGCTGGTGAACATCTTGGTGCCGTCGATGCGCCAGCCATTGCCGTCCCTGGTGGCGCGGCATTGCGCGGCGAACACGTCCGAGCCCGAGCCCGGCTCGGAATAGCCGAGGCTGCAGATCGCATCGCCGGAGAGGATCTTGGAGAGCACGTCCTGCTTCAGTTCGTCGCTGCCGAAGCGATGGATGATAGCGCCGACCATGCCGGCGACATTGGCCACAGGGTTGTTCCAACCATGGTGCTCGAACGCCTCCATCGCCGCGTTGCGGGCATAGATCGGCGCGCCGCGCCCGCCCATGTCCTTCGGCCAGCCGAGGAACAGCAGTTTGGCCTCCGCCAGTTTCTTGTGGAATTCCGGATTGTGGCCTTCCCAGGAATAATGCGCGCCCGCGCGGATTTCGTCGGTCATGTTGTGTTCGAAAAAATCGTTGATTTCATCGACCAGCGCGCGCGCTTCATCGCCGATATCGAAATCGATCACCACTTCGCCAACGTCCGGAAGCGCCGCGCTCTCGCCGGCATAGAGCCGCCGGCCCGCCTCTTCGAGCAGCCGCCGCGGATCGCCGAGCACAAGCGGCCAAGCCTTGGCGCGCAAATTGTAGAGGTGGATGTCGTATTCGGTGGTCAGGCCGTAACCGCCGAACGTGTGCAGCGCTTGCGCCGCTGCGCGCGCCGCTGCGTTCGGCATTCCACCATGCCGGCAAGCGAGATGCTTGCGGCGGCGTCTCGCTTGCATCGGCGATGTCGCGGATCGCTTTCCAGACCAGGAATTTGCCGCCATCGATGTCGCACTGCAGATCGGCGAGGGGATGCGAGATGGCTTGGTAGGCGCCGATCGGCTGGCCGAACTGATGGCGTTCGCAGGCATAGGCGGCGGCCAGCCGGACCGCTTCGCGCGACAGCCCGGAAAGCGCCGCCGCGATCAGCAGCTTCCATTCTTCCAGCGCTTGCGCGAACGCCTTGAGCCCCGCTTTGTCTTCGCTCAGCACAATGCGCGGCGCGCCCGCGAGTTGAAGCTCGGCGATCGGCGTCGAGGCGAGATTGGGCTCTTGTGCGCCCTTGGGCGAGGTGAGCAGGACGATCTGTGTCGCCGTCGCGCGCGATGATCGCGTCGGCGACGGCGCCGCCAGCCACCCATTGCGCGGGAGCTTTGGCGATGTCGTGGAGAGCGATGGTGAGCACGGCCTCACCGGCCATCGCTTTTCCAAGCAGCGCCGCCTGGCCGGTCCCGCCAAGCAGCGCCAGCAGCCGCGTTGCGACCAGAGTTTCGGCGACCGGGCCAGACGCCAAAGTGCGGCCGGCTTCTTCCATCAGCAGCGTGGCATCGAGCAAGCCTAGCCCCAGGCCGCCATCGGCTTCCGGCACGCGGATCGAGAATGCGCCCAGTTCACCAAGGCCCGACCACAATTTCGGATCGAATCCCGAGGGCATAGCCGCGCGCACGCGCGCCGTGCTGCTGTGCTCGTTCAAGAACCGCGCAAACGTCTCGCGCATCATGTTCTGGTCTTCGGAAAGTTCGAAATTCATCGGGCTCCAACCCGGTTCCATTGATCCGGGCCCATAGCGACGTCAACGGTCGCCGGACGCGATGCTTGCGAGGCCGAGGCCGCCGGTTCGCAACAGGCGATTGTGAGGCTGCGCATTAGCCGCTATGCGCGCCCGCCATCATCGCGCTCATATCGACCTGACCGGTGGCGACGCCGCCCATGAAGCCGCCATCGACCGGAAACACCACGCCATTGACGAATTTAGCAGCGGCGCTGTTGAGCAACACCAGCGGGCCAGCCTGCTCCTCGGGAGTGGAGAGGCGATCGATCGGCTGCATTGCAGCCTTGAAGACGGATTCAGGGCGTCGCCGATTTGAACTGCGCCATCATTGGCGTTTCGGTCGGGCCGGGCAGGGTGCAATTGATGCGGATGCCGCGCTTGATCAGCTTGGAGGAGGTGAACATGGTCCAGACGATCACGGCTTCCTTGGAGAAGGAATAGCCTTCCGCGACCGTCTCCATATTGGCTTCGCACCAGGCCAGTGCGCCTTGGTAGCCTTGCGTTGTGATCAGCTGCATCAAAGTAGGCACGCGCCGGCTCCAGCCGAGGCCGCCCGTCGAGGCGATGCTGGCGATGGCGCCGCCCTCACCCATCATCGGCGCAATTCGTTCCGTCAGGTGGCGTGTGCCGATGAAATTGACCTTCATGACGTCCAGCGGCGGGGCCGTCTGCGGCAGGCCGGCGCAATTGAACAGCGCGTCGACGCGCCCGCCGATTTTCGCTGCGGCGGCGTCGATGGAGGCGGGGTCGCGCAGGTCGATACGGTTGAACGAGGCCAAGGGCAGCGTACTGTCCTTAAAGTCGAGCCCGTGCACTTCCGCGCCTTGGTCCAGCAACAGCTGCGCAGTCGCTTGCCCCATGCCGGAAAAGCAACCGCTCACCACGACGCGCTTGCCCCGATAACCGAGAATGTCGTGCATTGGTTTCCTCTTTGACTATCGCCGCCCGGTGGGCTGATGGGATTTTCTAGCGAACCGTGGCGACAGCCCGGAAACAGCATTTTGCTTCTATAACCCGTAGCGCGGTGGGGGAAGCGGGCGGCGGCGGCGACTGGTCACAATCGTGGGGGCGGTATTCAGCCTCGGGGGCGCGCTCGCCGATTGTACGCGGCCGCCAACATGGCGCTAATATTGGCGTGTCGCGGTTTGTGCTCGGAGAGGTCTAGGATTATGGCGCCGCCACGCCCGATACCCCGGCTTGACGCCGACAATCGCGCGTTCTGGACTGGCGGCGCGGCGGGTGAGTTGCGGCTGATGCGTTGCCAGGATTGCAGCAGCTTTATCCATCCGCCCAAGCCCTTGTGCCGCGCTGTTTGTCGGAAAACGTGAAAGCCCGAGGCCGTGGCCGGAACCGGCATCGTGGATACGTTCACGGTCAACCACCAGAAATGGCTCCCTGGCCTCGAGACGCCGTTTGTCATCGCCCGCGTCGCCATCGATGGCGCGCCAGGGGTTTACCTGACCACCAATATTGTCGGTTGCCCGGTTGACGCAGTCGATATCGGCGACCGCGTGCGCGTCACGTTTGAGCAACAGGGCGAAGTTTATTTTCCGCTGTTCGAGAAGGTGAGCTGATGCGCGCGGGCGACGCCTTCATCACCGGGATAGGCCAGTCGGAAGTCGGCGTGCGCCTCACCCGCGCGCCGCTGCTGCTGACGCTCGATGCAGTGCGCGAAGCAATGGCCGACGCCGGGCTCAGCATCCGGCAGATCGACGGGGTCTCGACCTATCCAGGCCGGGCGCATGGTTATCTCGGCTTCTCCCCGATTGGCGCGGACGAACTGATCGACGCGCTCGGCATTCGCGCCACTTGGTATGCCGGCGGCGGCGAAATCACCTCGCAACTCGGCGCCGTGGCCGCCGCCGCCATGGCGGTGCGCGCCGGGCAGGCGCGGCACGTCATCTGTTTTCGCACCGTCTACGAAGCGGCGGCGATGTCGCGCCCCGAGGAATTCCCGCCGCTGCGGCGCGAAACCGTCGAGGGGACATCGCAATGGACCGCGCCGTTCAACGCCATTTCCGCCGCCACCTGGACGGCGCAATACGCCATGCGCCATGTCAAGCGCTACGGCATGACGCGCGAGCAATTGGCCCAGATCGCGATCACCGACCGCGCCAATGCCGCGCTCAATCCGCGCGCGCTGGTGCGCGAGAAACTGACGATGGACGAATACATGTCCGCGCGCATGATCACGACGCCGTTTTGCCTGCACGATTGCGACCGCTTCACCGACGCCTCCACCGTGCTGATCGTCTCGGCCGGAGAAGCGCTGGACGAAGTCAAATGCACGCCCGTTCGCATCGCGGCGATGGCGGGCGTGGTGGAGCGGCTCTCTTGGGATCAGGCCGAATGGATGGCGTGTTACGCCACTGGCCCGGCGCTGTGGAAGCGGACCGATTACAAGCCCAAGGATGTCGATACCGCCCAGCTTTATGACGGCTTCAGCTTTCAGGCCGTCGCCTGGCTGGAAGCGCTTGGCTTCTGCGAGGTCGGTGAGGGCGGTCGCTTCATCGAGGGCGGGGCGCGCATCGCGCTTGACGGCGAATTGCCGCTCAACACGTTTGGCGGCCAAATCGGCGCCGGCCGCCTGCACGGGTTCGGCTTCGCGCACGAGGCGGTGGTGCAATTGCGCGGCCTTGGCGGCGCCCGCCAGATTGCCGGCGACCCAAAAGTCGCGGTCGCCGCGTCCGGCGGCGGGCCTCTCGCTACCGCTTTGTTGCTGGCGCGGGATTGATGACCGCGCCTCATCCCGCCCTCGATAGCTTGCCCGGCTTCCGCCGGCGCTTCCAGATCACGCCGATGGCTGGCGTCGTGCGCAGCGAAGTGGAGGACGATTACCACCACATGGGCGTCGTCGTTCGCCACCGGGACGGCGTCGCCACCGCCATCGAGCCGGTTATGATCCGCGCTCCGTGGAGCACTTGCCCGGGGGCGGTGGCGCGGCTGGCGGCTACCTTCACCAATGTCGCGCTCGGCGATTTTCCTGGCCGCGGCGAACGGCCGACCAATTGCACGCACTTGCACGATCTGGCTCTGCTCGCCGCCGCCCATGCCCACGATGCCGCGCCCACGATCTACGACATTCTGACCTCCGATCCCGTCGATGGAATTGTGTTCACCGAATTGCGCCGCAACGGGCGCGTCGAACTGCGCTGGTCCTTGAAGGGCTTCCAGATCGTGGCGCCGCCGGAACTGGCGGGGACTTCCCTCAACCAGCTGCGGCCGTGGATTGACACGCTGGACGCCGCCGGCCAGGAGGCGGCGCGCGTGCTGCGCTGGGGGACCATGATCGCCCATGGCCGCGCCATCCCTCTTGAAAAACAATCCGACGCCAGCCGTTTTCCCGGCAATTGCTACACGTTTCAGCCCGAGAATGCGGTGCTGGCGCGGCGCATCGTCGATATTCGCGATTTCAGCAAAGGCGGCGCGCAGCCGCTTGAAGCGCGGCCTTGAAGCAAGGCGCCCAAGGTATAAGATAGTTTCGAGCATTCGCGACGCACGGTTGAAGGAGGTTCTTGAAATGAAGATGAATGACATGGTGATCGTCAGCGTCGACGACCACGTCAGCGAACCGCCCGATATGTTCGACAAGCATCTGAAGGGCGACGATCTCGCCAGCGCGCCCAAACTGATGACCACCGACAAGGGCACCAATTATTGGTCCTATCAGGGTATGACGCTGCCCTCGATCGGCCTGAACGCCGTGGTGGGCCGCGTGCCCGAAGAATACGGCATCGAGCCGACCGCGATGGACCAGCTGCGCAAAGGCGTCTACGATCACGACGCGCGTATTGACGATATGAACGTCAACGGCATCGCCGCCTCGCTCAATTTCGCCAGCTGTGTCGGTTTCGACGGCGGCGTCTTCCATAAGGCCAAGGACAAAGCCAAGGCGCTGGTTCACATGCGCGGCTATAACGATTGGCACGTCGATGAATGGTGCGGCTCGCACCCGGGACGCTTCATCCCGTGCGCGCTGCTGCCGACCTGGGACATGGACGCGGCCGTGGCCGAGATCAAACGCCTCGCCAAGAAGGGCGTCACCGCTGTTTCGCTGAACGAAAATCCCACCAAGCAAAACCTCCCCAGCATTCACAACCCCTATTGGGAGCCGATGTGGAAGGCGATCACCGACCACGACATGGTGATGTGCCTGCATATCGGCGCCGGCAACCCAGCGCCGCACGCTTCAATGGAAACCCCGATCGAGGCCTGGATCAGCACCATGCCGATCTCGATCGTCATCGGCGCCGCGGATTGGCTGCACCTCGAAGCGCTGGAACGTTATCCCACCATGAAGATCGCGCTGTCGGAGGGCTCGATTGGCTGGGTTCCGTATTTCATGGAGCGCTCCGATTTCAGCCACGCGCGCCATAAGGCCTGGACCCACTCCCGCTTCAAGGGAACCAAGCCGAGCGAAGTGTTCAAGAAGCATTTCATGACCTGCTTCATCGACGATGCGTTCGGGCTGAAGAATCTCGACGCCATCGGCGAAGACATGGTCGCTTACGAATGCGATTATCCACACTCCGACACGCTGTGGCCGGAAGTGCCGGAATATCTGTACGAGAGCGTCAAGCACCTGACCGACGCGCAGATCGACAAGGTCACCCACAAGAACGCCATGCGCTTCTTCAATTTCGATCCGTTCAAGCATCACAAGCGCGAGGACCTGACGGTCGGCGCGCTGCGCGCCGAGGCGGCCGCGGCCAAGGTCGATACAACGCCGAAATCCTATGGCGGGGCAGCGCCGCTGCTGGCAGGGGAAGAACCGCGCACCGTCACTTCCGGCGACATCGCCAGAATGTTCGCCGAGCAAGGCCGCGCGGCCTGACTTGGGCGCGGAGTGAAGATGCAGAGCAAAGCCCCATGCTCCAACCTGCGAACGTGGCGGGGCGTCAGCCCCGCTTGGGCCGGCGGTGGGGAAGCGGGGCCCGCGCTCCAACCTCCATCGCTCTACGCCGCGTTGAACACGGGGTGTGCCGCCGGAGCGGTGGTGTCGCGTACGCAGCTTTGGACGGCGTCTTCGAGCGCAGCGATCAGCGCGGTCGGGGTGGGAATGACGCTTGACGGCTCGTAGATAAAACAAATCGCGATCGGCTGCTCGTCCTCGGTCTCGATCAGCACAGCGCACATGTCGGCGCCAGCGCTGAAGCCGGACGGTCCAATCGCGCTGGCCTTGCGCGCGCAATCCTTGACGCTGTCGCTCATAGCCGAATGGCTGAACTTGAGTTCGGCGGGCGCTTCCGCATTGAGCCGGCGCAATACGCCCTCGGCGCGCTGTTGCGGCAGCGAGGAAAGCAGCAGCCAACCGGCCGCCGTGTCGCACAAGCGCTCCTGTTGACCATTGCAAAGCTCGGAATTGTCCGAAAATTTCGTGCCGGGTTTCCACAGAAACATCTGCGCGTTCAGGCCGACCATGCCGACTATGGCCACGCCGAGTCCGGTTTGCGTCCGGAGCCTCTCCGCCAGCATGAGCAGGCGACCATCGCGCACCAGGCTGGGTTGGGACAAGGAGCCCAAAATCGCCGCCCGAGGCGTCAGCGTGTAGGATCGGGTCGCGACATTTTTATATAGAAGCCCCATTTCAACCAGGCTGGCGAGCAATTCCGACGTGCTGGACTGGGGCCGTTTGTAACGCCTGGCGATGTCCATGACCGTCGCCTGGCGATGATCTTCGCTAAAAAATTCAAGGACTTCTATGACGCGCCTGGCGGTTTTCGCCTTGTTGGGGTCGAGTGATTTAGCCATCGTTTCGCTCCCTGGAGTAATTTTTCCTGAGGGTTTCGGCGATGCAACAAGACTTGTCAATAAAAAATGAGAGGCTCTCTGTTGTTTGACGCGCCGCGCCTACTGGAACAAGGCGCGTACTTCGCGGCGGAGCATTTTCCCCATTTCGTTGTAGGGAAGCGCGTTCAACACCGCGATTCGTTCCGGGACCCGGGAAGAGCGCAGGCGCTGCTTGATCAAGGTTTTCAATTCGTCGTCGCTTGGGACCGGCTGGCCAGGCTTTACGACGATGGCGATGGCGACCGCCTCGCCCCATTCGAGCGATGGAACGCCGACCGCCGCAGCGTCGGCGACGGCGGGATGGGATAAAAGTACATCTTCGATTTCACCAGGTGAAATATTTTCCCCGCCGCGGACGATCACGTCATCGGCGCGGCCGGCGAGGAAGAGGTAACCTTCCTCATCGAGCCAGCCCGCGTCGCGTGTGGGGAACCAGCCTTGCGCGTCGAGCGCGCTGCGGCCTTGATATTCACCCGAGACTTGCTCGCCGCGCACATAGATTTCTCCGCGCGCGCCGGTGGCAAGGCGGGCGCCGTCTTCGTCGCGGATCTCGATCTCGACCGTGGGCAGCGGTCGCCCAACCGAGCCGAGCCGGGCGCGGACGACGGGATCGCTCGAATTGTACGAGACGCGATGTTCTTCCGGTCCCAGCAGCGCGATGGTGGAACTGGTTTCGGTGAGGCCATAGGCGTTGGTGAAACCGGTCTTGGGGAACAGGCCAAGCGCGCGTTCGATCAATTCTTGCGGCATGCGTCCCCCACCATAGGCGATTGATCGCAGGCTTGAGATATCGGCGGATGCGCCGGCGTCCAAGCGTCCGACAATGCGCGCGAGCATGGTCGGCACGACAAAGGCGTTGGTGACGGCCTCGGACGCGGCGAGGTTAAGCCACGCGTCGGGATCGAAAGCCTGCAGCAACACGATCCGGCGCATCGAATAGATCGAGCTGAGCAGCGCGGCGATGCCGGCGATATGGTAGGGCGGAACGCTAACCAGCGCCGATTCTTCGGGCGCGGCGGCGGCGAATTCGACCGTACCGAGAATGTAGGAAAGCAGGTTGGAATGGCGCAGCAGCGCCGCTTTCGGCGCCGCCGTGGTGCCGCTGGTGAACAATTGAACAGCGATGCCGCCATCGGGCTCTTCCACCGCGCCGCGCGCCGCCCTCCGCCGCCGCGATGAAAGCTTCGCGGGTAAAGCGCGTGTGCTCTTCTGGCGCGCTCAGACGGCCCGCGCGCGCCGCGTCGCCGATAACAGTGGCGGGCGCGATGCGTTTGAGCAGCGCGCCAAGATCGGTGTCGGCCAAGCGAAAATTGAGCGGCGCGTAGGGCACGCCGGCCAGCGCCGCGCCGAACAGCGCAATCGCCGCCGCAGCGCTGCCTTCGTCCAACAGCGCGACATAGGCGCAGCCGCTTTGCTTGATAGCGCGCGCAGCGCCCTCGGCAGCGCTCAACAATTCGCCATAGCTCCAGCGACGACCCTCGCAGACCAAACCGATTCGATCGGGCTCGGCATCGGCGGCCATCTGCAAAAGGAGGGAAATGTTCATGCCGGAAATTCAGTCGGAAGACGGCAGCGGCTTGGCGTCTTTGGTCTGCAGCGCGACGCCGCCGATCGACAGTGAGCCTTGCCCCGCCTTCACGCACAGCAATTCGACGGCGCCGGCGGCATCGACATAGCGTTTGCCAGTCTTGCTGCCATCGGCGAAGGCCGGATTGATCGCCCCGCGTGTTGCCGGACGATCTTCCGCCATGGGCACGCCGCCGCATTCGACAACCAGGCCGGCGCCCTTGATCACCATAATTTCGGCATCGCATACGGCGCTTTTGAGTTTAATCCCCGGCTTCATGGAATCCTCGATTGTTTTAGGCGATTGCGCCTGCGGCCTTTAGCTCTTCGATGCGCTCCCATTCAAGGCCGAGCTCCATCAGGAATTGCTCGGTGTGCTCGGAAGCCTGCGGCGCGCGGGTCGTTGTCACGGGTTCGTGGTCGAACTGAACCGGGCCGCGAACCAGCTTGATCGGGGCCCCGCCATCTGTGGATTCTACCTCAAACAGCATGTCATTGGCGAGCGCTTGGGGATCGCTGGCGAGATCCAGGATACTCTGCGCCGGCGCCCATTGTGCAGTGGTGGTGCGCAAATGCTCGCGCCAATAGGCGAAAGGTCGGGACGCGATGGCGTCGCGAACCAGGTGGGAGGCGGGTTCCCAGTTTTGCATCAGCGCTTCGGCAGATGAAAAACGCGGGTCATCGGCGCACGCGCGCAGGCCCAGATGGGTGAACAGGTCGAGGATATGCGGGCCAGGGGTAATGGTAGTGAGCACGATGATGCCGCCATCGGCGGTTTTATAGCCGCCCATGAACGGGTTGCCCTTGGAGCTGCCCGACTTGGGCATGCCAACGCGCATCGGCGTTTGCAGCTCAATCGCCAGATCGATGGCCGAGCCTGCCGCCCACCAACCCGTGCTCATCAGCGAGACGTCAAGCTCAACGGCTTGCCCGGTGCGTTCACGGTGGAACAGCGCCGCCGATATGCCGCCGGCTATGTTCATGCCGCCGATGGAATCGCCAAACGCCGGCAGACCTTGCATGAGCATGCCGTCGAGTTCGGCCGGCGTGAACGAATTGCCGATGCCGGTGCGGGTCCAGAACGCGGTGTTGTCGAAGCCGCCGATTTCGCGCTCGTCGCCCTTGTCGCCATAAGCGCTGCCGCGCGCATAGATGATCTTGGGATTGACCTTGCGGATGTCGGTCAATTCGATTTTCAATTTCCTGCGGACGGAAGGCAGGTAATTGGTGAGGAATACATCGGCGGTTTTGGCGATCTCATAGATCAGCTCCAAACCGCCAGGCGTGGCGAGATCGATTCCAACGCTGCGCTTGCCGCGATTGGGATGCTCCATCATGGTGTTGCGCTGCGGATTGATCGGCATGCCGCCCATGTTGATAAACCCGCGCATGGTGTCGCCGCGCAGCGGGTGTTCGATCTTGATCACGTCAGCGCCCCAATCGGCGAGGATGCCGCCGGCGGCGGGCACGAACGTGTGCTGCGCAACTTCCAGAACCCGCACGCCTTTCATCACTTGCGTCATGCGATGGCGCCCTTGGCCTTCAGCGCTTCGATCCGATCCCACTCGACGCCCAGTTCCAGCAGGAATGTCTCGGTGTGTTCGGAGGCTTGCGGCGCGCGCGTGGTTTTGGTTGGTTCATGGTTGAACTGGATTGGCGCGCGCACGACCTTGTACGGCGCGTCGCCGTTCTCGGAGATAAGCTCCACGATCATGTCGTTGGCGAGGGCCTGTTCGTCGTTGGTGAGGTCCATGAGGCTCTGGAACGGCGCCCATTGGCCCTTCATGGTCTTCAGGTGCTGGCGCCAATAGGCGAAAGTTTTCTGCCTAAAGGCGCCGGCGACGAGTTCCGCGCCTGCGGCGGCGTTGGCGATGAGCGCGCGCGGCTCGGAAAAACGCGGATCGTCCGCCAATTCGCCTAGGCCCAAATGCTCGAACGTGTCGCGAATATAGCCGGTGGGGCTCGGCATGCACAGATTGATCGTGCCGCCGTCGGAGGTAAGATAATTGCCCATGAACGGGTTCACGCGTGAGCCCGTACCCGGCATCGGATTGCGCATGACGACGCCAGTCTCCATGCCTTGAGTAATGTTCGCGCCCGCCGCCCACCATGCGCTGGCGAGCAAGGAGACATCGACTTCAAGGGCTTCCCCCGTCTGCGCGCGGTGAAACAGCGCCGCAGAGATGCCGCCGGCGATGTTCATGCCGCCGATGCTGTCGCCAAAAGCGGGCATGCCCTGGCCGAGCATGCCGCCGAGTTCGGCCGGCGTCATTGTGAAACCAACGCCGCTGCGGGTCCAGAACGCGGTGCCGTCATAGCCGCCGATTTCGCGTTCCGGGCCCTTGTCGCCATAAGCGCTGCCGCGGACGTAGATGATCTTGGGGTTAACTTTGCGGATGTGCTCGACGTCGAACTTGTTCTTCCGGCGCACGGAGGGAAGGTAATTGGTCAGGAACACATCGGCGGTTTTGGCGATTTCGTAGATCAGCTCCTGCCCCTCGGGCGTGGAGACATCGATGCCGATGCTGCGCTTGCCGCGATTGGGGTGCTCGATCAGCGGGTTGCGGTCCGGCTCGACCACGACCCCGCCCATATTGATGAAGCCGCGCTGAGTGTCGCCGCGCACCGGGTGCTCGACTTTAATGACGTCGGCCCCCCAATCGGCGAGAATTCCCCCGGCGGCGGGCACGAAGGTGAATTGCGCCACTTCGAGCACGCGCACGCCCTTCATCACTTGTGTCATAGGCCGCTCCAATTGTGTCGCCCAGCGTTGCGGACTAGCCTAATGGCTTGTGGCCGCGCATCAAGCTCCCGGGCGGGCGCGCGCCACCGCATCGCCGCGACGATGTGGCGCCATGAGCGGCGTCGACGCCGAAGTTTTCCTTGTGCGCCGATCCGGGGCCATGCTTCGTGGTCGCCAGCTTAGAACCCAGGAGTTTACGCCATGAAAATAGATGCCTCGCTTGCGGCGGTGGTGACCGGGGGGGCTTCGGGGCTCGGGCTCGCGACTGTAAAGGCGCTGCGCGCCGCCGCCGCCAAAGTGGCGATCTTCGATTTGAACGAAGCCACTGGCGCGCAGGCCGCGACCGAAACCGGCGCGCTGTTTTGCCAATGCGACGTGCTTTCCGATGAAAGCGTTGACGCGGCCTTCGCCAAGGCGCGCGCCGCCAATGGCCAGGAGCGCGCGCTAGTGTGCTGCGCCGGCGGCGGCAATGCGATCGCCACCGCGCGGCGCGACAAGAAAACCGGCGAGATCGCGATTTTTCCGTCCGACAAGTTCGAGTGGGTGTTGAAACTCAACACTGTTGGCACGTTTCGCTGCATTACCCGCGCCGCCGCTGGGATGATGACGCTCGATCCCATCAATGGCGAGCGCGGGGCGATGGTGAACACGGCCTCGGCGGCGGCCACGGAAGGGCAGATGGGGCAAGCCGCTTATTCCGCGGCCAAGGCCGCCATTGTCGGCATGACGCTGACCATCGCACGCGATCTGGCGCGCGAAGGTATCCGCATCAACACCATCCAGCCGGGCATATTCGACACCCCCGCCATGGCCCGCGCCACGCCGGAAATGCTGCAAGCGCTCGGCTCAATGGTGCCGTTTCCGCCGCGACTGGGCGATGCCGGCGAATATGCGAGCCTGGCTCTGGAAATGATTCGCAATGGCTATTTCAACGGCTCTACTGTGCGCCTCGACGGGGCCATTCGCATGCAGCCGCGCTGAGGGGATAGGCTGTGCTGAAAGCTGAGGACTTGCTCGTAGCGGCGCGCACCAATACCGGGCTGACGGATTTGGGAGACGATTCCATTCTGGTTGGCCTCAATAAACTGGTGGAGGCGCTCAACAACGAAGCCAAACTCACCGAACGCGGCGAAAAGAGCTTCGAGACGATCCTGGTCAACACTTTATCCAACCGGCTGCGGGTGGAAGATTATCTCGCCCGCCACCCCGAATTGCTGGCGCGCCCGATCGAGCGGCCGATGTTCGTGTTTGGCTTGCCGCGCACCGGTACGACACTGGCCATTAATCTGCTCAACGCGGACCCCGCGCGCCGTTGTTTCCTGCGTTGGGAGGCGTTCGAATCCATTCCGCCACCCACCCCGGAGGAGCTTCATGCCGGCCCGCGCTACGACAAGGCCCAGGCCGCGCTTGAGATATCGGTTAAATACGCGCCGCACATTTCGGCCATGCACCACGAGGACGCCGACAGCCCCACGGAGTGTCAATTTGCGATGTCGCCATCGTTTTGCGCCCAATATTACGAAGCGATGGCCGACGTGCCGAGTTACCGCAAATGGTTCCTGGAGGCCGATTATCTGCCCGCCTTCCGCTATCACAAGCGGCTGCTGCAATTGCTGCAGAGCAAGGCGCCGGGGCGCTGGACGCTCAAGAATCCGTGGCATCCTCTATTCCTCAATGCGCTGAAGGCGATTTATCCGGATGCGCAATTGGTGATGACGCACCGCGACCCGGTGGCGGTGGTGGGCTCGGCGTGCAGCTTGATCAAACACGTGCGGGCGATGCTCAGCGACCGCGTGGATCTTGCTTCCATCGGCCAGACCATGGTGGACACGTTCGAAAAAATGATCGAGCGCATGCTGGCCTACCGGCAAACGCACGGCTGGGGCTCGATCCACGATATCCAATATGTCGACCTGATGTGCGATTCGATCGGCGAGATGAAGAAGCTTTACGCCCGTTTCAACGAAGATTGGACTGACGTCGCGGAGCAGAAGATGCGCGCCTTCCTCGCGCTGAACCCGAAGAATCGCCACGGCCAGCACGAGTATTCGCTGGAAGAGTTCGGTCTCTCTGCCGGCGAAGTGCGTGAGCGTTTTAGCGATTATAGCGCCCGTTTCAATATTCCGACCTGATCCGCGCCGAGGAGTTGCATGAGAAGAGAGCCCCACCCGATCAGCGGCGCCGTCTACGAGGAAATCGGCGATGGCGTGGTGCGCGTTGAAGATCGCGCGCGCGGAAAGTACGGATTGTTCAAATGGGATGGCGCCTGGATCGAGGGCGATCTGACTTACGCGGACCCGCATTTGCTTCGGTTCATTGGCGGGCCCGATCTGCCGCCGGGGACGGACATTTTCTGGTCGTTGCTGCCGCCGGACGGAGGCGAAGCAAAGCCAACGCAGACCGCAAATCCGGGGAGAGACGGCAACGCAAACGCCGCGCAGCGCCCGCGTATCGTCGCGCCCTATGTCGCCGATCCGGGCGCCGAGACTGAACACGGCATGCGCTCGTCCTCGCACATTCCGCTCGAGTTCTTCCTCGACAATGACCGCCGGCCAGACCTGGTGCCGGAAGTGTATCGCAAGAGCTCTCCGTTCGCCGGCGGGCCTAAAAAAATCAAAACCGGCCGCTATTACAAAAAGGAATTCCACGACCTCGAGGTCGAAAAATTATGGAAAAAGACCTGGCAGATGGCCTGCCGGGAGGACGACATCCCGGAAATTGGCGACTATCATGTCTACACCATCGCAAGCCTTTCGTACCTGATCGTTCGCACCGGCGAGAAGGAATTCAAGGCGCACGTCAACGCCTGTATGCACCGCGGCCGCCAATTGCGCGCCTGCGATGGCAAGAAGGCGATCGACTTCCGCTGTCCCTATCATGGCTGGAGTTGGCAAATCGACGGCTCGCTGAAGGAATTGACCACCGAGTGGGATTTTCCCGGCGTACGCAAGGACGTGGAGCAATTGCCGGGGGCGAAAGTCGCCACTTGGGGCGGGTTCGTGTTTATCAACCCCGACCCAAACGCGGTTTCGCTCGAGGAATATATGGGCCCGGAGATGATCGCCCATTATGCCAAAACCAAATTGCAGAACCGCTACAAGCACGCCCATGTCGCGCGCGTGGTCAAGGCCAATTGGAAAGTGGTGCAGGAAGGGTTTCTGGAGGCCTACCACTCGATCGCCACCCATCCGCAATTGTTGCTGAGCGGCGGCGATCTGGCGGATACGCGCTACGATGTGTTTGGCAATTGGGGCCGGCTCGGACACGCCATGGTCAGCGTTTCAAGCCCGCAGCGCGGCATGATCGCTTCAAAGGAACAGGCGTTGGAAGCCTACCGGCGCATGGCCGATTTCAACCGCGATTATCTGCGCGGGTTAATCGGCGATGAAGTCGAGCATTTTTCCGATGTCGAACTCAACGAACAAACCTTCAACAATTTGTTTCCCAATTTCAGCCCCTGGGGCGGGTGGGGGCGCATCGTCTATCGCTTCCGGCCCAATGGCGACAATCCCGACGAGTGTTTGATGGAGGCGATGCTGTTGGGGCCGTGGCCCGAGGGCAAACCGAAGCCGCCGCCCAAACCGCTCCGCATGCTGGCGCCGGATGAATCCTGGACTAATGCGCCGGAGTTAGGCTCGCTGGCGAAAATCTTCGATCAGGATTGCGGCAACTTGCCTGCTGTCCAATTGGGCCTGAAGACCAAGCAGCCGGATTATGTCTGGTACTCGGCCTACCAGGAATCGATCATTCGCAACTTCCACCAGAATTACGAGCGTGTGCTCGGATTGAGCGAAACGGATTAGCAGAGTGGGATGCCGCGCTTGTTTCGCCGCGCATCGGGACACGATCGGATGATGACACTGCAACAAATGTGCGCGGCGGCGCTGGCTCGGGACGCCTCGCTGCACGCGCTGGAGTTCGAGGCGCGTTGGTACGATTGGGGCCAGCTGCGCCATGTCGCGAACCGGCTCTCCTTGGCGCTGGCGCAAAGCGGCCTCGCGCCGGATGCGCCGGTGATCCTGATCGCCCGCAGCCGGCCTTCGGCAATTGCGGCGCTGCTCGGGCTGATCGCGCAGGGCCGCAGCATCCGGATGATCTACCCGTTCCAATCCGCCGCCGGCATCGCCCGCGATATTGCGCGGCTCAAGGCCGGCGCCGTGATCGCCGCCGCTGAGGAATTTTCGCCGGAAGTGCGGACAGTGCTGCGCGAGCGCGGCATCGCAGCTATCGCCATCGAGGACATGGACGCGCATGCAGTTTCTGGCTTTGAGGCGAGCAAGGCCGGCGCCAGCGGCGAGGCCCCGGATGAACCCGGGATCGAAATCCTCACCAGCGGCACGACAGGGCCGCCGAAGCAATTTCCGATCACCCACGCCATGATCGCCAAGCACTTGGTCGGCGCGATGCCAGAGGCAGATCTCTCGCAAGTTCCGCCATATCTGTTGTACTTTCCGCTGGGCAATATATCCGGCATCTATTCGACCCTGCCGACCTTGCTCAAGGGCCAGCGCGCCGTGCTGCTCGATCGCTTTTCGCTGGAGAAATGGCGCGACTATGTGCGCCGCTTTCGCCCGACCGCGACCGGAATACCGCCGGCGGCCATGCATTCGCTGCTCGAAGCCGAGATTCCGCCGGAGGAGCTTTCCTCGATCAAGAGCATGGGTTTTGGCGCGGCGCCGCTCGATCCCACGCTGCAGCGCAAGTTCGAGGAACGCTACAATATTCCGATTCTGCTGTCCTACGGGGCAACGGAATTCGGCGGCCCGGTCGCGGCGATGACGGTCGAGCTTCACGCGCAATGGGGCAAGACGAAATTCGGCAGCGTGGGTCGCCCGCTTCCCGGCGCGCAGCTGCGTGTCATCGACGCGAACAGCCATGAATTCTTGCCGCCCGGCGAAGATGGCCTGCTGGAGGTGATCTCTCCGCGCATTGGCCCAAATTGGATCCGCACCGCCGATGTTGCGACCATCGATGCGGACGGCTTTGTGTTTCTCCGCGGCCGCGCCGACGGGGCCATTATGCGCGGCGGCTTCAAGATACTTCCCGAGACCATTGAGCGCGCTCTGCTGTTGCACCCGGATGTGTCGGCGGCGGGCGTGGTCGGGGTTGCGGATCAGCGGGTCGCGGAAGTCCCCGGCGCGGCGATCCAACTCAAGCCGGGCGGGCGCGAGCCAAGCACAGCCGAGTTGGAAGCGCATCTGCGCCAGCATCTGCTCGCCACCCACATTCCGGTTCACTGGCGCTTTGTCGAAACCCTGCCAAAAACGGCATCGTTCAAAATTGACCGGCCGGCCGTCAAACGGCTGTTTGAAGCCTGAGCTTGTAGAGAGTTCCCGAAAATGCGGCCCGATCACCGGTTCCTCGAAGATTTGAGCGACACCTCCTCGAAGGTGGAGCCTGCACTCACGGTCGATGATTTCGAGCCGTTCGCGTGGGACGAGGCGTGTGACGTGCTGGTCGTCGGAATTGGCCTTGCGGGCGCCTGTGCGACGTTGCGCTGCGCGGAGGATCGAGCGCTGCAAATCATCGCAATCGATCGCGGTCTCGGCGGCGGCGCGAGCGCCATTAGCGGCGGCGTCATTTATATGGGCGGCGGCACCAAGGCGCAGAACAGCTCCGGCGTCGAAGACACGCCCGATGAAATGGCGAACTACCTCGCTTATGAAACCGGTGATGTTGTACGATCTGAAACGATCCGGCGGTTCGCCCACGCCAGTACGTCGTTTGAACCCTGGCTTGAAGGTCATGGCGTTCGCTTGGGTGGGCCGGCGACCGAGGCCAAGACCTCCTACCCAAATGACGCATCGCTGTATTTTTCCGGCAATGAGCGCACGCCCGCGGCTCGCGCCTTGGCTAAGCCGGCGCAGCGAGGCCACCGCGCCAAGCCTTCAGGCGGCGGCGAGCCGACCAAGCTGAGCGGCGGCTATTTGCTGCCGCCGCTGCTGGCCTCGATTCTGCGCCAGGCCAATGCTCGCTTCTTTGGCCATACGCGCGCTACGCGGATGATCGTGGATCGCGCGGGTTTAATCGTCGGCGTGGAAGTGCAGCGCATCCCGTCAGGATTTGCCGCGATGCGCCACGGCTTCTTGTACGGCATCTCCAACATGACCGTGCTCGCGGTGCTGGGCTTGCTTGGGCCGGTTCGTCAAGCTGTGGTGAAACTGGAGCAAGAGGCGTCGCGGCCGCTGCGGATTAGGGTGCGCAAGGGCATCGTGCTGTCGGCCGGCGGTTTTACTTACAATCGTGCGATGATGGCCAAGACAGCGCCCGCTTATCTCAAGTCCGCGCCGTTGGGCACTATCGCCGACGACGGATCGGGGATCAAATTGGGCATGAGCGTCGGCGGCGCGGCGGATATGCTGGACAGGGTGTCGGCATGGCGCTTCATCTATCCGCCGGCGGCTTGGACCAAGTCGGTCGCCATCGGCCCCGATGGCGAGCGCCTGATCAGTGAGGAGGTCTACGGCGCGCGCACCGGCGAGGCGGTGTTTATGCGCGGCGGCGGCAAGGGATGGCTGATCCTGGATCAGAAGCTGCAAAGCCAAGTGCTCGCCGAGGCGAAAGCGTTGAAACTGTTTTTCTTCCAGCGCGTGCAGCTTAACGCTATTCTCAGACAATATACCGTCGTCGCTGACACGCTTGGCGAACTCGCCGAGAAGATCGGCGTGCCGCCCGCCGCTTTGGCTGCGACTATCGCCGCTTACAATGCGCAAGCCCAGACTGGCGCGCCCGATCCGATGGGCAAGTCGGACGCCATGCGCGTGCCGATTGTGGAGGGGCCGTTCTACGCGACTGATATTGGCGCCTCGTGCAGGCTCGCGCCAATTCCGGCGCTGACCATGGGCGGCCTGGTGGTGGATGAAGAGAGCGGTCAGGTGTTGGATAGCCAGCGCCAGCCGGTGAAGGGGTTGTTCGCGGCCGGCCGCACGGCGATCGGCATTTGTTCAAACTATTATGTGAGCGGGCTTTCGCTTGCCGATTGCGTGTGGTCCGGTTGGCGCGCGGCGGAGACGCTGAAGGGCAATGGCGGCGCGCGTGCGCTTGCGCCTGGGGTCTGATGGAGGACAATGTGGATCGGCTTGGCATTGACGTTCTGAGCGTGTTTGGCATGCGGCCGCCGGAATTCGTCGGGCTGACGGCCGATCTCGGCTGCCGCCATATCTCGATCTGCGTCGAGCAGATGTACGACAACCCGCACGCTTATGCGGCTTGGTCTTTCCGCGACGATCTGGCGCTGCGTCGGGAATTCACCGCCGCGCTGCGCGATCGGGGAATCGGCATTGCGGTGGGCGAAGGCTTTATGTTGAGGCGCGGGCGCGACATCCGCGATCAAAGCGCAGACATCGCTTTGCTGGCGGAACTGGGCGCAAAATCCGTGAACGCCGTCAGTATCGATCCGGATATCTCGCGCACGCGCGACCAATACGGCGTGTTCGCGGAATTGGCCGCAAGCGCCGGGGTTGCCGCCTGCATCGAGTTCGTACCGGGCCTGCCAGTCCCCAATCTGGCCGCTGCGGCGAAGATTGTCACGGAAGTGAACCAGAAGCATTTTGGCTTGGTGATCGATTGCATGCACGTGGTGCGTTCTGGCGGCGGCGCCGCTGATTTGGCAGCGCTTGACCCGGCGAGCATCGCTCATATCCAGATTTGCGACGCGCCTTTGCGGGCGGACATGAGCCAGTATGGGAATGAGGCGAAATCCGAACGGCTTGCGCCGGGCGCCGGCGAATTGCCGCTCGCCGAACTGCTTGGCGCACTACCGCGCGGCGTTGTTGTCGGGTTGGAAATCCCAATGTTGACGAAAGCCGAGGCCGGGATCGGCCCGGCGGAGCGGCTAGAGCCGTGCGTTGCGGCCGCCCGCCGATTATTGGCGCAATTGTCAGGATAGGCCGGGTGTGAGGCTGGACGATTTGCTCATTGACCCGCGCGATTTGTGGAGCGGGCTGATCGACTTGGAACAGGCATTGGCGTTCATCGACCTTGATGCTTGCCCGCACGATCTAACCTTCGGTCCGTTGCCGCCTTTGCCCTTGATCGGCTTTGGCAATCCAAGCCATCCGCTTGCCGGCGCGCTCGATGCGGTCCTGGAGCAAAAATTCACCGCCGAGGCCATTATCGACCAAGTGACCCGGGCGCCCAAGACCGCCGCCATTGCAGTGCAAGTGTTGCGGGCCGTGTGTGAACTGGACCTCGCGAGCGCGTTGAGTGTGGAATCCATGTGTTATGGCTTGCTGCAAGGCAGCGCCGAACATCTCGCTTGGCTCAGCGCGCGCGCGGCGCACCCAGCGCTTGCGCCTGGGCGTATCCGGGTGGAGCGGCGCGGCGAGATGCTGGAAATCGTGCTCGACAGGCCGCACGCTCGCAATGCAATCGACCGGGCGATGCGCGATGAATTGTTCGACGCGTTCAGCCTCGCGGCGCTCGACGGAAATATAAGCGCCGTGCACTTACGCGCCGAGGGCGGGCAGTTCAGCATAGGCGGCGCGCTGGAGGAATTCGGCGCAACCCGCGACCCCGCAAGCGCCCATCTGATCCGCGCCAGAACGCTGCCGGCGCTGGCGCTCGCGCGTCGCCCGGAGATTTTCTCCGTCCACATCCAAGGCGCTTGCATCGGCGCGGGGCTCGAGATCGCCGCCTTCGCGCGCCGCGTCACAGCCGCGCCGGACGCATGGTTCCAGCTCCCGGAGCTGGCCATGGGGCTCATCCCTGGCGCGGGGGGCGCTGTGTCCATTCCGCGCCGTATCGGCAGGCGCCGCACCGCGTTGCTGCTGCTGTCGGGCCGTCGCGTCAACGCGGCGACGGCGCTGGATTGGGGCCTGGTCGATGAGATTGTGGGCTAATCGCGTTCCTTCTTATTGAACATCCCCCCCAATTCCCGGGACGTTGCGAAGCAACGGGCCCGGGGCCCATAAACACAAAATGCTGGTGTTGGTGGGCCCCGGGCGTGCGCTTCGCGCAGTCCGGGGATGGGTGGGTCGAGGCTGGTCGCCGTATCGTCTACCTTCGCGGGCCGCGAGCGAAGAGGCGGCTGCTTAGTTCGCGATAGCTAGCGTCCTTGTTCGGATCGGAGGCCGCGATGTCGGGCAGTATGATCGGCCGCTGAGTTCGATGGTCGTAGCTCACCACGCGCTTAGCAAAGCGCCAGCTTCCTTCTACCCTGCGGTACTTGTCGATATAGCGCACGCACATGAAATCTTCGAGCCAGCCGCCCTTGCGGTCTGGGATGAGGTGATAGGCGAGGGCGTAAACCTCGCCGTCAGCCTCCTCGCCGCTCACCTCAATCAGATGGTTGCAAACGTGGTGGCCGCTATAGCGCATGTGCGGGAAAGCGGCTTCGAGGAAATCGACATAAGGCCCAGCGGGCCCATCGAAGGTGTCGCCATGTGTGTCGGTAGCATCCTGGGTGTAGAGCGTGCGCAGAAGCGCGCTATCCTTGCGATCGACGCCGCGTGAATAAAGCAGCACCAGTTCGCGGATTTCGTCCTTGGCGACGAGATTGGCGAGCGCGTGTTGATCAATGCTCATGGGCTTTCCTGATTATTGGGCGAAACTGTAACCGCCATTCACCGGATAGGTCTGCCCGGTAATCCAGGACGCTGCGTCCGAGCACAGAAACAGCGCCATGTTGGCGACATCGTCGGGGCGGCCCAAGCGGCGTATCGTATAGCGTGACAGCCGCGCTTTGGTCTGCTCGCTGGCGAGGAATTCCACGCGCGCCGCTTCCTCCAGCGGCGGCTCCAGGGTTGAAAGCGAAATCGCATTGCAGGTGATGTTGAAGCGACCGGTTTCACGCGCCAGCGCGCGGACAAATCCCGCCGCGCCGGCCTTCGCCGCCGAGTAGACGGCGAGCCTGGCTTCGCCCACCCGCCCAGCGTCGGAAACGATGGTGACAATCCGGCCGCTCGCTTGTTTCACCATGCCTGGCAGCGCCGCGTGGCAGCAATTGAGCACGCCGTACAGATTGGTGCGAAAATAGCGATCCCAGTCTTGCGGGTCGCTCTCCCAGAACGGCGGCGAAAATCCCATTGTCGCGCTCGGACCGGCATTGCCGGCATTGTTGACGAGCATTGAGATCGGCCCCAGCTTCTGCTCCGCCGTCGCCATCGCCGCGCGCACCGCCGCCATGTCGCCGACGTCGGCCGGCGCGACTGCGGCAGGCACGCCGAGCGCCTGGATCTCCGCCGCAACGCTTGTCGCCCGCTCCGCCGAGAAATCGTTGACCGCAACGCCGCCGGCGCCATGACGCGCGAGCGCGAGCGCAATGGCGCGGCCCGCACCCTGACCGGCGCCGGTGACAAAACCGATTCTGCCGCCCAAATCCATTGGATCCTCGCCGATCATGCGTCGCGCCTTCTGTTTGAGACATCCGATGCCTAGAATATGCAGAAGCTTAATCGCGGCGCGAGTCAAACCGAAGGAGATCGCCTCATGAAAATTGTCGTGTCCAGAACGGCGAGCGGCCCGGATTCCTTGCTGATCGAAGAGGCGCCGGCGCCGGGACCGATCGGGCCGGGGCAAATCCGCATCGCCATGCGGGCGGCATCGGTGAATTACCGCGACACGCTTGTGCTCTCGGGTATGTTTGGCATTCCCGAGCAGGGAATTATTCCATGCTCGGACGGCGCCGGCGAGGTGATCGAGGCGGCGGCGGATGTGACGCGGTTCAAGCTCGGCGACCGCGTGGCGCTGATTTTCAACCCTGATTGGATCGGCGGGCCGTTCCGGCCGTCCGCGGGCGCGATGGGGCGCGGCGCGATCGTCCCCGGAACCATGCGCGAGCAGATCGTCGTGCATCAGAGCGAGGCGGTGCTGGCGCCGGCGCATCTGAGTTTCGAGGAAGCCGCTGCTTTTCCCTGCGCCGGCGTCACCGCCTGGCATGCGCTGTGCGCGGCGGCGCCGTTGTTGCCGGGTATGAATGTGTTGTTGCAGGGTAGCGGCGGAGTTTCGCTGTTTGCGCTGCAGTTCGCCAAACTGTTTGGCGCTCGGGTGATCATGACATCGTCGAGCGCCGAGCGCTGCGCGAAACTGAAGCAATTGGGCGCTGACGATGTGATCAATTATAATACAGATACGGACTGGGACAAAACCGTGCGCGGCCTAACTGGCGGCGCGGGCGCGGATCTGACCATCGACATTGGCGGCGCCGACACGATCCAACGCTCGTTTGCGGCGACGCGCAATGGCGGCCGGGTGGCGCCGGTCGGGCTGTTGACCGGTAGGCCCAGCGCCGTCGCCGCCGGCCCCAGCGCCGATGTCACCCCAATTCGCGTTGGCAGCCGCGACGATTACGAAGCGATGAACCGGGCGATTGGTTTTCACCGCTCAAGGCCCATTATCGACACGGTCTATAAGTTCGACGAGTTGCCACAGGCGTTGGGCCATCTGAAAAGCGGCAAACACATGGGAAAAATCGTGCTCAGTTTTTCCTAGCGTCAGTGGCGCCAGCCGCGCAGCCGGCTGCCGGCGTCGCAAGCGATGACTTCGCAAGTGATGAAACGCGCGTCGTCGGAAGCGAGGAAAAGTCCGAGCGACACGATGTCTTCCGCCGCGCCGTGCAGGTTGAGCAATTGCGTTCCCTGAACCCTGGCGTAGGTCTCCGCCGGCAATTGCGCTTTGTTGGCCGGCGTCTCCATAATGCCAGGCTCGATCGCATTGACGCGAATTCCCTCGGCGCCAAAGGTGTGGGCCATGCCGAAGGTCATGGAATTGAGCGCCGCCTTAGTGACGCCGTAGGCGGTGGCCGGCATGTTGCTGGCCATGGACGATTGGTTGATTATGGCGCCCTTGGCCCTGGCCAGGGACGGGCGCAGCGCTTGCGCCATGATCAGCGGCGAGATGGTGTTAATGGTGAAATAATGCAGCCATTTGGCCAAACTGGTGGTGGCGAAATCGCGATTGATCTCGCCATAGGCGATGCCGGCGTTATTGTACAAGACATGGATGAGCGGGTTCGCCGCGCAGATCTCGGCGCCAAATCGCTTGATCGCGTCTTCGTCCGCGAGTTGGACGATATGGGTGGAGCAAACGGTCCCGCGCCCGCGGACAATGGCGGCGGTCTCGCCGAGCAGGGCTTCGTTGACGTCGGTCAGCGCCAGTCTGGCGCCTTCTCTGGCATAACCCTCGGACAGCGCCCGCCCCAAGCCTCCCCCGGCGCCGGTGACAACCACGACGCGGTCCTTGAAACGCTGGGTCATAACTGATCTCCTTGCTGTGTGGTGGAGATTTCAAAATCCGAGCAAGCGCGGGTTATAATCATGAATTTACGCTGCTGCGAATGTTTAGCCTCATCGTCGCCCTGAATTTCGACCGCCAGCGCCACGTGCGCGAAACTGAGCATGAGGTTCATCAAGCGTTTTTCCGAATCGTCCAATTGCCCGAGCGGCTTGGCGTCCAGAAGCGTGAGCGCCGGCGTCAGCAAATCCTTGGCTGCGGCGTAAAAGGCGTCTCGCTCGGAATAGCTGCTCTCGATCCTGCGCCGCGCGCGGTTTGCGGCGCCCGCCAGCGCCCAGCCATCCACGAATGTTTCCAAGGCCTCGAAACCGGCCGGTAATTGCGAATTGCTCATGAGGCGCTCCCCCGCGCGTTGGCCTTGTAGGCTTCAACCATTGTATCGACGCCATGGAACAGGTGTCGGCAAAGCACCTCCTGCGACTGGAAATGGATGTGCTGCAGTGCGCCGCTATTCAAGCCGCGCTGTCCAGCCTCGATGACGGCCCGATCCTCGGCGTGAATATCAAGCACGGTGGCCATTGCATATTCGCGGCCGAAACGCTTGCTGGCGCTATCGTCCTCGCCGATCCAATAGAGGCGGATAATGCCGCGCGAGCGGCCTGCGGCGAGTGGCATTACGGTGTGCGAGAAGTGCTGGTTGGGTGAGCCGAGCAGGAAGAAATTGGGGAACAGCGCGAAATACTCGCGGCCCAGTGGGCTCGCGCCGAAGCCGTCGGCATGGGCAAAGCGCGCCATCTGGGTGAACGCGAAAAGTTGCGTGGGCTTGGGCAGCGCCGCTGGATTGGACCAAATGGTTTGGGTGCGGTGCAGGCCGTGAAAGCCGTATTTTACCGGATAGCCGAAGGGATTTTCCGGACCGATGGCGGCTTGGCCGGAGCGCGGGTGAATGAAGCGCAAATGGTAGTTTTCTTGGAAATTGTCGTATGTGAGCTTCCAATTGGCGTCGATCTCATAGACGTATTCGGTGAACGTAGTCGCGCTTGCTACCGGCAGCTTTTCCAATGACTCGGCCAGTGGGCCGAGGAAGTCGCGCAAGTTTTGCGGCGGCGACTTCGCCAGATTTATAAAAATCAATCCCGCGCACACATCAGTAGCGACCTCCTTCAAGCCGCAATCTGCTTTGTCGAGCGCAAAGCGTTCAAAATCCGGCGCTGAGCGCAATTGTCCGTCATAGCCAAAATTCCAAGCATGATAGCGGCAAGTGAAGGATGCGCTCCTGCCCTCTGACTGAGCGACGAGCTGTGTTCCCCGATGGGTGCAGACATTATGGAAGGCGCGGATTTTTCCATCCTTGCCGTGCGTGATCAGGATTGAGGCGTTTGCGATCTCAACCGCGCGAACCATGAAACTGCCCGGTTCGGCGATTTCGCAGACATGCCCAATCTGCAGCCAGAGGCGGCGGAAAATGGCTTCGCGCTCAAGTTCGAAATAATCCGAGCGATAATAGGGCCCGGCCGGAACCGGCGCCGTGCCGAGGCCCGATGCATCCTCGTTGGTCGGGTGCTTTACCGCTGACGCATCCATGGAAACTCGCTCCACTGCTAATTCGGCGCCAGACTTGGCGCGGGTTCCTATCAAAGCCGACGCGGATCGACGACAGTGCGCACCGGCGCTGAGGGGTCGACCATGTTCAACAACGCGTTCTTGATCCCGCTCAAGCCAATGCCGGCCCCAAGCCAAGGCCTTACATCAATCAGGCCATCGGCAATCGCGCGCAGCGCCAGTTCCATGTCTTGCGGCTCCTCGCCGCAAGCGAAATTGATCTTGAGCTTTTTCAGCTGCGCGGTTGGCACCCAGAGCTGTTCCGGTTCAAGGCAAAAGCCGCCCATGACGATGCGTGCGCCAAAGCCAAGCCCCGCGATCATTGCATTGAGCATGCCCGGCTTGCCGACGCATTCATAGGCGAGGCTCGCGCGCTTCATGCCAAGCTCGGGAAGCGGCTCGTAAGGCGATCTCTCGCGCGGGTCGATTGCTATGTCGGCGCCCATTTTGAGCGCGATGGCGCGTCTGGCGGCGTCGAAATCGGCGGCGACAATTGGGCCTATGCCTTTCAGCTTGAGGCCGGCGATGACGCCAAGGCCGATCGCGCCGCAGCCGAGCACTAACGGAATTTCGCCGGGCTGAGGTTCGCCCGCGCGCGCATGCTCGAGCCCTACCGCCAGCGGCTCGATCAAAGCGGCGAGGTCATCGTCGAGATCGGCGGGAACTTCGAGCATGAAATCCTCGTCGAGCAGCATGTACTCGCCGAAGCCGCCGGGGAGTTCGCTGAGATAGCCGATAATGCCGCGGTGTTTGCCCTGGCGCATTATGGGCGTCGCCGTCACCTTCGCGCCGATTTTTAACGGGCGGCGACTGCCGATTCCATAATCCACGACTTCGCCGACGAATTCGTGGCCCATGACAATGGGCTTGCCGAGATCAACGCCGGCATAAGGCCCGCCGAATTCCTTCGACTTGGCCACCATATTAGGGCCGGAGCACATGAAGTGCGCATCCGAGGCGCAGAGCCCACAGCGATGCGTGCGCACCAGCACCTGGCCTTTTTCAGGCATCGGCGCTCGGCATTTCGCCGACGTGGATTTCGTTGTTATCGAGGTAAGCGGCCTTCATCACAGGCAGCCCAGCACGGCGTAGGAGGGATCGGATGGATCGCGCCGGCCGACATTGTTGGTCGATAGCGGCGCAACGTCGCGAGTTTCGTCGAAATCGCGGATGGCGATGCGCTTGTCGATGCCCCAAACGCCATCGCGGCGCGACCATCGATCGATGTAGCGGCCCCAGACCGATATTTGTTTGAGCTGCGCGCCGGCCATCACGCGCAAGCTGGCGGCGACATAGGATTCGCTGCCCGCGCGCTCGCCATCGAGCTCAATCAGGATGTTGGATATCTGGTGCGAATGGCAAAGCGTGCGCCGGTGTTGGGCGCAGACATGGTCGATGAAATCGCGACCACGCCCCTGAAAGTCATCGCCATAATCGGCGATGCCGTCCTCGTGCCAGATCGAATACCCAAGCGCGACATCAATGCGATCCATCGCCCGACAATAGCGGTAGATCAGATCGGAGATCGCCTGGCGATCCTGTTGTGCGCGGCCTTGGTCCATGCATGCCGCTCCGACTCAATGCGTTCCGAAAATGCGCGTGGTGGCGGCGTCGATCATCTGGATGCGCGCGCGCCGCTGCTCGGGCGAATTGGGCGCAATGCCGGCGGCATCGTCGCTCTGGGCAAAATTATGGATCGGGCCATGGGCGAGGCGAGAGAGCCCGGCGGCGGCCACATCATCCGCCGAGGCGGCGTTGGACGGAACGGGCAATCCTTTTTCCGTGAGCAGCGCGCGTAGCGCCGGCGTGTCGGTTACGCTGAGCACCAGCGTGAGCACGTCAGTTCCGTGGGGCCCAAGTTCGCTCCACAACCCTTCGGCAAAGCAGAGCATAAAGGCTTTGCTGGCGGAATAGGCGGCCATGTGGCCGGCGCCGCCATAGCATGCGCCGGAATTGACCAGCAGCAAGCCGCCCTTGCCGCGGGCGCGCATGGCGGATGCAAAATGATGGCTGCATTGCATCATCGTCGTTACATTGCGCTGGAGCAATTCCATCCAGATTGCGAGGTCGCGCTCGAGAAAATACGCGCCGTTCGGATCGGCGCCGGCATTGTAGATGAACAGTCCGATCTCGCGCCCGCCAGCCGCAGCGACCATTTTGTCGGCGGCGTCGGCGGCGGACAGATCGATCGCCGCAACGACGCTTTCAAGTCCGGTCTCGGCGCGGATTTCCTCCGCCACCGCCTTGAGGCCGGCTTCACGCCGCGCGATCAGGACGCTTGGTATTCCGGCGGCGGCGAGTTGGCGTGCGAAGGCGCGCCCGGTGCCCTCCGAAGCGCCGGCGATCATTGCCCAGGGTCCGTAACGCTCTGAAAAATTCATGCGCGCCTCAAACCCGTTCGATAATTAGCGCCGGCGCCATACCGCCAGCCGCGCACATAGTGATGAGCGCGCGTTTTTGATCGCGCCGCTCCAATTCGTCGAGGGCTGTGCCGATCAGGGCCGCGCCGGTCGCCCCGATCGGGTGACCCAAGGCGATGGCGCCGCCATTGACGTTGATTTTTTCCCGATCGATGCCAAGGTCGCGGATAAATTTCTCGATCACCACGGCGAAGGCTTCGTTGACCTCGAACAGGTCGATGTCTTTCAGTTCAAGGCCGGCTTTGGCGAGCACTTTGCGAGCCGCTGGAACCGGCGCGTTCAGCATTAATGTCGGATCGTCGCCAATGTTCGCGGTCGCGACGATGCGCGCGCGCGGTTTCAGTCCGTGCTTGCGCGCATAAGCAGGCGAGGCCAGCAACAGCGCCGCGGCGCCATCGACAACGCCCGATGAATTGCCGGCATGGTGGACGTGCGTGATTTTGAGTTCGGGATAGCGCTGATTGATCAGCTGGCGAAAAGTGACCCCATCCTCGCCCGCCGGGAAGTCGGCGATTTGCGCAAAACTCGGCTTCAGGCCGGAGAGGCTGGCCATGGTTGTTTCTGGGCGCGGATATTCTTCATGGTCGAGGATGACTTTGCCTTGGTCGTCAACCACCGGGATAACCGAGCGGTTGAAGCGGCCCTCCTTGATCGCCGCCGCCGCGCGTTGCTGGCTCATGAGCCCGATTGTATCGACATCGGTGCGGCTGATGCCTTCCTGTGCGGCGATCGCATCGGCGCAGACGCCTTGATTGGATTGCGGGTGGCGTTTCCTTAGCCGCTCATTGCCCGATCCGAGGCCGCCCACGGATTTGATCCCCGCTTCGCGCAGCGACTGGCCATATGCGTTGACGTACGACATCATTTCAGCGCCGCCAGCGATAAGCAGATCTTCCGCGCCGGATTTTATTTGCGCGGCCGCCAGCGCTGTCGCGGTGATGCCGCCGCCGCAGAACCGGTCCAGCGTCACCCCGCTGGCCCTGACGTCGAAGCCGGCGTCGAGCGCGGCCATGCGGCCCATGTCGCCGCCTTGAATGCCCATTTGCGCGCTGGTCGACCAGATGATGTCGTCGATATCGGCGGTGTTGAGCGCGTTGCGGGTCTGCAGGCCCTTGAGGACTGTTGCCGCCAAATGTTGGGGGTGGAGATGCGCGAGCGCTCCCTTGCCGACCTTGCCGATGGCGCGCGGCGTGCGCACGGCGTCAATGATGTAGGCTTCCGACATCGGCATTCTCCTGGATCGAAATTTCGCGCGCTTCGGCTTCGCGTCTGTGTGCCACGGGCGCGGGGCAAAGGCGATACCGCCAAGGCGATATTGGGTCTATTTGGCGATCCAGTGGCGGCCGGCGAGGATAGCTTCGATGTCGAAGGCGAATTCGCTTCGCGCCTTGGCTATGTCGCTGTCCCGCACGCCGGTGGCCAAGATGCGGACGAGTTTTCCGGCGCACAGCGCCTGAAGCAACAGCGCATCGAATGGGCGCCGTTCACCGGTCAGTGGCGTGAGCAAGTCCGACCAGAGGTCAATTTGGTCGGCAATGACGCTCCAGACCACCGGCCTCAGGCTAGCTTGTCGCGCCGCTTGCAGCCAGATCGGGTAGCTGGCGATACTCACATGTCCATATTCCACGGCATCGTGTGTAAACACCGACGTGGCCAGGTCGATCAGCCCATCGCTGTTGAGAGTTCGCGGGATCGATCATCGACATGACCCGGTCATGGCGCTTCTTTGTATTTTGAAACAAGCGTTCCTGCGCGGCGGCCAACAAATCGTCCATCGTGGGAAAATAATAGGTCGGCGCGGCAGTGGTGAGCCCCGCCTTCTTGGCGACCGCGCGATAGGTGACCGCGCTCTTGCCGTTCGATGTCAGGATATCTATCGCCGCCGCGAGAATTTTTTCGTGCGTCAGCCGCGCCTTGCTGGTGAACGCTTGCATATCCGAAGGTCGTATTTGCGTGACTGGCGCCGCTGGCCGCCAGACTTGCCTTGCGTCCTCTTGGCCCCTCAGCACCCGGCGGGCATTGCGATCCGAACTGCCCATAGCGAGGGCCGTGAACAGCAGGCCAAGGGATAGGTCGATCGCCGATCTCGCCAAATCGCCAGGCCGGTCCTCGCCCAGCATTGCGGCGATGCGGCGCCAGAGTCGCGTGAGGTTGTCAAACCAATCGATGGTGAGCGCGCGCGCTTCGGGATCGCGCGCGCCGGCGACAACAATCTCACACCAAGCCAGGCTGCCGAGGCGGTTGGTTTCGGCTGCATTGATGATCACTCGGGTCACCAGGTCGCGGAACGATATGCTGGGATCGGGGCGCTCGGCGAAGCGCTGGAAATTCTGGGCGTTGCCGCTCAGCAAGTGGCCGGAGGCGTCCGCGATCAGGTCGAGCTTGGTGGCGTAATAATAAGTTGTGGCGGCGACGGAAACATTGGCGTATTTGGCGACAAGACGGTGCGTGACGTCCGACACGCCGTGCTCGGCGATCACCTGGATCGTCGCATCGACAATACTGCGCTGGCGCACGGCGGAGCGTTGTTGGCTGGTTACGCGAACGCCGGATTGTCTTGCTTGCTGCGAACTCATCAAAACCCCGCTGGACCCGGCGACCTTGAAATGAACATTTGTACCAATTTAGCGCGGCAGTCAACTGGACGGTTAAATCTGTGAGGATCGAATGAGTTCGAAGATTTATCGGGTGGCGCAATGGGCCACTGGCAATATCGGCTTGCGCTCTTTGCGCGCTGTGATTGAGCACCCTGAGTTGGACTTGGTCGGCGTCCACGTGGTCGATCCGGAAAAGCTCGGACGCGACGCTGGCGCGCTTTGCGGGCTGCCCGCAATCGGCGTGGCCGCGACTGGCGACATCGATGCAATCCTCGCCTTGAAGCCGGATTGCGTGTTGTACATGCCGCGCGAGACCAATTTCGACGACGTTTGCCGCCTGTTGGCGGCTGGGGTGAATATCGTCAGCACGCGCGGGGAGTTCCACAATCCCGCGCTGCTCGATTCCGCGTTGCGCGAACGCGTCGAGCAAGCCTGCCGCAAAGGCGGCGCTTCGATCCATAGCACCGGCAGCAGCCCTGGCTTCATTACCGAAGCCATGCCAATGCTGCTGACTTCAATTGCGCGTCGGCTCGACCGCTTGATCATCGATGAATACGCCGATTGTTCCAGCCGCGATTCCCCGGACATGTTGTTTCGGATCATGGGATTCGGCGCCGCCATGGCGGATTTCGATGAAAGCCGACTTGCGCATGTGCGCGACAATTTTCAGCAATCGCTCTATCTGGTCGCCGACGCGCTCTCGTTGCCGCTCGATGGGGTGGAGACCAAGGGTGAGCTTGCCGCCGCGCGCAAGACCACGCGCATCGCGGCGGGCGTTGTGGAAGCTGGCACGGTCGCCGCGACGCGGATGACGGTGACAGGCATGCGGGGCGGCAAGCCGCTGCTCAGTTTCCGCGCCAATTGGTACGTGACAGACGATGTCGAGGCGGATTGGCAGCTTGGCGAAACCGGGTGGCGCCTTCAGGTCGAGGGCGACACGCCGCTGGACGTCAGAATTCGCTTCCCCGTGCCGCCGGAGCGTTGGGCCGCCTTTACGCCGGGGCTGACAGCGCATCGACCGGTGAATTCGGTTGCTTACGTGTGCGAGGCGCCTCCCGGCTTTTGCACGACCGCCGATTTGCCGCAAATCATCGCGAATTTGTCCGCGCGGTAGTGTGAACTAGCCGCGATGCCAAATTATAAGATGATCGTGATGTCGCGACCGCTCGATGGGCGCGAGGTTGAGTACGATGATTGGTACCAGAATTTCCACCTCGCCCAAGTAGTGGCTATTCCGGGGTTCAAATCGGCGCAGCGCTTCCGCATGGCGAGCCGGCTTGGGGCTGGCGAGGTGTGGCCGTTTCTGGCCATCTACGAGATCGAGACCGACGATATCGATACCGTGGTGCGCGAAATCCATGCCAGAGCCGGCGGCGCCGCTCTGCTGGTCTCCGAGAGCATCGATACAGCAACCGCCTATGCGTGCATTTATGAGGAGTTCGGCGCGGTCGTGAGCGCTTGAACGCACGCCCATAAACTCAAACGACGCCGCCACTGGGCGGCCTTGCATCTCATGGCCAAGGCGTGAAGATGGAGCCTTTCCACGACGGGCGCCCATGACTGAATTTGATGAGGTTTGCGATTTTGTCGTTGTCGGCAGCGGCGGCGGCTCGATGTGCGCGGCGCTGTTGCTGCGAAAACTCGGCATGAGCGTGTTGATCCTGGAGAAGACAGATCTGATCGGCGGGACGACCTCGCGCTCGGGCGGTGTGATGTGGATTCCCAACAATCCATTCATGAGGGCGGCGGGCGTTGAGGATTCTCACGAACAGGCGCTGGCCTACCTCGAAAGCGTCGCCGCGGGCCACGAGAATGCGCCTGGCACGAGCCCGGAGCGGCGGCGGACCTATATTCGCGAAGCGCCGCTTATGCTTGAGTTTCTGGTGAGCCAAGGCATCAAGCTGCGGCGCGTGCGCGGCTGGCCAGACTATTACGATGAACGCCCGGGCGGCTCCGCCGATGGCAGGACGGTGATCGCGGACTTGTTCGACATCAACGAACTGGGCGAATGGAGAACCAAGCTCCGTCCCGGTTTCCTGCCGATGGCGGCGACGCTCGACGAAATGATGCAGGCGCCGCGCTTTTCCCGAGCCTGGGATGCGCGTGGAATCATTCTCAAGATCGTGTTGCGCTCGATCGGCGCGCTGCTGCTGGGAAAGAGCTATGTCGGCGCCGGGCAGGCGCTGCAAGGGCGCATGTTGCAAGCGGCGCTGCGCGAAACCGCGGAGATCCGCACCGCGTCTCCGGTGAGCGAACTCATCGCCCACGATGGCGCGATCGCGGGCGTGCTGACGGTGAAGGACGGAAAGCCCTGGCGCGTGGGCGCGCGGCTGGGCGTGCTGGTGAACGCCGGCGGCTTCGCCCGCAATCAGCTTATGCGCGACAAATATCAGCCGGGAACGCGCGCCGATTGGTCGATGACCGCGCCTGGCGATACTGGCGAGATGATCGAGGAGATGATCCGCCATGGCGCCGCGATCGGTCAGATGGAGGAGATGGTCGGCTATCAGGCCACCATTCCCCCAGGCAAGGAGAACGACGATGTAAAGCCGCCGGCGCAGGGTTTGACCGCGGCGGCGCACGCCGTGCTCGTGGACCAAAGCGGCGTGCGCTATCAGAACGAGGGCGGCTCCTACATGGCCTATTGCCGCGGCATGCTTGAGCGCAACAAGACTGTGCCGGCGGTGCCGAGCTGGGCGATTTTCGATGCGCAATTCTTGCGCAAATACGCGATCGGCGGCACCTTCCCCGGCGCGAAGAAACCGCAAGCATGGTTCGACAGAGGTTATCTGAAGCAGGGCGATACGGTTGAAACGCTGGCCCGCGCAATCGATGTCGATCCCGCCGTGTTGCAGGCCACTTTAGAGCGCTTCAACGGCTTCGTGGCGCAAGGGCGCGACGACGACTTCCAGCGCGGCGCGCGCGCTTACGACAACTGGCTGGCCGATCCGTTCGCGAAATCGCCCAACACATTGGGCGCTATCGCCGAGGGGCCGTTTTACGCCGTGCCGGTGGTGCCGGGCGATGTCAGCACCTATGGCGGGGTGGTGACCGACGAACACGCGCGCGTGTTGCGCCAGGACGGCTCGATTATCCCCGGTCTCTACGCCACCGGGGTTTCCACCGCGTCGATGATGGGGCGCGCCTATCCGGGCGCCGGCTCGAGCGTGGGGCCGTCTTTCACCTGGGGCTATGTGGCGGCGAAACACGCCGCTAACGCCGGTAATATCGCCGGCTGAGCGGCGCTCACGCCAATAAACTCGCTGGCTCTTGCAGCATGTCGCGGAAAACTTGCAGCCAGCGTGCGCCGGTTGCGCCGTCGAGCGCGCGATGATCGCAGGTCATGACCACGGACATCATGGCGGCGACGCGGGGCGCGCCATCGCGCACCACCATCCGTTCCTCCACCGCGCCGACGGATAATATCGCCGCGTGCGGCGGGTTGATGATCGAAGCGAAACGCGAAATGCCAAACATGCCGAGGTTGGAGAGGGAAAACGTGCCGCCCGTATATTCGTCCGGCTTCAAGCGCCGGGCGCGGGCCCGGGTTGCTAGGTCGCGCATGGCTTCGGCGATTTCCGCGACGCTCTTGGTTTGCGCCTCGCGGATAATCGGTGTGACCAGCCCAACATCGGTCGCCACCGCGACGGCGATGTCGGCGTGCTGGTGATGCACCATGCCATCTGGCGTGAAGCTGACATTGGCTTGCGGCACTTGGGTGAGCGCCATCGCGCTGGCCTTGATCAACAAATCGTTCACGGAAATGCGCGCTTGTCCACCTGCGTTGAAGGCGGCGCGCGCCTGCAGCAGCCGCGTCCATCTGGACATTCATTTCAAGCGGGAAGCTTGGCGTGTCGCGCGCCGCGTCAGTCAGGCGCTGGGCGATGAGTTTGTGGATGCGGTCGAGCGGTTTGACCTCGTACCGGTCGCGCATAATGCCGAGCCGCTCCAGGCGGGCGGCAAGTTCGGGGTCGTAGGCGCTGGTAGTCTCGGATTTGCTCACGGGGGCGATCTCCTGGTCGGACTCTCCTAGCGCCTGGTCGCAATAGAGTGAACCGCGCCCGGCCCCGCCGCCGCGATATCTTCGCCTTTTCCTTCCCCGCGCCAAGGCCGCGCTCTAGCTAGTAACTCGGAATCAGAATTGCGTGTCACGCCCCACCACCCACCCCCGGATGAATGCGCAGCATTCAGTCCGGGGCCCATAAACACAAACGTTTGCGTTTATGGGTCCCGGACTTGCGCCGCGCGCAATCCGGGAATTGGTGGTAGGCGAGCATCGCTGGCGCTTTAGGGCGCGGACGAGAATATTTGAAAGGTTGAAGCATGGGCACTCCTGGTTTGTCTGAGCGCGTAGCGCTGGTTACGGGCGCTTCGTCGGGGATTGGCGAGGCGATTGCGCTTGCGCTGGCGACGGCGGGCGTGACGGTGGCGGTATCGGCGCGGCGGGCGGATCGATTGGACGCCCTGGCGGCCCGCATCGAGGCGGCAGGCGGGCGGACGGCGGTCTTTCCCGGCGACGTCGCGGACGAAGCCATCGCCAGCCGCATCGTCGCGGCCGCGGCCGAGCGTTTTGGGCGGCTGGATATTCTGGTCAATTCCGCGGGCGTGATCCAAGCGGGCGGCGTCGAAAACGCCGACCTGGCGCAATGGCGCAGCGTGATCGACATCAATTTGATGGCGATCCTGTATACGTGCAGGGCCGCGATCGGGCCGTTGCGCGCGCAAGGCGGCGGCGACATTGTCAACATCTCCTCAACCGCCGGGCGCCGCGCCGCGGGCATCTTCGGCGCTTATTCCACCAGCAAATTCGGCTTGACCGGCATGACTGAAGGATTGCGCCAGGAAGTCGGCAAATACGGCATTCGCGTCGCCATCATCGAACCGGGCGCAACCAGCACTGAAGTCTCGGAAGCGGTGACCGACCCCAACACCAGGAAATTCATGCGCGAGCACATCAACAAGGAGGGCGCGATGAAGCCCGAGGACGTGGCCGAGGCCGTTGTCTTCGTGGTCTCGCTGCCGCGCCGCGCCAATGTCTCGCAATTGCTGATCCGTCCGACCATCGACACGGCGCCGATGTGAAGCGTTTGCACGAGGAAGGGCGAATGATGGAAGCTGGTAAGCCCGCGAGGGCTGGCTGGAGCGCCCTTGCGCCGCTGCGCGAGCCAGCCTTCCGCACCATCTGGTCGGCGAGCCTGTTGTCGAATTTTGGCCAGCTCATTCTAGGCGTTGGCGCGGCTTGGGAAATGACGCGCCTTACCGGTTCTCCCGAAATGGTGGCGCTGGTGCAGACGGCGATGATGCTGCCCTTGATGCTGGTTTCGGTGCCCGCTGGGGCGATCGCCGACATGTTCGACCGACGCAAGATCGCCTTGATTGGGCTCGGCTTCGCCAGTCTTTGCGCCGCCGCGCTGACAGCGCTCACTTTGTTCGGCCTCACCACACCTTGGCTGATGCTCGTTTTCTGCACCCTGATTGGGGGCGGCGTGGCGCTCTATGGGCCCTCGTGGCAGGCCTCGGTTATCGAGCAAGTGGCGCCAGCGCATTTGCCGGCGGCGGTGGCGCTTGGTTCCATCAGTTACAATCTGGCGCGCAGCTTTGGGCCGGCGTTGGGTGGTTTGATCGTGCTGGCCGTGGGCGCGGGCGGGGCCTTCGCCATCAACGCCCTGTTCTATTTGCCATTGTTTATAGCGTTCGTACTCTGGCGGCGCGAACGCACGCCCTCGCGGCTGCCGCCGGAGCGGATTGACCGGGCGATCGTCTCGGGCGCACGCTACGCCATGTATGCGGGTCCGGTTCGCACCGTGATCGTTCGCGCCTTCGTGTTCGGATTGGCGAGCGCCGCGGTGGCCGCGTTGCCGCCGCTGATCGCCCGCGATTTGCTCGGCGGCGACGCCAGCACATACGGCTTTCTGCTCGGCGCCGCGGGCGTTGGCGCTGTCGCCGGCGCGCTCGCAAGCAGTTGGATTCGCGAGCGTATCAAAGCTGAGAACGCCGTTCGCTTGTGTACGCTGCTCGCCGGAATGGCGGTGCTGTCGATGGGGCTGAACCGCGAACTTTGGGCCATGGGCTTGCTGTTTGCGATTTCCGGCGCGGCGAGCATGGCGACGATGACCTTGCTCAATGTCGGCGTGCAATTATCCGTGCCGCGCTGGGTGACGGCGCGGGCTCTCTCTTTGTTCGTGTCGGCGATGGCGGCGGGGATCGCGCTGGGGGCTTGGTTGTGGGGTCTGGCCGCCGCCGATTGGGGAGTTCTCCATGGCGCTGATCGGCTCGGGGGTTGCCGTGCTGCTGACGCCCCTGCTGGGCCTGTGGCTCCCCATGCCGCTGATCTCGGTGACCGATGTGGAATTGGTGGAATTTCCCAACGAACCGCAAGTGGCGCTCGCCATCACCAACCGAAGCGGGCCTATCGTCGTCGAGGTCGACTACAGAATTCACCCAGACAGCGCGCGCCAATTCTATAATATCATGCTGAAACTGCAGCAGGTCCGGCAAAAAAACGGCGCATTCGATTGGTCGATCGCACGCGATGTCGCCGACCCGGCGCTCTGGACCGAGCGTTGCCATTTTCCAACCTGGGGCGATTATCTGCGCCACCGCTCACAATTCACCCAAGCCGACCGCGACGTGCAGGCGTTGGCGCGGGCGCTGCACGCGGGCGGCGAACCTCAAGTTCGGCGACGTTTGGAGCGGCCGTTTGGATCGGTCCGATGGCAGGCCGACACGCTCGATCTTGGGCGCGGTCCGATCAACATCTACTCGCCCTGATCGCCGCGGCGATATTGCCGGCGGCGGCGGCCGTTTTGCTTGTCCCGCCTTGGCGGGGCAGGTGAATTGCCGCCGCTAATCGGGGTGCGCGCGCGGCGCGCCGGCGCTGGCGGCGCCGGCAAGCTTAGGCTATTGGACCCTTTCCACTCATCGACCCAGTTAGTTCGCGGAGCAGGCATGCAGAACACCCATAAACCCGACGCGCCGACGCAGGTCGAAATTTTCCGGCGCATGGCGCTGCTCAAGGCGCACGATGAGCGCAGCCGCAAAGTGATCAGCGCGGGCCGGCTGGTGATGCCGTACTATTCGTACCGCGGCCAGGAAGTGATCCCCGCGGCCTCGTTCGTGAGCCTGACCGACGACGATTATCTCTGCACCATCTATCGCGGCATTCACGACATGCTGGCCAAGGGCCTGCCGCTGAAAGAGCTTTGGGCCGAGACCGCCGGGCGCGCCGCCGGCACCTGCAAGGGCAAGGGCGGACCGATGCACCTGACCTATCCGGCCAAGGGCATCATGGTGACGACCGGAATTGTCGGCTCGTCCATGCCGATCGCCAATGGCCTTGCGTGGGCTTCGCAACTTTCCAAGGATGGCCGCGTCGCGGTCGCGACCTTTGGCGACGCCGCCTCGAATATCGGCGCGTTCCATGAATCGCTCAATCTGGCCTCGGTATGGAAACTGCCGGTGATCTTCCTGTGCCAGAACAATCGCTATGGCGAGCATACAACGTACGCCAAGGCCACGTCGGTGGCGCGCATCGCCGACCGCGCCGCCGCCTATGGCATGGCCGGCGCACACGTCAACGGCAACGACCCGTTCGAAATGTATGCCGCGTTCAGAGAGGCGGTTGAGCGCGCGCGCGCGGGCGATGGGCCGACGCTGATCGAGGCGATGACGTTCCGTTTCCACGGCCACGTCTTCGGCGACAACGACGTCTATATGGACCCGGCCGAGAAGGCCGCGGCAATCGCCGCCGATCCCTATCCGATCTATCGCGCCAAGCTGATCGCCGACGGCGTCGCGACCGAGGCGAAATTGGCCGACATCGAGGCTGGCATCGAAGCCGAACTCGACGCGGCGGTAACGTTCGCGCTCGAAGCGCCGTTCCCAGGGCTCGAGGAAATTACCCGCGATGTATACGGAGATGCGGCATGAGCGAGGCCAAGCAGGAAACCAAGAAAGTCTCGTTCCTGGAGGCGCTGAACATGGCGCTCTCCGACGCGATGGAAGCCGATCCAAAAATATTGGTGCTCGGCGAGGACGTGGCCGATCCCGAAGGCGGGGGCGTCACCGGCTTGACCAAGGGTTTATCGACCCGCTTCGGTGATCATCGCGTGCGCTCGACGCCAATTTCCGAGCAGGCGATCATCGGCGCGGCGATCGGCGCGAGCCTGGCCGGCTATAAGCCGGTGGCGGAAATCATGCTGATGAACTTCACCACCGTGGCGATGGACATGATCTTCAACCACGCCGCCAAGCTGCGCTACATGTCCGGCGGCCAAACCAATGTCCCTATCGTGATCCGCACCATGACCGGCGCGGGGTTCTCAACAGCGGGCCAGCACAGCGATTTCCTCGAAGCATGGTTTGCGCACTCGGCCGGCTTGAAAGTGGTGGCGCCGGCGACCGCCCAGGACGCTTACGGGCTGATGCGCAGCGCCATCGACGATCCGGATCCGGTGATTTTCATCGAGAACATGCCGCTCTATTGGACGCCGATGGAGCGCCCGGAAAAAGGCCATCGCGTGCCGATCGGCAAGGCCCGCGTCGCCGCCGAAGGCGCCGACATCACCATCGTTTCCTATTCAGGCATGGTGCACCGCTGCTTGGCGGCGCTGGAACCGATGAAGGCCGCCGGCGTCAGCGCGGAAATCATCGATCTGCGCACAGTCTCGCCTTGGGACCAGGACGCGGTGTTTGCTTCAGTTGCGAAGACAGGCCGCTGCCTCACTGTCCACGAAGCGGTAAAGCCCTTCGGCGTGGGCGCGGAAATCGCGGCAACCGTGTCGGAGAAATTTTTCGGCAAGCTGAAAGCGCCGGTGTCGCGGGTGGCGGCGCCGTTCTCGCCGGTGCCGTTCTCAAAACCGCTGGAGACGGCATTCGTGCCCGATGCAGCAAAGATCGCCGAGGTCGCGATTGGCCTGGTCAAAGGAAAATAATTCATGGCGACCGAAGTTTTGCTCCCGAAAATCGGCTTCGCCATGAACGAAGGCGAAGTGAAGGAATGGCTGGCCGAAGACGGCCAGTCGATCAGCGCCGGTCAGCCGCTGTTCCTGCTGGAAGCGGAGAAGTCCGCAAACGAGATCGAGGCGCCCGCCAGCGGCGTGCTGCGCATCCGCCAACCGGCGGGACAGGTCTACGAAGTCGGCACCGTGATCGCGGTGATTGAATAACTCAGGACGCGGGGATGCGGTGTTGACGCTGCGCGTAGGCATTATCAGCGCCAATTGGGGCGCCTTCGCTCACCTCCCCGCATGGCGCTCGGTTCCCGGTGTCGAAGTCGTGGGCATATGCACCTCGCGCCAGCAAACCGCCGAGGCGGCGGCCAAGAAGCTTGGCATCGCCCGCGCCTATTGGGACTACGAAAAGATGATCGCCGAGCCCGATATCGACATCGTCGATTGCGGCACGCGCCCCAATATTAGACACGCCATGGTTTTGTCGGCGCTGCACGCGGGCAAACACGTCTATAACGGCATCCCCTGCGCGGCTGATTTCGAGCGCGCGCGCGAACTGCATGGCGCGTGGAAAGCCAGCGGCAAGGTTGCCGTGGTGGACGCGTATTCGCAATGGTTGCCGGCGCATGTCTTGGCCAAGGAATTGGTCGATGGCGGCGCGCTCGGCGAAATTTTTGGCGGCGTTTGCAGCTTCAATCTCTCGTTGTTCAACGCACCCAATCCGCATTTTCCCTACAATTGGTTCTGGCAGGGAGGGCTCGGCGTTTCGGCCTTGCGCAACCTTGGCAGCCATGCGCTGCACATGCTCATCCATATGTTCGGCGAGATAGAGGAATTGACCGCCCACGATTGCCAATTGCTTAGCGAGTGGCGTTTTCCCGACGGTAGCGCCCTAAAGCCGGAAACCAACGATTTCGCCATGCTGATGCTGCGCTTTAAGAACGGCGCGGCGATGCAAATGCAAGTGTGCTGGAACGCCACGATCGCGCCGGGATGGAGGCTCGAGGCGTTTGGCGCGAAGGGCCGGTTCTCAGCCAAGGCGCCGAGCTTTCCGACCAGCCGCGACACGGTCTTGGAGTTTGGCGCGCTTGGCGGCGCAGGGCTCGAACGGCTTGAAATGCCGGACCGGCTCTTGCGCGCGCCGGGTATAGGCCTGCACGCGCACAATGAGCCCGCGCCTGCTTTTCCCATCGCACTGTCGGTTGCCAGCATGGTCGCTGCGATCCGCGGCGAAGGCGCGGCGAAGCCCGATTTCGCGCAAGCCTGGGCGGTGGAATGCGCGCTAGAGGCCGCACGCCGTTCCTCGATCGAGCGCCGCTGGGTCGGGCTGCGGGAGATCGCGTGAGCTCGCGAAATCGAGCTTGCGCTTTTGGCGGCCATTGGTTCTGATGAATTTTGATTTCTGATTGGGAGCACTGACGTGGGAAAGTTTTCGGCAATTCTGATTGAAAAAGGCGATGCAGGCCAAAGTGTTTCGCTTGCGCAAGTGGACGAGGCGCAACTCCCCGCCGGCGACGTCACCATAGCGGTCGAGTTTTCGACGCTGAATTACAAGGATGGTCTGGCCATCACCGGCAAGTCGCCGGTAGTTCGAAAATTTCCGATGGTCCCTGGAATCGATCTTGCCGGTACAGTGAGCGAAAGCGCGCACGCCGATTGGAAAAAGGGCGACAAGGTCGTGCTCAATGGCTGGGGCGTGGGCGAAACCCATTGGGGCGGGCTGGCGCAACGGGCGCGGCTGAACGGCGATTGGCTGGTTCCGTTGCCGCAGGCTTTCAGCAGCCGCCAAGCCATGGCGATCGGCACGGCTGGTTACACAGCCAGCCTGTGCGTCGACGCGTTGCTGAGACACGGCGTCAAGCCGGAACAAGGCGAAGTGCTGGTGACTGGCGCTACTGGCGGGGTCGGCAGCGTCGCCATTGCACTGCTCGCCAAGGCCGGCTTCAAAGTAGTGGCCGCGACGGGCAAGGGCGCGGAACACGATTACCTCACTCAATTGGGCGCCGCGGGGATCATTGATCGCGCGGAACTCGCTGCGCCCGGCAAGCCGATGCAAAAGGAGTGCTGGGCCGGCGTCATCGACGCAGTCGGCAGCCACACCTTGGCCAATGCCTGCGCGCAGACCCGCTATGGCGGCGCGGTGGCGGCGTGCGGCTTGGCGCAGGGCATGGATTTTCCCGCTTCTGTGGCGCCATTCATCCTGCGCGGCGTTTCATTGTTGGGGATCGATAGCGTCATGGCGCCCAAGCCGCCGCGTCTTGCCGCCTGGAAACGGCTGGCGCGCGATCTTGATCCGAAATCGCTGGACGTCATTGCCAAGGAAGTCGGTTTGGCGGAGTCGATCGAGGCGGCCTCGCAACTGATGGATGGAAAAGTGCGCGGCCGCATTGTGGTCGATGTGAATCGGTGAGCGCCGAAATCTCCATCGTCCACGGCATTCCGCTGAGCGAAGAGCCGAGTCTCGGTGTGTTGACCCTGCCAGGCTATTTGCGCGCCGTGACGGAGAAATACGGCTCGCGCGAGGCATTGGTGATGCATGGTCCCCAGGGCGTCGTGCGCTGGAGCTATACGGAGCTCTGGGAGCGGGCGATCGAAATCGCGCGCGCGCTGCGGGCATGCGGGGTCGGCAAGGACAGCCGCGTCGGCGTGCTGATGACCAATAGGCCGGAATTTATCGCCGCCGCATTCGGGGCGACGCTGGCGGGGGGCGTTGCTGTCACGCTCAGCACCTTCTCCACCGCGCCCGAGCTGGAATACTTGCTGCAAGCCTCCAGCGTCTCGGTGCTGTTGTTCGAGCGCAATGTGCTGAAAAAAGATTTCGCCGCCATCCTAACTGAACTCGAACCCGAAATCGGCAAGGCGACGCCCGACAAGTTGCAATCGCTCAAATTCCCGTTCCTGCGCCATCTCGCGGCGATCGGCGAGCCGGTCGGCGGAGCGATCGAACCGTGGAACGGCTTCCTGGCGCGCGCTGCATCCGAGCCGCGCGCGCTGATCGATGCGATCGCCGAATCCACCAAGCCGAGCGATGCGGGCGTGCTGTTTTTCTCCTCGGGCTCGACCAGCAAACCCAAGGGCATTCTCAGCTCGCACCGCGGCGTCTGTATCCAATTATGGCGCTGGATGCGTTTGTACGGGCTTGAAGGCGATGTGCGCTGCTGGACCGCGAACGGTTTTTTCTGGTCGGGCAATTTCGGCATGGCGCTGGGCAGCACCTTTACCGCCGGCGGCGCGCTTATATTGCAAGCCACCTTCGACGCCGCCGAAGCGCTCGACTTGATGCAGAAGGAAAAGGTCAATTTCGTCCACGCCTGGCCCCACCAGATGGCGCAATTGGAAGCGGCGCCGAATTGGAACCAGGTCGATCTCAGCGCCTTGCGGTTCGTCGATGTCAACGCCGCGCTGGCCCGCCATCCGACGGTGAAGTCCACCTGGGACGAGCCGCGCGCGGCTTACGGCAATACCGAAACCTTCACCCTCACCACCTGTTTTCCCTCCGGTACGCCAGCGGAAGTGATGGGCAATTCTCACGGCGAGCCGCTTGCGGGGGTCACTCTAAAGATCGTCGATCCGATGACCGGTGCGGTGACCGAACGTGGCCAGCGCGGCGAGATTTGCGTCAAGGGTCCGACTTTGATGCTTGGCTATATTGGCATCCCCATGGACGAGACGCTCGACGCGGAAGGCTTCCTGCGCACTGGCGATGGCGGCTATATCGACGAGCGCGGACGGCTGTTCTGGGAAGGGCGTTTAAGCGACATCATCAAAACCGGCGGCGCCAATGTCTCGCCGGTCGAGATTGACGAGACGCTGAAATCATTCCCCGGCATCAAGGCGGTGCAGACTGTTGGTGTGCCGCACGACACGCTGGGCGAATTGGTTGTGTCCTGCGTGGTGCCGCACGAGGGCGCGGTGCTGGAGGAGGCCGCGATCCGCGATTTCCTTAAACAACACTTGGCGAGCTACAAAGTGCCGCGGCGGGTGATTTTCTTCGGCGAGCAAGACTTGTCGCAAACCGGCAATGCCAAGATCAAGACCAGCGATCTGCGGGAACTGGCGGCCAAGCGGCTGGCCTCGGCCGCGAATTAGAACCCATGGACAAATCGGCGAACATTTCTGTGCAATTGCGGGAGGGCCTGCGCCGGCTCGCCAAAGCCGTCGTGATCGTCACCGCGCGCGATGAAACGCAGCGCTACGCCATGGCTGCGACGGCTGTTAGCGAGCTAAGCTTGGATCCGCCATCGCTGCTCGTGTGCGTCAACCGCAGCGCCGCAATTCATTCCGTGCTCGCGGGTGGTGCGCATTTCTGCGTGAACATCCTGCACGCCTCGCAGGAGGAAATATCCATTGCCTGTGGCGGGCAGGAACGCGGCGAATTGCGCTTCCAATACGGGATCTGGTCGGCCGATGGCGAGGGCCTTCCCTATTTGCAGGATGCGCAGGCGAGCTTTATCTGCCGCAATGAGCGCGCCATCGCTTATGGCACCCACACCATCTTCATCGGCGGCGTTATTGAAGTGCGTACTTCGGGCCCGGTTGATCCGCTGGTTTATGTCGATGGCGGTTATTCCGCTCTCGCTCGCAAGCCGTGAGCGACGCGTTCGACTATATCATCGTTGGCGCCGGCTCGGCTGGGTGCGTGCTGGCCGAGCGCTTGTCCGCGGATCCGCGCCGCCGCGTGCTGATCCTGGAAGCGGGCGGGCGCGACGATTGGATTTGGCTCCATATCCCCGTCGGTTATCTGTTCGCCATCGGCAATCCGCGCGCCGATTGGATGTATCGGACCGAGCCTAGCGAGGGCCTGCGCGGGCGCACGCTCGCCTACCCGCGCGGCAAAGTCATCGGCGGCTCTTCGGCGATCAACGCCATGATCTACATGCGCGGCCAGGCGGCGGACTATGAGCACTGGCGCCAGACTCGGGCTGCGCGGCTGGGGTTGGGACGATGTGTTGCCGATCTTTCTTGAGCAGGAGGATCATGTCGCCCCGCCCAATTCCTTTCACCGCGCCGGCGGCCTCTGGCATGTCGATTATCCGCGCATGCACTGGCGCATCTTGGAAGCGTTTGCCGAAGCGGCCGAGAGCGTCGGCATCCCGCGCGTAGTGGATTTCAATGGCGGCGACAATTGTGGCTCTGGTTATTTTCAGGTCAACCAAAAGCACGGCCGCCGTTGGAGCGCGGCGCGCGGGTTTCTGAGCCCGGCGCTGCGCCGCGCCAATCTCAAACTCGAGATGAACGCTCATGTCGCATCGGTGATCATGGAATTGGGCCGCGCTGTCGGCGTGCGCTATGCGCAGGGCGGGCTGATGAAGGAGTTGCGCGCCAGCGGCGAAATAGTGCTTGCGGCTGGCGCGGTGGCGACGCCGAGAATTCTGGAATTGTCGGGGATTGGCGACGGCGAAGTGTTGCAGCGCCTGGGTGTCCCATTGGTAAAACACTTGCCCGGAATCGGTGAAAATTTGCAGGATCATCTGCAATTGCGCCCGGTCTACAAGATTTCCGGAGCGCCGACCATGAACGCGCTTTACGCTTCGCTTTGGCGCAGGCCGCTGATGGCGCTCGAATACGCCTTGCTGAGACGTGGGCCCTTGTCGATGGCGCCGTCGCAACTTGGCGCGTTTGCGTTCTCCTCTCCGGATCATGCCACGCCGAATTTGCAATTTCACGCCCAGCCGCTTTCGTTAGAGAAGTTCGGCGAGGCCCTGCATCCGTTTCCGGCAATTACTCTGAGCGTTTGCAATTTGCGTCCCACCAGCAGGGGCTCGGTCCACGCCCGCGGGCCTGACCCGCACGCGCCGCCCGCGATCCAACCAAATTATCTGGCCACCGACGAAGATTGCCGCGTGGCGATTGACTCGCTCCGTTTGGTCAGGCGCATTGTCGCGCAGCCCGCCCTGGCGCAGTATTTTCCGCGTGAGCATCTGCCTGGTGACAGATTGCAAAGCGATGACCAATTGCTCGAGGCGGCGCGCAACATCGGCACTACCATCTTCCACCCCGTGGGAACGGCGAAAATGGGCTTGGCCGACGATCCGATGGCGGTCGTCGACGAGCGGCTGCGCGTGTTTGGCGTAAAGGGACTGCGCATTGCCGACGCTTCGATCATGCCGTGCATCGTTTCAGGCAACACCAATTCGCCGACCATGATGATCGCCGGCAAAGCCGCCAGCATGCTGACGGAGGACGCGGCCGCTGGCGGCGCTTAGCGGGGCAAGCCGCACCAGCTCAGCCCACGCCCAATTGTTTCCAGCGCTCGGGCGTCGCCCATACGTATTCGAGGTAGTGGCCGACGAAGTCGCGGGCGTCGAGGTAGAGATAGCGCAACTGGTCGCTGCCGCCTTCAAGCACGACGGGGTGGCGCTGTTGCTCCACCCTAGCGCGGAACGGCGCCCACTCGGCGACGCGCATGGCGATGTGGTGGAACTTCAGGCTGTTGTCGGGCGGCAACGCTTCCTTGTAGATGTCCACCATGCCCGAGACCGGCTGGATCAGTTCGTATTGCAGATTATTGATCCAGATGAAGGCGAGCTTGTTGGTGGCTATGCCGCGCCCCGCCGGGGTGGTTACTTCGACGCTGACGTCAAAACTTCGCGAATCCGCCGCCGCGCCGCGACCCTTGAACAGTTCGATCGCCGCTTCGATGTCGCGCGTGATGTAGGCGTTTTGATAGTGTTGACCTTCCAGCATCGGTGTTCTCCCGGGTCAGCCTTCGCGTTCGACATCGTAGCGCGCCAGATAGCGTTCAAACAGCGGCGCCAGCTTTGCCTGGCTTAGGCCAAATTGGTCCAATTGATATTCATGCCGGCCGAATTTTTCCTGCGGGTTGTCGGCGACCCAGGCCCTCATGCCCGCCTCGGCGGCGGGCGTGAATTCGTCTCCCAGCGCCTTGTAGACCTCGCGCATGACGCCGATGGGATCGCGGGTCAAATTGGAATAATGCACGTCGATGATGCGATCCTCGCCGATCCTGCCGCGAGCATCCATGATGCGGTTGGCGTGCTCGGCGCATTGCCAGGGATAATTCGAGGCGATCCATTCGACATCGACCTTACCCGCAAAGCCCACGTGCCCGAGCGAGATCAGGCTGCACAATGAGCCTGTCGCCGTGAAAGGGTCACGGTGGGTCCATAGCAGGCGCGCGTCTGGATAGATTTTGAGCAATGTCGGAATGAACAGCGCGTGCGAGGGCATTTTGAGGTTCCATACGCCGGGCGCGTCGGCTTGCAGAATTTGCAGGAAGCGCTTGTGATATTCATACGCCGAAGTGACGTCGGCCTGGAAAAACCACTCGCGATATTGGGCCAGCTTGCCGCGCGATTCCAGCATCAGCGTCTTGAAATCGTGCGCCATGATGAACACGCACTCGTTCGGATAAATCGCCGAGCCGCGATAATATTTGCCCATCTCCGGGCGCGCGGCGAGCATCTTGCGTTCCATGTCGAGGCGGGCTAGCGCGCGGGGGTCGTTGTACAAGGTCTGCGTTGTCGGCGGCGGAATGGGATCGTCGATCTCCCAGGTGAGCGCCGAGCGGCGCGCGGGATCGGCGGCCAGCAGATTGCTCAACAGCGTAGTGCCGGTGCGCGGAATGCCAAATACGAAAACCGGCTTCTCAATGGGTCGCTTCAGCAGCTCTGGGCGCCTGGCCAGATAATCGGTGGTCTTGAGCCGGAGCGAGAGCGATTTGATAGTGTCGTCGTTAAAGCGCTTGAATGCGGAATCAGGGCGCTCGCCGGCGTTGAAATCATCGACCAGGATGGAGAGGCCCTCGCGAAAGCTCTCGCTGTCGAAGCGATCTAGCCCGGTGGCGCGCCGCGCGGCTTCGATGCATTCATCGGCGGACATTCTAGTCATGACGACATCCCTTTCGCGCTTCGGCTTTACGCGCTGTCCTCTGTAGCTTCCGAATTAGCATACTCCGAGGCGTTGCCGGCAAAACTGGATTTTCCGTCCAAGCGCGCAAGCGAACGAGGCAAAATCGCAGGGGCGGTATTATTTCCCGTCAACAGCCGCGCCGCTTCTTGCCGGGTGTCGGCGACGGGCATAACGTGGCCGGAAACTGGAGCGAGGCAAGCGCATGGCGAAGGGATTGTTCGATCTGAGCGGCAAGGTCGCTTTGATCACCGGCGGCAATAGCGGCCTTGGCCTTGGTTTTGCGCGCGGCATCGCCAAGCAAGGCGGGGACGTGGCGATCTGGGCCCGCTCGGCGGACAAAAACGCCGCCGCGAAGAAAGAGTTGGAAGCTTTTGGCGTTCGCGTGGCGACGCGGCAGGTGGATGTATCGTCCGAGGATCAGATCCTTGCCGGTTACGAGGCGTTGATGGCGGAGTTTGGCCGCGTCGATTGCGTGATCGCCAACGCCGGCTTGCCGCCATCGACGCGCTCAAGCTTCGAACTCACCACCAAGCACTATCATGATTTTCTGGGCGTCGCCTTGCACGGCGCTTTTTACACGCTGCGCGAAGGCGCGCGGCTGATGGTCAAGCGCGCCGAAGCTGGCGAGCCGGGCGGCTCGCTGGTGTTTTGCGGCAGCCTTTCCATGTTCAAGGGTCTGGCCGGCAAGCCGCAATATGCGATCGCCAAGGCGGGCATGGGCGCGGCGGTGCGGGCCTGGGCGGTGGAGTTCGGCAAATACGGCATCCGCGCCAATACGATCGCGCCGGGCTATATCAAAACCGGCATGACTGGCGATGCGGAGGAACTCAGCCCGGTCGATAAATATTTCGCCGCCAAGACGCCGATCCCCCGTCCTGGTTATCCCGCCGATTTTGAAGGCATCGCCGCCTATCTCGCGAGCGACGCCTCCTCGTTCCACACTGGCGACACCATGGTTATCGACGGCGCCGCGCTGATCAATATGTAAGCTCGATCGGAGAGAATCCCACCCATGCGCGTGCTCAATATTCACGATGTGAATGATGTAAGGCTCGATCCAGTCGAACCGCCAAGGGCGGGCGCAAACGACGTCGTCGTCAAGGTAAAAGCTTGCGGCATTTGCGGCAGCGATCTTAGCTACATCAAAATCGGCGGCATCATGCGCAAGCCCGGCGGGGTGACCCCGATCGGCCACGAAGCGGCGGGCGAAGTGATCTCGGTGGGCGCCTCCGTGAGCGAAGTGAGCGTTGGCCAGCGTGTGATTATCAACCCGATGCAAACGCCGAGCGCCGTCGGCAGCGGCGGCCCCGAGGGCGCGTTTACCGAGGAGCTGCTGATCCGCGGCGCCCGCCTTGGCGACAGCCTGCTGCCAATTCCGGGGGATCTGCCGTACGACATCGCCGCGCTTACCGAGCCGCTCTCGGTCGCTTTGCACGGCGTGAACCGGGCAAACGTCAAGCCGGGCGACAAGGTGGTTGTGTTCGGCTGCGGCCCGATCGGGCTCGGCATGGTGCTTTGGCTGGTCGATCGCGGCGTGAGCGATGTCATCGCGCTTGATCTTGCGCCAGAGCGCCTGGAACGCGCCATGGCGATGGGCGCGCGAGCCGTTATCAACCCGGCGCGTGAGGATGTTCGTGCGCGGCTTATGGAATTGCACGGAGCCGGCCGCGTGCTCAACCGCGACGCGGTCGGAACCGACGCTTTCATCGACGCCGCCGGCGCGCCGAACATTCTAAACGATGTGGTCAAGATGGCGAAGTTCCAGTCCCGTCTGGTGGTGACCGCCGCCTACATGAAGCCGGTCGAAATCGATCTTGGCGCCATGCTGACCACGGAAATGACTATCACAACCGCAGTCGGCTACCCAACGGAAATGCCGGACGTGATCGCGGCGTTGCCACGGCTCAAGGACAAGGCCCGCGCCTTGATCAGCCACACCATGCCGTTTGACCGCATCATCGAAGCGCTCGAAATCGCCGCCACGCCGGCGTCGGCAAAGGTGATGATAGAGTTTGAGGCGGGGCGATGAGCGCGGAGAAAAACGCCAAGCCGCCGCTCGCCGGCATGGTCCTCGCCGGCGAGGGACAAACCGAAGCCACGCCAATCACCAATTCCATCTTCATGGTGAAGGACATTTCCAACGCCTATCTGGTGGCCACCGGCGACGGCGATGTGGTGATCAATACCGGTTTCATGGACAATGCCGAGCGCAACAAGGCTTTGCTTGCCGCGCGGCGCACCGGACCCTTGCGCAAAATCGTGCTGACGCAGGCCCACGCCGATCATTATGGCGGCGTGCCGGCGATACGCGAGGCGGAAACGGAAATCGTCGCCGAGCGGCGATTTGTCGAAACCTGGCGCTATTTTCACGAGCTAGGGCCTTATCTCGCCAGGCGGTCGCGGAAACTCTGGGCGTCAACCATCAAGCGCGGCGCAAACCCGATCCCGCCGCCCGAAGTCGTCCCGGATATGATTGTCGATGGCCGCGCCGCTTTCGAGGTTGGCGGCAAGCAGTTTGAATTAATTTCGACGCCTGGCGGGGAATCGCTGTGTTCGCTTTGCGTATGGCTGCCACAAGAGCGAACATTGTTTACCGGCAATCTGTTCGGACCTGTCTTCTTGTCGATGCCGAATTTCACTACTATTCGCGGTGACAAGCCGCGGCTGATCGGGCGCTTCTTGCGTTCGCTCGAAGCCGTGCGCGATCTTGGCGCCGAATTGCTCATCACTGGTCATGGCGAGCCGATAAAGGGCGCCGAACGCATCAAGGCGGATCTGGACAAGCTGCACGCCGCCGTCTCCTACGTAAACGAGGCCACCATCACCGGCATGAACGAGGGCAAGGACGTGCATAGCTTGATGCGCGACATCCAATTGCCAGAGGCGCTCAAGATCGGTGAGTTTCACGGCAAGACGTCGTGGACGGTGCGCGCAATCTGGGAGGAAAATTCCGGCTGGTTTCACTATGATTCCACGACCTCGCTCTATGGCGTGCCCCGCGCGAGCATCGACGGCGACTTGGCGGAATTGGCCGGCGGCGCGGGCGCTTTGGCGGCGCGGGCGCAGTCGAAGCTCAAACAAGGGCGGCCATTGGAGGCGCTTCACCTGTTGGACATCGCACTGGGCGCCGAGCCCGCGCATGCAACGGCGTTGGCCGCGAAAAAAGCCGCTCTGGAGGCGCTTTTATCCGAATCCGGCGGCGGCAATTTGAGCGAGACGATGTGGCTCAAGTCCGAAATCGCGCTGGTGGAAGCAAAGCTGGGGTGAATGCGTGCAGGCGAGCGACATTCTCCTCACCGACCAGGTCGCGATTGTCACCGGCGGCGGCGGCGGAATTGGTAGGGCTATCGCGCTTGCGCTTGCCTCTGTGGGCGCCGATGTGGTGGTTGCCGACATTGTCCCCGAGCGTTGCGAGGAAACCGCCGCGCGGGTGCGCGACATGGATCGGCGCGCCTTGGCCGCGCCGATCGATGTGACCAATACCGATCAAATCAGGTCCATGGTTGACATGGCGGCCGAGCAATTCGGGCGCATAGATATTTTGGTCAACAATGCCGGCGGCGTCGGCAAAAGAGCCTTTCTCGAACAATCGGAGCGCTCCTGGCGCCGCCACATCGACCTCAATTTGGTCAGCGTTCTGGCCGCGACTTCCGCGGCCGCCCCGGTCATGATCAAGGGCGGCCGCGGCGGCGCCATCATTAACATCACCAGCATCGAAGCCTCGCGTGCGGCCCCGAATTTCGCGGTCTATGCCGCCTGCAAGGCCGGCTTGAACAATCTCACCCGCACTTTGGCTTTGGAATTCGCCGACCATCGCATTCGCGTCAACGCCATTGCGCCCGACTACACCGAGACGCCTGGCGTGCGCGGCAATATTGCCGGGCCGGTCGATCCAAGTTCCTGGATTAACCCGACGCCCGCGCAACAAGACGCCAATGCCCGCCGCATTCCCCTTGGCCGTGTCGGCGTCGATACCGAGTGCGGCAATGTTGCGGTGTTTTTGAGTTCCGCCATGAGCAGCTATGTCACAGGGGTCACCATACCCGTCGATGGCGGCACCTGGGCCTCCAGCGGTTGGGTGCGCAATTCCGTGGGCAAGTGGGTCCTGGTGGAAGAACCCGCGCGGGGTGAGGCATGAAGATCAATGTAACTTTGCCGTTTGATCGGCTCGACCTGGCCAAGGAATTTCTGGTCCCTGAAGCGGTGTCCGAAATTGGCGCGCTGCTCGATCGGCTCGGCTTTGCCGGCGGCTGCGTCACCGACCATCCTTGTCCGACCGGGCGTTGGCTGGACGCGGGCGGCCATTATGCGCAGGACCCGTTTGTGATGCTGTCCTTGCTCGCTGGCGTAACCCGCCGGATCAGGCTGCAAACCGGAATCTTGGTCTTGCCGTATCGCAATCCCTTCATCACCGCCCGTGCAGTGGCGACGCTGGATGTTTTTTCCGGCGGTCGCGTCACGCTCGGCATTGGCGCCGGCTATCTCAAAGGCGAGTACCGCGCGCTCGGCGTGGATTTTGAGAGGCGCAACGAAATTGTCGACGAATATTTGCGGGCGATGAAGGCGGCATGGTGCGCCGACGAATTCGTGTTTCAGGGAACAAACTACCAGGCGCCGGGCAACCGCATTTTGCCGCGGCCCTTGCAGAAGCCGCACCCGCCGTTGCTGATCGGCGGCAATTCCAAACGCGCCATCCGCCGCGCGGTTGAGTTAGGCGATGCGTGGCATCCGTTCTTTACCGCCGCCGCGTCGGTCTCGGCGACCGCGCGCACCACGGCCATGGTCGATGAAACCGACCTCGCGCAAGGCATCCAATATATGCGCGATTGTAGCGAGAAAATCGGCCGCGAGCGACCGCCGGAAGTGGTGCTGAGCGCTCTCAATATGCCAGGCAAATCGCGCGATCCCGATGCGGTGCTGGAGCAAATCGGACAGATGCGGGCGCTTGGCGTCACCGGCGCGGCGGTCCATTTCGACGGCAGAACCCGCGCCGAATGGTGCGACAACGCCGAGCGCTTCAACGCCGACGTGCTCGCCCAATTGCGATGAAGCAAGAGCCTGCAGCGCTGAGCGCGCGCGAACTCATTGCGCTTGACCGGATAGACGATCTGCGGTTCCGCGCTCGCCACAACCAGACCAATCATATGGGCGCGCTGTTCGGCGGTCAGGCGCTGGCGCAAGCTTTGGCGGCCGCACAACAAACCGCGCCGGTTCGTGGAAGCTGGTCCGCACACAATTGCATCGGCCAGTTTCTCAGGGGCGGCGCGCTCGATGTGCCCGTCGATTATGCCGTCGAGATCATGCGCGACGGCCGCCGTTTCGCCTCGCGAAGAGTAGTGGCGAGCCAAGCGGGCAAGCCGATTTTCGACATGCTCGCTTCGTTCCACGATCCGGAGACTGGCGTTGCCCACCAAGTGGGCGATGTCGAGGCGATGCCGGCGCCCGAAAATTTGCAAAGCTTGGCGGCGTTCGCGCGGGCGCATGCCGAGAAATTGCCGGCTGCGGCGGCGCATTATTATGATTTGCCGTTTCCGGTCGAACTGAGACTGGTCAATCCCGAACGAGTATTTTCTGGCGCGGCCGCTACAAATTCGCGCGATTATTGGTTTCGCATGGCGTCCGCGAGCGCTATCGGCGAAGCGAACGCGCAACAATGCCTGTTGGCGTTCATGTCGGACTATTGGCTGGCGGGCGCCGTCGGAGCGCCGCACCGCGGGGATGCTGCGCGGAGCAAGCTCTTCATCGGCTCGCTCAACCATTCGCTCTGGTTTCACGCGCCGGCGCGGGTCGATGAATGGCTGCTCTACCGAACTGAAAGTCCATGGGCGGGAGACGGGCGTGGGCTGGCGCGGGGTTTGATTTATGACCGGGCGGGCAAGCTCGTCGCCAGCTCAGCGCAGGAAATCTGCATGCGCACGGAGTAAGGCGTCACGCCGCGATGTGGATGAGCTTTCCGCGCGCGATCGTAGCGGCGACTTTCACACTGCGCGGTGCGGCCAAGGCGGCGGCGAGCGGTAGCTCAAGCAAACACAAATCAGCCGCGCTGCCCACTACGATTGTTCGCTGGTTCGTCGGTGCGTGTGCGGTCCCAAGAAACAATCCAAGCGCGGCGCTGATCGTGATTTGTTCGCCAGCGCCGAGGATTTCGCCAGTTCTGGTTAGCCGGTCGCTCGCGGCTTGAATGGCGCTCCAGGGGTTGATGTCGCCATAGGGCGCATCGCTGCCGGCGGCGATTTTTATGCCAGCCCCGCGCAAGCTTGCGAGGCGGTATAAATCCGGCAATTCGTCCGCATCGACGGTGTGCCTGTAACGGTCGCCATGATCGTAGATGAAGTGCGGCTGGGTGACTATGATAAGCCCAAGCGCGCGTATCGGAGCGAACATCGCAGGCGGAATTATGCCGCCGTGCTCGATGCGGTCGCCTTCCCTGGGCCCGGCTTCCTCGAAGGCGGCGAGCGCCAGCGCCAACTCCGCGACAGTGACGCAATGGATGGCGACCGCCCGCCCGATGCCACGAGCCATGCGGATGCGTTCGACGACGCTGCTGAGCTCGGGAAGGTCGCGCTCATCGGGGAGGATTTTCACCGGCCCTATTTCATACATTGCCGACGGCGGAATTGCATCGGCGCTCATCAGGCAAAGCGATTGCAGGAGTTCGCCATCGCACCGCTTTTGCGCCAACAGCCGCGCTTCGCTCGGGGCCGTTATTGGCGCCAGCATCGGTGACCCCAGTAATTCCGAAACCCGCCAGCGCGCGGCTGAGGGCGTGCAGCGAAGGCGGCGGCGCGTTGATGCGCGCGCGTAGCCAAGTATCGCCGCGCCAGATGCGGCCGGTGGGGCGCCCGTCCGCATCACGCTCGACGCAAGCCGGCGGCGCATCGTCAAGCACGCGCTCCAGCGCCGGCGAATTGAGCACCCAGAGCGCCCCGGTCCGGTCCTGGACGCGTATCGGATGTGCGGTGCTGACCTGATCGAGTTCAAGCCGCGAAATCAGCCCCATCACGGTGTCGTCGTAGCCAACGCCGCGCGTCCAATTGTCTGGCTCAGCGAGCGCGGCGCGCAGATTTGTTACAAGCGCATCCTTGGTGCGTGCGCTCGAGAGATCGACAGAAGCGCGCCGTGCGGCGGTCGCCAGCAAATGGATGTGATGGTCATGCAGGCCCGGCAACAACGCGCCGCCGCGTCCGTCGAGAACTTCCGCTCCGGCGGCGGCGACGGCGCCAATGGCGGCGATGCGGCCATGCTCCACCAGCACATCAGTGCGGATCCCACACAGCTCAACGTCATGCAGAACGAGCGCTCTTTGGCCGGTCATGGCCGCTTCGCCACAAAGGCGGCGGTGCTCGAAAGCGCGGCGTCGATGAAGCCGGCTTGGCTTAGCGCCACCATGTCAAGCGCCTGCGCGGCCGCGGCAATGCCGGTGAGCGGGTCGGCCAAGGCATCGCCCAGGAAACTCGGTTGCTGATCTTCCCATGCAACCAATCCGCCAGCGGCAGCCGCATCATCGCCGAGGGCGATACGGTTTGAACCCCAGCCATGGCCAGTTATGGCGATCCAGATCAGCCCGGGATTGGCCGCGAAAAGCTCTTCGCGCGTCAGCCCGAGCGCGCCCAAGGCTCGCGCCCGCGCGCTCGTGATCAGTACGTCGCAGCGAGAGATGTCGTCGATCAAATTGGCCATGCCCTCTGGTGCGGCGATTGACACGCGCCTGCGGCGTTTGCCGCCATTGAGGCGCTTGTCGAGCAGCGGGGCCGCGCTCGCCGTTGTATCGGGTCGCTCAACGCTTTCGACTTTTACGACATCGGCGCCAAGCGCGGCGAACACGGCGCCGCAAAGCGGGCCTGCCCAGAGAGAGGAAAAGTCGACGACGCGGAGCCGGTCCGGCGGGTCCGCACGGCGCCCGACGATTTCCGCCGCGCACGCTTCTGCCGGCGCAGAACGTTCGCCGACAATTGCGATTGCGAGCCCGAGCATTTCGGCGCGTGAGACCAATTCATCGCATGGGCGCGACCCTGCTTGCGCGATCAGCCAGTCCCATCCCTCGCAATCGCTCGCCGCATCGGTGGGGCCAAGCAGCGCGGGAAGAGAGTCGAGATCGTCCTGGCGGGGCAGATTGGCTGCGATCCAACCATCGCGTGCGGGAATCAGTCGGCAACTGCGACTGGCTGACCATAATCCCGGCGCGGTGAGCGAAAGATCATCGCCGCGCTCGAGCACGGAGGCGTCCAGCGCGACCTGTTCGCCAAGCAGCGCGCTGGCGCGGGCAATGCGGGCTGCGGTCGCTTCGACAAAGCATTGAACTTGGCCGCAACCGGATGGCATGGTTCTTCGCCCCTTCAGGGCCGCAACACCCAGCCGCCATCGACATGGATGACCTGGCCGGTGATCCAATCGCCCGCCGGCGAGCACAACAGCAGCAACGCTCCGACCAATTCATCCGGCGCGCCTTGGGCGCGCATGGCGACGCTCATTTGCAGGAATTTCAAGAACGGAGAATCGTCGGGCGCCAGCGCGCGGCCGGCGTCACTCGTTGTGTTTCCCGGGGCGATGGCGTTGACGTTGATCTTGTGCGGACCCAATTGGCGCGCGAGCGTCGTTGTCAGGCCGTAGAGCGCCAGTTTGCCGACGCCGTAAACTGAGGCCGCCGGGAACGCGCCGCCCGACAATTGATTGACGATCTTGCCGCCGCCGCGCGCGCGCATGCTTGGGATCACGGCTTGGGCGCAGATCAAGGCGCCGGTGAGATTGACGTTGAGAATGCGGTTCCAGTCCTCAAGGGCGATGTCGGCCGCCTGCACCGCGCCAATCTCCAGCATCAACGCCGCATTGTTGACCAGGATATCGACGCCGCCGAATTGATCGGTCGCGGTCGCGACCATTTGCTTCACCGCATCTTGATTGGTGATGTCCACGGCAGCGGCGATGGCTTGACCGCCGCCGCTGACGATTTCATCGGCGACCGCCTTTGCGCCCTCGGCGTTGAGGTCAGCCACAATGACGGCGGCGCCCGCTTTCGCCAAACCCAGCGCGTAGGCGCGGCCAATGCTATTGCCGCGCCCGCCGGCGCCGGTGACCAACGCGACTTTCCCGTCAATGCGGAATTGCTCGATTGAAAAGCTCAAAACCGTTCTCCCCTTTCGCGGGTGATGTTAGCCAGCTGTTATGCCGGCGTCGATCGAGATGCAGGCGCCGTGATAGCCGCGCGCGGCGTCGGAGGCGAGGTAGGCGATCATGGCCGCCACGTCGCCCACCTCTACCACGCCGCGCAGCGGACTGAAGCGCTTGATCAACGAAACGTCGATGTTCTCCGGCATGGTCAGGCTTGTCCCCATGCCGGTGATCATGCCGCCTGGGGCCACCGAATTGATGCGGATTGGTTTGTGCATATATTCCATCGCCAGCGCTTTGGTCATGTGCGTCAGCCCAGCTTTCGAGGCGCAATAAGCCGCGAGGTAAGCCTCGCCGATGAACGCGGCGGACGAGGTGACGTTCACGATCGCGCCGTTGCGCTCCAACAAGTGCGGGATGGCCGCCTGGCAGAGGTAGAATGGCGCGCTCAAATTCACCGCCAGGGTTTTTTCCCAAAGCGCCGCCGGCATTTGGGTCGCGTGGGCAAAGAAAAGTATGCCGGCGACGTTGCAGAGCGCATCGAGCCGCCCAAACGCCTCCACCGCCGCACCAATGGCGGCCGCGCAATTTTCCGGCGCCGCCAAATCGGCGGCGTGGATGTGGGCGCGAACGCCGAGAGCCCGCAGCGCTGCGGCGGCTTCTTCAAGACCGTTGGCGTTGACATCGACAATGCAGACATCGGCGCCGGCCCGGCCCAGCGCCAACGCGCTCGCGCGGCCCAGCCCGGAAGCCGCGCCGGTAACCAGGGCGGCCTTGCCCTTCATGTCGCTTGGCGTAATCAATCTTGGTCTCCGAAAGAAGAGTCAGAAGCCAGTCAAGGAAAGGGCAGACCCTGCTTGATCCGTTCGGCCATTTGCAACACCGCGCCTTGCATTACAGATGCGTGCGGCCAGCCGCCATGAATGGCGTATTGAAGGACGAATTCGTGCATCTCCGCAAGCGTTGCGTCGCCGCTCTTCAGCGCACCGTAGACGTGCGAGTTGATCGGCGTCTCCGACGACGATTGCCCCGCTGCGACCAGGCAAATCCAGCGCCGTCCGCGCTGATCGAGGCCGGGGCGGGTCCACAATTCGCCGAAGGTAAAATCAAGAATTCCAATTTCGAGAAAAGGCGTGATCGGGGCGGGCGCGGCAAACGTCGTGACGGCCTCAAATTTGGCGCGCGCCGCATTGCGCAATGTTGCGGGGTCCCAAGGCGCGTCATGCAGAGGCGCGAGCGCTGCGGGCGGCAGGCCCATTGCCTTAGCAACTCGCGTGATCGCCGCGTCGAGCGCCGCCCCAGCGGACCAGCCGGCATAGATCGCCAAGTGCAAAGCCGCCTCGCGAAATTCGCCGAGCGTCACGTGCTTGAGACTGAGCGCGCCGCGAATATAGGCCTCGGCGATGTCAGGCGGAGTTTCGACGCAATAGACGCCGGCAATGGAAATCAAAAACCGCGAGCGCAGGTCCAAGCCTGGCCGGGTCCATACTTCGGAGAAAACAAAATCGCGCCAGGAGGATTCGAACAGCGTTTTCGGCTCGGGCGCGGCGGCGGCCAACAGCGTTCGCTGCGCCTCGGCGCCGCGCTGGCTTCGCTCAGCTGGGTCAAGCATAGTCACGGCGCGCCCTCCGGTTTGGCCAAATTCACCCAAACATTCTTGAGACGCAGGAATTCGCGTAGGCCCGCTTCGCCGCCGAGCCGCCCATAACCGCTCTGCTTAACGCCGCCGAACGGCGCGCACGGCGTCATCGCCTCGCCGGCGCCGTTGACATGGATCATGCCGGCGTCAAGCTGGCTCGCGACATGATGGCCGCGCCGCAGGTTTTGCGTGTGAATGTAGCCGCCGAGCCCGTAAGGAGTTGCGTTCGCAAGGGCGATTGCTTGCTCTTCACCATCGAAAGGTATCACCGAAAGCACCGGGCCGAATACTTCTTGTTGGGCGATGGCGCTCGCATTGTCGACATCGGCGAGAATGGTGATGGGTAGGAAAAATCCAGCCGCGTGATCGCCAGCCATGCGCGCGCCGCCAGTAACCAGCCGTACGCCGTCGCCAATCGCTCGATCGATCATGGCTGTTATCCGTTGCAGTGCGGCTTCGGAAATCACTGGACCCATAAGTGTCGATGGATCGAGCGGGTCGCCGATCTTGATGTGACCCGCCATCGCCTGCAGCATTTGCAGATATTGGCCGTAGATCGGTCGTTCAACCAGGATCCGGGTGCCGTTGACGCAGCCTTGACCGTTAGCGCTGACCGCGCCGGAGAGGCCGCGCTTGGCGGCGCCCTTCAAATCGGCGTCGGCGAAAACGATGACGGCGGACTTGCCGCCCAATTCAAGCCCGCAGGGCTTCAAGCTCTCGGCGGCCTTGGTCAGCACTTTCTTGGCCGTCGCGCCGCTGCCGACAAACTGTATCTTGTCAATGCCGGCATGAGCGACCATGGCTTCGCCGACATCGCCGCCGCCGGCAATGACGTTGACGACGCCCGGGGGAAATCCCGCGTCGAGGATCAACTCCGCAAGCCGCATCAGTGCGTAGGGGGCAAGTTCAGGCGCCTTCAGGACCATGCAATTGCCGGCCGCGAGCGCCGGCGCCATCACCATCGTCGCGGCAAACAGCGGTCCGTTCCAGGGAATGATCGCGCCAACCACGCCATAGGGCTCGTACGCGACATAATCGTGCGCCGGCCCGCCCCAGGTAGCGATGGTTGTTCCCTGAATTTTGTCAGCCCAGCCGCCGAAATAACGGAATTTCTGCGCCGCGTCCGCGGCCATGTGCGGTCCCATCATGATGGGCATGCCGTTTTCGATAGTCGATAATTCGGCGAATTCCTGTTTGAGCTGCTCAACCAGCGCGGCGAGTTCGAACATCAGGTCGCGGCGCTTGTCGCCAGCCAAGGCGCGCCAGGCGGGAAACGCGGTGCGCGCCGCGGACACTGCCTGGTCGACATCGCTTGCATCGGCCAGGCCAAGCTCGCGCGTGACCTCGCCCGTGCCTGGATAGATGTGCCGGTGCGCCGCGCCGCCGCCGCGTTCTTGCCGAGAATCGCCGATGACGATCGCGTGGCGCGGTAGGATTTTTGTGTTGGGGCTGCGAAAACTCATGACCCTTCGTCCTTATCCGGGGTATGTCGCTGCGACAAGCGACGAGCACTCGGGTGCGCCGCGCAATGTTGGATCGCGTGCGGCGATTGGGCATGTATCGCGGCGGCGATGGGGCGGCGCTTGTTCCCGGACCGCTGACGCGCGAGGTTGCGGCGCCATCGCCTGTCCTTCGATGTTGGAGCGGAAATGTCGAAAGTCATTGTCATAACAGGCGCCGGGGCAGGGCTCGGCCGCGCTTTGGCGCGGAGATTTACGGCGGACGGCGAGACAGTTGTGCTGCTTGGCCGCACCATGGCGAAAATCGAGACGGCGGCTCGTGAACTGGGCGAACGCGCCATGGCTGTTCAGTGCGATGTATCGTCGGCGGATTCCGTGCGCGAGGCGTTCGCGGCGATCGCCCGCAGCCATCCGCGCATAGACGTGCTCATCAACAATGCGGCTGTGTACGAGCCGTTCCTGATCGCCGAGGCGACCGACCGGCAAATCCTCAGTTCGGTGACAACCAATTTGGCCGGTCCAATGTTTTGCGCGCGCGCGGTTATTCCCATGATGGGGCGAGGCTCGCATATCATCAATGTCACCAGCGAGTTGGTGGCCATGAATTTTCCGCTACTCATCTTGTACCAGAGCACCAAGGCCGGATTGGAGCGTTTCTCGGAATCGTTGTTCCATGAATTGGCGCCGAGCGGCATCCGGGTGAGCAATGTTCGCGCCGGCCAAATGATGGGTGAAAACAAAACCTGGGATATTGAACCCGCCGTAGCCATGCGCTTTGCGCAGGCGGCGATGGCGGTTGGCCTCAATTTGCGGGAACGACCGATCTCGCACTACAAATCCGTCGTGCAGATTTTCCGCACTTTGATTGACCTGCCTGCGGATCTGCATGCGGTGCATGTATCGCTCCACGCACGCGCGCCGGATGCGTGATCGCGGGGGCGGAATCTGGTCGCGTTGCGATGGTCCCGGATTGACCGCTCGGGCGAGGTTCTACACACGCTGGTGGGTGCTATAAGGTGTCGAGCGTGCGTCGGCGGGTGGGAGTAAAGTCGGATGAATGAGACATTCGATTTCGTTGTCGTGGGCAGCGGCGGCGGCTCGATGTGCGCGGCGTTGGTTTTGCGAGCCCTCGGCAAAACCGTGCTCATCCTCGAGAAAACCGAACTCGTGGGCGGCACTACGGCGCGCTCTGGCGGGGTGATGTGGATCCCGAACAATTGTTTCATGCAGGCCGATGGAATTGGCGACAGCCCCGAATTGGCGAATGCATATCTCGATGCCGTTATTGGCGACGATCCCGAGGCGTTGGGCGCAACGCCGGTGCGTCGGCGCGCCTACGTGGCGCAAGCGCCGAACATGCTGGAGTTCTTGCGCGCCCAGGGGTTGAAATTCCGCCGGATCAAATCCTGGCCGGACTATTATGACGACGCGCCCGGCGGCTCGGCCGCGGGCCGCACCGTGGTGGCCGACTTGTTCGACGCCAATGAACTTGGCGATTGGAAGGCAAAGCTCCGCCCCACCGTGATTCCGGTCCCGGCTTATATGGACGAAGTGATGAAAGTGCCGCTGATGTCGCGCACACTGGCGGCGCGCTTGGCGTTCGTGACCATCGCGGCGCGCGTAATCTATTGCAAGCTGACGCGCAAGAACTTGGTCACTGGCGGCAATGCGCTGCAGGGACGGATGTTGCAAGCCGCGCTGAAGGCCGGCGCCGACATTCGCATCAATGCGCCGGTCAAGCAAATCTAGTGGAGGGCGGCCGCGTGGTCGGCGTAATTGTCGCCAAGGACGGAGAAGAGTTGGCGCATCGGCGCAAGGCTTGGGGTTTTGATCAATGCCGGGGGCTTTGCCAAGAACCAGGAGCATGCGCGATCGCTATATTCCCGGCACCAAAGCCGAGCGCTCGAACACCGCTGCTTGCGACACCGGCGAGATGATCGAGGAAGCCATGCGCCTCGGCGCCGCCGTGGCGCAAATGGATGCGACCATCGCCTCGCAAGTCGCCTTGCCTCCCGGCGCCGGCGACATGAAGCCCATGGTGCAGGGCGACGCGGCCAAGCCTCATTCCATAATCGTCGATCAAAGCGGCGTTCGTTATATGAACGAATCCGGCTCCTACGTGGATTTTTGCCTTGGCATGATGCAGCGGCACAAGACATCGCCGGCGCTGCCGAGCTGGTTGGTGGTCGATAGCCAATACACCGGCAAGTACGCGCTCGTCGGCGCCTCGGGTCCGAAATTACAGGCCGGCGTCGATGCGGGCTTCGTGCGCACGGGCGCGACGCTCGAAGCGCTTGGCCGAGGCGTGCGCGATGGACCCGGCCAAGCTGCGCGCTTCGGTCGAGCGCTTAAACGGTTTTGCGCGCAATGGGCGCGACGAAGATTTCCGCCGCGGCGCGCGAATCTATGAAAAATGGCAAGGCGACCCGAGCCATCGGCCATCGCCCTCGCTTGGAACGCTGGAGACGGGACCGTTCTTCGCGGTGCAGGTGTTTGACGGCGATGTCGGAACCTATGGCGGCTTGGTCACGGATGAGCACGCGCGCGTGTTGCGCGCCGACGGTTCGCCGATCGCTGGTCTCTACGCCACTGGCACATCAACCGCATCGGCCTTGGGGCGACGCGAGCCCGCCGCCGGCGGCAGCGTTGGTCCCTCCTTGGTTTGGGGTTATGTAGCGGCGAGACACGCCGCCGGCGCACACTAATGGCCGCGTCAGAATGAGGATGAGAACATGGTGATGCTTCCCGAGGGTCTGCTTTACATCGACGGCGCGCTGCGCCCCGCCGCGGGCGGCAAGACCTATGACGATATCGGCCCTTGGACCGGAGAGATTATCGGCAAGGCCGCTGACGCCTCGGTCGATGATGTGGATGCGGCCATCGCCGCCGCCCGCCGCGCGTTCGATTCAATCGACTGGTCCACCAATCATAAAAAGCGCTTCGACCTGGTGAGTAAATATTCCGCCCTGCTCGCGGCGAACCGCGAGCGCTTGACTCAAATCGCGCGCCATGAGGCTGGCGCGGCGATCGGCGCGGCGCACACTGCCCATGTTGTACGCGCGCTGCAGGGCGGGGAAGATATGCTCAAACTGTTCTCGTCGGTGAAGTGGGAGGAGGAGCGCGGGTCGCGGGAAGAATATGGCGCCTCCAGCAAGCGCATCGTCAAATACGAACCGATCGGCGTCGTTGGCGCGATAACGCCTTGGAACGTGCCGCTCTATGTCAATATCGGCAAGGTCATCGCCGGGCTGCTGGCGGGCTGCACGATGATCCTGAAGCCGGCGCCGGACACCCCGCTCATGGGCGCGATCATGGGCGAACTCGCGCACGAAGCCGGATTTCCCCCCGGCGTGTTCAACGTCGTCACATCGAGCGATCCGGCCATGGCCGGCGAAATGTTGGTGACCGACCCGCGCGTCGACCTGATCAGTTTCACCGGCTCCACCGCCATCGGCAAGCGCATCATGGAGAAAGGCGCGCCGACCTTGAAGCGCGTGTTCCTGGAACTCGGCGGCAAGTCGGCGAATATCATCCTGGACGACGCGCCGGACTTCGCCATGAACGTCATGCGCGCGATGGTGGTATTTCATTCCGGGCAGGGCTGCGCCATGGCCACGCGCCTCTTGGTTCCCAAGAGCCGCTATCGAGGAAGCTGTAGGCTTGCTTGAAAAAGCCTATGCCGGCTATGCCGACAAATGGGGCCAGTTTGACGAACCGAGCTGCGTGATGGGGCCGGTCATCTCCAAGCGCCAACAAGAGCGCGTGCTGAATTATATCGAAATCGGCAAACGGGAAGGCGCGCGTCTGCTGGCCGGCGGCAAGGCTCGCCCCGACAAGGGCGGCGGCTTCTTCATCGAGCCGACTTGCTTTGTCGATGTGAACAATTCCATGCGCATTGCGCGCGAAGAAATATTCGGGCCGGTGTTGGCGGTGATCCCGTTCGAGGACGATGAGGACGCCATACGCATCGCCAACGACAGCGAATACGGGCTTTCCGGCATGGTTACAGGAAGCCGCGAGCGCGCCATGCGCGTGGCAAGCCGCCTACGCACCGGCACGGTCAGCGTCAATGGCGGCTTTTGCATCGCCGGCGATCTGCCGTTTGGCGGTTACAAGGCGAGCGGCATCGGCCGCGAATGGGGGCGCGAGGGCATCGAGGAATTCCTCGAGACCAAGGTGGTCGCGGTCGGCGAATGAAGGGGTGGGAGATGCCTGAGCGACAGGCGGGAAATGCGGCAAAAGCAGTCCACGCTCGCGCGGATGAGAAGCTGAGCCATAACCTCTTGGGCCAAAAGCTGGGGCGAAAGGGGCGCGATACGCGAGAGCGCATTCTCGCGGCGACCGAGCGATTGTTGGCGGGGCCGGCGGATGCGCCGATCTCGCTCAGCGCGGTGGCGCGCGAGGCGTCGCTGGGGATGACGACGCTCTACCTTTATTTCAACGATCTCACCGAACTGATCCTCGCGGCGCTGAACATCGTGATGGAATTGGGGGAAGAATTCTACCTCGGCCATTTACGCAGGCGCTGGCCAGACGAAGCGCTTGGCGATCATTGCTTGCGATTTGTCGAGGCGTATTACGCGTTTTGGCGCCGGAACTCGCGCATCTTGCATTTGCGCAACAATTACGTTGACGCCGGCGAGCAGCGCCTGCGCGAGCATCGCATTGCCGTCACCATGCCGGTGATAGAATTGTTGGTGCGACAGATGGATGGCGATGCGAGCGCTAAATTGTCGCCGGCATTTGGAATGGCCACGGTCTTGCTGACCGGCATTGAGCGGGTGATTACCGTGGCGACGGACGTCAGCTTCGCCGCGCTCACCGCGGACCCGCAATTGCATGTGGATGCTCTGATCGGCGCCGAGGCGCGCCTGCTCGAACTGGGCATTCGCGATTGCCGGCAGGAGTGAAACGAGAGGTTTTTGGACCGCGCGTCTTCAGACGCGCACGAGGCAAACAAGAGCGAGCCTGAAGGCTCGCGGTCCGGCTCGCGCACCCGCTTTGGTCTTTGCGTTTTGCCCGGGCGCTACTAAAACTCGGGCAGAGTGGAGGGACGGCATGCGGGGTAGAGCGACGGGCCTGGCGGCGTTTGGCGCGGCGATGGCGCTCGCCCCAGCGGCGCAAGCGGGGATCGACGAAGTCCATCTGGGCGTAATGGCGCACAATATTTGCGTCACCGATTGCAAGAACGCCGACAAGGAGAGCGGACCCAATTTGGAGTTTCAAGTCTCGTTCGAACTCGCCGGGCTTTCTGGATTGGGCCGGCGCGCCGCAGCCCTTTTTGATGGCGTCGGTTAATGTGGCTGGCGACACCAGTTTCGGCGGCTTTGGCCTCGAATGGCATTGGGAGTTCGCGGAAAACTGGGCATTTGAGCCGGGGCTTGGCTACATCGTCCACGATGGCGAGACGCTTAATCCGTACGCCAACGGCACGCCGGAGGCCGCTACCTTCGCCGCCGAGCATGTGCAATTAGGCTCGCGCGACCTGTTCCGCACTTCCATCGGCGTGAGCCATGATTTCGCCGGTCCCTGGGAGGCCGAGGTGTTTTTCGAGCATTTGAGCCACGGCCAGATCCTCGGCGAAGGCCGCAACCAAGGCTTGGACCAATTAGGCGTCCGCTTCGGGTACAAATTTGGCGAATAAGGTATCATAATGCCACATTGTGGCGAATTATGGCGCTGCGCATCCATTTCCCCAGATCGGCGCATCTCTTAAACAACGGGGAAACACCCCGAGGTCATGGAGAGAGAAAATGGATGATTCTTGGCTCGCGGTGCCGGTCGTTTTTATTGTGTTCGGTTCGATCGCCTCACTTGTGCTTGGTCCGATCTGGTTCAAGGAGCGGACCAAGCGTTCCGCTCACCAATTGATTGCCCAGGCGCTGGAAAAGGGTCAAAGCCTCGATCCCGCGATCATGCAGAGGCTGACTGAATCCATTGAGGTTCAGCAAAAGAGCCCGCGCCGAACCCTGGGAAGCGCTGTAGTCATGATCGCGCTGGCGGTTGGTTTCGTGGGCGCTAGCTTGCTCGATGGCGGCGGTTTGGAAGCCAGCGACGGAATGGTTAGGGCGGCCTTTATCCTTGGCGCGCTTGGGCTTGCGTTCCTGGTGCTGGCCTTGGTCGATTACGCCGCGAAGAAGAAGGACGCGTGAGTGACAAGTGGCCGTCAGGGGGCAACTCGATCTGGCTCAGGCCTCGGAGGCTGCGTTGATCCTTGCCTCCCAGGCCCGTGACCAGCGCGCCTTCGGCGAATTGGTAAAACGCCGCCAAGGTTGGGCGCGGGCCCTGCTCAGGCGGATGTGCCAGAACCACGCGGAAGCTGACGATCTGGCTCAGGAGGCGTTCATCAAGACCTGGGATCATATTCGCACTTTGGAGAATCCGGCGGCGTTTCCCGGCTGGTTCAGGAGGATCGCGGTGACCACGTTTCTGATGGCGAAAAGACGCCAGAAGGCCGTGTTCGAAGTGATCGACGATGCCTCCCCGCTCGCCGACGAGAGTTCAACCCCAGAGGCCGCCGCCGGCGCTAGAATCGATTTGGAGAAGGCGCTTGCCAGATTGACCGACGCCGAGAGATTATGCGTGACCTTGAACCACGGAGAGGGCCTTAGTCATTCGGAAATAGTTGACATGACGGGTCTTCCCTTGGGGACAGTGAAATCCCACGTTAATCGTGGTACAGACAAACTTCGCCGCCTATTGGAGGCCGCCGCATGACTGAGTTCAACGCCCTGCTGAAGCGCTCGTTCGCCGAGGCGCCCGAGCCCGCCGATGACGGCTTCTCGCTGCGCGTCGCCCGCGCGGTGGCGCGCCGCGAAAGTCCGTTCGGCGCACGCGCGATGATCTACGCGCTGGGCCTGGGGATCGCCGCAGTTGCGGTGTTCGTCGGGCTTTTCCCGCTCATTTGGAACTCTGGCCTGGACGCGGTGAGCGCGGGGAGCCTCGATGTTGCGCGCGCGCAGGGCGTGTTCAACGCCGAAGCGCCGGTACTGGCCGATGAAGTGACCAGCCAGGCGCAGAGCTGGCTGCAAGCGGTCAGCGCCGGCCTGATGAGCCAAATGCTGGTGGTCATGGCGGCGCTTGCCGGCGGCGCGGTGGCGTACCGGGCCTCGCAAGACTGACCCCATCAAGGCGTCTTTGCTGGCGCCGCGCGGCCTAGAAAGCTATGAGCCTTTCATGTCGCGCCACACTGACACGCCCCGCATCACCGCGCCGGATATACGCGCCCGCAAAGGCGGCGCGCCGATTGTGTGCCTCACCGCCTACACCGCGCCGATGGCCACGCTCTTGGACCCCCATTGCGATCTGCTGCTGGTCGGCGACTTCCTGGGCATGGTTGTGCATGGCCTTCCCAATACGGTTGGCGTCACGCTCGATATGATGATCCTGCACGGTCAGGCGGTCATGCGCGGGGCCAGCCGGGCGCTGGTGGTCGTGGACATGCCGTTTGGCTCCTACGAGGCCGGGCCGGAGCTGGCCTATGTCAACGCCGCTCGGATTTTGAAGGAAACCGGCGCCCAGGCGGTCAAGGTTGAGTCCGGGCCATCCGTCGCCGCGACGATCGCGTTCCTGGTGGAGCGCGGCATACCGGTAATGGGCCATGTCGGGCTGCGGCCGCAGGCGGTCAATGTGGACGGTAAGTTTCGGGCCAAGGGCCGCAACCCAGCGGAGCGGGCCCTGGTGTTGGCCGAAGCCCGCGCAGCTGACGCCGCTGGCGCGTTTGCGATCGTGGTGGAGGGGGTGGATGTGAGCCTGGCCCCGGAAATCACCGCCGCGGTCAAGGCCCCGACCATCGGCATCGGCGCTTCGGCCCAATGCGACGGGCAAATCCTGGTCACCGACGATCTTTTGGGACTTTTCGAGTGGACCCCAAAATTCGTCCGCCGCTATGCCGACCTCAAGGGCGTTGTGGATAAGGCCGCCGCCGCCTATTCCAGCGACGTCCGCGCCCGCCGTTTTCCTGCCGCAGCTGAAACTTATACCCTCGGCGGCGCCAAAGCGCCGCCTGGGCGCGTTGCCCGGCGCGGCAAGCACGGCTAGCTTGCCGGCGATTTTCAATGAGGGCCGGGCAGGCATGTCGCCGGGCTAAGGGCGAGGGTAAAAGCCGCGTGACCAATGAAACCGACACTTTTGTCCAGGAAGTCGATGAGAGCATGCGCCAGGATCGCATGCTCGATGTGGCTAAGCGCTATGGGCCTTTGCTGATCGTAGTGTTTGCGCTTTGTGTCGTCGCGCTGGGCGGCTGGCAGGGCTGGCGTTATTTCGCCACCACGCAGGCGCGCGCCCATTCCGAGGAATACGCCGCCGCGCAAGCTCTGGTTCGCGCCGGAAATTTTGACGGCGCGAAGCTCGAGTTCGAGCGTCTGACCGGCGAAGGGCCGGGCGTGTATCGCACCATGGCGCGCATGGAGCATGCGGCGGTGCTGCAGCAGCAGGGCGATCTTGACGCGGCGCTCGCCGCATTCGGGGAAGCGGCGGCGGCGGCGAACGATCCGTTGATGCGCGACACCGCGCTGCTGCGCGCCGCTTACATCGTCGCCGAGACACAGGATTTCGCCGCATTGCAAACCCGGCTGCAACCGCTCATCGACTCCGATAGCCGGCTCGGCTATTTGGCGCGGGAATTGCTGGCGATCGAGGCGTGGGAGGCCGGGCAGAACGATCTCGCCCGCGACACGTTGGAGAATTTAACGCTTGCATTCGATGCGCCCGAGGCGGTGCGGCAGCGTGCGCAGATGGCGCTTGCCGTCATCGGTCCGGCCCCCGAAACCACGACTCCACAACAAACCCCAGCGGCCAGCGCGGCGCCCGCGCCCGCCAAAGGAGAGAGTAAATGATCCGCACCCCAAGACGATTTGCGCCCATGGCGGTGATCGCCGCCGCGAGCGCGCTTTCGGCGTGCTCAACCATTTGGCCGTTCGGCGGCGATAATTCGCCGACACAGACAGCGCCCGCCGATGGCCGCGTGTCGATCCTGGCGCTTGAACAACAATTGACCCCCGATCCAGCTTTGGCGGCGCAGCCCATATTGGTTCCGCCGCCAGTCGCGGTGATTGATTGGACCCAGCCCGGGGGAACCGCGGACAATTCCCCGCCCCATTCCTCCGGCGCCGCCGTGCTCGAGCGCGCATGGCGCGCCGATCTTGGCCAAGGCACCAATGACCGCGTGCAGATCGCCGCCCCGCCCGTCATCGCCGATGGCAGGTTGTTCTTCCTCGACGCCGATCACCGCGTGCACGCCGTGGACGCGCTCGACGGCAGCCGGATTTGGACCAAACGTTTGCGACCCGGCGAAGGCCGCGACCGCGCCGCGCGCGGCGGCGGCGTCGCCGCCTCTGGCGGGCGGGTGTTTGTCGCGACCGGGTTTGGATTCGTCGTCGCGCTCGATGGCGCCAGCGGCGATGAAGTCTGGCGCGCGGAGGCCGATGCGCCGTTTCAATCGGCGCCGACCGTGGCTGGCGGACGCGTGTTCGCCACCACCAATGACAGCGAATTGATCGCCATGGATTCCGGCACCGGCGCCGTGGCCTGGACGCACCAGGCGATCGCCGAGCCAGCGCGCATCTTGTCGGCGTCGAGCGTTGCGGTCGATGGCGATACCGTTGTGGCGCCGTTCGCATCGGGCGAAGTGACAGCTTTGCTTGCCGCCAATGGCCGCCGGCTTTGGGTGGATTCGCTCTCGCGCACCGGACGCCTCACATCGCTGTCGGCGATCAACGATATTGCCGGTCGCCCAGTAGTGGACGGGGGAATTGCTTACGCGGCCAGCCATTCGGGCGTGTTGGCGGCGATCGATTTGCGGTCGGGCCAGCGTGTCTGGGCGCGTCCGTTTGCGTCAACGCAGACGCCGTGGGTCGCTGGTGAGATGTTGTACGCGGTCAGCATTGACGGCGTGCTCGCGGCCTTCAACCGCGCCACCGGCAACGTTCATTGGGTGTCGCAATTGCGCCGTTTCCGGAACGAAGGCAGCCGCGAAGGGCGCGTGGCGTGGACCGGCCCGATTATGATCGGCGGCCGCTTGGTGCTGGCCAATTCGATGGGAGACGTCGTTGCGGTGACGCCAGAGAGCGGCCAGACAGTGGCGACAGCCGATGTCGGACAACCGGTGTTCATTCCCCCGATCGCGGCCAACGATCAGATTTACATCGTCAGCGACAACGCGCGGCTGACGGTGTTGCGTTAATCCGCGTGCACCGATGACGATCAAGCTCGCGATCGTCGGGCGGCCGAACGTTGGCAAATCGACGCTGTTCAACCGCCTCGCCGGCAAACGCCTGGCGATTGTCGATGACACGCCAGGCGTGACGCGCGACCGCCGTGAAGCGCAGGGGCGGCTGGGCGATCTCGATCTTGTCCTGATCGATACCGCCGGCTTTGAAGATGTCGGCGATGAATCGCTCGAAGCGCGCATGCGCGCACAGACCGAAATCGCTATCGCCGAAGCCGACGTGATTTTGTTCATGATCGACGCGCGCGTCGGCGTGACGCCGGTCGACAAGACCTTTGCAAGATTGCTGCGCCGCTCCGATAAGCCGGTGGTGCTGGCGGCCAACAAAGCCGAGGGGCGCGCCGGCGAAACCGGAATCAACGAAGCGTTTGCGCTTGGCTTTGGCCAGCCGACGCCATTGTCGGCGGAACATGGCGAAGGCATGGGCGATCTTTTCGCGGCGGTGGCGCAACATTGTCAGGCGCCGGAAAAAATCGAGCGCGCGCCAAGGCGCCAGTCTGCCAGGGCTGAAGAACGCGACGCACAGGCGAGGCGCGAGAGCGAGGATGCGCCCCCCCGCCAGAGCCCGCGCGCACCATTAAGTTGGCCATTATCGGCCGGCCCAACGCGGGCAAATCCACGCTCGTGAATGCGCTGATCGGCGAGGATCGCTTGCTGGTGGGGCCCGAAGCCGGCATCACGCGCGACGCCATCGCCATCGATTGGTCATGGCGCGGCAAACCTTATCGCCTGGTCGATACCGCCGGCATGCGCAAGAAAGCCAAGGTGCAAGCCAAGCTGGAACGCATGTCGGTCGCTGAAACAACCCATGCGATTCGCTTCGCCGATGTCTGCATTCTGGTGATGGACGCGAGCGAGGCGTTTGAGAGACAAGATCTCAGCATCGCCGATTTGGTCGTGCGCGAGGGGCGCGCGCTAGTTTTTGCGCTGGCGAAGTGGGACCGCATCGAGGATCCGCGCGCGCATTTGGAGGAATTGAAATTAGTCGCCAAGGAAAGCCTGCCGCAAGCGCGCGGGGCGCCGCTGGTGACGGTGGCGGCGCTCGCCAATGTCGGCCTCGAGCGATTGATGAACGCGGTCGGCGAAGCGCACGCGGACTGGACCGCGCGGGTCAAGACCAGCGATCTCAACGCCTGGCTGCACGACACCATGGGCCGCCATCCCCCGCCCGCCGTGCAAGGCAAGCGCATCAAGCCGCGCTACATCGTGCAAATTAAAGCCCGCCCGCCAACCTTCGTGCTGCTCTGCTCGCGCGCCGAGGACATGCCGGAGAGCTACAAACGCTACCTCGTCAACGGCATACGCGAGGCCTTTAATCTACACGCTGCTCCCGTGCGCCTGATCGTGCGCGCGCCGGGGGGGACCAATCCGTTCGATGGCGGATCCTAAAAACCAAAAACAGAATTGCGCGACACGCCTTACCACCCATCCCCGGATGAATGCGCAGCATTCAGTCCGGGGCCCATAAACACAAACGGCTGTGTTTATGGGCCCCGGACTTGCGCTGCGCGCAATCCGGGGATGGGTGGTAAGGCGTGTTTCAATGTTGGCGCCCGCTCAAATCGCTTGCCCCGCCGCCCAGCCGCTGGACCACGCCCATTGGAAATTGTAGCCGCCAAGCCAGCCGGTGACGTCAACGCATTCGCCAATGAAAAAGAGACCGGGCGCGGCGCGGCATTCCATGGTCTTCTGCGACAGCGCGTCGGTATCGATTCCGCCGACCGTGACTTCGGCTTTGGCGTAGCCTTCCGTGCCGGCGGGCGCGAGCGCGAACATTTTCAGTTTGCGCGCGGCTTCGATCAACACGGCATCTTTCATGTCGCCGAGCGCTGAACCCTCGCCACCAGGGGTGTCGGCAACGCCCGTAAGTTGGACCGCCAAACGCTGCGACAGCATTTCCGTCAGCGCGTTCTTGAACTGCGCCTTGGGCCTCTCGCGCTTGCGTTTGACAAAAATATCTTCGCTCGCATCCGGCAGCCAATCGATCGCCATCGCCATGCCGGCGCGCCAATAGGAAGAGGCTTGCAGGATGGCGGGGCCCGATAGACCGCGATGGGTAAACAGCGCCGCTTCGCGAAAACCGGCGCCGCCGGCGCGGGCGATAACGTCCGCGGACACCCCGCTCAGCGGCGCCATCCAGGCAAGATCAGCGTCGGTGAAGGTGAGTGGGACAAGGCCTGGATGAGGCGTCACAATGGGTATGTCGAATTGCTTGGCGATGTCAAAGGCGAACGAACTGGCGCCGAGCTTTGGAATCGATAATCCGCCCGATGCAATGACAAGCGTCTGGCTCTCGTACGCCCCCAACATGGTCTCGACGACAAAGCGCCCATTGCGTCGCACGGCGCCGATGCGCCAATTGCACTTGATCTCGACGCCCGCCGCCGCACATTCATCCAACAGCAGCTTGACGATTTTCGCCGAAGAGCGCGCGCCTTCGCAGAACAATTGTCCCAGCGTCTTTTCGTAAGTGGCGATGCCGTGTTTCTGCACCAGCGCGGTGAAATCTGCTGGCGTGTGCCGCGACAGCGCCGAGCGCGCGAAGTGTGGATTGGCGCTCAAATAGCGCGTTGGGTCGCCGGCGTTGAGATTGGTGAAATTGCAGCGTCCGCCGCCGGAGATCAGGATTTTCGCGCCCGGCTCGCGGTTGTGCTCCAGCACCAGCACCCGCCTGCCGCGCCGGCCAGCGTGCAGCGCCGCGTACAAACCCGCAGCGCCCGCGCCGATGATGATCGCGTCAAAGGCCTTCATGACGCTACCCCGGACCGCCGGCTTCCAGCCGGCATACAGGCGTTAAATTCACGACTGACCTGTTTGATTGAACGGTGGCGTGCCGGCTGGAAGCCGGCGGTCCGGGGTTCAGCCATAGTTCAGCGTTGTCCCGTTTACTGTGCAATCCATCGCCAGCATCGCCGCGATCGCTGGCGCGACTTGTTCCGGCGCGGGCAGCGTCAACGGGTCTTCGCCAGGGTAGGCTTTGGCGCGCATGGCGGTGCGGGTCGCTCCGGGATTGAACAGATTGGCGCGGATTGGCGTGACCGAGCACTCGGCGGCGTAGCTCAGCACCAAGGCTTCCAGCGCCGCCTTGCTGGCTGCATAAGGTCCCCAATAGGCTTTCGGGTTGCGCGCGGCGCTCGAGGTGAGAAACACCGCGCGGCCTGCCTCCGCCGCGCGCAGCAAGGGATGCATGGCGCGGATCAGGCGCCAGTTCGCGGTGAAGTTCACGCCGATCACTTCGTCCATCAGCGCCGGGCTGGCCTGGTGCGCGGGCGTCAGCGCGCCCAGCACGCCAGCGCAGGCCGCCAGGCCGTCGAGCTTGCCGAAGCGCTCGAACAGCGCCCCGCCTAGGCGGTCAATGCCGTCAAAATCGCGCAGATCGAGCGGAACCAAAGTGGCCTCGCCGCCCAGCGCCTTGACCTCATCGTCGAGGCTCTCCAGCGCCTTCTGGCTGCGTGCGACGCAAACAATTCGCCAGCCGGCGCGGGCAAGCTCCAATGCCACAGCCCGGCCAATGCCGCGCGAGGCGCCGGTGACAAGAGCGATGGGTTTTGGCGCATTCATATTTGGGCTTTTAGCGGCTTATGCGCCGCCGTGAAGGCCTCGCGCGAGCGGCAAGAATGTGCTTGATCGCCGTCGCAAACATGAGGGCTTGGGATGGCGGAAACAACAAATGTGCGGCTGAAAGGGGCGGACTATAGGGTCGTGACCGCCCGCCCGGAGATTGCGCAATTCTGGGCCAATGCCGTCGCCGGACGCTGGGAAGATGAGACGTTCCGTTTTTTAGATGCGGTCGCCGACCGGGAGGCGGTGCTGGTCGATGTGGGCGCGTGGATTGGACCGGTGTCGCTCTATGCCAGCCCGCGAATGGCGCGGGTGATCGCGCTGGAGCCGGATCCGGTCGCGCATCGCGAATTGGCCGCCAACATCGCCGCCAACGTGGCCAATGTTGAGATTTGGAACGCGGCGGTCGATCTTCAGCCCGGAGAATTGAAGCTTTACGCGCCGCAAGGCTTCGGCAATTCGGAGACCTCGTCGATCGGCGAGGGCGAAGCGCTGACCGTCAAGGCGGTCACTTTCGCCGACCTCGACGCCGCGGTTGGCGCCGCGCCGAAAATGGTGCTCAAAGTCGATATTGAGGGGCACGAATACCGGGTGATGGATGATTTGCTTGGCTTCGCCAAACGAAGACGCGCGCCAGTGCATCTTTCCTTGCATCCTCGAAGCTATTGGAACGAGCAAAAAAAGAAAGCCAATTGGTTCAGCGCGCGGCGCGCCACCTATGACGCGACCATGGCGGCGATCGTCAAATTGTCCGAAATCGGCCCGGTGACCATGTCCCACAACGGCGCGCCCATCAGCGCAGCCATGGTGTTCCAGCGCATTTTCCTCAAACGGCGACCGAAGAATTTCAGCGTCGAAGTGCGCGCGCCGATTTAACCCGCGCTTGTTTCCGCCAGCAGCGACAGCTGGAAATCCTTCGCCGCGCGGTCGGCGGAATGGTCCAGCAATTGGGTCGGATACTCGCCAGTGAAGCAATGGTCGGTGAATTGCGGATTGGCGCCGTCTGCGCGTCTCGCCCATGGCCCAATAGAGCCCTTCGACCGATAGAAACCCCAGCGTATCGACATCGAGGCTCTTGCGCATTTCCTCGATGGTCATCTGCGCGGCCATCAATTGATCGAGCGTCGGCATGTCGATGCCGTAAAAATCGGGAAACTTGATGGGCGGAGAAGCGCTGCGGAAATGCACTTCGCGGGCGCCGGCCTCGCGCACCATTTGCACGATCTTCCGCGAAGTTGTTCCGCGGACGATGGAATCGTCGACCAACACCACGCGCTTATTCTTCAGCACATCGCGGTTGGCCGCATGTTTGAGCCGCACGCCAAGCGCGCGGATTTCCTGTTTCGGCTGAATGAAAGTGCGCCCGACATAATGGTTGCGAATGATGCCAAGTTCATACGGCAAGCCGCTTTCGGCGGAAAAGCCCATGGCGGCGGGCACGCCCGAATCCGGCACCGGTACGACCATGTCGGCCTGCACGCCTGTCTCCTGCGCCAGGCGCAGTCCCATGCGCTTGCGCACTTCGTATACCGAGCGGCCATCGACGATCGAATCCGGACGCGCGAAATAAACAAACTCGAACAGGCAAGGGCGCGCTTTGCGGCGAGGGAACGGGAAGTGGCTTTCGATGCGGGTCTCGCCGGTTTTTGCGCGCGAGATCACCACCACTTCGCCGGGCTCAATTGAGCGTACGAAGCTGGCGCCGATCATATCCAGCGCGCAGGTCTCCGACGCCAGGATCGGCGCGCCGGCGCGGTCGCCGAGCACGAGCGGGCGGATGCCGATCGGATCGCGCGCGCCGATCAGCATGGTGTTGGTGAGGCACACCAAAGCATAGGCGCCCTGGATGTCGTGCAGCGCTTCGACGAACCGATCCACCACCTTGGCTCTGCGCGATTTGGCGATCAATTGCAGGATGCATTCGGTGTCGGAGGTGGATTGGAAAATCGCGCCGTCCTCGACCAGGCGTTCGCGCAGATCGCGGGCGTTGGTGAGGTTGCCGTTGTGGGCGATGGCGAAGCCGCCCAGCGCCAAATCGGCGAACAGGGGCTGGATGTTGCGCAGGAACGTGCCGCCCTGGGTGGCGTAGCGAGTGTGGCCGATGGCGGCGCTCCCCGGCAAACGGGTCGGCATGTCGGCGCCGGAGAAATGTTCGCCGACCAGACCAAGGTGGCGCTCATGATAGAAGCGGCCGTCGAAGCTGACGATGCCGCAGCCTTCCTGGCCGCGATGTTGCAGCCCATGCAGGCCGAGCGCGGTGAGCACCGAGGCGTCTTCGCTGGCGAACACGCCGAACACGCCGCACTCCTCGCGCGGCTTGTCGTCATCGGCCCAACGATCTGTGTGGTTCTCGCAAGGGTGCCCGGGCGCCAGGTCGAAGCTGAGATTGAGGCGGCGCTCGGTCATAAATCTCCTTGCCTCAGTTGGGCTCCGCCTCCGCTGGCGGTTCCGCCGGCGGTATCGGCGCCGATTCGCCCTTCTGCCCCTCGATTATATCATGGGCGCGCGCGCGCGCCTGTGGGAGGATCGCCGCCATGACGCCCGCGACGCCACTGTAAATGGGGTAAGTGCGCGCGTTTTGAATGGCCTCGCGCAACGGATCGGGTGCGGCGATCGGATCGGAAGGCTCGGTCTGGCGCACCAGCAGAACTACAATCGACACCACAACGATGCCGCGCAAAACGCCGAACGCGAGCCCGGCGGCGCGGTCGAAGCTGCCAATCTCGGTGGATTGATGCGCGGTCTTGGCGATGGTCGAGGTCACTAGCGTTACGCCGACGAACACGATCAGGAAGATGACCAAGCCTGAGGCAAGCGCCGCCAACCAGCCTGATAGCGGCGTCAAATCCTGCATGAAGGGCTGCAGCATCGGGTAAAAGAAATAGCCGGAGATGGCGCCGCCAATAAAGGCGATGATCGAGAACAATTCCCTAATCAGCCCGCGCGCGAACGCCATCACGCCGGAAAGGCCCAGCACCACAAACGCCGCGAAATCAAACCAAGTCAGACCAAGATCCATTGCACTGCTCCCCGCGTGAGTCCCACTCCGATTTGGGATAACGGTCCGCTCGCGCGAAGGAAAGCCCGCAAAGCGCCTGCACGCTATTTGGTTTCGCCGCCGATCAAGGCCGCGAGCTCACTGATATGTGCAATCTGAGTGATTTTCACGCCTGCGCCGCCGGGTTTTTTCTGCGGTGGCGCGTAGGCCAGCTCAAATCCCAGCTTGGCGCGCTTCCTTCAGCCTAAGATCGCTACGCCCGGCCGGTCGCACTTCGCCGGAAAGCGCGACTTCGCCAAACACCACGCAATGTTTCGGCAGCGCCCGGTCGGCAAGCGCGGAAATCAGCGCCGCCGCGACCGCAAGGTCCGCTGCTGGCTCGGTGATGCGCAAGCCGCCGGCGACCGAGAGGTAAACGTCGCGGCCCGAGAACGAGAGCCCGCAGCGGGTTTCCAGCACCGCCAGGATCATGGCCAGACGCGCGCGAATCCCAGCCAACCACTGCGCGCCGCGGCGTGCCGTAAGCGCTTGGCGCGGCGAGCGCCTGGATTTCCACCAGCACCGGCCGCGTGCCCTCGACGCCGGCGAACACCGCCGCGCCCGATGGCCGCTCGCCCGAACTGCCAAGAAACAAGCGCGGAAGGATTCGGCGTTTCCACCAGGCCCTGCTTCGACCATCTCGAACACGCCGATTTCGTCGGTCGGGCCGTAGCGGTTCTTCACCGCGCGCAAAATCCGAAACGGCATGCCGCGCTCGCCTTCGAAATAAATCACCGCATCGACCAGATGCTCGACCACGCGCGGGCCGGCGATCTGCCCGTCCTTGGTGACGTGGCCGACCAGGATCACAATCGCTCCGGTTTTCTTGGCGAAACGCACCAATTCGTGGGCGCAGGCGCGCACTTGCGCCACTGTGCCGGGGGCTGCTTCCACGCCATCGGCCCACACAGTCTGGATGGAATCGACGATGACGACGTCTGGCCTCAGCGCTTTCAGTCCGTCGAGGATTTTGCGCAGGTCGGTTTCCGCCGCCAGTTGCACCGGCGCGTCGCCGGCGCCGAGGCGGCGCGCGCGCTCCTGCACTTGGGCTTCCGCTTCCTCGCCGGTGACATAGGCGACGCTTCGCCCGGAACGGGCCAGCGACGCCGCGGCTTGCAGCAGCAACGTCGATTTGCCGACGCCCGGGATCGCCGCCGATCAGGATCGCCGACGCCGGCACCAGGCCGCCGCCGCAGACGCGGTCGAACTCGGAAATGCCGGTGGCCAGACGCGGCGGCGGTTCGGATTCTCCAGTCAGTTCGACGAAGGCGAGCGCTTTGCCCTTTTTGCCCATGGGCGCGGCCATGGCGCCGGGCACCACCGGACGAGAGCTCTCCTCGACCAGCGTGTTCCACTCCCCGCAGGCTTCGCACTTGCCAGCCCATTTCGGCCAGATCGCGCCGCAGGCCTGGCAGGTGAAGATGTGATCCGACTTGGCCATTGGCGCCGCCTGATGTATTTGCCACCCATGCCCGGTTTCGGCGGCTGGGAACAAGTTGCTGCAATTATAAGTTTCATGATATAAAAGCTTAGGTTGAGTCGCGGGAACGTCATGGCGCGGGCAGAAGACAATCCTTGCGGTCGATGACTCGCTGACCATCCGCGAACTGATCAATTTCGTGCTGAGCAATGCCGGATTCAGCGTGGTGCTCGCCTCGGACGGCCTTGAGGGCCTTGAGCAACTCACCCGCTTGCGGCCCGATGTGATTATTACCGACGTCAACATGCCGCGGCTCGACGGTTTGGGGTTCATTGAGCGCGCGCGCGAAAATCTGGCCCGGTCAACGCCGATCCTGGTTCTCACCACCGAATCCGATCCCGCCCAGAAGGCGCGCGCAAGAGCGGCTGGCGCGACCGGCTGGATCGTCAAACCGTTCAACCCAGTGCAATTGGTGGAAGCGGTGCAGCGGGTTTCATCGTGACGAGCGCTCATTCGGTTCGCTGAAGGCGGAAATCACCTTCAACTTCGCCAATGCGTCAGTGGTGATGATCGACGCAAGCCCGATCTGCATCCAAGTGCTGACCGGAATTTTGTCCGGTTGCGGGTTTCGCAAAATGTTTCGCTGCGGCTCACTCGCCGGCGGTATCGACACGGTGAAAACTCATTCGGTCGATTTGGTGCTGATCGATCCTTATGGGTTCGGCGACGCCGCTTACAATTTCATCTCCTGGCTGCGCTCGGAGCGGCGCGGGCCAAATGCGGCAACGCCAGTCATGATCCTCACCGCCTATACCTATGTGCGATTGATCACCGCGGCGCGACAATGCGGCGCCGATTACGTGATCGCCAAACCATTTTCAACGCAGGGCCTGCTCGAGCGCATTCTATATGTCGCCGAGAGCGAAGGCCGACGCGGGGAATTGACGGCGCCGAGCGAGCTTGTGTCGTCCACCGGCAGCGGCATGGAGATGTTTTGAACGCCGGGCGCGAACTCCCGCAAACCCCTTGCGCGCCTGCATCAATGCGCCCGGCGGCATCAGCATGAACGAGGCGGTGTCGCGCGCCGCCCTGCATCTGGAACTGCTCCGAGATGACGCGCTGGCGATCATGGCTGAAAACATCGCCGCACTTGCCGCCATGGTCGCGTGCGGCGCGCCCAGCCCGAACAGCGCAAGCAATTGCACGAGCTGTCGTGCACTTTGGCGGCGCTCGGCGGCATGTTCGAGCGCGACGGCCTGAGCAAGGCCGCGTATTCGCTCTGCCGCCTGCTCGACTCAGCGCGCCGAACTGGGACGCCGCGGCGGTTGCGGTTCATGTCAGCGCGATGCGGCTCTTGTTCACGCCCGCGCAGGCGCAGCACGGAATTAGAGGCAAGGCTGCTGGATGGGTTGGTGAAGGTCTGCAAACGCGCGGCGGCGCTCACACCACCGCCTGAATAGGCCCGTCGGCGCGGCCGGCGACGAATTGATCCACCATCGCATTGCCGCTTGCATCGATGCTCGCGGCCGGCCCGCGCCAGACGATTTTTCCGGCGTGCAGCATGGCGATTTCGTCGGCGATCTTGCGGGCGCTGGCCATGTCGTGGGTGATCGACACTGCCGCGCAGCCAAGCTCGCGCACCATCTCGACGATGAGATCGTTGATCGCGTCGGCGGTGATCGGGTCAAGCCCGGTAGTGGGTTCGTCGAAGAACAAAATATCCGGCTTGGCGATGATGGCGCGGGCGAGGCCGGCGCGCTTTTGCATGCCGCCGGAAAGCTCGATTGGCCGCACGTCGGCGAATTCCGGCGCGAGGCGCACCTTGCGCATGGTCTCCACCGCGCGCTCGCGCGCCTGCTTGCGCGGAATCTTGTCGGCATAGATCAGGCGGAAGGCGATGTTTTCCCAGACGAGAAGCGAGTCAAACAGCGCCCCGCCTTGGAACAGCATGCCGAATTTGCGCATGACGTTTTCGCGCGCGCGCCGGCCTAGCGCGCCGACATCGGCGCCATCGACCAGCACTTGGCCGCTATCGGGCTTCATCAGCCCAAGCGCGCATTTTAGCGTCACCGACTTGCCCACGCCGGAGCCGCCGATCACCACCAGCGATTTTCCCGGCGCGACATCGAGATCGACACCGTCCAGCACCTGGCGACCGCGGAGTTTTTTCTTGATGCCGAGGAGTTGGAGTTTGGGGTTCATGGCGTTTCGTTCGCAAACCCAAACACCCATTCCCGGATGACGCGAAGCGTCAGTCCGGGACCCATAAACACCAGCGTTTGCGTATAGGGGCCCCGAACTTCGCCTGCGGTGAATCCGGGGATCGGTGGAGGGGGTAAAGCCACGCGCATCATTCCACGAAAAACGCCGTGATCAGATAATTCACCGCCAGGATCAGCACGATGGCGCCGACGACGGCGTTGGTGGTGGCGCGGCCGACGCCGAGCGCGCCGCCGTTCGAATTGTACCCCTGATAGGCGCCGACGCTGGCGATGATGAAGCCAAACACGGCCGCCTTCAGTAGGCCCAGCAGCACATCCTGCGCTTCGAGGAAATCGAAGGTGTTGCGCAGATAAGTGGCGCCGTTGAAATCGAGGCTGTTCACGGCGACCAGGTAACCGCCCATCACCCCGATCACATCGGCGGCCAGCACCAATATCGGCAAGGTCAAAGTCGCCGCCAGCACGCGCGGCGCCACCAGAAAGCGGAACGGGTCGGTGGAAAGCGTGGTCATCGCGTCGATCTGATCGGTGGCGCGCATGGCGCCCATTTCGGCGGCGATGCCGGCGCTGACGCGCCCCGCGAGCATCAAGCCCGCCAGCACCGGCCCCAGTTCGCGGGTGATGCCGAGCACGACGATGTTGGGCACGAATTGTTCGGCATTGAAGCGCGCGCCGCCGACAAAAATATTGAGCGCCAGCGCAGCGCCGATGAACACCGCCGTGATCCCCACCACGGGCAGCGAGAAATAGCCGATCTGCGCGCATTGGCGCAGGAATTGTCCGAGAAAAAACGGCGGCGAAAAGCATGCCGCAGCGCCGCGCGCGGCGAACGCCGAATAGCGACCGATCTCGGAAAAAGTCGCAATGGTTCCTCGGCCGATGGATGCAAGCGGGTTCATCAGCCTGCGGCTCCGCTCCGGCGCACAGTTCCGGCGAAAGTCGTCAAGATTTCATAAGGCGCGGTTCCCGCGAGCGCGGCCACTTCATCCAATGCCGCATTCGGGCCGAGGAATTCGACCATCGCCCCTGGCCGCGCCTCGGCGCAGCCGGTGACATCGATTATCGTCAAGTCCATAGACACCCGTCCCAGGATCGGGCGCTTCTCGCCCCCCAATACGCCATAACCGCGCCCGCTCAGCGAACGCAAGAAGCCGTCGGCATAGCCAAGCGCGACGGTGGCGGTGCGCATCTTTTTTGTCGCGATCAGGCTTGCGCCATAACCGAAGCTCTCGCCCGGCTTCGACATCGCGGACTTGCACGATCGGCGCTTCGATGGTGGCCGCCGCGACAAGAATTGGGTTGTCGCTGTCCAGCCCGCCGGCGCCGTAGAGGCCGATGCCGGGGCGGATCAGGTCGAAATGGTAATCGGCGCCAAGGAGCGCGCCCGCCGTTGACGCCAGGCTGAGCGGCGCCCTGGGAAACAAAGTCGCGGCGTCGATGAAGCGCGTGCGCTGCAGGGCGTTCATCTCGTGGCCGGGCGTGGCTGCGCAAGCGAGATGGCTCATCACCAAGGCCAACGAGGCGTCTTTCAGCGCGATGGCCGCCGGCGCCAATTCCTCGGGACCGATGCCGAGCCGGTTCATGCCGGTGTCGATGTGCAGCGCCGCTGGCCCGCGCGCGCTCCAGAGTTTGATCTGCGCCAGCGAGTTCAGCACTGGGGTAAGCTTGGCCGCCGGCAAAATGCTGCACATCATCGCCAGGGGGTCCGTTGAGCACGAAAATTTGCGGCCCCTCGCCCAGAGCACGGCGCGAACCGCCAGCGCTTCGCCGCTTGTGGCGGTGAAAAACACGCGCGCGCCAGCTTCGGCTAATGCGCGCGCCGCGGTCTCCGCGCCGAGCCCGTAGCCATCGGCCTTCACCACCGCGGCGACAGCGGCGCCCGGGGCGCGCGCGCGGAAGAAGCGCCAATTTTCCGCGATCGCGCCGGCATCGACCCGCAGCCGCGCGAGCCGTGGGCTAGCTGCGGGCGGCGAGGTTTCCGAATCTGGTGTAGCGGCTGTCAAAGAAGAGCTTCACTTTCCCAATTGGTCCGTGCCGCTGCTTGCCGATAATGACTTCGGCATGGTTGCGCACCTCGTCCACTTGCCGCATCCACGCGATGTGCTCGTCGCTACCCTCGCGCGGCTCGGCCCGTTCCAGATAATAGCTTTCGCGGTAAACGAACAGCACCACATCCGCGTCCTGTTCGATTGAGCCGGATTCGCGCAAATCCGAGAGCTGGGGGCGCTTATCCTCGCGGTTTTCGACTTGGCGGGAGAGCTGGGACAGGGCGATGACCGGCACCTTCAAATCCTTGGCCAGCGCCTTTAATCCCTGAGTGATTTCGCTGACCTCCTGCACCCGCCCGTCGGTCTTTTTCGAGGACGAGGTAACCAGCTGCAGATAATCCACGACGATGCAATCGAGCCCGATTGTGCGCTGCAGGCGGCGTGCGCGGGCCTGCAATTGGGCGATGCCGATGGCGCCGGTATCGTCAATGTGCAGCGGCAATTGCTGCAAATTCACCGCCTCGTCGGCGAGGCGTTCGTATTCCTGCTTGCTGATCTTGCCGCGCCGGATGCGATCGCTTTCGATCTCGGCGGCGTCCGAAAGCAAACGCGTGGCCAATTGCTCGGACGACATTTCCAGTGAAAAGAACGCCACCACCCCGCCCTTGTTGGTCTGGTTCTCGAAATCACCCGAACGCGTGGCGTCGAGCCTAGCGCGGGCGATGTTGAAGGCGATATTGGTGGCGAGCGCGGTCTTGCCCATCGAAGGCCGGCCGGCGAGGATCAGCAGATCGGAGGGATGCAAGCCGCCGAGCATGCGGTCGAGATCGTCGAACTTTGTGGCCAGACCCGAAACGTCGGACTTGCTTTCGTAGGCCGCCGCCGCGTTTTCGATCGAGGTGGCGAGCGCATGCGAAAAAGGCGCAAAGCCGGAATTGGCCGTGCCGCTCTCGGCCAAGGTAAACAGCGTGCGCTCGGCCTCCTCGATAATGTCCTTGGCGTCGTGATTGTCGGGCGGATTTTCCGCCAGGTCGGAGATCACGTTGCCGACGCGGATCAGTTCACGCCTGAGCGCCAGATCGTAGACCAGTTCGGCGTAGGCTTGCGCTTGCGCCGACAAGGGCGCGGCGCTCTCCATCAGCTTCATCAGATAGACCGCGCCGCCGATCTCCATGATGCCGCCGTCGCGCGCGAAGCGCTCCTTCAGCGTAAGGCCGTCCGCCAGACCGCCCGCCGCGATGATGTCCGCGCAGGCGGAAAAAATGCGCCCGTGCACGGGATCGAAGAAATGCCGCTCCTGCAATAATGGCGTAATGCGGTTGCAGGTTTCGTTGTCGAACAGGATGGCGCCGAGCAGGGCTTGCTCGGCTTCGAGATTATGCGGCGTCGCGCGCGGCTGCGGCGAAGTCGGAACGGGGGCGATAGCGCTGGTCGTCATGGAAGCAGGATGGCGCGATTCGCGGCTGCGCTTCATCGATGCTCACAGCGGCGTCGCAACTATCCCGAGTTGTGAACGATGAGCCTTGTTTCGGTGGCCCAATCAAGTGGACGCGGTATCAGTCGAAAATATCGAACATGTCGAAACCGCGCTTGCGGCGGCGGGGATCGTTACCGTAGCCCTGTTCGCCGCGTTCGCCTTGCTCGCCGCGTTCTCCGTAGGCTTGCGCGTTCTGCGGGCGCGGTTCGGGCCGATATTGCGGCTGCGCCGAGGCTTGCGGGGCGTCGGCGCTAAACGAAGCGCGCGCGCTGTCTATAAGTTTCTCAAGCTCGCCGCGATCGAGCCAGACGCCGCGGCACGTCGGGCACATGTCGAACTCGACGCCGTTGCGATTGACGGTCTGCATGCCGGCGTTGTCGTTTGGGCACATGAGCAGAGGCATGGTTGGTTCTCCCCTTGAGCGCAGCGCCGCCGCCGACCCCAGGGGCCGTCGGCGATTTATGATTCGCGCGGCGACGTATCGACGAACGCGGACGCGGCCAATTCCTTGGCTTGGGCCGCGGCTTCGTCCTTGTCCGCCTGGTGGCCGCTGGCGATGACGTTTTCGCCGCGCGCCTGGCGCTCGGCCTCATCGGTTGAGCGGGCGACATTGACTTTGACGTTGGCGTAGACCTCCGCATGCAGGCGCACGCGGACATCATAGAGCCCAATCGTCTTGATCGGCTTGTCGAGCACCACCGCGCCGCGGCTGGCGCAGGCGCCGGCCTTGGCGATTTGCTCGGCGATGTCGCGCGAGGACACCGAGCCGTAAAGCTGGCCGGCTTCGCCCGCTTGCCGGATCAACACATAAGACGTTCCGTCGATGGTCTTGGCGGCCTTCTCGGCCCCGGCGCGCGACTCGGCGTTCTTGGCCTCGATCTCGGCGCGGCGCGCCTCGAACAATTTTTGGTTGGCTTCGGTGGCGCGCAAGGCGCGTTTTTGCGGCAGCAGAAAATTACGCGCAAAACCGTCGCGTACTTTCACGGTCGTCGCCGATGGCGCCCAGATTTTCCACGCGTTCAAGCAGGATGACTTGCATATCTGGTCCCCCTCACTGAACCGCGAACGGCAGCAGCGCCAGTTCACGCGCGAGTTTGATGGCCTTGGCCAATTCGCGTTGCTTCTTGGCGGAGACGGCGCTGATGCGCGCAGGCACGATTTTTCCCTTTTCGGAAATGTAGCGCTGCAGGGTTTTCACGTCCTTGTAGTCGATCTTCGGAGCGGCATCGCCCGAGAACGGGCAGACCTTACGCCGCCGGCTAAACGGACGGCGGGCGGGAAGGTTGGCGATGTTGAATTTGGGGGCGCCTTTACCGGACATGATCTATTCCTCCTCGCCGACAATCTCGTTGCCGTCCTCGTCGCGGCCTTCGCGGCGGGCTCTGCGGCGCTCCTCCCGGTCGCGGCGGGCCAGGATCGGCGAGGGCTCGGTATCGAGTTCTTCGACCCGGATGGTCTTGAACCGCATGACGTCTTCGTTGATGCGCAGCAAGCGCTCGAATTCGTGCACGACTGGCGCGGCGCAATCGAGGCCGAGCAGGGCGTAATGGCCCTTGCGGTTCTTGCGGATGCGATAAGTGAGGTTGCGCAGGCCCCAATATTCGTTCTTGGCGACGCGGCCGCCGAGATCGGTAATGGTCTTGGCCAGGCCCTCGATCAGGGCGTCCACTTGTTGCGGCGAGATTTCAGGCCGCGCGATCAGCACGTGTTCGTAGAACGCCATATTTTCCTCTTCCGTGTGATCCGCGGCGCCCGGACCGGGGAAGAGCCGGCCCAAACGATGGACCCCAAGCGCAAGAATTGCCCCAGGGCCGCAGATCGCGAAGGGGCGGTTGTTAGGGGATTGGGGCGGGAAGGCAAGGGGCGTTGCTTGCCAATATTCTGACTGAGTTTATGCTCTCTGCGGAAAGGAGGCGCATAAAATGTGGTCAGCAACTGCGATTGCGACGTTCCTCCTCTTGGCAGGTTTGCCAAGTTCGGCATTGCCGCAGACACCAGAGGCCGGTGGAGGCGGACCCATCCTTCCCCCGCCGCTGAGTGGACCGGTCTCGACCGAACTACCCTCGGAGGCGGTCCCTGTTGTGCTATCCGGTGTGAGATGGACAGCGCAACCAAGCGGCGAGGACTTTGCACGGCATTATCCCAGTGCAGCGGTTGATCGGGGTGTTGAAGGAAGGGTCGTGCTCGATTGCGTGGTTAGCGCCGATGGCAAGCTGAGTTGCACCGTTGTGAGCGAAGAACCACCCGGTTGGGGGTTCGCCGGCGCGAGCCTTATGATTGCGACCTACTTTCGGGTGGCGCTTGAAACTACCGACGGCGTCCCCACGGTGGGCGGGCGCTTTCGCAGAGCAATAAACTGGCGTATTGTTGGGTGATATGTTGTTCAGCGCGCCGAAAGAGCTTGGCGCCGCAGCCAGTGGCTTGGGGTATATGCGCTCGCAAGTATCGACTGGCGCCGCTGACGAGTGACGGCCATCCGACAGTTTGAGACGCGGTTCGCACGCGTGTTTGGTGCGGATTGGCCGAGGAATCCGTAGCGCCGCCTTCCGCACGCACGGCCAACCAGTAGCGCGCTTAGTAGGCCAAAGCTGCCCAGAGGCTTGGGGCTCACCGCCTTCCCCAATACCAACCCCTTCACGCTCACCGAAGCCATAGGACGAAAACTTTTGACCGAAGCCGCCGGCGGCGAAGTAGCGCTCGATGGATACGCCGATACGCCGTCGCCGCAGTGAGTTTAGCCGCGCTGTTCGGACTGCCAGAGGCGGACCATATCGCCAACCTGCGCATAGGCGTCGAGCGAGAAATCCGTTGGCAACAGGCTTTGCGCGGCTGGGCCTTCTTGCAGGCAACCCGCCCGGCTCGAGCACGGGCTCGCGCCCATGCTTAGCGGATCGAACGGCAGCGCGCCGTGTTTTGGAAGCGCGCGCGCAAGCGAAAACAGCGGCCCCTGCATTAGGGTCCGCGTCGAAGGATCGCCGATCGAGCGGGGATGGCCGGGATAGGCGGTGGGATCGACCGCCAGGTTCAGCGACGGGTAACGCGGATCCGATTTCGCCAGCGCCCAGATGTCGCCGTCGGGCGCCAATTGCGCTTTGAAAACGGCGTGATCTGCCTCGAACAAGCTACGGAAGAAAAGGTAGTGCTCGCGTTCACCCTCGCCCTTAATGCGGCGCAATTCGGTAAGCCAATATTCCGGGTCGGCCAGAATACACACGAACAATGCGCCTGGGCGCCTCGCCGACAGATCCGCTCGCGGCCCGATAAGTAGCCTCGCTACGGGCGCTGCACGCTCCCAATATCCCCGCCGCGGCAAGCCCTGCCGAAGCAAACAGCTGGCGCCGGCCAACGCCTTCCATTCGAGGCCTTGTCGCTGACTCTATTTTTTTTTGGCTCACGGTCCGACATTTTAACCCCACTCACATTGTGGGAAGCAAATTAGGCGCCACCGCTCTCTCATTTCAGGCCGAACCTGCCGGCGGGAAAGTAGCGCCCCGCGTCCGCCTGCGCTAAGCCGCCACCCATGAGCATTGCTTTCATTTTCCCCGGCCAAGGCAGCCAGGCGCCCGGCATGGGACGTGGGTTGCACGACGCCTTTAGCGCGGCGCGCGAGGTGTTTCAGGAGGTTGACGAGGCGCTTGGCGAGAAGCTGTCGCGGCTGGTCTTCGAGGGGTCCGCCGAGGAACTGACCCTCACCGCCAACGCCCAGCCGGCGCTCATGGCGGTGAGCCTGGCGGCGATGCGGGCGCTGGAGCGGGAGTTTGGCGTCGGCGTCGGCAAGGCCAAGTTCGTGGCTGGGCATTCGCTGGGCGAATATTCCGCCCTGGCCGCGGCAGGTGCGCTCAGCGTTCGCGATGCGGCGAGGCTGCTGCGCATACGCGGCAATGCCATGCAGGCGGCGGTTCCCGTTGGCGAGGGGGCGATGGCGGCTTTGATCGGCAAGGTCGATGTCGCCGCCGCCGAGGAGATTGCCGCCGAGGGCGCCAAGGCCGGGCCGTGCGTGGTCGCCAACGACAACAATATTGGCAACGTAGTGATTTCCGGCTCCAAGGCCGGCATCGACGCGGCGCTTGTCTACGCCAAGGAAAAAGGCGTGCGCGCGATTGCGCTGAATGTCTCCGCGCCGTTCCACTCGCCGCTAATGCAGCCGGCGGCTGAGGCGATGGCGCAAGCGCTCGCGAAAGCCGAAATCGCACCGCTTGCGGTTCCCCTGGTGACTAACATTACCGCGCGCCCGGTGAGCGAACCGGCGACCATCCGGCGCTTGCTGGTCGAGCAAGTCACCGGCCGGGTGCGCTGGCGTGAAAGCGTGGAATGGATGGCGACCGAAGGCGGCGTTACGCGCTTTGTCGAGATCGGGGCCGGCCGCCAGCTCTCCGGCATGGTCAAACGCGGCGCGCCGGAGGCGACGGCGGTTGCGCTGAACGAGCCTGGGGATTTGGAAGCGTTTGCGAAGACGGTGGCTTAGTTGGAAGGCCAAATCTCCTGTGGGCACAACTCGGTTGACGGCCTATCTGATGTCCTGCAATTCACGCTTCCCATTGTCGTGGCTGCAGTCGCATGGCTGATCCAGACTTTAACGTCCCGGGCGTGGACCGAATACGAGCGTCGTAGCGCCGCCTATGGTGATGTCGTTGAACGGATCGATGCTTTGGTCAGTGGCGATGTCGACGAGACCCGCGCTTATTTGCGAGCTATTCGCAAGGTTTGGCTGATTGGGACCGACGAAGTTGTGCTGGCATGGAACGCACTTGCGTCCGCGATAAAGGACGGAAGGCCGACGAGTGATAGAGAGAGACTTTTTCAGGCTTTCGTGGCCGCGATGCGTTCCGATTTGAACAAGCGGCGTTGGTTGCCGCCCGACAATACGAAGCTACTCCCCCCAGACTTCAAGCTCGAGGGCCCAAGGACCGAGGGTTAGAATGCGGCGCTGGAACTTGCCGCCGCTGCGCGCGGGGAATAGAGCCTTAGCCCTCCCCTCGATGGGGAGGGCGGCGCCAAAGGCGCGGGAGGGGTGCGCGCGCTGCGATAAAGGCTGAGCCTCTTGAGGCTCAGCCGTAACGCGTTGCGGGCCTCACCCCCTCAGCCACGCTTCGCGTGACAGCTCCCCCATCGAGGGGGAGCGGGTGCACAACAATTTTGGGACGGTGAAATGTTCTCACTCACAGGCAAAACCGCGCTGGTCACTGGCGCATCCGGGGGCATTGGCGGGGCGATTGCGAAGGCGCTCGCCGCGCAGGGTGCGCTTGTAGCTCTTTCGGGCACGCGCGTTGAAGCGCTCGAAAAGCTCAAGGCCGAGATCGGCGGCGATCACCCGATCCTGCCGTGCAACCTCTCCGACAGCGGTGCGGTGGATGCTTTGGTGGGGCAGGCGGAGGCCGCACTTGGCGGGCGGCTCGATATTCTGGTGGCAAATGCCGGCATCACCAAGGACGGCCTCTTGCTGCGGATGAAGGACGAGGATTTCCAGTCCGTGCTTAAGGTCAATCTGGAGAGCTATTTCCGGCTCTCGCGGGCGGCGCTGCGCGGTATGATGAAGAACAGGTGGGGCCGAATTATCGGCATTACTTCCGTGGTGGGGGTGATGGGCAATCCGGGCCAAGCCAATTATTGCGCCTCCAAGGCCGGCATGATCGGCTTCACTAAATCGCTGGCGGCCGAGGTCGCCAGCCGCAACGTCACCGCCAACACGATTGCGCCGGGCTTCATCGCCTCGCCCATGACCGACGTGCTCAATGAAGCCCAAAAAGCCGCAATGATGGGTAAAATTCCGGCTGGCCGGCTTGGAGCAGGCGCGGACGTGGCGGCGGCGGCGGTCTACCTGGCCAGCGAGGAGGCCGCTTACGTCACCGGCCAGACCTTGCACGTCAATGGCGGCATGGCGATGATTTGAGGGGGCGGCAGGCGACCCGAAAAATGGGCGCCGAGAAAAAAGCTTGCGCCCAAGGCTCTGGCTGTCCAAAACCCCGCTCACGCCCGGACACAAATGAGAAGCGGGGCGGGTTTTTGAAATCTATCACTGGCGAGGCGTGCATGTCGGAAGTGTTTGAACGCGTTAAATCCATCGTGATTAAGCACCTTGAGTGCGCGCCGGAGAAGGTCACCGAGAAGGCGAGCTTCATCGACGATCTGGGCGCGGACAGCCTGGACAATGTCGAACTGGTGATGGCGTTCGAGGAAGAATTCTCCATCGAGATTCCGGACGAAGCCGCCGAACACATCCAGACCGTGGGTGACGCGGTGAAATTCATTTCCGAGAAAAAGGGCTAAGGCCCGGGTCCAGGTGGGGCCATGCGGCGCGTAGTAATCACGGGAATTGGGCTTGTTACGCCGCTGGCGGCCAATGGCCCGGCCACGTGGGAGCGTCTGATCGCGGGCCGGTCGGGCGCCGGCAAGCTTGAGCATTTCCGGGTCGACGATTTGCCGTGCAAGGTCGGCTGCGTGGTGCCGCGCGTCGATGGCCGCGGCGGCGGCGCTGGCGATGCCCATGCCTTCGATCCAGACAAAACCATGTCGCCCAAGGAACAGCGCCGGGTTGACGATTTTATCTTGTACGGAATGGCCGCGGCCGACGAGGCCATCGCCGATTTCGGCTTTCGGGCTGAGACCCGCGAACAGCAAGTTCGCTCTGGCGTCTTGATCGGCTCAGGCATAGGCGGGCTCAACGCCATCGCGGAAAACGCATTGCTGCTGGAGCGCGAAGGACCGCGCAAGATCAGTCCCTTCTTCATCCCGAGCGCGCTGATCAATCTGGTCTCCGGCCACGTTTCGATCCGCTATCATTTCAAGGGCCCCAACCATGCGGTGGTCACCGCCTGCGCCACCGGCGCGCATGCGATTGGCGATGCAGCGCGGTTGATCGTGCACGGCGATGCGGATGTGATGGTGGCCGGCGGGACGGAGGCGGCGATCTGCCGGCTCGGCATGGCCGGCTTCTGCGCCTCGCGCGCGCTTTCGACTGGCTATAACGACACGCCGGAAAAAGCCTCCCGCCCCTATGATAAGGACCGCGACGGTTTCGTCATGGGCGAGGGCGCTGGCGTGCTGGTGCTTGAGGAATACGAACACGCCAAGGCGCGCGGCGCGAAAATTTACGCCGAGGTCAAAGGCTATGGCCTGTCCGGCGACGCCCACCACATCACCGCGCCCGCCGACGATGGCGATGGAGGTTTCCGGGCCATGAGCGCGGCCTTGGCCGATTTGGGGCTGAGGTGCGGCGACATCGATTACGTCAATGCCCATGGCACCTCAACGCCGCTGGGCGATGAGATCGAACTGAAGGCGGTGGAGCGCTTTTTCGGCGCGGATGCGGCGCGATTGTCGCTATCGTCGACAAAGTCGGCGATCGGCCATTTGCTGGGCGCTGCTGGGGCGGTTGAGACAATTTTTTGCGCGCTGGCGATCCGCGACGGCATCGTCCCGCCAACGCTAAATCTCGATAATCCTTCGATCGAAACCGCGATCGATTTGACCCCCCATAAAGCCAAGAAGCGCGCCATCAGAGCGGCGATGTCGAATTCGTTCGGGTTTGGGGGAACCAATGCGGCGGTGATCCTGACAGCGGTGAAATGATGGCCCGGTCAGGCGCATCACGACGCGGCGGCGGAATCCCCTTGCTCCTGCTTTGGCCTCTCGTGTTGCTGGTGGCGGCGGCGATTTTCGCGTTTGCGTTCTTCTCAAGCGCCATAGGCCGCCCCGGACCGGCCGATTCCAACGCGACTTTCGTGGTCGAGCGCGGGGCCAGCGGCGCCGACATCGCCTCGGGGCTTGAGCAGGCCGGGCTGATATCGGACGCGTTTCAGTTTCGCATCGCCAATCGGCTCTATGCGCGCGGCGCGGCGCTGCAAGCTGGCGAATATCTGATCCCCGCGCACGCATCCATACGTGAGATAGTCGAGATGATGTCGAGCGGGGCGGCGTTGCAGCACGCGCTGACTTTTCCTGAAGGCATTACCATCGCCGGCGTGATGCGCATCATCGCGAGCGCGGAAATGCTCACCGGTGAATTACCCGAAGCCCCGCCCGAAGGCGCTATCCTGCCGGATACCTATCACGTGCAGCGCGGCATGACCCGCGCGGCGCTGTTGCAACAGATGCGCGCGGCCCGCGACGCGGCGCTGGCGGAAATCTGGGAAGAGCGCCAAGCCAATTTGCCGGTCAGCACACCGGAGCAATTGGTGACGCTCGCCTCCATCGTCGAGCGCGAAACTGGCGTCGCCTCCGAGCGGCCAATGGTTGCGGCGGCTTTCGTCAACCGCTTGCGCCGGCCGATGCGGCTCGAAAGCGATCCGACCATCATTTACGGCATTTGCAAACGCTTCCCGCCGCGCTGCCGCGATGGACGCCTGGTCGATGCGCAGGGCAATCCGCGCACCATTCGCGCCAGCGAAATCGCCCTCAACACCGGCTACAACACTTACCAGATCGACCGCCTGCCGCCGACGCCGATCTCCAATCCCGGCAGAGCGGCGCTCGAAGCTACCGCCAACCCGGCCGATTCTGACGCCATTTTCTTCGTCGCCGACGGCAGCGGCGGCCATGCCTTCGCCGCCACCCTCGCCGAGCACAACGCCAATGTTGCCCGCTGGCGCGAGATCGAGCGCGCGCGCCTGGCCGAAGAGCGCGCCGGGCGCTGAGCCGGGCTTGCGCACAGGCGCTTCCGCCAGGAACCCTCCATGAGCATTTCAGGCATGACCGGCTTTGCGCGCGCCGAGGGCGAGCACGCGGGCTTGCGCTGGATTTGGGAGCTGAAAAGCGTCAATGGGCGCGGGCTCGATCTGAAGTTGCGGCTGCCGCCGGGGTTTGATGGCCTGGAGCAGCCGGCGCGAGCGCTCGCGGGCAAAACGTTCAAGCGCGGCTCGGTGCAAGCTACGTTGACCTTGGCGCGCGATGCGGGGGCGCCGCCGCCAGTGCGCATCGACGCCGCGTTGCTGGAAAAGCTGTTGGCGGCTGGCGAGCCATTGATCAAGCAAAGCGGGTCAAGCCGCCGCGCTGGGACGGATTGCTCGCGCTGCGCGGCGTGGTGATCAGCGAAGATGCGACGGAGTTGAGCGAGGAAGCGCGCACCGCACTGGAAGCGGCGCTGATTGCCGGTTTCGAGCAGGCGCTGGCCACGCTTGCCGAGGCGCGTGCTGGCGAAGGCCGCATGCTGGCGGGCGTGCTGGGCGAATTTGCGAGCGCATCGACGCCCTGATCGCGCGCGCGCGCAACTTCGGCGGCGACGGCGCCGGGGCGGCGCTGGAGCGCATCCGCGCGCGCCTGGCCGCGCTAGCGCCGGAAGTGCAACTCGATCCGCAGCGTTTGGCGCAGGAGGCAGCGCTCGCGGCCTCGCGCGCCGACGTAGAGGAAGAACTGGAGCGCCTCGCCGCGCACGCCGGCGAATTGCGCGCGCTTCTGGCCAACCCCGAACCGGCCGGCCGCCGGCTTGATTTTCTCGGCCAGGAATTGACGCGGGAAGCGAATACGCTTTGCTCTAAATCCGCGGAGCTGGAATTGACGCGCATCGGACTGGATCTCAAAACCGTGGTGGACCAGATCAAGGAGCAGGCGGCCAATGTTGAATGAACACGTCGCGCGCCGCGGCCTGATGTTCGTGCTGTCGAGCCCTTCGGGCGCAGGCAAATCGACGATGGCGCAAAAGCTGATCGAGGACGATGGCAACACCTCGCTCTCGGTCTCGGCCACCACGCGTCCCGCCGCGCCCGGGCGAGATCGACGGGCGCGAGTACAAATTCATGGACCGCGAGAGCTTCGAGGGGATGGCCGATCGCGGCGAGTTCCTCGAAGACGCCATGGTGTTCGGCAACCATTACGGCACCCCGCGCGCGCCGGTGGAGGCGCTGCTGATCCAGGGCCGCGACGTTTTGTTCGATGTCGACTGGCAAGGCGCGCGCGCGCTGCGCGCCGCCGCGCCCGAAGACGTGGTCGGCATTTTCATCCTGCCGCCCTCGATGGCCGAACTGGAACGCCGCCTGCACACGCGCGCGCAGGACAGCGAAGAAGTGATCGCCAAACGCATGGCGCGCTCGCTCGATGAAATTTCGCACTGGGAAGAATACGATTACGTGCTGGTCAACACGCTGCTGGAGCAGACGCTGGCGCAGATCAAACAAATCCTGGCGGCGGAGCGCCTGAAGCGCGCGCGGCAGCTGTGGCTGAAGCTGCATGTGGAGCGGTTGAGGCGGGGGATTTGAGGTCAAAAGGAAAATCGTGAGGGAGTGAGTAAGTGGCGCTAAGCGTGGAGGTCCGCGACAGCCGAAAACGCAGATCGCTCAGGCTGACCCGTTCACCGCGGCCACAGGCTCAAGCTCAAGGCACATCAGTCCCGCGGCGGACACGTGCAATTCAGCGACGGTCGGCCTTGGCAAAATTCTCACGACCTTGGCGGAGCTGCACATGCGACTGGCTACAGCCGGGGTCTTTTGTTGCGTCCCAATCATCCGATGGGTTCGCCTACATGACATGCCCACCACTGCCCTGGGACAGTGTTCATTTGCGAATCGATGGAAGCGTCTATATCGTGGGCGGTATACAAAAAGGGCCGATTTGGCTGTTTCGCTCGCCATATTTAGCAGCGACCCGTGTTCTGCGATTTTCTATCGCGACCGCCAACTGGTCCTGGATGGATGTACCGTCTGGCGCCCTCGCGGGGGGGGGAGCGTGTGCCCGCCTAGGTGACGAATATTTTTTGATCGGGCGGCAATCGAAATGGGGTTCCATCCAAAGAAGTGTGGGCCTGGAATTTCGAGGCCAATACATGGCGGCGCGCGCCGGACCTACCGCGTGCTAGGGTAGGGGCTGAAGCCACGACAATGGGCGGCGCAATCTATGTTTCTGGTGGCCACTTTTCCGACGATCCGAGTAGCCAATTGGTGGATGACCGAAGCATAGTGAGACTGCAAAATGTAGCTGGAGATTGGCAGTCCGTCGGCGAACTCGCCATTAGTCGCGTGGGGAATGCGATGGTGAGCAGAGGTGAGGAAATATTTGTGGTTGGCGGCGCTTCTCGCGCGGTCGGATTCCAGGGGCTAGCGATTGAGCGCATCCCCGTCAGTGCTGCCCAGCAACCGCCATGACCACCAAAGCCTCCATTTCCCTCACCGAATTCCCAGGAAGCCTTTGCCCGCGAGCTGGTGGCGCGGGGGCGGTATCCGAGCCTCAGCGCGGTGCTGCAGCATGGGCTCGAATTGCTGCGCGCGCAGACCGAAAAAGCCGAACTCGCCGCGTTGAAGGCGCTGGAGGAGCGCGCCAGGGGGCCGTCCGATCCCGCCGCGCTCAAGGCGCTGCTGGAACAACGCGCAAAGGGTCCGTTCATTTCCATGGAAGAGAGCGACGCGCAGATCGAGCGGATGATCGCGCGAATTCAGTGAGCGCGATCTGGAAGAGGGCGATGCGCTACAGCGTTGAGCGCTCGCTCGACGCCGAAAGCGATCTTCGCGCCATCCTGCGCTTCCTCGCCTCAACCCACCTTGGCTTCGGCCACAGCCACGCGGAGGCGAAACAGCTCGCGACTTCGCGCCTTCGCATTATCCGCGATGCCATGAAGGCGCTTGGCAAAGTTCCCAAGCAAGGCACGCTGAGCCGGGGCTGATGCCGGGTTTGCGCCGCGTCACCAAGGATCGCGCGGTGTTCTATTTCACCGTGGACGAAGAGCGCCGCGTCGTGCGCGTGCTGGCGGTGTTCTTCGGGATCATCAGAGCGAAATGCTGAAGCGGCTATTGGGGGAGTGATAACTGGCCATCGGCGTTGTCGAACCCGCCTCGTCCCTCTCCCCGTGTGGGAGAGGGGATCGAGAACGCGAGTTTTCCGCCAGCGCCGACTTGGGTGAGGGGTGCAAGCGCCACGTAGCGTAGCGCCGCCACCCCTCATCCGGCGCTTCGCGCCACCTTCTCCCACAAGGGGAGAAGGACGATAATCGGTCCGCGCGCGTCAGCCATTGACCTCGCAGCCAGAGACGATAGCGTGCCGCTCCACCGCCGGAGCGAACGATGAAAACTTATAAAGCGGCGATTTTTCGCGGGGCCGGCAGCGTCGATGTGGTTGACTTGCCCTATCCCGCATGCGGCGACGACGAGGTCATCGTCCGCAATTTAATGACCGGAATCTGCGGCTCCGACATTGCCGCTTACCGGCGCGGCGGCGATTTGAACATGATCTGGAAGGATCACGAATTCGGCCACGAAGCCGTGAGCGAAGTGGTGGAAATCGGCAAGGACGTAGTGGGGCTGAAGCTCGGCGACCATGTCTTCCCCAATCAGGGCTATGCGCTGCGCGATAAAAAACGCATGGCCACGGTCGGCGGCTTCTCCGAGTATATTCGCGTGCTGCAATGCGAAGTCGGCTACAGCGTGCTGAGAATCGACAACGACATTCCGGTCAAGACCGCGGTGCTGATGGAGCCGTTCGTGATCGGCGCGCGGGGGGCGCGCAATCTCGATCCGGGGCCGGAGAAGTGCGCCATCGTGTTCGGCGCCGGCATTATCGGCATGTCGGCGGCGATCATGCTGCTTTATTACGGTTGCCCGAAAGTGATGATCGTCGATATCTCCGAAAAGCGCCTCGCCAACGCGCGCACATTCGGCCTGATCACATGCAATCCGGAAACCGAAGATTTGAAAGCCAAGGCGTTCGCGGAATTCGGGACGCAGACGACATTTTTGGGCGAACGCTGCAATGCCCAACTCTATCTCGACGCCATCGGTCTTAAAGTCGCGACCGACAATTTCGCCATGCTCGCCGGCCGCGAAGCGATCCTCGCCATTGTCGGCGCGCACCATGAGCCGGTGGCTTGGAATTTGCGCCACCTCTCGCTGATGAATTGGCGCGTCACCGGCTGCGGCGGCATCTCGATTCAGGATGCGTTCGTTGATATTCTGGCGATGATGCGATCGGGGCGTTACGATCTCTCCTCGCTGGTGACGCATGAATATAAGGTCGACCAGATCGCCGATGCGCTCATCATGGGCGGCAATGCCAGCGAGGCGCAGAAGGTGTGCATTTCGTTTTAGGACGCGCGGTCGCGGATGAGCCAACTCACCCTTCGCGACGCCCCGGGAGGGTGTCCAGGGAGTGGGAGTTAACACCGCGGTCGGTTGGCATCAGCTCAGCGCCTCGAAGCAGGCTTGAATCGAGTTCACGTAGCGGCAGGATTCGGCAAAGTTCGCCGGCGTCAGATTGGCGTCGATCGTGTGCTGCATGAGGTGAAAGAACGGCGTCCAGAAATCATCCTCGGACAGGAAAATGATCGGCTTTTGGTGGAGTTCCAGCCGCCGCCACGACAGGGTCTCCACCGCTTCCTCCAGCGTGCCAATGCCGCCGGGCAGCACGACGAAGGCGTCGGCCTCGTTGAACATGATCAGTTTGCGCTCGTGCATGGTGTCGACCATGCGGTGAGGCACTTCGCTCAGCACGCGTTCGCGCTGCTCCAGAAAGCGCGGCATGATGCCGAGCACGTCGCCTCCGGCGCGGTGCGCCGCTCGCGCGCAGCGTCCCATCAGGCCCACGGAGCCTCCGCCATAGACCAAACGCAAGCCGCGCCGCGCCAGCTCCTGGCCAAAACGTGTAGCTAAATCATGGTATTGCGGCCGCGTGCTCTCGGAGGAGCCGCAATAGACGCAAATCGAGCGCACGGGCAGGGCGGGGTTTTCGGAATCGGGCATCGGAAGCAAGCCATTAAAGCGCATTGCCGGCGAAAGCGAGCGCGCCTACCTCCAGGCCATGAAACACGGGGGAACAAGAACAGTGTCGCACCCGGCGCCAAGCCCGGAAACCGTCAAGGATCTGGCGCCGCCGCTGGAGCGCACTATTCGTCGGCTGATTGGCCTGATCGGCGGGTTGAAGGGGCTCGATTTTCGGTTGCGCTTGGGCGCGGCCTTGGCGCTGACCCTGGTGGGCAAGGTGCTGGCGGTATTTTCCCCCTTGGTGTTGGCCGATGGCATTAACGCGGTAGCGCGCGGCGAGGGGCAAGGCGCGGTGCAAGCGTTTCTGGGATTTGCGTTATTTTGGTCCGGCCTGCGTTTTGCCTCCACCGCCGGCCCGCAATTGCGCGACGCCATCTTCCAGCCGATCAGCGAAGAAGCCCAGCGCCGCGCCGGCACCCGCGTCTTCGCCCACGTGCACGCTCTGTCAGTGCGCTTCCACCAATCCAAACGCACCGGCGCTGTCTACCGCACCATCGAGCGCGGCATTCGGGCGATCGATTTTCTGTTGCGCTTTCTCGCCTTCAACATCGCGCCGACCTTGGTTGAGCTTGTGCTTGCCGCTGGCGTGCTGGCTTGGCGCTATGGCTGGAATTTCGCGCTGATCGCCGCCGGCACGGTGGCGATTTACGCGTGGGTTACGTTTGGTATTACCGAGTGGCGCTTGAAGCATCGCCGCGAGATGAACGAGGCTGACACCGAAGCCGCAGGCCGGGCGGTGGATTCGCTGCTCAATTTCGAAACCGTGAAGAGCTTCGCCGCCGAGGCGCGCGAGAGCGAGCGTTATGACCGTGCGCTCGCCTCCTACGCCCATGCCGCCGTGCGTTCGAACACTTCGCTGGTTTTGCTCAATGCGTTGCAGGGCCTGGTGATGAATATCGGCCTGCTCGGCATGGTGCTCGCCGCCGGTTTTCTGGTGGCGCGCGGGACCATGGGGCCGGGCGATATAACGGCGGTGATCCTGATCATGGTCAATCTCTACGCGCCGCTGAACATTCTTGGCTTTGCCTATCGCGAGATCAAGCAGACCTCGATCGACATGGAAAAAATGTTCGTGATGCTGGACGAGAAACCGGACGTCGCCGACAAGTCGGGCGCGGTCGCTCTGAACGCGGGTAAGGGAGATGTTGCGTTCGAGAATGTGTGCTTCGCGCATGAAGGCCGCGATCGCGGCCTCGAGGGGGTATCGTTCGTCGCGCCCGCCGGCAAGATTACCGCCATCGTCGGGCCCTCGGGCGCCGGCAAGTCCACGGTGCTGAAACTGCTGTTCCGTTTCTACGATCCAAGCAGCGGCCGCGTCGCCATAGACGGGCAGGATTTGCGCGGCGTGACCCAATCTAGCCTACGCGGCGCGCTGGGGCTGGTGCCGCAGGATGTGGTGTTGTTCAATGACACCATTCGTTACAACATCGGCTATGGTCGTCCGGATGCCAGTCAGGCCGAGCTTGAGCAGGCGGCCCAAAGCGCGCAATTGCTGCGGTTCATTGAAAGTTTGCCGCAAGGCTGGGACACGCGCGTCGGCGAGCGCGGACTGAAGCTCTCCGGCGGTGAAAAACAACGCGTCGGCATCGCTCGCGTCATGCTGAAGGATCCGCGCATCCTCATCCTCGATGAGGCCACTTCATCCCTCGATAGCGGCACCGAAGCGGAGGTGCAGGATGCGCTGGAAGAAGCCTCGCGCGGGCGCACCACCATCGTCGTCGCTCACCGGCTCTCGACCATCGCCAACGCTGACCAGATCGTCGTGCTCGACGAGGGCGCGATCGCCGAACGTGGAACCCATTCCGCGCTTATCGCCCGCGATGGGCTTTATGCCGGTCTCTGGCGGCGGCAAGCCGAAGAGCCAAGCGCGGTCGCGGCGGAATAATACTCGCTGTCGCCGAAGCGCACGAACTAACTCCACCCATTCCCGGATTGCGCGCAGCGCAAGTCCGGGACCCATAAACGCAGACCATGGATAAGTGAGCGTGAGCCGTCCAGAGGCTGTGTTTATGGGCCCCGGACTTCGCGTTCCGCGAATCCGGGGATGGGTGATTGGCATGCTCACCCGGCTACATTCCGAGCAACGGTAGGCCGCTCAACCCTTCAGCCGCATCGGCCCCAAGAAGTCGCGTTTGCCAAGGGGCAGCCCGCGATGGCGGAGAATATCGTAGGCCGTGGCCGCGTGAAAAAAGAAATTCGGCAACGAAAACGAGAGCAGGAAATTTTCCGCGGTAAATTCCATGGTGCGGCCGGGCAGCTCGAAACGCATGTCGCGGCCGGCGAAACCGTTGATCTCCTCGGGGCGGAGAGCGGCAAGGCCAGAACGTGCTGTGGCAAGGATTTCTTTGAGAGCGACAAAACTGGTTGGCAGCGGCGTCATGTCTGGCGCGAACACGCCTTTGCGGACGCCCTCAATGGCCCCGTACGAATGCGCAGCGACCGATCTTACTTGGTAGCTGAACGGAAGCATGTCGGGATGTAGCCGCGCCTCAATCAGATTGTCGGCGGGGTTTGCGGCGCAATGGGCCTCGGCCTTTGCCACGATCCCCACAACCGCGCCCAAAGTCTGCTGAAAGGTCGGGATCAGTGCGTCATAGAGCGAAAACGGCATGGGAATTCTCCAAATAGCGGACGCTTCTTTTAGAGATGCGGCCAGAAGGAGTCGAGGGTGGCGGCGGCGCATGGCGTTGCGCGGGGGACTTTGCTAAGGCACTTGCTCCGGCGGCAAGGCAACAGGAACAAACATGAGTGCGAGCCCGCGCGCCTCCATCGTGGTGGCAGTGTTCAACGAGGCGGAAAACGTCGCCGCCGTGTGCGAGGAAATTCTCGGCGCATTGGGCGGCGTCGCCCCCTTTGAAATCGTGTTTGTCGATGACGGCTCAAGCGACGAGACCGCCGCGATCTTGCAAACCGTCGCCGACCGCGACGCGCGCGTGCGGCTGGTGCGCCACGAGCGCCGCTGCGGCAAATCGCAAGCCGTGCGTACTGGCGTGCTGGCTTCGCGCGCGCCATGGATCGCCACGCTTGACGGCGACGGGCAGAACGACCCAGCGGACTTGCCGGCCATGCTCGAACTGGCGTGGAGCGCGCCGAAGCCGCCAGTGGTGGCAGGCATACGCGTGCGCCGCGACGATCCGGTCTCGCGTCTGATAGCTACGCGCATCGCCAATAGTTTCCGCGCCGCCGTGCTTGGCGATCATTGCCCGGACACGGGCTGCGGCGTCAAAGTGTTCCGCCGCGAGGATTTTTTGCTGCTGCCATGCTTCGAGGGTATGCACCGATTTTTGCCGGCGCTGTTCGCGCGTTACGGCCATCCCTTGATCAACCACCCCGTACGCCACCGCGCGCGCACCAAGGGGGTGTCGAAATACACCAATTGGGGCCGCGCGCTGGTTTCCGTCTTCGACATCATGGGCGTGATCTGGCTCACCCAGCGCACGCGCGCGCCGCTGGCCGTCAATGAGCAAGCGCGCCCATGAGCAAGTCGCTGTCGCCGCGCGATTGGCTGATGCTGCTGCTGCTTGGCTTGGCGATGTTCTTGCCGGGCATAGCCAGCCTGCCGCCGGTCGATCGCGACGAGGGCCGCTACGTGGTCGCCAGTCAGCGCATGGCTGAAACTGGCGATGTGATCGATATCCGGTACCAGGATCAGCCGCGCTATTTGCAGCCGGTCGGCATTTATTGGCTGCAATCCTTGGCGACCGCCGCGCTCGATAGCCCCGCCCACGACAGCATCTGGTCGTATCGCATCCCCTCTCTGCTTGGCGCTTTGCTGGCCATCGCCATGGTCGCGGGAATTGGCGCGTTTTACTTCGGCCGCGGCGCAGGCCTAGCTGCAGCGGTGCTGCTGGCGGCGTGCATGTCGTTGAATTTCGAAGCCCGCATCGCCAAGACTGATGCGGTTTTGCTTGCAACAATCGTCGCCGCGCAATTGGCGCTGATGCGCGCCTACACAGAGCCGCGAATAAGAGCCTGGACCGCTGCGCTATTTTGGATAGCGCTTGGCGTTGGCATGCTGGTGAAGGGGCCGGTGATCCTGATCGTGTCGGGAACGACAATGCTCGCGCTGCTGATCTGGGATCGCAAGGCGCAATGGCTCGTGCGCTTACGGCCCTGGTGGGGCGTGCTGCTCATGCTGGCGATTGCGTTGCCATGGTATATCGCCATTGGCGCGGTGAGCGACGGCGCCTTCTACGAGCGTGCGGTGGCGCGCAACATGCTGGGCAAGGTCGGCGCCGGCGAGCAAGGCCATAGCGGACCGTTTGGCTATCATCTGGCGCTGTTCGCGGTGTTTTTCTGGCCCAGCTGTTTGTTGGCGTTGCGCGCTATCCCCTACATCTGGCGCGAGCGGGCGGCATTGCCGGTGCGGTTCCTGATCTGCTGGATCGTCCCGACTTGGATCGTGTTTGAGATCGTGGTCACCAAACTGCCGCACTACGTGCTGCCGACATACCCAGCCATCGCTTGCCTGGCCGCCGCCGCACTGTTCGCGCCCGCGCAAGCTTCCCGCCCAAGGAGCACCGTCTTCGCGATCATAGCTTTGCTCTGGCTGTTGCTGAGCGCGGCGCTCTGCGCGCTCGGGCCCTGGGCGCTTTGGCAAGTGGAACGCGAACTGAACGTGTTATCGATCGGCCTCGGCGCGCTTGGTTTTGCGGCGGCGGCGTTGAGCTTGTATTTCTTGTGGAGGCAGAAGCCAGCGCCAATGCTTGGCGCGTTGGCCATGGCGGGAGCGTTAACTTGGAGCAACATCTATGCGGTCGCCGCGCCGCGCCTTGATACCTATTGGATGAGCCCTCGCATTGTCGCGGCGGCCGAGGCGGCGCGGCCATGCGCGGAGAGCGCGCTCATCACTTTGCCATATCACGAGCCGAGCCTAGTGTTCCTGCACGGGCGCACGCGCACGATACTAGCGACAAGCCCCGCCGAAGCGGCGCAGAAATTGGCGGAGGATGCGGCGTGCGGATTGGCGCTGGTCGGCGCGGGCGAGCAAGCCGAGTTTCGCGCGCGGGCCGAGAGCCTAGGTTTGCTGGTGCGAGCCGTGGGAAGCGTCGCCGGACGCAATTACAATAGCGGCGACGAAGAGTTGAACTTGACCATCTTCAGCGCAGCGTCCGTGCGAGAGGATTGAGGTGGCGCCGCTCAGGACCTTCACGCCGCTGCGCATCGCCGGCCTTGCGGTGCTGGCGCTGGTGACGCTGCTGGGGTTTGCCGCGCCGCTGCTGCCGGAAAGTTTCGTCCATGGCTTGGGCCCTTGGCTTGCGACGGCGCGCGCGCAGTCATGGGCGCCGGCGGCGGCTATGCTTGGCTATGCGTTGCTTGCCAGCTTTGGCGTGCCGCAAATCGTGTTGATCACCGCACTTGTCGCCGCCTTCGGGCCCTGGGCGGGATTGGTGTATGCCTGGAGCGGCAAAATGCTCGCGTGCGCTATCGGATTTGTGTTCGGCCGGCGCTTTGGCGCTGAACTGGTCGCACGACATCCTAGCGAACGCCTGCGAGTCTTCATGGCGCAACTGGCGCGGCATGGTTTCTGGGCCAGCGCGCTGATCCGCTTGGTGCCCACCGTGCCATCGGTGTTGATCAACATCGCCGCCGGCGCAACGCCGATCACGTTCCGCGATTTCCTCGCTGGCACCGCCCTTGGCAGCGTGCCGAAAATGGCGTTGTTCGCCTTCGGCGGACACGCCGCCATGGTGGTGGTGCGCGACCAGTCCGGTTGGGCGCTGGCGGGCCTGGCGTTGATCGTCGCGCTCTGGGCGGGCCTTGCGATGGCGAGCCGGATGTGGATGAAACGGATGGATTAGCCAGAGTCGATTAGGCGGCCCTGCGGCCGCGGCGCAGATCGCGCGCCACCACTTTGGCGGCATTGTGCCCCGGCGCGCCAGTGACGCCGCCGCCTGGATGGGTTCCAGCGCCGCACTGGTACAATCCCTTAACCGGCGTGCGATAATCGCCGTGGCCGAGCACCGGCCGGGCCGAGAACAATTGGTCCAGCGACAGCGCGCCGTGCATGATGTCGCCGTTCACCAGGCCAAATTTGCGCTCCAGATCGAGCGGCGAAAGCACCTGTGCGGCCGAGTACGGATTTGGCGAAACCGGGCGCGTATTTATCAACTGTGGCGATCATCAGATCGGCGACCTCGTCCTTGTGGTCATCCCACGAGCGCCCGCCGGAGAGCTCCGGCTGCACGTGCTGGCAGAACAGGCTGGCGACATGCTTGCCCGGCGGCGCGAGCGTATCGTCGAGCGTTGACGGGATCAGCATTTCCACGATCGGCTCGCGCGACCAGCCGTAAGCGCGCGCGTCGTCATAAGCGCGCTCCATGTATTGCAACGAAGGCGCGATGATGATGCCGGCGGTGAGATGATCGCCGGGCTCTGGCATGCAAGTGAAACGCGGCAATTCCGAAAGCGCTACGTTCATGCGGAACGTGCCCGAGCCGCACTTGATAGCGCGCGATGCGCTCGCGAAAATCCTCGGCTCTGGTGTTCATCGCCGACCATGCGCTCGAACAAGCAGCTTTGGATTGAGATTGGAGACCACGACCTTGGCGTAGATGCACTCGCCGGCCTCGGTGACCACGCCTTGGGCCGCCGGTGTCTCGCCGGTCAGTACGCCGCCGCTCCAAGTCTGGTCCCGCCCGACCATCACTTCCTTCACCGCTACCCCGGTGCGGATCTCCACGCCGCGCTCACGGCAGCACGCCGCCATCGCTTGGCGTGATCGCACCCATGCCGCCAATGGCGTGGCCCCACAGTCCCTTCTTGCCGTTCACTTCGCCGAACACGTGATGCAGCAACACATAGGCCGAGCCCGGCGTGTAGGGGCTGGCGAAATTGCCGACGATGGAGTCAAAGCCGAACAGCGCCTTGATCGGCGCGGAATCGAACCAATGATCGAGCCAATCGCCGGCGGATTTGGTGAACAGATCGAGCAGATCGCGCTTGGCGGTGAGGTCGAGCTTGTTGAGCCGCCCGCCAAGTTGAGCCGCGCGCAAGGCTTCCTCGATGGCCGGGCCAATGCCGCGCTCGATCAGGTTTGGCGGCTGTTCCAACAACAGCGCGCGCACCACGTCGGCGATCACTTCGAGCCTTCGTTCGTATTCCGGCAAACGCTCCGCGTCGCGATTGGAATACCGCGCGACTTCGTCCTGCGTCAGCCCCGGCGCTGAGCGGAAGCTCTGGCCATCGGGCAGCGGCAGAAAATTCGAAATCTTGCGCTCGACGATGCGTAAGCCATGCCGGTGCAATTCCAGATCCGCGATCACCTTGGGATTGAGCAGCGACACGGTGTAAGCGGCGACGGAATTGCGAAAGCCGGGATGGAATTCCTCGGTCACCGCCGCCCCGCCGACGACTTCGCGGCGCTCAAGCACCAGCACTTTGTAGCCGGCGTCGGCCAGATATGCCGCGCAAGTGAGCCCGTTATGGCCCCCGCCGATGATCAATACGTCGTGCAAACCGAGCCTCCCGCCGCGCTTTGATGGCAAGGGGTCATGGCCCAGGAAGCCGCCCAGGAAAAGCCGAAACCCGATTGAGGCTTGCACGGCGCAAGTGTTTGGGTGGCTTCAGCCTTGATCGCGGACCAGGCTCGCGGCCAAGAGCCCCAGCACGACCAAACCGACCGTAGTCATGAAGGCCAGCATTGGCGCTGAAGCAGCGATACCCAGGATCGGCGCCATCCAGTCCTGAAGGGGCCCGCCCAGGCTTACGAAAACCAGTAGGCAAAGCGGGGAAAGCAGCACCCGGCCGGTCAGAAATCCAAGTATCCTGGTCACAGCGCGTCCGACCTTGCCAGCCCCGCCGCGCCCCTCTATATGGCCGGCCTCTCCCGCGCAATTTCGCGGTTCCGCGGGCCCTTCGTCTATCGGTTAGGACGTCAGGTTTTCAACCTGAAAAGAGGGGTTCGACTCCCCTAGGGCCTGCCAGGATTTGGGACTGTCCGGCGAACCGGCCCACTAGCGCGCGGCGATGATGTCGCGGTTGATTTCGGCGATGCGGGTGACGCTTGTCAGCGCCATGGCGACGCGCATTTCCGCTTCGATCAAGCGCAGCACGTGGGCCACGCCCGCTTGGCCCCGCGCGGCAAGCGCAAAAGCCCAGGCGCGCCCCAGGAGCACGCAATCGGCGCCGAGCGCGAGCATGCGCACGACGTCAAGACCGGAGCGGATGCCGCCGTCGGCCAAGATCTTGATTGTGCCGCCAAGTGCGTCGGCGATCGCCGGCAGCGCGCGCGCGGTGGAGAGCGCGCCATCGAGTTGGCGGCCGCCATGGTTCGAAACGACGATGCCCTCGGCGCCGAGGGCGTGCGCTTCTCGAGCGTCCTTGGGATCGAGAACACCCTTGATGACAAGCGGGCCGCTCCAGGCGGCGCGGATGAATTCAAGATCGCGCCAGGAAATCGAGGGATCGAAATTATCCCGCATCCAGGCGAAAAAATCCGACAATCCGGTTTTGCCCTGGAGCACGGGCGCGACGTTGCCGAGTTGGTGGGGGCCGCCGCGGACGCCGACGTCCCAGGCCCAGTGCGGCCGCGCCGCCGCCTGCAACAATCGCCGCGCATTGCCGGCAAAACCCGTAGCGCCGGCGAGGCCGCTGTGGAAGTCGCGATACCGGGTTCCGGGAACCGCCATATCGACAGTGAACACAAGCGTCGAACACCCGATTTCCTTGGCTTGCGCCAGCAGGTCGCGCATGAATTCGCGATCTCGGATCATGTACAATTGAAACCAGAATGGCTTCTTTACGCCCGCCCGCACTTCGCTCAGTGGGCAGGTCGAGACCGTCGAGAGCGTGAACGGAATGCCCGCGGCCTCCGCGGCGCGCGCCGCCTGCACTTCGCCGCGGCGAGCGTTCATGCCCGCAAGCCCGACCGGGGCGAGCACGACCGGCATGGCGAGAGTTTCGCCGAATAGATTTGTTGTCAGCTTGATGTCGGAAACATCGCGCAATACGCGCTGGCGGAGCGCCACATCCGCAAGATCGGAGATGTTTCGCCGCAGCGTCACCTCGGCGAAGGCGCCGCCATCGATGTACTCAAACAGGAAATGCGGCAGGCGACGGCGCGCCAGTTCGCGGTAATCGGAAATTGAGACGGCGATCATGCAAGTGGGTTCCAGGTCGCGGCGCGCCATTGTTCTGCATAGGCGGACAAGTCATCGACTAGCGGCTCTGCAGGCTGAAGCGTTTGGTCCGGTCTAAGTTCCGGATTGATCAGGCGCAAGGCGCCGAAGGAGACGTCCGCGTGGGCGCTACAGGTGAACACACGCGTGTGCGGGCGCAGGCTCGCGAGCGCGCGGACAAAAACCTGAGTTTCGGCAAAACGGCCCTCGATCAGCAGCGTTTGGCTGGATCCGATCAGATCCAACGCGGCGTCGGCGACCAGGGCGGCGTACAGGCAAGCGGCGGTTCTGCGCTCAAACTGATCGTCAAGCAACGCGCGCCAGGCGCCTTTCTGACTGGGAAACGGCCCTGTTCCAGGCGCTAATGTCGGCAAGACCATCGCCCCAGAAGCGACGACCGGCGTGACAGTTTCGAGCAGCGCTGGCTGATCGGCCTTGATATCGACGCGGCGCGCGCCAATCAGCGTCTCGATCTCGCGTCCGCCCATGAAACGCGCGGACGGGATGGCGCGGCGCCCGACATCGACATTGATCAGGCAATCGCGACCGCTCGGCAGCGCGCGCGCATCGAACGAACTCTCCGGCGTACGCATGGCGACGAACCACGTGCCGGTGGAAAGCACGGTTAATTCGTGGTCGGCGATTTCGGGGAAGGCGCGCGCGGCTACAAGCGCGGCGTTGGAATCGTGCAAACCGCAATAGATTTGCGTGTGTATCGACAATCCTGTCCTGGCTGCGAGGTGCGGCAGAATCGGCGCCAGCGCATCGCCCGCCTTGGCGATGGGCGCGAACGCCGAGGCCCAGCCGAGCCGTTTGGCCATGGGGGAAAAGTCATCGGCGGCGGGGTTCCACAAATCGGTGTGGCACCCGAGACTAGTCACTTCGCTGGCGGCGATGCCGCAGAGAAACCACGCCCAATATTGCGCCCACGGGAGTAAAATAGAATCCGCAAAAATCTCAGGCGTAAAAGATTGGAGCCAATAAAGCTGTGCGCCAAGATTGAGCCCATTTGGCAATTGCGGAGACCCGGTCAGCGCGAACGGGTCGCGTTCGCCTCTGTAGGCATCGAGAGTTGCAGCGGGGATGGCCTGCTCGTAATCCATTGGCGGCGTCGCCAAGCCGCCGTTTTGCAACACCGCCACGCCGGCGCCGTGGCTCACCGGGATGATCGCGCGAATAGGTCCAAGCGCGGAAAATTCGGCGAGCGTGTCGATCACCCAGGCGCCGATCTCCGCCGCGTTCAGTGCGGCATAGCGTCCCTCGGCCTGGGGCAAGTTGGGGCGCGAACGGCGCGCAACCATCTCGCCCATTGAGGTCCAGGCGCTCAACTTGCTCAGCGACTTGCCGACATCGAGCACAAGGATCTCGGCAGCGCCCAAGCCACACCCACTTTCATTTGGCACACTTGGGCAATTAATACCGAACTCAGCAGGTCGCCGCCAGCGCCGAATTGCGCGCGCCGCGCAGGCACGCGCCGCCGCTGAAATTTTGGTCGCCAATGGTGCGCCGAGACACTAGATCGTCGCTCGATGAGCGCTGACGAATCATCCGAAGCGGGCCGGGACGATTACGATCTGCTGCCGTATCCATCCATGCCCTACGCCTATACGCAGCCGGCGCGTCTGGCGGCAGTTGCGGCGCTGCACGGGATCGAGGCGCCGGACGCCGAGCGTGCGCGCGTGCTCGAACTCGGCTGCGCTGCCGGCGGCAATATTATCCCGCTTGCGGCGCGTTGGCCACGGGCGGAATTTGTCGGCATCGACATCGTTCGCCGCCATATCGAGGAGGCCAAGGCGCGCGTCGCTCATCTAGGGCTCGCCAACATCGCATTTGAGCAAGCGGATCTGACAAATTGGTCTAGCGAGGGCGCGCCGTTCGATTATGTGATTTGCCACGGCGTATTCTCCTGGGCGCCGCGCTCGGTGCAGGACTCCATTTTTCGAATTTGCCGGCGGGCTTTGTCACCCAGCGGAATCGCCATGATCAGTTATAACGTGTTGCCAGGTTGGCACATGCGCTCGATCATTCGAGACATCTGCCTGCGCCACGTCGGAACCGAAGGGCCGCCGCAACAGCGTGTCGCCAAGGCGCGCGTAATCCTAGCTGACCTCGCCGCAACGGCCGCCAAATCGCAACCCTACGGATTGCTGCTGCGTAACGAGGCGCGGCGCACCGCGCATCGGCCAGCGTCATATATTTTAGGCGAATTTCTGGTGGCCAACAATTCACCGTGTTATTTCGATGAATTCGTCGCGCGCGCGCGGGCGCACGACTTGGCCTATGTGAGCGAAGCGGACTTGGAAGCTTCGGTGTCGGCCTCGTTGGTAGCGTCCACAAAGGCAAGAATCAGAGCCAATGCCGGCGACGATCCCATGGCGATCGAGCAATATCTCGATTATTTTTCCGGTCGCACCTTTCGCTGTTCGGTGCTGGCGAGAGCTGAGGCGGGCGCGCGGCGTACGCGCATTTATGAAGCGCTGCGGCGCATGCATATAAGCAGCGAACTGCGCGTCGATGGGGACGCCTTCAGGGATGTGCATGGGCGTACGGTCAAGAGCAGTGACCCTGGCGTGACGCGCGCATTGGATCGGCTTGCGCGCGCTTTCCCGGAAACGCTGAGCTTTGAGCAAATCGTCGCGCCGACGGGCGGCGGAGTTTCTGATGCGATCGAAGAAGAGCGGGTCCTAAGGAATTTGGCTACGATGGTGATAAGCGGCCGGGCCGAAGCTTCGGCGCTGCCGTTGCGGGTCGGCGGCGCCGATCAGGAACGCCCCCTGGTCTGGGCGCCGGCGCGGGCCGAGGCGGCGGCGGGGCAACCCTGGATCACCAGCATGGCGCATGCGCCGGTCGTCCTGAAACCGGCGCTCGCCGCCATCATTCCCCATCTGGATGGGCGCCATGGACGCGATGCGCTCACTGGCATATTCGCCGCGGCGCTGCGCAAGGGCGAGGTGCAAGCCCCCGAACTCGCCGATGCAAAACTCGCCGGGGAAAGCGTTGAGGCGGTGGCGGCTCGTTATGTGGAACGCGTACTCAATTTCCTCGCTTCTCACGCCTTGCTAGAGGCTGAGGCCTAGCAGCAACAAAGACCTGCCAATTCCGGCGCCCGATGCTAAGGAAGAAGCGTAATTCTTGCTGGAGCGCGCATGTCGTCGATCAGATTCGCCAGGGCCCTTGCGCTTGCCGCCGCAGCGCTAATCCTGGGCTGCGCCAAACCGGAGGCCGCCGCGCCGACATCGGCGCAAGCGGCGACCGAGCAGCTCGTTGTCGACACCGCCGCCGGCCCAGTTCGGCTGCGCGTTGAGATTGCCGACGACGAACAGGAACGCAATCGCGGCTTGATGTTTCGCGAGACCTTGGCCGACGACGCGGGCATGTTGTTCGATTTTCCCGAGCCCGAACACGCCAGCTTCTGGATGCGCAACACCGTGCTTTCGCTGGACATAATCTTCATCGGAATCGACGGTCGCATCCTCAATATTGCCGAATCCACCACGCCTTATTCAGAAGCGCCGATACCCGCGGCGGGGCTGACCCGCGGGGTGCTTGAAATTCGCGCCGGCCGGGCGGAGGCGCTGGGCATCCGACCGGGCGACCGGGTGCGTCACCGCATCTTCCGGTGACCGTTGCCGGGCGGGCGTGTCCGTGGCAAGGAGCGCGCAGTCGGGGCGTAGCTCAGCCTGGTAGAGCACCTGCTTTGGGAGCAGGGGGTCGGGAGTTCGAGTCCCCCGCCCCGACCAAAATTTATATGTCCAGCCCGAAACCATGGGGTGAGAAATGAGCCACGCGGGCGCACTGATCGAGCGTGCGAGCCAGCAAACCGGGCTTTCCGATTTCGGCGATGAGAGTTTCCGCGAAGGGCTCGACATATTGGTCGCCGCCCTGGCCAAGGAAGCGCGCCTCAATGAATTGGGGCGGATGTCGATGGATTTCCAGATTGTCGATCTTCTCGCCCAGCGTTTGCAGGTGGAGGATTGGCACCGGCGCCATCCCGAGATCGACGACGGCGAGATTGTCGCGCCGCTGATCGGCCTTGGCTTGCCGCGGACGGGATCGAGCGCGCTGGCCTGCCTGTTTGGCGAGGATCCAAATGTTCGCTCGATCAGGACTTGGGAATCGATGTGGCCGTGTCCGCCGCCAGATGCCGCGACCCTGGCCAACGATCCGCGCCTGGCCAAGGCGCAAGCCGGTATGGAGCGGCGCGCCAAGCTGTTTCCGCGGATGACGGCGATGTTGCCAAGCACGGCGACTTCGCCGAGCGAAGACCAGCTGTTCATGGGATATGACTTCAAATCCCAGATTTTTCAGGCTTTTGCCGAAATTCCAAGCTATGTCGAGTGGCTCAATCACAAGGCCGATCTGACGCCGACTTATGGTTACGTAAAGCGTGTGCTGAAGCTGTTGCAATGGCGCTGCCCGCCCAATCGCTGGCGGCTCAAAAACCCTTCGCACTCACTGTTCATCGATGCGCTGAACCGCGTGTTTCCTGACGCTCGGTTTGTGATGACGCACAGGGATGTCCTCAGCGTGGTTCCCTCCGCGGCAGATCTCTATTACGAATTACGCAAGGCCTATAGCGACGAAGTGGACATGAAAGCGATCGGCCGGGAAACCAGCGATTTCTGCGAACTTGGCATGCGCCGAATGATCGCCTTCCGCGAGGCCGGCAAAGAACAGCGCTTCTTCGATATCCAGTTCGCGCCGTTCCAAGCAGATCCCTTCCCGATTCTGGAGGACCTCTACAATTTTCTCGGCGAGGAGCTCAGTTCGCGGGCGCGAGAGCGGATGCAAGCCTGGCGGCGCGATAACCACCGCGAAACCGGGTATCGGCGCACCGAACTTGCCGAGTTCGGCCTGGACGGCACGGCGCTGCGAGAGCGCTTTCGGTTCTATTCCGAACGTTTCGATGTATTGACATAAGTGAATGATGGATTGGCGATGGCGAGTGAATTTATGACTGGCGGATTGCCACCTGAACTCGATTATATGTTCGCGGGCAGACCTGAAGACCCGGAAATGCGTGAAAGCGCTTCGATCTGGTTGTTCGAGGAGGGCGGGGCCTTTGCCTTTCCGCGCAACGGCATCGAGGCGCAGGGCGCGGTGTGGGACCGGCACCGATTCGATTGCAATTTCGCTTTCCCCGATGGCCGCGTACTGCGCGAAAGCGCGCGGGCGGCGACACTTGCCTCGGTTGGACCCGACGGGCGCTCGAATATCCTCGGCGCCGGGCCGTTTAGCTTCACCTGCCTTGAGCCGTTTCGCAAATGGCGCATTGCCTATGATGGCGAAGCTTATGATGGCAGCGTGCGCCGGCAGATGGCGCGGGAGTTTAGCATTTACGCCGACACAGGCCCCCACGATCACAAGCGCGTGCCGGTTGCTTACGAGGTCGAGATAGAAATGGCGGCGCCGGCTTGGGTTCAGGATTATCGGAAGGAACAGCTGGCCGGGATGAGCGAGCAAGAGCGCGCCGATGCCGGATCGATGGGGTATGGCTATCGCATCGAACAGCTCTTTCGCGGCGAGGGTACGCTGACCGTCGACGGCAAAACGCGCGCCTTCAAGGCGGTCGGCTCGCGCATTCATCGCCAGAGCGTGCGGCCGATGGGAGCGTTTCGCGGCCATTGCTGGCAATCTTGCCTTTTTCCCGACGGGAGCGGCTTTGGTTACATTGCCTATCCCTTGCGCGAGGGTGAGAGCGAAACCCAGCGCTACAATGTCGGCTATGTTGTCCGGGATGGAAAAATGTACTCGGCCAAGGCCAGGAACATTCCTTTTCTGCGAAAGATCATGGCGCGCGGAGACGATGTCTCGGTGGAATTGGAATCGGAACTGGGCGTCACCCGCATCGGAGGCTCGACCGAGCTTTGCACCTTCCACCTCGGCAATCCGGGCGTGAACGGCTTCAACAACCAGCAGAGCGGCGTGCACTATACGCTGAACGGCATGCAAGCCTACGGCATGATCGAACGCTCCTCGCCAGCGGAGCTGTGCGAGATCGTGCAGTGTTGACATAGAGGAGGCGGCTGATGCGCGGCGCGAACCGGTTTTTGACGACGCACGTGGGCAGTCTCCCGCGTCCGCAAGACTTGATCGATATCATGTTCGCGCGTGAGGATGGCTTGCCGCTGGACTCTGCGGCCGTGGATGAGCATGTCGAGCGCGCGGTGCGCCAAGTGGTGGAGCGCCAGCGCGCCGCCGGCATCGATATCGTCAACGATGGCGAGATGTCGAAGCCCAGTTACGCCACTTATATCAAGGATAGGCTCAGCGGCTTCGGCGGCGCCGGCAATTCCTACGTGTTCCAGGACATCGAGGATTTCCCCGCCATCAAATCCCGCATCGCCGCCGATCCCGGCCGAAAGCACCGCAAGACGCCCGCCTGCAACGGCCCGATCAGCGTCAAGGACATGGACGCGCCGCGTATTGACGCCGAGCGCCTCAACGCCGCACTCGCCGCTCATCCCGGCGCACGCTCCTTCATGAGCGCGGCCTCCCCCGGCGTGACCACGCTGTTTTTCGGCAACGAATATTATCCGAGCCACGAGGATTATCTGTTCGCGGTCGCCGAGGGTTTGCGCCACGAATACGAGACCATCGCCAAGGCCGGCATCATTTTGCAGATAGATTGCCCCGATCTGGCGATGGGCCGGCACACCCAATACGCGCACCTCGACCTCAGCGGCTTTCGCGACCGCATGGCGCTGCACATCGAGGCGCTCAACCGCGCGGTGGTGAATATTCCCGCCGAGCAATTGCGCATGCACATGTGCTGGGGAAACTATCCCGGCCCGCACCATTGCGACGTGCCGTTCAAGGACATTATCGACATGGTCTGGCGCGCCAAGCCGGCTACGATCCTGTTCGAAGCCGCCAATCCGCGCCATGCGCACGAATATGCGTTGTTCGAGAGCGTGAAACTGCCTGAAGGCAAGGTGCTCGCGCCCGGCGTGATTGAATGCCAGTCGAACTATATCGAGCACCCTGAATTAGTAGCCCAACGCATAGCCCGCTACGCCCACCTGGTCGGGCGCGACAACGTGGTGGCCGGCGTCGATTGCGGCTTCTCGATCCATGTCGGCTCCGGCGGCGTTGATCCGGGCGTTGCGTTCGCAAAGCTGAAGGCGCTGGCGGAAGGCGCGGCGATCGCGACGAAGCAATTCTGGGCGTGAGCCTGTTAAATCAACAATCAAACTCAATCGACTACGATATAGGCCCCGGCGCCGGGCCCGCTAGCTCTAAGAGCTAGTGCTCCGAGGGAGCAGCGCCAGCAATTCCGGGCCGCTCAGTTCCTCCGCCATCGCGCCAAACTCCGCTTTTGCATCCAGCGCAACGCCCAACAGGGAGCGGAAAACTCGCTTCGGCAGCGTCACCGCGCCGAATTGTTCGAGGTGCGGGGTGGGAAACTGGGCGTCGAGCAAGTGGAAGCCGCCAAAGCGCAACCGCGCTGCGAGATGCACGAGGGCTGCTTTGCTCGCATCGGCGGCGCGTGAGAACATGCTTTCGCCGAAGAACGCGCCGTCAATGGCCACGCCGTACAAGCCGCCGACATGGGCGCCTTCAGCCCAAGCCTCCACGCTATGGGCGATCCCGCGCGCATGCAGCTCAAGATAGAGCGCGCGGATTTCGGCGTTGATCCAAGTGTCGCCGCCTCCCTCGCGCGGTTGCGCGCAAGCATCGATGGTGAAGGCGAAGCGGCGATCGGTGGTGAAGCGGAACCGGTCCTGGCGGATCGTGCGCGCGAGCCGACGCGGGACGTGGAAGCGCTCCAGCGGAAACACGCAGCGCCATTCCGGGTCGACGATGAAGAACCCCTCATCGCCACGGCTCTCGGCCATCGGGAACACGCCGCGCCGATAGCAGGCGATGAGATCGTCGCTGGTGAAGGGGCTCATCGCGCCATCATGCCAGCAGCCGAGGCGCGCGAAAACAGCCTGTGCGGCGCCGGCGCGGTGTGTTAATCTTGGGCATGACCAAGACATCCCCCGCCGCCGAAAACGATCTCGAAATCGTCGATGGCGAGAAAATCCAGATTAGCTTCGACACCAAGCGTTGTATTCACGCGCGGTTTTGCGTGACCGGCGCGCCGGCGGTGTTCCTGGCCAATGTCGAGGGGCCGTGGATTCATCCCGACGCCATGGAGGTCGAGGAGCTGGCGGCGATCGCACGCGAGTGCCCCTCCGGCGCCATCAGCTACGCGCGCAAGGATAGCGGCGCTGAAGAGCATGCCCCGCAGGTGAATCTGATCTCGATCCGGGAGGCGGGTCCTTATGCCCTGCGCGGAGACTTGAAGCTCGAGGGCGAAGCCATTGGCACTCGCGCTACGCTGTGCCGTTGCGGGGCGTCGAAGACGAAACCGTATTGCGACGGCTCACACCATGACGCGGGCTTCACCGCCAGCGGCGAACCGCCGACCGGCGATAAAACCGCCATGCTCGCCGTGCGCGATGGGCCGGTGGAGATTGCAGGCCAAACCGACGGGCCGCTGCTGGTGAGCGGAAATCTCGAGATCGTTTCCGGAACAGGTCGCGTGGTCGCGCGCGTGGAGAAGGCGTTTCTCTGCCGCTGCGGCCAGTCCGCCAACAAGCCGTTCTGCGACGGCGCGCATAAGAAGGCGGGCTTCAAGACCAGCTAAGCAGGAGCAGGTGCGCGCCGCCTCGCTGCAATTCGTGCGCAAGCTCTCGGGCTTCAACTCGCCCTCCAAGGCCAATGAGGCGGCGTTCAACCGCGTCACTGAGGAAATGTTCGCCAGCGCGCGCCGCCTGATGGACAGTCTGGAGACCAGCGCCTCGCCCCGCGATCGCGAGATCGAAGCCGAGAAAGCGCGCGCCCGGGCGGCGGAGCGGTTCGGCGCGTAATTGCTCCCGGCGTTCAGTCCGTGGGGCCCATTATTTCCGTCGGCGCGCCGTACTCCTGCGCCCAGCTTACCCAGGCGACATCGGTCGGAGCGACCACATGCGTGACGACCCGCCAGGCGCCGTCCTCCTGCTTGAGCAGAGCGTAAGCGGCGCGACGTCCATCACGCCGTTCTCGTAGCGGCTGGCGAGCGCAGTCGTCGACCAGTCGAGCGCGGCGCCATCGGCTTGACGCGGTTGCAGCCAGACCCAGGCCCATTCCCCCTGCGCATTGACTTGCCTGATTTCCAACTGCACCGGCTGACCGATTTCGGCGGCAATGACCGGCGTGAGGGCGGCGAGTATCGCCACGCCGTCCTCGGAAACCGCCGACGATGGGCTTGGCGGAGAAGGCGCGGCTGGGGGCTGCGAGCATGCGGCCGCCAAGGCAAGAAGTGCGGTCGCCAGTATGCGCTTGTTAATCGTTGCCTCCCGCCTTGGCCTTCGCTCCCAGCATCTTCTCCAGCCAGTGGATCGAGTAGTCGCCATTGATCACGTCGGGCTCGTTCATCAGATCGCGGAACAGCGGCAGCGTGGTTTCAACGCCGGTGATCACCATCTCGTTGAGCGCGCGGCGCAGCCGCATCAGGCATTCGGAGCGATCACGGCCGTGGACGATCAGTTTGCCGATCAGCGAATCATAATTCGGCGGAATCACATAGCCGGCATAGATCGCGCTATCGAGGCGCACGCCAAGCCCGCCCGGCGAATGAAATCCCTCGATACGGCCCGGCGAAGGCCGGAACGTCGTGGGGTTCTCGGCGTTGATGCGGCATTCGATGGCGTGGCCGTGGAATTTGACTTCTTTCTGTTTCACCGAAAGCGGCGCGCCGTCGGCGATGCGGATCTGCTCGCGCACCAGATCAATGCCAGTGATCATCTCGGTGACCGGATGCTCGACTTGCAGGCGCGTGTTCATTTCGATGAAATAAAATTCGCCGTCCTCGTACAAATATTCCACCGTGCCGACGCCGAGATAACCGAGCTTTGCAATCGCCTCGGCGGTCACCTTGCCGATACTGGCGCGATCCTCGGCATTGAGCGCGGGCGAGGGCGCTTCCTCCAGCACCTTCTGGTGGCGCCGCTGCAACGAGCAATCGCGCTCGCCGAGATGGATGACATTGCCGTGACTGTCGGCGACCACTTGGATTTCTATGTGGCGCGGGTGAGTGAGATATTTTTCGATGTAGACCGCATCGTCGCCAAAGGCGGCCTTGGCTTCGGTGCGCGCGGCGGTGAAGGCTTCGCTCAAATCGTCGGCGGTGCGGGCCAGGCGCATGCCGCGCCCGCCGCCGCCGGCCGCCGCCTTGATCAGCACCGGATAGCCGATCTTTTTGGCGATTTTCTTGGCTTCGTCCTCGGTTGCAACGCCGCCATCGGAGCCTGGGACCACCGGCATGCCGGTATCGATGGCGGCTTGTTTCGCCGCGATCTTGTCGCCCATGAGCCGGATATGTTCGGCGGTGGGGCCGATAAACGTCATGCCATGTTCGGTGACGATTTCCGCGAACCGCGCGTTTTCCGACAAGAAGCCGTAACCCGGATGGATCGCTTGCGCGCCAGTGATCTCGGCGGCGGCGATCAGCGAGGGGATGTGCAGATAGGATTTCGACGCTGGCGGCGGGCCGATGCAGACACTCTCGTCCGCTAGACGCACATGCATGGCGTCGGTATCGGCGGTGGAATGCACCGCCACGGTTGAAATGCCCATTTCTTTACAGGCGCGGTGGATGCGCAGGGCAATCTCGCCGCGATTGGCGATGAGGACTTTTTCAAACATCGCCTACTCGAGGATCAGAAGCGGTTCGCCGAACTCAACCGGCTGTGCGTCTGTCACCAATATTGCTGTCACCTTGCCTGCTCGCGGGGCGGGGATGGGGTTGAAGGTTTTCATTGCCTCCACAACCAGCAGGGTTTGCCCTTCGTTCACCTGGTCGCCGATCTTGACGAAAGCCGCGGCGCCTGGTTCGGCCGAGAGATAAGCAGTTCCAACCATCGGTGAGGGCACCATGCCCGGATGCTTGCTTGGATCGGCGCTCGCGACCGGCGCGGGCGCGTGTGTGAGCTGAGCCGGCGGCGGCGCGTGGACGACATGCGTCTGCATCGCCGGCGCGGCGGCGGTAAGCGTGCGTGCGATGCGCAGCCGCAATTCGCCGTGCTCAACTTCGATTTCCGAAAGCCCGGTGTCGTTCAGGATCGTCGCCAATTCGCGCACCAGATGGGGGTCGATGCCCGGCGGCTTTTTCTCGGTGGCGATGATTTGTGGTTTTCTGCTCACGCTGGCTTGCCTTCTTGTGCGAGGAGTGCGGCCGCTTCCAGGGCCAGAAGATAGGATGTTGCGCCGAAGCCGGCGATCACGCCCTTGGCGGCTTTACCCACCAGCGAGGCATGGCGAAACTCTTCGCGGGCGGCGGGGTTGGAGAGATGGGTCTCGATCACCGGCACGCCGATCGCCTTAATCGCATCGTGCAGCGCCACGGATGTGTGCGTGTAACCGCCAGCGTTGAGGATGACCGCGCACGACGCTTCGCGCGCTTCCTGTAGCCAGTTCACCAACTCGCCCTCGACATTGGATTGCCGGAACACGATCGTCCGCCCCAATTGTGCCGCACGCGCCGCACAGGCGGCCTCGATCTCGCTGAGCGTGACGCGGCCATAGATTTCGGGCTCCCGGGTTCCCAACAGGTTGAGATTGGGGCCGTTCAGCACATAAATCGGCTTGAGCTGGGTCATCGGACTCATGAACAAGCGCCCGCGGTTGATCGCGGCCGCCAGGGGGGCTAATTCGGCGCGATAGGAAGCACAATGCGCGTCACCGTCAATGGAGAAGTGCGAGAAGCGCCCGCCCAGGCCACCCTCGCCGACCTGCTCGCCTCGCTGGGGATAGAAGGCCGGCGCGTGGCTGTGGAGCGCAACCTGGAGATTGCGCCGCGGAGCCTGTGGGGAGAGATTGTGCTGGCCGAGGGGGATCGGCTGGAGATCGTGCAATTTGTGGGGGGGGGATGATCGCCCGTTGACAATACAGGATCGGCAGGCGACCAAAGCGCGGCCAGCAACGGGAGGGAGCCCATGAAGAGATTTTTGTTCGCGCCATTGGCGGTCGCAATGACGCTGCTCTTGAGCGGCTGTATTATGCCGCGGATGTTTGTCGATCCGGTGCTCGGCGATGTCGCCGCATCCGAGCGCGTTGCGGTGGCGAACCCGACGCCAGTCCAATTTATCTTTGAGTTTCGCACCAAGGGCGCAGCAAATGCGCGCGCTACCAATCAGCTCAGAGAGCAGATGACCGAGATTGTCGGGAGCAGCGGCCTGTTCTCTGAAGTTTCCAGTAATCCGGTTCCAGGCGGCGCACTCTTGTCCGTGACAATCGACAACGTACCCCAAGAAGACGCCGCCTCGCGTGGATTTGCGACCGGACTGACGCTTGGGTTGGCTGGAACCACCGTGACCGATTTTTACGAAGCAAGCGCCCGCTACGCTCCTAGCGCCGGCGCAGGCGAAATTCGCACACAAGCGCGACACGCGATTCACACCCAGATTGGCGCAACTGCGGCGCCAGCCAACATGGTCCAAGCGGCAAACCCCGAGGAAGCAGTCAGGACGACGATGCGGCAAATTCTAGAACACATGCTCCACGACCTCGCGAAGCAACCCGGTTTCTCGCCAGCGCCGGCGCCAGCCGCGGCGCGCGAGGCTAGGTACGCAGTAGGATGATTCGAGTTGCGCGCGCGTTCAGCGCTCTTGTCATTGCGCTCGGGTGGCTGGGCGCGTGCGCAACCCAGTTGCCGAGCCCGACTCTGACATTCGACAATGTTCAGCGTTTGCGTACGTCGGGCGTGCCTCCGCTTGCTTTGGGCGACTTCACCCGCGCGCCTGAGTTGTCGGAGGCGAGTGATCGGAGCATCGCAATTCGCGCCGATTCACTTCAACCGCCGCAAGGCTCCACGTTTTCCGCGTATCTGCATGATGTGGTGGCTGCCGAACTCGCCGGCGCCGGGCTGCTTGACCCGGCGTCTGCTCGGACACTATCCGCACAACTCACCCGGAGTGAAGTCACCACATTCGGGGCGCGGAGTTGGGGGACCGTGGGCGCACGGTTTCGTCTGTCCAATGGCCAATTCGCCGCCTACGACAAGGAAATCATTGTGGATGAAGAGTGGGCATCGGCTTTTATGGGCGTCGAAGCCATTCCCGACGCCATGAACCACTACACGGGTTTGTACGCGAAGCTGTTCGCGGCGCTAGTGGCCGATCCCGAGTTCCGGGCGGCTACGCAATAGCGAACAAGAACCAGATCGTGACTTGGGCGGATGGTGGGGGTGAGCAGCGAAACGTCCATGACTCGAACCCCGCTTTGCGTGTCAACGGGGCGGCTGCCCTTGCATTCCGTCGCCGGGAGATCCACGTTTGAACCATGATCGATTGGTCGCACTGCCCCGCCGTTGAACGCAACCCCGCCAAGGTCAGCGGCGCCTGGCTGTTCAAGGGCACGCGCGTGCCGGTGAAGGCGCTGTTCGAGAACCTGGAAGGCGGCGCGACAGTGGACGAGTTCCTGGAATGGTTTCAGGGTGTTCAGCGCAGCCAAGTCGATGCTGTGCTGGAGCATGCACAACATAGCCTCGAAATCGCCTAGCGGCGCTTGAATGAAAGTCCTCTTTGATCAAGGCACACCGGCGCCGCTCCGCTCGGTTCTGTCGCGTCATGACGTGAGGACCGCGTTTGAGTGCGGATGGGATCGGCTAGAAAACGGTGCGCTCTTGGCTGCGGCTGAAGCGGCGGGGTTCGAGGTGTTCGTTACGACCGATCAGAACCTGCAATATCAGCAAAATATCGGACAACGCCGAATCGCTATCGTCGTGCTCCTCACCGCCAACTGGCCGCGCCTGCGGCCACATGCGCAGCTGGTTGTGAAAGCTCTCGATGCACTTGCGCTCGGCGCTTTCGTAGAAATATCGATCCCATGACCGACTCCCCCCTCACCATCGCCGGCCGCGCCTATTCCTCCCGCCTCATCATTGGCACCGGCAAGTACAAGTCCTATGCCGAGAACGCCGCCGCGCTTGAGGCCAGCGGCGCGGAGATTGTCACCGTCGCGGTGCGGCGGGTGAACCTTTCCGATCCCACCAAGGAGCGCCTCACCGATCACATCGATCCGAAAAAAGTGACGTTCCTTCCCAACACCGCCGGCTGCTTCAATGCGGACGAAGCGCTGCGCACGCTCAGGCTGGCGCGCGAGGCGGGGGATTGGAAGCTGGTGAAGCTGGAGGTCCTCGCCGATCAGAAGACGCTCTATCCGGATATGGAAGAAACCCTCGCTGCCGCAAAAGTGCTTGTCGCCGAAGGCTTCGAAGTGATGGTCTATTGCAGCGACGATCCGGTCTATGCGCGTAAGCTGGAGCAGGCCGGGTGCGTGGCGATCATGCCGCTGGGCTCGCTGATCGGCTCCGGCCTCGGCATCCAGAACCCGGTGAACATCCGGCTTATCGTTGAGCAATCGCGCGTGCCCGTGATCGTCGACGCCGGCGTCGGCACCGCAAGCGATGCGGCGATCGCGATGGAACTCGGCGTCGATGGCGTGCTGATGAACACCGCCATCGCCGAAGCGAAGGACCCCGTGCGCATGGCGCGCGCGATGAAACACGCAGTCATCGCGGGGCGGGAAGCGTATCTCGCGGGGCGGATGGGGAAGAAGAAATACGCTGATCCGAGTAGCCCGCTGGGCGGGCTGATTTGATTTATCGCGGCGCCAGCAGCTGCAGGGCCAATGGCGGGAGGTCGCCGTAGCGGTCGAGCAATGCGTCGGCGCCGAGATCGCCGGCGCTGCCGTCGTTATAGCCAAACGACACGGCGATGACCGGCGCGCCGGCGCCGCGTGCGGCGGCGACATCGGCGATGGTGTCGCCTACCATGAGCGAGCGGCGCACGATCCCGCCCGCGCGCGTCACCGCGGCGCGGTAGTGATCGGGATGGGGCTTGCGGTCGGACACCGCGTCGGCGCCGACAATGGCGGAAAATCGCGTGGCCAGGTTCATTGCTTCCAGCAATTGCATGGACAAGTCGGTGCGCTTGTTGGTGCACACGGCCAGTTTCGCGCCCCAGGACGCGAGCGTCTCCAAGGCGGTCTCAACGCCGGCGAATAAAGCCGACTCGCGGGCGATGTCGGCGCGGTAGAATTCAATGAAGGCTGCGGTCAGCTGGCCGAGCCGGTCGGCGGAAAAGCCAACCCCCGCGAGCGCGGCCGCCCGCTCGATCAGCGCGCGTGCGCCTTGGCCGACCAGGGTCCGGACAATCTCCAGCTTCACCCGCGGCAGGCCCTCAAGGTCGAGCGTTTCGTTGAGCGCCCGCACCAGATCGGGGGCGGTATCGACCAAAGTGCCGTCCAGGTCGAAGACGATGGTCGCGTCGGCAAGGTCACCGCTGGAACCCACTTTTCTTGCCTCAACGTTCATCTTATCTGCCCTGTGGATCGCGCGATCCGCGCTTCTGGGTTAGAAGCGCCCCAGGATTTGGACAAGCTGGTTCGGACAAGCAGGTGAAGTGAAGATGAGCCGAGCGCGGGCCGCCATCATTCTGGCGGCGGGTCAGGGTACCAGGATGAAAGCCGACCTGCCGAAGGTGCTTCACCAGGTGGGCGGCAGGGCCATGCTGGATTGGGCGATCGCGGCGGCCAAAGGCGTCGGCGCCGAGCGGGTCGTGGTGGTCATTGGCGCCCACGCGCCGGTGGTGGGGGCGCATGTGGCCAAGGCGCTGGGGCCGGACGCCACCGCCATCCAGGATCCCCCGCTCGGCACCGCCCACGCCGTGCGCGCGGCGGAAGCATCGCTCGCGGGCTTCGACGGCGATGTGGTTATTCTCTATGGCGACGCACCCTTCATTCCAATTCCACGCCTTGAAGAGATTTTCGCTGCGCGCGCCGCCAAGGGCGGCCTCGTCGCGCTGGGCTTCGAGGCGGCCGATCCCGCCGGTTACGGGCGTCTGATCGTGGGCGCTGGCGGGGCGCTGGAGCGGATCGTCGAACACAAGGATGCGGGCGAGGCCGAGCGCGCGGTGAAACTGTGCAATTCCGGCGTGTTGTGCGCGGACGCGCGAGTACTGTTCCAATTGCTGTCGATGGTAAAAAACGAAAATGCCAAGGGCGAGTATTATTTGACCGACGCAGTTGCGCTCGGGCGCTCAGCGGGGTTTGCGACGCATGTCATCGTTGGCGCCGAGAGTGACGCGATGGGGGTGAATTCGCGCGGCGAGCTCGCGGCGGCGGAAGCCGCGTTCCAACGCAGCGCGCGGGTTGCGGCGATGGAAGCGGGCGTCACCCTGATCGATCCCGCCAGTGTTTATTTTTCTCACGATACGAAGATCGCCGCTGACGTCACTATCGAGCCCAATGTCTATTTTGGGCCAGGCGTGCGCATCGCCAAGGGCGCGCGGATCAAGGCGTTCAGCCATATCGAGGGCGCCGAGATCGGCGAAGGCGCCAATATCGGCCCGTTTGCGCGTCTACGCCCCGGAGCGAAACTTGGGCCGCGCGTCAAGATCGGCAATTTTGTAGAGATCAAGAATTCCACTTTTGGCGAGAAAGCGCAGGCGAGCCATCTCACTTATGTTGGCGATGCAGATATCGGCGCCCGCGCCAATTTGGGCTGCGGCACCATTACCTGCAATTATGACGGCTTCGACAAATATCGCACGATTGTCGGCGAAGATGCGTTCATCGGCTCGGATACGGCTTTGGTTGCGCCAGTGAAAGTGGGTGACCGCGCCTATACCGGCTCCGGCTCTGTGATCACCAAGGACGTGCCGGACGACGCACTAGCGGTGGCGCGCGGCAGGCAGCACAACATTGAAGGCTGGGCGAAGAGCTTTCGCGCGAAGAAGGGCAAGCCGAAGGATGAATAGCGCCGCCCTCTTGGGCCGCCGGCGTCCCCGCCGGCGCAGTCCGATGTTTCTAACAAAAGCACCGTCATTCCGGGGCGCCGCGCAGCGGCGAACCCGGAACCCAGGGGCAACAGTCGCGAGCTTTGCCCCTAGGTTCCGGATCGCGCTCCGCGCGTCCGGAATGACGGAGTTTTTTTTCAAGCATTGGAGCATGCCAGCGGTCCAAGAGGGAGCGTCCCCGCATGAACCCCGACATAGCCAAGCGCAACGCAGCCGCCGCCGCGCTGGATTTCATCCAGGACGGCATGATTGTCGGCCTTGGCACCGGCTCCACGTCGGCGCATTTTGTGCGTGCGTTGGGTGAGCGGGTGCGCGAGGGGCTTAAGGTCAAAGGCGTACCCACATCCGAAGCCACGCGAGCCTTGGCCGAGCAGGTTGGCGTGCCGCTGATTGAGATTTCGCAAGTGAGCCGCATCGATGTCGATGTCGATGGCGCCGACGAGATCGATCCCGCGTTCCGCCTGATCAAGGGCGGCGGCGGGGCGTTGTTGCGCGAGAAGATCGTGGCGGCCGCAAGCGCGCGGATGGTGGTGATCGCCGATGCAAGCAAGGCGGTGGCTGCGCTCGGGGCGTTCCCGCTTCCGGTTGAAGTGACGCGGTTTGGCTTTGCGCTGACCGCGAGCCGCGTCCGCGAGGCGCTTGAGAAAACCGATTGTGCGGGCTGCGAAGTGCGGCTTCGCACCAGCGGCAAGGCGAACGAGCCGGTGATCACCGATGGCGGCAATTACATCCTCGACGCCCACGCCAAGCTGATCCGCGCGCCCGACGCGCTAGCCGCCGCGCTCAACGGGATCGCCGGCGTGGTCGAGCACGGTTTGTTCATAGGCCTAGCCTCCATTGCCATTCTGGGCGCCGGCGAGGGCGTTGAAATACGGCGGCTTTAGCCAAGGCTGTTCAGCGCCCGCAGCCGTGCTATGAGGCGTTTTGGAGCCGCGAATGAATTTCGTCAGGGCCGCCGAAGCGCCCGAGAGCCGCACTGGCCAGATCAAGATTTACGACCCCGCGACCGCTTTTCCAGGCATGGCGGCGGCCGGGCGCTTGGCGGCTGCGTGCCTCGATATGCTGGCCGGCGAGACGCGCGAAGGGGTCACTACCGCCCGGCTCGACGAACTGGCGCGGCAGTTCGCGTTCGACCATGGGGCATTGCCGGCGTGCGTGTTTTATCGCGGCTACCGCCACACAATTTGTACATCGCTCAATCACGTGGTCTGCCACGGCGTGCCGGGCGAGCGGGCGCTGCGAGGCGGCGATGTGCTCAACATCGACGTGACCTTGATCCTCGATGGCTGGCACGGCGACACCAGCCGGATGTTCGCCGTCGGCGAATCCCCGCGCAAGGCGCGCAAGCTGATGGACGTAACCTACGAGGCCATGATGCGCGGCATCGCCGCGATCCGGCCAGGCGCGAGTTTGGGCGATATTGGCCACGCGATTCAGTCTTACGCGGAATCCGAGCGCTGTTCGGTGGTGCGCGAATTTTGCGGCCACGGCCTCGGCCGCGTGTTTCATGACGAACCCAACATTCTTCACTATGGCAAGCGCGGCGAGGGCGATGTGCTGCGCGCCGGCATGATGTTCACGATCGAGCCGATGCTCAATGCCGGGCGCGCGGACGTGAAAATACTGGCCGATGGCTGGACCGCTGTCACCAAGGACAAAAGCTATTCGGCGCAATTCGAGCATTCGGTGGGCGTAACAGAGACGGGCGCTGAGATTTTCACGCTGTCGCCGGCGGGCTTGCATCAACCATACAAGCTGGCGGATTAGGCGCCGATGCCGCGTCGCTCTAAAACCAAGGGCGAGAAAAAACCCGGCGCGGTCGCGGATACCGAATTATTCCCGTTTACCCATCGCGAACGCGCGCCCATCGTCGTGGCCAAACGCGCCAAGAGCAAATCCGCCGCGCCAATAGAGCCTCATTATCACGACCATCGCGCCCGCCTGCGCCAGCGCTTCGAGGAAGCTGGCGCTGGCGCGCTAGCCGATTACGAAGCTGCTGGAGCTCCTGTTGTTTCGCACTATTCCGCGCCGCGATACCAAGCCGCTGGCAAAAGCGCTGCTGGCTGCTTTCGGCGACCTTGCCGCGGTGTTGGCGGCGCCAGCACCGCGCATTGGCGAAGTGGAGGGCGCGGGGCCGGCGGTGGCGCAGGATCTGAAACTCGTGCAGGCGTTGATTGAGCGGGCCGCGCGAGCGCCGCTGGCGCAGCGGGCGGTGATTTCGTCGTGGTCGCAGCTGGTGAATTATTGCCGCATGAGCATGGCGCACGCTCCGCGTGAGCAATTCCGGGTGCTGTTCCTGGACGTGAAGAACCAACTCATCGCCGATGAAGTGCTGAACGAGGGCACGATCGACCACGCTCCGGTCTATCCCCGCGAAGTCGCCCGCCGCGCGCTTGAGCTTTCGGCCGCCGCCATCGTCTTGGTCCACAATCATCCAAGCGGCGACCCAAAGCCGTCGGCCGCCGATGTCGCCATCACCCGTGAAGTGGTGGCGGCATTGGCGACTGTAAACGTCAAAGTGCACGACCATCTGGTCATCGGCAGGGCCGGCGCCGAGAGCTTTAAGAGTTTGGGGTTGTTGTAGCAGGCGCGCCGTCCCGCTAACGTCACGGCTTAATCCAAGGAGGCGCAATTATGCTCGGGCTCATGCAGGATTGGCCGTTGACGGTCGATAAGGTTCTTGACCATGCGCATGGCGAATTTTCCGCGCCGCGAAGTGGTGACCCGGAGCCTGGAAGGGCCGATGTCGCGGACCACCTACGGCTCGATCTGGCGGCGCGCCAAACAAGTGACCAATGCGCTGCGCGAGCGCGGCATCGCGCTTGGCGACCGGGTCGCGACCCTGGCCTGGAACACCGAGCGGCACATGGAAACCTGGTACGGGGCCATGGGCATGGGCGCGGTGTTGCACACGATCAATCCGCGCCTGTTCCCTGAACAGATCGCCTGGATCGCCAATCATGCCGAGGACAAGATCATGTTCCTCGACACTACTTTCGTCGCCATTATGGAGAAGGTCGCCGGCCAAATTCCGAGCATCAAAACCTACGTCATCCTGACCGATCGCGATCACATGCCGCAAACCGGCCTGCCAGGCGCCATCGCCTACGAGGATTTCATCGCCGGTCACGAGCAAGCCGCCGCATGGGGCGGGTTTGACGAAAACACCGCCTGTGGCCTTTGCTATACTTCAGGCACGACTGGCGACCCCAAGGGCGTGCTTTACTCGCACCGCTCAAACATGCTGCACGCGCTGGCGGCGAACACCGTCGATTGTTTCGGCGCCGGGGCCAGCGACGTGGTGTTGCCGGTGGTGCCGATGTTCCACGCCAACGCCTGGGCGATTGCGTTTACCGCGCCAATGTGCGGAGCAAAGCTGGTCATGCCCGGGGCCAAGCTCGATGGCGCCAGCATTTACGAATTGCTGGAGACCGAGAAGGTGACCTTCACCGCCGCCGTCCCTACTGTTTGGCTCATGCTGCTGAACTATCTGCGCGAAACCAATTCCAAGCTCACCACGCTCAAGCGCGTCGCCATCGGCGGCTCGGCGGTGCCGGAAAACGTATTGCGCGCGTTCGAGGAGGATTACGGCGTCGAGGTCGTGCATGCCTGGGGCATGACCGAGATGAGCCCGATCGGCACCATCGGCAAACTCCTGCCCGAGCATTACACCCAAGGCCACGAAGCGATGATCAAGACCAAGCTGAAACAAGGCCGCGCGCTGTTCTCCGTGGACATGAAGATCGTCGATGATGCGGGCGTTGAAAAACCCCATGACGGCAAGGCGTTTGGGCGGCTCATGGTGAAGGGGCCGGCGGTGTCGCGGGCCTATTTCAAGCACGCCGGCGCGCGCAACGATAAGGGCGAATGCCTGGAGGCCGATGGCTATTTCGACACTGGCGATGTGGCCACGATCGATGAACTCGGCATCATGCAGATCACCGACCGCGCCAAGGATGTGATAAAATCCGGCGGCGAATGGATTTCTTCCATCGATATCGAGAACATCGCCATCGGTTGCGAGGGCGTGGCCAACGCTGCGGTGATCGGCGTGGCGCACCCGAAATGGGATGAGCGGCCGCTGCTGATCATCGAACCAAAACCCGGCGCCAACCCGAGTAAGCAGCAGGTGCTTGGCTTCCTTGAAGGCAAGATCGCCAAATGGTGGATGCCGGACGACGTTGTCTACGCGGAAAAAATCCCGCTGGGCGCCACTGGAAAGATCAACAAGCTGGCGCTGCGCGAGACATTCAAGGATTATCGATTGCCGGGCGCGTAATTGCTCCCCCGTCCTACGGGGGAGCTGTCAGCACGCGTAGCGTGATGGCTGAGGGGGGCGGCGCCGGCAGAAAAGTGCCGCCTGGAAGGCGGCGGTCCGAGGGAGGGGTTGCATGGACAAGTTTCGCGATTTCTGGGTGCGGGCGGTGCTGGTGCTGGCGCTGCTGTTGCCGGTGTATTTTCTGGTCGCGGCGCTCGGGGCCAAATTCCATTTGCTCGATTGGCGCATCGGCTTTGGCATGATGACGTTCGCCTACGGCCCATTGTTGCTCATGGGCGTGGCGGTGTTGGCCTTGATTGGGTTGCTGCTGGCCTTCTTCACCCCGCCGCGGCGCGGCATGGGTTCGGCGCTGATCGCGTTGCTAATTCCGGCGCTGGGGCTTGGCTACGGCTTGTACGTCATGAAGCAAGCCCAGGGCATTCCCCCGATCCATGACGTGTCTACCGATCTCATTGACCCGCCGGGTTTTTCGCAAAGCGCCATGGCCGCGCGAACCGCAATTCCCGGCGGCAACGATCTCGATCTTCTCGGCGCGGTCGTGCCCAACAATCCGCGTTTTGGCCCCATGGCGCGCCGCAGCGTGGTCGATGTGCACCGCGAGGCTTATGGCGACATTGCCGCCATTCCCACCGGGCTTGGGCAGGCGCGCGCCTTCGATCTGGCGCTCGCCTTGGCGCGCGAGCAGAACTGGAAGCTCGGCCATATCGACGCCGCCAGCGGGGCGATCGAGGCCACCAGCGAAAGCTTCTGGTACGGCTTCATCGACGACATCGTCATCCGCGTGCGCCCGGACGGCAGCGGCGCACGCATCGACATGCGCTCGGTCAGCCGGGTCGGCGTCTCGGATCTGGGCGCAAACGCGGCGCGCGTGCGGGCTTACCTCGCCGCGCTGCGCGTGCGGTTGGAGGAAGCGGGAGGGTGAGGGCCGGCCTCACGCCGCCTTCACCAGCCAATATTCGTTATCCACGCAGGGCGGGCCCATCGCAGTGGACGCGGCCAAGTTCGACCAGGCGGATCATGTGCGCCAGCACCGAATGGCATGCCGCCGGGTGCAGGCGCTTATCGATATCGGCATACATCTCCGCGACCATGTCCTTGATCAGCGCTCGGCCTTTGGCGAGTTGGGCGAGCACTTGTGCTTCGCGATCGCGCCGATGCTCGATGTAGGCTTCGACAAAGCGGCGCGGTTCGCGGATCGGCGGGCCATGTGTGGGCCAAAGCGTAGCGAATTCGCGGTCGCGCACTTTTTCCAGGCTGGCGAGATAGGCGCTCATGTCGCCATCGGGGGGGCCGATAATGGTGGTTGACCAGCCCATGATGTGGTCGCCGCAGAACAGGGCGTTTTCTTCGGCCAAGGCATAAGCCATGTGATGCGAAGTGTGGCCGGGCGTCGCGACCGCCTCGATGCTCCAGCCGGGGCCGGAAAAACGGTCCCCGTCGTTCACGGCAAGATCGGGGCTGAACATGGTGTCGTCGCCCGCTTCCAGGCGCACGCTGTCGCATTCGCTGGGCTTCAGCGGAATGATGCTGGCGCAGATTTTGGCGCCGGTTCGCGCCGCCAGCGGACGCGCTGCCGGGCTATGATCCATATGGCAATGGGTGACGAAGATGTGGGTCAAGCGCTCATCGCCGATCGCCGCCATCAGCACGTCAAGGTGCTCGGGCGTGTCGGGCCCGGGGTCGATCAGCGCGATGTCGCCGCTGCCGATGATGTAAACCCCGGTGCCTTTAAACGTAAACGGCCCGGCATTGTTGGCGACCACGCGGCGGATCAGCGGGCTTACCTGCTGCGGCGCGCCATAGACGAAATCCATCTCCGACACGAATGGGATTTTCGAAGCCATGATCTGAGTTTCAATCCGCCTGGCCGCGCACATAGGCCCGGAAGGCGCTCGCCAGCATCCGCGTCGCCTTCAGTTTGTCGGGCAGGTTGAGCGTGATCGGCGGACCCATGTCGGTCTTGTTGGCGTCGACGATGTACAAACGCCCGTCATTACGGTCCCGCAGCACGTCAACGCCTCCCCAATCCATGCCGATCTCGCGCGTGAAGGCGCTGATCTGTTCAAGCTCGGCCGGACTGAAAATGTCCTCCGGCGCGGCCAGCGACACATCGGTATTCGTGTTCAGGAATCGTTTGGTTACGGGCCGGCGCTTGATGAAGACGCACGCGGCCTTGCCGCCGACAGTGCAAGTGCGCAGATCGTCGATCAGATCGAGGTCGCTGCCGCGATTGTCGATGACGCGCTGATAGACCCGGCCCGGAATTGCCGGCGTTGGACAATGAACGATGCGCCCGTCATGGGCGGCGTTGATTTCGGACTTCTCCACCGCCAGGCCCACATGGCTCGCCGGATCGAGCGTCAGCGGATAGCCGAACGCCGCGGCGCTGGCGCGTCCGACATTGGTTTTTGACACGTCGGTGCAGCCGAAATTCACCAGCCGGACGCCGCGCTTTAGCCGCGAGGGCGGAGGGTTCGGACTAAACGTGGCGTCTTCGAACTGCATGACAACATCGGCCTGAGCGATGTCGCTCGCCAGCTTGGCGCCGGCCGCGCGCGCCACCGCCCAGATCAGATACCAGGGCCGCGCCCGTTCCGGCGTGAAGGCGATGCTGAAAGAAGGCCCTAGCGGCTCAATCGTCTGGGCAGCGAAGAAAAAGCGAAACCAGGCCGTCACCTGTTTGATGATCGACGGCGAATAGGGCACGCGCGCGCCAGTTTTGCGCACGGTGAGGCCGGTCCAGCCCCATTCAAAATCCTTGAGCCAGACCGGACCGGAGGTTTGGAAAACGGGCGAAGTGTCGGTCATCGCGCTTAACCCTTCCCCCATCCGGTTTTCGGCCCAATTCTCGGCCCGGCGCTTGCTTTGTCGGGCAGTGAGGACGTCATGGCAATTGCTTTCATCGCTTTCGCGCTGGACCGGGTGCGAACCGGGCTGCTCGCCTTCTCACTGATCATTATGGCTAAAATCGCTTGGCTGGCGGTCGGGCCGATTGTCGCGTCTGTCATTGGTTTAAGTCCCTGGCGATAGGCCCCTGATGCAGTCGTTCGGCGCCAGAGCCTGCAGCGCTTCCCGCCTTGGCGCCAAATCATAGCCGGCCTGAAGGGCCAAGGCGATGATCTCATCGGGCCGTCGTTCTCCGATGAACGCCTGCGCCAGCGCCCAAGCCAATATGGACCGCATGCCGCTACGGCAATAGGCCAAGATCGGCTTTGGCGCCTGCGCCAACAATTCCGCCATCGCCGCCACGATCGCAGGCGGGGGCGGGCCGCCAAAAGCCAGAATGTGAAACTCCAATCCTGCGGCGCGCGCCGCCGCTTCGACCTCCGCGGCCTGGGGTTGGCTGGGTTGTTCGCCCTCCAGCCTGTTGCAGATCAGGGTTCTGAACCCCGCTTGCCCGGCCTCGGCGATGTCCGCGAGGCATGGCTGCGGCGCGACCGCGAAATCTGGAGTGACCCACCTGAGTTCAGTCATGGCGCCCCAAGTTGACACGGCCGGCGCGGGAAGCAAGGTTCCCGGCGCCGGCGCGTCCGGGCGCAACAGGACTAACGCATGCTCGCCCAAGTGGTTCGCCGTCTGTTTGTTGCGATCCCGACCATGCTGCTGATCATCGCCGGCGCGTTTTATCTTATGCATGCTGCCCCGGGCGGGCCGTTCACCAAGGAACGCCAGGTCCCGGAAGCGATCGAACAGCGGCTTGAAGCCCAGTTCGGGCTCGATTTGCCGATCGAACAGCAATTGCTGCGCTATGTCGGCGGATTGCTGCGCGGCGATCTGGGCCCGTCCATGACCTACAAGGACAAGGAGGTGGTCGAAATCCTGGCCGAAGGGGCGCCCACCAGCGCCATCCTGGGGCTCAGCGCTATGGCGCTGGCGTTGTTGGTTGGCGGCGGCCTGGGCGTCGCCGCGGCGCTACGGCAGAACAAGGCGCAGGATTATCTGGTGATGGCGCTGGCGATTGCCGGCGTCTGCCTGCCGCCCTTGGTGATCGGTCCGTTGCTGCAATTGTTGCTGGGGGTCGAATGGGGCTGGCTGCCGACCGCCGGCCTGCACCGCGACGAGTTTGGCCTGCGTTATCTGGTGCTGCCGGTGCTGACGCTTTCTTTGCCGCTGATCGCGATCATTTCGCGGCTGATGCGCGCATCGATGATCGAGGCGCTGCGCTCCAATTCCATCCGCACCGCGCGCGCCAAAGGGCTGCCCGAGGCGCAGGTGATCTGGCGCCATGCGCTGCCGATCGCGATGTTGCCGATCGTGTCCTATGCCGGCCCGGCCTTGGCTGGGGCGATGGCCGGCTCCTTCGTGGTTGAAACCGTGTTCCAGCTCCCGGGCATCGGCAAGCAATTCGTGCTCGCCGCCAGCCAGCGCGACTACACTTTAGTGATGGGCGTGGTGCTGGTTTATTCGTTCCTGATCATCCTCCTCAACCTGGCCGCCGACCTCGGCTATCGCGTGCTCGATCCGAGGTCGCGGGCATGAGCGAAATCGCCGCCGCCGCCGTCGCAATCAAAGGGCGTTCGCTTTGGGAGGACGCGCGCCGGCGGCTGGCCCGCAACCCGGCGGCTATGGCGAGCCTTTATGTAGTAGGCGCGCTGGCGCTGCTGGCCGCGTTCGGGCCGATGCTCTGGCCCCATTCCAGCGCGACGATTTTCCGCGACCATGTCGGCATCGCCCCCACGTTTGCGAATTTGCATCTGCTCGGCACCGACACCGAAGGCCGCGACATGGTCGCGCGCATCCTTTCCGGGCTTGGCATTTCGCTGCTGGTGGGCGTGGCGGCGACCGCGGTGGCGCTTACGATCGGCGTGGTTTGGGGTGCGGTGGCGGGTTTCTTCGGCGGCGTGCTCGATGGCGCGATGATGCGCTTTGTCGATGTGCTGTACGCGATTCCGTTCGTGTTCTTTGTCATCGTGCTGATGACCATGATCGACACCCCCGATCCGACCGTCAAACTGATCTGGATATTCGTCGCCATCGGCGCGGTTGAATGGCTGACCATGGCGCGGATCGTGCGCGGGCAAACCATCGTGCTTCAGCGCAAGGAATTCGTCGAGGCCGCGCGCGCGGCCGGCGCGCGCCCGCTGCAGATCGTGTTCCGCCACATCGTTCCTAATGTGCTTGGGCCGGTGGTGGTGTTCGCCACCTTGAATATTCCGGTGATCATCCTGGCCGAGAGTTTTCTATCCTTCATCGGCCTTGGCGTGCAGGAGCCGCTGACCTCGCTCGGGCGGCTCATCTCCGACGGCGCGCGGCAAATGATCAATGCGCCCTGGATGCTGGTCTCGCCGGCCTTGACCATGCTGATTACGCTGCTGGCGCTGAATTTTCTCGGCGACGGCCTGCGCGATGCGCTCGATCCGAAGGAGCGGTGATGGCCGAAGGAGCGGTGATGGCGGACTATGGGGAGCGGTGATGTCTCGCCTGGATGGACCCTGGACCAGGCGGATGCTGCTTGCCGGCGCGGGCGCGGCGACGCTCGGCGCGTGCGCCAACGGTAGAATCATCGGCTTCGACAAGGTCACCCGCTCGCTCGATATCGCCAACCAGGGCGAGCCGCTCTCGCTCGATCCGCACAAGGCCTCGGGCAGCTGGGAGAACAACATTATCGGCAATATGTTCGTCGGCCTTGTTACCGAAAACGAAAAAGCCGAACCAATTCCAGGCATGGCCGAGCGATGGGAAACCAGCGAGGACGGCCGCACCTGGACCTTCTATTTGCGTCGCGCGCTCTGGTCGGATGGCGAGGTGTGCGATGCGCACGATTTCGAGTTCGCCTTCCGCCGCATCCTCAATCCGGTCAACCTGGCCGAGTACGCAGGCATACTCTACCCGATCCTGAACGCGGAAGCTGCATTCGCCGGGCGCGCGCCGCCGGAAGAAGTGGGCGTGACCGCGCTCGACGATCGCACGCTGGAAATCCGGCTGGAATACGCCGCGCCTTACCTGCTACATTTGCTCAAGCACTACACATGCTATCCGGTACCCAAGCATTTGGTCGAGCGTCACGGGGACGACTGGGTGAAGCCGGCGAACATCGCCGTCAACGGCGCCTTCACCTTGCGCAAATGGTGGTCCAATTACATTATTCACCTTGAGCAAAACCCAAATTTCTTCGACGCCGCCAACGTAGCGCTCAGGCATCTGTATTTTTACCCGTCCAACGATGTGAACGCCAGCGCACGCAAGGTGATGAGCAAGGAATTGGGCTGGTCGACGCGCTTTCCGTCCAATCAGGTCGAGCAATTGCGCGCCGATTTACCCGGCTATGTGCGGGTCGCGCCATATCTGGTGTGCAATTATTTTTCCTTCAACGTAACGCGCGCCCCGTTCAACGACGCGCGCGTGCGCCAGGCCTTGGCCATGGCCTACGGGCGCGAATTCGTGGCCGAGAAAATTTACAAAACCGGCGAGCGGCCGGCTTATTCTTTTGTGCCGCCAGGCATCGCCAATTATCCAGGCTCGGCGCGTTATCGCTGGGCAGGGTTGAGCCTGGAGAACCGGCGCGTGGAGGCGCAGCGCCTGTTGCGCGCGGCGGGTTACGGGCCCAACAATCCGCTGCGCTTTGAGTTTTCGTTCCGCAATTCCAGCGACAATCCCCGAGTCGCGCTGGTGGCGCAAAACGACTGGAGTGGAATCGCGCCTTGGGTTGCGGTCGAGTTGCACGGCGTCGAGGTGCAGGTGCAGTACGCCAATCTGCGAGCCAAGGATTTCGATGTCGGCGACGGCGCCTGGGTGGCCGATTTCAACGACGCAAAGAATTATCTCTATTTGATGGAAACCAGAACCGGCTTGCAAAACTATGCCGGCTATTCAAATCCCGAGTACGACCGGCTGGTGCATGAATCGGATTTCGAGCCGGACGCCGGCAAACGCGGCCTGATCATGGCGCAAGCCGAGCAAATCATGCTTGATGACGCGCCGATCTGCGTGAGCGTGTTCCTCAACTCAACCAATCTTGTCCATCCCGATCTCACCGGCTATGCGGACAATCTCGAGGACATCCACCGCGCCAGATGGTTCGGGATACGGGCGTAAGATTTGGACCGCCGGCTTCCAACCGGCTCTTGTTTTTCACACAGACAAAAAATGCCGGCTGGAAGCCGGCGGTCCGACGGTTAACGCCGTCTTTTGCCGCGATGGCTGGGGCGCTCGAATTTGCGCGCGCCGCCGCGGGATTTGCGCCAGCCTGGCGCTGGCGGCTCGGGCTCGGTGAGCACGGAAAACAACAGGCCCCCGGAAATCGGCGTGGCTTCCTCCAAGCGCACTTCGACGCGCATGCCGAGCGGAAAGCGCACGCCTGAGTTTTCGCCGACCAGCGCGTGCGCGGCTTCGTCATGCACCCAATGATCTTCGCCCAGCGAGCGGATCGGGGCGAGGCCATCGGCCTGGGTTTCATCCAGGCGAATGAACAATCCAAAGCGGGTGACCCCGGTGACGCGGCCCTCGAAAACCGCGCCGACCCTGTCCGACAGGAACGAAGCGATATAGCGCGAGGCCGCGTCGCGCTCGGCGGCCATGGATTGGCGTTCGGTTTGGCTGATGTGCTCGGCGATGGCGTCGAGGCGCTTTTCTTCCTCGGCGCTGGTTCCATCATCGCCAAGCTTCAGCGCCGCGATCAGCGCGCGGTGCACCATGAGATCGGCATAACGCCGGATCGGCGAGGTAAAATGCGCATAGCGCGCCAAGTTCAAGCCGAAATGGCCGATATTGTCGGAGGCATAGACCGCCTGCGCCTGCGTGCGCAGGATCACTTCGTTGATGATGTCGTTGTGGGGCGTTGTCTTCGCCAGCGTGAGAATGCGATTGAAGCGCCCGGCATTGACAATCTGGCCCTTGGCCCAGCTCATGTCGACGGTCGGCAGAAAATCCGTCAGCGCGGCGATTTTTGCGTCGCTGGGTTTGTCGTGGATGCGATAGATCAGTTTACGGCTCTTAAGTTCCAATGTCTCCGCCGCGCAGACATTGGCCTGGATCATGAATTCCTCGATCAGCTTGTGGGCGTCGAAGCGTTCGCGCCGCTTGACGCCGGCGACGCGGCCGTCCTGGAATACGATCTTGTGCTCGGGCGCGTCGATGTCGAGCGGCTGGCGCGCCTCGCGTCCTCTCCATACGCAGGCATAGGCCGCCCAGAGCGGCTTCAGGATCGGTTCCAGAAGCGGGCCGGTTTTGTCGTTGGGCTCTCCGTCAATGGCAGCTTGCGCGGCTTCGTAGGAGAGTTTCGCCGCCGAGCGCATCAGGCCGCGCGCGAATTTGTGACGCAGTTTTTTTCCGTTGCGATCGAACACCATTTCCACGGCCAGACAAGCGCGCTCCTCATGCTCGCGCAGCGAGCACAGATCGGCGGAGAGCGTTTCCGGCAGCATCGGCGCGACGCGATCGGGAAAATACGTGGAATTGCCGCGCTTGAAGGCGCCGCGATCGAGCGCCGAGCCCGGCGTCACGTAATGAGCGACGTCGGCGATCGCCACCCACACAAGCCAGCCGCCGGGGTTTTTCGCATCGTCGTCGGGCGCGGCGAACACCGCGTCGTCATGGTCGCGCGCGTCTTCGGGGTCGATGGTGATGAGCGGCGTTTTTCGCAAATCCATGCGGCCCTGCAGCGTGGCCGGTCTTGCGGCGCTGGCTTGGCGCTCTTCGTCGTCGCTGAAACCGGAGCTGATGCCGTGCGTGTGCATCGCCAGGATCGAGGCGGCGCGCGGATCGCTCTCCTTGCCGACGACTTCTCGGATAATACCCCGTTTGGGCCCATGCGCGCGCTCGTGCTGGCCGGCGCTGAGTTCAACCAGCACCAGATCGCCTTCGCTGGCCGCGCCGACATGTTCTGGCGCGATCATGAGATCGTGGCGCGCCTTGCGATCGGCGGGCGCCACGCGCCCGCCGCTGAAGCGCCGGCCGCGATCGTCTTTCATTGCGCGAAACACGCCGAGGATGCGATGCGCGCTTTGCCCAAGCCGCTTGACCACGCGCGCTTCCAGGCCTTCGTCGGTGTGGACGATACGCGCCTGCACGCGGTCGCCGATGCCGATGGCGGGCTCACCCTTGCCGCCGCGCGCCTCGCCGGGCGCAAGCCGCACGCCGGGGCCGAACAGGCCGTCGCTCCCACGCATGCGCGCGATCAGCTCACCGTCGGTGTCGCGGTCGATTATTTCCATGACGCCGGATTTGGGAAGTGCGTTGGCGTCGGCGTAGCGTTTGCGCCCGGTGCGGCCAAGCGCGCCTTCTTCCTCCAGCGCGCGCAGAATCTGGCGCAATTCCTTTTTCTGGTCGGGGCCGATATCGAGAATGCGCGCCAGGTCGCGCTTTTGCGCGGCGCCGCCGGCCTTTGACATTGCCTCCAGCACGCGCTCACGGGTGAGCGGCTCAGCGTGGATCGGCGGGCGTTTGGCTACCATCGACCCATGTCTAGACGCGCGTCACCCGCTTTGCCATCGGCCCGCGCTATAACCCCAGGGCAGAGTCCTGAATTGTTAGCGGGACATTAACCGGGATCGATTCGACCGGGGCTTTCATGGGAGGCCCCGATGGGAAGCGGATTTCTGGACGAGATGAAACAAGTGCCCGACCACCGCGTGGCCGGGATGGTGACGTTTCCGCTGGACGAGATTTTGCTCGCCACTTTGGTCGCGGTGGTGTGCGGGGCCGACGATTGGGAGCGGGTGGAGGATTATGCCAGCGAGAGCCTCGATTGGCTGCGCCGCTATCTGCCGTTCGCCGAAGGCATTCCCACCGCGCAGACGTTTCGCAAAGTGTTCCGCGTGCTTGACCCCGACGCATTGGAGCGAGGCTTTGCTTCGTGGGCGGGGTCGCTGCGCGTGCGCCTTGGCGGCGAAACCTCCGACGCCGCGCGCGCACACATCGCCATCGACGGCAAGACCGTGCGCGGCTCCAAGCAAGCCGCCGACGGCGCCGGCGCGCTGCATCTGGTCTCGGCTTACGCCAGCGATGCGGGTCTGGTGCTGGCGCAGCGCGCGGTCGCTGACAAAAGCAACGAAATCACCGCAATTCCGGCGGTTTTAGCGCTGCTTGCGCTCGATGGCGCGATCGTTTCGATCGATGCGATCGGAACCCAGAAACACATCGCCGCCGCCATTCTCGACAAACGCGGCGATTACGTGCTGGCGCTGAAAGCTAATCAGACGAGCCTGCATGAGGACGCGCGTTTGTTCTTCGCCGATTCCGTGCTCGTCGCCAATTGTACAACCCACGCTGAAACCGCGTGCGGCCACGGCCGCATCGAAGAGCGCAGCTGCCGCGCCGCCAGCGCCGATTGGTTGGCCGAGCGCCATCCCGACTGGAAGGGCTTGCGCTCAATCGCGGCGATCACAGCCCGGCGCATCGACAAGAAAACCGGGGCCGAAAGCCTCGAGACCAGGCTCTATATCTCCTCGCTCGCGCCCGATCCGGCGCTCATCTTGGCCTGCGTGCGCGCGCATTGGAGCATCGAGAACAATCTCCATTGGGTGCTCGACGTCGCCTTCGACGAAGACCGCTGCCGCACCCGCAAGGACAATTCCGCCCGCGCCCTGGCGCTGATGCGCAAGGCGGCCTTGAACCTGCTCAAACGCGAGCCGACCCCGCTCTCCATCCGCCGAAAACGCGCAAAAGCCTGCATGAACCCCGATTTCCGAGCCAAAATCCTCGCCGCTTAACGATTCAGGACTTCGCCCTGGCTATAACCCCAGGTCGGCTGGTAGCGCGGGCGCTTCGCGCAACAGGGTGATGGCGATGCGGCGGTTGCCTGGCAGGGTAGGATCGTCGGCGAACATGGCTCTGAATCGGCCCGACCGGCGACCTGATAGATGCGGTTGGCGGGCAGGCCTTGCGCCATCAGAATGCGCCGCGCGGAGTTGGCGCGCTCGGCCGACAATTCGAAATTGGACGCATAGCGCCCGCCAGGCGCATTGCCGTCAGTATGCCCGGAAATGGTGACGCGGTTAGGCAATTGCTCGATCACGCCCGACATGGCCACCAGCAGGCGGCGCGCGCGCTCATTGGGCTGGGCGTCGCCCGGATTGAACATCGAGCGCCCTTCCTGATCGACAATCTGGATGCGAAGGCCCTCTGGCGTTTGCTCCATTATGACATTGCGGGATAATTCCGCCACGTCGGGCATATCCTGCATGGCCTGGCGGATGGCGATTTCGGCGCGCGAAAATTCAGCGTTTTCGCGCAGCGCCCTGCGCGCGGTCGAGCGCGTCTTCGTTGGGGCTTTGTTCGCCGCCGGCGGTGGTTTCGCCTTGCGAGGGGTTCTCATCGGAGGCGTTGGAGGTGTTTTGCGGCTGCGATTGGACTGGGCTGATCGGCGCTGAACGGCTGTTGCGCACGCCTTCTTCGGCGAAACTCGTCCCGCAAGCAGCCCGCCGGCGCCGGAGGCGGCCCGGCTGACGCTGGCGGGAGCGAAAAATTCGGCGATGCCGCGTTTTTGCTCGGGGCTGGTGGTGTTTATCAGCCACATCAGCAGAAAGAACGCCATCATGGCGGTCACAAAGTCGGCGTAGGCGACCTTCCAGGCGCCGCCATGGTGGCCGCCGCCGGAGATTTTTTTTATTTTCTTGATGATGATGGGGCGTTGATTGGTCGCGGCGCTCATGATCCACTCATGTCTGCTGGAACAGCGCGCATCAATGCCTAAACTGGGTTAAGATCGGGTGAGTGATCTCAAGCCCGGAGTTAGGAAGCTGTGATGGCGAAAGCGGCGTTTATCGGATTGGGGGTCATGGGCGCGCCGATGGCGGGCCATCTGGCCAAGGCTGGCCACGATTTGGCGGTTTATAATCGCAGTGAGGAGAAGGCGCGCGATTGGGCGCAGAAGCACACGCGGACGCACCTATACGTCGGTCGCCAAAGCGGTCGATGATCGCGACATCGTGTTCGCCTGCGTCGGCGCCGACCGTGACGTCGCGCGAAGTGTTCGACGCCGCGGCCGCCGGCGATGCGCAAGGGCGCGATTTTTGTCGATCACACCACCGCCTCGGCGGCATTGGCGCGCGAACTGGCGGCAAAAGGCCGAAGCGCTCGGGCTTGGTTTTCTCGATGCGCCGGTGTCGGGCGGCCAGGCCGGCGCGGAGGCGGGGAGGCTCACGATGATGGCCGGCGGCGAGGCAAGCACGTTCGCGGAAGCCGAGCCGGTCATGGCCGCCTATGGCGCCAACATGACGCTTGATCGGGCCCGCCGGCGCGGGGCAATTGGCGAAGATGGTTAACCAAATCTGCATTGCCGGCATTGTGCAGGGGCTGGCGGAGGGGCTCCACTTCGCCAAGCGCGCCGACCTCGACATCGACAAAGTCATCGCCGCGATCTCCAAAGGCGCGGCGCAGAGCTGGCAGATGGAAAATCGGTGGAAAACCATGGCCGAGGGCAAGTTCGATTTCGGCTTCGCGGTCGATTGGATGCGCAAGGATCTCGGGCCTGGTGCTGGACGAGGCGGCGCGCAACGGGGCCAAGCTCGAACTGACCAAATTGATCGATGTGTATTATTCCGAAGTGCAGGCGATGGGCGGGCGGCGCTGGGATACGTCCAGCCTGATCGCGCGGCTGGAAACCAAGCGGCGCGCTGAAGCGGCGACTCGTATCCAGATACTGTCTGTGTGAGGGTAAATCGACCTAATCGTTTTGCGCACTAAACTCCGCCAAGGCTCACTGAGCGGGCGCGGATAGATTCATGACGCCGAAAACCAAAGCCATCCAATTCCTGGTTTGCGACGAAAATCCGCACAATCGGCGCTTGGTGTCCGAAGTGCTGGCGGGCGCGGGCTTTGAAAAAGTGCAATTCGCCGACGCACGGGCGTTGAATTGCTCAAGCTGACCGATCGAGTTCCAACCCCGCATCGTCATCACATCGTCGCGCGTCCCGGCGCTTTCCGGGCTTGAATACACCCGCATCATTCGCGGCGGCTACGGCACCGTGAACCGGGCGCTGTCGATCATCGTCATGACCGACACGCCGACGCAAAAATTTCTCGACGCCTCGCGCGCCGCGGGCGTGGACGAAATGCTGGTGCGTCCGTTCAACGGGGCGGCGCTGTTGTCGCGGGTGGAAGCGGTGCTGTTGCGGCCGCGGCGCTTCGTCGAAAGCGTCAGCTATGTCGGCCCGTGCCGGCGGCGGCGAATGCTCGACGAATATGAGGGCCCGCTGCGGCGGTTCACCGATCCGCTCGAGGATATCGGAAAAACCCCTCTGGGAAGCGGAGGGCAATCGCGAATTGGTGCGCAAGTGCGTTGACGCGCATCAGCGAACTGGCGGTCGGACTTTCCCCGGGCGACCGGCGCAAACTGCGCGAGATCTACGCGGCGGTTCGCGATGTCGAGCAAATTGCCGACGATGTGCGCGACCAATCCATGGGCGATGCGGCGCGGTCGCTGGGGCGCTACATCACCGCGATTGGCGGCGCCGGCGCGATCGACGCCGAAGTGATCACCACCCACATCGACGCCATGCAGAAATTGGGAAAATTGGGCGGCGGAATTCTCGCCGAGCGTGACCAATTGGTGCAGGGTTTGGTGGCGGTGGTCGATAAGCGCTTGGGCCGAAAGCCCGAGGCGTCCGTCAACGCGGCCTGAGTTTAGCCGAGCACTTCCGCCGCTTGCGGGGCGAAATAAGTTACAATCCCGTCGGCGCCGGCGCGCTTGAACGCGGCCAAAGTCTCCAGGATGACCCGCTCTTCCTCGATCCAGCCCTGGGCCGCCGCAGCCTTGATCATCGCGTATTCGCCGGAAACCTGGAACGCGAAAGTCGGCAATGCTGAACTCGCGTTTCACCCGCGCCAGCGATGTCGAGATAGGGTAGGCCCGGCTTCACCAGCAGCATGTCCGCGCCCTCGGCGACGTCCATGGCGACTTCGCGCAGCGCCTCGTCGCTGTTGCCGAAGTCCATCTGGTAACTGCGCTTGTCGCCCTGCAATGCCTTGGCTGAGCCGATAGCTTCGCGATAGGGGCCATAAAAGGCGGAAGCATATTTGGCGGCGTACGACATGATCAGAGCGTCGTGATGGCCCTCGCCGTCGAGGGCAGTGCGGATGGCGCCCGACGCGCCCGTCCATCATATCCGAGGGCGCGACGATGTCGGCGCCGGCCTTGACCTGGATCAAGGCCTGTTCGGCGAGCACTTTTACCGTTTCGTCGTTGAGGATGCGCCCGTCGCTGAGGAGCCCGTCATGGCCATGGTCGGTGAACGGATCGAGCGCCACATCGGCCATGAGCCCCACGTCCGGGGGCCGCGTCCTTCATGGCGCGCAGGGCTGTGCAGATGAGCCCGTTCGGATTCAGCGCTTCGCTGCCCTCGGAATCCTTCTTGGAAGCGTCGACGTAGGGAAACAGCGCCAACGCTGGAATACCCAATTTCGCCGCCTGCTTGGCAGCGTCGGCCGCGGCGGCGACCGACAGCCGCGCCACCCCCGGCATGGCCGCCACGGGAATTGCAGGCGCATCCCCGTCATGCACAATAATGGCCCAGATCAGGTCGTCGACGCCAAGCAGAGTGCTCGCGCACCAGGCGGCGGACCCAGTCGGCTTGACGCAGGCGGCGCGGGCGGGCGGCGGGGTATCGTCCAGTGTAGCTCATGCGAATCGTTCGCAACTTTCCAATAAGACTAGCGCGCTCAAACGCCCCAGTTAACGTGTTCTGCGAAAACATCCTATAATAGTCTTGGCGAAAGCCGAGCCGAGGCGCTGAAGTGAGAATAGAGGACCAGCAAGTGTTCGAGGACGCCGTGGCGGCCATCCGCAAGGAAGGGCGCTACCGCGTGTTCGCCGACATCATGCGCGAGCGCGGTCGGTTCCCTCGCGCACGGCTGCGCCTGCCTGACGGCGGCTTCCGCGACATTGTGGTCTGGTGCTCCAATGATTATCTGGGCCAGGGCCAGAACCCCGAAGTGCTAGACGCGGCGCACGCGCGCTTTGGACCTTGTCGGCGTTGGCGCCGGCGGCACCCGCAACATTTCCGGCACCACTTCCTACCATGTCGATCTTGAGCGCGAACTCGCTTCGCTGCACGGCAAGGAAGCCGCGTTGTTGTTCACCTCGGGCTATGTGTCAAACGACGCCACGCTATCGACGCTGGGTAAGCTGTTTCCGAATTTATGGATTTTCTCCGACGCCGCCAACCACGCCTCGATGATCGAAGGCATGCGCCGCGCCGAGCTGCGAAAAGCGCATCTTCCGCCACAACGATTTGCAGCACCTGGAAGCGCTGATCAACGAAGCGCCAGCTGGCGCGCCGAAACTAATCGCGTTCGAGAGCGTCTATTCTATGGATGGGGACACCGCGCCGATCGAAGCGATTTGCGCTATCGCCGAGGCGTACGGGGCGATGACATACCTCGACGAAGTGCACGGCGTTGGCCTCTATGGCCAAACCGGCGGCGGCGTGGCCGAGCGCGACGGCGTCATGCACCGCGTCGATTTCATCGAAGGCACGCTGGCCAAGGCGTTTGGCGCGATGGGCGGCTATGTGAGCGGGCCGGCTGCCGCAATCGATGCAATCCGCTCGTCGGCGTCGGGTTTTATCTTCACCACATCGCTCGCCCCATCGATCGCGGCGGCGGCGTTGGAAAGCGTGCGCATTGTCCGCGCCTGCCCGCATATGCGCGATCGTTTGGCCGAGCGGGCCGAGCGGCTGAAAGCCATGTTGCGCGAGGCGGGGCTGCCGGTCATGGCCGAATCCACAACCCACATCGTGCCGCTGCTGGTTGGCGACGCCGCGCTGTGCAAACAACTTTCCGACGCCTTGCTCTATGAGCATGGCATCTACGTGCAGCCGATCAATTATCCGACCGTGCCGCGCGGAACCGAGCGGCTGCGCCTCACCCCCTCGCCGTTCCATGACGATGCGCTGATGGAAGACCTGGTCGCGTCGCTGCGCACGGTATGGGCCAAGCACGGCATAGGCCGCGCCGCGTGAGCGGGGACGATGCCATCGACGAGGAAATCATTTTTGAAATCACTCGCATTGGCGATGCGCAGCGCGCTGCGGCGGTACATGTCGCCAGCGGCGTTGAGGTTGTGATCCAGGCCCCCGCCAGCGCGGCGCTGGTCGATGTGCGGGCGTTGGCGCTGCGCAAATTGCGGCGCGCCCTGGCTGGAAAGCCAAATCCCTCACCGCCGGAACGGCCGGGAAAGCTGGCCTAAAGCCCTGCCTATCGCGACGCAGGGCAGCGAGGTTTTGCGCTTGGCGGTCGCGGCCTCTATGTTCGCACACGGATTCTTGGAACGAGGGCTGGAATGAACCAGCTAACAGGGCGCGCCGCGGCCGAGCGTGGCGGATTTTTTGAAGCGAGCCTAGCGCGCGCCGACGGCGACATCGCCGCGTCGATCGCCGCGGAATTGAAACGCCAGCAGCGCCAGGTCGAATTGATCGCCTCGGAAAACATCGTTTCGCGCGCGGTGCTGGAAGCGCAAGGCTCGGTGCTGACCAACAAATATGCCGAGGGTTATCCGGGCCGGCGCTATTATGGCGGCTGCGAGCATGTCGATGAAGTCGAACGCCTGGCCATCGACCGCGCCAAGCGATTGTTCGAGTGCAAATTCGCCAATGTGCAGCCGCACTCCGGCGCCAACGCCAACCAGGCGGTGTTTTTCGCGCTGCTGCAACCCGGCGACAAATTCCTCGGCATGGATCTCGCTTGCGGCGGCCATCTGACGCACGGTTCGCCGGTCAACATCTCCGGCAAATGGTTCCAGCCGGTGGCGTACGGCGTGCGGCCGGACGATCATTTGATCGATTACGACCAGGTCGCGGAAATCGCGCGGCGCGAGCGGCCGAAGCTCATTCTCGCCGGCGCCAGCGCCTATTCGCGGCAAATCGATTTTGCCCGTTTCCGTGCAATCGCCGACGAGATCGGCGCGGTGCTGATGGTCGACATGGCCCATTATGCCGGCCTGATCGCGGGCGGCGTCTACCCCTCTCCCCTGCCGCATGCGCATGTAGTCACCACGACAACGCACAAGACGCTGCGGGGGCCCGCGCGGCGGCATGATCCTCTCTAACGACGAGGAGATCGGCAAGAAGATCAATTCGGCGGTGTTCCCTGGCCTCCAGGGCGGGCCGCTGATGCATGTGATCGCGGCCAAGGCGGTGTCGTTCGGCGAAGCGCTGCAGCCAGAATTCAAGCTCTACGCGCAACGCACGCTGGAAAACGCGCGCGCGCTTGCTGCGCGCCTGATCGAAAACGGGCTGGCCGTCGTTTCCGGCGGCACGGACAGCCATCTCATGCTGGTCGATCTCAGGCCCAAGCGCGTCACCGGCAAGGCGGGCGAACAGAGCCTCGAGCGCGCGCTGATCACTTGCAACAAAAACGGCATCCCGTTCGACCCCGAAAAGCCAATGGTCACCTCCGGCGTGCGCCTCGGCTCGCCCGCCTGCACCACGCGCGGCTTCGGCCCGGCCGAGTTCCGGCAAGTGGCGGACTTGATCTGCGAAGTGCTGGACGGGCTGGCGAGATCGAATGGCGACAATACGGCGACGAATCGGCTGTGGCGGCGAAGGTCGAGGCGCTGACGGCGCGGTTTCCGATTTATTGATCGTCGAGCGGGCGCTGAGCGGTCACTTGGCGATCGTGACTTGCACGGAGACGAGGCGACTGACAGACTGCGCAGGATCTGAATCCATGCGCTGCCCGTTTTGCTCCAACGAGGATACGCAGGTAAAGGACAGCCGTCCCACCGAGGACGGCGCAGCCATTCGGCGGCGGCGTCAGTGCGACAAATGCGGCTCCCGCTTCACCACGTTCGAGCGGGTGCAGCTGCGCGATCTGGTGGTGCTCAAACGCTCCGGCCGGCGGGTGCCGTTCGATCGCGACAAATTGGCGCGTTCGCTCGCCATCGCGCTGCGCAAACGTCCGATCGAGCAGGACCAGATCGAACAGATGATTTCCGGCATCGTCCGTAAACTCGAAAGCCAAGGCGAGAGCGAAATCACCTCCGAGGTCATCGGCGGCATGGTGATGGAGGCGCTGGCCCAACTCGATCCGGTGGCATATGTGCGCTACGCCTCGGTCTATCAGGACTTCCAGGAAACCTCCGATTTCGCCAAATTCATAGAAGAAGCGCGGAAGAAAAAGCGCGGCGGGGCGGGACCGGATTAGCGCTATGGACCGCTAGTATGGACCGCCGGCGTCCTCGCCGGCATGCTTCGGTTGGCCAGCGAGACGCCGGCGGTCCATACTGGCGCCATGAGCCGCCCCCGCGTCACGCTGAAACTGGCCACTTCGCTCGATGGGCGCATCGCCGCTGCGTCCGGCGAGAGCCGCTGGATCACCGGCGAGGCGTCGCGCGCCGAAGTTCATCGCATGCGCGCGAGCGTCGATGCGGTGATGGTCGGAGCCGGAACCGCGCGCGCCGACAATCCCTCGCTGCTTGCGCGCACCGAACCTCCGCCGGCGCGCCAACCAATGCGCGTCGTGGTGACGACGCGTCTGGAGGTGCCGTTCGAGGGGCGGTTGTTCGAGGGGCTGGCGCAATCGCCGCTGATTGTGTTTGGCGCCGAGCAGGCAAGCCCAGCGCGTCACGCCATACTGGAGGGCGCGGGCGCTCGCATAGAGCAGGTCTCGCGCGGCCCAGCTGGTGTGGACATCGCCGCGATGCTCGAACGCTTGTCTGAACTCGGCGTCGCCTCGATCTTGGTCGAGGGAGGCGGCAAGCTCGCGGCGGCCCTGATCGCGGCGGGGGCGGTTGGTGGGCTCGAATGGTTCCGCGCACCGATCGTCCTGGGAGAGAAGGGCCGCGCCGCCATCGCCGGCCTCGATTTCGAGAGCCTTGCCGACGCGCCGGCCTGGCGCAGACTTGCGCTGCGCGAGCTTGGCCCCGATCTCTGGGAAAGCTACGAGCGGGGGGCCACCTTCTCCCCTCTAACGGGGAGAAGGGACGCCTAAACGCCAATGGAAGGCGCAATGTTTACAGGAATAGTCACGGCGATGGGCGAAGTTGTAGGCGTTGAGCGCCGCGACGGGCTCGTTCGCCTAAGTGTCGAGAGCAGCTACGACCATGCGAGCTTGGAGATCGGCGCCTCGATCGCCCATGACGGGTGTTGCCTGACCGTCGTTGAGGCCGCTTCGCGCGCAGGCGGGGGCATGCGCCATATGGTGGAGATTGCGACCGAGAGTTTGGCGCTGACCACTTTGAGCGCGCTCAAGCTCGGCGATAGGTTGAATCTGGAGCGCTCGCTTCGCGTTGGCGACGAATTAGGCGGCCATATCGTGCAGGGGCATGTCGATGGTTTGGGCGAAGTGCTTTCGGTCGCTGGCGACGGCGAGGGCTGGCGCTTACGCATCAAGCCGCCACAAATAATCTCGCATTTAATCGCTTCCAAGGGCTCGATTGCCGTTGCCGGCGTGTCGCTGACTGTCAACGAAGTCGATGAGCAAGGCTTCGGCGTGCTGATTATTCCGCACACTTGGAGCGTAACCACTTTGTCGAAACTCAATCCCGGCGATAAGGTGAACCTTGAAGCCGATATGATGGCCCGCTATGCGGCGCGCCTCGTTGAGGCGCGGAGCAACTAATGGCGGCGAAGTTGACTGCCTTGTCCGAATTGAAGCGCGCGATCTCGCCGATCCCCGAAATCATCGAGGAGGCGCGGGAAGGGCGCATGTTCATCCTTGTCGACGAGGAGGATCGCGAGAACGAGGGCGACCTTGTCATTCCAGCGCAATTCGCCACTCCGGCGCAGGTCAATTTCATGGCCAAGCACGGGCGTGGGCTGATCTGCCTCGCCCTCACGGCTGAGCGCACCCGCCATCTCGGCCTGGAGCCGATGACGCCGCGCAATCAGACGCGCCTAGGCACTGCCTTTACGGTTTCCATCGAGGCGCGCGAGGGCGTCTCAACCGGCATTTCCGCGCATGACCGCGCCCATACGATCGCCGTGGCCATCGATGCCGGCAAGGGCGCGACCGACATCGTCTCGCCGGGGCATGTGTTTCCGCTGGTGGCGCGCGATGGCGGCGTGTTGGTGCGGGCTGGGCATACCGAAGCCAGCGTCGATATCGCGCGACAGGCCGGCCTCAATCCTTCGGCGGTGATTTGCGAAGTCATGAACGACGACGGCACGATGGCGCGCTTGCCGGAGCTGGTCGCGTTCGCGCAATTCCACAATCTGAAGGTCGGCGCCATAGACGAATTGATCGCCTTCCGCCGCCTGAACGATCACTATATCGAACAATTGTTCGAGCAGCCGTTCGAGACCCGCGCTGGCCAGGGCTTCCGTCTGGTGGTGTTTCGAAATCGGCTCGACGGGGTTGAACACGCCGCTTTGGTGAAGGGCGATATTCGCGCTGACCAACCGACCCTGGTGCGCGTGCACCGGGTTGAATTCGCCGCCGATGTGATTGGCGGCATGGGCGCGCGCGCTGGAATTATCGATCAGGCGCTGGATGAAATCGAGCGCGAGGGCGCGGGTGTGCTGGTGTTGTTGCGCGAGCTTGCGCCAGATGCGTTGTCGCGACGCTTGCAGGGCAAGTTCGAGCCCAACCCCGAAGATGCGCTCCGCGTCATCGGCATCGGCTCGCAGATTCTGCGCGAGCTTGGCGTCGGCCGCATGGTGGTCTTGGCCAACGCGCCGCCGCAGCGCCTGGTGGGCTTGGAAGGCTATGGGCTCACGATTGACGGCTGGCGCGGGTTCAGTTCGTGACCGGCGCGCGAAAGCTCCGATGAAAACCGGGGAAAAATCTCCGACGATCAAGGTCCCTGGCGCGCGGCTGCTGTTGGCTTTGGCGCCCTATTATCGCGAAATCGGCGAGCAATTGCGGAGCGGAGCTATGACCGCGATCAACGAAGTGGAGGCAAGCGCTGAGACAATCCTTGTCCCCGGCGCGTTCGAACTCCCCGCCGCCATCGCCCACGCCGCCCGCTTCTATGACGGCTTTATCGCCCTCGGCTGCGTCGTGCGCGGGGAGACCAGCCATTACGATTATGTGTGCGGCGAGAGCGCGCGGGCGTTGATGGATTTGTCGGTGCGCGATGGCCTCGCCATCGGCTACGGCATTTTGACGGTGGACACTCTGGCGCAAGCGGAAGCGCGCGCCGATCCCGCACGCGGCGACAAGGGCGGGGAAGCGGCGCGCGCGGCGCTGACGATGATCGCGCTGAAACGGCGCTTCGCGGCGCAACGCCCATGAAAATCGGCGATATCGAGGCCCGCCGCGTGGCTCGGCTCGGCGCGGTGCAGGCGCTCTACCAAATGGAATTGGGCGGCGCTTCAACCGCCGACGTGATCGCCGAATTCGACGCCGGCAGATTGCCGCGCGAGACCGCGGCCAGTTTTAGCGGCGTTGAAGGCGACGCTCAATTGTTCAAGACCTTGATCGAAGCGGCGGTGGATCGCCAGACCACGCTTGACCGCGCCATTGCCCGCTGTCTTGGCAAGGGCTGGAAGCTGGAGCGGCTGGATGCGGTGGCGCGCGCTATATTGCGCGCTGGGGCTGCGGAATTGGAACAACGGCCGGATATTCCCACCGCCGTGGTGATCAACGAATATGTTGAGATCGCGCACGCGTTTTTCGACGGCGCCGAGCCGGGTTTTATCAATGCGGCGCTCGATGCGTGCGCGAAGGATCTGCGGGAGGTTGCGTGACCTGGGTTCTCGAAGCGTGAGGCATGGCGGCTGACGAGTTCGACATCATCAAGACCCTGTTCGCGCCGCTTGCGACCAGCAAAGGCGCGCGCGGCTTGTTGGATGATGCGGCGCTGATTGAAAATACGGGCCAACTCGTCGTTACCACCGACGCAATCGTCGAAGGGGTGCATTTCCTTGCCGACGATCCCATCGACTCAATTGCCAAGAAGGCGTTGCGGGTAAATCTCTCCGACCTGGCAGCCAAAGGCGCGCGGCCGGTTGGCGTATTGGTGACGCTGATCTGGCCAGATTCTCGCCCATCGGCGCAAATTGCCGCATTTGCGCGCGGGCTTGGCGAAGATTTGCGGCACTACGAATTAGCGCTGCTGGGCGGCGACACCACGTCAAGTCCCGGCCCGCTGATCGTGTCAGTCACGGCCTTCGGCGAGCCGTTCGGCGAACGCGTTCCCGCCCGCGCTGACGCAATCATTGGGCACGATGTTTGGGTGAGCGGAACTATCGGCGATGCTTGGTTAGGGTATGAGGCGTTGCGCCCGGGCGCCGAATTCACGCCTTGGCGAGAGACAATGATCGCGCGCTATCGCCTACCGGAGCCGCGCGTCGCGCTGGCGGGCTTGGTGGCGCGTCATGCGGGCGCGGCGATGGATATCTCCGATGGCCTGATCGGCGATGCGGCCAAGCTCGGACATGCGTCCAGCGTGACGCTGCGGCTCGACGCGGCGGCGATTCCGTTCTCAGAGGCCGCGCTGGCTTGGCGGGAGGGCAAGTCCGATTTCGGAAATTTGCTCGATTGGGGCGACGATTACGAAATCCTGTTCACCGCCGATCCCAGCCGCGTCGCCGCCATTGTCGCGGAGGCAGCAAGGCTTGGCGAGCGAGTGACGAAAATCGGCGCGGTGGAGGCGGGGGCCGGCGTCCGCCTGTTGGGCGCTGACATTGGCGTCATGGGTTACGCCCACAAACTGGGACGGTAACCTCTCGATAACCATTGTCGCCGAAGCTCAGGGCCATGAAACGCGTCATCGCCATGGCATTGATTGCCTCCACGCTTCTATCCGGGCTCGCCAACGCCTCCGCCCCGCCGCCTGCGAAGGCCGATGATGGCGCCGCGGCCGGCGCAACGGCGCGTTCCATGGACGCTTCGTATTTGGCCGTGCCGGTGGTTCGCGACGGGCGGATGGTCAATTATCTGTTCGTTTCGGTCAGGGTTGAGATCGCCGCCGGCGTGGATTTGTGGCAAACCAGGGAGCGGGCGCATTTCCTGCGCGACGCCTTGGTGCGCGCTTGCCACGGCGCCGATCTCTCGGATCCTCAAGACAGCAACGCCCTGAATGAGGCCCACGCCATCGATGTGTTCCGGGCCGCCGCGGTTCAGGCGCTGGGCCCGAGCGCCGTCGGGGCGGTCAGCATAATCGCCACCTATTCGAGCCGCGGCCCGGGAATCTGACCCGCTGCGCCTCGCCCTCCATTGCGTCTGACGGCGGCTTTTGGCAGTAACGCCGCCGAACTGGGGAAAACGCCGCTGACTACCGGTTGGCGGCGCGCGTTCCTGTTATCCAAAACCCGCGCCCGTGGGCGCTCAGGAAACTTCAATGAACAACGATTTCATCCTTTGGCTGGTCGTGGCGAGCGGCCTGCTGGCGGCGGCTTATGGCTGGCTCGAAACCCAAACCATCACTAAGGCCAGCGCCGGCAATGATCGCATGAAAGAAATCGCCGCCGCCATCCAGGAAGGCGCGCGCGCGTATCTGAACCGGCAATATTCAACCATCGCCATGGTTGGCGTGGGCGTTGTGATTGTGCTCGCCATTGCGTTTTGGGGCGTATGGCAAGTGCCGGTTGGGTTTTTGATCGGCGCTGTGCTTTCAGGCGCGGCCGGGTTCGTCGGCATGAATGTGTCGGTGCAGGCCAATGTGCGCACCGCTGAAGCGTCGCGCACCAGTTTGGCGGGCGGTTTGCGGATGGCGTTCAAGGCCGGCTCGGTGACAGGCATGCTGGTCGCGGGCGGCGCTTTGTTTGGCGTCGCGTTTTATTATCTGCTGCTGACAACCGGCTTTTTTGGTTTGTCTACGCCACTGCAGTCCACGGATCGCATCGTTGTCGATAGTCTGGTCGCACTCGGCTTTGGCGCTTCGCTGATTTCGATCTTCGCCCGCCTTGGCGGCGGCATCTTCACCAAGGGCGCCGACGTTGGCGGCGACATGGTCGGCAAGGTCGAGGCCGGCATTCCCGAGGACGATCCGCGCAACCCCGCCACCATCGCCGACAATGTCGGCGACAATGTCGGCGATTGCGCCGGCATGGCTGCGGACTTGTTCGAGACTTACGCTGTGTCGACAGTGGCTACGATGGTGCTCGGCTCGATCCTGTTTCGCGAAGCCGCCCAGGTGGAGAGCATCATGCTGCTGCCGCTGGCGATTGGCGGCGTCGCTATCCTGGCCTGCATTATCGGTTCTCAATTCGTGCGCCTGGGCCCGTCCAACAACATCATGGGCGCGCTCTATAAAGGCCTCGTGGTAGCGGGAGTTCTGTCAGCGATTGGCCTTTACGGAGCAATCCTCGCCACTACGGGCTGGGGCGAAATTGTTCCCGGCGCCGGCATCACTGGCGAGGCGTTGTTTTATTGCGGCCTGGTCGGGCTCGCCGTGACCGGCGCTATTGTCTGGATCACGGAATATTATACCGGCACGGGCTTTCGCCCGGTCAAGAGCGTGGCGCAAGCTTCGGTCTCCGGCCACGGCACCAATGTCATTCAGGGCCTCGCCGTATCCATGGAATCCACCGCGCTGCCGGCTTTGACCATTGTCGCCGGCATCATCGCTTGCAACGCGCTGGCCGGGCTGTTCGGCATCGCCATCGCCGTCACCACCATGCTTTCGGTGGCCGGCATCATCGTTGCGCTCGACGCCTTCGGACCGGTCACCGACAATGCTGGCGGCATCGCCGAAATGGCCGATCTGCCCAAGGAAGTGCGCGTCACCACCGACGCGCTCGACGCGGTCGGCAACACCACCAAGGCGGTCACCAAGGGCTACGCCATCGGCTCGGCGGGCCTCGGCGCGCTGGTGCTGTTCGCGGCCTATTTCGAGGACCTCAAATATTACGCCGCGCACCCGAGCGAATTCCCATTCTTCGAGGGCGTCGTTCCCAGACTTTGCGCTTTCCAATCCGTACGTGATTGTCGGGCTCTTCATCGGCGGCTTGCTGCCCTATTTGTTCGGCGGCTGGTCGATGACCGCGGTGGGGCGCGCGGCGCAAGCCGTGGTCGAGGAAGTGCGCCGCCAATTCCGCGAAATCCCCGGCATCATGGAACGCACCGCCAAGCCGGATTATGGCCGCGCCGTCGATATCCTCACGCAAGCGGCGATCAAGGAAATGGTGGTGCCGTCCATGCTGCCAGTGCTCGCGCCGATCGTTTTGTTTTTCGTGATCTGGGCGCTGGCAGGGGTAGCCCAGGCGCTGGCGTCGGTCGGCGCGCTGCTGGTCGGCGTGATCGTCACCGGCTTGTTCGTCGCCATTTCGATGACCTCCGGCGGCGGCGCCTGGGACAATGCCAAGAAGCTGATCGAGGAAGGCCATCACGGCGGCAAGGGTTCGGACGCGCACAAGGCGGCCGTCACGGGCGACACCGTCGGCGATCCCTACAAGGATACGGCGGGTCCGGCGGTGAACCCGATGATCAAGATCACCAACATCGTCGCGCTCCTGCTGCTGGCGGTGCTGGCGCACTGGAACTGAGCCGCGCCCATCGCGCGATAGCAAACGCCTCGGCTTCGGCCGGGGCGTTTTTGCTTTGCCGCACCGCGCTTATGTGACGGTTCAAACCGGCGCCCTAGGAAGCGGCGGCGCGGGCGTTTATAGGGGCGCTTGCCTGGAGGTTCGCGTATGAGCGAGAGCGCTGCGGCGATGCCCGCAGAGGCGGGCGGCGCCTTCGAGACCGATGTCATTATTGTTGGCGCGGGCCCCGTCGGCCTGTTCGCCGTGTTTGAACTGGGCTTGCTCGGCTTAAAATCGCACCTGGTCGATGTGCTCGACCGGCCGGGCGGGCAATGCGCGGAGCTTTACCCGGAAAAGCCGATCTATGACATTCCGGGGCTGCCGGTTGTGTCTGGGCAGGAGCTCACGGATCGGCTCATGCAGCAGATCAAACCGTTCGCGCCGACATTTCACTTGAACCAGATGGCCGAACAATTGGAGCGCCTGCCCGACAAGCGCTTCCGGCTCACCACTGAACTGGGAACTTCCATCACCGCGCCGGTGCTGGCGATCGCGGCCGGCGGCGGCTCGTTCGTGCCGCGCAAGCCAAAGCTTGACCGGCTGGAAGAATTCGAGGGCGGATCGGTGTTCTACGCCGTGCGGCGGATGGAACGCTTTCGCGGGCGCGATCTGGTGATCGCCGGCGGCGGCGATTCCGCGCTCGACTGGGTGCTCAATCTGCAGCCGATCGCCAAATCGGTGACGCTGATCCACCGCCGCGACGATTTTCGCGCCGCGCCGCACTCGGTGGCGCAAATGCGCAAGCTCGTCGCCGAGGGCAAGGTGCGGCTAGAGATCGCCGACTTGAAGGGGCTCGACGGCGCTGACGGGCGGCTCGGCGCGGTCGTCTGCGAGACCAAGGCGGCCGGCAAATATCAAATTGCCTGCACCGATTTGCTGGCCTTCTACGGCCTCACCATGAAGTTGGGGCCGATCGCCAATTTTGGCCTCAACTTGCACGAAAATCTGATCCCGGTGGATACGGAGCGGTTCGAGAGCAGCGAGCCAGGCATATTCGCTATCGGCGACATCAACACCTATCCAGGCAAGCTGAAACTGATCCTGTGCGGTTTCCATGAAGGCGCATTGATGTCGCAGGCGGCGTTCAGAATCGCCCGCCCGGGCGAGCGGCTTAGTGTTCCTCTACACCACGTCCTCGACCGATCTGCAGAAAAAACTCGGCGTCGCCTGACGGGATCCGGGGTTGAGCGGGGCCGGTCGTTGCGACTAGGGTGCTCCGCGATCAGATCCAGGGGCCGACACATGAAAATCTCGCACGCCTTCTGCGCCGCGGCGCTTGTGCTTGCCGCATGCGCTTCCGAGCGCGCCGAGCCCGAGGCGACGCCGCCGGTTCCGGCCGTCCCGGCGTTCGCCGCGCCGCCGCTTTCGGCAGAGGCGCTGCTGGGGCATGTCCAGGTGCTCGCGTCAGACGAATTCGAGGGACGCGCGCCGGGGACCAATGGCGAACGCCTGACGCTCGACTACATTATCCGCGCCTTCGCCGGCGCTGGCCTGCAGCGCGGCGCGCGCGATGCGACCGGGCGCGCCGCCTGGCTCCAAGAAGTGCCGCTTGTAGCGGCGACGCTGACCAGCCCGCCGACGCTGACTATCACTGGCCGCGACGGCGCGCGGAACTACACATACGCAACCCAGTTTTCCGCCTGGACCAAACGGCTTGAGCCGCGCGTGGCGGTCGAGAACGCGCCGCTTGTGTTTGTCGGCTACGGCATTGTCGCGCCGGAGCTGAACTGGAACGATTATGCCGGCGCCGACATGCGCGGAAAGATCGCCGTCATCCTCATCAACGATCCGGATTTCGAGAGCGGCATCGATACGCGGCTTTGGCGGCCGCGCCATGACCTATTATGGCCGCTGGACCTACAAGTTCGAGGAGGCCGCGCGCCAAGGCGCGGCGGGCGCCATCATCGTCCACGAAACCGCGCCGGCGGCTTATCCATGGGCGGTCATTCAATCCTCCACCGGCAGCGCGCGCTGGGACATAGTACGCGCCGATCGCGGCGCCAGCCGCGCCGGCTTTGAAGGCTGGATGACGAATGAGGTTGCGCTTGAGACATTCACACGCGCGCGTCTGGATTTTGCCGAACTCAAGGCCCGCGCGCAGCGCCAGGGTTTTCGCCCCGTGCGCATGAACCTCACAGGCTCGCTGACCTTGGAGACGCGCATCGAAGAGCGCACCACCCATAACGTGGTAGGCGTCTTGCCCGGGAGTGCGCGCGCTAACGAAACCGTGATGTATTCGGCGCACTGGGACCATCTCGGCCGCTGCCCAGCGGTGGAGGGCGACGATATCTGCAACGGCGCGCTGGATAACGCCACCGGAATTGCGGCGCTGATTGAGTTGGCGCGCCGGGCGGGAAACGCCGGGCCGGCCGAGCGCAGTATGGCGTTCATCGCGCTGACGGCGGAAGAGCAGGGATTGCTGGGTGCGCTTTATTATCGCGATCACCCGGTGTTCCCGGCGCGCGATTCCGTGGCGCTGATCAATATGGATGGCATCAACAATTTCGGCCCGACGCACGATATTGAAATCGTCGGCATGGGCAAAAGCCAGATGGATGGCTTGCTGGCGGAAGCGGCGCGCGCGGCGGGCCGGCGAGTGACGCCAGATTCAGCGCCCGAACACGGCTATTTCTTCCGCTCCGACCAACTGCATTTCGCGCAGCTCGGCATTCCGGTTTTGTACACCTCATCGGGCATCGATTTGCTCAATGGCGGCGAAGCGGCTGGCCGCGCCCTGAACGAGGCCTATATCGCCAATAATTACCACAAGCCCTCGGACGAAGTGAATCCCGAATGGAATATGGAGGGCGGCGTCCAGGATATCGAATTGCTCTATGAAGTAGGTCGCGGCCTCGCCAACGGTTCGGCTTGGCCGGCATGGAGCGCCAACGCCGAATTCCGCGCCGCGCGCACGGCTTCGGGACGCTGACGGCCGCCAACCTGTCGCTTTAGCGTGGGTGAGGTGTGCGCCCGCGCGCCCGATGCTAGATGCCGCGTGAGGGTTCAATGAGCGGCGCGCTTACGATTTTCGGCAGTTCCAGCAGCGGCAATTGCCTGAAGGCCAAATGGGTTGCCCAATTCCTGGGTTTGCCCTTCGACTGGGTCGAAATCGACAGTTTCACCAGGATGGCCCATCTCGGAGGCTTCGACCTGGGTCCATTCGCTGCGCTCAGGGCCTGGGTAGCGCGCGTCGAGACTGGCCTGGGACTTGGATGTGGCACAACCTAAAGTTATGAAATAGTGCAGTGCTCTGGTCCGTGGGCGGGACGCGGGCTAGGCTAAGCCGGAGTGGCGAAGAGGAATTATGGAAATCCCCCCGGACCTTTGGCCCGACCTTGCTCTTACTTTCGGCCTCTTCCTTGCAGTTGGCTTTTTTGCGCAATTGGTCGATGGCGCCGTGGGCATGGCCTATGGGGTAATTTCCTCGTCTGTCTTGCTGGCGTTCGGCATCCCCCCGGCGCAGGCGTCGGCGACGATCCACGCGGCCGAGTGCTTCACCACGGGCGCCTCCGGCATATCGCACCTCGCCCATCGCAATATCGATTGGCGGTTGTTCTTCCGGCTTGCGCCGGCGGGTATCGTTGGCGGGGTAGCGGGCGCCTATCTGGTGACCGGCTTTGACGCCACCTTTATCAAGGCGGTGGTCACGGCATATCTTGGCATGCTGGGCCTGTTTATGCTGGCGCGTGCGCTGCGCGGCCTCAAGGAGGAGCCCCCGCACCTCACGCATGTGGTGCCGCTTGGTTTGGTTGGCGGCTTTCTCGATGCCAGCGGCGGCGGCGGCTGGGGGCCGATCGTGACCTCGACCTTGCTCGGCCGCGGGCACGCACCGCGCTATGTTATCGGCAGCGTCAACACCGCGGAATTCTTCATCACCGTGGCCATCTCAGCGGCGTTTTTGTGGACATTGCTAACCGGGCGGCTGGAGCTGGTTGGAGGCCTGTATTCGGCGACCGCCTCGTTGGCGGGCCTGGTGGTGGGCGGTGTCGTGGCCGCGCCTCTGGCGGGTTATGTGACAAAAATCGCGCCGGCGCGCCTGCTATTGGGAGGGGCGGCGGTGCTGGTGGTGGCGCTGTCCATCTGGCAGGGGGTCCAATTGTGGCCGCGCCTGCTGGAATACCCGATTTTCACCCAATTGAGCCATCTCGCCGCCGTCGATTCCCGGTAATGTACGAACTTCGCGTTTACGACTGAGGGCTAAGCTACGCGCTTCGCGGAGTGCGGTGGTTTGGTCGGAATTTCCTCAGGCGTGGCGTCAGTCCTGTTTGGACAGAACGCCGCCAGTACGACGAGTTCGACGCTCGGCGTAGGCGCGGACCTGCTCGCGGCATGGGCCAGCGCGCGAGCGGGGGTCGGGGTTGACCCCAACGCCGCCGCTGATCCGAACGCGCCGGTCGCGGCGCTATGGAGCCCTGGCATCTCGCCCAGCGCGGCCAGCCTGCTGCAGCGCGCCAGCGACGGCAGGGCATTCTTCGACCTCAACGCAAGGCTCTACGCCGATCTCGGCGCCACCGGCGATTACAAGCGCCTATTCGCGCTCCATACCGGCATAGCGACGCTGCAAGCGCTGGCGGCGCAGATGCAGGACGAGACCCTCTCCAGCGTGGAGCAACGTCAAACCAATACGCAATTTGCGCGCGGCTTGGGCGAACTGGAAACCTTCCTGGCCGGCCAGGAATTCGAGGACATGCGCCTGGCCCAAGGCGACCGCGTCGATGCGGCGCAGACCACGCTGGCGCTGCCGATAAAGTCCGAGGATTACGTCACTGGCCAGATCCATCGCGGCTCGCTCAGCGCTGAGTTCGCCGGCCTCGATCCCAATGCGCGGTTCGAGATAATCGCAACTTCCGCGACCGGGACTGAGCGCCGCGTGGCGATTGACCTTTCGCAAATGGGATCGATCCCGCGCTCGCTCGGCGGCGTGATCAGTTTCGTCAACGCCCAGCTGACTACCGCCGGCGCGGCTTCCCGGCTCGAAGCCCTCGACCAAACGCCAAAGACCAGCGTCGTCAATGTCGGCGGGCAGGCTTTGACCACGCGTTATACCGGGCCGAAGCTTTACGCGCTCAAGGTGGATGTGCGCGCGGGCGAGCAAGTGGCGTTTGAGCCGGTCGCGCCGGAGCCTGCCTTTTACGTCGTCGGCGCGGTCAAGGGCGGTGCGCGCTTGATCAAGCTCTCGGATGTCGGCGATGAGGCGGGCCAGGCGCAATGGCTGGATCGCCCCGCCGCCACCGCCGACCCGATCGGCGCCAATGTCGCCGCCGGCTGGCTCGGCCCCGGCGCGCCTTATGTTTCCGCGCCCGCCGGCGCCTTTGAGCAACGCACCAGCGCGCTGGCTTCAGTCGGCGACAACAATTTCGAGACGGCGCTGCGTGCGCCCGGCGAAGCGGTGCTGAAATTGACCTTGGCCGACGGGCGCGAACTTGCCGTGTCGACAGCGTGGCGCGGCGATGACCAGGAAATATGGCGCGCGCGCGCCGGTGAAAGCGAAGATCGCGCCATGGTCGATGATCTCGCCGAACGTCTAACCCAATTATTGCACGAGCAAGGCGTGGCCGCTGGGCTCGATGTATGGGAAAGCGGGACCGATATCGGCGTTTCGGTGCTGACCGGCGATTTCATCAAAACCTCCAGCCTCACGATTAGCGGGCGAGCGACGCCTTTGACCTCGATCGATCCGCCCGGCATGGTCGTCGGCTTGCGCGATGGCGTGTTCGCGCGCCGGTTTGAAGCCAGCGGCGTGGCCGCGGCCAGCGATTTGTTTGTCGGCGAGCAGAGCGTCACTATTTCCAGCGCCACGAATTCACAGGTGATTACCATTGACGGCGGCTCTGACGGGGTCGATGCGGCCACAATTATCATCCGGCTGAATGAGCAATTGCGCGCCAAGGGCGTAAGCGCGGCGGCGGCGCTGTACAACAATGGCGGCGCGCTCGATTTTCGCTTCGATGCGTTGCATGACACCTTGGGCATAAGCGCCAGCTTCAACCAAACCGCGCGCGATGCGCAATTGTTGGCGCCGGGCGCATGGGCGAGCGGCGGCCTGCCGACGGCGAGCGCAGGGCAACCGTTTGCCAGCGCGGTGCGCAATGTCGATGTCGCGGGCGGTTCGCCGCTCCTGACTTATGCAGGCGCGCTGGACATTTCGCTAGTGGTCGCCACCGCTAGTGGAAACAAGACCGTTTCTGTCTCGGTGAGCGCGCTGGAACGCGCCGGCGATCCCGACCCCAGTCCAGGCGAGTGGAGCGCCGCGTTTCAAGCCCGGCTCGACACGGCGCTCAACGCCGCCGGCTTTTATGTCGATGCCCAGGGCGCCGATCTCGCGCATTGGTCGGTTGCGGAAGGCGCGGGGCAACGCATCGTCTCGCTGAGCATGAATGGCGATGCCCTGACGCTGACGGGCGCGGCGCCGAGCTTTGGCCTGGGCGGCGCGTTCGGGCTCGAGCGCAGCTTCACCAGCGCCGAGGCCGCCACTGGAACTGGCGACGATGTCGCCGCTCTACTCGCCGATCAAAATGTCTCCATCAGTTTCGACACGATCTGGGGAACGCGCACGGTGAGCACGGCGCTTGAGGTGGGCGATCCGCGCTCGCTGGAAAGCGCCGCTCTGCGGCTCAATGAAGCGCTCGCCAGCGCCGGTTACGATCTTGGACTCGCCGCGGTCGACCTCTCCGGCGGCGGCGCGGGTCTGCGCATCGTCAACGGCGATTCTCACAGCATTCGCGGCGTCAGCGCCATCACCTTGGGCGGACAAGCCCATGGCGTTTCGCTGGATCCGATAGATTCCGCCAGCAGAGCCGACGACCCGGTGGGGGCGTTGCGCGTGGCCGAACGCGCCTCGCGCGGCGCGGCTGTCACCGAGACCATCGCCGCGGCGACCACGATCAAGCCGCCCACCGCGAATTCTGGAGCATGGTTTCCTGGCCGCGCTTTTGATGTCAGTGTCGGCGGCGGCGCCAAGGTGGCGATTGCGCGAGCGGTTGCAAGCGGCGCCGACGGCAGTGTGTTCGTGCTCGCCGACCTGAGCGGCGATTCCGCCACCAGCGCGATCAAGGGCGCGAGCGATGTGGCGTTGTTCAAATACGATTCCGCCGGCAAACTGGCGTTCACGCACTTATTGGGCGCGGCGAAATCGGCGAGCGGATTTGCGCTTGCGGTATCGGCCGAGGGAAAAATCGCCATTGCCGGCGCCGTCGAGGGCGGGCTCAGCAATGCCGGCGTGGAAAGAGGCGGCGCTGACTCTTTTGTCAGTTTGCTCGACGCCGCCGGCAAGGAAATCTGGACCGCGCGGCGCGGCGCCGCCGCGAACGACGAAGTCAGCGCGATTGCTTTTGCTCCCGATGGCGGATTGATTGTCGCCGGCAAAACCGAATCCGCCTTGGGTCCGGCGCTGGCGCTTGGCGCCGCCGATGGATATGTACGCGGATTTTCCGCTGCTGGCGGCGAGTTGTTCACCCGTCAATTTGGAACCTCGGGCGCCGATTCCGCCACCGCGCTGTTGGTGCGCGACGACGGCGCCGGCGGCATAGAAATCTTCAGCGGCGGTGTGGAAGATAATCGCGGCATTGTCCGACGATTTAATTATTCCGCCGCGGCGAGCGTGAGCGCCGGACCCACGCGCGACATTGGTTATTTTTACCAGGGCGCCATCAGCGCGCTCGCCGCCGATGGAAGCGCGCTTTATGTCGGCGGCCAGACCGGCGCGGACCGCTTGACCCTTGGCGCGGCGGCGCGCGCCGCCATTGCCGGGCAAGAGGGCTTTGTCGCCCGGCTTGATGCTGACCTCTCCTCCACCGCGCTCGACCGCGCCAGCTATATCGGCTCGGCGCAGGACGACGGGGTAAGCGGGCTGGCTGTTGTTGGCGGCGCTGTCTACGTGACCGGGGTTTCCGGCGGCATATTGGCGGGCCAGGGCGGCGCCAATTCTCCATCGGGGTTTCTCGCGCGTCTTGACGATGCTGGCGCATTGAGCTGGGCCCGCACGTTCAATTCCCCCGCGGGCAAATTTAGCCCAGTCGATCTTGCCGTCGATGCTTCCGGCGCCTCGCCCCTTGATGCGCTGGGCTTGCCGCGAGGATCGGTGGCGGTGAGCGATCCTGGCGCGCTCACCAGCCGCAGTGCGTTGCGCGTAGGCGATGAGTTCAAGATCGGCGCCGATGGCCGCCGCGCCACGACCATAAGAATTGGGGCCGACGACACGCTCGCCTCGCTGGTCAATTCCATCAACCGCGCCATCGGCGGCGCCGGCCGCGCCGAAATTATCCGCGAAAACGGAGTCGAGCGCATCAAGATCAGCGCCCGCGACGCGCAAGCCGTGCGCGTCAGCGCTGGGCGAAGCGGACGCGATGCATTGTCGGCGCTTGGGCTCAGCGAAGGCGTCATCGCCGTGTCGAGCGCCGTGCGCGGCGGGCTGCCGACATTCGGTCTGGGTCTAGCCGCCGCCGGGCTGAAGCTTGACACCAAGGCTGACGTGATCCGCGCCAAGGCTGAACTTTCGGCCGCGCTCTCGATTATCCGCCAGGCGTATGAAATACTGCTCCATCCCAACGCCAAGGAGCTCACCGCCGAGGAGAAGGCGCTGGCGGAGCGCCGCGCCAATGCCGGTCCCGCCCCGGAATATCTGACGGCGCAACTCGCCAATTACCGCGCCGCCTTGGCGCGCCTGGGCGGCTGAGTCTCTGGCCTGAAGCCGGGTTCGCGATAGGACTTCCTCCGCGTCGGAGGCGGATTGGTTGCGCGGCGAGTTTGCAAAATTCGACAAATTGCGCTGCACCCAGGCGCGCTACGCGGCGCGGGCGGCGCAGGCTTGCGGCTATTCCTTCGCCACGCTCGACGGCGCTGACGGCTATCTGTTTGAAGTGCGCGACGGCGCGCGCAAAGCGGTGTTTGCCGCCGGCGCCGGTTCGCCCTACGCAATGAACGATGCGCGCGCCGCCTCGCTGGCGCGCGACAAGGGGTTCTGCGCCGAGGCGCTGCGGGGAGCGGGCGTGCCGGTGCTGCCCGGGGAGATGTATTTCGTCACCCCGCGCTGGGCCGAGTTGCGCGGGCCCGGGCGCGAGCGCGAAGATGCACTCGCCTACGTCGCCGCCGCCAATGCTCCGTTGTTCTGCAAGCCTATCGCCGGATCGAACGGACGCTATTGCGAGGTGGTGGAGAGCGTCGCGGAATTCGCAGACTACCTGGAGCGGGTTGCGTGCGAGCATTATGCCGTGCTTGTACAACCATATGTGCGTGCGGCGGAATATCGCGTGTTTGTCTTGCAAGGCCAGGCGCTGTTTTCGTATCGCAAACAAGCGCGCTTCGTTGTCGGCGACGGCGAGCGTACGCTGGGGGATTTGTTGCATGGCCGCGCGCGCGCGCGGGACGAGGCCGGGCGGCGTCTGGCGCATGGAGATCGTCTCGCCAGAGGCGCGCGGGCTTATCTCGAAGGGCCGACCAACCGCTCCGCCGGCGGCGGCGCGGAGGAATTGCGCGAGGGCGCGCCCGAAGCGCTGGCGAGCTTGGCGCTGGCGGCCGCGGACGCCATTGGCTTGCGGCTTGCGGGCGTCGATATTTTCGCCCGCTCAGAGGATTTGTCCGGTCTCATCGTGATCGAAGTAAATTCCAATCCCATGATCGCGACGCTCGAGGATCATGGCCGATTTGATCTGATCGAGACCATTTGGCGGGCGAATTTCGAGGCGAGTTTGCGGTGAGCGATTGGCGCGTGCCGTATCCGAAGTTCGGCGCCGGGCCTGGGCTCGCGCGCGTGTCGGAGATCGCCGCGCGACTCGGGCTTGATCTGGCCAGCTTCGGCGCAAGCGGCGCGGTGATTGTCGGCTCGAATGGCAAGGGCTCCACCGCTGCGATGACAGCAGCCCTGCTCCAGCAGAATGCGGGAGCCGTGGGTTTGTTCACTTCGCCGCACCTGTTTGCGCTGAACGAGCGTTTCCGCATCGACGGTGAAGACATATCCGACGTCGTGCTTGCGCATTATTGGCGTCGCGTGGCCGATGCGGCGGACGCCGCTGGTTTGAGCGGGCAATTGGGCGGGTTTGAGTTTTTGTTTCTGATTGCCGCCGATTGGTTTTCCGCGCGCGGCTGCGCCCACACGGTTTGGGAAGCAGGCATTGGCGGGCGGCTCGATCCGGCGGCGCTGATCGGCGCGCGTCGGTTGGCTTTGACTTCGCTCGATCTGGAACACACCGAACTCTTAGGCGAGACGCTGGTAGCCATCGCCCGCGAGAAACTCGCCGCCGCGCCAGCTGGCGCGAGTGTTTTTGTCGGCGCCAGTTGCGCGGCGTTGCGGCCAACGATCGAGGAACACTGCGCGGCGCGCGGCGTAAAGCCGCGATTTGTCGGCGCCGCGCCGGAGCGGTTTCTAGTCGACCTCCCGCTCGCCGGTGCGCACCAGCGCGACAATGCCGCCCTGGCGCTCGAACTTGCGCGCGACATGGCGAGCTTGCGGCCAGAACAAATCCGCGTCGGCTTTGCGGCGACGCAGTGGCCCGGGCGGCTGGAGGCGATCAATGCCGATCCATTGATCATCATCGATGTCGGCCACACGCTGGCAGCGGTTCAAGCGGCGCTCACGGGCTTTGAGGCGATGGCTGGAGGGCGGGCCGGAGTGTTGGTCTGCGGCGCTTCGCACGACAAGAATTGCGAAGGCTTGATCGAGGCCCTTGCCCCCGGATTTCGAACCATCGTCTGTACAGCCGCGCGCCACAAGGGCGCGGCCCCCGCTGAGATCGCCAAATACGCTTTGGCGGTGAATTCTGGCGCTGAAATCATCCAGGCGGGATCGGTGGCGGAGGCCCACGGGCTCGGATTAAACCGGGCGCGGGCGGCGTCGGCGGCGATTTACGTGGCTGGGGGGCTTTTTCTGGCGGCGGAGTTCAAGGCTGTGCACCTTGGCCGCGCACTCCCGAGTTTTTTCTAGCGCCAGTTTCTGCTAGAGCGGTGGGGCGGCTATGTGCAAGAGGGGCGAATGTCGAAGTCGTTGTTTGAGCACCTGTCGCCTGACACTGGGGCCAAGCGCATCCTCGCCCTCGATGGCGGCGGCGTGAAGGGTGTGCTGACGCTGGGGATGTTGAAACCGCTGGAGGACGAGTTGCGCCAGCGCGCCGGCGGGTCGGCGGAGTTCCGGCTCTGCGATTATTACGACCTGATCGGCGGCACCTCCACCGGCGCCATTATCGCCACCGGCTTGGCGCTTGGCTTGAGCGTCGATGAATTGATCGCGCTCTATATGGGGCTCGGCCCGGAAGTGTTCGGCCGCAGCGCCGGCGACGGGGTCTTCCTGCAGCCCAAATTCGATTCCAATAAATTGCGGCTAGCGCTGCAGGGCGTTTTGTCCACGAAGACCTTTGGCTCGCAGGATCTGCGCACTGGCCTCGCCATTCACGCCAAGCGCATCGACACCGGCTCGGCCTGGGTGGTCACGAACCATCCCTTGGGCGCCTTCTACGATCCGCCCTCCGATGGCGGGGTGTTCCCCAACAAGCGCTATCGGCTCATCGATCTGGTGCTGGCCAGCGCCGCGGCGCCGACATTTTTCGACGAAGTGGTGATCGATATCGAGTTCGACGAAAAACGCCGGTCGATCCAGAAGGGGTTTTTTGTCGATGGCGCGGTCAGCGCCAACAACAATCCAAGCCTGCAAATGTTCATGCTGGCGCTGGAGCCGTCCTACCGGTTCGGCTGGAAGGCGGGCGGCGACAATTTGATGATGACCTCCTGCGGAACCGGCTCGCGCCGACCAAGCGTCGATGGCAAGGCGTTTCAGGGATTGCCGCCCGGCCTGCGCGGCGTGCATTCCCTCCGCGCCATGGTGTATGACACGCAGATGCAGGGCGTGATGATGATGCAGGCGTTCTCGGCGCCGCGTAAACCGTGGCGGATCAATTCGGAAATCGGCGATATGCGCGGCGTCTGCATCGGCGGGACGCCCTTGCTGGATTTCCAGCGCATGGATGTCACCCTCGACACCAAGCCAAAACCCGGCAAGCGCGGCGATCCGGCCCCGCCCATGACAGCGCTCGAGCGCCTGATCGGCCGCGAGTTAGACGCCGATACGATCAATAACCTCGACCTCATGGACAATGGCGCGCTGGCGAACATGGACTTGCTGCGCGAAGTTGGCCTGCTGGCGGGCCGCACTTTTGTCGATGCCAATTATCCCGATCCAAAGTTCGATTTAACCGAATGGCGTACGGCGTGAGCGCTGGGCGCTCGCTCATAGCCGCGGTGAGCGGGCATCGGCTCAACCAATTGCCGGAAGTCGAACGGCCGCGCATCAAGGCCGAAATCGCGCGCGCGCTTGAGCAGGCCGAACATGCCGCGCGCGCGGCGACTGGCGCGCCGGCGCGGTGCGTCTTGCACTCCGCCATCGCCGAGGGCGCTGATCGCTACGCCGCGGACGCTGCGCTGGCGCGCGGCTGGCGCCTGGTGACGCCGCTGCCGTTTTCAGTGGAGCGCTACGAAGAGGATTTTCCAGACCAAGAATCCAAGGAGCATTATCAGCGCCTGCTTTGGGCGTCGCGGCGGGTGCTGCCGGTAGCTGATGAATTGGTGGCGCAAATTGGCGGCGGGGGCGCGGCCCCCTACGCCGCCGTGGGCCGGGCGCTGATTGAGAAGGCGGATGTTTTGCTCTGCGTCTGGAACGGGCTGCCGCCGAAAGGTCCCGGGGGCACCTCGGAGGTCGCGGCTTTGATGCTGGAGAAGGGCGGCCTGGTGTTGTGGATACCGGCCGCAAGGCGGGGCGAACCAAATTGGTCGCCCCGGCGCCGCTGCCGCGCGCCGGCAGTTTTCGCCGCGCCTTGCATGAAGCTCTGCTGACAAATTTCGAGCGCGTCGCGCGTCCGCCGGAGATGCGCGTCGCATGAAGCGCGTATTGATTATCGGCGCTGGCGTGATCGGATTGCTCTGCGCGGTGCGCTTGGCCCAGAAGGGCGCGCGCGTCACCGTGCTCGAAGCCGAGCCGGAGCCTGCCTATAGCCCTGGCGCGTCGGCGGCGGCGGCAGGCATGCTGGCGCCGTTGGAGCACGATCTCGGCGCGCACGCGCCCTTGGCGTTCGCGTCGCTCGATTTGTGGCGGGCTTGGCGCGAGGGCGCGCATTGGGCCGATTCCGTGCGCTTTGACGGCGGCGTTATCGTCGCGCGGGGCGGCGAGGATGCGGATGCCCATGTCCGCGCCGCCGCGGCAAATTCCCGCGAGGCGGCGCTGTTGTCGCACAGCCAGTTTCGCAACCACACGGGGTTCAAGGCCAAGGTCGAGCACGCGCTGTTTACGCCGGATGAAGGCGCGCTCGATCCCAAACGCGCGCTGAGCGGGTTGGCGATGCAGGCGCGCGCGCACGGAATTGTTCTCCGCTACCGACGCGAGGCGGAAACGCTGACGCCCCACGCTGTCGCCACCTTCGAGGGCGAGAGGTTCGAGGCTGATGTCATCGTGGTCGCGGCGGGCTATTGGGGACGCAAACAATTGGCGCCTTACGCGCCGGCGCTGACCCATCTCTGCGCCGCGAAAGGGCAGATGCTTGGCGTGGCGGTCGATGCCGCATTGGGCCCGAATCTGCGCACGCCGGAATTTTATCTGACGCGCCGCCTGGAAGACGTTGCGCTTGGCGCAACCGTGGAGCCGGGGCGCACCGATCGGCGCGTGGATAAGGCAAAGACCGCCGCCTTGCTCGCGGCGGCGGAGGGTTTGCTTCCGGGTGAAATCCGCGGGCTTGGCTATGCCTGGGCTGGCGTCCGGCCAATGTCCCCCGATGGCTGGCCGATGATAGGGCCGGGCGCGGATGGCATCCTGATCGCCGCTGGGCATTCCCGCAACGGTTGGTTGATGGCGCCTATTACGGCGGAGATTATTTCGGCCTATGTGTTCGGCGCGGAGATTCCCGCCGCGTGGGCCGCCTTGTCGCCGGAGCGATTTGATGTTGCCGGAGTGATTTGATGTTGCCGGAGTGATTTGATGTTGAACGAACCCAGTGAGGCCCAGGCCGCCATCCAGGAGGCGATCCAGAAAATCTGCGCCAAATATGACGATCATTATTGGTTGAAGGTCGATGAAAGCGGAAATTTTCCGGACGCTTTCGTGGATGACATCGCTGCCGGCGGCTGGCTCGGCGTGGCCATGCCGGAGCAATTCGGCGGCGCCGGGCTCGGACTTACGGAAGCTGCGTTGATGATGCAAACCGTGGCCCAATCTGGCGCCGGTTTTTCGGGCGCCAGCGCCATTCATCTCAACATATTCGGACTGATGCCGATCGTGAAATTCGGCACAATCGAGCAGCAGAAGCGCTTTTTGCCGCCGATCATTTCCGGGGCGGAGAAGGCGTGTTTCGGCGTCACCGAACCGAATTCCGGTCTCGACACCTCAAGCCTGCAGACCAAGGCCGAACGCACCAATGCCGGCTATCGCATCAATGGCAGAAAAATTTGGACCACCAATGCCCAGCGCGCCAACAAGATTCTGCTGATCGCCCGCACCACGCCGAAGGAGCAATGCCGGAAACCTACCGATGGATTGTCGTTGTTCTACGCCGACTTCGATCGCAGCAAAATTGAAGCGCAGCCGATCCCGAAAATGGGCCGCAAGGCGGTCGAGTGCAACACGCTGTTCATCGAGGATTTGGAAGTCAGCGACGCTGAGCTGATTGGCGAGCAAGACGCGGGCTTTAAGATATTGCTTTCAGGGCTCAACCCGGAACGCATCCTGATCGGCGCCGAGGCGGTGGGGCTGGGGCGCGCGGCGATCCGGCGCGCCGCGCAATACGCCAAGGAGCGCGTCGTGTTCGGCCGAGAGATCGGCCAGAACCAGGGCATCCAGCATCCGCTTGCGAAGGCCTGGGCGGAACTGGAAGCGGCGAACCTGCTGGCGTTCAAAGGCGCCGCGCTTTACGACGCGGGCAAGGAATGCGGCGCGGAAGCCAATGGCGCGAAATATCTCTGCGGCGAAGCGGGATTTCGCGCCTGCGAAACCGCAGTGCTGGTGCATGGCGGCATGGGGTACGCGAAGGAATATTTCGTCGAGCGCTATTTCCGCGAAGCCATGATCGCCCGCATCGCGCCAGTCTCGCGCGAAATGATCTTGAACTACATCGCCGAGCGCGTGCTCGGTTTGCCGAAATCCTATTGAATGAAACTGATCACGGCCTCTTCCTGGGTGCACAAATGGCTGGCGCTGATTGTCGGCGTGCAGATGCTGTTCTGGGTGGCGTCCGGGCTGTTCTTTGCACTGTACCCAATAGAGCGCGTGCGCAGCGAGCATCGCATCGCCGAGGCCGCGCCGCTCGCGCTTGAGCTTGGCGCGCTGCCTTCCCCGGCGGAGATCGCGACGTTGTTGCCGCGGGCGCCGACGCGCGTCGTTTATGAGCGCGACGCGCTGGGGCGGGCGGTGGCTGTCGCCGAGTTCAACGGTCGCGCGCCGGTGTTGATCGATCTGGCGGGACCGCGCGTGCTCTCCCCGCTCGACCGAGACGCGGCGATTGCGATTGCGCGCGCCTACGTTCTGGCCCCGCCCGAAATACGCGAAGCCCGCCTGGTCACAGCCGCGAGCCCGGAATATCGCGCCGCATTGCCGGCATGGCGCATCGCATTCGAAGACAAGGAGGGATTGGCGGTCTATGTCGCCGCCGACACTGGCCGCGTCACCGCGCGCCGCTCCGATCTTTGGCGTCTGTACGATGCGTTATGGGCGCTGCATATCATGGATTATCGCGACCACGAGAATTTCAATTCCGGTCTGCTCATCGTCGCATCACTGAGCAGTCTGATCGTTGTGCTTGCCGGCTTCATCTTGTTTCCGTTTCGGTTGCGATTTCGGCCGGTTTACAAAATCGGCAAATCAGTAGAGCGCAGGGTCATGAGCGACCCGATAGCGTCAGTGGCTCAAGATGGCGTGCGCGCGGCGATCCAGCGGGCGGCGAGGGCGACGGGCGTCGATTTTTCCATGTTGGTTGAGACCGCGCGCCGCGAAAGCGCCCTTAACCCGAACGCGCGCGCCGGCACATCCTCGGCGACGGGTCTGTTTCAATTCATCGACAGCACGTGGCTGGATATGGTCTCCCGTCACGGCGCGGCTCATGGTTTGGGCCGCGAAGCCGCGTCCTTAGCGCGAGGCGCCGACCCGGCCATGCGCCGCGAGATATTGGCGTTGCGCAACGATCCAGAAATTTCCGCACGCATGGCCGGTGAATTGACCCGTGAAAACGCGCAAATTCTCGAAGCGCGCCTGGGCCGTCCCCCGGCCGCCGGCGAACTCTACGCCGCGCACGTCATGGGCGCTGGCGGAGCGCTGCGCTTGATCGAAGCGGCGGGCGCGGACGCGCCCAGCGCAGCGGCGATTTTTCCGCGCGAAGCCGCCGCCAATCGCGGACTGTTTTACGCCAGCGGCCAGGCGCGCTCGGCGCGGGAATTGCTCGACCGCTTGGGGCTTGACGCCAATGCCGGCATCAGCGCGGGGCAGGCGGCGCCGAAGCGCGACGAGGCGCCAATGTCGCCTGAATTGGCGCAGGCCCTGTTCGCCATGGCGCTGCTGCCATTATTGCGCAGCACTGAGGACGAACTCCGCGATCCCTCGCCAGCGCTCAACGCCTATTTGAAGCTTGACCGAACTTAGCGCGAGATATCATTTCCCCCGCGCAATGGGATTTGCAAGGCTTCGTTAAAGGCTCGCGCGGCACACCTTCGCAGATGTATGTGGCGCGGCGAGTTGCCGGGCCCGAGTTTGAGATGCCGCCAATGCCGATTGTGACCATGCGCGCCAACCTCACCGACACTGATATTCGCACCCTGGTCAAGGGGCCGACCGAGGAGGATCGGGCGCGCGCGGCGCACAAGATTTGCCGCTCGATCGATGAAGCCGAACTTTCCGCCGAAGACCGCGCTCACGCCGCCAGCATTATGGCAATCATGGCGCAGGACGCCGCCGTTTTGGTGCGTCGTTCGTTGGCCGTGGCGCTCAAGAATTCGCCCAAACTGCCGCGCGAGATCGCCGCCAAATTGGCGGCGGATGTTGAATCCATCGCTCTGCCGGTGATCCTCAATTCGCCGGCGCTGACCGATAGCGATTTGGTGCAGATATTGCGCGCCTCGCCGCCGTCAAAGCAAATCGCGGTCGCAAGCAGGGAGACCATCTCCGTTACCGTGACGGGAGCGATCGCCAATTACGGCGTCGCCGAGGCCGTTGAGCGCGCGCTGGCTAACGACAACGCCGCCTTCGACGAAAACGGCCTGAACGCGGCGCTGGAGCGGTTCGAGGGCGTATCCGGCATTACCGCCGCCATGGTGCATCGCAACGAATTGCCGGTCGCGGTTACCGAGAAGCTGGTGAATCTCGTGGCTGGAGAATTGTTCGATCACCTTGTCAACAATCACGAATTGCCGCCGCAGATCGCCATCGACCTGGCCATGGGCGCGCGCGAACGCGCCACCATCGATATCGTCGAGCAGGCGGCAAAGCAAAGGGATTTGGGCGGATTTGTACAACAGCTCAATCTGAACGGCCGCCTGACGCCATCGTTGTTGATGCGCGGGCTTTGCCTCGGCCATATCGAGTTCGTTGAGCACGCCTTGGCGGAATTGGCCGGCATGGGCCATCAACGCATTTGGCTGCTGGTCCACGATAACGGGCCCACTGGCCTGAAGGCGGCGTTCGATCATGCCGGCATGCCGCCCAGGCTTTATCCTTCGTTCCGCGCGGCGGTGGATGTGTTTCACGGCATCGAGCGCGAAGGCGGCGCGGAGGATCGCGCAACCTTTCGGCGGCGCATGCTCGAGCGGACGCTGACCTTGTTCCAGTCAATCCCCAAGGACGATTTGGATTATCTGCTGGAGAAGCTCGACGTGTCCGGCATTCAAGATGCGCGCGCGGCGGCGGCAGGCCATGTAGGCCTAATGTAAGCCGGCTTCCGCAAACGGTCCGCCGCCGCGGTCAAATCCTGCCATCGCGAGCAGGCGCGCCTGGCTGGCGCTGCGCACTGTTTCGGCCGTGATTACCAATCCCGCGCCCTGGGCCGCGAGCAGGCGGCGGGAGAGCGGCGAACGGTCCCGCATCATTGGCCGCCAGGAACGGGTCCGGAGTTTGCGGCGGCTCGATCACAAGCTCGCTGTACAAAGCGCGCGCCCGCGACCCAAACGGCAGCGGGCAATCTGGATCACCGCGTAACGTCAGACCCCAGCCGTGCGCGCGCAAATCCTCGGCGAGAGCAGGTCCTTGGGCGATGACATGGCGCTCGTTGAGTTCGAAGCTGAATTTCTGCCGGGTGCAACCGGCTTCGTTGGCGGCGGCGCTCAGCATGTCGGCCTCGAGCTCGGCGTGCAGCTCAAGGGGTATCGCCAGCACCAGCGCGCTGTGTTGGCCGCGCTCGCGCCAGGCCAGGCGGGCGGCGCGAATGAGCCGGGCCAGATTGGAAAAACTGAAATTCTCCGGCCCGGCGCCGCGCGGTCTGATTACCGCCGCCGCCGGCGCGCCAGTGCGTAAATCGACCCGCGCGCCCAGCGTAAAGGCGATCGGATCGGGCTCGGATTCGGGCCTCCGGGGGAATTGGATGACATTCATGCGCCCGCCTTTTTAGCGCGGCGCGGTTAATATTAGGACGGCCAAACAAGGTGAAAAATGGGTTGCTATTCCTTGAATTGTTCACGCAATACGCGTTCGTCGAGGGCGTGGCCTTGGTCGAACAGCAGCGTCAGCGCGGCGCCGAGATCTTCGCGAATATCGACGGCGGCGATATCGCGAGTTTCCAGATTGTCGGCCGAAGCGCTGACGCGGCGGCGTTGCGGTTCGAGCACTTCGATGCGCACGTTGGCGCTATGGGCGAGCAGGGCGCCGCGCCAACGCCTGGGCCGGAACGGGCTGATCGGGGTCAACGCCAGCAACCGCGAGTGAATTGGCAAGATCGGACCGTGGGCGGAAAAATTGTAGGCGGTGGAGCCGGCGGGCGTCGCCACCATGATCCCGTCGCACAGCAATTCCGCCATCCGCTCGGCGCCGTCGACGAGCACGCGCAGCCGCGCCGACTGCGCCGTTTGGCGCCACAGCGACACTTCGTTGAAGGCGCGTTCGATCACGCTTGCGCCGTCCAGCGTTTCGACTCGCGATACCAACGGACTGATCTTGATTGGCGCGGCTTTTTCAAGTCGCTCAGCCAGGCCCGCCTCGGCATAATCGTTCATCAAGAAACCGATCGTGCCGCGGTTCATGCCGTAGACTGGCTTTCTGTCGGCCAGCCGCGCACGCAGAGTATCGAGCAAATGCCCGTCGCCGCCGAGCGCGACGACGATGTCGGCCTGCTCCGCGCCCACTTCGCCATAGAGATGGCGGAGCGTGCGCAAGGCGTCTTGGGCTTCGGGACGGGCGCTGGCTGTGAATGCGAGTCTCATCGGCGCCACCTTAGCGTTTGTACCGCCGGCTTCCAGCCGGCATGTGCCGCTGCTTTCTTGGCGGCCGCCGCTGTGCCGGCTGGAAGCCGGCGGTGCGCCTAGGCGCGTGTTGCCTAAGCCGGTAGTGCGCTCTAGACCCCAGGCGGCTAGGGCCGAGGGAGAGTGATTTGCGCGCTGACCACCAAAGCACGACGCGCGCGGCGCGCCGCGGAGCGTGGCTCTTGACTGGGGTTGTTCTCTGGGCGGCGCCGGGGTTGGCGCTGGCGCAGACGCCGACGGCCGAGCCGGGTCACACGGCCTGGATGCTGACCGCGACCGCTCTGGTGTTGTTCATGACCATGCCCGGTCTGGCGCTGTTCTATGCCGGCCTGGTGAGGGCCAAGAACGCGGTGTCGGTGCTGATGCAATGCGTGGCCATCACTTGTCTGGCGAGCGTGCTCTGGTTCGCTGGCCTCTACTCGATCGCCTTCACGCAGCCGGACTGGCCTTGGTTTGGCGATCTGAGCAAGGCGTTTCTGCTTGGCGTTGCGCGCGACGCGGTCGCCGGCCAGATCCCAGAGAGCGTCTTCTTCATGTATCAGATGACGTTCGCAATCATCACCCCAGGCCTGATCATCGGCGCATTTGTCGAGCGCATCAAATTTTCGGCCGTGCTGTTGATCGCCGCGGCCTGGTTGTTTTTGGTCTATGCGCCGGTGGCGCATTGGGTTTGGGGCGGCGGCTGGCTGGCCGATCGCGGCGTGATGGATTTTGCCGGCGGTTTGGTGGTGCACGCCACCGCCGGAATTTCAGCCCTGGTGATCGCGCGCGTGCTTGGCCCGCGCGACGGCTTCCCGCGCGAGGTGCACCCGCCATTCAATCCCGGCCTCACCATGATCGGGGCGGCGATGTTGTGGGTGGGCTGGTTTGGCTTCAACGCCGGCAGCGCGCTGCTGGCCGATGTCAACGCCGGCATGGCGATGACAGCGACCCATCTTTCCGCGGCTGCAGCGGGGCTCGTCTGGGCCGGGCTTGAATGGGTGCGCTTCGGCAAACCTTCGATGGTTGGGGCGGTGACCGGCGTGGTCGCCGGTTTGGCGACGGTGACGCCCGCCTCTGGTTTTATCGGCCCCGCCGGCGGCATCATCCTGGGCGCTCTGGGCGCAAGCGTCTGCTTTTTCGCCGTGCCGCTGGTCAAAACCCGTTGGAAGATCGACGACAGCCTCGATGTTTTCGCCGTGCACGGCGTTGGCGGCATGCTGGGAAGCTTGGGCGTCGCCTTCCTCGCGGCGCCGGCGTTGGGCGGGATTGGCTATTCCGTGAACGCTGGCCCTTGGCAGCAATTTGGCGTCCAGGCGCTCGCCGTTGCCGCCACGATTATTTGGTCCGCGGCGGCCACCTGGGGGATCGTGCTGCTGGCCCGCCGCGCCACCGGCCTGCGGGCCAGCGACAGCGAGATCGAGGAAGGGCTCGATCTGACCCAGCACGGCGAGCGGATCGACAATTCGCGTTGAGCAGCGCGCACCTTAGCGCTAGGTTGGACCCGAGCGACGAGGAGCGAGCGCCATGGCAGACGACGCGGGAACCTCCGTTAAGGCCCGGGTGAGCGCCGAGGAATGGCAGGCGCGGGTCGATTGCGCCGCGCTCTACCGGCTGGTGGCGCTGCACGGCTGGGACGATTTGATCTTCACCCACATCTCCATGCGCGTTCCCAATTCTTCCGATTCAAAGCCAGAGCACCATTTTCTGATCAATCCGTACGGGTTCTTGTTCGAGGAAATCACCGCATCGTCGCTGGTGAAGGTCGATCTCGACGGCAATATCGTCGCCCCAACTCCGCATTACATCAACCCGGCTGGGTTCACGGTGCATTCGGCCATCCACGCCGCGCGCGAAGATGCGCTTTGCGTGATTCATCTGCACACCGATGCCGGCGTCGGCGTGTCGGCGCAACAGCACGGCTTGTTGCCGCTGACGCAGAATGCCTGCCTGGTGATCCCGCAATTGGCCTATCACGGCTATGAAGGCGTGGCGCTCAATCATGACGAGCGCGTGCGGCTTGCAGCCGATCTCGGCGACAAGAAACTCATGCTGCTGCGCAATCACGGGACACTGGCGGTGGGCGCCAACGCGGCGGACGCATTCGTGGGCATCTTTTTCTTGGAGCGGGCATGCGCACAGCAAGTGAACGCGCTCAGCGCGGGGGCGGGCAACGTATTGATCGCTCCAGAAGCGGCGCAGGAGGAAACCCGCGGCCAGAGCAAAAGTCTGGCGATGGTATCGGGATTGGCCTGGCCGGGCCTCAAGCGAAAGCTCGACCGCATGTCGCCTGGCTACGATACTTAAGCCTATTTGGTGTTTTCCTTCCAACGCCAGCGTTCGCTGGCGCTTGGGTGGCGCAGAATGGCGGTCAGGAAATCACCAGCAACGTCGCCGGTCAGCGCGACGAGACCAGCTTCTTTGAAATCTTCAGCCTATTGGGAAATTCCGATAGGCGCTGACAATGCGTTCGTCGCCGCGCCTTGGGTTGAGCAAAACTACGACACGCCGGAAGGCTGGCGCGGCGAAGCCACGCTTGGCCTGAAGCACGTGCTGGCGCGCGGGCCGTCGAGCATTGTCAGCGTGCAGGCCAGCGCACTGTGGATGTCGCATCCGGAGACCGAGTGCGGCGAGGGCGGCGTCGAGGCGAGGCTGCTCGCCGGCAAGGGTTTTGGGCAAGGCGGCTTCGTTAATGTCGAGGCCGGGTTGCGGGGGCTCGAGGGAGGCTGCGGCGGCGAGCGCGTCGATCTTACCGCTGGAGTTCGCCCGGCGGAAAATTGGCTGGCCCTCGGGCAGGTTTTCCTGGACCGGCCTCCCTATGGTGAAGAGAGCATTGATGTACAAGTGTCGCTGGTCCGCTTCAGCCAGGACGATAGCGCGGTGCAGGTGGGCGTGCGCGCGCGCGCCGATGGCGGGGCCGAGGAATTCGCCCTGGTTTTGAGCTTTTGGGGCCGTCCGGGCGACTAAATGTCCCGGAACTTAGTGCAGCTTAACCGCAAGGCGATCACACAAAACTGAAGTTTTTGGTGTAGGCTGCCCCAATGATGGGGTTTTTCAAGCGCTTCGGCTTTGCCGCCGTGGTGACGACAGGGCTGATGGCCATGCTCCTGTTGGTTGCCGGCAAGGCTTTGCTGTCAGCGGCCGATGGGACGGGCTCGGCGCAGCACGGCCAAGTTGCCGGGCAAGCCCCAGGCGCCGGAAAGGCCCGCCCGGCGGCGGGCGCGGCGGCCCGGCGGGCGCGGCCTCGGTGCTGGCGGTAAGCGTCGCGCCGCACGGGTTCAGCGATGCCCTTGAAGCGCTCGGCACCGCTCAGGCGCGGGAGAGCATTGTACTAACCCCAAAAGTCGCCGACACCATCCGCGTGTTGCGCTTTGATAGCGGCGACCGCGTGCGCAGCGGCCAGGTGCTGGTTGAGATGTCGAGCGTCGAGCAATCGGCGGCGCTGTCGGAAGCGACGGCCGCCAACGCCGCCGCGCAACAGGAATTGCGCCGTTACCAGGAATTGTTCGACCGGGGCTTTGCCTCGCAAGCGCGGATCGACGCCGTGCGCGCTTCCGCTGATGCGGCGCAAGCGCGGGTCAATGCCGGCGGCTCGCGCATGTCCGACCGGACCATACGCGCGCCGTTCGCCGGCATTGTTGGGCTGCGCACGGCAAGCCCCGGCCAATTCATGCGCCCCGGCGACCAGATCGGCACGCTCGACGACATTGCCGCCATCAAGCTCGATTTCACCGTGCCGGAAACCCAGATCGCGCTGCTGGCGCGCGGCGTTGCGATCGTGGCGCGGACGGCGGCCTATCCAGGCCGCGATTTCAACGGCGCCATCGCCGACATCGATAGTCGCGTCGATCCGACGACCCGCACGGTGCGCGTGCGCGCCATGCTGCCAAACCGCGACGAAGTCATAAGCGCCCGGCATGCTGATGACGGTTGAAGTGCGCTCCAATCCGCGCCAGGCGCTGGCAATCCCCGAGATATCCATCCTCGATCAAGTCGATGGCGCCTATGTGTTCAAGCTGGAAGCGGGCGAGCAAGGCCAGATTGCCGAGCGGGTGCGGATCGAGACCGGCGCCCGCAGCGGCGGCATGGTGGAGGTGCTCGTCGGGCTTAATGCTGGCGAACTGGTGATCACCGAGGGCGTGCAGGGCGTGCGGCCGGGCCAAACCGTCAGCGTCGGCGGCGCGCAAGCTGACCGCGCGCAACAGCGTCCGCGCGGTTGACCGGGTCATGACGCTCTCCGATCTTTCCGTTCGCCGGCCAGTATTGGCGAGCGTGTCTGTCGCTTACCATTATCGTTTTCGGCGCCATCGCCTTCACCACGCTGCCGCTGCGCGAATTGCCCGACATCGACCGCCCGGTGGTGTCGATCACCACATCCTATCCGGGCGCGACCGCGCAAGTGGTGGAAAATCAGATCACACGCACGATCGAGGACCAATTGTCCGGCATTGACGGCGTCGATCTCATTTCATCGGCCAGCCGCGACGGGCGCTCCTCGGTCAATGTCGAGTTCATGCTCAGCCGCGATCTCGAAGACGCCACCAACGACGTACGCAGCGCCGTCGATCGCGCGCGCGGGCAATTGCCGGCCGATGTCGACGACCCGATCGTGCGCAAGACCGACGCCGATTCGGAAGCCTTCATGTGGTTCAATCTGGAATCCGCCGATCTGGATCGCATGGAGCTTACCGATTATGCCGAACGCTACATCGTCGATCGGCTCGCGATACTGGACGGGGTGGCGAATGTGCAGGCCGGCGGCGGCTTGCGGCGCGCGCTGCGCATCTGGCTCGACACCAATGCCCTGGCCGCGCGCGGCCTCACGGTGCAAGATGTAGAGACGGCGCTGCGCGCGCAAAACGTGGAATTGCCGGCGGGCTACGTTCAAGGCCAGGAGCGCGACTACCAGGTGCGCGTCGCGCGGGCTTTCGAGAGCCCCGAACAATTCCGCCGCCTGCCTTTGCGCGGCGACGCTGATGACGCCGCCGTCGTGCGCCTCGGCGATGTCGCGCGCATTGAAATGGCGCCGGAAGACACCAGGCGGATGTTCCGCGGCAACGGCACCGATCAAATCGGCATCGGCGTTGTGCGCCAGTCGCGCTCGAACGCGCTCGAAGTGGGCCGGTTGGTCAAGGCTGAGATCGAGAGCATTGCCGCCTCGCTTCCCGATGGCGTCGAACATTGAGCTGAACTATGACAGCACCTTGTTCATTGAGCGAGCGATCGAGCGGGTCTGGGAGACGTTGCTGGAATCGACGCTGCTCGTGGTGCTGGTGATCTATCTGTTCCTGGGCTCGTGGCGCGCGGCTTTGGTGCCGGCGGCGGTGATCCCAGTATGCCTGGTTGGCGCGTTTCTGGTGATGTCGATTTTTGGTTTTTCCATCAATCTGCTGACTTTGCTGGCGCTGGTTCTGTCGATCGGCTTGGTGGTCGATGATTCCATCGTCGTGCTCGAAAACGCCCAGCGCCGGGTGGACACGTTAGGGGAGCCGCCCTTGATCGCCGCCGAGCGCGGCACGCGGCAGGTGTTCTTCGCCGTGGTGGCGACCTCGGCGGTGTTGGTCGCCGTGTTTACGCCGCTTCTGTTTGTCGGCGGTTTTGTCGGCAAATTGTTCGTTGAATTGGCGGTGACGGTCGCCGGCGTTGTGGTCATTTCGGCTTTTGCGTCGCTCTCTTTGTCGCCAATGATGTGCTCCAAGCTGATCAAGCCAGTAAAAACCAGCACCCGCCTCAGCCGCGCCGTCGACCGCACGCTCAACGCATTGCGCGCTTCTTACCGGGCCTCGCTCGAAGCGGCGATGGGCGCGCGGGCGATTGTATTTGGGATGTTTGCCGGAATTGTCGCGCTCGGCGTGTTCATTTTCGCCAACCTTTCCTCGGAGCTGACGCCGGTGGAAGATCGCGGCGCGTTGATGGTGCAGGTAAACGCGCCCGAGGGCGCCGGTTTCGACTATACCACCCGCGTCGTCCTTCAGGTCGAGGCTGTTCTGCTCAATTATGTCGAGAGTGGCGAGGCGCTGCGCGTGGTGATGTTCGCGCCGGGGTTTGGCGATCAGGGCACCAATCGGTATTCGAGCGCGGTCGCGCGGGTTGCGCTCGCCAATTGGGAGGATCGCGACCGCAACGCCGCCAAAATCGAAACGGAGTTGAACCAACGGCTGGCGTCGATACCCGGCGCGACGGTGCGTGTGCGGGCGCAAAGCGCCTTCCAGGGCGGCGGCGGCGGCGGCGAGGCCGCCTCGATTGTACTGATGGGGTCAAGTTACGAGCAATTGGCGCGCGTGGCCGGCCATATGATCGACGCGCTGCGCGCCAAGCCTAATTTCCAGCGCCCGCGCATGAATTACGAACCGACTTCGCCGCGCGTCCTGGTCGAGATCGATCGCGAACGCGCCGCGGCGCTCGGCGTATCGGTGCAAGCGATCGGGCGGACCTTGGAAGCGACCATGGGCTCGCGCCGGGTGAACACTATCGTCGAACATGGCGAGGAATATTCCGTGTTTCTTCAAGCCGAGCGCGACGAGCGCTCCGATATCGCCGATCTGAACAACAAATATGTGCGTTCCGATCGCACTGGTGAAATGGTCTCGCTCGCAACTCTGGTCACCACGCGCACAATCGGCGACGCGGCCGAGCGGCGGCGCATGAACCGGCAAGCGTCGGTGACAGTGTCAGCATCGACCGCCGGAGACTTTGCCCTCGGCGACGCGTTGGCGGAGCTTGAAAGCATCGCCGACGAAGCCATTGGCGATCAAGCCGTCGCGATCGGGTACACCGGCTTGGCGCGCCAGTTCAAACAATCCACCGACGCCATTGGCTTTACCTTCGGTTTTGCCTTGCTCATCGTGTTCCTGGTGCTGGCCGCGCAGTTCGAGAGCTTCGTCCACCCGGCGGTGATCATGTTGTCTGCGCCGCTGGCTCTGACTGGGGGGCTGTTCGGGCTTTACTTGTTCGGCGGCACGCTCAACATTTACAGCCAGATCGGGCTTATCATCCTGATCGCGCTGGCGGCGAAGAATGGCATTCTCATCGTCGAGTTCGCCAATCAGATGCGCGACGAAGGCCGCTCGATCCGCGAGGCAATTCTGGAGGCAGCCGACTTGCGCGTGCGCCCGGTGCTGATGACTTCGGTGGCGACCATCGTCGGCGCGATTCCGCTGATCGTAGGCCATGGGGCCGGCGCGGAAAGCCGCTTCACCATTGGCACGGTGATTTTCTTTGGCCTTTTGGTGGCGACGTTGCTGACGCTGTTCGTGGTGCCAGTGGTCTACGATCTGCTGGCGCGCTTCACTAAATCGCCAGAGACGACCGCCAAGCAGATCGAGGATTACGAGCACGGCAGCGCCGCCGCGACGCCCGCGGAATAGTCATGGCGCGGGGGTCGTCTCGACCATCAGATACGCGATCAGATCGCGCCGCTGCTCTGGGTTGCGCACGCCGGCGAAGGCCATGCGATTGCCCGGCAGAAACGTTTGCGGGTTGGCGAGCCATTGCTCCAATTGCGCCGCATCCCAGGTGAAATCCGCGCTTAGCGCCGCTGGTGAATAACTGAAATTGGGGGCGCTGCCAATTTCGCGGCTAAACACGCCGTGCAAATTCGGCCCAACCCGGTTGGGCCCGCCGGCCTCGATCGTATGGCAAGAGCGGCACTGGGCGAACACGCGTCTGCCGGCTTCGTAACTGGCCGCATCATAGGGCGCGGGCAGGGCCGCGACGCGGGCCTGGAGCGCCGCCGCTTGCGCGGGATCGGCGCCCTGGAGCTGCGGCGTGGTCGCTGGCGCTGGCTCGGGGGCGGGCGGCGAGGCAGGCCCGCACGCGGCTAGCGCCAAAACCGCCAGGGCCGGGATGAGCGAAATCAAACGCATGCGAGAAGCTGTTGAACAATTCCCCGCCGAGATCAAGCCGCCGCGCCCCGCATTGCCCGTTTCCCCCGACCCTGGCAAAACACCCCCCGCGCCGCCATAGCTCAGCTGGTAGAGCACCTGATTTGTAATCAGGGGGTCGGGGGTTCGAAGTCCCTCTGGCGGCACCAATGAAATCAAAGCGCTAAGGTATTTTCTGGGTCTCCGGTTAAGAGATTTTCGATTTTGAGGTACAGTGGAGGTACAAATAAGCGGCGTCCGCATGGTTTGAAATGCCCCTCCGGCTGTCGGTGAGCGAAGATAGTGAAAACTGAAGGGCGAAGATCGTGATCCGGCCGCAGGCGGCCGCCCTACAAGGGTTTTTGGCGCTCCAGGGCTGGACGGATGACCCAGGCATGGTCGGCGCATCCCGCCAGACCAAGCGCCGATAATATTCAGGCCGCCGTCGAACATGCTCGGTGGCTTGTTGTGGATTTGTTCCGTTGATTTTGTTGAGCTATTCTCTTTCGAAGAGGCCAAGTCCATAGTGGGCACCCCAGCCGAGAGCGATTGGCCCTTCAACCATGCCAGAGAATTCAATGGTGAAGAAGCCGCCGGATGTGTCCGCTTGGCGGCCGCCGCGTGCGCCACGTGTGCGAACGAATGCTAATGGGGAACGCAACCGCCCATCGTTGCCGGCAATAATAAACCGATCTGGACGTTGTTTGTCGTGGCGGATTGCCGAAATAAAGGGGGTATGGATACCGGGAAAACGGCGACTCCACTCAAGTTCGATTTAATTCCGGTAGCTTTCAACCAAATCCTGTGGAGTTCGCGCAGGCTGCTTGTCGAAGCGCGGTTTCAAGTACGGCGTCACCGTCGTCCAGACTTTCGATGGGCCGACCAAGCGGCTTTCGAGAAACATGTTAGGTGCGGCGATTTCTTCAAGTGCGAGCCGCCATTCTTGCCGCCCACTTTGCGCCACCCATAATTTGGTCAGTCGATCAAGTCCGATGAGCGCGTCCCTGGAAAATCCCACGGGAGAGTAAACGATAAGGTGGTCGATCAACCCGTCTCTATCCGCGTCTTCTGGAAGATAGAAAGCGTGTGCATGGCGGGGATCGTCTCTGAGCGGGCCGCGCTCGCCGCGCCCGGTGAGTTCCTGCGGAGGCCGTTCCCCGGGGCAGCGCGCCATGAGGGCCAGGCGCAACACTTCGCCGACCCGAAGCGCATCCTCGATGCGCGGCGCGGGGCGTCCGGCGAGAACATAGCGCGCAACCTCCGGGCACCCCGGAACTTCGGCGTCCGTGCTGGCCGATTTCCGGCGGCGCATCGGCGGCAACGGCCCAATTTGTGGGCGGTCATAGGCCACTTTGCGCAGCGGCGGGGGGCTCGACCATCCAGCCTCGTGCCAATCGCTCGTATCACATGCAATGGCGTCGCAGAGCTTCTCAGGGAGCGTCGCTCTCAGCGTATTGCCTTTCCCGCCCTTGGCATCTCTCGCCTCGCCCATAAGGCGCTCGTATTCAGCCTTCCACTCCGTCGGCGCCAATGGCGCGGCGAGATCGACAGCTGCGGTCGAGGCGCTGACGCCGCCACTTGTGCGCGGGGCGGCGTTGAATTCTCCATCCCAGGCCTCTGTCACGCGCGCCTCGATCCAACTCTCCGCGCGCCCCAGATAGCCCATTCGCTCCAGCAAGTACGTTGCAAGTCTTGCTTCGTCGTCATTGAGCGTCACGTTGGGCCATGCGGCGATCAGTTCGGCGTCCTTTTGCACACGGACGAATGCGTCGAAGATTAAGCGTTTGTCCACCGGCGCCGGCATGAAGGCGCGGATATGCGCGTGCACAGCCTCAGGCAAGTAATAAACGGGAAGCTCCGAGGCGAGTTGGTCGATCAGCCGGCAAAGGAGATCCTTGGAAAATTGTGCGTGATCACCCTTGCGATGCCATGTCGCGATCAGTGCGCGCAGGATGCGCACCGGCTCCGGCGGCCAGGCGACATCGGCCTCATTGACGTGCCGCCCCCAGGGCGTGGCGTGATAACGGCCGGCGGGAAAGGCGAACGCGAAGGCGATCATTCCGCGTCGTCCTCTTTATCGACTTCTGCATCCTCATCGTCGGATGGCCTATTGGCGGCTTTGGGCCCGTCCTTTTTCTTCTGAGCTTTCGGCTTCCAGACGATCTCGGTGGCGCGCGGAGTGGCGAACTTGTTTTCGTCCGCGACAGCCTTGATCAGGGTGGGGAGATCGCCGCTGATGTCCGCAAGCGATGGAAGCGCGAAGCCGGAAGGCCGTCTTACGTCCAGCGATACAAAATCGAGATCGCATGCGGTACGCAAGCGCAGCCCTTCGGCGAGGAACTTCTGAAATCTTGAACAACGCGAAGGCGATGAGAAACTTCTCGGCGCCCTTGCCAAGACCAAACGCGCGGATTTGAGCCAGATCGAGATTGAAATAGGCGACGATCTTCCCGGCGACAAACTCATCGCGGGCAAACGGCACGTTGCCATAGCCTTCCTTCGAGCCGCCGCCTTCCGATTTGCCCGACGCATCGACACGATCGTTCTTCACGCCGCCGCTGGACGCCGTGGTCACTCCCTCCGCTTCGATGAAGCCGGACAGCGCGCGCGGCGAACGGATCACCCCTGCGATACTCTCAAGGAAAAAGCCGTGCAGCAGGGAATTGGGATCATATTTCAGGACGAGCGGATAAATCTTCCCGCGCATGTCGATCGCCCGTTTCGCCTTTTCGTCGTAACCGATCTCTTTCTTCAGGGTCTCGAACCATTCGGAGTTCTCGATATAGGGCGAGTTGAGTTTGTGCGCTTCCAGCGCGGAATTGGTCAGCTTCGCGCCGGCGCCGTCCTTCACCCTGACAAGCGGCAATCCCTTGAGAGGCTCAACCCAATCGTCGGCGATATCGTCCCAGCACACCGCCTCCAGGCGATTGGCGACGCTCTGCGCGGATTCGACGAGCAGCATCTTCGTGCCGTCCGGCCCATCGTAGGTGGCGGCGCCGAGATTGGGAAAGCCGGTGGGCTGAAAGCGTGTCCCTTGCAGGGGCTTCAGCGTCGCTTCGATGAGGAGGCGCGGGGCGTTGTCGAGTGGCGAAAGATCAATTGGCATGCGCGGGTTCCTCTACTTGTCAGGCGTCTGCTGGATTCGGGTAGGCGCGGTCGGCAACCTTATTATTTTCTGGTCGCGAAAGCGGAAACAGAAGCGCGGCGGCGAGCCGCATCGGATCGGCGCTCGACCCCACGGCCATGCGTGCGAAAGGCGCGGCCAAACCGGCGCCGCGCGCCATCCTCTGCGCCAAGCGCACCGCATCATCGGTGCGGCGGGCGGTCAAGAGACGGATGATCGGCAGCGGATTGACTGGCCGAAGCGCGCCGCTGCTGCGCAGATCGGCGACTTTCTCTTTGCCGAGTCGCAGCAGGCCGGGCCCAACTCCGCCTGGATGCAAGAGTGGCTTGATCGCCGCGAATGCAAATAGAATTGGCGCCTCGCGATCAGGCCGAGAATGCCCATCCTGCGTCATCGTTGACGCTTTCGGGCCGCTCGGCGGAGGTTCCACCCAAGCAAGACCTGCGGCGAGGTCGGCGATGCGCTGATCATCTGTTTGCCCCGCCAGAAACGCGGCGACCGCCCAAAGCGGAACCGACGGAAACCCGCTCAGCGGCAATTCTTCCGTGTCCGCGCCTTCTTTGTTCGCGCGCATAAAAATGCGCCGCTGCGTTTCGATCAGGCGACGTTCGAGGATTGCGGCGAGATCGCGGATGAGGTCGCGCCCGGTCCATAGTACGAGCGCGCGGCTTTCCGTCGTGTCGGACCATTCATCGGATTTCGCGCCGGCCTTGATCGGCGCAAAATGCGCGCGGAAAGGCAGATAGAAGCGCTTTCCTTCCGCGTCCTTTTTTGTCTTGGCGTCGATACCCGCAAGCGCCGCCGCGAGCGAAAATTCAGCGGAACCGTCATTCGCCGCTTCTCGCCATTCGGCAGTCAAGCGCGGCGGCGGCGTGGTCGGGAAACGGCCCCTATCGTCTTTGGTGCGAAGCTTGGGCCGCCGCGCGCACTCAAGGGCAATACGCCCGATCGCAATCAGCGCGCCCTGCACCGCCTCCGGCGAGCCGTCGGCGGCAAGACGGAAGAGCGCATCGTCAAGCTTGCGCCCTGCTGAGGTCAAACCCTGCGGGCTCGTCTTGTCTCTGGCAGCGCGCGAGATTCTATCGAGCCACTGGCCCGTCTCAAGGTCCGCAATGAGTTTCGCGCGATCATTGACGACGACATTGTGTCGCGAAAGCGCGACGCCAAGATACATGTTGCCGTTACGCTGCTCGAACGCATGACGGTCGAAATAGTCTATGCCGCGACTGACGCCGAGTTGGGAGATTGCGCGCGCAAAATCCAACGAGGTTCGCGCGCTTCGTCGACGAACAACCACGCGTCCCTCCCTGAAGAGGCTGGAGATCTCGGAGATGCAGGCCGGACGTTTCCAGATCGGCGCCCAGAACTCGCCGCGCCCGCTTGCCTCGTCCGAGATCGCGGCATGCCCAGCGCCGCCCGCGGAGGCGCCGCTGCGAGGCACCATGAACGGGAACGCGCCGCCGCTCAAAGTGTTGGCGCTGAGCCTGCGGGCGGCGGCGCCAGCAAGAAGCAGTGTGCCTTCGATAGAAAAGACAATATCCCAATCGTTTCCGCTTGGATCGGCGCTGGGGCCTACGCCAGCGTTGAGGCCGCCGCTGCTTTGTGGCGCGAATTGGCTGATCGCCATGGCTTTGGCGCCGCAAGCGGCGCGCCCGAACGCGGCTGCCTCGAACTGGCTGCGCGCCGGCTGATTTTGGCGCTCACCTTCGCTTCCAAGTAACCGCAGCAGCGCCTGCACATTGGTTGTGGAGAAATCCAGATTTCCGTCATTTCCGCCGCTTCCGAGCAGCGGCGGAAACTCAAGGCCCGCCGGCGACAATGTTGCGGCGGCGTCGATCCACTGGACGGTCGATTCAGGCGATGCAGCCCTGGAGCGCCGAACCAAACCGCCCTTCTCATCATCCGTAGGTGCAGAGATGAGATCGGCTTGGATCAAATCCGACTTTGCGCGCTTGATCGCTTCACGCAGAGGGCGGAACCGCGATGCATTGCTTCCGGCGATGGAGTCGAGCGCTTTCGTAGCGGTTGTCGCCTCGCTCCGAATGCCCGTCTTGATCTTCTTTCCTGTTTCGGGGTTTTTTTCGTCGAATTTTCCCTCGCGGTAATAGAATCCGCTTCCGGCGTTCCACGGCGAAATGATCGGGCTTGGCTCGTATTTTTCGACGAAAAACGCAATCAGATCTTCTTCGCTCAACGTGGTTTTCAGTACGAAGCGTTCGTCGCGCCAGAAGCCTTTGGCATCCGGGTCGACCTGTTCCGCCACGAGCCGGAAGATGCCGAGCGCTTTCAGATAGGAGCCGAGCGGGACCGGGGCGCAGCCATGCAGGATGTGTTCATACATCGTCATGATCAGCCTTATCTTCATCGCGGCTCGCGCGCCAATCGGCGATGCGCACCAGCGCTTCCAGCCAAGCGAGCCGGAACGGGCCGTAATGCTCCAAGAGCATTTGCGTGCGCGCTGTCCAGCTTGGTCCATGCGCGCCTTCGCCGAGTTGCATGATATCAAGATCAAGCGTTAGTTCCGGCGTCGTGATCTCGGCGAGTTGCGTCGTTGGCAATAAATCCCCATTCCAAACGCCGCGTGCGAACAGGCGCCCCTCGGGCGCCGGCTTCTCGGTCGGCAGCGCGGCGATCCTTGTGCGCACCTTCCCATGATGCGCGGCGATCAGGTAAGCGGCGAGGCTTGCGTCTGGCGACCAATCCTTCGCGGCGAGATAGCCGAGGGCGGAAGCGAGTTCGTGACGGTAGAAGGGCCGCAACGAAGCGGGCCTTGGCTTCAGCGGCGGCCATTTGGCGAGCGGTGTTTCCGGAGGCGGCGCACCCGCGCCATGTGTCAGCGCCACGAACGCCGCATGCGCCTTGCCGAGATCGTGCCACAGCGCCGCCTCGATGACGATCGACCGCTCCGGCTCGCCCACTTTGAGCGCTTCGCATAGTATTTCAGCGTTGTCGCGAACGTGGGCGCTGTGCTTGGCGAGGCTGACGCGCACTTTGCTCTCAGTATCCTCGTCGCCGTCGATGGCCCGCTGCGCATCGCCGTCATTCTCGCGCGGCTCAACTGCTCGCGTGGATGCCGGATCAAATCCTCTCTCGTTGTCATACCCACCGCTCGCCGCATCGACCATGATCTCCATGCCGGGCCGCAGTTCGTCGGCGCGCGCTTTCGCCCATGCCTTGTCCAGCGCATCCCAGCGCCAAGCGCGGACGTCCTTGCGCTTGACCAGCTCCTTGGCGCCGCCGATCGGCGCGGGACAGAGCTCTTCGCGCACGGGCGCAGCCGTTTCGCGATTCGGTCCGCCCTCCGGGACGACGCGCCAGAACAGCCGCACATCCGTATCGTCGGCGTCGCGTACATAGAGCGACACATCGAGATCGAACCCAGAAAGGTCGGGCTCGGTGTCGAACAGATCGAGCAGGTCGCGTCGGCGAAGCACATGGCTCGGCGGTGGCGCGGAGGGCGCAATGGCGCTCAGCGTTTCCGGGCCGCATTGCGCTAGGCCGGCCAACTTTGCGCGCGCATCCGCGAAGTCGTTGGGCGCATAGGGCGGTGCGGCGTCATCCGGCAGATCGATCCAGAACACGTCGGCGCCTGCATCGTCGCATTCGCCGTTGCGGTTGCATCGACCGATGCGCTGCACCAGCGACGACCATGGCGCGAGCTCCGTTATCAAGATGGAGGACGTGATATCCACGCCGGCTTCGAGCGCCTGCGTTGTCACGATAGTCCGGCCTGCCGCAGGTGGCTCGGAGAGCGCCTGATCTGTCTTTTTTTTTCGATCCTCGCCGCGAAAACGGGAATGCAGAAGCAAGCGGGGACTATCCGCGGCCGGCAGCGCGTCGTACACGGCCTGCGCGCGCGCGACGGTGTTCAGGAATATGATGGTCGTCTTTCCCGCGTGCGTGCGCTCCCGCGCCAATGCCGCCAAGGAGCGCGCGTAGGAGAGCATGTTCTTGGGTTTGGAAATATCCTTCGCGTCGATATCCGCTTTTGCGAGGCGTTTCTTCGCCTTCCAAAGATGGTCAGCCTGACTCAAATCCTCCGGATCAAGATCAGGCTTGCGCGCGCTGTCCGCCGATGTGAAGTCCACCGTCTTGAGCCAGGCCGGATCGAGTGTCGCCGACATCCACAGCGTCCGGCTCGGCAGCGCAACTTTCAGCGCACGCCGGAAGGCTTCCATTTGCGCGGACGTAGGTAGCGACGCGCCCGCGAGCTGGACTTCATCGAACACCCACATCGCATCATTGTGCAGCAGCGCGAAATCGACCGGCCAGCGATAGCGGGTCGTTCCATAGCAGCGCATCAGCGCGGCGGAGACGAGCATATCCTGCGTGCCGATCAAAATCGCAGGGCGCTCGGGTGACATAATCCAATCAGGGGCGCGGCGTTTGGGGCCGGGCTCAACGCCGCCCATCAGCACATGCACCGAGACATCGAGGTTGAACTGCTCTTTGGCGGCCTTTGTCCAAACCTGCGCCACCTGTTCCGTCTGCTCCACCAGCGTGCGCATCGGCAGGCAATAAACCAAGCGCCGCAGCGCGTGCGCATCGCCTTGTTTGCGTTTCCACAGCCAAGCGGCCAGCACCGCCGCGGTCTTGCCGAAGCCAGTCGGGATGATGAGTGTCTCTGGCCAGGGCGACTTGGCGAGCCGGCTTTGGTACGGGCGCGGCGCCAATCCTTTCGGGTGCGCGTCAGACCGCGTCGCCGCGCGGAAGAAGGCTGGGAAATCCGTCATGGCGTTGAGAGGGCGAGCAAAGCGGCGACCTTCTTGTTATGCTCCGGAAACGATAGCGAAATTCGCGGCGGGGTTGCAGCGCCTGATTTAGCGTCGGGCGCTGCTTCCTCGACTAGAAGCCGGCTCGCCAAGCCATCTCGCGAGCGCGCGGAAACCGCTTGCCTGTGATGATCTCGGAGATCCGGCCCTGGTTCACCCGGAAGGCGGCGGCGATCAGATGCTGGGCTTCGCCCACATCGTATCGCCGGATGATCTCGACCGCGTCCTCTTCCGAGAGGGTGGCCGAGACCGGCGCTGCGCGACCGTTCACTCGTCCTTGACCGGGGCCGGCCCCGATCCCTTCACGAGATTGATCGCATCAAGGCAATCTTGCCGGTTGTGATCGGCTTCCCCGATTCCGCGATGATGCGGTTATTCGTGGCGCGCAAACGCCACCGCCATTGGTTCGCCGGGTCGCGCCGCACGAAGTACGCCATTGGAATATCCTTCCAATTTACGAGCGCGCGCCGTAGAATGTTCGAGTCCTGAGAGACACGCCGGACGGCACGCCGTTCCCGGTCGAAAGCCCGGCCAGCCACGGCCGGGCTTTCGTGCATTCGGACGGTAAAATTGCATATTTCACTCCGAGAGTCTAGATCGATTGTACTCCTCTCTTACTCTCCTCATGCTCTGAAAGTTGCTTAAACCAAAGTTTGATGCTATTCGGCCTCCGGGCGGTGCGATCCGGTCTTCCCGCGCCTCACCGCGCGGGCCTCATTGAAGCAGAGCTTGAGGCGAGCGCAACGACTCGACCTAAACAATCCTGGGCCGCGCCGCCCGACAACACGGCGCCCCTCTTGCACGCTCTGCGTGCATGAGGTCCGCTGTCCCATGTCTGAACAGTTCGAACTCCCGCTCCCCGCCCCCGCCGCCGCCGACGACGAACCCCTCGTTCCCGCGCGCATGCTGAACGAATGGGTGTATTGCCCGCGGCTTGCCTACCTCGAATGGGTCGAGGGCTCGTGGGAAGAGAACGAGGACACCGCCCAGGGTCGCCGCGCCCATATCCGCGCCGACAAGCCCGGCCCGGCGCTGCCGCCGCCGGAGCAAGCAACAGACGACGCCCAGCCCTTCCGCACTCGCGCGGTGACGCTCGCCTCGCAGCGGCTCGGACTCATCGCCAAGATTGACGTGCTCGAAGGCGAGGACGGAGTCGTCACGCCGGTCGATTACAAAAAGGGCAAGCGCCCGCATAACGACAAAGGCGCGTACGATCCCGAACGCGTCCAGGTGTGCGCGCAAGGGCTGATCCTCGAAGACAATGGCTACAAGTGCGAAGAAGGCGCGCTCTGGTTCGCCGAAAGCCGCGAGCGCGTGCGCATCCCGTTCGACGAGGAATTGCGCGCGTTGACCCTGAAAGCAGCCGCCGAACTCCGACTCACCGCCGCCGCTCGGCGCGCGCCGCCGCCCCTGGAGAACAGCCCCAAATGTCCGCGTTGTTCGCTGTTGCCGATCTGCCTGCCCGACGAAGTGCGCTATTTCGATCGCGGCACGCCGCCGCGTCCATTGCCCCCGCCCGCTGACACGGCTTTGCCGCTCTATGTGCAGACACCGGGCGCGCGCATCGGCAAAACCGGCGACGAATTGATCATCAAGGCTGAAGGCGCGCCGGACGTGAGCGTGCCGATCGCCGATGTCTCCGAACTTGTGCTTGCGGGGCCTGTCTCGCTATCGACGCCCGCGCTGCACGAACTCATGCGCCAGGGTCGCCCGGTCGCCTGGATGAGTTCGGGCTTCTGGTTCATGGGGAGTACAGGCGCGCAAGGCCCGCGCTCGGCCTTGGCGCGTTCCGCGCAATATGAGAAGGCGAAGGAACCGCTGTTTTCGTTGCGATTTGCGCGCGCGCTGGTTGCGGCCAAAATCAGAAACCAGCGCACCATGTTGCGCCGCAACGGCGAGGGGGAGGCGGCGGAAAAAGTCCGAACCTTGGATCGGCTGCGCCAGCTTGAACTTTACGCCGGAGACGCAAGCGACGCCGCGCGCTTGCTTGGTATCGAGGGCGAGGCGGCGGCGCTGTATTTCGCGGCCTTCACCACCATGTTGTCGGCAAGCGCACCGCCAGCCTTTGATTTCACCAAACGCACACGCCGGCCTCCGGCGGACCCGATCAACGCATGCCTCTCGCTCTCGTATGCGCTGCTCACGCGCACCTGGGAGGCAGCACTTGCGATCTCCGGCCTCGATCCCTGGAAAGGGTTTTATCACGTCGAGCGCCCCGGCCGCCCCTCGCTCGCGCTCGATATGATCGAACCTTTCCGTCCCATTCTTGCTGACAGCGCCGTCATCGGCGCGATCAACAATGGCGAGATCGGCGGCGATGATTTCGTCATCGCTGGGCCGGGGTGCAATCTCAAACCGCACGCGCGCAAGAAACTGATCGGCGCCTATGAGCGCCGGCTCGATCAGGAAACCACGCACCCGGTGTTCGGTTATCGCATTTCCATGCGCAGATTGATCCACGTCCAAGCGCGCCTGCTGGTGCGCCATCTTCTGGGCGAAACGCCCGACTATCCGCACTATTTGCCACGATGACCGAGCCGGAGAACGCCGACATTGCCGAAGCGGGCGAAGCCGAAGACTTGGATGCGGCGGCTGACGCGCCTGCGCTCTTGCCGGCAAGGCGCCTCCAACTCAGAGGCGGCGGGCGGGCGCCATCGCGTGAGCGGCTCTACATCGTCGCCTACGATATCGCCGATCAAAAACGTTGGCGGCGCGTGTTCCGCACCATGAAAGGTTATGGCCGTTGGCTGCAGCTCTCGGTGTTTCAATGCCGGTTGTCGGGGCGCCGGCGCGCCGATCTCGGGGCTGCGCTGGAGCGCCTCATTCACCATAAGGAGGACCATGTGGTCATTCTCGATTTGGGACTGGCCGACGAGGTCGATCCTCGCGTCGAGAGCCTCGGAAAGAGCTTCACCCCAATCACGCGAGAGGCCATAATCGTGTAGGATAGGGCGGGTCGCCGCGCGTTTGCGAGCGGTGCGACGCTGCTGCCGAGGCGTTGAGCGCTCGAATTGGGGGCCAGGCCCCGGAAATCGTTTGGTTCTTTGACATCGTCAACGCATTTGTGGCACGGATCGCATCCAGATTCGGCGGTGCAATGGCCACCGCTCGAACCTGCGCCGCTTTCGCTAACGCCGTCCGTTGGTTAGCGGAGGGGCTGTTTTCCCGCGCAGCAATGCGCGGGCCTCATTGAAGTCCGGTATCTCGGCGGCGATCTTGGCGGTTTCGGCGCGTTTTCCCGCGCAGCAATGCGCGGGCCTCATTGAAGTCACCACGCCGAAAAAGCTTGTTTGTGTGGCCAGTCGAGTTTTCCCGCGCAGCAATGCGCGGGCCTCATTGAAGTGGAGGAAGCGGAGCGCTTCTTTAGTGAAATGTCGTAGTTTTCCCGCGCAGCAATGCGCGGGCCTCATTGAAGTATCGGCGGCGGATGGCTATGAGGGCGAGATGTGCGCGTTTTCCCGCGCAGCAATGCGCGGGCCTCATTGAAGTTTCGTTGCCTTCGAGCACTGCATTGCCAGCGGTGCCGTTTTCCCGCGCAGCAATGCGCGGGCCTCATTGAAGTTTGATCGCTTGCCCGGCGTTGTCGGCGTATTGGCCGGGTTTTCCCGCGCAGCAATGCGCGGGCCTCATTGAAGTTGTCCCACCAAGAAAGCGAAGCTTTGGCGATATTGCGGGTTTTCCCGCGCAGCAATGCGCGGGCCTCATTGAAGTGCGTAAGCCTCCAGCGCCGGGCCGACCTGCTCCACGAGTTTTCCCGCGCAGCAATGCGCGGGCCTCATTGAAGTAACCCGAGCCAATACGCGCGCGGAGCGGTCACGCCGGTTTTCCCGCGCAGCAATGCGCGGGCCTCATTGAAGTCGCGCCAGAAGCTTGGCTGTAGCCGCGCACATAGAAGTTTTCCCGCGCAGCAATGCGCGGGCCTCATTGAAGTGGCGAGGCCCAAATCAACGAGGTCAGCGTCGGCGTGTTTTCCCGCGCAGCAATGCGCGGGCCTCATTGAAGTTACAAATTCCACACAAGCAGCTTGTTGTTGGTTCCGCGTTTTCCCGCGCAGCAATGCGCGGGCCTCATTGAAGTCTCTTGGCTCTGCGCGCTCATCTGCTGGATCGAAGCGTTTTCCCGCGCAGCAATGCGCGGGCCTCATTGAAGTCTTGTACTGCCCATCCTCGATGGCTTCCCGTGTGACGTTTTCCCGCGCAGCAATGCGCGGGCCTCATTGAAGTGTTCGCAGGCCGGCCGCTCGGTGGATTTGGCGCGTGCGTTTTCCCGCGCAGCAATGCGCGGGCCTCATTGAAGCCTTGAACTGGCCGAGGACTTGGCGGGCCTGCGCTTGTTTTCCCGCGCAGCAATGCGCGGGCCTCATTGAAGCTTTGTGAGCGGGTAATGGAAAGCTTGGAGCTTAAGCAGTTTTCCCGCGCAGCAATGCGCGGGCCTCATTGAAGCGGGGCACGATTAGGGCGCGGTCTCCGGCGAGCGTCGGAACTGATCGCGGGGCGGATCGCGTCGGCTTTGAAGGGTACAGTCTGACACGCACGAACAAATATCGACGTGGAGATTCGCAATTTAATTGAGCAGCGGGATTGAGAATTCCACAGCGCGCGCCAAGGATTCCGGCCGCACTCGTCCACCTTCTTCGCGGACGAGCCGCACGAGCCCATATCGTTCGAACGCCTTGAGCGTGCGAGACACATTGGGCGGCGCTCTGCCGCTCAATTCGGCGAGGTCTTTGATCGACGCCGGCTTTGCGTCGGCAATGAGCGCCAACAGCACACGGTTCTTGCTTGAGAGAACGCGCGCCAAGCTTTCGAGCGATGTGAACCAAACTTTCGGGTCCTCCGCCTTGGGGCGCAATTCGCCGCGTGCAATAGCGCTCGTGCGCGCTTTCATGCCCTCATAGGAAAGAACGCCGACACGGAGTGTTTTGATCATGGCTTCACACCTCTTTCCTTGAGCGCCTTGTCCACATCGCCCCAGAAGTCAGCCAACAATTGGGCTGCGTCCGTGTATTCGTAGTGCCGCACTCGTTCGCCTGCATGGCGGTGGTCGTGCCGGCTTTGCCCTTTTCCCGCTGGTCCCCTTGATCGGCGAACTGGATGGGCATTGTCGTAGCCCACCAGCCGTTCGCCACCAGGGCCGATCATGACGAGGCTATAGTCCAAACCGTGAGGTTTCTCCTGCGTGGGGGTCACTTTCTTAACCTTGAACTCCACCACGAAATATCCGCCGTCGTCGACGAAAAAACGCTCGCCATCGAGCAGGAGAAGCGCCTCCAGGGAACGATCGATAGGCATACGAGATATGGATATCACATACTGATATATAAGGCAAGGCGTCGCAGCGTTTTGCGTCGCAGCGTTTTGGATCGGGACGGTCGCGACAATTGCCGCAGCCGCTCCGCTAGGCTTGGAAGGGCGGCGAGTTTTTGGCGGAATGCATGCATCAAGTCATGGGCGCACCTTCCATCTGTTCAGCGAGCGCGTGCAGAAAGTCCTCGAACCGGGCGTTGGCGTCGGCTTCGTCGTCGAGCCCATCGCGGGCTTCCAGGGGGCCGGCATAGTCGAGCCAGACGCGCACATAAAGCAGCAGCGCTTCCTTGATCAGCGCCAGTTCGCGGGCGCGGGCGGAATCGCGTTTGTCGAGGCGATCGAGCCGGGTTTTCACTGTGTCGGCGAGATTTTCGCCTTGTTCATCGACCAGGGCGCGACGCAGCGCGTCATTGGCGGCGCGGCTTGCGTTGAAGCCACGCTTGCGTGCTTCGGCTTCGAGCGCATCGGCGACGCTGGGATCGAGATGCAAGGTGACTTGGCGTCTGGTGCGCATGGCTTCCCCCACGAAAATTCATTGATTCTTGGCGCCGCGAGAAAGCCCGACCCGCAGGCGGCGCGCGGCGCTGTCTGATTTTCGATTCTCAATCAGCGCCGCGGCCTTTACAGGCGCGGCCGGCGGCGCAAGTGTTGTCGCCGGCTTCGGCGCGGCCTCCGCGGTCCAGGCATGCACGACGGGCGGAAGCGGCACGGTTCGCATCCGCTGGCTGGGGCCATCGTCGGCCAATTCGATAGGCGCGACGTAGATCGGTTTCTGATCACGAAGCAGGATATGAGCGGCGTGTTCGGGCGCGCGGCTCAACTTTTCCGCTGTGAGCATGGGCCATTTGACGCCCTCGAACACCGGCACAAGCCGCGCCAACATTCCGTCGCCCCGCGCGCGGCGCAGTTTGATCGCGTCGCTGTCTCCAATGTGAGCGCTCAGGCCGGCGGCGGATTTCGGCGTTTGCGGGCCGACCGCGACAATGGCGTCGAAGCGGCCGCCGCCGAACATCATGCCCGCCTCTTCCAAATCGTTCGCTCGGAGCAGCACTTCCAGGCCACAGCGCGGCGCGGCTTGCGCGCGCTGGGCCAAAAGCGGGATGGCGCCGAGCACAGCGGCATCGTCGATCGCCAGCAAAACGCGGCGGATTTTCCTGCGGCCCCAGGCATCGGTCTCGACCGCGTCGGTGAGCGCGGCGACCAACTGGCCCAACACTGCCGCGAAGAAGGGACCGTAACGCGCGGCCTCGCCCGGCGGGGCCTCAACAATGATGGTGCGCGCACCGCCGCTGGCGCAATCGGCGAGCCGAAGCTCAAAGGCGCTGGTGGCTTCGACCAATCTGCCGTCCTGCAACAGCCGCAATGCCCGCTCGGCCTCATGCAAGCGCGCAAGGGCTGTATCTGGATCGCCGGTCCACGCCCGCGCCATCCGTGCTATTTCCGGATGCGCGCGCCACGCGCCGCCGCCATCGCTTTCGTGGACCGCGCCGACAATCTCGGCAAACACGCGCGCGGGATCGAGCAGACGCTGGCGCACCCCGTCCAAAGTGCGGGCAGCAAGCGGCGCGGTATGGAGGTGATCCAGGAGTACGGTCGCAAGCGCCGTGACGATCTGTGGGCGCGCCTCTCCAGCTTTGGCTCCGACAAGACCAGAGGCGAGAATAATCGCATCGCGCCAGGCGTGCGGCCCGCGGCGGAGATCGAGCAGGGGGTTGAGACGCACGCCATCTGTGCACCCGGGCGCCAAGCGAACCGCGTCGACGCGGGCAAGGCGGCCGCTCGCGCCCTTGGTGTCGACGAACACCAAGGCCTCGGACCAGCTCGATGCAGCGGCGAGGAAGGCCTCGTCGGCGGCGCGGCCAGCCCCGAGGATGAGAACATGCCCGCCGCCATGCCAGATCGTCTCAGGCTTGGCCTGACCAAGGCAACGCACGGCGCCTAATGCGCATCCGGCGCCCCTCGTTGGCCCTGAATAGCCCTTGTTTGTTGCGAGAGGCCCCGTTTGGAATATTGGTCCAATTGCCAGCAGCAAGATCGCTGACCCAGAAGCGATCCAACCAAGCCAGCCGCCGACAATAAGGCCGATGAATATCAGGGCGATCCTTGCAGGGCCGTCGATCCACGGGATCAGCGCCGCGAGGCGCGCGCAGGCGATCATGCCGACAGCGATCAGCGCCCATGAAACCAGAACGTGAAGCCGGCGCATCATGATGGGGTGATCCGAACGACAACCCGGCTCGGGGAAGCCAGTTCAACGCACCTTTTCACCGAGCGCACACGTTTGAGGCCGGCCCGGCAAAGTATTCGTGCGATGTTGTTGTTTGTCATTTGTTGTATCGCGTGGTGTTTGCTTGACGTATGCAGTGATTGTCACAGAAAAGGTCGTGTAGAGCAAGATTAAGCGCAAGTTTGTCTTGTGTTTTTCCTTTGTGCGGCATAGGTTTGGCGCAAGGTCACGCGCCGAGGCGCACCTTTTTTGGGATCGCGGTCCGTGCGGAGAATGAGGGGCAAAGCGGTGACGCAGCGCGGCAGGATCGAACTCAGCGGGCAGCCGCTCGCCCTAAAAGACGATGAGTTCCGATTGCTCGTCGGCCGCGGCGGCGGTTCTGGACGAGCAACCAGCGGCGCGCTTGGCGGGCGGTTGAGCAAGCTGCTGTCAGGACGCCGCGTTGGCGCCTCATCCGGTGTTACGCCGCGCGCGCCGGCATGGCCCGGCTTTGGCGGGGATGGCCGCCAGCGCGTGATCGTGAAGGTCGCCTTCGTCAATCATGGGCGCGGCGGTGGTGGTGGCGGCGGCGCGGGCGGCAAGCTGGTCGCCCATGGCCGCTATCTGGAGCGCGACGGCGCCGGGCGCGAAGGCGAGCGCGGCCAGTTCTATGATCGTGACCACGATGTCGCCGAGAATGCACGCGAGCGGCTGCACGAATGGGACCGCGAGGATCCGCGTCATTTTCGGATCATGCTGGCCCCGGAGAGCGGCGCGAGGATCGAAGATCTGCGCGAGTTCACCCGCGAGTTGATGGAACGGATGGAGCGCGATCTGGGCCTCAAGCTCGATTGGGTCGCGGTCGATCATCACAACACCGACAATCCCCACACCCATGTCATCTTGCGCGGGGTGCGCGAGGACGGCCTCGATTTGCATATCCCGCGTGAATACATGGCCCACGGTCTGCGCCATGCCGCGCGCGAGGCGGCGACGGAACTGATCGGCGAACGCGGCCTGGAGGACGAGCGGCTGGCGCGGTCGCGGGAGATCGAGGCGCGCGGCTTCACGCGCTTGGACCTCGAGCTTGATCGCGCCCTGGGCGAAAAGCGGGAAGTGCTGCTGCAATCGCTTGGCAAGGACCGCGATCCGGGGCTTGGGCCGGCCTTGCGCGCCCGGGCGCGGGAATTGGAGCGCATGGGCCTTGGGTCCGAGGTGCGGCGCAATGTGATCGCGTTCAACCCGGATTGGAAACAACGTTTGGCGGCGCGCGCGCCGCTCGACATTAAACGGCAACTCTCGCGCGCGCGGCTCTATGAGCCGCGCATGGGTCGCGTCGCCGGCGAGGTGGTGGAATTGGGGCCGCGCGGCGAGCATGCCGAGCGGGCCGTCCTTGTCATGGAAAAATCCGACGGCCGCCGCGTTCTGGTGAACACGTCGATGGAGGCTATTGCGGAGTTGCAAAAGGGATCGCTGGTCGCTTTGGCGCCGGAGGGCAAGCGCGCTGGCATCGAGCGGTTATCCTACCATCCCGTCAGCGATCAAACCCGCGCATTGGCTGACACCGAATTGGATCGGGAGCTGGACCGGCTCGCACGCGGAGAAGCGCGCCGATTGCCAAGGCTTGCTTCGGTTGAGCTGGCGTTGTCGGAGCGTGCAGGGCTGCATGTTGAGTCCGGCAACGGCGCCCTCAGCCCGAGCGGGAAATTCTATTTCCGCGACGGCGTACGCGAGGAATTACGCCGCGAGGAGTTGAAAGCATTGGGCCAGAGTTTAGGCGAGGAGACCGGGCGACCCTTCCAGGGTATTGCCGGCGCACCTGAAAACTCTTGGCGGTTTCGCGAAACCCGCGAATTGTTTGCCGGCAAGATCGCGGTGCTGGAACGCGGCATGGATATAACCGCCGCGCCGATCGCGCGCGGGGTTTCCCTGGCGCCCGGCCAGCAGGTTGAATTGCAGGGCGGGCGCGGCGTAGGGCTCGCGCCCGCCCTGGAGGTGACCGGCGCTATCGCCAAGGGGCTCGAACGCAGCCTAGGCCTGGGCCTGGGCCGCTGACGGCGCGCGGCTTGCTTCATCGTGCTTGGTGGATGGGGCCTGAGGTACATGAAGGCGCCGCCATGCCGATCCGCGCCAATAGGGACCTGCAATAGGACCTATGGAACAGTTACGAAAATTACGACCGATGCTCGTAACTTGCCAATAGATCGCGCTCCGCCCTGCTTCATAGCTTCTGCACCGGCGAGTATTAGCGGCAGCGCTGCTTCAGCGGTAAGCGGCGAGCGCGTTCTCGCGACGAATGCGTTTGCGCCGATGTTTGTGATAAGCCGCTATCTCCCGTGCAATGGGGCGCCTGCGATCGAAGACAAGGTAAGTGATCGACACGAGAATCGCTTCGCTGCTGTCATCCCCGCCGAAGTTCAACTGGCACATAATTCCGCCTTCGTCGCCGGCATAGGTGACCTTGGTGATTTGGCAATCCGACGAGACATCGGCGCGTAGGCGTTGCGCGCGCAAACTGGCCATCAGGGCCGGATTTGGCCGCGCCGGCAATGGCATCGCCTCGCTCAACTTGCGAAGGAGCAGTTCAACCTGACTTTGGTTATCGATCAAATGCCGCGCCCCATGATTTGCGATTGCCGATCATAGCAGCCGAGCGAGCCATAGCCAAAAAAGTGGCCGTCCCGCCGCACCTGGAGGATGAGTGATGCAGGCCATTCTACCCGCGAGAGGTAAGCGCTAAGAATTTGGTATGACGCACGCCGAATCGTCGCCCTCGACCAAGCCGAATGCGACCGCCGGCATGCTGGCGGGGGGCCGAAATCTTGCGCTGGCTTTCGAGTTCGCGCGGCCGGCTCGCGCTCAAGCCGACGCCCGACGCAATTGAGTTGGAACCGGCGCTGGCGGCTCGGTTGGAGGAGGCCTTCGCGCGCGGTTCTGGGCACGGATTGCTGGCCCTCGGCGCCGATGAGGTCGGCGCGGCGCTTTCACCGTCAAACGCATTTTGGCGGACACTCGGCGCGCGCTACGTGACCGGCGTGTGCGCGCTGGACGAAGCGGTCAAGGGCGCTGGCGCATCGGCGATGCCGGCCCCCTCCGATGCGGAACTCGCTTCGATGATTGACAACGCGCCTCCCTTCCTCGGCGGTGAATATCTCGCCCCTGGCGTGCTGGCCGATCTCTGGCGCGAGGTCGATGGCGCCTTCAAGGTCGAACTCGCGCAAACGGGTCTTACGGTCCAGGACTTCCTGAAAAGCCGTAATCGCGCCTGGAATCTCGTGGGCCGTGTGCATCTCAACCTCGCCGAGAATCGCAAAGATGAGGACGCGCCGTTTGCGTTCATGGCGACTTATACGACCGGGCTGTCGGCGGCCGCCGCTCCCCAGCACGCCCGCTCGGCCGCGCCCTTGAAGACTATGCCGGGGCCAGAAATCGCACGCAGCTCTTGTCGCTGCTGGCGCCGCTGCAGCGCGCCGCCGAGCCGTGCTGCGTGGCTGAAGAGCATGGTCGAGGCCGGCGATATCTACCACCCGTTGCGCTGGACCCCGAAGCAGGCGATGCAGCTGCTGCGGGACGCACCGCTGCTCGAAAGCGCCGGACGTAGTTGTGCGCATGCCCGCGAACTGGCGCATGAGCCGACCGGCGCGGCCCCAGGTCAAAACCAACTGTGGCGCCAAGGCCCCGTCGTATCTCGGTCTCGACGCGCATGCTCGATTTCGGATGGAGGTGACGCTCGACGGCGATCGGTCTGACGCGCCGCCGAGATCGAGACGTTGCTGTCGCACTCGGATGGCCTGGCCTTCATCCGCGGTAAATGGGTTGAAGTGGATCCCGAGCGACTGAGCGCGCGCTGGAACAATTCCAGGCAGATCGAGCGGCGCGCCGCCGCCGAGGGTCTGTCGTTCGGCTGAGGCGATGCGATTGTTGGCGCGAGCCGGCCTCGATGCGGGAGACGCCGACAACAGCGCAATCTGCCGATCTGGCGCCAGACCGTGCGCCGGTCCCTGGCTGGCGCAGACCCTGGCTTCGATGCGCCGGCCGGAATCCAGACACGGCATCGATCCTGGACCCGCGCTTCAAAGCACAGCTGCGGCCCTATCAGCGAGCCGGCGTGCAATGGCTCCATCTGCTGAGCACACTGCGGCTGGGCGCTTGCCTTGCAGACGACATGGGGCTGGGCAAGACCATCCAGGTTCTGTCGCTGCTCTTGGTGGCGAAAGCCGAGGCGACAGGCGCGCAAAACGCCAGCGTGCTGGTGGCGCCAGCTTCGCTGTTGGCCAATTGGGCGGCCGAAATCGCCGCTTTGCACCTAAGCCTCAAAGTCAAGATCGCGCATCCCTCGGCGATGCCGGCCGAGAAATGGAAAACGCTCGACTGCGAGCTTCGCGGTCGGCGTCGATCTTGTCATCACTACCTACGCCACCTTGCCGCGCTTGCCGGCGCTGGCTGGGATGAAGTGGCGCTACGTCATCCTCGATGAGGCTCAAGCGATCAAGAATCCCGCCGCCAAGCAGACGCGCGCGGTCAAGCAGCTCGGCGCCAAGTGCCGCATCGCCTTGACCGGCACGCCGATCGAAAATCGGCTGAGCGATCTGTGGTCTATCTTCGATTTTCTCAATCCCGGTCTACTCGGCTCGGCCAAGGAATTCGTCGTCCTTCGCCAAAAACTCTCGCGAGGCGGCCGAACGCGTCCTTACGGCTCCGCTGCGCGAACTGGTGCGGCCCTACATCTTGCGTCGACTGAAGACCGACAAGAGCATCATCGCCGACCTGCCCGACAAGACCGAGATCAAGACTTTCTGCTCGTTGTCGCCGCAACAGGCGGCGCTTTACCAGCAAGCGGTGGAAGTGCTCGAGCGGCAGCTGGAGGAGCGTCGATGGCATCGAGCGGCGTGGGCATCGTCCTGGCGTTCCTCATGCGGCTCAAGCAGATCTGCAACCATCCCTCGCAATGGCTCGGCGACGGCGCTTGGGCCGAGAAGCCGACAGCGGCAAATTCGCGCGCCTGCGCGAAATCGCCGAGGTGATGGCCGCGCGCCAGGAGAAGGCGCTGGTGTTCACCCAGTTCAAGGAGATGACGGCGCCGCTCGCGGCTTTTCTGGGCTCCGGTTTTCGGTCGTCCCGGCCTCGTCCTGCACGGCGAAACGGCGGTCAAGAAGCGCAAGGACTTGGTGCGGCGGTTCCAGGAGGACGAGGACACGTCCCGTTCTTCGTGCTTTCGGTAAAGGCGGGCGGCGCTGGCCTCAATCTCACCGCCGCCTCCCATGTCATCCATTTCGACCGGTGGTGGAACCCGGCGGTGGAAAACCAGGCGACCGACCGCGCCTTCCGCATCGGCCAGAACAAGAACGTGCTGGTGCACAAGTTCATCTGCCGCGGCACCGTGGAGGACAAATCGACCAGATGATCGAAGTCAAGACAGCAATTGGCTGGGGATTTCCTTGGCGGCGGCGCAGACAGCGCTGACCGAGATGAAGGACGACGAGTCTGCTGAGGCTCGTCGCGCTCGATCTGAGGGCAGCGATGAAGAGGCCTGACGATGAGCTTTTATTCGCATGGAAACCCTATGTCTCGGTGGCCGAAACGGCGCGCCAGGCGGAACGGACGCTCGCCAAGATGGGAAGCAGGGACAACAGTCGCACCCGTCCGCATCGAGGGCCGCACCATCGCCAAGAGCTTCTGGGGCAAGGCGTGGTGCGACGAACCTCGAACGCTATAGCGACTATTCGAATCCGCTTGCCGCGCGGCCGCACCTATGTCCGCAACGGCTCGGTGTCGATCTGCAGATCGCGAAGGGCGAGGTCAGCGCCGTTGGTCATGGGCTCGTCGCTCTACAAGATCAAGATCGCCATCGCGCCGGTAACGGCGCGCGCGCTGGAAAGCGATCTGTCGCGGATTGTGCGGGCAGCGATCGATTCGCTCGTCGAGCTTCTGCAGGGGCGTTTGGCCAAGGGCGTGATGGAACGGGTCTGCCGGGACGGCGACGGGCTTTTCCCGGCGCCGTCGAGATCAAGATGTCCTGCACCTGTCCGGACTGGGCAGGCATGTGCAAGCACGTCGCGGCCACCCTCTACGGCGTCGGCGCGCGTCTCGATCACAAGCCGGAATTGTTGTTTGTGCTGCGTGCGGTTGACGAAATGGACCTGGTTGCTGGCGTCGATTTGGCCGCCGCCGGACGCATTGCGGCGACAGAGCGGGTGCTGGTCGAGGACGACATGGCCGCACTGTTCGGCCTGGAATTGGCGACTTCGGGCGCACCCCGCGCTGGCGTCGTTGGCAAGGCAAAAGATGGTGCGGCGGCGCCCAAGTCTGCCAAAGGCGCCAAAGCAAAGTCGTCGACGGCCTCCGGAAAGCGGCCACCCTCCAAAACGGCCAAGGCCAAATCTGCGAAGCATCCCGTAAAATCACGCAACCCTCAGGCCAAGCGGAGTTGAAAAATCGGCCATGACCAACCATTGACGATCGAAATCGACGGCAGCCGCCGAGCAGCTTGTACGCATCGCCAATGACCTGGGCGAGACGCCGGAGCAATTCGCCGCGCGCGTGGTCGCCGCAAGCATTCATTCGTTCGAGTCGAATGTCTTTTTCGCGCGCCGCGCGAAAGGGGTCGATCGTGCAGCGGCGATTGCTTGGCTTGGAAATCTAGCTGGACGCGAAGGCGGCCCCGAGCCCGACCTAGGCGACAGATTGCCGGAAGGCTATGTTCGCACGCGTTGAGCTGCCCATGCCGCTCTCACCATGCAGCCTGACAGCGTGCTCGGCGCCGTCAAGGACGCGCCCTTCGGGTCGCGCTGACGCGCGATCCTTGACCGCGCCTGCGCGCGCTGTCCTTCTGGAGGCGTCGCTGCGAGGGGCGCCCAATTCAAACACGACGGCCTGCGGCGCGTCATGCAAGGGGCAATGGTTGGACAAGAAAGTTTAGGCGTCGGCGTCGCGCTCGGTGGGCGAGCGGCCGCCCATGATCTTTGCGCCAACGCGCTCGGCGAGCTGCTTGACCGGATCGTCTCCGAGATGGGCGTAACGTTCAGTTGTCGAAATCTGTGAATGGCCGAGCGCCTTTCCGATCAGCGAAAGACTGGCCCCATCGGCGACTGCGAAACTCGCGTAGGAATGACGCAGATCGTGCAGCCGCAGATCGGGCAGGCCGGCCCGCGCCCTTACCTTTTGCCACGACTTGTGCAGTTCTTGTGCAGGGCGATCAGGACATCTGGACGAGGGGAAGACATAACGCCCCTTTCGGGCGCGCGCTGCGATGATCGTGGCGGCGTGTGAACTCAGGGGAATGGCCTTCTCACCCGTCTTGGAGCGGCTTGGCGGCAGCTTTATGTGGCCGCGGTCCAAGTCGACCTCCGACCAAGCCAGGTGCGCGATTTCGCGCCGGCGCGCGCCAGTGAGCATCAGCAGGCGCATGGAGTTCGCGTAGACATTCGCCAACGTCCGCTCCGCCTCCATGGCATTGATGACGTCGAGCAGCCGTGTCGTCTCCACGCCAGAGAGGAAACGCTCGCGTTTTGACGGCGCGAATTTCTTGACCCTCGACACCGGGTTTTCCTCCAGCAGCTCCTGAGCGACCGCCCAGGAATAGCAGCTGGACAAGCTGACGATCGCGCCGCGGGCCACGGCGCGGCCGCCGCGCACGATGGCCCTGCCGCGTTTCTTGGTGCGTTCGTCGATGGCCGTCTTGCCGGCCGCTATGTCCTGTTGCGCCTTCTCGATATCGGCGCGGCGCAATTGGCTTGCGCCGACGTTTCCCAGCAACGGGATGATGTGCCGCCGCAACCTGCTTGCGTCATGGGCCCATGACGAGGCCCGCTTTTCAGGAGCGGCGGCTTTGCCATCGGCCAGCCATCGTTCGACAAGTTCGGCAACGCTCATCGCTCTGCGTTCCGCCTCCGCCAAGGCCGCGGTGCGCGCTGCCTTCTCGGCGATCGGATCGCCGCCGTCCTTGATCCCTCCGCGCAGCACCTCAGCTCGGGTGCGCGCGGTGTCGGGCGTCCATGGCGCGCCGTGCTCGCCGATTGAGATAGCGCGCTGTTTGCCGGCGGCGGCGTATTTCAGCCGATATATTTTGGCGCCGCTGGGATGCACGCGAACATGGAAGCCCTTGAGCGCACCGTCGAACACGTCGTACGGCGCGGCTTGAGGTACAAAACTGTCGACGGCGCGTTTGCTAAGATTGGGGCGTTTGTGCATGAATCAGGGTGCCAGTATTTTGAATCAGGGGGTGCGTTAGAGGTACAACTGAGGTACATTTCGGACAGAAATGCAAGCCAAGCAAAAACAAGGCGTGAGAGACGAGGTTTGCACAAGCATCGAATAATAGATGATTTTTGGCAATTCCTGCGAATGCGCGACAAATCGTGAAAACGTGTCGTGCTAATTTTTGTAATCAGGGGGTCGGGGGTTCGAGTCCCTCTGGCGGCACCAATGAAATCAAGACCTTTAGTCGATATCCGGGGCCGTTGCGCGGCCTCTATTTGCGCTGGGGGGCACGGGATGCAATTCGCGGCGGGGAAAATGGAGCGGATCGCGTATTGGCCCTTGAGCAAACGGGCCCTTGAGCGAAAAGATCGCCGGGAACACAATCGAGTTGAAGAGGCCGATGGCGATGAAGGCGGTCTGGCCCGATCTGTTGATTCAACGCCGCCGCCAGTGCACACGTCGCCAATGCAAACCGTTGAGCGCACAATCGGGCGGCGGCGCCGGCGGTCGATCAAGACTTGGCCGCGCTTCCAGCGGCCAACTTCAGTCGCTTCTCGCGTGCGCGTCGTTCAGCCAGGGTTCAGTCTTGCTGCGCGATTGCAAGTGCTGATGACTAGGAGGGGGTATGCGAGGTAGTCGGAGTTTTGCGCTGATCACGGCTTGCGCCGTGTTGGGCGCGACGGGGCTGGCAATGGCGCAGGCCGCGCGCACGCCTGCCGAGTTGGCCTTGTACCGGCAAGAACAAATGCGCCGCGTGGGCGCGGCGTTCAAGGGGATCATGGAGGAGACACGTCGGCGAGAACCAAATTTTGTGGAGTTGCGCACGATGGCGCTCACATTGTCGCAGCTGAGCCAGGACGCGCCGAATTGGTTTCCGGCTGGCAGCGGACGGCCGGTTGGCGAGAAGAACCGGGCGAAGCCGGAAATCTGGAGCAACTCGCAGCGTTTCGCGCAGGAGCTGAGGCAGCTCCAAACTGCAACAGCGGCTCTCGCCGGCGCCTCCGACTTGGAAGGCTTCCGCACCCAGTTCCGCGCGGTGGCGCCTTCTTGCACGCGATGCCACGATGCTTTTACCGTGGATGAATGAGCGCCCCTGTGACTGCGCTTTGACGGCGCTGGAAGCCCCATTATCGAGTTTCGTTACCAATTCGCCCTCGACCCGTGACGCGAAGGTGAGCGCCAAGCAACGCCGCTTCCCGCTTGCGCGGCGGCAATATCGGGCTAGTGTCCTGAACCAGAAATTCGCAAGCGCATTGGATCCTCCGTGGAGCGAATTTCTGGTTCAAAAAGGACACTAGAATCAATATCTCCTAGTGTGGCTGATGATTCAGAAATTCGCATCGAGCCCGCCATCATCTGCTGGCGAATTTCTGAATCGCCACACTAGGTATCGAGCGGTTGGTTTGGTGTAGGAGAGCGAAATTGGAAATCTCTCAAGAGGTGTTGTCGCTGCTCGATCGCGACAAAATTCGCGCCTGCTTGGCGCGCTTGGCGCGCGGTGAAGACCGGCGCGATGCGGACGCGCTGCGCGCCTGCTTCTGGCCGGATTCGACCTTTGACTATGCCATGTACAAGGGCGCTTTTGCCGAATATCTCGCTTGGGTCGTACCGGGCGCTGACGTTATTCTCGACACAACTCATGTGCTGGGTCAGTCGGTGATCGAGCTTGATGGCGCCAAGGCGAAAGCCGAAACCCACGTCATCTCCTACCATCGCGTCGATATGGGAGCGGAAGCAGGCGAACACGATACCTGCATCGGCGGACGTTATCTTGACGAACTGGAAAGACGGGACGGCAAATGGGCGATAAAGCACCGCACCATGCTGTACGACTGGCACCAGGATTGGGGCAAGTCGGCCGACTGGTCGCAAGGAATCATGGGCTACCCGTTCCACGGACCGCATTATACCGGCCGCGCCAAGGGCGATTGGAGCGAAGTCTTTTTCGGCAAGCGCGGCGGGGCGATGTGAAGGCCGTGTAGCTATCTTTAGTCGCGGCTTGCGACAACTACTCAGGCAGTCAGCGCGTTGCCAACCATTCCTCCAACGCCGCAAGCGCCCGCTGGGCCAACGCCAGTTTCTTGGCGCGTCCGCGTTCTTCGCCTTTGAGTTTTTTTCCGTCCGGACTGTGGGTCGGCGCTTCCATTGAGGGGAACAGGCCGAAATTGACATTCATGGGTTGGAACGAGGCTTTGCCGTCGCTGATATGGCCGCCAGTGACGTGCGCGAGCAGGGCGCCGAGCGCGGTCGCTTCGGGCGGCGGCGCGAGCGCGCGGCCAAGCCGCTCGGCCGCCGCAAAGCGCCCGGCCAGCAGGCCGATCGCCGCGCTCTCGACATAGCCCTCAACGCCGGTGACTTGTCCCGCAAAGCGCACCCGCGGCTCGGCGCGCAGGCGCAAGCTTGTATCGAGCAGTTTCGGCGAATTCAGGAACGTGTTGCGATGGATGCCGCCGAGGCGGGCAAAGCGCGCCTTGTGGAGCCCCGGAATCATGCGGAAGATTTCTTCCTGCGCGGAATATTTAAGCTTGGTCTGGAAGCCGACCATGTTGAACAACGTGCCAAGCTTGTTGTCCTGGCGGAGTTGTACGACCGCGTGCGCGCGCTTGCCGGTGCGCGGGTCCATCAGCCCGACCGGCTTCATCGGCCCGAAGCGCAACGTCTCCGGCCCGCGTTCGGCCATTACTTCGATCGGCAGACAGCCCTCGAAATAGGGCGTGTCCTTCTCCCATTGCTTGAATTCAGTCTTGGCGCCGGCATTGAGCGCGGCGATGAAGCCATTGTATTGCGCTTCGTCCAGCGGGCAATTGACGTACGCGGCTTTGTCTCCGGCCGGGCCCTCCTTGTCGTAACGCGATTGCATCCAGGCGATGTCGAAATCGATGGAATCGGCGTGCACGATCGGCGCGATGGCGTCGAAAAAGGCGAGCGAATCCTCGCCGGTGAAAGAGCGGATCGCGTCAGCGAGCGCGGGGGACGTGAGCGGGCCAGTGCAAAAGATGATGCTGTCTCCCCCTCCCCGCGAGGGGAGGGGGTTGGGGGGTGGGGTGAAGCGCGGCGCTTGCAGGTCTGGCGCGTCATCGGCATCGCCAACCTGGGATTCGTCGCGGCTCACCCCACCCCCTTCCCCCTCCCCTAGCGGGGAGGGGGTGAGTAGCGCATCGAGCGACCGCACTTCCGCACGCCGCACTTCGATCAATGCATGCCGTTGGAGCGCCGCGCTCACCGCGTCGGCGAACACATCGCGATCCACCGCCAGCGCGCTGCCGGCCGGCACTTGCGCGGGGCCGGCGCAGGCCATCACCAGCGAGCCAGCGCGGCGCATTTCCTCATGGAGCAAACCCACGGCATTGCCGCGCCAATCATCGGAGCGAAACGAATTGGAGCAGACCAGTTCGGCGAATTTGTCGCTTTGATGCGCCTCGGTTTTGACCAGGGGCCTCATCTCGTGCAGCACGACCGGCACGCCGGCCTCCGCCAGCGCCCACGCCGCCTCCGATCCGGCCAGACCGCCGCCGACGACATGGACAGGTTTCATCGCTTCCTCATGCCGCGCCCGGACTGCAAATTCAAGATCGTAAACTCTGGGCTCGCGAGCGCTCGGGAATTCGCCCATAGTGCTGGTTTCTAGGAGAATTCATGGCGGCCGAAAACGATCTTCCAATTCGAGACAGCGTTGGCGCGGCGCTGCGCGTGTCGCGCGAAAGCTGGCGTGTTGTTTTGCCTTTAGCCGCTCTCGGCGCCGGCGCGGCGACGCTGTTGGCGGCGCTGGCCTTGGCCGCCTCGCCGCTCGGCTTGCTGAGCTTTTTCCTGGCGACGATGGTGCAGGCTTGTGTGTATGCGGCGCTATTGAGCGTGGCGCTGCACGGCGCCGTCCCACCGGCGGCGCGCCTGGCGGGCGACGGCGCTCGGGTGTGGGCGGCGGTGGCGGTGATCGGGTTTTTTCTGTTCATCGTGTTTTTCGTGTTGCTCATTGTCGCGGCGACAGTGCTGGCGGCGGGACCGCTTGGCGCTTATGTGCCAGAGCTCGAACGCGCCGGACAGGACCAAGAAGCTGTGATGGCGGTGCTGATGCGTTTTGCGCGCGAGCAACCGGCGCCGTTGCTGGCAACTGGTTTGGCGCTGGGGGCGGTCTGGCTGCTGCTGACCTCGCGGCTTTACCTGGCCGCGCCCGCCAGCCTTGAACAGAAGCGCATTCTCTCGTTTGACACATGGAGCTGGACCAAGGGGGCGATGTTGCGCATTTGCGCGGCGCGCCTGATGTTGCTGGTCCCGGCGAACATATTGGTGAGCGCCCTCGGCTTCGTCGCGGGCAGAATGGTGGGAATTGACGCCATGGCGCCGGAGGCCGCCGGCAATGTCGCTGGATTCCTAGTGTATACGTTTGTTGCGCATTTCATGACGTTTGGGTTCTACGCGTTTCTAGAGGCCGGGCTTTCGGCGGCGATTTATCGCCGGTTGCGGCCGCGGAGCTAGCGCCGAACCCATGCCCCAAGCGCGTCCATACGTCGCCGACTTGCTTCGCCTTGCCGGGCCAGTGGCGCTGTCGCGCCTTGGCATTATCGGCATGGCCATCGCCGATGTAGTGGTGGTGGGGCAAATCGCGCCCGACGAGTTGCCGCATCAGGGTCTTGGCTGGGCGCCGACGGCGGTTTTCCTGGTCGCGGCGATCGGCTTACTGCAAGGTGTACAAGTTCTGGCCGCACGCGCGCTTGGCGAAAAAAAACCCGAAGGCGCCGGCATGGCGTTGCGGCGCGGCCTGGTGCTGGCCTTTCTCGCCGGTTCGATTTCCGCTGGCCTGATGTGGTTGGGGGGCGAGCGGCTATTTGTTGTGTTCGGGATAGAACCCAGCATGATTGCGCCATCGGCAGCGGTGATGCAGGTTTTGGCGCTCTCGGTGCCGCTGCATCTGCTCTACGTCGCCGGCACGTTCTTTCTCGAGGCGATCAAGAAGCCCGGCATTTCCATGGCGGTGATGTGGCTCGCCAACGGCGTCAATCTTGGGCTTAATCTCCTATGGGTGCCCGAGCACGGCGCCATCGGTTCGGCCTGGGCGACGGTGGCTGCGCGTCTGTTTCTCGCGGGCGCTCTGCTGGCGTGGATTTTCCTGCTGCGCGAGGGGGCGAGTTATGGACTGCGCAAAGCCAGCCGCGAAGGCCCAAGCTATGGCGCCTTGCTCGCTGTCGGCATCGCCGCGGGCATTAGCCAAGCCGTTGAGGCGGGCGCTTTTTCGGCGATGACGGTGATAGCCGGCAGGCTCGGCCCGGCGGTGGTCGCCGGCTATCAGATCATCCTCAATTACATGGCGCTGGTGTTTATGGTCGCGCTTGGCTTCGCGGCGGCGACCGGGGTGTTGGTGTCGGAGGCGGTCGGTCGCAAAGCGCCTGGCGATTCAGCGCGCGCCGGCTGGACCGGGCTCGGCCTCAACACCATCGCCATGGGCATTGTCGCTTGCCTGTCGCTCGCGTTCGCGCGGGAGATCGGCCGCGGCTACACCGCCGACGTTTCGCTCGCCGCCCTGATCGGCGCCATCATGTGGATCGCCGCCATCATCATGGTCCCCGACGGCGCGCAGGTAGTGGCCTCATCGGCATTGCGCGCGCGCGGCGACAATTGGTTTCCGACCTTCAGCCACATCCTGGCTTATGCCGGATTGATGCCGGTGCTCGGCTATTGGTTCGCGGAACGTCAAGGCATGGGCGTCGCCGGGCTGTTATACGCAATTTTCTGGGCCAGCGTGTTGAGCGCCGGCGTGCTGGCGCTGCGCTGGAGTTTGCTGGCGCGCGCGCAACGCTTGTAGGCTGCGCCACCCCGGACCGCGCGTCTTCAGACGCGCTTGGCGCAACGTTAAAAAAGAGCGAGCCTGAAGGCTCGCGGTCCATGTTACCGCGCGGCTTTTTTCTTGGCGGCGACTTTCTTGGCGGGCGCTTTTTTCGGCGCGGCCTTCTTTGCGGCGGGCGCTTTTTTCGCCGCGCTGCGTTTTTTCTTGCCGCCGCCGGCCATCAGCCGCGCTTCAAGCAAGGGCAGCGCGATATCAAGCGTCAGATCCTCTGGCTTATGTTCCTTCGGAATGTTGGCGTTGGTTTCGCCGTCGGTGACATAAGGCCCATAGCGCCCGCCCATCACTTTTACCGGTTTGCCAGTGACCGGGCTTTCGCCGAGTTCCTTCAGCGCCGCCGGCGGCTCGCGGCCAAACCTTCCCTTGCCGCCGCCGGCTTTTTTCTCCTCGATCAGCGCCACGGCGCGGTTCATCTGGATATCGAACACGTCCTCGATGCCGGGCAGGTTTGCGTACAATTTGCCCATCTGCAGATAAGGTCCGTAGCGGCCGAGGCCGGCGAGGATCATCTCGCCTTCGCTCGGATGCAGACCGACTTCACGCGGCAGCGCCAACAGCTGCAGCGCTTTTTCCAGCGTCACAGAATCCGGCGACCAATTTTTCGGCAAGCTGGCGCGTTTTGGTTTTTCATCGGCGCTGGGGGTTTCGAAATAAGGCCCGAAGCGTCCATTCTTCAGCACCACCGGTCCCATCGGCCCGTCACCGAGCGAGACGTCGCCCCCGTTTTGCGCTTCGTCCGCGCCGGCGAGCTGTCTTGTAAATTTGCATTCCGGATAATTGGCGCAGCCGACGAAAGCGCCGAACTTGCCCAGCCGCAGCGACAAGCGTCCCACGCCGCACACCGCGCAAATGCGCGGGTCGCGAGCCATCCTCCCGCGGCGGAAAAATATGCGGGCCCATAACCTCGTTGAGCGTCTCGATCACGTCGCCAATGCGCAGATCGGCGATGTCGGCGACGGCGCCGTTAAAATCCTTCCAGAAATCGCCCATTAGTTTCTTCCAGGGTAATTCGCCCGCCGAGACTAGGTCGAGTTGGGTCTCGAGGTCGGCGGTGAAATCGTACTCGACATATTTGGCGAAGAAATTTTCCATGAAGGCGGTGACCAAACGTCCGCGATCGTCGGGAAAAAACCGGTTCTTCTCGGTCTTGACGTAATTGCGCTCGCGCAATTTATCGAGAATGGCGGCGTAGGTCGAGGGCCGGCCGATGCCGAGCTCTTCCAGTTTTTTCACCAGGCTGGCCTCGGAGAAACGCGGCGGCGGCTCGGTAAAGTGCTGCTCGGCCTTTACATCTTCCACCTTCACCGCTTCGCCTTGTTTCAATTGGGGCAAGCGGCGGTTTTCTTCGTCCTCTTCGTCGTCGCGACCTTCCTGGTAGAGCTTCAGAAAGCCGTCGAACAGGATCACTTGCCCGCTGGCGCGCAACTCGACCTTGCCGGTCGGCTCGGTCAGATCGACGCTGGTGCGCTCGATCGATGCGGCTTCCATCTGCGAGGCGACAGAGCGCTTCCAAATTAATTCGTATAGCCGCGTCTGATCGCCTTCCAGATGCAGATCGCGCGGCGTGCTCGAAGGATCGGTGGGGCGGATGGCTTCGTGCGCCTCCTGCGCGTTCTTGATCTTGGAGACGTAGCGGCGCGGTTCGGCCGGCACGTAAGGCGCGCCGAACTGGGCGCCGATGGCGCTGCGCAATTCGCGGATCGCGCCTTCGTCCATGGAGACGCCGTCGGTGCGCATATAAGTGATGATGCCGGCTTCGTAGAGGCGCTGCGCCACTTGCATGGTGCGCGAGGCGTTAAAGCCGAGCTTGCGCGCCGCCTCCTGTTGCAGCGTCGAAGTGGTGAACGGCGGCGGCGGATTGCGGCGCGTGGGCTTGGCTTCGACCGCCGCCACCGTGAAGTTTCCGCGCTTGACCGCATCGCGCGCCGCGTAGGCCATCTCCTGGTTGGGGATGTCGAGGCGCTTCAGTTTTTTTCCCTCGAACGCGGCGATGCGCGCGGGAAAATTCTCGCCGCGCAAGCTCGACATCGCCGCATCGACCGACCAATATTCCTGCGGCTTGAATTTTTCGATTTCGACTTCGCGATCGACGATGATCCGCAGCGCCACCGATTGCACCCGGCCGGCCGAACGCGCGCCCGGCAATTTGCGCCACAGCACTGGCGAGAGGGTAAAACCCACCAGATAATCGAGCGCACGGCGCGCCAGATAGGCTTCGACCAATTCCATGTCGATATCGCGCGGCGCGTCCATGGCGGCGAGCACGGCGGGCTTGGTGATGGCGTTGAAAGTGACGCGCTGGACCTGCTTGCCCTTGATCGCCTTACGCAGCTTCAGCGCTTCCAGCACGTGCCAGGAAATCGCTTCGCCTTCGCGGTCAGGGTCGGTGGCGAGGATCAGCCGATCGGCGTCCTTGAGCGCGTCGGCGATCTCCTTCACTCGCTTGTTGGACTGAAAATCCATCTCCCAAGCGAGCGCGAAATCGTCGTCCGGCTTGACCGAGCCGTCCTTGGCCGGCAGGTCGCGAATGTGCCCATAGGAGGCCAGCACTTTGTAATTGCCGCCCAAATATTTGTTGATTGTCTTGGCCTTAGCCGGGGATTCAACGACGACGACATTCATGCGGAGGGGCACTTTCGGGGCGAAGGGGGTCGCCGAAGCGGGCGGAAACTGGGGTGGGAACTCAGGCCCTGTCAACGCGTTGCGCGTGGATCGTAGGACAGGAATCCGGCAAACGAGTGAATTACAGATAGATTAATCTTGAAAATACAATCACGGGTGGTAGTGTTCGTCCATGATCGAGCCAGGCGCACGCAGCTCCGACGAAAGCAGCGAGATATCCGCGTTCGAGATCGCCGGCTACATTTTCGACGTCAGCCAGGAGCTGGCGCTGATGGCCGGCGAACGCGGGCTCTCGAAATTGGCGGCAGCGCTTGAAATGGCCCGCGCGCTGGCCGCCGAAGCGGTGGCCGAGCACGCCTCTCAATCGCTGCCGGAAAAAGCAGCGCCAGAGGACGCGGCATAGCCGCCAGGAAGCGACGCCGCTTGCCCAGCCATCTCCAGTTCCATCAGCGCCGCCGCTGCCAAGCTGAGCGGCACATCCAGCAGGCGCGCCAAATCGTTGATGTGGACTGGCGTCGGCGAAAGCAGGGCGGCGATCTTCTTGGGCAGGCCGGCGGGCGCGGGCTCTGTGGCGAGGCCGTCGAACAATGGCCCCACAGAAAGCGGGCGAAGCGGCGGCGCCCATTGCCCCAAGGCGGCAATGACATCGCCGGCGTCTTCAATCAATGTAGCGCCTTGCTTGATCAAAAGATTGGCGCCGCGCGCGCGCGGATCGAGCGGTGAGCCGGGCGCGGCCATGACGTCGCGGCCCTGGTCGGCGGCGGCGCGCGCGGTGATCAGCGAACCCGAGCGCAGCGCCGCCTCGATCACCACCACGGCGCGCGATAGCCCAGAGATGATCGCGTTGCGGCGCGGAAAATCGCGCGCCCGCGCCACCTGGCCCAGCGGCGCCTCGCTCACTACCGCGCCTTCCGCGCAGATGGCGTCGTGCAGCTTCAAATTCTGCGGCGGATAGGGATTGTCCAGCCCGCCGGCGAGCACGGCGGCCGTGCCGGTGGCGAGCGCGCCCTTGTGCGCCGCCGCGTCCACGCCGCGCGCCATGCCGGAGACGATCGCATAGCCGGCTTTACCGAGATCCGCCGCCAGCCGCTCGGCGAACATGAGCGCCGCCGCCGAGCCTTCGCGCGAGCCGACTATGGCGATGGTCGGGCGTTGCAGCACGCGCGTATCGCCGCGCACGGCGAGCAGAGGCGGCGGCGCGTCAAGTTGCGCCAGCAGGGGCGGATAATCCGGTTCGCACGAAGCGATAAGCCGTGCGCCGAGCGCTTCGACGCGATCGATCTCCGCTTCAACACGGCCGGTCGCGGGCGGCGTCAGCTTCGATATGCGCGGCAGCGCTTCAAGCGCGGCGCTGGCGGTGCGGAAGCGGGCGATGAGGGCGTGGAAAGTCACCGGCCCGATGCGCGATGTGCGCGCCAGCCGCGCCCAGGCGATAAGCTCGGGGCGCGCCAAGGTGCGCGTCATCAGCTTTGGGATTCCGCCGGCGCGGAAGTTTCAGGCCGGGCGCATCGGGTGTTTTGTCGTCGCCGATGCGCGGCTCGGTTCCAGCACGCAGGCGCGCGATGTTGGCGCGAATGGCGCCAGAAGATCAGCGCGCTCAGCGCCAGCGTGAAGCAAATTTCCGCCCAGCTGAAATTGGCGATCAACGCCGCGATCGGCGCGATCGCCGCCGCGCACAAGCGCCGCCAACGAGGACATGCGGAACATGGTCGCCACCGCCAGCCAAGTGATGCCCGACCAGCAGCGCCAACGGCCACATCGCCGGCAAACAGCACGCCAAAGAAGGTGGCCACGCCCTTGCCGCCCTTGAAATTCAACCATACCGGGAAGCAATGGCCGATGAACGCGCCCGCGCCCGCGACCAGTCCAAGCTCAACGCGAAACTCAGACTCTCCCGCCAGCGCCCGCGCCGCGAGCAGCGCCAAGCCAGCTTTGGCGGCATCCAGCAGCAATGTCGCCAGCGCGATGTCCTTGCGGCCGGTGCGCAACACATTGGTGGCGCCGATATTGCCAGAGCCGATGGCGCGAATATCGCCGAGGCCCGCCGCGCGCGTCAGCACCAGCCCGAACGGGATCGAGCCCAACAAATAACCGCCAGCGGCGGCAAGAACGAAAAAAAGCGCCAGCATCGGGGTTTCTGTAACAGGGTGAAGCGCGCTTGGGTAGCGTGGCTAGTCTAGTACCCGGAATCAAAATGGGGCGACACGCCTCGCCACCCATCCCCGGATGAATGCGCAGCATTCAGTCCGGGGCCCATAAACACAAACCGTTCGTGTTTATGGGCCCCGGACTTCGCTTCGCGAATCCGGGGATGGGTGGCGTAATGGCTGATGTTTCTGGCGCGCGCTAGCTTCCCCGGCAGCCTACTGGCGCGCCGCTTCCGACTTGCCATTGGGCGCTCGCGCCTTGGCCGAGCAAGGTGTAGCGGCGGTTGGTGTAGATACCGTCGCTGGCGCGCGGCAGCACCATGGAAGGGCCGCCAATGATCGCCACGCGCGCCTCGTCGCCCTCGAAATCGACCATCAAGCGCGCGCCATTAGCGCAGGTATAGGCGATTGGCCCGGTCGTCGGCAGCGGCGGCGGCGGCGGCCGAAAGGTTGAGCATGCGGAGAGAGCGAGCAGCGCCGCGCCCATCGCGATAAACGTTGTGCGTTTGAAAACCATGCTCGTCTCCGTCATGCTGGAAACACGCTTTTGCCGGCAATAAAGGTGCGCTTGACCACGCCTTGCAGTAATTTTTCGTCAAACGGCGAATTTTTCGATTTCGAGCGCAGCGTGTCGGAATCGAGTTTGAACGGCGCGCCGAGATCGACAAGAATGATATCCGCTGGCGCGCCCTTACTGAGGCGGCCTTGCGGCAGATTGAGGATTTCCGCCGGGCGCAAGCTCATGGCGCGGATCAGGCAATTGAGCGACACATCGCCCTTGTGGTGCAGCGTGAGCGCGCCAGCCAGCAGCGTCTCCAGTCCCACCGCGCCGAAGGCGGCTTCCGCGAACGGCAGACGTTTATCCTCGGCGGGCCTTGGATCGTGACCGGAGACGATGACGTCGATAATTCCCTCGCGCACGCCATCGACCAGCGCAGCGCGATCGGTCTCCGCGCGCAGCGGCGGCGAGAGCTTAGCGAAGGTGCGATAGCCATCGACGTCGTGTTCGTTGAGCACCAAATGGTGCACGTTGACGCTGGCGAGCGCCTTGACGCCGCGCGCCTTGGCCCGCTGCAGCGGCGCCAGCGTCTGCGCGGCGGAGATCATGTCGAGTAGCAGACGTCCGCCGGTAAGTTCGGCTAGCGCCAGATCGCGCTTGGCCATGATCGCTTCAGCGGCGGCGGGAATGCCCGGCAGGCCGAGCCGCGCGGCAAGCTCGCCTTCATGCATGGCCCCGCCCTCGGCGAGGTAAGGATCCTCCGGGCGGTGCGCGATCAGCGCGTCAAACGCGGTGGCGTAGCAAAGCGCGCGGCGCAGCACGCGCGTATCCACGATCGGCCGGTCGCCATTGCAAAACATCACCGCGCCGGCTTCGGCCAACAATCCGATCTCGGTCATCTGTTCGCCATCGAGATGCTTGGTGAGCGCCGCCGCCGGCAAGATGTGCACGCCGCCAGAGCGATCCGCGCCTCTGCGCAAAATGAAATCAACCAGGCTTTGATCGTCGATCACCGGATTGGTGTTCGGCATCATCACCAAAGTTGTGACGCCGCCCGCCGCCGCCGCGCGCCCGGCGGATTTGAACGTCTCCTTGTGCTCGGCCCCGGGCTCGCCAATCACTACGCGCATGTCGATCAAGCCAGGCGCGACGTGGGCGCCGTTTGCGTCGATGATTTCAGCGCCATCGGGGGCGCTGGTGACGGCGCCGATGTCGAGGATGGTTTCCGCAAACAGGATCGCGCCGTCGGCGATCTTGTCCTTCGCGGGATCGATCAGACGCGCGTTACGGATGAGGGTTGGGCGGGTCACGACGCGCCGTTCAGTTCCGCTTCATCGCCACGCTGAGCGTAGTCGAAAACGCGATGGCGATGATGAACGGCACCCAGAGCGGAAGATGGCCAAGGCCAGGCGCATTCAGCGCTCGAGCCAGGTGATCGTCGACGCACCACCAGAGCAAAAACATCCACATGCGCGCGCCTCCTCATGGTTCGCCGTTCTCCGCCAGCGCTTCCAGCACCGCCATGCGCACGGCGACGCCCATGCGGACTTGAGTTTCGATCAACGAGATGGCGGGATTGTCGGCGATCGCGGAATCGATCTCGACGCCTCTGTTCATCGGCCCCGGATGCATCACCAGCGCGCCGGGCTTTGCGAGGCGCAACTTGTCCTCGTCCAGACCATAGAACCAGAAATATTCGCGCGCGGAGGGGAAAAATCCGCCAGTCATGCGCTCGCGCTGCACGCGCAGCATCATCACCACGTCGGCATCCTTGATGCCGTCGTGCATTTTGTGGAACACGCGCGCGCCCCAGTTGGCGGCGCCGGCGGGCATCAGCGTCGGCGGGCCCACCAGGCGTACGCTGGCGCCGAGCATGGTCAGCAGCGCCACGTTGGAGCGCGCCACGCGCGAATGCAGCACGTCGCCGCAGATGGCGATGCTCAAGCCTTCGATGGTTCCAAGCCGCTGGCGAATGGTGAAGGCGTCGAGCAGAGCTTGCGTCGGATGCTCGTGTTGGCCGTCGCCGGCATTGATCACCGCGCAATCGACTTTGCGCGCCAGCAGTTCGGCCGCGCCGGAAGCGCCGTGGCGGACCACCAGCAGATCGGGGCGCATGGCGTTCAGCGTAGCGGCGGTGTCGATCAGCGTCTCGCCCTTGGCGACGCTGGAGCTTTTCACCGACATGTTGACTACATCCGCGCCCATGCGTTTGCCGGCGAGTTCGAACGAGGATTGCGTGCGGGTCGAGTTTTCGAAGAAAAGATTGATCAAGGTGCGCCCGCGCAGCGTGTCGAGCTTTTTGACCTTTTGCTCCAGCAGCGGCTCGAACGCCTGGGCGCGATCAAGCAGGCCCTTGACCTCGAACGGGTCCAAATCGGCGATCGCCAACAAATGCTTGTGACGGAAACGAACTGGGCTCTCGCGGGGATCGTTTTTCTTCACGCCAGTCGGTCGCTGAGCCATGGCGCTTGTTAAGCCCTGTGTCCGAACCGCCGCAAGCGTGACGAAACAGCGGCGAAGAAAATTGTTTCCGCCCCATTACCGTCCTGGACTCGGTATTGTACTGGCTTTGTTCCAATGGTAAGCAATTGGTAAATAGAAGCCCGACGAGACCGGGATTAGGTTCAAAGCCATGAGACAGCAAAAGCGCGACGAATTGCCCCTGCGGCCGGTTGGTTTCGCCCTGGCGGCGGTGGTGGCCGGCCTAGGCGCGGGCAAGGCGCAGGCGGCCCACGCGCCGCAGCGCGCTCCGCTTGAACCTTCCGCTCAGGGCCACACCTACACGCTCGATCCCACCAACCATCCAAGCTTCGAGGAAGATTCGGCGATGGTGGTCGGGCGGGGCGATGCCGTGGTTCCATTGCGGCCAAGGAAATAGGACCTGCTCAACCCAGCGCCAGCGCGATCGCCAGCGGCATGGTGATAAACGAGATGATGGTGGTGGCGGTGATGATGGCGGCGATAAGCTGCGCGTCGCCGCCCATCTCGCGCGCCAGCGTGTAGCTGGCAGCCGCGGTAGGGGTTGCGCCCATGCCGATGGCGACGGCGGTGGCGAGCGGGCTGAGGTCCGTGAAATGCGCCACGCCCCAGATCAGCAGCGGCGCCGCCAGCAGTTTCAACGCCGATGCTGCGCTGACTTTCAGCCCGCCGGCCCGCAGCGTCTTGAAATCGAGCCCGGCGCCAACTGTCACCAGCGCCACTGGCATCGCCGCCTGCGCCAAGAGACGCAGCGCTTCCTCGGCCGGACCGAACTCAGTCCAGCCGATCCCCTGCGTGATCAGTCCCGCGCCGCAAGCCAGGATCAACGGGTTGGCGATCAATTGATCGGCGATTGCGCGCCAGTGCGTGGTCCCCGCCGCGCCCCAGCGCGTCATGACAACAACGCAGGCAATATTGATAAAAAAAACCAGCGGCCCATAGGCGATGCCGACCAATTCCAGCCCAGCCGGTCCATAAAGCGCGCCGGCCGCCGCCAGCAGTGGAAATCCATTCCAGCGCAAGGCGCCCTGGAACACGCTGGTAAAAGCGGGGCCGTCATCGCGAATGACCAGCCGCATCGCCAGCGCCAATACCGCCACCAAGCCGAAGCCGCTGAGGACGACGATCACAAATCGTCCCGCGTCTGGGTCGGAAAAATTGGCGTTGGTTATGATGTTGAACAGGAAGGCGGGGTAGAGAATGAAATAGCCGAAACGGTTTACCGCGCCGAACGCTTCGGCGCTGACGATGCGCCCCGCCCGCACCCCCCAGCCGAGCGCGATCAGCAGGAAAACCGGCGCCAGCGCTGCGTAAACCTCGGTCATCGCGCTTCCTGCATGGCGTCGAGAGCGCCCTGCAGCATGTAAGCGGCGGCCATTTTGTCGATGACTTCGCCGCGGCGCTTACGCGTCGCATCCGCCTCGATCAGCGTGCGCGTGACCGCCGAAGTGGACATCCGCTCGTCCCAGAGCAGGAGCGGCGCATCGCGCAGCGCCAGGAGGTTGCGTGCGAACGCCCGCGCCGATTGCGCCGAAGGGCCGGAGGAGCCGTCCATGTTAAGCGGAAGCCCGATGACAAAGCCCGCGCATTGGCGCTGGCCGTAAAAGTTGAGAATTGCTTCCGCGTCCGCCGCGAATTTGACCCGCGCGATCACGCCAAGTGAAGAGGCGATCAGCCGCGTCGTATCGCTGACCGCCACGCCAATGCGCTTTTCTCCAGGGTCAAGGCCCAGGAGCGCGCCGTTGCTGGGGAGCGCCGCAGCGAATTGGGGGAGCTCGAGCAGGGGCAAGAAGGAATTATGGACCGCCGGCGCCCTCGCCGGCAACGCCGAGCAGGCCGGCGAGGGCGCCGGCGGCGCCGGCGGTCCATATTGCTTGATCCCCCCGCGGCTGCTAGCTCCGCACCCCATGCCTATCGACGAAAAAACCGTGCGCGAGGTCGCCAAGCTGGCGCGGCTGGCTTTGCCGGAGGAGCGCGTCGCGCCAATGGCGGCCGAGCTGAACGGCATCATGGCTTGGATCGAGCAGCTGAACGAAGTGGATATAGACGGCGTCGAGCCCATGACCAGCGCGGTGGAGGGGCTCTCCCTGCCCATGCGCGAGGATGCGGTCACCGAGGGCGATAATCCCGCTCGCGTGTTGGCCAACGCGCCCAAGGCCGAGGACGGCTTCTTCGTGGTGCCGAAGGTGGTCGAGTGAGCGTGGCCATGCTCCGACCAACAGAGTTTTCGTCATTCCGGGGCTCGCGAAGCGAGAACCCGGAACCCAGGGGCCACATGCACTGCGTTCCACGATCCCCTGGGTTCCGGATCGCGCTACGCGCGTCCGGAATGACGACGCTTGTTTCGGTGGCGACATGAGTTTCACCATCGCCCTCGAATTCGCCGCTCTCAGACGACGTGCGCGCACTGGTGCGGGGGTTGAATGAAACCACGCTCAAGCTCACGCCGGCCGAGCACACCCACCATATAAGCGTCGAGCAGATGGCTCAGGCCGATACCACGCTGTTCGTCGCGCGCGAGGATGGCCGCGCAGTGGCGGTGGGCGCGCTGCGCCGGCACGCGGGCGGAATCGCCGAAGTCAAGCGCATGTACACGCTGCCCTCGCACCAAGGACGCGGGCTTGGGCGCGCGATTTTGCAGCGCATTGAAGCGCTCGCGCGGGAAGAGGGATTTCAGCGCTTGGTGCTGGAGACCGGCTCGAATTTCGAGGCCGCGTGTCACCTCTACGACATCGCCGGCTTTGCGCCGTGCGCTCCGGTGCTGGATTATCCGCCAAGCGCGTGGACGGCGTTTTATGCGAAGGCGCTGACCGAGAGTGCAAAGACATGAATCACCACCACCACCCATTCCCGGATGTCGGCGAAGCCGACAGTCCGGGACCCATAAACTCCGCGCTCCGGGTTTATGGGTCCCGGGCTCGCCGCGGCGCGGCGCCCCGGGAATGGGTAATGGTTTTCGTTCAAGCGCCACGCACATGACCAACCTCACCTCGCTCACGCTCGCTTCCGCGCTCAACGGCATGGCGAAGAAGCAATTCTCCTCCGCCGAACTCACCGACGCGTTCCTCGCCGCGATCGAGAAGGCTAACCCGCATCTGAACGCGTACGTCGTCGTGACAGCCGAGCGCGCCCGCGCAGCCGCGAAAGCCAGCGACGCGCGCCGAGCCAAGGGCAAGGCTGGCCCGCTTGAAGGCGCGCCGCTGGGGATCAAGGATTTGTTCTGCACCGAGGGCGTGCGCACCACGGCGGCGTCGAACATCCTCGGCGAATTTGCGCCCACCTACGAAAGCAGCGTCACCGCCAATCTGTGGCGCGACGGCGCGCTGATGCTGGGCAAACTCAACCTGGACGAGTTCGCCATGGGCAGCAGCAACGAGACCTCGCGTTTCGGCCCGGTGGTCAATCCATGGCGGCGCGGCAATGACGATGCGAAGCTCACCCCCGGCGGCTCGTCCGGCGGTTCAGCCGCGGCGGTGGCGGCGGATCTATGCCTGGGCGCGACCGCCACCGACACTGGCGGCTCGATCCGCCAGCCTGCGGCGTTTACGGGAACCGTCGGCATTAAGCCCACTTATGGCCGCTGTTCGCGCTGGGGCATTGTGGCTTTTGCCTCGTCGCTCGATCAGGCCGGGCCGATCGCCAAGAGCATCGAAGATAGCGCGATGCTGCTGCAGAGCATGGCCGGGCACGATTCGAAGGATTCAACGTCGCTGCCTGACAAGCTGCCGGATTTCCGCGCCGCATGTTCGCGCTCGATCAAGGGCATGATTATCGGCGTGCCCGAGGAATACCGTATCGATGGCATGCCCGAGGAAATCGAGAAGCTCTGGGCTCAGGGCATCGAATGGGCCCAGGCTGCGGGCGCCAAAATCAAGAAAATCAGCCTCAAGCACACCAAATACGCGCTGCCAGCCTATTATATCGTCGCGCCGGCGGAAGCCTCCTCCAACCTCGCTCGTTATGACGGCATGCGCTATGGCGCGCGCGTCGCCGGCAAGGATCTGGTCTCGACCTATGAGGGTACGCGCGCGCAGGGCTTTGGCGCTGAGGTGCAGCGGCGCATCCTGATCGGCACCTATGTGCTGAGCGCCGGCTATTACGACGCCTATTATTTGCGCGCCCAGAAGGTCCGCGCCCGCATCGCCCAGGATTTCCGCGACGCCTTCGCCGATGTGGACGCGATCCTGACGCCGGCGACGCCTTCGGCGGCGTTCGCGCTCGGGGAGAAATCCGGCGATCCGGTAGCCATGTACCTGAACGACATTTTCACCGTTACGGCGAATTTAGCCGGCTTGCCGGCGCTGGCGCTGCCGGCGGCGCTGGATTCCAGAGGATTGCCGCTCGGTTTACAGGTGATTGGGCGTGCGCTGGACGAGGAAAACGTGTTCGCTGTGTCGGCGGCGCTTGAAAAAGCCGCTGGATTTAGCGAAAAACCCAAATGCTGGTGGACTTGAGGTCAGGACATGCATGAATTGCTGGAACGCTTGGGACGTGGCGACACGCGGCTCATCGAGATGTGCCAGGAGGCCAATCGCGCATGGGTGAGCTTTCTCGATGAATTGCGCACCGCCGATACCGGCACGGTGTCGGCGCGGCTTGGGTTTTTTGAACGGGACTTCAAGCGCACTTTCGATAGCGACACGCTTGGGCAAACCATGATGCCATGGACCGCGTTCGTGGCGCTCTACGACACCGATCGCGGCTGGGGCGATAATCGCGAGCGGGCGGTGCAATTGGCGGAAGCGTTCGCGCGCAGCAATTGCAGCGAGGAGGTGCGCTCCGAGGCGCGCAGCGTGGTAATTTCCTACGAACTGGAAGGCGCGCAGAGCGGCGGCCGCAATCCCATTTCGATGACGAAGCGATAAAACTCGGACCCCAGGCTCGGCCTGGGCGGGCGAGCGAATCTCGCTATGCTTGCGTCATGGCCAAGCGCAACGCATCCAAGTCCTCCCAAGCCAAGCCCGAACGGCGTCCACGCGCCGAGATCGATCGCAATTATTTCTTCGGCGACGTGCTGATCAAAACCGCACTTGCGGTGGCTGTCGCGCTTGGCCTGATCGCGCTCTACACGCCCTTCACGCTGCGCGGCGCCGTCGATAGCGGCATGTATGCGTATCTGACGGTTATGGGCGTGTTTGCCGTGCTGGGGATCGTGTGCTTTGCGGTCGGCCGGCACTTGCGCCGCCAAGCCACGCATTGGGATTTTGACTGATCCAATCAAACGCAGGCTTGACCTGATCGCCGCGAAGGCCGAGTGCTGCCAATCCAAAGGAGTGGTCCGTGAACCAGGCTGAATGCGCGCGCCTCGGCGGCTATATGAGCAAATTGCTTGGCTCACCCACTGTGTCGATCGTCCCGGTGTCCGAGGGTGATGGAAGCTTGTTGGTCAATGGCGAACGTGTCGCCGAGGTCAGCAAGGACGATGAGGATGGCGAACTCTCTTACTGCATCAGCCTGGCCACGCCGCGCGCGGCGGGCGCCAAGAAAAACGCGCCAATTGATGAAACTGAGCGCAAGCGCTTGGAAGGCGTGTTGAAGCATCAGTTGCACGCCGCCGGTCTGGAAGTGCGCGCCAGGCCGCGCAAAACCGATTCCGCCGAAGTGTATGTCGGCGACGAGTTTATCGGCACACTGTCGGTCGACGAGGACGAAGGTTACTTTCTGACAGCGATCGTGCTGGCGTTCGATCTAGAGGATTGAACGTCTACTTCTGGCGTGCGCGCCAAGCGCTGGCGAGGCGGCGGAAGCCGGATTGATCGATTTCCTCGGCGCGCGCGGTTGGGATCAATCCCGCTTCGGCGAGCAAGGCCTCGGCCTCCGGCGTTAGCGCGCGCAGGGCGCTACGCAGCATTTTGCGCCGTTGTCCGAAGGCCGCGGCGCTGACCCGCTCAAGCGCGTCGAGATCCCCATAGGGAGCGGGCAAATTGGTCAGCCGCACGATGGCGGAGGCGATTTTGGGCGGCGGCGTGAACGCGCGAGCGGGAATTGTAAACTCAAGCCTGGCCTCACAGCGCGCCTGCGCCAGCACCGCTAGGCGACCATAGGAAGCGGCGCCCGGCGCGGCGGCGATGCGCTGGGCGACTTCTTTCTGGAACATCAAAGTCATCTCGCCGCGCCATGGCCCAGTTTTCAACCACTTGATCAAAAGCGGCGTGCCAATGTTGTACGGGAGATTGGAGACGATGCGCGCACTCGCGCGATGTGCCAACAGCGCCGCTTCATCCGCCGCCAGCGCATCGCCATGCACTATGCGCAAACGGCCCTCGCTCCATGCCTGCAGCGGTTCAAGCAAAGGCAGGAAGCGCGCGTCTTTTTCGATGACGATCAGCGGATCGGCGCCGGCCTCAAGCAGCGCCCGGGTCAAGCCGCCCGGACCCGGGCCGACTTCAATCACCGCCTTACCGGCAACATCGCCGGCGCATTTGGCGATGCGGCGGGTGATGTTCATGTCGAGCAAAAAATGCTGTCCGAGGCTCTTGTTCGCCCACAAGCCTTCAGCTTCGAGCAGTTCGCGCAGCGGCGGCGGCTGGTTCATGCTTGGCTGCGGCGGGTCGCCATCGCGGCGGCCATTTTGAGCGCTGCGCGGAAGCTGTCAGGCCGGGCGATGCCGCGTCCGGCGATATCGAAGCCGGTTCCGTGATCGGGTGAAGTGCGCACGATTGGCAGGCCAAGCGTGACGTTGACGGCGTCCCAGAAGTGCAGCGTCTTGATCGGGATGAGGCCCTGATCGTGATAGAGCGCGATCACCGCATCGTAACCGGCGCGCGCGTCCTGGTGAAACAGCGCGTCCGCGGATCGTGCGTCGGCGACGTCCCAGCCCTCGGCGCGCAGATCAGCGGCGGCGGGATTGATCAGTTCGATTTCCTCGCGGCCGATGGCGCCGCCCTCGCCGGCGTGAGGGTTGAGCCCGCATAGCGCGATGCGGGGGGCGGGGATGGCGAAGTCGCGCTGAAGGGATTGGCCCAAAACTCTGCCAATCGCGACGATGCGTTCGCGCGTGATCGCGCTGGCGACGGCCGCCAGCGGCAGGTGGATGGTGGCAAGCGCCACTTTCAAGCTTGGCCCCGCCAGCATCATCACCGGCCCCGGCGCGTGCGGCCAGGGATCGTCGCGAGTGAGATGGGCAATGAATTCTGTGTGGCCGGGAAATCCGAAGCCGGCGCTTTGCAGCACCGCCTTGGCGATCGGCAACGTCACCAGCGCCGCCGCCTTGCCCGCGCGCACTGCATCAACGCCCTGTTCGATGGCGCTGATGATTGCAGGGGCGCTGGCGCTATCGGGCTGGCCTGGGTTTTCGGGTTTGGCCAGCGGCGCTGATTGTACTTCAAGTCCGCTAATATCGACGCCCAGCCGCCTTGCCGCGCGCGCGAGCGCTTGGCCGTCGCCAATGAGAAAAAATTCCGGCGTCTCGGAATCGCGCGTCGCCCACACCCGCGCCGCGAGTTCGAGGCCGATCCCCGCCGGGTCGCCCATCGAAACGGCGATGGGCTTCATGATTATTGACGCGTGATGATGGTGGCTTCGCGCCGCAGGTTTCGCAAATAGCGCTCCGACAGCATGGTCAATTCCTGCTCGCGCAAGCGGCCCTCGATCTCCTCGCGCGGGGGCACGCCGCCGCCGCCGGTCTCGCGCGCGCAAACCACGATGGTGCTGGCTTGCTCGCCATCGACCTGTACCGGCGAGCCCGCGCCCACCGCCACATTGGCGATGCGCTCGCGGATCACCGGGGAGAGATCGGATTCAGTGGTTTGACCGAGATCGATCACCAATCCGCCGTTAATGCTCGCCGCGTCCGCCTCAAGGTTGTCGCAGCCGCGCAGCCTGCGCTGCAACCGCTCCACGGCGTTGAGCCGCGCCGCCGGAGCCGTCACTTGCCGTAAGCTGACAATGGAAGTCGCCCCGGCCGCCGCGCCGGCGCGGCGATCGCGCATGGCGATGATGTAAATGCCGGTCGGCGTGCGCACCGGGAGCGACACTTGCCCTTGCTGCAATTGCGCGGCGACCGGCTGCAATTCTGGCGCAAGCTCGGTCGAGGCGATCCAGCCGATGTCGCCGCCCGCCGCTGCCGATGGCGATTGCGAGAACTGGCGCGCCACCATCGGGAACGGAGCGCCGCGCTGCATTTCCTGCAATAGGCGCCGGGCGCCCGACTGCATGTCGGCGAATTCCTGTTCGGTGGAGGCGGGCAGGAAGATTTCCGAGATTTGGTATTGCGGGCGGGTAGCGTTGGCGGCGATGCGCTCCTGGGTGTCGCGGATCTCGATTTCGGAGACGCGTACGCGGGAATTGTACATGCCGCCCATCAGCCGCTGCCAAGCCATGTCGGCGACGATCTGCGCGCGCAGCGTGGATATCGAGACGCCGTCGCGCGCCAATTGGGCCGCGAGGCCCTCCAAATTGGTTTCGTTCTGCCGCGCGATATCGGTCAAACGGCGATCGACTTGCTCGCCAGTTATGTCGATCTCGAATTTAGCGGCCTCCTGTATTTGCAGCCGCTCGTCGACAAGATCGCGCAACGCCTGCGCGCGCGCGCGCTGTTGCATCTCCGAGGTCGATTCAATACCGGCCGAGACCAGCAGCAGCGCCGCGCGCTGGCGCACGTCGAAAGTGGAGATGACGTTGTCGTTGACAATCGCCGCCACGCCTTCTTGCAATTGGGCCGACGCCGGCGCGGCCGCCATGGCCGCCGCGAGCACCGCCGCCGCGGAAACCTGTCTCAAGTTCATTCTCTGCTCCGCATCAGCTCCCGCCGAATACCCCAAGCGAGCGCAGCCCGATCCGGATATGGATTCCCTCGCCAGGGCCAATCGCGCCGGTTTGGGTTTCCGAGCGGGTGTAGGCAATCTCAAGGAACGTGCAATCGTCCTCATAGATGGCGCGGATGTCCTGGCGCAAATTTATGTCTGAATCTAGGTCTCTGGTCATTCCGAACTGCGCTCGCCAGCCGCGGGCAAGCTCAACCCCCAAATTTCCCGAGATTTCCTCGCTCGGATCGCCTGGCGAGAGGGTATCGTTGATGCTGAAATAGCGCGCCGAGCCGCTGAAGCGGTCGATTGAGGCCCGCACGCCAAGGTCGATTCGCTTGATGTCGAGGGTCTCGTCGTTGACCCGGAGCCGAGCCTCGGCGCCGAAATTCCGCCCCGCGTCGGCCTGGGCGGCGACCACCCAATCGGAGGCGTTGTCGGATAAATTGTTCTGCGGGCCAAATCCAGGCGCCGGCTCGTCGCGCCAACGCCTGCCAAGCATGAGCGAAGCGCTTTCTCCGCCATGGCCGCGGGCGGTGGCGCGCACGCCGGCGCTTATCCTTTGGCCAGGCTCCCACAAATCGTAATTTGGCGCGGCGTTCGGGCGGAACAAGTTGGAATCGTCGAGTTCGAACGCCGAGGCTGTCTTCATTGATAATGCGTGGGTCGTCGGCGTTGTTGCTGGCGTAGGCGACCATCGCCACCGGTTCGACAATGACATCGAAGCGCTCGCCCGGGCGCATGAACGGCCAGCTGATTTCCGCCCCGCCGAGGCCGAGGCCGCGGCCAAAGATCTCGTATTTCCCAGGCGCGGTTTCAACCTGAAACAAATCGCCGCGCAGCTGCGCGAACGGGCTGAACAACAGGCCAGGGCCCGAGCACCATGTCGCGCCGCCAAGTGGCGCCGGCGGAAAGGCGTCGCGTCATTGCCTTCAAAGCCGAGCGTGGCGGGATTGTCATCGCGCGCGAGCAATGCGGTGTTGGTCTGCAATCGGATCTGTCCGCCGAGCAATGGGTCGCGCAGCACGTGTTCGGTTTCCGCAAACGGCAGGATGACCGGCGTCGTCGTCAGATCGACCGGGGCGACGATTACGCAAGTCCTGGAAGCCCACGAACGAGAGCGAGGAGTAAAAATTCTTGTCCTGGCCAATGCCGTAGAGTTGCGAGATCAGGCGGGTGTCTTGGCCGATATAGGGCCCGCGCCGCTCGCCGGCGCCATCGATCTCGTAGCGGCGCAAATATTGGTCGTCGTAAACGCGCTCGACGCCGAAACCCCAATCCCAATCTTCGCTGACCCGGAAGAGCCCGCGCGCAAACACGCTTGAGCGCAATTGCGATTCGCCGAACAATTCGCCGTCGGAATTGAATAACCGCTCCTCGGTGAGCGTGGTGTCGATATTCGATCTCGCCCGACCAGAACCGCTTACGATATTCCAGCCCGAAGCAGCGGCTTGACGTTGCCGTGCACGCGGGCGCTGACGGTGAGATCCTGCGATGGGCGAAATCGCCCAATGATAAGGCTGTTCGTAGAAATCGCCGAGCCGGTCATTGCTGCCGATATCTGGCGGCAGAAACCCGGTGGCGCGCTCCACCGTCGGATCGGGGTGGGCGAAATAGGGCAGGTAGAGCACCGGCAAGCCGGCGATTTCGAGCACCGCGCTTTGGTACGAGATGGTGCGGCTCTCGTTGTCCTGGATGGCGCGCCGCGCGCGCAGGCTCCAGGTCGGCGGCCGATCGCCAGTCTCGCAGATCGGGCAGCTGGTGTAGATGACATTGCGCAGCTCGCTCTCGCCAGGGCCGTGGCGCAGCGCCGCGCGCGCCGCCAGCGTGCTGTTTTCGCCGAGCCGCGCGCGCAATTCCGTGGCCGCGCCGACATTCATGCGCCTCGTCGGCGTTGATCTCCTCGGCATAAGTGGTCAGACCCGTCCTCGGCGACGATCTCGACATTGCCAATGGCGTGGATTTCGCCGCTGGCGAGATTATAGACCAGCCGGTCGGCGCGCATGGTGCGGCCGCGATAACGGATCTGGACGTCGCCCTGCGCGGTGACGGTCTGGGCGGCTTCGTCATCGATCAATTCGTCTGCTTCGAGCGCCACGACATCGGTTTGCGCCGTCGGCGCGCCGGGTTGGGCAGCGGTTGGGCGATCGCGGCGGAACTGGCCCCAACGGCCAGAGCGGCCGCAAGCGCGGCCCAGCCGAACGAGCCTCGTTCAGCCGACCGGTCAGCCACCTCCCCCGACACGGCTCATCCACATCCCTCGTTGTGCAACTCCCCGCACTACCTAAACGTCTGGAGCCGGCGCCGTCCAGCGCCGGACGCCGCGCGCCGGCTGGCAATCCCTTCAGCCGTCTTCCAGAAAAGCAACCAACGCCAAGGCGATAAACATGCCCGCGAAGGGCGCGCTCCAGGCCGCAACTGCGGCGGGGACCGTTTGAGTGATGGCGAAGGCGCCCGGCGAGCTGGCTGTAAAAGAACAGGAAAAGCCCGATAGCCGACGCCCCCGGCCCCCCAGCGGGCGAGATTGCCCAGGCGTTGCAATTGAAGCGAAAACGCCGCCCCCAGCGCCGCCATGGCCGCCAACAGCAGCGGGAAGGCCAGCAAGCTCTGCAATTTGAGTTCGTAGCGGGTCGGAGCGAAGCCGGCGGCGCGGGCTTCACGGATAAATCCCGGCAATGTCCAGAATGAGAGCGTGGCCGGGGTGACAAAACGATTGATCAACTCGGTGGCGTCAATCGTAGTGGGGATGGCCAGATGGGTCTGCGGTACTGGGCGCCCGCCTGGCACAGCCTCCACCAGGTCGGTCAATTGCCAAAAGCCTGGCATGAGTTCGGCCCGGGCGGCGCGGATACGGCGGGTGAAACGCAAGGCGTCCTGCTGCACCTCGAAGAACATGAACGTGGCCCCGAGCAGCGTGGCGCCGTTGGCTTCAACCCCGTCTGCATGGATCACGACCTGGCCCTCGCGGTCGCCCTGGCGAATCCAAATACCGTTGGATTCCTGGCTCGGACCGCGGTCGGCGAGCGCAACTTCTTTTTCATTCTCGAACATTTGATACAGCCGCGCGCCCAGCGGGTTGAGCGCCGTCACCGCGACCGACACCCAAGACAATCCGCCGCGAACGCCGCCGGCGAAAGGAAACGCCAGGCCGAGACGCCGGCGGCGCGCATCGACACCAATTCGCTGGAGCGGTTCAAGCCGATGATCGCCATCATCGCGCCAGCGAGCACCACGAACGGCAGTGTCTGCTCGATCAGCATCGGGGTTTTTAAAAGCGTCAACCGCGCGGCCTCCAACAGCCCGATGTCGGTGCGAGTGCCCAAGGTGCGCATCTGCTCAACCAAATCGATCAGCAGGATCGAGGCCAGCACGCCGGCCATGGCGACGAAGATGCCGGCGAAAACGCGGGCGAGAATGTAGCGTCCAAGGCGGGAAAACAAAAAGCCCATGGCTCAACCCTCCGCCAACAAGGAGGGACCGAGGGAATGTCGCTTCCTGCGCCCACGGCGCCCACCCAGCATGAGACTTGCGATTACAATTACCACCAGCGGTATAGCATACTGGATCGGGTTGAGATCGGGGTCGTCGGCTGCGGCGGTCTGGCCCGCAAGCGCCAGCAGGCGCACAACCAGCGCACACGCTGCGGCAATCATGATGCGGCGGCCGTAGCCTTGGCGGCTGAATTCGCCAACCAGCACGCCGGCCAGCGCAACCATGGCGAGGGCTATGTTGAGCAAGGGCGCCGAGAGCCGCGCATGCGCTTCGGCGAGAAATTGATCGACATTGCGCTGATCGTAGTGTGCGGTCATGTCCGGCAGCATCAGTTCAAGCAAGGTTCGATCCGACGCTTTTAAGTGAAGCGCCGCGGGTTCCTCGATGACGCGCTCCAATTGCAAGACGTAGCGGTCGAAATCGAGCACGTTGACGGTGCCGTCGAGGTTTTGGCGCTGCACCTGTCCATCGCGCATGACGATGGCCGGGACCTGCGCGCCGTCGAGTTCGACGGTGGCGATGGCGCCGGCGCGCGCGGTGTAAGTGATTGGCAAGGCAGGGCGCGACATCGTTGATCAGCATGTCGCGCAATTCGCCGCCGCCGCCGCGCTGGCGCGCGTAAAGCGTCAAGTCCTCGGCGGGAAAAGTGAATGAGCCTTCCTCGATCAGGCTGGAGGCGATGTCGGTGCGCAATTCGAACAACACCTCGCGCCGCTCCTTGAACGAGGCTGGTTGAATGATGATGTTGACGGCCAAGTGCGCGAGCGCCGCCGAGCACCGCCAATTGCAGGATCGGCCGCGCGATGCGCTGGCGCGAAACGCCGGCGCCGTAGAGCACCGCGACTTCGCTCTCGCTGTGCATGCGGTTCAGCGCGTAGACCACGGCGATGAACACCGCCATCGGCAGGATCAGCGAAATCAATTGCGGCAGCGCCAGGATAGTCACCCAGGCGAAAGCCAACCCAGCGCGGCGATTGGTGACGATGATGTCAAGTTGGTTCAAGCCCTGGGTGAGGATGGCGATGGCCCCCAAGGCGCCAAGGATCGCCAGCAGCGGCCCAAGCGCTTGGCGGAACACATAGGCCGCGATGGTGTTCATTGCGCTTCGGTTCTCCACAGGGTTGGGAAATGCTCTATAGCCGCTGATCCGCTTTTCAATTCCCGCGAGCATGGCTACCACTGCCCCGATCCGGGTAGAAGCCGGTGCAGCGCTCCCGCTGTAGGCGATTTTGGGGATAGTATGGAAATTCGTTTTTCGACCGCCGCGCGCGGCGATGTGCTTGCTCTCATGGCCGCCGAGGGCGGGCAATTGCTGCCAGGCGCTCTGGCGCTCGACGCCGCCAGCGGCGGGCGCATCGCCAAAGCCATGGGCGCCATCCGTTTTACAGGCGGCGCGGGCGCCGTGCTTGATTTGCTGGCCCCGGAGGGGATTGATTTTGCCCGCGTGCTGGTCATCGGCGTCGGCAAGCCGGAGGCCGCCGATGCGCTGGCGGTGGAGCGCTGGGCTGGCCACGCCATTCGCCGCACGCTGAGTTCGGGGGCCGAAAAGCTGGTCTTGCAGCCGGATGCGCTTCCTGGCGTGTCAAAGGCCGATGCTGGCGCGCATGCGGCCATGGGCGCGCGGCTCGCCGCTTACCGTTTCGACGCCTACCGCACCAAGCTGAAGCCCGAGCAAATCCCCTCGCTCACCAGCGTTGAGATATCCATGGAAGCGCCGGCCGACCGCGCGGGCGCGCTCGGAGAAAGACGCCGCGATTATCGAAGGTGTGTATTTCGCTCGCGATCTGGTCAATGAGCCGGCGAATGTCTTGTTTCCCGCCAGCTTTACCGAGCGTCTGCGCGATCTCGAGACTTTGGGCGTCGAGATCGAAATCCTCGACCCCGAAACCATGGCCAAACTTGGCATGGGCGCGCTGCTTGGCGTGGCCCAAGGCAGCGCCAGGCCGGGCCGACTTGTCACCATGGCCTGGAATGGCGCGCGAGTGAAAACAGGCCGCCCGTTGGCCCTGGTCGGCAAGGGCGTGACCTTCGACACGGGCGGCATTTCCATAAAACCCGCGGCCAATATGGAAGATATGAAGGGCGACATGGGCGGCGCCGCCGCCGTCGCCGGAACTATAAAGGCGTTGGCGCTGCGCAAGGCCAAGGCCAATGTCGTCGGCGTTGTGGCGCTGGTGGAGAACATGCCGGGCGCCAATGCGCAGCGGCCCGGCGACATCGTCACCAGCATGTCGGGCCAGACCATCGAAGTGCTCAACACCGACGCCGAAGGCAGGCTCATCCTGGCCGATGCGGTCTGGTACGCGCAGGACAAATTCAACCCGACGGCGATCATCGACCTCGCCACCTTGACCGGAGCGATGATTACCTCGCTGGGGCATGAATATGCCGGCCTTTTCTGCAACGATGAGGACCTGGCGCAAGGCCTGCTTGCCGCCGGGCTCAATGAAGGCGAGCCGGTGTGGCGCCTGCCGCTGGGGGCCGCCTACGACAAGATGCTCGACTCCCCGAACGCCGACATGAAGAACATCACCGGCAAAACCGCCGCCGGCTCGATCACCGCCGCGCATTTCATCAAGCGCTTCGTCAAGGAGGGGGTGCCGTGGGCGCACCTCGACATCGCCGGCACCGCCACCAAGCCAGGCCCCTACGAAGACCCAATCTCGCCCAGCTGGGCCACCGGCTACGGCGTCCGCCTACTGACGCGCTTGGTGGCGACCAAGTACGAGGAATGAGTTGATAGCCTGATGCGCCATGCCCTCAAGTCCGCCAAGTCTGGATCGGCAACCGGCCTTGGGGAACGCGGTTGTTGCTCCTATGTGTTTTGGCAATTGGCATCGAGGCGCGCCTGAGCGCGCAACATGCTCAATCTGAGCTGGATGCAAGATTTGACGAACTTCGAACGCAAAATATTGCAACGAAGTTGGCTGACGGGCGCGCCGGTTCGGCGGCGGCCAGATATTTCATTCGGGAAATCTCTTCGGGACGAATTGCGATGGGGAATAGGCCGAGCCCGGGGCCTGGACAGTCTCAGCGCGCGACATTTGAAATTTACGGCCTTGATCGCTATATTCCGGATTATCCGGAGATTGCCAATGCCTGTAACCGCACCCCCGCCCGCCCCGAAGGCCAACCTGGGAGGCGATGAATGTCGCACCGTCTCTTCCAGCGAGTTCGCTGGGCGCTTCGGGCACTGGGCGTTTGCGGCGCAGACCAGCCCCATCAAGGTGGTCAACAACAAGACCGGGCAGGTGCTTGGCTATTTTGCCTCTGCCAGGGAGTTCAGTGAATTCGTGCGCTTGCGCGATCGCCTGCCGCGGGCGCTCTACGCTTGGGAGATGGACGATGAAATGATCGCTGAACTCGGCAAGCCGCTGCCAGACGATTATCCGGACCTCGAACATCTCATGGATGAGCAAGAATGAGTTGGACGCCTCGCCCCGGCGAGGTCGTGCCGTATTCTTTTCTATGGGCTCACGAAAGCGAGTTGGGCGAGGAATCTGGTCGTAAGCTCCGACCGTGCGTCGTCGTGGTCGCTGTTCGCCGCCTCGGCGCTGACGCTTTACTGATTGCTGTTGCGCCGGTGACCACGCAATTCTCGGCGCGGCGAGAATCCGTTGAATTGCCAATTGGGGTGAAACGAAAGCTCGGTCTAGATTCGCGAAGATCCTGGATCGTGTGCGACGAACTCAATCAGTTCGAATGGCCAGGATTTGACCTGAACCCGACACCTTCGGGCGCGCCATCGTTCGGTTTTATTCCGCTCTCGCTTCTCCAACGGGTGCGTGCATCGTCGGAAGCCGCTCGCGTGCGTGGCGGGCTGAAAATGGTCAGCAGAGACGACTAATGCCCGAACTTTGGTTCTATCATCTGGAGCGCAGCGAGGTTGAGCGGGCTTTGCCGCCGCTGTTGGAGAAGTGTTTGCAGCGCGGTTGGCGGGCGCTGGTGCGCGGGGGCCTGGAGGAGCGGCTGGAGGCGCTGGACGCCAGCCTCTGGACCTACCGCGACGACGCCTTCCTGCCGCATGCACGCGACAGCGCCGGCGAGGCTTCACGTCAACCGGTGCTGCTGACTGCCCAAGCCGGCAATCCCAATTCCGCACAGGTGATTTTCCTGATCGACGGCGCAGAGCCGGGCGAACTGGCTTCGTTCGAGCGGGCTTGCATCGTCTTCGATGGCCGCGACGAGGCCGCCTTGGAATTGGCGCGTTCGCGCTGGAAACAGGCGAAGGACGCGGGCGTAAGCGTTTCCTATTGGCGCGAGAGCGCGGCCGGCAAATGGGAGAAACAGGCATGAGAACCATGATCGCCGCTTTGTTCTTGCTCGTCGCGTGCGCCGAGGCGCCGCAAACCTACCGCGATCTCGACCGGCTCGGGCGCGATTATCAGCGCGACGCCTCGCGTTCGCCGCGCCCGGAAACCGCCGAGGATACTTGCGGGCGCGCGGCGTTTCAGCGCCTGATCGGCGCTCGCGCGGACCAAATCGATCGCGCCACGCTGCCGGCGCATGCGCGCGTCATTATGCCGGATTCTCTGGTCACGCAGGATTTCTCCGCCGCTCGCCTCAATGTCATTGTTGGAAGCGATGGCAAGGTCGGCTCGCTGGCCTGTTTCTAATAAAATCTGGCGGCTTTGACGCACTTGGCGCGAGAGCATGGCCCGGCTATAGACGCCGCTCGCAATTCAAGTGGAGCGCCCATGGCCGTCGAACGCACGTTATCTATTCTTAAACCCGACGCGACCAAGCGCAATCTCACTGGCGCGATCAATTCCGTGATCGAAGCTGCGGGCCTGCGGGTCATTGCGCAAAAACGCATCTGGCTCTCGGAAGGGCAAGCCGAGGGTTTCTATTCGGTGCACAGGGAGCGGCCATTCTTTCGCGATCTCGTCGGTTTCATGATTTCCGGCCCGGTTGTAGTGCAAGTCCTGGAGGCCGAAGGCGCCATGGCGAAATATCGCGACGTCATGGGCGCGACCAATCCCGCCAACGCCGCCGAGGGCACTATCCGCAAGAGGTTCGCCGAAAGCATCGAAGCCAATTCCGTGCACGGCTCTGACAGCGCCGAAAACGCCGAGCGCGAAATCGCGTTCTTCTTCAGTGACCAAGAGATCGTGGGCTGAAGCGCGGTCCAAGTGAAGTGAGGTGACGGCGTTCGCGGGAGGAGCTAGGAAGGCGGAATTGCTGGCCGGAATGGAGCGGGGCGATGGGCGGGATTGAAGCGCGTTTGCGGGAATTGGGCATCACGCTGCCGACGCCGCCCTCGCCGGTGGCGGCCTACGTCCCGTTTGTGATTGTCGGCTCGCTCGTGCACGTGTCGGGGCAGGTGTCGGTAGACGCCCACGGCGGGATCAAAGGCAAACTCGGCGACAGCATCGAAGTTGAGGAAGGCCAGGCGGCCGCGCGGCTGTGCGGGCTGAACCTGCTCGCCCAGGTCAAGGCGGCATGCGGCGGCGACCTCGATCGGGTCGTGCGCGTGGTGAAGCTGGGCGGCTTCGTCAACGCGACGCCGGATTTCGATCCGATCCCAATGGTCGTCAATGGTTGCTCGGAATTGATGGTGCAGGTGTTTGGCGACGCCGGCCGGCATGCGCGTTCCGCGATCGGCGCGGCCAATCTGCCGCTGAATTTTGCCGTCGAAGTGGATGGGATTTTCGAAATCGCGTGATGGACGGGGCTGGCGCACTCAACATCCAGGTTATTGGCGAGCTTGCCGCCATCGATCGCGCAATCTGGGATCGGCTGGCCAACCCGCCGCGGGAAACGTTCGATCCGTTCGTCAGTTGGGATTTCCTACAGGCGCTGGAGCAAAGTGAGTGCGTCGGCGCCAGCTCAGGTTGGCGCCCGGCGCATCTATTGGCCCGCGACGCTTCCGGCGCAGCGATTGGCGCGATGATGCTTTACGCCAAGGAGCATTCCTATGGCGAGTACGTGTTCGATCATGGTTGGGCTGACGCGCTGGCCCGCGCTGGCGAGCGCTATTATCCAAAGCTGCAATGCGCTGTTCCCTTTACCCCCGTACCTGGTCGGCGCGTCTTCGCCGCCGATGCAGCGGTCGAATCGGCCCTAGCGCAAGCGGCGATCAGCTTGGCGCGGCGGGCAGGGGCGTCGTCCGTGCACGCGACCTTCTGCGGCGCGGATTTATGCGCCCGGCTGGCGCCGCTTGGTTATTTGACCCGCGCAGGCCTGCAATATCATTGGCGCAATCGCGGCTATTCGTGTTTCGATGATTTTCTTGGCGCGCTGTCATCGCAGAAACGCAAGGCCATACGCCGCGAGCGCGCCCGCGCTTGCGAGGGGGTGAGCATCAAACGTTTGCGCGGCGATGACATCATGGCAAGCGATTGGGATTTCTTTTTCAGCTGCTACATGGACACCGGCTCGCGCAAATGGGGCTCGCCCTATCTCAACCGCGAGTTCTTCGCGCTGCTGGGCGAGCGTATGAGTGAACATTGCGTGCTGTTCGTGGCTGAGACGCAGGGGCGCAAAATCGCGTCGGCGCTGAACCTCATTGGCGGCGAGGCGCTCTTTGGGCGCTATTGGGGGCGGGTGGAGGATGCGCCGTTCCTACACTTTGAACTCTGCTATTACCAAGCCATCGAGCTGGCGATAGAGCTTGGACTGGCCCGCGTCGAAGCGGGTGCGCAAGGCGAACACAAGCTCGCGCGCGGTTATTTGCCGGCGCCTACTTATTCGGCGCACTGGATCGAGCATCGGGGGTTGCGCGAGGCGGTGGCTGGTTTCTTGAAGCTGGAAACTCCAGCGGTGGCGGAGGAGGCCGAAGCCTTGGCCGATCACGCACCGTTCAAGCATGAATGAAGCGCACGATGGACCGCGGGCGCCCTTCACCGCCCCCGCGCATTCCCCAGCACTCCGTCCTCCAAGAAATCCACCACCGCGAATATCGCGCCCATGAGCAAGAGCCAGGCGATCGGCGCGAGCAGTATCGGCATGGCGAGGTGGTGGTCGGCGGCATAAGCGGCCCAGGCGGATTTGACGCTGACCAGCGCCGCGATCGGGTAAATCCAGCACAATAATTCCGCCGTCAGCAGCGCGGCCTGAGAACGCCAGTGCGCGCGCTCGCCAGGCGTGAGCAGCCGTAGCGCCAGCCCAAGGCTGGCAAGCCCGACGCAGACGTGAAACGCGGAAAAGGCCCAGAGGATTACGGTCACGGTCCGGAGCATACAACGAGAACTCCCTCCCCGCGAGAGGAGGGGGCAGGGGGGTGAAAAACGCCGGTAGGGCTTCCCGAGAAGAAGCTGGAGCCCATCGCTTCAATTCCCTAAGCTCGCGCTTCACCCCACCCCATGCCCCCTCTCCTCGCGGTGAGGGGAGGCTGAGTTTCATGACCCTGAAAATCGCCACTTGGAACGTCAACTCGATCCTCGCGCGCCTGCCGACGGCGCTAAAGGTATTCGAGGAGGTTGGCGCCGATATCTGGTGCCTGCAGGAGATCAAGTGCGAAGATCATCGTTTTCCGCGCTTCGAATTCGAGGCGCTGGGCTACAATGTCGAGACCTTCGGGCAGAAGAGCTATAATGGCGTCGCCATTCTCTCCAAGCACCGCATCGAGGAATGTGTGCGCGGCGTGCCGGGACTTGAGTCCACGAACAATCGCGCTATCTCGAAGCCTTGATCGCCGCGCCCGGCGGGCCGGTGCGCGTCGCCTCTATTTATGCGCCGAACGGCAATCCGCCCGACACCGACAAATATAAACTGAAGCTCGATTTCATGGCGGCGCTAACCACTCCACGCGCGCGAGCTCCTGCAATTCGAAGAGCGCGACCATCCTCGCTGGCGATTACAATGTAATCCCGCGCGAACACGATTGCTGGGACGCGCGCGCCTGGGAGGGCGATGCGCTTTACAAACCGGAAACCCGCGCGGCGTATCGCACATTGCTGAACCTTGGTTATGCCGACGCCTATATGCAGAGCGATGGCGCAGCGCACAAATATACCTTCTGGGATTACCAGGCCGGCGCCTGGCAGAAAGACCACGGCATCCGCATCGACCATCTACTGCTCTCGCCGCAAGCGGCGGACACGCTGCAGAGCGTGGAGATTTTCAAACCGGCGCGCGCGCTGGAAAAAGCCAGCGATCACGTGCCGATTATTGGGGTATTTGGGGATTGAGGGATAGATTGTGGTCTTGGACCGCCGGCTTCCAGCCGGCTCTTTTGTTGTGGTGACAAGAACAAGAGCCGGCTGGAAGCCGGCGGTCCATGTTTAGCGATCATCCTCGCCCGGCTCGTCTTCTTCCTCCGCCGCCACCGCATAACCGCCGGAGAACCAACGGTTCAGATCGACGTCGGCGCAGCGTTTCGAGCAGAATGGCTTGTACTTCTCGTCTTTGGATTTGCCGCAGATCACGCATTTTCCCCTTGGCGCATCGCTCATAGCGCCCTCGCATCGATCTTGTCGCGCGGCCAGAAGGCGCCGCCCGGCGCGGCCTCGATCATCCAACGCATACCGATGCGCCCCGAAAGCTCGGCGCGCCAATTAATTTCGGCGGCATCGAGCCAGGCTTTCACCTCATGCGCAACGGTGCAGGCGATCTGACGGCCGATCGTCGCGCGTGCTTCACGCTCGATCGCGCGCAGCGCCATCAGCGCCGCCGTCTCGGTGCGCAAACGGCCGTCGGCCTCGCGCAGCATTTCGTGTAGCGGCGCGCGCAATTGCGCCCGGGCAAGCTCGAACACGCCAAAGCGCGACAGTGTCCCCAATTGGACACTCCAGGGATCATCCGCGAACGCCGCGCGCACGGCGGCTTCCAATTGCTTGGCGTGGGCCTTGGCCCGCATCGACACGAAATCGATGGCGATGATCCCGCCCAGATTTCTGAGTCGAATTTGCCGCGCCGCTTCGCCTGCGGCGGCGATGTTGAGCTCCAAGGCGAAATGTTCCGGGTCACCCGAACCGGCGCGCGCCCCGGCATCGACGTCAATCGCCACCAGGGCGGCGGTTGGTTCGATGCTCAGGGCGCCGCCGCCCGGAATTGGCGCGGTGCGCGCGAGCGCAGCTTCTATGGCGGCGTCAAGCTTGCTCCGCGTGGCGGCGTCGGCGGGCTTGGCTGTCGCCAGGGCTTCGTCGCACTCTGGCTGGGCGATGCGATGCGGCGGCTCGCCATCATAGCCGCTCTCGCGCGCTTCCACCACCGCGCTCTTACCGCGCGCGGCCTCGCGGGTAATGGCGACGATAATGCCGGCGCCTTGCGTAAGCGCCAAGCGCTGGCCGCCAATGCGCGCATGCCCATCCTGGCCCAGCGGCAAAAACCCCGGCGCATCGCGCAGCCCGAGGTCGAGAAAGGCGCCGCGGCGACGGCGATCAATCTCGCGCACCCGCGCGCAATAGATTTCGCCCCAGCGCGCACGCCTGCCCTGATCGCTCGCGCGCGCAATGCGCAGGGCCACAGGCGCGCCTTCGGCCACCAGCGCCTCCCGGGTTTCGCCGACAGCGGCGTCGATCCAGACTTCGAGCATTTCGCTCACGACGCGCCTTCGAGCAAACACGCGGTTTCGTAGAGCGGCAGGCCGACGATGGAAGAATAGGAACCGACGATTGAAACGATAAATCGCCCAGCCAAACCTTGCGCCGCATAGCCGCCGGCCTTGCCGCGCCATTCATCGCTGGCGATATAGTCGTCAATTTCGGCGGGCGACAAGCGCTTGAAACGCACACGGCTTTCCACCAAGCGCGTGCGCAAGTTTGCACCAACGCTACGAACCGCTACGCCGGTGTAGACGCGGTGCCCCCGGCCCGACAGCAAGCTCAAGCATCGACGCGCTTGGCTCTCGGTTTCCGCTTTCGGCAAAATGCGCCGTCCCACCGCCACCACGGTATCAGCAGCCAACACTGTTGCTTCTCCCACATCCGCCGCCTGCGCCTTGGCGGCGGCGAGCCGCAGCGCCAACATGCGCGGCGTTTCGGCTTTGAGCGGCGTTTCGTCGATATCGGCGGCGATGATTTGATCGGGGATAATGCCGATCTGCGCCAACAGCGCCAGCCGGCGCGGGCTCGCGCTCGCCAACACGAGTGACGCGTTGGGGGGCGCCTTCATGGGCGTTTCGGGAAGCCCAGATTCTGGGCGAAGATGCGGTCGACCAAACGCGGGCCCAGAAGCCGCGGCAGCCAGCGGTCCATGAACGGTCGGCGCAAAATGGCGTAGCGGGTTTTCGGCTTCGCCATGGTGAGACACGACCACACCAGTTCGCCAACATCCGCCGCCGGCAATCCCTCGCGGCCTTGCTTGAGCATGTATTCGGCGACCTTCTCCAGCGCCGGCGCATAGGGCGTGTTGGCGAACCTGTCGATGTCGCGCCGATCGACCTTGCCCCAGATCGGCGTGGCGACCGCGCCTGGACCGATGACGATAACGTCGATGCCAAACAACATCAGCTCGCGCCGCAGCGATTGCGAATAGCCCTCCAGGGCGAATTTCGACGCTGCGTATGGGCCTACGAAAGGCGAGCCGTTCTGCCCGCCGACAGAGGACATCATGACAATGCGTCCGGGCGCGCCTTCGCGGTCAGGGTCGGCGCCGAGCAATGGCGCGAACGCTTGCGTCACCCGGTGTACACCGAACAGATTGATCTCGAACTGGCGCTTCAGTTCCTCGGCGTCGAGATACAAAAGCGGTCCGGCGACGGCGATGCCGGCATTATTGACCAAGCCAAACAAGCGCCGCTTGCCCAAGGCCAGCGCTACTTGCGCCGCGCCGGCGCGCACGCCGGCTTCGTCGCTAACGTCAAACAGCAGGGGCGAAATTGCGGCGGGGCCAAATTCTTCGCGGAGATTGTCGGCGTCGGCCTCGGTGCGGACGCTGGCGAAAACGTGCGCGCCGGCCTTTATCGCCCGCGCCGTTGCGGCGCGCCCGATGCCGGTGGAAGCGCCGGTGACAACGATCGCGCGGTCTTGGATCATTTGAACCTATACGTCACCCGACCCTTGGTCAGATCGTAGGGCGACATCTCAACCAGGATTTTGTCCCCTGCGAGCACGCGAATGCGATTCTTGCGCATCTTGCCGGCGGTATGGGCGATGATCTGGTGGCCGTTCTCCAATTCCACCCTGAAGGTGGCGTTGGGCAGCAATTCCATCACCGTGCCGGCGAACTCTAGCAATTCCTCTTTAGGCATTCTCTCCTCATGATTCATCAGCAAGCGCGGGGCCTTATAGGGCGGCAATTTCACCCCGTCGATGGGCGCGCAAAACGTGCCGCGATGCGCCGATCCAGCCAATCGCGGACACTTCGATACTCCATAAGCACTTGTTCGCGCGAGCCTTCCGCCAGGGAGGGGTCAAACGTTGGCCAGTATTCGCAGGCCAAGCCGAGCTTGGGGATCATGTCCATGGCCCGGTGATGGGCTTCGGGGCTGAGCGTGACAATGAGCTCAAATGACACCTCCTCATGATCCGCTTCCAGGGGCCTTGGCCTCTGTCCGGCAATGTCGGCCCCGATCTCGTCCATCACGAACGCCGCCATGGCCGAGACTTCTTCACCGGGCCGGATGCCGGCGCTATCGGCCCGCACCAGTGGGCCGAACCTGAGCCGCATCAACCCCGCCGCCATCGGTGAGCGGATGACATTGTGGGTGCAAACAAACAGGACCGAGCGCGGTATTTCGCGCGCTTCCATGCGCCTCAGCCTCGCACGTGCATGGCGCAAACCAGGGTGAACAGGCGCCGCGCGGTTTCAAAATCGACGACGATCTTTTCGGCCAACGCTTGCGTCAGCATTTCCGCGGCATCGTTGTGCAATGCCCGCCGCCCCATGTCGATCGCCTCGATCTTGCTTGGCGCGGCGTCGCGGATCGCCGCGTAGTAGCTCTCGCAGATGAAAGCGTAATCCTTCATCAGTTTGCGCACCGGGGACATCGCCACATGGTGCAAACATGCACGCTCGCCGATTTCGTTGGCGACGTCGAGCATCAGCCGCCCCTCGGCCAGCGCGAGCGTCAAAATGTAGGGGCCGCTGTTCCGACCAATCACTTGGAACGTATTCGCCTCGCGCATGTCGAACAAGGCGATCCTGCGCTCATGTTCGGCGTTGGTGGACGCGGGCGCAAGCGAAGCGTCGTCCAGAATAATGTCGAGGAGGCGGTCGCTCGCTTGGCTCATGTCGGCCAGACCTCGCCCATGGCTCAGGCTTTCTCGTGGTCGGGGCGGCGCGGGGTCGGCCAGGCCGGGCCCAAATCCAGCAGCAACGCATCGAGGCATTCGACTTCGACGGCGATCTCGCCACCGCCCGCTAGCAGCAATCGCACTGTGCCGCCGGGCGGCTCCGGATCGGGAGAAAACGACACCGACAACAGGGCCGCCAAGGCATCGGGCGAATCTTGGCGTAATCTGCGGCTGCGCACGGCGAGCACGCTTTCAACTGAAAACGCCGCTCGCACGCGTTCAAACGGGCCATGCGCGCCGGCCGCTTCCCAGCGAAACCGTTGCATCGTCAAGGTGAACCGCCGCGTCTTCTGGTCGAGACTGACATCGCCCACCCGCACCAGCGCGTCTTGCGCGGCGGCGGAGACAATGTCGAGGTCAGCCGCATCCTCCGCGAGCAGTTTCAGCAAGCCGCTCATCGGGACGCCTATTCCCCCTTCTGCCGCGCGACCTGCGCGCCGCAGCCGGCGAGCTTCGCCTCCAATCCCTCAAAGCCACGGTCGAGATGATAGACGCGGTTGACCTGGGTTTCGCCCTCTGCGGCCAGGCCCGCGATCACCAGGCTCACCGATGCGCGCAAATCCGTCGCCATCACCGGCGCGCCAATCAAACGATCGACGCCGGTGACAATCGCCTCACTGCCTTGCACCGCTATCTGCGCGCCGAGGCGCGTCAATTCGGGCGCGTGCATGAAGCGGTTTTCAAAAATGGTTTCGCGGATCCGCGATTTGCCCTCGGCCAGGCAAAGCAGCGCCATCGCCTGCGCTTGCAAATCAGTGGGGAAGCCAGGAAATGGCTCGGTCTCGATGTCCACCGGCGCCAGGCGCCCGCCATTGCGCTTCACTCGCAGCCCGCGCGCCTCCGCCTCCACATCGACGCCGGACGCGCGCAGCACCTTGAGCAAAGCGCCAAGATGTTCAAAGCGCCCGCCCTGCAGCAATACCTCGCCGCCCGCAGCCGCCGCCGCGATCGCATAAGTGCCGGTCTCGATGCGGTCGGCCACGACCTTATGCTTAGCGCCGCCGAGCGAGGTCACGCCCTGGATGCGGATTTCGCCCGTGCCCGCCCCTTCCACGCGCGCGCCCATGGAATTGAGGCAATCGGCTAGGTCGGCGATCTCGGGCTCGCGGGCGACATTCTTGAGCACCGTGTCGCCGTGCGCCAGCACCGCGGCAAGCATCGCATGTTCGGTCGCGCCCACTGAAACGAATGGAAACTCGATCTCAGCGCCCTTCAATCCACGCAGCGCGGCGGCTTTGACATAGCCTTGTTCAATATGGATATCCGCGCCCATCGCCTCGAAGGCCTTCAGGTGCAAATCGACCGGCCGGGCGCCGATGGCGCAGCCCCCTGGCAGCGACACAGTGGCGTGCCCAACCCGCGCCAGCAACGGGCCCAGAACATTAAAAGTGGCGCGCATTTTCCGCACCAAATCATAGGGCGCGATGGTCGAGCCGATTTCAGCCGCGTGCAGGCGCAGCGTGCGCGCTTCCTTGATCCACGCCACCTCGACCCCGAGCGAAGCCAGCAGCTGGGCCATGAAGCGGGTGTCGGCGAGGTCCGGCATATTTTCGAGCACCAGCGGCTCGGCCGAAAGCAAGCTCGCGGCCTGCAATTTCAGCGCCGAGTTCTTGGCGCCGTAAATCGGGATAATTCCCCTGAGCGGGGCGCCGCCCGTAATCGCAATCCGGTCCATTGATTTCCTTCGTCGATGCCCGACTTATGCGGTGGCTCGCGGGCGCGCGCAAGGCGCGGGCGGGGTCATTCCCGGGTCTGTTCGCCGCTCGCGCCGGATTGCTGCGCTGTTGTATTCTCCGCCGGCATGGCGCCTTCGCGCGGCGGCGCCGCCGTGGGCGGCGGCTCGAAAATCCGCCGCAATATTCCAGGCGTGAACGCCGACAGAGGATTGACGCCGACCCGCGGCGCGCCGGCGCGCCCGTCGATCGAATAGGTCATGCCGATCACCCCCTCGCCGCGTCGCGACACAAACAAATCGCCCACCAGCGGCACATTGCCGAGAAAAGAATTCAGCCCATAGGAGGGCGCCACCACGCCATCGATATCCAGATTATCGCGGCCGAGATCATAGGCGCCGCTGCCCGTGAGCCCAAGCGCCGGCCCGCGCATGGCGCCCTCGGTGAAAGCGACGCGGTTGTTGGCATAGGTCATTTGCGCTTCCATGGCCGAGAACAAAATGCCGTCGCCGTTTAGCGTGTCCACCATGCCGCGCAGCGAGCCGACCGAAGACAGCAGCCCCGCCATCGCCGGCAAGCGTACAACTTGAAAGTCGCGCATGGCGACATTGAAGCGCGCACTGGATGGGGGACCGGAACTCCAGGCGCCCTGCGCAGAGGCGCTGCCGCCGATGACGTTTTCCGACCCCGTTATCGCCCGCACAGCAAAGCCCGCGTCTTCGGAGCGGAATACTATCGCCCCATTTGGGTTTCCCTCGCGCGGTCCCAGACCAAGTGAGAATGAACGCCGGCTAGGGGCATAGCCGTCAATCGTCAGCATTGTCAGCGCCCCGCGCGCCATCGCCATGGAAACGCGCGCTTCGGCTAAACTCGCGCCGCCGCGCATCTTCATCCGATCGACGATAACGCTCGCGCGTAAAGGCGGCGTTGGAGTTTGGGGGGCGGAACTGGCGCTTGTATCAACCGGATCGCCAGCGTTCATGAACGGCGCGGCGTCAAACAAAGCGCCGCGGATGGTCACATCAACGCCGCCATCGGCGACGCGCCGCGCGCTGAGGCGCGCATCGGAGCGGCCCTCGACCGCAAGCCTAGATAAATCCGCCTCAACGACGCTATTGTCACGGGCCAGCCGCACGCGCCCTTGCACATTGAGGCCAGCGCCCCTTGCGTCGATGCCGTTGAACGCCAAACCGCCGTCACGTTGGCGCTGTACGTCAAACTGGACCGCCGCCGCCAGGCCCGCGCGCTTGGTCCAGAACGAACGCGGGGCCTCCACCGCGGCGTTGGTGAGGTCAAGCTCTACGTTGGCTTGATCGACATCGAAACCGCGGCCCATGCCCGCGACGATGATTCCAATGCGTCCCTGCGCGTAGCGCGCGACCGGATAACCGAGCCGCTGCAGGTCGTCGGCGCTGAAATCGCCCGAAATTCGATATTCCGAGGAGGACGCCGCGCTGCGACCGAGATTTTCCACCCACCGCACCTCCGCTATGTTCGAACTGCCAGCGCGAATGGGACCCGAAACCACGATGACCCGCTGGTCGCCATGCACTTGCATCTGCCCCTGTGAAAGCGCCATCCGGCGATTGGACATCGAGCCGGCTAAGTCACGCACCACGCCATCGATATTGAAACGCCATTGCTCAAACGGCACGTCGCGAAAATTAGGGCGCTGCAAGCGCACATTGAGCGCGCCGTGCCCGGTTGCGCTGGCCGGAGTGATCGGCAAACGCTCGCCCAGAGCCAGAGGCTGTTGCATCAGCACTTCAAGGAAACCGCGCGCATCGCCCTCAACGTGAGCGGCGATCGTGGTCATGCCGCCGCGCGGACGAAATTGCGGAACGCTGACCGTGCCGCTGGTCACCGCCAACCCGTTGAAGCGCGCTTCAGGCACGACCATGTCAAAGCGATTGCCGCGCAACACGCCCGAGCCGCGCGCCGCGGTCACCGGCGACATGGTGGAAACAAAACGCATCTCGGCATTGGCCACATTGAAGCGCACGTCGATCGCTTCGTTGCGAAACGCTTCGGCCGCGAGGTCATCGGGCCGGACATCAATGTTCACGCTCGCCTCGGTGACGCGCCCGCCAAGCAAGGTCTCGCCAAGATAGGCCCGTATGCCCTCGCCCAGAGTGAGCGGCCAGCCGCGCAACACTTCGCGCACCTCAAGCACGCCGCCGACCGCGCCGCGCAACTCAATGCCCGGGCGCAATTGCCCGCCCGCTTGCGCCCAATAAAGCCGCCCGCTCAAGTCCAGATTGGCCGCGCCGGTATTCGCCCGCAGACGGGTGAAGCCAATGCTGCGCTCAGCGGCGACGATGGCGCCGACGATCTGCACGTTGGTGAACGGTATCGCCTCGGAAAAGGTGCCCGGCACATCCAGCGTCAGCGACGGCAAGGCAATGTCAAAGGCCGCCGGCTGGTCCGGCGCGGCGCTCAGCATCGCCGACGCATCGCGAATGCGCACTTGCCCATTGATGCGCGTGCGTTCGCCCGCGAGCGCCAATTGATCGAACACAAGTTCGTCCTTGGCGAAATCATAGCTGCCGTGCACGCGGCCGCCGTCGAGTTTGAACAAGCCGCCTGGCATCTCGGCCGTGCCGCGACCGAACACAGCCTCGCCCTCAAACCGATTGATTCCAGCTTGCCGGTCGAGGCCGATCGTGAGCGTCGTGGTGAGCGGTGCATCGAGCGCGGCAAACGGTCCAAGCGCGGCGGTCGACAGCAATGCGCGCGGGCGCACGTCGCGAGCGCCAAACTCAACAATGGCGTTTTGAAAACGTGTGTCGGTGGTGATGCGCAGGCTCGCAGGCGCAAAGCCGCTCGCAGCTTCGATGCGCGCGTCCGCCACCAACGCCAGCGAAGCGCCGTCGCGGGCAAGTTCCAAATTGGCGCTTTCCGCTGTCCAGCGACCGCCGCCAGCCTCATCGACGATGGCGAGCTTGGCCCCGCGCAAGCTCAACGCCCGCAGGCGTCCGCCAGCGCCAACCGGGCGGAACGCCGCTTCCATGCCGTCGAGCAAGCGATTGACGCGTGCTTCCAAACTTTCGTTGGGCGGGGGAGGGACAATGATGTCTGGCGGCGCGCCCTCTGGGCCGAACGCAACGTGGAGTGCGCCGCCGCGCTTTAGCGAGAAGGTGATTTCGCCGCCGATGAATTCGGCGCGCTCCACCGAAATGCGCCCCAGCAGCAATGGCAGCACGGCAAGTTCAATGCGCGCCTCCTGCGCGCGCGAGAGCACGCCGCCGCGGCCGTCTTCTACGCTCACGCCTACGGCGCGAAGCTCAAGCGCGGTGCCGGCTGGGCTGAGCCCAAGCTCAACCCGCTCGATGCCGACCGGCCGGCCGCTGCGCGCCGCGCTCAATTCGGTTTGTATCTGTTGGCGAATGAAACTGACTTCGACCGGCCCTTGCGCAAGCCGCCACCACGCCAGCCCTAGGGCCAGCGCCAGCACGCCAATCAAGCACGCAAGCAGCTTGAGCGCAAAGAAGGTGGAGCGGCGTATCACCGAAATTCCTCTTTAGCCGCCAAACCGGCTTTGACCCTGAGCCCTAGCCCAGCGATGCTGGGTCGCCCAGCTTGCCCAAACCCATAGAGGTCCATGATGGCGAAAATACTCAAAGCCGGCGATCCAGCGCCCCCGTTCGATCTACCGACGGCCGGGGGCGGACGCGTCAGCTTGAGCGGTCTCAAGGGCCGACGCATCGTTTTGTATTTTTACCCAAAAGACGACACTCCCGGCTGTACCACACAAGCGCTAAACTTCACTGAAAAGGCAAAACACTTTGCCGCCGCCAAGGCGTTTGTGATTGGGGTGTCGCGCGACAGCCCGGCTAAGCACGATAAATTCACCGCAAAACATGGCCTCAATCTGACGCTCGGCGCCGATGAAGATGGCGCCGTGTGCGAAAAATATGGGGTCTGGGTGGAAAAATCCCTCTACGGGCGAATTTACATGGGCGTAGAGCGCGCAACTTTTCTGATCGACGAAAAGTCGCGCATTGCTCAAATTTGGCGCAAAGTGAAGGTCGCCGGGCATGTGGACGAAGTGTTGAAAGCGGTTAAGGCTTAATCGAAAATCAACGGGTTTTTCGTATAATTGCGCGATTAATAGCTGGTTTGGCAACAAAACACCGTTAACGATCCTGAAATTTCCGTAAGCGGCGGTTTGGCCCTGTTGCAATTGGCGGACGTTTCAGGTTGGATCATTTTTGACGCTGGTGGGGCTGGCGGCATTACTTAGGCTTTCAGGCGGGTGGTCGGAAAATGAGCCAATTGGGGTCGCGGGCGCGGTCGTTTTTTGATCGAATGTTCCCGGAGCGGCAAATCTATCACCGCAGCGGTGGAACCGTGCGCTACGTGTCGTTGTCGCCGGGCAAACAAGCTCTGTTGGCGCTCAGTGCGGTCAGCTTGGCCGGCTGGTGCGTGTATGCGACAGCCAATACCGTGCTCGAAGGCCCGCAAGCCACCGCGAGCAACGCGGAGATTGAGCGCGAGCGCGCCAAGTATGACCGTTGGCTCAACGAGTTGCGCGCCCAAGCCGCCGCTTCGCAAGCCCAACTCGCCGAACGCACCCGCCAGTTTGACGACGCCACCGCGGATTTTGAAAGCCGCCACGAAGTATTGCGCTCGCTGCTCGAATATGCCGGCGGATCGAGCCTGCAATTGGCGGCGGCCCGTCCGATCGAGCGCGACGGCGCGCGCATTATCATGGCCGCCTCGATCGACGAGGCCGAGCCGCGTCAGTCGCGCGCCATTGCGGCGGAACCCTATCAAGTCACCACCGTAGGCTTCCGCGCCCGCACCGATAGATTGGCATCCGACCAAGAACAGACCCTGTCCGAGCTTGAGGATCAGGTGGTCGAGCGCGGCGAGCAGATGCGGGGCGTGCTGCGCCTAACAGGCGTCTCCATGGCTTCGCTGGCCAGCCCAAGCGCTGATGGCGCTGGCGGGCCATTGGTGCCACAGGATTTTGTCGCCTATTTGCGCGACAGCGGCCTCAACCCGGCTTTTGCGGGGCGAGTAGCGCAAGTGGCTGCCCGGGTTACCGAGGCGCGCCGTTTGGGCGAAATCTCTGAATCCACACCCTTGGCGCAGCCAGTCGCCGTCGATTACCGCGAGACTTCCGGCTACGGCCAACGCATCGATCCGTTTACCGGACGCCCAGCCTTTCATTCCGGCCTCGACATGGCCGCGTTTGAACGCGCGCCGGTGGTTTCCACCTCACCCGGCGTGGTGGTATTCGCGGGCGCCCGCTCGGGCTATGGCTACACCGTCGAAATCGATCACGGTCACGGCTTTAAGACTCGGTATGGACATTTGCGCGATATTCAAGTGCAACGGGGCGACCGCGTTGCGATCGGGCAGCGCGTCGGCTCGATGGGTTCTACTGGAAGAAGCACCGCGACACACCTACATTACGAAGTGTGGTTTCGCGGCAGGGCGGTAGATCCTGTCAATTTCTTAAGGGCAGGCCGGCATGTTCACGAACAAGGGTAGACCAGGTGAAACCAGCATGCCGCCAGCTCCAGAACCAATTCCGCAGCGCCGCCAGCCAAGCCGGCCCGGAATAGCCTCCATCATCGCCAACGGCGTAAAGATTACCGGAACCATCGACGCTGACGGCGCCGAGATCCAAGTCGATGGCGAAATCGAGGGCAATGTCCGCGGCGGCTCGCTAACCGTTGGCGACACCGGCATGGTCAAGGGCGATATTGTTTCCGAAAGCGTGACCGTGCATGGCCGCGTCGAAGGATCGGTGCGGGCGCGGAAGGTGATATTGGCGCGGAACGCGCATGTGCTGGGCGATATTGTCCACCAGAGCCTTTCGGTCGAGATGGGCGCTGTGTTTGAGGGACAGTGCCGCTACTTGCAGGATCCGTTGGCGCAAGGCGCAACGGGGGCAAGCGCGCCAGCGCAATTCGTCGCGCCCGAGCGCGAACGTTCACACTCCATTTTCGGCGGCGGAAATTCCGTATTCGGCGAGCCGGACCGCATGGTGTCTGGCGTGATTGTCACGGGCGCGTCGAACTGAGATTCACTTTGGGTTGGAATAACTTCCTTTAAGGGCCTGGCTCACGCTAGGCCTTTTCTTTGTGCCCATGCCTCAAAACCCACGAAACTCGGCGATCTCATCCACGCTCGCGCGTTCGCTGCGCAGCGTGTTGATCGGCGCGGTTTCGTCAGCATAGCCAAGCGCCATGCCGCAATAGATCATCTCGCTCTCGCCCAAGCCGAAATGCGCGTGCAGCGGCGCGCGCAAGGTCGCCCAGCATTCCTGCATGCAGTTCGACACCCCGCGTTCCAGCGCCGCCAGCGCGATCGATTGCATGAACATGCCCATGTGCGCCCATTGGCCATAGCCCATGCGTTTGTCGATGACGAAGAATAGCCCGACCGGCGCGCCGAAGAATTCGTAATTGCGCATGAATTGCCCCAGCCTTCCTGCCTTATCCTCGCGCGGGATGCCCAAAAGCGCGTACATATCCTCGCCCACCTTAAAGCGGCGCGAGCGGTGCGGTTCCCACAAATCCGGCGGATAGACGAAGCGTTCGCCGACATCGCCAGGCAGGTTCGCCTTCCCCAGCGCGATCACCGCGTCTTTCTCAGCCCCCGCGACACCAATCACGCGCCAGGGCTGCAGATTGCCTCCCGATGGCGCAAAGCGCGCGACTTCGAGGATTTCGCGCAGCAACGTCTCCGCTAACGGCTCAGGTGTAAAAGCGCGAACCGAAATGCGGGCCTTAAGCGCGTCGGCGACGTTCATCATTGCCCCAAGGTGCGTTGCTGGATGTCCTTGGCGTAGGCGCGGCCGGCTTTTTGCGCGGCTTCGATTTCGTTGGCCGTCATTTCACGCGCCAGCTTTGCCGCGCGCTTGCGCGCCGCTTCCTCGCCCGCGACGGCCACGGAAGCATAGAGCCAAGCCAGCGCTTCGACCGGTTGGTCGGCGATGAGCAAGTCGGAAAGCCGCTGCATCGCCGGCGCGTGGCCGAGTTCGGAAGCGCGCAACAATTTGCGCCGCGCTTCGCCTGGTTCGCTCATGGTCGCCAATTGCACCATGGCGTCGCGGTCGCCAGCGCCGGCGGCGGAGCGGAACAAGGCGCGCGCCTTCTCGGTGTCCTTGAGCGCGCCGACACCGGAGCGCAGCGCGATGCCGTAGGCGGTTTGCGCGGCGGGGTGGGCGTTGGCGGCGGCGCGCGCGAAGCACTCAACCGCCGCATTCACGTCGCGCTTGCCGCCGAGGCCGCGCCAATAAAGCAGCCCCAGACGATAGAGGCCGAGCGGGCGCGCTTCATGCTCGAGCGCCTGCAAAAGCAATTGGCGCGCGCGTTTCCAGGCGCGGCGGTCAAACGCGTCGAGACCTCGGTCAAGTTTGGAGGGGCCGGGGCCGAACAATCCCACGGCCTAAACGGAAAAGCTGACGCCGCAGCCGCAACTCGACTTAGCGTTGGGGTTGCGCACTTTGAACGAAGCGCCGATCAATTCGTCCACCCAATCGACCTCCGAGCCGAGCAGGAAGGGAAGCGAAACCTGGTCCACGAACAGCCGCGCGCCATCGCGCTCGATCACCAGATCGTTGGCCTCGGGGGCGGCGGCGAGGTTGATCTCATACTGAAAGCCCGAACAGCCTCCGCCTTGGACCGCCACGCGCAAGCCAGCGCTTGGCGGCTCGGCGGCAGCGACCGCCTTGATGCGCTCGGCGGCGGCGGCGGAAAGGGCGATGCTTGTCATTCTTACCTGTTTGGCCCGGTTCAACCCTGCGGTTACGCAAACCCGCTGTCTGCAATATAAGGACAGAGTGCGAGCAAGAGGAAGCGTTTCATGCCGAATGGACAGAATGCCGAGCAGCTGGCCTCGGGATTAACAGAGGCATTGCCGCTCGCGCGGCCCCCTCGCGCAGCCTACGCGACCGATCCGGGCGCCTCGCGCGGGCGGCTGCACCCTGAGCGGGAGAGCCGGACCCGCACCGCCTTCGAGCGCGACCGCGACCGCATTGTTCACGCCAGCGCGTTTCGCCGCCTCAAGGGCAAAACCCAAGTGTTTGTCGCCCATGAAGGCGATCATTACCGCACCAGGCTGACGCATTCGCTGGAAGTCGCCCAGATCGCTCGCGCCTTGGCCCGACGGCTTGGGCTTGACGACGATCTGGCCGAGGCCTTGGCGCTTGCCCATGACTTGGGCCACCCGCCGTTTGGGCATACTGGCGAAGACATGCTCGACGCATGCATGGAAAATCACGCAGGTTTCGATCACAATGCTCAGACCTTGCGCGTGCTCACCAAACTGGAGCGGCGCTATCCGGCGTTCGATGGGCTTAATTTGTCCTGGGAGACGCTAGAGGGCGTGGTCAAACATAACGGGCCGCTAATCCGCCACGGCCGCCGGCTCGAAAATCTTCCGATCGCGATCCAGGAATACAATGCCCAGCACGATCTTGAATTGGCGAGTTGGCCGGGTCCGGAGGCGCAAGTCGCAGCCCACGCCGACGACATCGCCTACAATAATCATGACATTGACGATGGTTTGCGCGCGGGCCTGTTCACGCTTGCCGACATTCGCGACAGCGTGCCGGCAATAGCGGCGGTGATTGGCGCCGTGGAGGCCGAGTATCCGGGTTTGCGGGAAGATCGAACCATTGCGGAGACCGTGCGGCGTCTGATCGGCGCATGGGCCGACGATCTGGTCGCCGAGACTGAGCGCCGCGTGGCCCGCCTCATGCCCAAATCCGCCGCCGACGTTCGCGCGGCATCGGGGCCGTTGGTCAGCTTTTCCGACGCCTTGCGCGAACAAGAGGCGGTGCTGCGCCGTTTCCTCATGGAGCGTATGTACCGTCACTGGAAGGTCAATCGCTCGCGCAGCCACGCCAAGCGAATCTTGAGACAATTGTTCGACCTGTTCCTGGCCGAACCGGAATTGTTGCCGCCCGATTGGCAGAGCGGCGGCGATGGACCCGGCGGCCATCGAACCGCGCGGCGAGTTTGCGATTATATCGCCGGCATGACCGACGATTACGCCATCGACGAGCACGCCCGCCTGTTCGAACGCGCGCGCTAATGTAATTGCGATCACGCAACTTTGTAAGCTCGCAAACGCACTGCGCGCGTCCGGAATGACGGTGGGCGCTGGCATTAACACCCCGACACAAGACTGGTGCTAGGATTTGCGCCTAATCCGGGGGATTGAACTTTGGCCGCGCGACACGATCCACGCATGCACGCCTACGATGAGCAGGGCCGTTTTTCCGGCATGATCTACATGCTGATGCTGGTGGTGGCGCTGGCCTTTGGCGGCTTCCTTTGGCAGCTTTATAGCGGCCCCGAAACGCCCCATATCGCCGCTCAACCGGGACCGTATAAAAGCGCGCCCGTCGCGGAAAGCCCGCCTGACCTTGCGGAGACAGAAATTGCGGAAGTTGACGGCGGCGCTGCGGACGCTGGCCAAGACATGGCCGTGGTCGATGCGCCGCCGACGCCGCTTGGCGGGGGCCCATTCGTGGCGCAGATCGCGGCGCTGCAATCGGCGGCGGCGGCGGAGGTTGCTTGGCGGCGGTTATCGGCGCGAGCGCCCAGTCTGTTTACGGCGGTTCAGCTTGACGTGGAGCGCGCCGACCTCGGCCAACGCGGCGTGTATTACCGGGTGCGGGCCGGTTATTTCGCAAATCGCGAGGGCGCCTCGCAATTCTGCGATCAGATCAAGCAAATGGGGCAGGACTGCATCGCCACGGCGCGCTAGAGATTGCCCATGTTGTCTTGCTCGCTCGGTATCCGCCAACCCAAGCTCGACGCTGACTTGCGCGTGTTTTTTCGCGCGGCGCGGCCTTGGAGTTTCATTCTGTTTCGCGAGGCTTGCGTGAGCCGCGTGCAAGTCAGCGCGTTATGCGCCGAGCTGCGCGAGGCGGCGGGCCACGACGCACTGATCTACATCGACCAAGAGGGCGGCCGCGTGGCGCGGCTGAAGCCGCCGGAATGGCCGGTCTGGCCGGCGTGCGCACGCTACGGGGAGTTGTACGAAAAGGATGCCGAGCTCGGCGTCGAGGCCGCGCACCTAGGCCATCGGCTGATTGCCTGCGAACTCAAGGCCATGGGCGTCGATGGCAGTTTTGCGCCGGTGCTGGATGTGCCGGCGCCGGGGGCTGACGCCATTGTCGGCGACCGCGCGTTTTCAAAGAATGCCGACGCAATCGCGATACTAGGGCGCGCCGCCTTGGAGGGCCTGCACGCGGGCGGCGTGACGGGTTGCGTGAAGCACATGCCAGGCCATGGCCGCGCCGAGGCCGACAGCCATCTGGCGTTGCCGCTTGTGATCGCGTCCGCGAGCGAACTGGAGATTGATCTTGCGCCGTTCATCGCGCTCGCGGACGCGGAAGCGGCCATGACCGCGCATATCGTTTACCAAGCCTTCGATCCGGATCGCCCCGCTACGTGTTCGCCTTACGTGGTGAACAACATCATTCGCCAGCGCATCGGCTTTCAAGGTCTGCTGATGAGTGACGATCTCGACATGAAGGCGCTGCAATATTCAATGAATGGCGGCCTGACCGAACGCGCCCAAAGCGCGCTGGGTGCGGGATGCGATGTCGTGTTGCAATGCTCTGGCGTCCTGAAGGATATGGAGGCTGTAACCGAGGGCTGCGTACCGCCTTGACGGCCTACCTCTGGTGCGCGCAAGGGCGGCTGAGTCATTTGCCAGGCGGGCTGCGGCGGATTTCGACGCGAGTGTCGCCTGGAAGCGCTTTGGCGAGCTAATTGGACGCGAATGATTCGCGGTTTCGGGGCTTTTTTCCGAAAGTTTACGATAAACGTTGGCGTGAGGGCCGCCTTAACCAGGAAATCGCGGTTTTTTGATTTCTCCTGGGAGGCGAGTGATTGGGCGGGTTTTCCTCTTATTTGCTCTTGGCTTGGCCGAGTGTTCGTGAGAGCGCCAAATCGGTTTTGGGCTAAAGCACGCGCAACAAATTTGCTCCAAATGCGTCACGAATTGATGCAGCCGGCAGGTGCTCTGGGGGTCTCCCATTGCGACCGCTTCGCTGTTGCGATTTTTTGGTTCGCGCGGAAGGCGAAGCGTGATGGGAGCGCGCGACATGAACTTTTCCACATGCTGCTCCGACGCTTAGCGCCGTGCAAGGAGAGTGTGTTTGTAGCGAGCCGGCTTCTATTCCCATTGTCCGCATTAATGTTGGTTCAGAAAACGCTTCGTGTTGGGGCGTTATGGGCCAAATTCCTACTGGGGGCGGACTTATGGCGAAGTTCAATCGCATCGATCTCGAACACGTGCTGCGTCAAATTCTCATGGCGGAAGCTGGCCAATTGCCGGTCAATCCGCACTTGGCGTTCGGACTGCGCCAAGTCAACGGCCAGTTCAACAATTCCGTCCCCGGACATAGCGCTTACGGCGCCGCCGACCGGCTATTCCCGCGCGTCGGCGACCAGCTGTTGCAGAGCGCTGACACGGTGCTGTTTGACCTGCCAGGCACGATCCCTGGCGAACTCGCCCCGGGCACTGTCACCTCATACACGCAGACCCAAGGCTATGTCTGGGACGCCGACCCCCGCGTCATCAGCAATTTGATCGCCGACCAGACCGCACTCAACCCCGCCGCGCTGGCGGCGCAGAACCTCTCCACCCCCGGCACCGGCTACCTTTACCAGCATGGCGGCGCACAGCTGGTCGCCAATCCGTTATACAATCCGAACGCCCCCGAGGGTTTGGATAACCTCCAATACATCCCCAACAACGTCGCGATCTCCCCCTCGGTCGATGCCGCGGGCAATTTGTTCATCGCCAACGTCACCCCGGATGCGGGCCTCTCGGCGCCGTTCAATTCCTGGATGACCTTCTTCGGCCAATTCTTCGATCACGGGCTCGACCTGGTGAGCAAGGGCGGCAACGGCTTCGTGTTCATGCCGCTGCAGGCGGACGATCCGCTGATCCTGGTCGGCCCCGACGGCGTCGCCGGCACCGGCGACGAACTCACCAATCCCGGCCAGCAATTCATGATGCTGACGCGCGCCACCCAGTTCGCAGGCCCCGGCGCTGACGGCATCCTCGGCGACGATCCGGACACTGTGGGCGTCGATGAGAGCCTCGACGACACCACCCACGAAGCGGAAAACACCACCACGCCGTTCGTTGACCAGAACCAAACTTATTCTTCGCACCCAGCGCACCAAGTGTTCCTGCGCGAATATGCGCGTTTCGATTCCAACGGCGCGGCGGCGAACGGCTGGGTGACTGTCTCCACCGGCAAGCTGCTCAACGGCGCCGACGGCAAATCCCAGTCGAATTGGGCGGAAGTGAAAGCCAATGCGCTGAAGCTCGGCATCATCCTCAACGACACCATTGACGTCGTGAACATTCCGCTGGTCAAGGTCGATGCCTGGGGCAATTTCATCCCGGGGGCCAACGGGCTCGCCCAATTGGTCACGGCGCTCGGCGCCGATGGCATGTACGGCACCGCCGATGACGTCGTCGTCTCCGGTACGGTTGCCGCCGACGGCACGATCACCGCCATCACCACCGCCGGCGCGCTGCGCACCGGTCACGCCTTCCTCAACGACATCTCCCACACCGCCAATCCGGTAAATCAGCAGACCGGCGCCTTCCTCAACGGCGTCAGCGACGGCGTGATCAATGACACCAATAACAATGGCAGGATCGAAATCAGCCTGGGCGAAACCGCGCTTGGCGCCGGCAATTTCGACGTCGATCTGCTCAACCGCCACTTCATCGCCGGCGACGGGCGGGTGAACGAGAACATCGGCCTTATCGCCGTCCACGAAATCTTCCACAGCGAGCACAATCGTCAGATCGAATTGATCAAGGCGATGGTGCGGGCTGAACTGGACAATGGCGACACTGCGTTTGCGATCGACTGGACGCTCCCTGGCGTCAATCTCGCCGACGGCATCGCCGACAACGAATTTAACGGTCAGCGTCTGTTCCAAGCCGCCAAATACGCCACCGAAACCCAATACCAGCACATCGTGTTCGAGGAGTTCGCGCGCAAGATCTCTCCAAACATCCACGCTTTCGGCAACAACGCCATTGAACTCGATCCGGCGATCACCGCCGAATTCGCGCATGCGGTTTATCGCTTTGGCCACTCGATGCTGACCGAAACCGTCAGCCGCTACGTCACTCAAGCCGCGTTCCTCAATCCGGACGGGACGCCAACCGACGTCAACACCGGTCGCCCGAACCCGCTGGCCGGCACGCCAACTCTGGACGCCAACGGCGATCCGATCATGAACGAAGTGGGCCTCATCCAGGCCTTCCTCAATCCGGTCATGTACGCCGCCGCCGGCGGCGACGCCGCAGCCAACATTGTTCTCGGCAACATCAACCAGGTCGGCAACGAGATCGACGAATTCGTCACCGGCGCGCTGCGCAACAATCTTGTCGGCCTGCCGATGGACTTGGCGGCGCTGAACATAGCTCGCGGCCGCGACACTGGCGTGCCGACGCTCAATTTCTTGCGCAACCAAATCTTCACCGCGCTTGACACGGGCGCCACCGGCGACACCTCGCTGAAACCCTATGCGAGCTGGGATGAGTTTGGCCAATTCCTGAAGCACGCCAAATCGCTAGTGAACTTCATCGCCGCTTACGGCACGCATGCGTCGATCACCGGAACGCTGGCCAACAAGCGGGACGCCGCGCAAACGCTGGTCGATGACGGCACGCTCGGCAGCGCGACGTTTAGCCAGGATGCCTACAACTTCCTGCACAGCGTCGACAGCTACGCCAACAATGTGGGCGATGTGCGCGCGCTGGCGGGCGCCTGGAGCACGGGTTCGGTCACGGGTCTCGACCATGTCGATTTGTGGATCGGCGGCTTGGCCGAGAAGTTGACGCTATTTGGCGGCCTGCTCGGCTCGACTTTCAACTTCATCTTCGAGACCCAGATGGAAGCGATCCAGGACGGCGACCGCTTGTATTATCTGCCGCGTGTCGAAGGCATCGAGTTCGGCACCCAGGTCGAGAACGGCTCGTTCGCCGAGCTGATCATGCTCAACACAAGCGCGCGCCACTTGCCGGCCAGCATCTTCCTGACGCCGGAATACACGATCGAAGCGTCAAATTATTTCGTTCGCGACTATTCGGCGGCGGGCGACGCAAACGGCTTTGCTCTAGATATTAACGGCAATCGCATCGCCACAGATCCGTCCAACTGGCAGCGTAACGCGGTCGATGGCAATCTGTTGGTTGAAGTGCTGCCGGACGGCACCGTTCACTTCATCGGCGACGACAATTTCTTCGGCAACACCATGGTGCTCGGCGGCACGCCGGGCGACGACCGCCTGCAAGCTGGCCAAGCCGATGACGACACCGTCTGGGGCGACGCCGGCAATGACTGGATCGACGGCGGCAACGGCAACAATTCGCTCTATGGCGGCGAAGGCGACGATACCATCCAGGACAGCGCCGGCGACGATGTCATCCATGCCGACGCGGGCAATGACACAGTCGATGGCGGCCTCGGCGACGATATCATCTTCGGCGGCGACGGCGACGATTTGCTGCGCGGCGGCAACAGCATCGTCTTCGGCGATGAAATCCTCGGCGGCGCCGGCAACGACATCATCCTCGGCCAAGAGGGCGATGATGCGCTGATGGGCAATGAAGGCGACGATTGGATCGAAGGCGGCGTCGGCGGCGACGGCATCGTCGGCGACGTCGGCGCGCCCACCGGCCAAATCCCGCTGTACGGCGGCAACGACGTGCTCGACGGCGGCGCCGAGGGCGACAAGATGACCGGCTTCTCCGGCGACGACATCATGCTAGGCGAAGGCGGCTTCGACAAATTCTATGGCAAGCTCGGCTTCGACTGGGCCTCGTACGAGAACTCCCCCGATGCGGTCAGCGTCGATATGGATCGCCGCGAATTTATTCCTGACCAGCAAATCCCGGCCGGCGACGCGGTGCGCGATGTGTTCCACGAAACCGAAGGCGTCAGCGGCTCGGCGGGCGACGATTATCTCAAGGGCAGCACTGATGTTGTCGTCGTCGATGCCGTCACCGGAGCGCGGACGGGCGGCGCTGCGTCAGTGTTCAATGAACTGCAGAACGTCGATTTGATCTTTGGGTTGGCGAACTTCTTCCCGGTCGGCCCGGTGAACTTCACCACCGGCAACATCATGCTCGGCGGCGATGGCAATGACCGTATCGAAGGCCGCGCTGGCGACGACATCATCGATGGCGACGCGTATCTGCATGTCTCGCTCACGCGCGACAATAACGGCGATATCTTCGCCGGCAGCCAGATCGTCCGCGAGATCATGTACGATGTGAGTTCTGGCGACGTTGACACCGCCGTGTTTAGCGACGTGTTGGCGAACTACCAGATCAGCGCCGCGCCGGACGCGCAGGGTTTCTACACGATCACCCAAATCGCCGTGACGCCTGGACTGGGCTTGAACCTGCAAGGCGACGGCGTCGATCGCATCCGCAACATCGAGCGGCTGCAGTTTTCCGATCAAACCATTAGCATTAACGCGGGCCCGAACGACAACCAGGTGCCCACGGGCGCGCTCACCATCGACAACAACGCGCCAGCTGTCGGCTCGGTTTTGACCGCCGCCAGCACGCTGACGGACACCGATGCAATGGGCGCTGGGCTCATTGACGTCATCAATGACAGCACGGGCGTGGCCGGATCGGACGGCATTGTCGACGGCACATTGCAATACCAATGGCAATATCAGATCATCGCGGCGCCGAACGGCACCACGCAATGGCTTGATTACGACGGCGCGACCAGCGCGACCTTTACAGTTCCCTCGTTCGTGCTTGGAACGCCTGTTCGCGTGCGAGCGACGTTCGTAGATGGCCTCGGCTACACCGAGCACGCATGGTCGCCAGCGACGGCGATCGTGACCGAGACGGCGGGGATCAACACCGCGCCGTTCATCAACCAACAGCAAAACCCGCCCGGCCTGCCTGACACATCGGCGCGCGCCTTTACCGCGCTCAATCTGATTGTGCCGGTGATCACCGTGTTCAACGATGCGCAAACCGCGCCGGCGAACCTGATCTTCAGCGCCACCTTGTCAAACGGGCAAGCGCTCGACGGCAGCGCCGCGGCGAACGGTCTTCTGTTCACGACGGTTGGCGACGGCGCTGGCGGCGTCGCCTACGGTCTGATCACCGGGCTGTTCGACAATGCCGATATCGGCGCGATCCCGATCCGCGTCACCGCGACCGATACCGGCCCGGGCACACCGTTGTCGATCACCGACACCTTCATCATCAACGTGCTGGTCGGCAACGCGCCGCCGATCGCCGGCGCCTTCGCGCCGCAGCCGCTCTTGGAGGGCAATTCTGTCCTCGGCGGCGCCGACACCTTCTCCGGCTTCGTCACCGGCTCCGATCCAGAGGGCGCGCCGATCGGGTTCCGGCTCGTGGCCGGCTCGGCCTTCGGCGGCACGGTGGTGTCGTTCAACCAAAACACCGGCGCCTTCACGTTCCTGGCGTCCGACGGCGAATTCGTCGGCCAAACACTGCCCGCCGGCGCAGGTTTCGACTTTACCGTGACCGACGGCTCCAGCAGCAGCGCACCGGGCGAAGTCCGGTTCGACCTGACGGCGGTGAACGACGGCGACGCTCCGTTCGCCCTTACCGGAACTGCCGCTGTTGGCCAGGAATTGGAAGCGCGGATCGGAGAAGATCCCGACGGCGCGTGGAATGACGCAACCGCGTCTTATCAATGGTACCGCGATGGCGTCGCCATTGGCGGGCCAGTGGTTGGCAACGCGTTCCGCACGGTTACCGCCGCTGACGTGGGTCATGCACTCCACGTTGTCGCCACCTACGCGGATGGACAAGGTTTCTCCACCACCGTGACCAGCGCGCCCACCGCTCCGATCGGAGTGCTGGAAATCCGCGCCATTCCCGGCCTCATCAATGACGCCCGTATCACGGTGTTCAATTCAATCACCGACCCGGATGGCAATCCCGATCCCGGCAATGTGTTCTACGATTGGGAAACCTCGGTGGACGGCGTAAATTGGGTTGCGGCAGGCTCGGTCGCCGGCTCCGGTACGCCCAGCGCCGATGGCCTTAGCCTGACACTGAACAACAACACGACCCGGTTCGTACGCACCAATGTCAATTACATTGACGGCGCGGGCAATCTGGGAAGCGCGACATCAGCCTCCGTGCGGGTCTTCACCGGCGGCCTTGGCGGCCAGGGCTTTCTCGGCAATGCCGGGGTCGATTTCTACTTCGGTCTCGCCCAAGCCGACACGGTCAACACTGGTGGCGGCAACGATGTGATCATCGGCGGCACGGGGGCCGATAACCTGACCGGCGGCGCCGGCAACGACACCTTCTTGTACACGGAAGGCGACGGCGCCGACACTATGAATGGCGGCACGCAGACCGACACGGTCATCGTCACCGGTACTGGCGGCAACGACGAGATCGTCGTTGTAACCAACGCCGCCGGCGTGATCACCAATTTCGAGGGCGGCGGCGTTTCCAACCTCGAATTGTTCGTGATGGACTTGCTCGGCGGCAATAACGACCTGCTCCAGTACAATACTCTCACGCCGAATACCGTCAGCGTCGATCTCGGCTTGGGCAGCGCCACCGGCTTTAGCTCGATTGCCGGGGTGGAGAACGTCATCGGCGGCGGCGGGGCCGACATTTTGGTGGGCAATGCGAGCGTCAATGAACTTAACGGCGGCGCGGGCGGCGACACTCTGACAGGCGGCATTGGCGCAGACGAGATCAACACCGGGGTCTCTAATGATAACGTGATCGACTTGGTGCGGTTCAGCAACACAAACGAGTACGGCGACACCGTCACCAATTTCGACTCCTCCGGGACGGCCGCGCAAATCGATCGCGCCGAGTTCGGCGGGGCGCTGAACACATTGTTCGATGATGGAAACAATGATGACAATTTCGCGTTCGTCGCGGGCGACGGGGCAAATGGCGGAAACACCGCGGTCAATCTGAACGGAACTGTTGAGGCTCTCTATCTCTCCGGCGCTAACGGCGAGGGTGTGACTACAGGAAACCTAGACAGCGCAGGTGACGTGGCGACGGAGTTCAACGCCGAATTCGCGCTCACAGCCAACAACGGCGAAGCCACGCTCTTGGTGATCAACGACACCGGCGCCGGCAACAACAGCTTCGCGGTTTGGCAGTGGATCCAAGCCGGCGGCGGAGAGATGGCGGCGGCGGAACTGACGCTGATCGGCGTGTTCACCTCGAACGCAACGGTCACGACAGGAAGCTTCGACTTCTTCCCATAGGGCGAGCGACGCGCACACGAACATTGGAACTTGGAAGCCTGGGGACGATCATGAAGAACTTCAAACTGGCCTTACTGGCCGCGGCGGCGATATTTACCTTCGGAGCGGAAGCGGCATACGCGCAAGGGATCCCGACCGGGCTTCCCGCCAGCCCGCTGTTTGCCGCCACGCCATTCACCCAGCCGATGATGTTGTTCGAGGAATTCGGCGCCGCGGCGGTGCCGGGCTCCAACTGCACCACTTGCACGCCGCTGCCACAGCCGGTCGCGAATTCATGCGATGCAAGCCCCAGCGGCGCGGCGCTCGACACGTTTCTGCGCCAACGCTTGTCGCCGCTGCCGACGGTGCAGGCCAACACCAGCCTGCAAAACTATTGGCACAGCCGCATCAGCGCTTGCGTTCGCCCGTTGGCGACCAGCGCGGTTGAGGGCCGCCCACCGGGTGAGTTTTTCTCGCACCAACGCTGGGCTGAGTTTTCCTCGGGCACAGCGTCAGCCAACCGTCTCGGCATGGTCTATTTCCAAACCGCGACCGCCGGGGCGCGCGTCAATCTAGGCTTGCGCGATCCAGCGCAGCGCCACCACTGGATCGTCGGCGAGTTCCGGCCCGCATCGACCGGTGCGCTTTATGGAACTCGCGCCACGGGTCGGCAGGTGCGTTTTCACCCCAACTTTCCGATCCAGCAGGCCAATTCCGTGTGGACGTTCGACGGCACCATGCCGCCGAAACTGTTGCAGGCGCGCTATGGCGAGCCGATCCTGTTCCGCCATTTCAATGCGTTGCCGATTAATCCGGCCGCCAATAACGGCTTCGGCGCGCACACGCTCACCACCCACGAACACAATGGCCACAATCCGGCCGAGAGCGACGGTTTCGCGGCTGCGTTCTTCTTCCCCGGTCAGTTCTACGATTACCATTGGCCGATGGTTCTGGCCGGCCATGACAACGTCAACACCGGCGCTACCGATCCTCGCGCCGCCGTGCCTACCACTGGCGCCGCCGGCACGACGCGGATCCGCGGCGATTACCGCGAAACCATGTCAACGCATTGGTTCCACGACCATATGCTCGATTTCACCGCCCAAAATGTCTACAAAGGCAATGCGGCGATGATGAATTATTACAGCGCCATCGATCGCGGCAACGAAACCACGAGCGGCGCCGAGTGCCACTACACCAATTCCGCCAACCCCAATCTCTGCTTGCCGAGCGGCAATGCGCTGCCGTGGGGCAACCGCGACTATGACGTAAACCTGATGATCGCGGACAAGGCCTGGAACGCTGCGGGCCAGTTGAACTTCAACATCCTCAACACCGACGGCTTCCTCGGCGACCAGGTGCTGGTTAATTGGACCTGGAAGCCTTTCATGGAAGTGCGCGCCCGCCGCTATCGCTTCCGCATCCTCAACGGCTCAGTGTCGCGTTATTTCAAACTCGCTTTAGTGACCAATGCCGGCGTGCGGGTGCCGTTCCACATGATCGCCAACGACGGCAACATCATGGAGCACGCGGTTCCGTTCCCGAACGCGCAATCGCAAGATTTGCCGGTGCAGGCGATCGCCGAGCGCTATGACATCGTCGTCGACTTCTCGCAGTTCGCGCCGGGAACCGTAATTTCGGTGGTCAATTTGCTCCAGCATCTAGATGGAACTGGCCCGAGCCAAGAAGTGGCTCTGGCGACAGCCTTGGCCGGCGTGCCGGCGGATCCAGCAGTCGGCAAGATCATGGAATTCCGCGTTCGGGCATATTCGGGCGTCGACCGTTCGATGAACCCGGCCGATTATGTGGTCGGCCAGCGCACCATGATCCCCCGCGCCACCGCGACGCCGGCTGAAATCGCCGCTGCGCGCGTGCGCACCTTCGATTTCGAGCGTGGCGGCACCGATGGATCGCCCTGGTCGATCCGCGTTGACGGCGGCCCGGTCTCGCTTGGCATGGATCCGCACCGCGTCTCCGCGGCGGTCACCCAGGGCCAGTGGGAAGTCTGGAACCTGACCTCCGGCAATGGCTGGTCGCACCCGGTCCACATCCACTTCGAGGAAGGCCAAATTCTAAGCCGCGACGGCGCCGCGCCGCCGCTCTGGGAAGCGGGCGCCCGCAAGGATGTCTATCGCATCGGCGGCGGGCCCGGCAACTCGAACGACCTCAGCGTCCTGATCCGCTTCCGCGAATTCCTCGGCACTTTCATGGAGCATTGCCACAACACCCAGCACGAGGATCATTCCATGCTGCTGCGCTGGGACAATCGGGCGCCAGGCTCGATCATCGCCATCCCAACCCCGATCGCCGATTGGGAGGGCGTGTTCTACGAGCCCTCGGTCGGACTGCCCACTAACTAAGCCTCGCGCGCGGGCCCGCCACCGAGCGGGTCCGCGCCAGCCTTGGCGCGGCGCTTACAGGGGCTTGCCGACAATGAAATGTTTCAACTTTAAGCGCGGCATGGCTTTGGCGACGGCCGCGCTTTTTTTTGCGCTGGCCTCCGCGACGAGCGCGCAGCGCGTTGTGGCGGAGGGCGCGGCGGCCTCGCGCACCGAGGCTGGCGTGCAAACCCAATGGCGCGGAGATTATTTTCCCAACATCGTGTTGCGCGATCAAGACGGCCGCAATGTCCGCTTCTATGACGACATGATCCGCGGCAAGGTCGTCTCGATCAATTTTATCTACACCACCTGCACCGACCTCTGCCCGCTCGACACCGCGCAATTGCGCCAGGTTCAGCAACTGCTCGGCGAGCGGCTCGGCCGCGATGTTTTCATGTATTCAATCTCCGTCAACAGCGACAGCCCGGAGGCGCTGCGCCGTTACATGCGCACTTACGATGTCGGCCCGAACTGGCGCTTCCTCACCGGCAGCCAGGCCGACGTAACCCGCTTGCAGCGGCTACTCGGCTTGCGTGTAATCGATCCCAACGATCTGCGCGGCCACAGCTCCAGCATCGTGCTGGGCAACGAAATCAACGCCCAATGGATCAAGCGCTCGGCCTACGAGAACCCGCGCAATATTGTCGAGCTGCTGACCGTGTTCCTGCAGAGTTCAGCGCCGGACAGTTCGCGCCGAGGCCAGAGCTATGCGGCGGCGGGCCAAATGCTCGAGTTCGCGCGGCGCATATTTGTTCCGCACGCGCTGCGTGTCTTGTCACACGATCGGCGAGGGCGAGCGGCTGGGGCCGGATTTGGCGGGCGTGGCGGCGTCGCGGCCGCCGGCGTGGCTGTCGCGCTGGATCCGCGAACCCAACCGCATGATCGCCGAGCGCGATCCCACCGCGCTGGCGCTGATGGTGCGCTACCGCAATTTGCCGATGCCCAATCTCGCCTTGAACGAGACCGATGCGGCGGAGCTGATCGAGCACATGCGCAGCGAGGACGCCCGCCGCGCTGCGGCCCGCCGCGCCCACTGAACGCTTTCGGGACGCGCCTATTTGCGGACGCTGCGGGATACTGGTAGAGGCGCCCGATGATCAGATTGGGCTACAAGGCGTCGGCCGAGCAATTCGCGCCGCAAGAATTGCTGGATTATTCCATTCTAGCCGAACAGGTCGGGCTGGATTCTGTCTGGATCAGCGACCATTTTCAGCCGTGGCGACATAAGGGCGGGCACGCGCCGTTCTCGCTCGCCTGGCTTGGCGCCTTGGGCGCGCGCACCAGCCGCATCGTCATGGGAACGAGCGTGCTTACGCCGACATTCCGCCACCATCCCTCAAACGTGGCGCAGGCGTTTGCAACCCTTGGCGCGTTATTTGAAGGACGGGTGATCTTGGGGCTCGGCACCGGCGAATCCATGAACGAGGCGCCCGCCACTGGCCTGATCTGGCCGGAGCAAAAAGAACGCACCGCCCGCTTTCGCGAAGCGATTAAGCTGATCAGAATTCTGTGGTCGCAGGAGCGGGTCTCGTTCGCGGGGCAATATTTTCGCACCGAGGCCGCGACCATTTATGATCTGCCGCGCACGCCAGTGCCAATGTTCATAGCCGGCGCTGGACCGTTCATGGCCAAACTCGCTGGCTTGGAGGGAGATGGCTACATCTGCACCAGCGGCAAGAAATGGGAGCTCTATACGGAAACCTTGCTGCCGAATGTCCTAGCCGGCTTGGCCGCGTCCGGCCGCGGCGTGAATTTCGACCGCATGATCGAGATGAAAGTCTCGTTCGACGCCGACCGCCAACGCGCGCTCGATGAGACGCGTTTCTGGGGCGCGCTGGCGCTGACGGCGGAAGAGAAAATGAACGTCGAAGATCCAATCGAGATGGAAAGACTGTCCGACGCCTTGCCAGTTGAGCGCGCCGCCTCTCGCTGGATCGTCACCGCCGACGCCGAAGAAATGGTTGAGCGGGTCGGCGCCTATGTGAAGCTGGGTTTCAACCATTTGGTGTTCCATGCGCCCGGACCCGATCAAGCGCGGTTTTTAAATTTGTTTGCCGAGCAAGTCGCCCCGCGCTTGCGCGCCAAGTTCGGTTGAGGAGCGTCCATGAAAATTGGCATGGTTGGCCTTGGCCGCATGGGCGGCAATTTGGTGCGAAGACTATTGCGCGGCGGCCATGAATGCGTGGTGTACGACGTCGATCCGGCCGCGCGTTCAAAGCTGGCCGAGGAGGGCGCGGAAGCTGTCGCGGATTTGCCAGCCTTGGCGGCGGCGCTGTTACGCCGCGCACGATCTGGGTCATGGTTCCAGCCGGCGCGATTACGGACGCTACAATTGCGGAACTCGCCGGTCTGCTTTCGCCGGGCGACACGATAATCGACGGCGGCAACAGCAATTTCAAAGCGACGATCGCGCGCGCAAAAGAATTGCGGGCGCGCGGCATTGAGATGCTGGATGTCGGCACCAGCGGCGGCGTGTTCGGCGCCGAGCGCGGTTATTGCTTGATGGTTGGCGGGACAGCGGCGGCGGCGGCGCGTCATGCGCAGATATTCGCGACGCTTTCGCCGGGGCAGGCGGGAGCTGCGAGAACGCCCTCCCGCGCGGCGGGATTGACAAGCGAAACCAGCGCCGAAGAGGGATGGTTGCACTGCGGACCCTCGGGCGCGGGCCATTACGTGAAGATGGTCCACAACGGCATTGAATACGGCATGATGCAGGCGTTTGCCGAGGGCTTCGCGCTGCTGGAGACGGCCGATAGTCCCGAGCTTCCACTTGAACACAGACTGGATCTCGACTGCGCGGGAATCGCCGAATTGTGGCGCCGGGGCAGCGTGATTTCTTCCTGGCTGCTCGATTTGACCGCCGACGCGCTCGCGGAAAACCCCTCGCTCGATGGATTTTCCGCGCAAGTGCAGGATTCGGGCGAGGGCCGCTGGACCGTGGAGGCGGCGATTGAGCAAGCCGTCCCCGCGCACGTGCTCACCGCCGCGCTGTTCAGCCGGTTTCGCTCGCGCCAGAACAATGCTTTCGCCGACAGAATGTTGTCGGCGATGCGCTTCAAGTTTGGCGGCCACACCGCGCCGCGCGGCGGCACGGAAAACTAAGCCCCCAATTGCTTCAACCCCTCCGCCAAGCCAATCACCGGCGCGTAGCCCAGTTCCGCGCGCGCTTTATCTCCGCGCAGCACGCATTCGCGCGTCATGATCATGGCGCCAAAGCGCGTCAGCGGCGGTTCGCCTTTGAGTGGGAGCGTGCGCCAAAGCGTTTCGCAAATCCATGCGATGGCATCGGCCAGCCATGCCGGCACGGATTTGTCCGGCAACGCGATGCCGCGCGTGGCTGCGAGGCCGCTGAGGATTTCGCGCATCGTGGTCACCCCGTCGTCGAGAATGAAGTACGCTTCGCCGCCGTGGCCTTTGGCCAGGGCTAACTCAATGGCGTGCACCAGATTGGCGATGTGGGTGGTCGAGGTGCGCGCCGCGCCATGGTCGATCCACATGTATCTGCCGGCTTTGACCATGGCTTCGATCACCGGCAGAAGCGTGGTGTCTCCCGGGCCCCAGATGAAGCGCGGGCGCAGAATGATGGTGGTGAAATCCACGCTTGCGGATTCTTTCACCAAGACCTCGGCGCGCGCCTTGGTCCAAGAATAGGGGTAGGGCGAATTGAGCGCCAGCGGATAGCTTTCGTCCACATCGCGCAAATGCTGGCCGCGCCAGAGTACGGATTCCGTGCTGATGTGGATGAAGCGCCGTACGCCCGCTTCCTTGGCCGCCTTCAGCATCGCCGCCGTGCCAGCGACATTAAAGCGCTTCCAGGCTTCGACCGGCCCCCATTGCTCGACATAGGCCGCGCAATGCAGCACCGCTTCTGAATCGCCGACATCGCCCGCGGACACATTCTCCAGATCGCAGCGCACCGGTGTCGCGCCGAGCGCGCGGATAGCGGCGTCGGATTTTTCCGAACGCGACATGGCGCGCACATCATGGCCGGCGGCGAGGAAGCGCTTGACCGCCGCCCCACCGACGAACCCAGAAGCGCCAGTGACGAAAATGCGCATCAGGGTTGGCGCCTCGAATGGCGCCCTTTCACCTTTGAACCACGCACTCCGTCATTCCGGACGCGCGAAGCGCGATCCGGAACCCAGGGGTCACAGTCGCATCTGTTGCCCCTGGGTTCCGGGTTCGTCGCTGCGCGACGCCCCGGAATGACGGAGAGTGAGAGTATCTCAGTTTGAATCATGAGCCCCACCGCGTCGCCCTCTGCAGCCATCCCCGTCACTCCTTGATCTGCGCCAGCGCGTGCGCGAGTTTCGCTCGCGCGGCGGTTTCGCTTTCCAGCCGCTCGCGCAATTCGTCCACCACTTCTTCCGGCGCCTTGGCGACGAAATCGGCATTGCCGAGCTTGGCTTCCATCTTCCTGATCTCGACATCGTGCTTGGCGATTTCCTTTGTCAAGCCGCGCGGCCTCCGCCGGCAGATCAACCACGCCTTCCAGTGGCAACGCTACCGTCGCGCCGTCGAGCACGAAGGTAACAGAGCCCTTGGGCGCTTGCGCGGCGCTGGTGGAATATTCCAGCCGCGCCATGCGGTCGATCAGATCCTGGTAGCGTTCCAGCCGCGCTTCGGTCGCCGCATCGGCGCCGAGCAGCAGTAGCGGAATTTTCGCGCCGGCTGGCACATTCAGCTCCGAGCGCGTGGAGCGGGTTTCGGCGATTAGCTTCACCATCCAATCGATCTCGGCTTCGGCGGCATCGTCTATAAGATCGGCGGATAGTTGCGGCCAAGTCTCGGTGATCAGCATGCCGGCCCGCTTTTGCCCGTACTCGCCAGTGCGCGCCCAGATTTCTTCGGTAATGAAGGGCATGAACGGGTGCAGTAGGATCAATATCTGATCGAGCGCCCACGCCGCGGTGCGCCGCGTCTCCAGCTTGGCGGCTTCATCCTCGCCATTGAGCAAGGGCTTGATGAATTCGAGATACCAATCGCAATAGACGTTCCAGACGAATTTGTAGAGCGCGCCGGCGGCTTCGTTGAAGCGGCGCGCCTCCAGTTCGCGCGTGACCGCGGCGGCGGCCTTGGCGGTTTCGCCGACGATCCATTTGTTCACGGTTTCTCGCGGCGAACGGGGATCGTACTTGTCCCACACCGCGCATTCGTTCATCTGCGCGAAGCGCGCCGCGTTCCAGAGCTTGGTGCCGAAATTGCGATAGCCTTCGATGCGCTGTTCGCTGAGCTTGATGTCGCGCCCTTGCGCGGCCATGGCGGCAAGGGTGAAGCGCAGCGCATCGGCGCCGTATTTATCGATCAGCTCCAAGGGGTCCATGGCATTGCCCTTGGACTTCGACATTTTCGCGCCTTTGGAGTCGCGCACCAGGGCGTGGATGTAGACTTCGCGGAACGGAACCTCGCTTCATGAAATGCAGCCCCAACATCATCATCCGCGCCACCCAGAAGAAGATGATGTCGTGGGCGGTGATCAGCGTTGATGTTGGGTAGAAGCGTTTCAGTTCGGGCGTTTTCTCCGGCCAGCCGAGCGTGGAGAACGGCCACAGGCCGGAGGAGAACCAGGTGTCGAGCACGTCAGGGTCACGCTGCGGATCTACATGCGTGAGTTTTCCATTCGCAAAAGCTAGCGGCATATAGACCCTTGTGCGTTATTTCGCCGGATTTTTCTCCAGCTTCAACAGTGAACCTCACGGTCACGTCATAGCCGTATAGTTCCTTTATTTTTTTCGCGGCTTCTTTTTCGGATTCCGCAACAATAGTCACCACTCGAATTGGCGAGCTGTCCATCTTTTGAGCAGACCAAATCATCCGGATGAGGAACATACCACGCCGGTATCCGATGGCCCCACCAGAGTTGGCGCGAGATGCACCAGGGCTCGATATTGCGCATCCATTGGAAATAAGTTTTCGACCAATTCTCCGGCACGATTTTGGTCTTGCCGCTCTCCACCGCCGCGATCGCGGGCTTGGCCAGTTCGGCGGCGTTGACGTACCATTGATCGGTCAGCATCGGCTCGATCACGACGTTGGAGCGGTCCCCGAACGGCTGGTTGATCTTCTTGTTCTCGACCCGCTCCAGCAACCCCAGCGCCTCGATATCGGCCACCACAAGCTTGCGCGCTTCGAAGCGGTCCAGGCCACGATATTTCGCCGGCACATGCTCCGCGTCAGCCATGCGGCCCTTCGAGTCCATCAGCACGTAGAGGGGCAGATTGTGTGCGCGCGCGACTTTGTAATCGTTGAAATCGTGCGCGCCGGTGATTTTCACCGCGCCGGAGCCGAAATCGGGATCAGGGTATTCGTCGGCGATAATCGGAATGTAGCGATCCGCCAGCGGCAACAGCACGCGTTTGCCAACGATCCCCGCATAGCGCGCGTCGCTTGGATGCACCGCCACCGCGCCGTCGCCCAGCATGGTTTCGGGCCGCGTGGTGGCAATGGCGATATAGTCGCGCGTCTCCCATTCGGTCGCCTTGCCGTCTTCGTCGAACGCCACCGGAAACTGATACGTCTCGCCATTTTCCAGCGGATATTTGAAATGCCAGAAATGGCCCGGGACTTCGCGGTTCTCGACTTCGAGATCGGAGATCGCGGTTTCGAAATGCGGATCCCAATTGACCAGGCGCTTGTCCTTGTAGATCAGGCCCTCCTTGTAGAGCTGTACGAAAACCTTCACCACCGCCGCCGACAGCCCTTCGTCCATGGTGAAGCGCTCGCGCGACCAATCGCACGAGGCGCCAAGCCGGCGCAGCTGATTGAAGATGGTTCCGCCCGACTTTTCCTTCCACGCCCACACGCGCTTCAGAAATTCCTCGCGCCCGAGCGAGCGGCGATCTCTCATTGCCGCCAGCTTCCGCCAATTGCCGCTCAACCACCATTTGCGTGGCGATGCCGGCGTGATCCATGCCCGGTTGCCAGAGCACGCTTTTGCCGCGCAGCCGCTCAAACCGCACCAGCACGTCCTGCAGCGTGTTGTTGAGCGCATGGCCAATATGCAGCGAGCCGGTGACGTTGGGCGGGGGGATGACGATGCAGAAGGCGTCAGCGCCGGGGTCGGCCTTCGGCTTGAACGCACCGGATTTTTCCCAAGCCTCGCTCCAGCGCGGCTCGACTTCTTTTGGGTTGAACGTGGTTTCGATCATGACGCCGTCGCTATAGCAGGCGCGGCGACCGAAGCGCGAGGGCCGATGGACCGTCGGACAGAGGTTTCCGGCGTTATCGCGCCAGGCGCGCGATTCGCTCCAATTCCGCCTCGACCCGGCTTTCGACGATTTGCGGTAGATTGCGGTCGAGCCATTCCTTCAGCATTGGCTTCAGCAACTCGCGCACCACCCCTTCGATGGTTTGGCCTTCGGTGTCGGCAATGCGCAAAGTCCCGGCCAAACGCGCCAGCGCGCCAGCAGCGGCGTTAGTGCTTGGCGATGACAGGATCGGCTCGGCCGGCGCTTCCGGCGCAAAGGCGACAGGCTCACGGGAAGGTTCGCGAATTGGGGCGGGCGGCGGCGCGGCGGGTGCTTCTTCGGCTTCGAAGACGATATCGTCTTCTGTTTCCTCAATTGGCGCCGCCTCCTCGGGCTGGGTAAGTTCGAGCGGTTCTGGCGCCTGCTCCTCCTCGGAAATGATCCGGCGGATGGACGCCAGAATCTCTTCCATGGAGGGTTCAGCTTGCGGTTCTGGAAGCGCCATCTCGGCCTCACACATATTCAAAACGAGTCGCTGAGACTCGGAAGCTACGTAAAGTTGCGATTCCCGTCCACAGAGCCCCAAGGTCTGCTCACAAGTGGACTGCCTGGCGGCAGAATCGATAACCCCGCGTAGGTAAGCATGTGGGGAGCAGGCGATAAGAGACTGTTAACGCGGGCTCTTGTTGCGGCAACGCAACCCTGCCTCAGAACGCAAACGTCGGCGGACGTTTTAGACCCGGCGCAAGCGGCGGGGCGGCGTCGAAGGCGGTGCGGTAGGCGATGGATTGGCCATTATTGGTGTAGATTCGCGCGGACCCGGCGGCGCCTTGGCGGACAATAATTCCGAGCCTACCCCCGGGCGACAATTGCTCCAGCCACGGCGCCGGAACCATTTCGGCGGCGCCGTTGAGCATGATGAGATCATAGGGCCCATCGTCGCGCCAGCCATCGGCCGTCGCGCCGGTGACGGTTTTGACATTGGTCAAGCCGACCGATTCCAGCGCCGCGCTTGCCGCGAATGAAAGGCTGGGGTCGGGATCGTGCGCAACCACGTCCTTGCAGCACATCGCCAGAAGCGCCGCGCCGTAGCCGGTGGCGCCGGCAATCTCAAGCGCGCGTTCGTGCGGACGCGGCGCCAGCGCGTGCAGCAATTTGGCGATGTCGCGAGGACGCAGCAGCGTTCGCCCTGGCGCAACCTCGACCTCGATGTCGGCATAGGCCAGCGCCCGTTTCTGCGCTGGCGCGAAGCGCTCACGCGGCAACGCGCGCATGGCGGCCAACACTTTGGCGTCGGTTACATCGCTGGTGCGAACCTGGCTTTCCACCATCAAGTCGCGGGCGCGCGCGAAATCCATGACCGGCATGCTCCTCCGCGACCCGGTTAAGCTGCCCCGGCCCGGCCCGCAAGCGCGTCATTTTGCGCGCCGACCGCCGATGCGCTAGGCAGACCCATGGCCAGCCTGCGCAGCATCAATTTCCTGGACTTGGTGCTTTACGCCGCGGCGATGAATTTCGGCATCCGTTGGCTGGCGACATCGGCGGCGGCCGGTCCGGCTTCGCTGCCGATCTGGATCCTGGCCGCGCTCGGTTTTTTGGCCCCGCTGGCGATCGCCACCGCCGAACTGGCTGGGCGCTACGAGAAGGAAGGGGCGATCTACGCCTGGACCGGCGCCAGCTTCGGCCCGTTCGCGGGATTTCTATGCGGGTGGCTCTATTGGGTCTGCAATCTTCCGTTTTTTTCGAGCATTCTTTATTTCGTGGTCGAGGTGATCGCTTCGGCTGCCCCTTCGGCTTGGGGCGGCGCACTGGAAAGTCCCGGGGCGCGGCTGGGGCTGGCCAGCGCCATGGCGATACTCATTACCGGGTTGAATTTGGTCGGCATCGGCGTGGGCAAGTGGCTACCCTCGTTTGGCGCGTTCGCCTCGCTGGCGCTGCTGGCGCTGCTGATTGTCGCGGGCGTGGCCATCGGCATCGAGCATGGTCCGGCTACGGATTTCGCGCGGGTCTCGTACGCGCTGCCGCTCGACGCCAATGGCGCAATACTCTGGTCGACCATGGTGTTCGCCTTCGCCGGCGCGGAGGGCGTCGCCTTGCTGCGCAATGAGATCGAAGGCGGCGTCGCCCGCCTGGTGCGGGCGATTGTCTTGATCGGCGCGTTGTTGGTTGGCGCCTATGTGATCGGCACGATCGCCATGCTCACCATCCTGGCGCCGGAGGAGGCGTCGCGCCTATCCGGCCTGCCGGATGCGCTTGGCCATGGATTATCGCGATTGGGATTGTCGCACTGGATTCCGCTGGCCTTGTTGCTGCTCGCGGCGGCGCTGCTGGGTTCCTACGGCGCCTGGTTTGGCGCCGCCGCGCGTTTGCCGCACGCGGCGGGTCTCGACCGCGTGTTGCCTCCGATCTTCGCCGCGCGCGACCCACGCACCGGCGCGCCTGTCGCCGCCATCGTGTTGCAAACCGCGCTGGTCGTGGCGCTGCTGTTCGTCAGCCAGGCCGAGGCCAATATGCGCGCGGCCTACGATTTTCTCGTCGCCATGAGCGTGATTTCGTACACGCTTGCCGTTCTTGTTCCTGTTCGCGGCGTTTCTCAAAGTGCAGCGCGAACCTGCACCAGCCGGCGCATGGACGGCGCCTGGCGGCGTGCGCGGTGCGCGCCTGATCGGTTGGCTCGGCTTTGCGGTGACGCTTTCAGCCATCGTTTGCACGCTCGCGCCCAGCCCGGACGCCGCCGACCCGCTTGGCCGCCACGCTCAAACTTGTTTGGTCATCGAGCGCATTGATTCTCTCGGGCGTGGCGCTTTATGCGCTGGCGCGCGTGCGGCGGGCTAGCTGAAGTCCGCCAGCGTAGCGCACCCTGATTCATCGCCAATGGCGAGACTGCGGCCGTCCGAACGCCAAGCCAAGGCGGACACCGCGGCCCCGCTCGGTTCGATCATGTCATGCACGGTTTGATCGGAAATGCGCGCCAGCGCCGCCGCGCCGTCGTCGTAACCGATGGCGAGCGCGTCATCTAGCGGATGAAACGCCACGCAGGTAACCAGCGCCTCGCGCTGACCCAATTGCAGCGGCGGTTTTCCTTGCGGGCCGAGCTTGCCGACAAATGGCCACACGATCGCGCTGTCGGCGCCTGACGTGGCCAGCCAGCGGCCGCGCTTGTCCCAGGAAAAACTGCGGGTCTTGGCCGGATAACCATCCATGCGCAAATCGGTTTTCTCCGGCAATCGCCAGCCGTGCAGGGCGTTTTCCTGCATCGCGGTGACGACATAATCGGCGTCCGGCGAAATTGTCACGGAAAGATGCGACCCGCTCCACGGCAGCGCCACGCCTTTGTCGTCGGCGGTCAGCACATAACGCAAATTGGCGCCGCCATAATGGCTAACCGCAAGGCGCCGGCCCTTGGCGTCGAGCGCGAGCCCACCAATGCTGGAGGGATAGGAATAGCGATGCGTTTCCTTGCCGCCCTGAAACACAATTACTTGCCTGCCGACGCCGGCGACAATCACGTTTGACGCCGCGCTGGCTGATAAGGTGATCCACCCATTTGCCGCATTCAGCCAGGCGCTCGACGGCGCCGTCTGGGCTGACCAGGCGCACGCCCCCGTCATCGCCGCCAGTGACCAGGCGTTTGCCGTCAGGGTGGAGCGCGGCGCTGAGAATAACGCCCTCGTGCGCGGCGATGGAGCGCGCGTCTCCAGACGCGCCGACAACGCGCACCGCGCCATCGCTCATGGCGTACAACACCGAATCGCCGATCCAGTGCGCGCCGGTGACGCCAGCGCCAAGCGCCAGACGCCGGCCAGGGAGGTGGGCTGTGGCGGTCCGGAGCGGCGACGGACTCACGCCGCGCACGCGAGGAAGGCGGTTTCCAGTTCCGCGCGGTCGAGGTTGCGGCCGATGAACACCAGACGCGAAACGCGTTTTTCGTCCTCGCGCCACTCGCGCTGGGTGTCGCCCTCCAGGATCATGTGCACGGCTTGCACCACAAAGCGCTTGGGCTCGTCCGGAAAGGCGACAATGCCCTTGAGGCGCAGAATATCGGGGCCGCGCTCTTGCGTGATCTGGTTGAGCCAGGGCAGCAATTTTTCCGGGTTGATCAATTTTTCCGTTGCGAGCGAGACGCTGGCGATGCCCGCGGCGGCGATGTGGTCTTGCGCGTGATGATGATGATCATGGTGATGCCCGTGATCGTGATCGCCGTGATCGTGATGCGCGCAAGCATGGTCGCAATCGTGGTCGGGCAGAAAGTGGGGATCGATTTCTGTAACGCGCTCCAGATCGAAGGCGCCGATATCGAGAATGCGGTCCAGCGCAATATCGCCGCGGCTCATGCGATGCAGACGCGCGGTGGCGTTGATGGCGCGGATTTGGCGCTCGACGCCAGCCAACTCGGCGCTGGACACCAGATCGGTTTTGTTCAGCAAGATGACATCCGCGAACGCGATCTGTTCCACAGCCTCTTCCGAAGAAGCCAATTGTTGCGGCAAATGCTTGGCGTCCGCTACGGCGACAATCGCATCCAGTTTGGTCTTGGCGCGCACATCGGCATCGACGAAGAAAGTCTGCGCCACCGGCGCCGGTTTCGCGAGCCCGGTGGTTTCCACCAGGATCGCATCGAACTTCCCCTTCCGTTTCATCAAGCCTTCGATGATGCGGATCAAATCGCCGCGCACGGTGCAGCAGACGCAACCATTGTTCATCTCGAACACTTCCTCGTCGGCATCGACGATGAGGTCGTTGTCGATGCCGATCTCGCCGAACTCGTTGACGATGACCGCGTATTTCTTGCCGTGCGGCTCGGTCAGGATGCGGTTTAACAAAGTGGTTTTGCCGGCGCCGAGAAAGCCGGTAAGCACGGTGACTGGGACGATTTGGGTCATAGGGCCACTAGATAGCTATTCCGCGCGCCGACGCTAGCGGCTAGGCTGCCGGCGAGAAATGGGGAGGCGGGTTATGAAGGCCTTGGTGCGCTGGGTTACGTGGCTGGGGGGCGGCTTGCTGGCGATCGCGTTGTTGGCCGCCGGGGCGCTGGCTTTTTTCGTCTATCGGCTCGACATCGGGGCGGAGGTTGAGCGCGCGGTCGAGGGCGCCACTGGCCGGGAAATGACCATCGCCGGCCCGGTCGGGGTGAGCTACTGGCCGGTGCTCGGCCTGCATGCCGAAAGGAGTTCGTTGGCTAATGTCGCAGGCGGGCGGGCGCCGGCATTCATCACCGCTGACGACATCCATGTTGGCGTTGAATTACTGCCGCTGCTGAGCCGCCGAGTAGTGGTGCGACAATTGGTGCTGCAAAATCCGCGCATTGCCCTCGAAGTCGATGACCAGGGGCGGCCCAATTGGGTGCTCGCCCGCGCGGCGGCGGCGCCATCGACACCGCCGCCGCCGGCCCCGCCAAGCGCGCCGGGGCTTGATGTGGCGCGCGCGACATTGCGCGCCGTGCGCATTGATGGCGGCGAAGTCAGTTTCGCGGACGCCAGGCGCGGCTCGGGTTGGGCCATAGGCGATGTCAACATACGAACGGCGCTGACCAGCATGGATGCGCCGATGCGCGTGAGCGGCTCGGTGCGTTACAATGACAGGCCGGTCGATATCGTGTTGGAGATCGCGCGGCCGGGTATGGCGCTGCGCGGCCAAGGCAGCGCGGTAAAGCTCGACCTCGACAGCGAACTTCTGGTCGCGAGTTTCGACGGCCAAACCACCGCCGCGTCCGGCGATTTTGCCGGGACGGTGCGGGCTTCCGGCCCGAATTTGCGGCAATTGGCGGGCTGGAATGGCGCTCCGCTGCAAGGGAGCGGTGGCCTTGAGGCATTCGAAGTGAGCGGCCACATCGCCATGGGAGGGGCCCGCTTTGAGTTCACCAATGCCGGTTTCTCCGTCGATCAAGTCCGCGGCCGCGGAAATTTCGCGCTGTCGGAGCTGCGCGGCAAACCCTATCTGAGCGGCAGCGTCCAACTGGCCGCGCTCGACCTCAACCCCTATCTGTCTCCCGCGGCGCAAGCCGCCGTCGCGCCATCGCGTACGCTCGATGTACAGAGCGCCCCTGCCGCCGCGCCGATCGATTGGAGCGGTCTGCGCAGCGTCAATGCCGACATCGATGTGGCGACCGCGTCCGTGCTGGTGCAGCGAACCCGCATCAATTCCGCACGCGCCAGCGTTGTAATCAATGACGGCTATCTGGTCGCGAGCTTGCATGAACTTGGGCTTTACGGCGGCAGCGGCCGCGGGCATTTGCAGATCGACGCCCGCGAAGACCAAGCGCGCATTGTCCACGAACTCAGTTTCATCGGCTTGGACGCGCGCGGTTTTCTCACCGATACGATCAATTTTCCCAATATCGAAGGGCGCGCCGACCTCAGCATGAATTTGCGCGCGCGCGGGGCGACGCAAAACGCGATGATCGCTGGCGCCGACGGAGATATGCACCTCGAAGTGACCGGGGGAACGTTGCATGGGGTTGATCTTGGCGGCGTCTCGCGCACCATTCGCAACGCGCTGCGCGGTGAGTTGATCGCGCCGGAAGCAAGCACCAACTTCCAGGGCTTCTCAGCGACATTCGCCATTTCGGACGGGGTTCTGGCCAGCCACAATCTCAGTTTCAACACCGCCGATCTACGTATTCCCGGCATAGGCGCGATCGATCTGCCGCAGCGGCGCATCGATTTGCGCTTGGCGCCGCGCTCGCCGCGCGGAGGGCTGGTGTTTCCGTTCTCGATCCGCGGACCCTGGTCGCAACTGAGCTACAACGCCGACATCACTGACCGCGCGCGCCGCGAGATCGCGGCGCGTGTGGCCGCGGTCGAGGCGGCGGCGCGCGTGGTGGAATGAATAATTTCAAACATCGTAAAGGTTGAACGCCAGCCGTTCGTGTTTGTCGGCCCCGGACTTCGCTTCGCGAATCCGGGGATGAGTGAGTTATATTATAGGACCCGCAGCAGCGCGTGTTTTTTCTTGCCGAGCGAGAGCTTGATTGCCCCATCGCGCAAATCCGCGGGGCTGAGCGCCGCGTTTTCGTCGCTGACCGGCGCATCGTTGACTTTGACTGAGCCTGCCGCGATGGCGCGCTTGGCCTCGCCGTTCGAAGCCGCTAGCCCCGCGCGCACGAACGCGGCGGCAACGCGAAGGCCGACGCTGAGTTCTTGTTGGGCCACAGGGAAAGTCGGCAAGTTCTCCGACACCGCGCCTTGCTCGAACGTCGCGCGCGCGGCTTCCTCGGCCTTCAGCGCTTCGGCGCGGCCATGCAGCAGCGCCGTCGCTTCGGTGGCGAGAGCTTTCTTTGCATCGTTGATCTCCGCGCCTTGCAGCGCTTCAAGGCGCGTGATTTCCTCAAGCGGCAAATCGGTGAATATTTTCAGGAACCGGCCGACATCCGCGTCTTCGGAATTTCTCCAATATTGCCAATAGCCGTAGGGGCTCAGCAAGTCCGCATTGAGCCACACCGCGCCCTGGGCGGTCTTGCCCATTTTGGCCCCAGACGACGTGGTGATTAGCGGCTGGGTCAGCCCAAACAATTCGGCGCCGTCCATGCGCCGGCCGAGATCGACGCCGTTGACGATATTGCCCCACTGATCCGAGCCGCCCATCTGGAGTTTGCAATTGTAGCGGCGATGCAGCTCGACGAAATCATAGGCCTGCAGCACCATGTAATTGAACTCGATGAAGCTCATCGGCTGTTCGCGTTCGAGCCGCAGCTTGACCGAATCCATGGTCAGCATGCGGTTGACCGACATGTGCCGACCGACATCGCGCAGGAAGTCGATGTAATTGAGTTTGAGCAGCCATTCGGAATTATCGACCAGGACTGCGTCGCTGGGGCCGTCGCCGAAATTCAGGAATGTCTCGAAACAGCCGCGAATGGAGGCGGCGTTGCTGGCGATCTGCTCCTCGCTCAAGAGCTGGCGCATCTCCTCCTTGCCGGAAGGATCGCCGACGCGGGTCGTGCCCCCGCCCAGCAGCACGATGGGTTTGCCGCCGGCCTGCTGCAAACGCCGCAAAAACATGATCTGGGTGAGGTTGCCGACATGCAGGCTCGGCGCGGTCATGTCGAAGCCGATATAGCCGGTGATTCCGGCCCGCTCTGCGCCAACCAGGGCGGCTTGGTCCAGCCCGGCCAGGTCGGTGCATTGGTGGAATTGCCCGCGCGAGGTGACGGTGCGCAGGAAGTTGGAGCGGATGTTTTCTGTCATGGCGTTGCTGGCGCGCGGATTAGCACGCGCGCCGACGCAGCGCCAAGCTGTTGGCGCTTACTTCTTGCCGAATAGGCCCTTGAGCAAGCCGCCGGCTTGGCCAGCGACGCCGCTGCCGGCGCCGGTCAACGCGGCCATGGCGCTGTTCTTCATCGAATCGACCGCCGCGCCCACGGGCGTCTCATTCATCAGCTTTTCGGTTCCCACCTCGACCAAGCGCTTCGACGTCGCGGCGATGACTTCCTCATCGAGCCCGGTGTCAGCGGCGACCGCCGCCAGCATTTTCTCGTTGCCCAGCCCGGCATGAGTGGCGAGCGCCTTGGCCACGCGCACCGATTGGCCTTTGTCCAACCCAGCGGGTTCGCCCGCCTTGCCAATGGCTTCTTCACCGAGGGCCTCGACAATTTTCGCAATATCGATGTTCATGGAATCACCTCTGTTTGCAGCGAGCAATTCTCTTAGCAGTGCGAGCCGGTTTCGGCTCGTTTCATGACTGTAAGGTAGACCGGCGGCTTGCGAGTCGACGGGGCGCTGAGCAATGAGGGGCGTTGGATCGAAGCCTCGAGTTCGATCCGCCGCGAGAAGGAAAACCTAGATGCGCCTGAGCCTTGCGCTCCACCCGGCCTCGCAATGCCAGGCAATTACCGGGATTGAGGTCGAGGCAACGTGTCTTGACGGGGAATCGCTGGCGCTTGCATATGTGGTAAGCGGTGCAATCGTCGGCGTTCGCATGCCGACGGCAACGATGCCGGCGCGCACGGACGATTTGTGGCGAGGCACTTGTTTTGAGGCTTTCATCCAGCCAGCGCAGGCGGCTCACTATCGCGAGCTAAATTTTTCGCCGTCGGGCCAATGGGCGGCGTATCGGTTTGACAGCTATCGGGCCGGCATGACCGCAGCTTTGGAAATAGGCGCGCCGCGCATCGACATTGAGCCGGGCGAGGCGCGTTACACTTTGCGCGCATGGACAAAGGCGCCCGGACTTGCGGGCTCGTGGCGCCTTGGCCTTTCCGCCGTGATCGAGGAGGGCGACGGCAATCTCTCTTATTGGGCGCTCGCCCATCCGAGTTCGCGGCCCGATTTTCACAATGCCGCAGGTTTTATCTGCAACCTTTCAGCATCGGAGCAGAAATGAAATTTGGCATCGACCGCCTGCTCGAAGACACTAATTTACGCGCTCCGCTTCAGGGCAAGCGGGTGGCGCTGCTCGCGCACCCCGCGTCCGTGACAGCTGACTTGACGCATTCGCTCGACGCTTTGATCGCGTGTGCCGACATTCGCGTCACCGCCGCGTTCGGCCCGCAGCACGGCATGCGCGGCGACAAACAGGACAATATGGTCGAGAGCCCGGATTTCAACGATCCGGCGCATGGCGTTCCGGTTTTCTCGCTTTACGGAGACGTGCGCCGGCCCACGGGTCAGATGCTGTCGACGTTCGATGTTGTGCTGGTCGATCTGCAAGACCTCGGTTGCCGCATCTACACTTTCATCACCACGCTGCTCTACATGCTCGAAGCCGCGGCCAAGCACGGCAAGGAAGTGTGGGTGCTCGATCGGCCCAATCCCGCCGGACGCCCGGTCGAGGGGCTGACGCTCCGCGCCGGCTGGGAAAGTTTCGTCGGCGCCGGGCCGATGCCGATGCGCCACGGGCTCACGCTCGGCGAATTGGGTTTGTGGTTTGTCGATCATTTCAAGCTCGACGTCGCCTATCGCGTCATTGAGATGGAGGGTTACCAGCCCGACGCTGCGCCCGGTTATGGCTGGCCGCTGGGTGAGCGCGCCTGGATCAATCCAAGCCCCAACGCCGCCAATCTCTGGATGGCGCGCGCTTATGCCGGCACGGTGATGCTGGAGGGGGCAACGCTCTCGGAAGGACGCGGCACGACCCGGCCGCTGGAACTCTTCGGCGCGCCCGATATCGATGCGCGCGCATTGCTTAGCGAAATGCACGCACTTGCGCCGCATTGGCTCAAGGGTTGCCGGCTGCGCGTGTGCAGCTTCGAGCCGACCTTCCACAAACATGTCGGCAAACTTTGCGGCGGCATCCAAATCCACACCGAGGATTCCAGCTACGATCACGCCGCGTTCAAGCCCTGGCGCCTGCAAGCGCTGGCGTTCAAGGCGATCCGGCGGCTTTACCCCGACTACCCGCTCTGGCGCGATTTCGCCTACGAGTACGAACACGGCAAACTGGCGATCGATGTCATCAACGGCTCGCCGCTGCTGCGCCAATGGGTGGACGATAAAAACGCCGCTCCCGGCGATCTCGATGCGCTTGCCACGCCGGATGAGCGCGATTGGCTGACGGAGCGGCGCGCTTATTTGCGCTATTGATTGCCGACTTGAAATTTGCGCTGCATTAGACTAAGTTTACCGGACTAAGTCCAGGAGGGCGGCTATGCGCACGGTAAACATCCACGAAGCCAAGACCCATCTTTCCCGCCTGATTGAGCAGGCGGTGAAGGGCGAGCCCTTCATCATCGCCAAAGCCGGCAAGCCAATGGTGCGGGTGACAGCGATCGACGCGCCGGCACGGGGCGTTTCGCGGCTCGGTTTCATGAAGGGAGAGATGAAGATTCCAGACGATTTCGACACGATGGATCAAGCTGAAATCATCGCTCTCTTCGAGGGCAACGAGTGAATTTCCTGGTCGATACGTGCTTGTTGCTCTGGGGCGCGAACAATCCCGAGAAAATTTCAGAAGCGGCGCGCGGACTGATTGACGCCCCTGACTCGCACTCATGGTTCAGTGCGGTGAGCATATGGGAAGTGGCGATCAAACGAAATCGCGGTCGTGCTGATTTCACGACCGATCCACGCCGCCTGAGACGCGGCTTGCTCGATCACGGCTGGCGCGAATTGCCCGTGACCAGCGCCCATGCGCTCGCGGTCATGGACCTGCCGCCTATCCACAAAGACCCTTTCGACCGCATGCTGCTCGCGCAGGCGATTGCGGAAGGCTTCACGCTGCTAACTTCCGACAAGCAACTCGCGCTCTACCCCGGCGATGTGCGGCGGGTATAGCCGATCAAATCTAGGCTAACGCGGCGCGCGTTTCGCCAGTATCCGCTGCAGCGTGCGGCGGTGCATATTCAGCCGGCGCGCGGTTTCGCTGACATTGTGTTCGCACAGTTCGTAGACGCGCTGGATATGCTCCCAGCGGATGCGGTCGGCCGACATTGGATTGTCGGGCGGCTCGGGGCGGTTATCGGGCGCCGCCAAAAGCGCTTTGACAACGTCCTCGGCATCAGCCGGTTTGGCGAGATAATCGATCGCCCCGGCCTTTACCGCCGCCACCGCGGTTGCAATGGCGCCATAACCGGTGAGGATCACCACGCGGCAATCGGCGCGGTGTTTGGCGAGCGCCTCAACCACAGAAAGCCCGGAACCGTCTTCGAGCCGCAAATCCAGCACCGCGTAGGCAGGCGGGTTCTTGGCGGCGATTTCGCTCGCCTCGGCCACGGTGGCGACGGCGTTGACGGCAAAGCCACGGCCCTCCAACGCGCGCGCAAGGCGGGTGCGGAAGGCGGCGTCGTCGTCGAGGATCAAAAGGGATTTGTCGCCTTCAAGCGGCGTAACGGCGGTCATAAGGTCAGGCTCCGCGGAGGTGTTTAGCCTATTTTGAGCCAAATCAAAGCGGTGGCGCTTCGATTGTGCTTCGCGGCCAGCGCGCGCGAACGATGGCGCCCTCGCCGGGGAGTTTGGAATTGCGGGTGTCGAGCTTGGCGCCGCTGCGCTCCAACAGGGTCTTGGCGATGAAAAAGCCGAGCCCGAGGCCGCCAGCGGCGCCATCGGGATCGCGCTCCGTCAGATAAGGCTCCCCCAACCTGCCAAGCACGCCGGCGGCAAAACCGGGGCCGTCGTCGCGGATTGTGATTTCGACACTTTCCTGGTCCCAGCGCGCTTCAACGTCCACACGCTCGCGGGCAAAGCCGACGGCATTTTCGACGATGGCGCCGAGCGCGTGCACGATTTCCGGCATGCGGCGCAGGACAAGCGCTGCTTGGCCATGGACGCTGACCCTGATCTCGGTTCCGAGACCTTGATGCGGGCCGACGATTTCCTCCAACAAGGAGGCGACCGGCGCACGCGTCAGCATCACGTCGATTTCCCCGTGCTTGGCCGAAAGCTGGGACAAGATGGCCCGGCAGCGCTCGCTTTGGGTCACCAGCAGGGCGATATCATCCTTGCGGGCGTCGTCGGCGGGAAGCTCGCGCGCCATTTCCTTGGCCACGAGATGGATCGTCGCCAAGGGGGTGCCGAGTTCGTGCGCGGCGGCCGCCGCAAGCCCGCCGAGCGCCGAGAGCGTCTGTTCGCGCGCCAGCACCGCTTGCACGGCGGCAAGGGCGATGTTGAGCCGCTCTTCCTCGGCCGCCACCCGCCAAGCATAGACGCTGGTAAAGGCAAGCCCCACCAGCACCGCCGCGGCAATGCCAAATTCGTAAAGCTGAGGCATGGCGAAGGCTTGGGCGCTGGGCCAGGGCAGCGGCGCCCGCCACACCGAAATCGCCCCAACGCAGGCAAACGAGAGCGCGGCAAGCACGGCGGTGACGGCGGGACGCAGAACGGTGGCCGACACCGCCACCGGGGCCACGAACAAGAACACAAACGGATTTTGCAGGCCCCCGGTCAGCGCCAGCAGAACCGCAAGTTGAACCACGTCATAAGCAAGCTGCAGCGCCGCTTCCCCCTCGCGCGCCAATTCCTGCATGGGCCGCACCGCGGTGAGGGCGATGTTGAGCGCGACCGAGACCCCAATTGCAAGCAGCGCCAGCAGCAGCGGAAACTCGAAATCCAGCACGAAACGCACCAGCAGCACCGCGCTGGTCTGGCCCAGCACCGCCATCCAGCGCAGCAGGATAAGCGTGCGCACCAGCACGCGGCTCCGCGCGGTCCAGAACGAAGCGACGGGGGGAGCGCTAGTCATCAAGCGCCACCAGCTGCGCAAATAAAAATCGCAACTTGTAGAAATGTCCGTCATTCCGGGGCGGCGGAGCCGAACCCGGAACCCAGGGGCCACAGTTGCACCGATAGTCCCTGGGTTCCGGATCGCGCTGCGCGCGTCCGGAATGACGGACGTTAATGAGGCACTCTCGTTCGTCAGTAACAAGCATGCGCCCACCATGGCCCGCATCGGCTGCTTCGCTCAAGCACCCCCTGCGGCATTGGGTCCGATGCGCGCTCGCGCCGCGTTGTGCGCGGCCGGGGGCGGCGTTTACTTGCCCGGATGGCTGAACCTCTCGAAACGCCGCGCCGCAAGCTGACCGGAGCGGCCGCGCCGGCTTTGGCGGTGGCCGCCGCCGCTGGTCTCGGCGCTCTCCTCTTGGTGAGCCTAGGCGGCGAGCCAAAGTCCGCCGCCGTGCCGGAAAACTGCATTCTGGCCGGCGCCGAGCAGGTTGGCGGGCCGATTTCCTTGGTTGATTCCAACGGCGCCGTCATCACCGAGGCCGACTTCGCCGGAGCGCCGGCCCTGGTCTATTTCGGCTTCACCCATTGCCCGGACGTTTGCCCGACCGCCATGGTTGCGCTGGCGGAGGCGCTGGCTGAGCCAGGCGGGTTCGACCTGCGCTCCGTCCTGATCAGCATCGACCCGGAACGCGATACGCCCGAGATCATGGGCGCTTATGTGCGCAGCGAAGGATTTCCGCCGGGCCTGGTGGGTTTATCCGGTACGCCGGAACAGGTGGCGGCGGCTACGCGCGCATTCCGCGTCGCCAGCGCACGCGCGCCGATCGACGGCGGTGAGAGCCACAACGTCGATCATTCATCGCTGCTGTATGTCATGGATGGGCAATGGCGAACTCGCGCGATTGTTCGCACCATCGGCGCAACCCCCGCCCAATACGCCGCCTGCATCGCCGCGGGGCTGGACAGAGACTAACGCTTGCTCGGCATGGGCGGTCTTGGCGGGGCGGCCATGCGGCGCTCCAGATAGGTGCGCGCGTGTTTATCGACTTCGGCAAGGTGGTCTTCGCCAGGATCGCGCCCGCGGTAGAAATGGTCAGCGCCTTCGACGACTTGGCCGTCGACTTTGATGTTCTTCTGCGTGCGGATGCGGCTGATGACGCGCTCCATATCGGAAACCGTGGTGACGCTGTCGCGCGAGCCGTAAATGATCACGCCCGAGGCCGGGCACGGCGCCAAGAACGACAAATCGTAATGATTGGCCGGCGGCGACACGGCGATGAAGCCGTCGATTTCCGGCCTCCGCATCAGCAATTGCAGCCCGATCCAGGCGCCGAAGGAATAACCGCCGACCCAGCATTGCTCGGCGTTGGGGTTCATGCCTTGCAAATAATCGAGCGCCGAGGCGGCGTCGGAAAGCTCTCCCATGCCATTATCGAAGACGCCCTGGCTGCGGCCAATGCCGCGAAAATTGAAACGCAGCACGCCAAAGCCGAAGCTTACAAACAATTTGTAGAGCAATAGCGGAACGCGCTCGTGCATGTGGCCGCCCGCCTTTGGGTGCCCATGCAGGACCAGCGCGATCGGCGCCCCCTCGCGCGATGGCTCGGTGTAGCGGGCCTCGACCCGCCCCGCCGCGCCTGGGAAAATCACTTCTGGCATACGTGCGACCCCGGCCGCCTGGAGGCGGCGAATTCTTGACTAAATTACTCAGGTATCCTAATTGAACCCTGAGGCAAGCCCCAAAGGGGCCGGCTCTAGCACATGAAAGATTGATTGCGCGAGGGCGCGCGGAAGGTTTCGGCATGCGTTTGACATCGAAGGGGCGATACGCGGTGATGGCGATGGCCGATTTGGCGCTGCATGGCGGGGCCGAGCAGGCGGTGCCGCTGCAGGATGTCGCGCGCAGACAAGAAATTTCGCTGTCGTATCTTGAGCAATTGTTTGCGCGCATGCGCCGCGCCGGGCTGGTCGCGGGCGTGCGCGGACCAGGTGGGGGCTACCGTTTGTCGCGAGCGAGCTCCGCCACCACAATCGCTGAAATCATCGCCGCCGTCGATGAACCGATCAAAACCACGCGCTGCGAGGAAGGTTCGGCAAAAAGCTGCATCGGCCGCAAGGGCCGCTGCATAGCGCACGGCCTCTGGGCGGAAATGGGTGAGCGTATCCAGGCTTTCCTGAGCAGCGTGACATTGGCCGACGTGCTGGAGCAACGCTTCGACGTCGATGGCGCCCGGGCGGCGGCGCAGTAATATGGCAAGGCCGCTGATCTACTGCGACTACAATGCCGGCGCGCCTATCCGGGCGGAAGCGGCGGTGGCGATGTCGCGCGCCTTGGCGGCGGGGGGCAATCCCTCTTCGGTGCACGGCGCTGGGCGCAGAGCCCATGCCTTGCTTGAAGACGCGCGCGATACGCTCGCCGCCGTGCTCGATGCGCGCGCCGAGAACATCGTGTTCACCTCGGGCGCCACAGAAGCGTTGCAGCTGGCGATGGCGAGCGCGGGCGCGAAGTCTCTGGTGATCTCGGCTGTCGAACATGACGCGGTGTTCGAACACGCCGCGCGCGCGATGCATGCCGAGCGCATCGCGCCGGTCAGCGCGGACGGGATCGTTGATCTTGGCGCATTGGCGGCGCTGCTCGCGGAAGCACCCAAGCCGGCGCTGGTCGCGGTGCAACTCGCCAACAACGAAACCGGAATTATCCAACCCATCGCCAAGGTCGCCGCGTTTTGCCGTGAGCACGGCGCGATGCTGCTGGTGGATGCCGCCCAAGCGTTCGGGCGCATTCCTGTCAGCATTGCCGATCTCGATGCGACTTATCTCGTGGTCTCGTCGCACAAAATCGGCGGCCCGCCCGGCGCGGGCGCACTTGTGCTCGCGCCCGGCGCGCCGTTCGCCAGCACGCGCTTTGGCGGCGGCCAAGAGCGAGGGCGTAGGCCTGGCACAGAAAACATGCCCGCGCTCGCGGGCTTTGGCGTGGCGGCGGAATGGGCTGCGCGCGAGATGGCGGGCGAAGCGCGCCGGCTCAATGCGATGCGCGATCGGTTCGAGGCGGGGTTGGCGAAGGATGCGGTGGTGTTTGGGGTTGCCCCCCCGCCCCTGGGGGCGGGGGTAGGGGGAGGGGGCGCGCAGGAGGAACCGCTAGCGGCGCCATCGCGCCATATCCTGCACGCCCCCCCTCCCTACCCTCCCCCCGTTGGGGGGAGGGGCGCGAGGCTCCCCAACACCTCGAATTTTTCGATCCCTGGGCTCTTGGCCGAAACCGCGGTCATCGCCATGGACCTTGAAGGCGTGGCGATTTCCTCCGGCGCTGCGTGTTCTTCCGGCAAGGTCAAATCGAGCCGCGTGCTGGCGGCGATGGGAGTGGCGCCCGAACTGGCGCGCGCGGCGCTGCGGGTGAGCTTCGGCCATGAAGTCCAAGGATAGCGACGTGGACGCGGTGCTTGCCGCGCTGACGAAAATTTCCGCGCGCAGGCGTGTGCTTGAAGGCGTGGCGTCATGAGCGCGGTGAAGGAGAGCATAGCCTCCGGCACGGTCGCTGCCGCGCGCGCGCTTGAGGGCGAGAAGTACAAGCACGGCTTCGTCACCGCGCTGGAACAGGAACTCGCGCCGCCGGGCCTCAACGAAGGCATTGTGCGTTACATCTCGGCCAAGAAGGACGAGCCGGATTGGATGCTGGCTTGGCGGCTGGAGGCGTTCCGGCGTTGGCAAACCATGGAAGAACCAACCTGGGCGCTGGTTCGTTATCCGCCGATCGATTACCAGGCCGCACGCTATTACGCCGCGCCGAAATCCGGTGCGAAGTACAAGAGTATCGAGGACGTTGAGCCTGAGATTCTCGAAACCTACAAGAAGCTAGGCATTCCGCTGCGGGAGGCCGGAACCCTGCTCGGCGTCGAGGGCGCGCCGCGCGTGGCGGTGGACGCGGTGTTCGATAGCGTTAGCGTGGTGACCACGTTCAAGGCGGAGCTGGCCAAAGCGGGCGTGATTTTCTGCCCGATCAGCGAAGCGATCCGTGAACATCCCGAACTGGTGAAGCAATATCTGGGCTCGGTCGTGCCCACCAGCGACAATTTCTTCGCCACCTTGAACAGCGCGGTGTTTTCCGACGGCTCGTTCGTCTACGTGCCCGAGGGCGTGCGCTGCCCGATGGAGCTTTCAACTTATTTCCGCATGAACGCGCAAGGCACCGGCCAGTTCGAGCGCACGCTCATCATCGCCGACAAAGGCGCTTACGTTTCCTATCTCGAAGGCTGCACCGCGCCGATGCGCGACGAGAACCAATTGCACGCAGCCGTAGTCGAACTGGTCGCGCTCGACGACGCAGAGATCAAATATTCCACCGTGCAGAATTGGTGGCCCGGCGATTCTGAAGGCAAAGGCGGGATCTATAATTTCGTCACCAAGCGCGGCGACTGCCGCGGAAAGCGCGCCAAAATATCATGGACGCAAGTGGAGACCGGCTCGGCGATAACCTGGAAATATCCGAGCTGCATACTGCGCGGCGATGAAAGCTCGGGCGAGTTCTATTCCATCGCCGTCACCAATGGCCGGCAACAGGCCGACACCGGCACGAAAATGGTCCATCTGGGGCAGCAACACCCGCTCACGCGTCATCTCCAAAGGCATTTCCGCCGGCCGCTCCTCCAACGCCTATCGCGGCCTCGTTTCAGCCCACGCCAAAGCCAAGGGCGCGCGCAATTTCACTCAGTGCGATTCGCTCTTGATTGGCGACCAATGCGCCGCCCACACCGTGCCCTACGTCGAGACCCGCACGCCGGACGCGCAATTCGAGCACGAAGCGACGACAACCAAGCTCTCCAGCGATCAGCTCTTCTACCTGCGCTCGCGCGGCGTGCCGGAGGAAGCAGCGGTGGCGCTGCTGGTCAACGGCTTCGTGCGCGAAGTGTTGCAGAAACTGCCGATGGAGTTCGCGGTGGAGGCGCAGAAGCTGCTGGAAGTGAGCTTGGAGGGGAGCGTGGGATGAGCGGGAAAAGGAGCGGTCCATGAGCAGCGTTACGATTGAACTCGACGACAAGCACGCGGCATTGCTAGCGGCGTTGAGTGCGCAAATGCAGGCGCCATCGGGGCCAGTAATTGCAGCAGCCCTGGAGGCGCTGGCGGAGAGTGCGCTGCTTGATGAGGATCAGCCGCCGCTAAGCCCAGAGCAGATTTCCGCGATCGAGGAAGGGCTCGCCGCCATCGCGCGCGGCGATCTCGTGAGCCATGAAACGGTAATTGCCGACATGAACGCCAAGTTTGGGCGATGAGGCGGCTGGAATGGTCAACCCCCGCCCGACGGCAGTTCAACGCCTATATCGACTACCTGCTCGGCGAAAGCCCGCGCTCAGCGGAGCGCGCGTCGCGAGAGGTGCTGGCGGCGGCGCGGAGGCTTGCGGCGCAGAGCTTCATGGGCCGGCCGTCACGCTGGCCTGGCTTGCGGGAATTGAGCTTGAGACGTTGGCGAAAAATCCTGGTCTACAAGGTCGAGGCAGACGAAGTGCGGATCGTCGCCCTCTACGACACGCGCCAAGATTTGTCACGCGTGACGCCGCAGGAGTGAGCACGCTGTGAGCGTCGCCGATTATGAGAAAGGCAAATTGCGTGTTTGAAGTGAAGAACCTCCATGTCGCCGTCGGCGACGCCGAGATCATCAACGGGCTCACGCTCGCCGTGCCGGCGGGCGAGACGCACGCGATCATGGGGCCGAACGGCTCGGGTAAATCGACGCTCGCTTATGCGCTGGCCGGCCGCGACGGCTATGAAGTGACGCAAGGCGCGGCCACGCTTGACGGCGAAGATCTGCTCGCGCTGGCGCCGGAGGAGCGCGCCGCGCGGGGCTTGTTTCTCTCGTTCCAGTATCCGGTGGAGATACCGGGGCTGTCGGCGATCGCGTTCCTGAAGGCCGCGCTCAATGCGCAGCGCAAGGCGCGCGGGCTTGAGCCCATGCCTGCGCCGGCGCTGTTGAAGCTGATGCGCGAGAAGGCCAAAGCGCTCAATATCGGCGAAGACATGCTGAAGCGGCCGCTGAACGTCGGTTTTTCCGGCGGCGAGAAGAAGCGCTTCGAGGCGCTGCAAATGGCGGTGCTCGAACCACGCTTTGCCATCCTGGATGAAACCGATTCCGGGCTCGACATCGATGCGCTGAAACTAGTGGCGGAAAACGTCAACGCGCTGCGTGGGCCAGAGCGCGGTCTGCTCGTGATCACGCATTACCAACGCCTGCTCGATTACATCAAGCCCGACCGCGTCCACGTGCTCGCGCGCGGGCGCATCGCCGCGAGCGGCGGGCCGGAACTGGCGCTCGAACTGGAGCGCGAAGGCTACGACAAATATTTGAGGGCGGCGTGATGCTGGAGCTTCCCACGCGCCGCGACGAAGCGTGGAAATATTCCGACCTGCGCGCGGCGGCGGGCGCCGACCAGCACGTGCTGCGCGACGGGCGCGACATTATCGAGCGTCTCGCGCCGGGCACGCAAGACCTGATCGTTCCTGCAGGCGAAGCGCGTGTTTTTGTCGAACGCATGGACGATGACCGCTACATGGACGCGCGCTCGCACGACTTCACGCTAGGCGAAGGCGCCACGCTGACGCGCATCGTGCTTCAAACTGGCGCGGCGATGCCGCTGTCGATGGCGCGGGCGCGCCTGGGCGCGGGCGCGCGCTTGCGTCAATTCATTCTCGCTGAAGGGGCAAAGCTCGCGCGCATCGAAACGCATGTCTCTCTCGAAGGCAAGGGCGCGGAGGTGCAACTGCACGGGCTTTATCTGTGCAACGACGGCCGCCATGCCGATCTTGACTTCGGTGGTGAAGCACAACGCGCCGGGCGGCTCAACGCGCCAACTGATTAAAGGCGTTGCCCGCAAGGGCGGGCGGGGCGTGTTTCAGGGCAAGATCGTGGTCGAGCGCGGGGCGCAGAGGACCGACGCGCGGCAATATCATCACGGCATGTTGCTGGAGGAGGGCGCGGAGATTTTCGCCAAACCGGAGCTGATGATCCACGCCGATGATGTACAATGCGCGCACGGCAACACCGCCGGCGGGCTCGATGAAAGCGCGCTGTTCTACATGCGCTCGCGCGGCGTGGCGGAGGCGGAAGCGCGCGCGCTGCTGACTGAAGCGTTCCTGCTGGATGCGCTGCCGGATTGGTTGCCGGAAGAGGTGCGAGGCGAGATCGAGGGGCGCGTGCACGCGTGGTTGCGGAGGGGTGCGCCATGACCCTCAACCTCCCCGGCCTCCGCGCGCAATTTCCTATCCTGTCGCGGCAGGCAAACGGCCGGCCATTGGTCTATCTCGACAATGCCGCCAGCGCGCAGAAACCCGAAGCGGTAATCGAGGCGATGAGCGCGGCCATGCGCGGGTCCTACGCCAACGTGCATCGCGGCCTGCATGCGCTGGCCAACGAAACCACGGAAGCCTTCGAAGCCGCGCGCGCAGGCATCGCGCGTTTCATCAATGCGCCCTCGCCGCAGAACATTGTCTTCACCAAGAGCGGCACTCAAGCGATCAACATTGTCGCCAACGGCATCGACATCGAAGCCGGCGACGAAATCGTGCTTTCGGTGATGGAGCATCATTCCAATATCGTGCCCTGGCATTTTCTGCGCGAGCGCAAGGGCGCGGTGCTGAAATGGCTCGATATTGATGCGGATGGAAACATCGATCTTAACGCGCTTGATGCGATGATCGGCCCGCGCACCAGGATGGTGGCGCTTACCCACATGTCCAACGTGCTCGGCGTGCGCACGCCGGCGGCGGAGATTGTGCGCATTGTCCATGCCAAGGGCGTTCCCGTGCTGCTCGATGGCTGCCAGGCGGCGGTGCATGGGCGTGTGGATGTCGCCGCGCTCGGCGTGGATTTCTACGCGCTGACCGGCCACAAGCTTTACGGCCCCACCGGCATCGGCGCGCTCTATGGCAAAGCCGCGCGGCTGGCCGCGCTTGCCCCTTTCGAGGGCGGCGGCGAGATGATTGACATCGTCGAGCGGGGGCGTGTGCTCTACAACGAGCCGCCGCACCGCTTCGAGGCCGGCACGCCGCCGATCCTGGAAGCGCTCGGCCTGGGCGCGGCGATAAACTGGCTGGAGAGCCAGGATCGCGACGCCATCGAAGCCCATGAACTCGCCTTGCGCGATCGCGCCATGGGTGCGTTGCGCGAACTGAATTGGGTCAAGCTCTACGGCCAGGCCCCCGATAAGGGCGCGATTCTGGCGTTCAATGTCGAAGGCGCCCATCCCCACGACGTGGCGCAAATCCTGGACCGCCAGGGCGTGGCCGTCCGCGCCGGCCACCATTGCGCGCAGCCGCTGATGCATCGCTTAGGCGTCACCGCTACTGCTCGGGCGAGTTTTGGGTGCTATAATACGCTGGAAGAGGTCGACGTGTTGATCGAGGCGCTGCACAAGGCAAGGAAGTTGTTGAAGTGAACAGTCTTGTTGAATTCCTTTCTCCACCCATCCCCGGATGCGAGCGAAGCGAGCAGTCCGGGGCCCATAAACCCAATCGTCTGTGTCTATGGGCCCCGGACTTGCGCTGCGCGCAATCCGGGGATGGGTGTTTCACTCTGGTATTCTGGAATTAGATGGACACGCTCACTTCTCCCCCGCCTGCAGCCCTCCCGCCAGCCGAGCTTGACCGCATCACCGACGATCTGGTGGCGGCGTTCAAGACTGTGTTCGATCCGGAAATCCCGGTTGATATTTACGAACTTGGCCTCATCTACAAAGTCGATCTAAGCGACGAGGGCCATGCCGATATCGAGATGACATTGACCGCCCCCGGTTGTCCGGTTGCCGGCGAAATGCCGGGCTGGGTGGAGGAGGCGGCTTTGAAAGTGAAGGGCGTAATTGGCGCGAAAGTGAACCTGGTGTTCGATCCGCCCTGGACGCCCGCGCGCATGAGCGATGAAGCCAAGCTTGAATTGAACATGTTGTGAGAAATGCTGAAGCAATGATCCGTTACATTTTCCGTCATTCCGGGGCGTCGCGTAGCGACGAACCCGGAACCCAGGAGCCAGCGCAGCGCCGGTTGCCCCTAGGTTCCGGGTTCCGCCTTTGGCGGCCCCGGAATGACGGAGAGGTCAGCGCTCCGTGCCGCAGGTGAAATCATGACCCCCCGCCCCCGCCCCAAGATCGTGACGCTTTCTGACGCCGCCGCCGCACGCGTGAAAGAGGTGATGGCCTCTTCGTCGAAGCCGTATCTCAGCGTCGGCGTGAAGAATGGCGGCTGCGCCGGCATGGAATATGTGATGGATTATGCCGAAGCGCCCGCTCCGTTCGATGAATTGGTGGAAGACCGCGACGTGCGCATCTTGGTGAAAGCCGATGCGGTGATGTTCCTGCTCGGCTCGGAGATCGATTACGAGACGACGCGGCTTACCTCGCGCTTCGTGTTCCGCAATCCCAACCAGACCGATGCCTGCGGCTGCGGGGAAAGCGTGACCATCGTCGCGGCCAAAGAAGACGCGTGAGATGGCCGCAGACAGCTTCCACGAATTCGTCAAGGAGCTGTTTGCCGGAATTGGCGCTGTAACGATCAAGCGCATGTTTGGCGGCGCAGGCGGCTATGCTGACGGCGTCATGTTCCTGCTGCTGGTGAACGGCGATGCGATTTATCTCAAAGCCGATGAGCCCTTGAAAGCAGAATTGCGCAAACTGGGCTGCGGCCCGTTCGTGTGGGAACCGGCGAGCGGACCGCGTGCGGGCGAGAAGGTAGAGATGGGATATTGGCGCTTGCCGGATTCCGCGCTCGACGATCCAGATGAAGCCGCGCGATGGGGCTTAAAGGCGCTCGCTGCGGCCAAGGCCGCGGCGAAAACCAAACCCAAAAAAAAAGCCAAACGTTAGCTCAAGCGACGTAGAGCGCAGGCGCCGCGTCAGTGGTCACTTGATTGCGGCCATTGCGTTTGGAGGTGTAGAGGCACGCGTCGGCGCGCTCGATGAAGGCCGACTGGGTGTCGCCCGGTTGCATGCGCGCGACGCCAAACGATACGGTTACTTGGCCCAAATCTTCATTGGTGGAGCGCCGACGCAGGCGCTTGCTTTGTATGGCCACGCGGATTTTCTCCGCCACTTGCGCGGCTTGTTGAGGCGTCATGCGCGGCGCGATCATGGCGAATTCTTCCCCGCCATAACGCGCCACCAGCACATCCTCCACCGCGTGCGCCTGCATCGTGCTGGCCAGGAAGCGCAATATCTGGTCGCCGGTGTGGTGACCCCAAGCGTCGTTGAAGCGCTTGAAATGATCGACATCGCAGAGCACCAGGAACAATTCGGTTCGGTGGGCGCGCGCTTCCTCCATGCGCATGCGCAGCGTATCGTCGAGCATGCGCCGATTGGCGATGCCGGTCAGGCCATCAGTCAACGATTCCACGCGCACTGATTCAAGCGTGGTCTTCAGCGTCGCCATTTCTTGCGACGACTTCTTCAGCTCCGCCGTCAAATGTTGATTGTGGTTGGCCATGTCGAGCGTGGCGGCGGCGAGGCTGGACACCAATTGCCGGATCTGTTCAGGCGCGAGGCCGCGATTGAGGTCGGTGGCCGCGCTCTCCAGCGTGCGACCGTAGTCGCCGCTCTTGTCATCGGCGCGCTTTAGAAACGCCATGACCTGGTCGAGGTCGCGCACGATACGTTCGCTCGCGAGCGCAATCTGTTCGGCATGGTCGGCCGGGATTTGGGGATTGGTCTCCTGCTCGGTCATTCCTGTTCCATGTCCTGACTTACGCGCTAATTGTGTAAGGCTTCGCGGGCGTCGGTGCATGAAAGGTAAATTTTCTTCGCCAGCGGTCGCATGGGAGCATTGCGCTAACGCAAGGATATGAGCTTATGGGGCAAAGACATTGCGTGGAGGCGTCCTTGAATATGCCGGTTGAAGCCCAAGCCGAGGCGATGAATTTGGCGCTGCAGGCGCAAAAGCGCGCGCAATTGCGCTATGGCCCGCCGGATGCGCGCTCGCGCAAGGACCGGCTGACGCGCTGCATTGATTTATTGTTGACCAACCAAAACGAACTTGTCGCCACCATCCAGGCCGATTTTGGCGCGCGCTCGGTCGATATGACGCGGCTTACCGACATCGCTGGCGCTATCGGCCCGCTCAAATACGCGCGGGAAAATCTCGAGGCGTGGATGAAGCCGCAAAAACGCAAAGTGACGCCGCCCGTGCTTGGCATGCTCGGCGCCCGCGCCGAGGTGCGCTTTCAACCCAAGGGAATTATTGGCGTGATCACGCCGTGGAATTTTCCGGTGCAATTGGCGTTTGACGCTGTCGCCGGCGCATTCGCGGCAGGAAACCGCGTGATGCTGAAGCCATCGGAATTCACCCCGGCGACCTCGGCGCTGCTGGCGCAATTGATTGGGTCCTATTTCGATGACGATGAGTTCGCGGTCGTCCTCGGCGGTCCGCAAGCCGGGGCGGCGTTTGCGAGCTTGCCGTTCGATCATCTGATCTTCACCGGCGCGACTTCCGTCGGCCGCCACGTCATGCGCGTGGCGGCTGACAATCTCACTCCGGTTACGCTTGAACTTGGCGGCAAGAGCCCGGTTGTCATCGGCGCCGGCGCCGACATGAATAAGGCAAGCGCGCGGGTCATGGCGGGGAAGACCATGAATGCCGGCCAGATTTGCCTGGCGCCGGACTATGTGCTGACCCAGAACGTTGATGCGTTTGTCGCTGGCGCACGCGCGTCGGTGGCGAAAATGTTCCCGAGCATCAAGGACAATGGCGATTACACAGCCATGATCAACCAGCGCCATTATGACCGCGTGCGCGGTCTGATCGACGACGCCAAGGCCAAGGGCGCCGAGATCATCGAACTCAATCCCGGCAACGAGGATTTTTCGCAGCAGGAACATCGCAAAATTCCGCCCACTCTTGTGCTTGGCGCCACCGACGAAATGAGCGTGATGCAGGAGGAAATTTTCGGGCCGGTTCTTCCGGTGCGATCCTACGAAACGCTCGACGGCGCGATCGCCGAAATCAACGCCCGCCCGCGTCCGCTTGCGCTTTATTATTTTGGCGAAGATGCGCGCGAGAGCGAAGCCTTGCTGAACCGCACCCATTCAGGCGGCGTCACCATCAATGACGTCATCTTCCATTTCACCATGGACGACATGCCGTTTGGCGGCGTCGGTCCCTCGGGCACAGGCGCCTATCACGGCCGACGCGGCTTCACTGAATTCAGCCACGAGAAAGCGATCTATCGCCAGACCGGCAGCGAAATCATCGCCATGTTCCGCCCGCCCTATGGCGCGGGCTTCCGCAAACAGGTGGATGCGAGGCTGAAGAAATAGCGCTACGCCGGACCGCCGGCTTCCAGCCGGCAGTGGGTTCCCCGCTCCCCCTCGATGGGGGAGCTGTCATGCAAAGCATGACTGAGGGGGTGCGCGCGCTGCGGGTGAAGGTGAAGCCTCGTGAGGCTATTCCCGAAACACCAGCGGGCCTCGCCCCTCAGTCATCGCGCTTCGCGCGCTGACAGCTCCCCCATCGAGGGGGAGCGGAGCAGCGTTATTTCTTGCGTAAGAACGCCGGCAGATTGTCGCCGAATCCCGGCGTATCCTTGTCCTGGTGCGCAATCGGACCGGGCGTTTTTTCCCGGCGTGGGCCGCGATCCCGCTGGCGCTCGGCTTGACGTTCGGGCTTTGGCGCGGGTTCTCGCGGTTCCGGCGCCGCACTTGCCGCCAGTGGTTCGGTTCCGGCCTGTGGCCGTTCCGGATCGCGCTTCTGGAAGCGCTGCTTCTTCTCGGCAATGCGCTTGGAATGTTCGCGCTTCAGTTCTTCGGCCCGTCGCCCGCGTCCGCCGCGATCGTTGGGATCGCCGATTGCTTCGGTAGGCACGCCTTCAATCGTGGCGGTTTCGATGCTCCTCCCGATGAGCTTTTCGATGGCTTCAAGGCTGCGGCGATCATTCGGCGCGCACAGCGTGAACGACACGCCTTGCTTGCCGGCGCGGCCAGTGCGGCCGATGCGGTGGACGTAATCGTCAGGCGTGCGCGGCGGCTCGTAATTGAACACGTGGCTGACATCGGGGATATCCAAGCCCCGCGCGGCGACGTCCGAGGCGATCAGGAATTGCAGATCCCCGGAGCGGAAGCGGTCGAGCGTCTTGGTGCGCAGGGACTGCTCCAGATCGCCGTGGATGGGCGAAGCGTTAAAGCCATGGCGCTTGAGCGAAAGCGCCACCACATCGACATCGGTCTTGCGGTTGCAGAACACGATGCCATTCCTGACATTGGCGCTCTGCATTACCGCGCGAAGAGCGGCGCGGCGCGTGCGCGGATCGCCGCCGGGCAGCGGCACGATGCGCTGGTCAATGGTGCTGGCCGCGGTGGCGGGGCGCGAGGCTTCGATGCGCTTGGGGCTAGAGAGAAACGCCTCCGTCAGCCGGGTGATTTCCGGCGGCATGGTGGCGGAGAAAAACAAGGTCTGGCGCGTGAACGGCGTTAGTTTGAAGATGCGCTCGATGTCGGGGATGAAGCCCATATCCAGCATGCGATCGGCCTCATCGACCACCATCACCTGCACGCCGGTCAGCAATAATTTGCCGCGCTCGAAATGATCGAGCAGCCGCCCCGGCGTGGCGATCAGCACGTCGACGCCGCGCGCCAGCAGCGCGTCCTGATCGCCGAAGGAAACGCCGCCGATGAGCAGCGCCTTGGTGAGTTTCTGGTATTTGCCGTATTTGTCGAAATTCTCCGCCACCTGCGCGGCGAGTTCGCGCGTCGGTTCCAGGATCAAGGTGCGCGGCATGCGCGCGCGGGTGCGCCCGGCGGCGAGAATATCGATCATCGGCAGCACGAAGGCGGCGGTCTTGCCGGTTCCGGTCTGGGCGATGCCGAGAATGTCGCGACCCTTCAGCACTTCGGGGATGGCGGCGGCCTGGATCGGAGTAGGGGTGTTGTACCCGCCCTCCTTCACCGCGCGCAGCGTATCGTCGGAGAGGCCGAGATCGTCGAAGGTGATTTGGACTTGTGCAGTTTCAGCGCCTGCTGGCGCGGCAGTTTCGGAATTCATTCAATCTCACTTGCGCGGGCGCCGGTTCGCTTTGGAGGCGAAAACGGCGGCCGCTTCGGGTTGGCGCTTCACGCCGGCATGGACCGCGGATCGGCCAAGGGCGCTCAAGCGAGGGGCGAGCACGCCACCTCGGCGCGCACAACGGACCGGCGGGATGTGGGCGGATTTGGGGGCAAAGTCAAGTTTTGGGCCGCGTAACGCTGAGAATTACCCCGGGATCGTGCATGTCGAAGCTGGAAGCCGGCGGTCCGGATTTGTGCTCATTTCTCCAGCCGCGCCAGCAATTCCGCCGCGAACACACTCAGCGTATCGTCGCGCGCGCCCATGACCAACGATGCGGTCGCCGGGTTCAGCCAGTTCGATCAGCTTGTCGCCGCACGCGGCGCGTTCGGCGAACGCCATCGCTTGCAGGCCGCGCGCGCGTACGCCAGCGACGATGTGTTCGCTGGTGACAGCGCGATCGACCGTGCCGCCGAAATAGACGGGATCGGGCATGATCAGCACGTCGTCGGCGGCCATGTGCTCGGCGAAGCAGTCGATGAATTCGTCGCGCATCAGCTTCAGCGGCCCGAAGCCGTGCGGCTGGAACATGATCAGCAAGCGCCCCGGGAACGCGTGCAGCGTCTTCAGCGTGGCGGCGATCTTATCCGGGTTGTGCGCGAAATCGTCGATCACGGTGACGCCGCTGGCTTTGCCGACGATCTCCAAGCCGCCGCTTGGTTCCGGCAAAGCCCTCAAGCGCGGCGGCGGCTTCGTCAAGCGACAGCCCATACGCGCGCGCCGCCGAGAGCGCCGCGAGCGCGTTGGAGACGTTGTGCTCGCCGGGCACGTCGAGGCGCACGTCGGCGCTGGCGCCGCCGTCGCGCTCGCAGCGCGCTGAACGCAATCGCCATCGGGCGCCGGGCGAATGGCTTGAGCGCGTGCAGGTCGGCCAGCGCCGAGCGCAGGCTGATAGGTGCGCGTGCGCACCTTGGCGCTCAGCACCAGCGCGGCGGTTTCCTCGTTGTCGAGATTGAGCACCGCGATCTCGGCCTTGGCGACGAAGCCGGCGAACAGCGCGCGCAATTCCTCCATGCTCTTGTGGTCGAGCGCGATATTGTTGACGACGGCGATGCGTGGGCTCATAGCGCGCGATCGAGCCGTCGCTCTCATCCACTTCGGACACGAACGCATCGCCCTTGCCCACCAGCGCCGAGGCGAACAGCGCGTCCGGCGTGACGAAGTTCTTCATCACCGCGCCGTTCATCACCGTCGGATCGCGGCCGGCGCGGTGCAGCATCCAGGCGATCATCGCCGTGGTGGTGGACTTGCCGCTGGTGCCGGCGACGCCGATGCGCACCGTCGCTGCGTTGAACAATTCCGCCAGCAATTGCGGGCGCTTCATGTCCGCGCGCGCCGACGCGCTTGGCGGCGACGACGTCGGCCACGGTGTCTTCCACCGCGCGCCGAGCGCACCAGGATTTGATCGGCGCTGACGAGGCCGCTGCCGTCCTGCGGGAAGAGGGCGATGCCTTGCGCCTTCAGATACTCGAACTTCGCGCCGAGCCGGCCCTGGTCGAGCGAACGGTCCGAGCCCGCCACCTCAAACCCGCGCGCGCGCAGGATCAGCGCCAGCGGCAGCATGCCCGAGCCGCCGACGCCGCTGAAGAAATAGGATTTGGCCGCTTGCTGACTCATCGGCGCCGGTTATGAGGACAAACGCCGCCAGCCGGCAAGGACGGCGAACGCAAAATGGCCCCATCGCTCCGCATCGGCGTGGTCGCGCCCGGCACGCGCATCGACCCGCGAGTTGGCCGAGCGCGTGAAGGGCTTCGCCGCCGACTGCTTTCCTCGACCGCGCGCCGGAGATCGTTTTTCACCCGCAATGTTTCCTCAGCGCCGGGCATTTCGCTGGCGACGATGCGGCGCGGGCGGCGGCGTTCGTGGAGTTCGCCAACGATCCGAGCTTCGACGCGATCTGGTTCGCGCGCGGCGGCTATGGCGCCTGCCGCATGGCTGAAGCGGCGCTGGCGCAGCTGAACGAACACGCGCGCGCGCAAAACCTATCTCGGCTACAGCGACGCCGGCGCGCTGCTCGGCGGGCTCTATCGCGCGCGGCTTCGCCAACGTCGCGCACGGGCCGATGCCGGTCGACATGATGCGCGCGGGCGGCGAGGCGGCGGTGAGGAGGGCGCTCGCCTAGCTGATCGACCGCGCGCCGGAGAGCGCTCGAACTCGGCGTCATGTTCGACGGCAAAAGCGCCGCCTTCAACATCATGGTGCTGCAATCGATCCTCGGCACGTCGCTCGAGCCCGATCTCGACCGGCCACGTGCTGATGCTCGAGGACGTGGGCGAATATCTCTACCGCCTCGACCGCGCCCTCTTCCCATCACCTCCTCGCCGAACGATCCGGCAGGTGAGGGGGATCAAGCTCGGGCGGCTCAGCGACGTGCCGGAGAACGACAAGCCGTTCGGCGCGGGCGAAGAAGAGATGGTCAAGTTTTGGTGCGCGCGGGCGGGGATTGCGTATCTCGGGCGCTGCGATATTGGGCACGATGTGGAGAACAAGGTCGTGCCGTTTGGGGCGCTGCAAGTAAGGCTCACCGGATGCCCGCGGACTGCGAGATCATGAGCGACGACATCAAGCGTGCCAAAGAGGACTTCTACTGGGCGACAATGACGCTAGGCGCGCTGTTCTCGGCGGCGACGATAATTAGCCGTCGTCCAACAGGGGTTCGACATCCACCTAAACTGGGGCTTCTCGCATTTCGTTGAGTTCTACCGGCGTCGTTATCGCGCCATTGGTTGACGTCGTGCAGTCGCCGATCCGAGCGATTTTTGTTTTGCTGCAGATCGATTTCACGATCCCACAGTGGGCGAAAGACCTGCACACGCTCAGCTTTATATCGGCGGGGTTGTATGTACGTGGTTGGCTGAGCCGGATCGAAATCAAGATCGAGCTATACAATGACCATTTGAACCGGGGGGCGGTGCGAATAATTCAAGCGGGCTGAGGAGAAAGGGGAGATTACGAGCACCGAGGCACGAAGTTGGCGCAAAAAGATGACGTCGCGCCCGAAGGCAGGTCAGCCCGTCAGGCAATTTCTTAGCAAAGCCGCCCTCGCATTGGCGTTGGGTATCACTGGTGCTGGCTTGCTGCTGGCGATGCTCGCTATCCTTCTCGTTGCTCGACAGATGCCTCAAATGCGTTAGGCATGGCGTGGCTTTGGTCAAGGAGGTTGTACATCCAACAACTGCTTCGCGAAGAAGCAAAGCTCATGGTGACCGCAGGCGACACCGGGCAAGGGCGGGAGCGCTTTGTCGCCTCAGCGGCAAAGCGACAACGGCTCTCGCAGACGCTGGTTGCGGAGGCTATCAGCAATCTCAAATCAAAGTGGCACGAGGAACTCTTTCGTTTGCTCAGTATGGTTCGCGTTGTCAGCGCGGCAGGAGCCGCGGTGATCGCGTTCTATGTCGGCAACGCCATCGCGCCGCAGCTGGGCTTTCAGTAGACAGGGCGCATTTCCCCTCTCCCTTGCGGAGAGGGGCAGGGGGTGAGGCGTGCCAACGCGCCGGCGCCTTGATGTCGGGCCGCCCCTCACCCCGCCGCTTCGCGGCGACCCTCTCCGCAAGGAGAGGGTTAGCGCTAGTCGCGCTCCACCCGCTTCGCCTCCAGCCACAGCGCCTCCATGTCGTCCAGCGGCTGCGGGCCCGTCGCGGCCCTGTTCCGCCAGCCGCCGCTCGATGTGCTGGAACCGCCGCGTGAACTTCGCGTTGGCGCGGCGCAGCGCTTCTTCGGGATCGACCTTGAGCTTGCGGGCGAGGTTGGCGATCACGAACAGGACGTCGCCCATCTCTTCGGCGATGCGCTTCGTGATCGCCGCTCGCGCGCGCTTCCTCCAGTTCGGCCAATTCTTCGTCGAGCTTCGCCAGCACTTCGTCGGGCGTCGGCCAATCGAAATTGATGCGCGCGGCGCGCTTGGTGAGTTTCTCGGCGCGCATCAGCGCGGGCAGGGCCATGGCACATCGTCGAGCAGGGAGGCGTCGAGCGCGCCTTGGCCGCGCGCTTCTCGGCCTTCAGCGTCTCCCAGGCGCGGGTCTGCTCCTCGGCCGTGCGCTCATCGCCCTCGCCGAACACGTGCGGATGGCGCTCGATCATCTTGGCGGCGAGCGCGTTGGCGACGTCGGCGAAATCGAACGCGCCTTGCTCCTCGGCCATGCGGGCGTGGAAGGCGACCTGGAAGAGGAGGTCGCCCAGTTCTTCCTTGAGCGCCGGCATGTCGTCGCGCTCGATCGCGTCGGCGACCTCGTAGGCTTCCTCGATCGTGTAGGGGGCGATGGTCGCGAAGTTCTGCTCGATGTCCCACGGGCAGCCGCCTTGCGGGTCGCGCAGCTCGCGCCATCACGTCGAGCACGGCCTGGGCGGCGGCGGCGTTGCGGGCGAGGGTAGCGCGCCTTTTCGCTTTCGCCTTTATCAGTAGCTTGGGCCGACATACAAATCTCGCATAAGATAGATTATGGGAAATCGATACGGACCGACTCAGATCGGCAGATCGGCGCGCCAGCCATCGTAGGCCGGTTCGACGCCCGCCGGCAGCCTCGCCTTCAGCGCCGCATAATCCAGGTCGATGTGCATGTTGGTCAGCACCGCGTGCGCGGGCTTCAGGCGCGCGATCCATTCGAGGCTCAGCTCCACATGCGCGTGCGTCGGGTGCGGCTTGTCGCGCAGCGCATCGACGATCCAGAGCGCCAGGCCCTCGAGCGCGCGCGAAGGTCGCCTCGGGCATCGACGACGACATCGTTGGAATAGGCGGCGGCGCCGACGCGAAAGCCGAGCGAGGTGGAGAAGCCGTGGTCCTGCTCGAGCGGCAGGATCTCCAGCGGCGCCGCCGGGGCCGTCGATCGTCGATCGGCACGAGCGGCGCCATGTGGCCGGCGTCGCGCGCGATCGCCGGATAGCCGCCCTTGGATCTCGAACGCGTAGCCGAAGCGGTGCATGAAGGTGCGCGCGCGTCGGCTCGTCGATCCACACCGGCAGCTGTGCGGCGCTGCTTGATGAAGAAGGCGCGGATGTCGTCGAAGCCGTTGGTCTGGTCGGCGTGGTCGTGGCTGATCAGCACGGCGTCGAGATGCGAGGGCCCGCCGCCGCCAGCTGCTGGCGCAGATCGGGCGGCGTGTCGATCAGCACGGTGGTCGCCTCCTCCGGCGCGCCCGCCTCGCCCGCTCCATTTCTGCAGCAGCAGCCCGCAGCGCGTGCGGCGGTTCTTCGGCTCGTTCGGATCGCACGCGCCCCAATCGCCGGTGGCGCGCGGCACGCCGCCGGAGGAGCCGCAGCCGAGGATGGTGACGCGCAAGCGTGCCGCATCAGCGCCATGTCCCGGAGCCGCGCGCCTCGCGAGATGGTCTGCGGGAACGAGGCGGAAGAAGTTGTCGGCGAGCAGGGCGCTCCCCTCCTCCTCTTCCAGCCCGCGCAATTTGCAGAAATAGCGCCTGCACGTCGGCCACGTGCGCGGGCTCGCAGCGTTGGCCGCGGTGCGGGACCGGGGCCAGATAGGGGCAATCGGTTTCGACGATGACGCGGTCGAGCGGCATTTCGCGCGCGATGGCGCGCACGTCGTCGGCGTTCTTGAACGTCATGATGCCGGAGAACGAGAAATACGCGCCGAGCGCCAGCGCGCGGCGCGCCAGTTCCGTGCCGCTGGTGTAGCAATGCATCAGGATGCGCAGAGCGGCCCCTTCCCCGCCTCCTCCTCCAGCAGCTCCGCCATCGCCTCGTCGGCCTCGCGGGTGTGGATGATCAGCGTCTTGTCGAGCGCGCGCGCGGCTTGCGCGTGCGCGCGGAACACCGCGACCTGATCCTCGAACGGGCTGAACTTGTAGTGCTGGTCGAGGCCGGTTTCGCCGATGCCGACCACTTTGGGATGCGCGCCCAGTTCGATCAGGCGCTCGGCGGTGAGATCGAGATGATCCTTGGCGTAATGCGGATGCGCGCCGACGCTGGCGTAGATGTCGTCGTGCGCCTCGGCGATGGCGATGACGTGCGGAAAATTCTCGATTCTGTCGCAGATCGTGATCATGCGCGCGACGCCGGCGTGCGCGCGCGCGCGCGATCACCGCGTCGCGATCCTCGGCGAAGCTCTGGTGGTGCAGATTGACGTGGCTGTCGATCAGCATGCGGCGCGTCATCGCCGCGCCGCCCGCGGCGCGATCAAGATCGCCGACGGCGCGCGCGAGCGCGTGGCGCGGGTCCATGTCGAGCCCTTCGGCTTCCGCGCGCAGCGTTTCCAGCGCCGACCACGCCTCGGCCCAGCGTTCGCCGCCCTGCGTCCACGCCCGCCGCGCGCGTCCACTCGCCGGCCAGCTCCAGCACCGCCGCCAGGCGCTCGAACGGCTCGCCGCTCATCTTGTCGTAGAGCGCGTCGAGCACCGGCGCCGGCCTCGCCGCGCGCGATCGCGCTTCGCGCGCGCTCGAGCTCGACGCCGGCCGCGTCGACGCCCTGCGCCTTGAGCGCGATGGCGCGGCCGGGCCGGCCCTTGGCGAGCGCGACCAGCGCATCGTCGGCGTCGTCGCCCAGCGCCGCGCGCACCATCGTCATCGCTCGAGCGGCCGCAGCGCCAAGCGCCGGCAGCGCGAGCGGATGGTCGCCAGCGCCGCGCCCGGCGCGTGGCACACCAGCAGCAGCACCGAGCGCGCCGGCGGCTCTTCCAGCGTCTTCAGGATGGCGTTGGCGGCGTTGCGGTTGAGATCGTCGACGGCATCGATGATGGCGACGCGCATGCCGCCTTCGGACGGCGCCAGCGAAAAGAACGCGCCCAGCTCGCGCGCGTCATCGACGGCGATTTCGCGGCGCGGCTTGCCGCGATCGTTGAAGCCGCGGCGCAGCACGAACAGATCGGGATGCGACAGCGCCGCGATGCGGCGCGCGATCGACGTCCTCGGGATCGACGTCGAGCGGGCGCGGGCCGATGCGCTTTGCGCCGAGCGCGACGCGCGCGAAGCGATAGGCGAGCGTCGCCTTGCCGAGCCCCTTCGGGCCGGCGAGCAGCCAAGCATGATGCATGCGCCCGCTCGCGCAGCGCCTCGGCGAGCGCTTGCTTCCTCGCGCTCGTGGCCGACGAACGAGAACGTCTCGCGCGGATGCGGCGCGTTCGGCTCCTTATCGGTTTCGGGCGCGTGGTTTTTCCGCTTTCACAGCCGCGCCTCGATGGCGCTCGAGCGCTTGCGCGCAGCACGCCTTTCCGGCGCTGCGCGCCGGCTCGATCACGACGCAGCGCTTCGGTTCGCGCGCGGCGATGGCGAGAAACGCCGCGCGCACGCGCTGCGTGAAACTCCGCGTCCTTGCGTCTCGAACCGATCTTCGCCGGCCTCGCCGCCGCGCGAGCGCGCAAGGCCCGCGCGGGATCGATATCGAGCACCAGCGTGAGGTCGGGCGTCGGCGCCTCGATCAGCGCGTTGAGCGTCATCGAGCACATCGCCGCTCGAGCCCGCCGCCGGCGACTTGATAGGCGCGGGTGGAATCGTAATAGCGGTCGCAAATCACCCAGGCGCCGCGCGCCAGCGCCGGGCGGATGGTGTGCGTCAAATGGTTGAGCCGCGCCGCCGCGAACAGCAGCGCTTCCTCCAGCGCGCTCCAGCGGTTCGGCTTCGCCCTGCAACCAGCAGCGCGCGGATCGCGTCAGCGCCGGGCGCGCCGCCTGGCTCGCGCGTCAGCACGACCTCACGCGCCGCGCGCGCGCAGCGCATCGCCAAGCCCGCGCGCCAGCGTCGACTTGCCCGTGCCTTCGCCGCCTTCGAGCGTGATGAATCGGCCTTGCGCCATGGCGCTCTATGAAGCGCCGAACAGCGTCAGGCGCAAGCCTTCCCAGGCGCGCGCGAACCAGATTGGCGCGGCCGATTCTGCGCCCGGCGGCCAGCGGAAATCGCTGGCGTCTCAAAGCCCGGCCCTTCGACCACCAGCCGCGCCACCACCTCGCCCTCGCGCGATCGGCGCTGGCAGCGGGCCGTCATAGACGATGTGCGCGGTCAGCCCGCTCTGAACGCGCGCGCGCGGCCGCCGATGACGATGTCGCCTTGCGCGCAGCAGCGGCACGGTGCGGCGCGAGCCAAGCCGCACCTGCGCCTCGCCGACTTGCTGCGCCGGCTGGCAGCAAGCGCCGCGACGCTGAAATCGTGGAACGCCGCGCCCATCAGGCGCAGCGCTTCGCTGCGGCGCTCGGCCATCGAGCGCATGCCGTTGAACACGATGATGCGCCGCTGCGCCGTTGAGCACCGCCGAGCCGACCAGGCCGTAGCCGGAATCGTCGGTGTGGCCGGTCTTCACGCCGTCGGCGCCGTCGAACGCGCCGAGCAGCGGATTGCGGTTTTCCTGGGTGTGGTTGTTGTAGGTGAAGCTGCGTTCCGAATAGATCCGGTAGAGATCGGGGTAAGTGACGATCAAATGCCGCGCCAGGCGCGCGAGATCGGCCGAGCTGATGACGTGGTCGGGATCGGGCAAGCCGGTGGCGTTGCGGAAGCGCGCCGTGCGCAAGCCCAGCGCCTGGGCGCGCGCGTTCATCTCGGCGACGAACGCCTCTTCCGATCCGGCAATGCCTTCGGCCAGCACCACGCAGGCGTCGTTGGCGGAAACGATGATCAGCCCGCGCAGCAGATCGCGCACGCTCGACTTGCGAGTCAAGCTCAAGGAACATGTGCGAGCCGTCGGACATGGCGCCATTGCGCCAAGCGCGCTCAGACTGACGTGAAAGCGCGTCTCCATGTTGATGCGGCCCGCTTGCAGCCGCTCAGCCACCAGCAGCACCGTCATCAGCTTGGACATCGAGGCGGGCGGCATCGGCGTGTCGCAATCGTTGCAATAGAGCACGAGCCCGCTCGCGGCATCCAGGATGGTGACGTGGCGCGCGCTGGTGGCAAAGCCGCTATCCTGCGCGCGCGCCGGCGCGGCCCAAAGCAGCGCGGCAACGACACCCAAACCAGCAAGCCTGCGAAGCAAATTCATGAATCCGCCGAATCGTTAGAGCGCCGCGCCGGCGCCCAGAGGACTCAAGCCGAGCCGGCGGCGGCCCGTCAATCGCCTAAGTGTAGTCATATCAGTGCGGTGCGACGATGCTCTCGGCAGTAGCCCAAGAGGGCCAGGCTTTGGCGCGCGTTCTCAGCCGCGTCGCGGCTCGGCCAAGGCCCTACGCGCACCCGGAACAATTCCCCGCCGCCGTTCTGGCGCGCATCGACCAGCACCGGCCCGGCGCTGGCGATCTCGGTGCGCACCCTCTCAGCGTTCTCGCGGTTCGAAAAAGCGCCAACCTGCACGACAAAGCCCGCCTCGCCGCTCGGCGCGCCGGCCAAAGCGCCGGCGCATTCTGTCGACCTGGGCGGCGTCCACGGCGGCAGGGGCGGCGCTGGCCTGCCGCCGGCACACGCCGCGGGGCCGGGCCCAGATAGCGCACATGCACGCGCGCTTGCCCTGCCCGCTCAAACCCAAGCACCTCCGCGCCGCCCGCGATACGTCGATCAGACGCTGGTGGGCGAACGGCCCCCGATCATTGACCCGAACAATGATTTCCCGGCCGTTCTCCAGATTGGTGACCTGCACCAAACTGTTGATCGGCAGGGTCGGGTGCGCCGCGGTCAGCGCCTCCTGATCGTAGGTCTCGCCGCTGGCGGTCGCCCTGCCGTGAAAACCGGGGCCGTACCAGGAGCCGATGCCGGTCTCGGCATAGCCTGGCTCAGCGGTAGGCACATACCAGCGTCCGCCAGCCTGGTAAGGCGGCCCCACGCGTTCGGTCGCCTGCCACGGCTTCCGCCGCTGGCGCTGGCGCCGCCGCCGGCGCTTGTCGCCGAGCGCAAGTCCAGAACCGGACCTGCGCGGTCTCCCTGGGCGCCGTAACCATAAGAATTTTCGCCGCCGCCGCTGAGGCTGAGCGGCTCAGCCTCCGCCAAACCGGCCATGGCGGCCACAGCCAAACAAACCAGTGCCGCGCTTGCGTTGGAAATGCTCATCGGCGGCTTGGCTCCCTGCAGCGAAGCCCGCTCATATACAGCCATAAAATTGAGGTCGCGTAAGCTTTCATGCTTGGCGCCGCTTCATCAACAATGGCCGCTAACCAATCTCGCAGCCTGTTTTCGAAGTGCCGCCATTGTCCTGTGCGGGCGCGTCCGGCAAGTCGGGCGCGCCACTCAGCGCTGCGCGATTGCACGCCGCCGCGCCCGCTGATAGGCGCATGCGCACGGATGGGTGGCCGAGTGGTTTAAGGCAGCGGTCTTGAAAACCGCCGTGGGTGCAAGCCCACCGTGAGTTCGAATCTCACCCCATCCGCCATGGACCCTGTTCGTTCCCGTTCGCCAGCGTCCGCAGATACCCGATCAAAGCTAAGAAACCCAAGGGTTTTACGCCAAATCATCCGCCCACCCTTGTCCGTTGACGTGCGCTGCCAACCGGTGCAAAAACGTGGATAGCAACGTGGAGTTAGGCGGACAGTCCGCTCTATCCACAGGTTGGGCGGAGGTGCCGCCCTATCCACGGAGGCGACCATGGCGGCGAACAAGCTCACGGATCGGGTGATCCGGCAGACCAATGCGCCGGGCGTCTATCCGGATGGCGACGGGCTCTATCTGCAAGTCACCGTCGGCAAGGATCGGACGCCGCGCCGCTCGTGGTTCGTTCGGCTGCGCCTGCCTAATCGGCAAGAGCCGCGACATGGGGCTGGGGCGGGTTGACCTTGTGCCGCTCAAGGCGGCGCGCGAACTCGCGTCAACCGCACGGCAAGACGCCAAAGCCGGCCGTGACCCGGTGGCGGCGAAGGAAGCGGCGCGCATGACCGAGGCGGTGGCGGAAGCCCGCGCCACCACGTTCCGCCAGTGCGCCGAAGGCTATATCGCCGCGCACGCCGCCGGCTGGCGCAATGCAAAGCACGCCGCGCAATGGGGCGCCACGCTCGCCCAATACGTCTATCCCGTGTTTGGCGATCTGCCGGTGGCGATGGTGGATACCCCCCTGGTGATGAAGGTGCTCGATCCGATCTGGACCGCCAAGACCGAAACCGCCTCGCGGGTTCGCGGTCGCATCGAGGCTATCCTGGATTGGGCGCGCGTGCGCGGCTATCGCGGCGGCGAAAACCCGGCGCGCTGGAAGGGCAACCTTGCGCTGGCGTTGCCGGCGCGCGCCAAAGCCAAGCCGCGCGGGCGCCATGCCGCGCTCCGCTTCGATCAGATGCCCGCCTTCTGGGCCGATCTGGCGGGCCGCGAGGGCGCTGGCGCGGCGGCGCTGCGCTTTGCGATCCTGACCGCCGCCCGCACCGGCGAAGCTATCGGCGCGCGCTGGGAGGAAATCGATCTTGAGCGCGCGGCGTGGACCATCCCCGCAGCGCGCATGAAGGGCGGACGCGAACACCGTGTACCGCTCTCGGTGCCGGCGCTGGCGATCCTGGAGGCGATGGGGCCGAAGGGCAGCGGCCCGGTGTTTGCCGGCGCGCGGCGCGGCAAACCGCTGTCCAACATGGCGCTGCTCATGACGCTGCGGCGCATGAACCGCTCCGATCTGACCGCGCACGGTTTCCGCTCGACCTTCCGCGATTGGGCGGCGGAAACAACCAACTTCCCCGGCGAAGTGGCCGAAGCGGCGCTTGCCCATGCGGTCGGCGACAAGGTGGAAGCCGCCTACCGGCGCGGCGATCTGTTCGAGAAACGCCGCCGGCTCATGGACGCCTGGGGCGGCTATTGCACCGCGCCGGCGGTGGAGCGCGGCGCGGTAGTGGCGTTGCGCAAGCCGACCGGATGATCTGACTGGGCGCCATACGTGAGCTCGGTCACGGATTGCCTATTCACGTCATGGCACATTCCGATCGCAAATCTAGTGGCCAATCGTAGGCGTATAAATTTCATGCCAAAGGCATCTGACGTTGATGTGAAGCGGGCCTTCCTCGAGCTGGTGAACATGACGTCGCGTGAATTGGAAGCGTGGCTGGAGACCGACGAATCCAAGTCCGTGGGTCAGGATTCCGGTTATGGCGAATCCATCGGCCGCAAGGCTGGCCGGCGCACATTGCAGCTGCTCCGAACCAAGCGCGCGGCGCATGCCGAAGATATTATCCACATGCGCCGCGTGGTCAGCTTCCTTCGCCGCCATCTCGCACAGGGTACGCACCGCAATGTCGCCGTCTCGCGTTGGCGGTATTCGCTAATGAATTGGGGACACGATCCCTTGAAACCGCGCGCTGGCGATGGCCCTTGGGGGGATTGAGCCTGTTCGTGGCCAGGGAGCGCCTTTCCTACCTGCGCCATGTGATCCACTGAGACGCCTCGCGCGTAACCACCCGATGTTCAAATTTGCCCGGACCAGCGCCATTTTCATGCTCTCCGCCACATTGTTGCCGGCCTGCGCCACGCCGCCGCGGGTTCCCACGGGCGTATCGAGCGCAGCTTTTGTCATCGAGCGGGACCTTGCCGGTTTGCACGCGGCGCGCGGCGAGTTCCGCTCCATCACCGGCGCGCGCAGAGCCTTCACAGCCCATCTCGACGGCGCCTGGGATGGCAACACGCTCACGCTGGTTGAAGATTTCGAATTCGACGACGGCGAACGCGAGCGCAAGACTTGGCGGCTTCGACGGACTGGCCTAGGCCGCTATTCCGGCACGCGCGAGGACGTCGTCGGCGAAGCCATCGGTTTCCAGGATGGCGCTACCTTCCGGCTGGAGTACGACGTTGTGCTGCCGTCCGAAAATGGGCGCGGCCTCAAGGTGCGCTTTCGCGACGTGCTGGCGCTTTCCGGCAGCGGTGAGGTAATCAACCACGCCAACGTTGGCTGGTTCGGGATACGCGTCGCCTCGGTCACTTTGGTTATTTCGCGAATGCCCTCGGCGCGAGCGGATGATCCAAGATGAGAAATTGCCTGGGCGCCATTGCCGCCATCGTCATGACCTTCTCGCTCTCTTTTGCGGAGGCTCGCCCCGCCGAGGTCGCGCGCATGCTGCCCAATGCGGAGCATGTGGGCGAGGCGCGCTATCGGCTGCTGGCGTGGACCTTGTTTGACGCTGAGCTTTGGGCCGAAGACGGCGAGTTTTCATGGGAACGCCCGTTTGCCCTGACGCTCACCTATCGACGATCATTCTCAGCACGCGCTTTGGCCAACCAGACGTTGAAGGAAATGTCGCGAAACGGCGCCGGCGACGCTAGCGCCCTGGCGCCCTTGGGCGAGCGGTTACGGGCATGCTTCGCTGACGTTGCTCCCGGTGATCGCATCACCGGCTTCAGCTCCGAACCCAATACGGCGGGTTTCTTCGTGAACGGGGTGCAGCGTTGCGTTTTGGAGTGGCCAGGCATTCGGCGCGACCTTTTTGGAATTTGGCTGGATGCGCGCGGTAATGCGGGGCGCTTGAGCGCGCAACTGCGCGGCGAGGGCGGTTAATTTCCGCCCGACAGGTCAGACATCCGCCAGACTGAAGGCGAGGCGTCCCAACAAACCCTGCGGTTTAAGACGCCCCTCGGTGGCAAACAAGCACAGACACGCTTCGTCGCCTACGACGACTGGCTGGTGACAGAGATCGCTCTCGGCGGCGGCGAAATCGCCTGCGGAGAACACGCCGAGTTCGTCGCGATAGGCGCCCTGAGCACAGTACAAAACTCAGCGCCAGAATGGGCATGCCGCGCAGTCGGCATGCCCGGCCCCACCGACAGAAGATAGACCCGGTTCTGCGGCGCATGCGGGGTGTCAACCGCAGCGACCCAGACGCCCGGGGCCACCCATTTGCGGGGTTTGAGCGGCAACCGTTCCGCGAGGGGGCGCTCATCGGTCGTCATCCGAGGCGCGGGCGGCTGGTCAATGCGCGCCGTGACCCGCGCCAGCGCATCCGGCGCCATGGAGGCATCGGCCAGCTCAGCGAGTGAAGCGCCGGAAACGCCTTCAAACGCCAGCAACACGGCCCTGACAACTGGCGCATGCTTCGAGGTGCGCGCCCACCACCAGGGCAAACCCTGGTTCAAGCACGCCAGCGGCGTAACCGGTCAGGATATCCAACGACGGATGATGTTTCGGGCTCACGAATATTGCTCCCAATGCGCGCGCAACTTGGCGAGCGCAAGCCGCAGGCGCGACTTTACAGTGCCCAACGGCAAGGACAGCCGATTAGCTATGGCCGCGTGCGGCAAGTCCTCAAAGAACGACAAGTGCACGACCTTGCGTTGCTCCTCAGACAACGATTGTAGGGCAGCGTCCACGTGGTCCTCGGCCTGCGTTCGCGCGGCGGCGTTGTCGGGCGCTTCCTCCGTCGCTTTCCTCCGATACGTACGAGACGCTCCGGTAGGCCAATTCTACTTTTTCGCGCCGCAGCCGGTCGATCCAAGAATTGCGCGCGATGACGAATATCCAGGTGGACGCCTTGGCTTTGAGCCGATCATATGCGGCCGCGCGCCGCCACACCGCCACCATCGCATCCTGAGCCACATCCTCCGCAACCGCGCCCGCCGCCCCGAGGCGCAGCAGATACGCCTTGACCTTCGGCGCGTATCTTCCAAACAGCGTCCCAAAGGCGCCGCAGTCGCCCTGCCCGACGCGGTCAACAAATCCTCGTCTGCCTCCGCCATTGGATTAGGCACCGCGCTTTCCCCCAGGCTCAGCCGCGCGAGCGAAGCTCGAACCGGTCCACGCAAGGGTTCCGTGGCATACATCATGACCCTGTACGCGCGACCCGCGCGGCTGGATCATTGTGATCCGCCGCCGCTGCCGGCGCGTATCTACCTCCGAACCAGGCGACAACAGACGTGCTGGAACGGATGGACGTAATGGCGTTTTCCTCCAGCGAATCGGCGCAGCGGCAAACTATCGGCGTGATTGGATCAGGCATAGCAGGAATGTCGGCGGCCTGGCTGCTGAACAAGCGCCATGACGTGACATTGTTCGAAATGGCAGGCCGGCTTGGCGGGCATACGAACACCGTGATTGTGGATACCAAGCTTGGCCCAACCCCGGTCGACACCGGCTTTATCGTCTTCAACGAAACCACTTACCCCAATCTGATCGCATTGTTCGACCATCTGGGCGTTGCGACACAAGCCTCTGACATGTCTTTCGGGGTCTCGCTCAATGGCGGGCGCACAGAGTACTCGTCAGTCAACGCCTCGGCGTTTTTGTGCGGTGGGCGCAATCTGCTGAGCCCGCGCTTCTGGGCGATGACCTCCGATCTGCTGCGCTTTTACCGCGATGCGCCGCGCAAAATACTGGAGGCGAGCGACGACCTCTCGCTCGGCGAGTTCCTGACGCGGTGCGGTTATTGCGAGGCGTTCCAACGCGATCACATCCTCCCGCAGGCCGCCGCCATTTGGTCGGCCTCGATGGCGGAGATTCAAGACTACCCCGCGCGAGCATTTGTTCGTTTTTTTGAGAACCACGGCCTGCTGAGGCTCAAGGACCGCTCCCTCTGGCGGACAGTGGTCGGCGGCAGTCGCGCTTATGTTTCTGCGTTGACCGCGGCCTATGCAGCGCGTGTGCGCCTCAATTGCGGCGCGGTGTCGGTGCGACGGGATGTGGGCGGCGCTTGGGTTCGAGACACCGCCGGAAATGTGGCGCGCTTCGACCATGTTGTCATTGCCGCGCATGCCGACGAAGCGCGGGCTATGCTGGAGGACCCGAGCGCTGAGGAGCGCCGGCTGCTCGGCTGCTTTCGCTACGCCAAAAATCGCGCCGTGCTGCCACTCAGACCGCGCCCTGATGCCGCGCCGCAGGAAGCTGTGGGCCAGTTGGAACTATGTCGGCGACGGTCCGGAAGGCGGATGCGTCGTTTCCTACTGGATGAACAAGCTGCAGCAATTGGACTGTCACGAGCAGATTTTTCTCACGCTCAATCCGCGCCGCGAGCCGCGCGAGGAGACGGTGTTCTGCGAGACCGAATACGAGCACCCTTTGTTCGATGCAGGGGCGCATCCGCGCGCAGGAAGAATTGTGGTCGCTGCAGGGCGTGCGCAACACTTGGTTTGCGGCGCACATTTTGGCGCCGGGTTCCACGAAGACGGCCTACAGGCCGGCCTCGCAGTCGCCGAGCAATTGGGCAGCATGCGCCGGCCCTGGCGCGTCGCTGACGAATCCGGACGCATTCATCTGCCCGCGCCGCCACGCGCCGGACGCGATCGCTGCATGAGCGCGTCGGGACTCTATACGGGCCACGTCGCCCACATCGGCCGGGCAAGCACCGCCTGCGCTATCGCGTGTTCATGTTGGCGCTCGACCTGGACGAAGTGCCCGCGCTCGCTCGGCGACTTCAATTGTTCTCGCATAATCGCCTGGGCTTGCTCGCGCTGTTCGACCGCGACCATGGCGAGCGCCTCGACGCGCCTATCCGGCCGCAGATCGAAGACAAAGTGCGCGCTGCTGGCATCGCCTGGGACGGCGGCCGCATTGTGCTGCTGACGATGCCGCGGTGTTGAACTACGTGTTCAATCCGCTGAGCGTCTATTTCTGCTACAACCGAGACGGCACGGTCGCGGCGCTCGTGCATGAAGTCGCCAATACTTTCGGACGAACCCATTCTTATGTCCTGGCGCCCGATGCCGACCGAAGGCGGGGCAATTACGCAAAGCTGCGACAAGGCGTTTTTTGTCTCGCCGTTTCTGGAAGCCGATCTGCGCTACGAGTTCTTGGTGTTGCCCCCGGGGGCGGCAGTGAGGGTGGCGATGATCGTGCGCCGCGGATGGAGACATTGCGCTGACGGCTTCGTTTGCGGGCCGGGCGCGGCTCACAGACCCAAATTTCTCGCGCTTGGGTCTGCAACCCGCTGATGACGATCACAGTCATCCTCGGAATCCACTGGGAAGCGTTGAAAATGTGGCGGAAGGGCGTGCGCTACCTTGGGCGAGGCGCGTCCGAACAACTCGCAATTAAACTAGGCCGCAGCTCATGACTGATACTGAATATGCGCCTATGGATATGCGGCGCTCGTTACAGCCTGTCGGCCGCACCTTTGCCGCGAGCCAAACTGCCACGCCAGCAGCTATTTTGGCCATGAAAGGCCTGCCCGCTAGCACGCGCGCGATTTTGCTGGCGATCACCAACATTGCCGACGGCTCGCTCATCCTTGTACTGCCAGACGGCCGCCGTTTGCGTTTTGGCGACGCCGACGGGCCTTGCGCAACGATGCAAATCCACTCGCACCGCTTTGCCAAGCGAGTGCTGGCGGAGGGCGACATCGGCTTTGCCGAGGGATGGCTCGAGAATGAATCGGACCAGCCCCGACCTGACAACGCTGCTCTCGCTACTCGCGGGCAACGCTGAGCGGTTTATGAACGTCTTTCGCGGCGGACCCGTGGGACAGGCGTTGAATTGGTTGACCCACCTTACCCGCGCCAATTCCCGACGGGGCGCGCGTCGAAACATCATGGCGCATTACGATTTGGGCAACGCTTTCTTCGAAGCGTGGCTTGATCCCTCTATGACCTATTCCGCCGCTCGGTTCGATTTGGCCGAGGGATTAGAGCAAGCGCAGCATGCCAAATATCGCGCCCTCGCCGATCGGGTCGCGCTCAAACCCGGCGAGCGCGTGCTTGAAATAGGCTGCGGCTGGGGTGGTTTCGCCGAAATCGCGGCGCGGGAATATGGCGCGCATGTTACGGCAATCACCATCAGCGACGAGCAATTGGTCTACACCCGCGCGCGCATGCAGCGTTTGGGCCTGAACGACCAGGTAGAAGTTCAGCGCCTTGATTATCGCGATGTCAGCGGCCGGTTCGACAAGATCGCCTCGATCGAAATGTTCGAAGCGGTGGGCGAAGAGAACTGGTCGACCTTCTTCGCCAAGATCGGCCAAGCGCTTAAGCCGGGCGGGCGGGCGGCGATGCAGGTCATCACCGTGCGCGACGATTTATTCGACGGCTATCGAGGCCGCGTGGATTTCATCCAGCGCTACATTTTCCCGGGTGGAAAGCTGCCGAGCCTAGCGCGGCTGCGCGATGAGGGGGACAAGGTCGGGCTGGCGCAGGGCGAGACCCGAGTTGTTCGCGGGGAGCTACGCGCAGACCTTGGCTGAATGGTCCCGGTGTTTCCACGCCAATTGGAACGAGATCGCGCGCCTGGGATTTGACGCGCGCTTCAAACGGCTCTGGCATTTCTACTTGAGCTATTGTGAGGCTGGCCTTTGCACCGGTCGCACCGACGTGGTTGGTCTGCACTCCGAAAAGCCGCGGTAGATTTCCGAGGGGCATCTTTGGGCAAATCGGCCTATGCCTTGAAGCTTTGCAAGCAGGTTTCTCGTTGAACGGGTCAAGCTTGGGCTCAATTACGATGGTCACCTTCAGCGAATTTGAAACGTCGGCGAACACCAGCTTATCTCCACTCGTTCAGTTGGCCACATCGCGTCCTGTGTTCCGCAGTGAGGGTTGAGTCGGGGCCAGCAATAGTCTGGAGACGAACGCGGCGGCGTATCTAGGCACCGCCAATCTGAAGCCGCGTCATGAACGGCCCCCGAAGCTTAGCCGCGCCGCGCCGCTGATCGCAGAAAGGCGTTGATGCGGGTTTGCCAGCCCGGACCTGCTTTCTTGAAGTGGTCAATCACGTCCTTGTCGAGCCGAAGCGTGACCTGTTCCTTGGTCTCCTCGGACGGTGGACGCCCACGTCCCTTGCGCACGATGGCGAGCGTCGCAGCGCTGACCGGGCGCAGTTTCATTCCGGGCCGCAGATAAAGCTCATCGTCACCCACCTTCTCGATAGCGCCGCCTTTCGTAGGCCGTCGCTTTGCGGAGGCTGATGACGCGGATTTTCTCGCCGCGCCTGGTGTAGCAGAGCGCATAGAACTTGCGCTCGATTTTCCCGATCGCGAGGGTTCGTTCTTCGCCATGATCATCACCAACAATCCCGCCGCCCCAGGCGATCTTAGGGACCGCCAAATATGAAATCGCTGGCGTCCAGAGCGCTGAGGGCAACGCCCTGCAAGATAAGCGTCTGACCCCCACCAAAATCCAACACCACATCTGAACCGACTTGGGCTGCGGCGGCAATACTTCCTCGAAGCTGTCAAATGCCGGACCAAAGCCCTCCAAGCGTATGCAATCGCCGTTGGCGGCGCCGGCGCCAAAGTCGCCGATCGTGTCGGCGCCCTGGCTAGCCGATAGATGAAGATGTCTGCGCCAGCGCCCCGCTCATGCTGTCGTTGCCGCCTGCGCCGTCCAAAACATTGCCGTTTGAATCCCCAAAAATGGTGTCGTCAAAAGCGGTGCCGATGATGTTTTCTATGCCAAATAGCGTGTCTGTCTCGGCCCGCTCATCGAACCGCCAGACTGACCGGCGAGATCGACGAGAACGCCTTCGGTGCGGATGTCGAACCCGTAATCAACAGTGTCGATTCCGTCGCCGCCATCGAGAACGTCATTGCCCAATACGGCCAACCCGTCTCCGCGCAACTGATCGTTGCCTGCTCCCGCGTGGATTGTGTCGTCGCCGCCGCCGCCGTGCAGGTTCTCGTCAGCACTCGAACCCACAAGCGCGTCGGCGTATTCTGTGCCTGACACATCCTCAATGCTGGTAATGGTGTCCCAACCGCCAGCACCAGTGTTCTGAGCGACGCCCTGGAAGTTCAAATTGATTGTGACGCCGAAGCCAGCGCCAAGACTGAAATAGCTTAGGCGATCAAAGCCGGCGCCGCCGTCGAGCACGTCATCGGCGGTTCCGCCGCGCATGAAGTCATTGCCGGCGCCGCCAAAGATGAACTCGGACACGGAACTCTGCAGCACTGCTCCATTGTTACCGAGCAAAAAGTCGTCGCCGTCGCCGCCAATCAGGGTGTCAGAGCCGCCGAAGCCGACCAGAGTGTCATTTCCGCCAAGTCCGGTCAACGCATTGGCATTGCCATCGCCGCGGATGAAATCGTCGAAAACGGTTCCGATGACGTTTTCGATGCCGATCAGCCGTGGTCTCCCCCCCCCTATGGCGACACCGACGCCCACCGTCAGATCGACGAAAACGCCTTGGTGGCGATGAGCTAAAGCCGATGCGCGCGTAGTTCTCTTCGTAATTGGCGGTGTCGACGCCGCCTCCGCCATCGAGGTGGTCGTTACCCTTGTAGCCGGTGAAAACGTTGTTGTTGGCGTCGCCGATTATGTTGTCGTCAAGGTGTTTCGCCACGTTCTCGATGCCGGTGAAGCTTGCGGTATTACCGTACCCGTCATCGAGTGTTCCGGTTGGTTGAAGCCGCCATGTGGATGCTGACGCCGTGGGTGGCGAACTCAATGTCGGCGAGGCTGTCCATATTGGCGTCAGCGACGAAGATGCCGAAGATGTCGCCGAAGAATAAAATGATGGTGTCGGCCTCATCGCCGCCAGCGAGCGTGGCCGGCGCGCCACCGATGGTGAAATGGTCGTCGCCGCCGTTGCCGATGAGCGAATCACCAAACTCGCCGGTCAGGCATTGTCGCTGTCATTCCGTCCAGACTGTCGGCGAACCGGGTTCCGGAACCCAGCGCTTCGACAGAGACCAAAGTCTCCGTATTGCCGAAGCCGTCATTAGTGACGGTCTGATCGATAAGGCGGGCTTCACCCCGCTAGGGGCCCTGCGGAAAGCGAAGCCAGCCGGTCGTAGCCGGCCCGCCATCGAACGAATTGGGGCCCCGCCGCCCACATCACGTCGTCGCCGGCTCTCCGAAGATCGTGTCATTGCCGCTGGGGCCGCGAAAGGCGGGGAGGCCGTCGCCGCGGACAATATTCCCCGCACCGCCGAAAAGCATATCGTCGCCGCCAAAGCGAAGCAGGGTTCTGCGCCCCCAAGGCCAGTAAACAGATTTGCGCCGTTGTCGCCGAATATGGCGTCGTCAATGACGTGCCAGTCACGTTTTCGATGTTCGCAAACGGGCCCGTGTTTCGAAAGCCGTCGTCGAAAATGAGTTGCGCCGCGAGATCTACATCGATGCCGTGGTCAGCCAAGGCAACTCCGCAACCCCGTCGCCATTGGCGTCGGAAATCATGTTGCCGACCAGATCGCCGATGAATTCTAAGGTATCGGCGCTGTCGCCGCCATCGAGTAGGCCGGGCGCGGCCGTCACCAGAACGTGTCATCGCCGCCATTGCCGATCGCGGTGTCGCCCTGCGAAATGAGGGAGTCGGCGGGGTCGTTGCCGATGAAGACTCCACGAACTGCGTGCTGCCGCCGAGCGCCTCAATCGAGGTCATGACCTGAATTGCCAAAGCCATCGTCTCAATTGTCTGCGTGATCAGATTGGCGATCACCCCTTGGGCGATGGTTCCATCAAAGAACGTGACGCGGTCGAAGCCCTCGCCGCCATCGAACGAGTCACGTCCGCCTTGCCCGGCGCCGCCGCGCAGAACATCGTCGCCCGCTTCGCCGAACAACGCATCGTTTCCGCGGAAGCCGAGGTAGGCCTGGCCCCCGTCACCCTGAAGCGCGTCATCGCCATCGCCCCCACGCAGTTCGTCGTTGCCGCCAAAGGCTCGGACATCCCGCCCCGCCCAACCCTTGGAACTGCTCGTCAAATTTTCCGATGCCAGAAAGATTATCGTCGTCGGCTGTGCATGATCGGGCGCACTTCGAGAATAAGTGAACCGGCGAGGAACTCCACTAGGTTGAAGCGACCATTGTCGATGATGATGTGGTCGGTTACAGCCCTATCGCCGGTCGCGTCGATTTGGATTTCAGTCGTGCCGCCAACGGCCTCAAACCGCATCTGACGGCAACGCCGGTGAAAGCGGCTTGGCCGATGAACGACAGGCCGGCTATGCCGCTGACATCAACGGCGTCTATTCCCGCGCCAGGCTGGAAATCAATGATGTGGTCGGTGTTGGCGGTCAATTCATCAAGCGAACGGAAACGAACTGTCCGCCCCCGCGCCGCCGACATTGCATCGTCGCCGACGCCGCCAATCATCACGTCGTCACCCAACCCGCCGCTCAGAATGTCATCGCCACCGCCGCCTTCGATGACATCGGCAGCGCCGCCATCGATCGCGTCGCCGCCCTCGCCGCCGAACACGACATCGGCCCCGTCGCCGGGGACACCGAATCGGCCGCAGCCGAGCCGACGATGATATCGCCGTCCACGGTTCCATTGGTCACCCCCCCAGTCGGCGAGCCTCGATCACCGCGCCATCGTTAACAGCGTCAGTGGAGGAAATGCTCAGACCGTTGATCGAAAATCCTTGGGTATCGCTGCCAAGGGCGGCGATGGTGACATGATCATGCCACCGGCTAGAAACGCGGCGAATTCCGCGTCAGCCATTGCGCGCTTGGTGGCGCCAATGCGGATGGTGCGCGCAACGAAGTCGAGCGCGATGACTGTTCATCCGCGACAGCGCCGATTTCAATGCCGTCAAGTGCTGTGCCCCCACACCCGCCGGTGCTCGTTACAGTATCGCCGTCGAAGTCGATGACCACGTTGGCGCTGCCGTAACTGGCGACATTAACGACGAAGGAGACCGCCGCCAGCGACTGCTTCACGCCATCGATGGCGGTCACTTCAAGTGGAGTGCATCGCCTCGATCAGGGTGGTGGGCCGCCTCTTCACCGTCGCGTCATTGTCGAGACCAAAGCCGCGTTGGTTGTCGAAGCGCACCGCCGATGTGAGGTCTCCTTAGGACACCGCCGCTGCGCAGGCCGTGGGCGGTGATCCTGATCGGGTCGTTGGTGTTGGCGACATCGAGAGAAGTGACGCGATCTTGTGGACCCATGTCCGACAGATTGTATGCGGTCTCTCCGGAGTCTATGGCCAAGTCGCCGTCATTGGCCTCGCCAACGAAGAGGAGCAATTGTTGGAACGGATTCCCGTTCGCGTTGACCAGATTTGCGGCAGTGAGCTCGTTCGGGCCGCTGGCGCCATTGAGCGCCTGATTGCCGTTCAGCAGGAGGTTGCCGTCGACGCCACGAACGCCGAATGTCAGAATATTGATCGCCATGATAGCCCCCAAGGTGACGCCGGAGCGGATGGCCTGCATCCGGCTCGCGTATCAATTCCGGCGCGAGCGCGAGCCGCCAGTTCCGCTCGCCTTCAACTCTGTTGTCAACAGATTTCGAACAGAAGTGCGCTTAGCAGACGTGCGCTTGGCAGCGCGCCGCTAGCGGGTCGCGCCCGCCTTGGCCTCTTGCCGGGCCACCAGCGCCAAGTCGCGGGCGGGAAGCTGGCGCACCGCGCCGGCCACGGAACGCGGCGCTGTGGTGGCGAAGCGTAGGCCGACCGGCTGATCTGGCAAGAATTCAGCAGCGCGCGGCCAAATCGAAAACCCGCTATAGCGTACGGCGACGGCGCGGTAAGATCGCCGCGAGGCTCGCGGGAGGTGGGGATGGCTGCACTTGGTTCCATTGTCGGCGCGACCGTTGCGTTGCTGGTACTGGGCGCCAGTTTCTATGGCTTGCTCTCGCTTGTGCCCCGCCTGCGAACCGACAAGCTGGTCCTTGCCGTTTTCCTCGCCTTGGGCGTGGCGATTGTGCTGGCGGCGTTTGGGATGGCGACGGCGGCCCCCCGAATTGGGGGCGAGCGTTCACCACCTACATCCTCCCCGGCTGCTTGCTTATGGTGATCGCCGCGATACTAGGCGAGCGCGGGCAAGCAGGGTCGCGGCCGCTGGCGGAAAGCGAGGCGCCTGATTCAAGCTTGGCCCAGGCAGCGCCAGCACCGGAAACCGCGACTACGACGCCGCCAGTCGCCGCCGCGCCCCAACCGGCGCCTATGACTTCGATGCCCGGCAACGCTCTCCACGCGACGCCAGCGCAAACGGGGCCCAATGGCGCGGGGCGGCGCCTGTCGGGCTGGGTGCGGCTCTGGATCGTAAGCGCAGTAGCGATCTGGGCCGCAGGCGTGTCCGACGGGTTGATTAGGACGGAGCGCGAGCTGTGGGACTGGGGTCCGTCCGCACCGCTGCCGCTGCTGATGAGCCGTGAGCAAATTTGCGCGCTTCTCTCGCACGAAAGCCCCGTTGAGGTTGAGTCACCGGACCCAACTAACCGCTTCTCTGGATTTAGACAGCCTAGCCCCGCCAAGTCTTGTTTGTATGATGACGCGCTGTTCTCGCAAATGGCCACATGGCGCTGGGAAAACTTCTTCAACGATTGGGGGCGCTATTGGCCGTACTGGATCGCGCCTTTCGCGCTCGGCTTACTGATGCTCGGCGCGGCTTGGATCCGAAGCGGTTCACGGCCAAGGATTCAGCCTGAGCCGAGCCCCTCGCGAAAATCACTGTTGGGTGTGAGCGGATTTCCGAGAACGGCCTAGCGGCGACTGCATGCGATCTGCGGCGAACGCTTCCGAACGCGCGCGAACAGAGAGTACAGAATTCCGCCAATCGCACCTGGGGACCGTTGGCGGAGGCAACAGGGGGCGAGACTCTCCTGTCGCGCGCGCATGAATGCGCGCGCGCTTGACACCTGAAAGCAAATTGGGGTCTATTTCGGGTAAGGTCCGTTTTGCCGCGCCGGGAGGTTTGCTCTCGGCGCGGCTTCCGCATGCGCGCAACATTAGCGGTCTGGGCCCTTAGCAACAAAAACCAAACGTAAAACGCCCGCGCCAATCCCGGCGCGCGCGGTGCCTTCGCGCGCCCAATTTTCTGGCGCGCTCATGTGGAGCAAAAATCGATGAAACGCTTACTCACAATCCGCGAGTTCGGAAGCAATTACGGCGTGGGCCGCACCTCAATTTACGAATTGCTCGCCGCTGGCAAACTGACCGCCGTGAAAAACGGCGTTCGAACCCTAATAACCGGGGAAAGCGCCGAAGCCTGGGCGGCGTCGCTTCCACGGTTCACCCCCATTGCCCCTGCGCCACGCGGCGCCGAACGGACGTGAGTCGCCATGACCCAAAACGAAAAACCCGCCGCTGGGCGAGCGGCGGGTTTTGAACGCGATGCAGCTTCCGGGCGGAATTTGCATTCGCAAAATAGCCATTTGATTCGCAAAAATCAACTTCGCATTGACGGCGACGATCTCCTTCGCGCCGCGCTCAAGCTCGCCGGCGCCGGCTTGCGGCCCGTGCCCATGCGGACGTCAGCAAAGCGGCCAGCGCTTCGCGGTTGGCGCGAGGCGACTTCGCTCGATGCCGACGCTGTTGCGGCGACTTTCCAGACGGCGCGCTACGCCGATGGGCTAGCCATCGCCACCGGCGGCGGTGTGTTCGTGGTCGATCTGGATCGGGGCCACGCGCGCGACGTTGATGGTGTTGCATCGTTCAAAGATATGATCGCGCACCAAGGCGCGGGCGAAACTCTGGCGCCTGGCCCGCGCGTACGCACGCCGAGCGGCGGGGTGCATCTCTACTTCGCCTCACCGCCAGGCCGGCGCGTTCGGAATCGCACCGCGCTCGCGCCGGGCGTTGACGTGCGCGGCGAAGGCGGGCTGGCGATGGCCCCGCCATCGGCGCGCAATGGCGTGCCGTACCGATGGGCGCTTGGCCCATGGGAGCGCGAATTCCACCGGCGCCGCAATGGTTGCTTGCGCTTGTCGCGCCACCACCGCCGCCGCCGCCACCGTCGCATCCGATCGCGCTGGCGCGGCCCTTCACGGGCGGCGTGTCGAATTACGCGCTGGCGGCGCTGCGGCGCGAGCTTGCCGCCGTTGTTGGCGCTGGCGTGGGCACGCGCAATTCCGCGCTGTTCGCCGCCAGCGCGCGGCTCGGTTCGCTCTGCGCCGCCGGCCTGCTGCCGGCGGATGCCGTCGCCGCCGAGCTGACGCGCGCGGCGGCGGCTTGCGGGCTCACCAGCGAGGATGGCGCGCATGCGGTGGAGGCGACGATTGCGAGCGGATTGCGCGCTGGCCGGGCGCGGCCGCGCGTGCTGCCGCCAATCATCCGCTAGCTGCAATGATGAGCAGGTTTCAAAACAATCTGACAGAAGAGCTGGCGCAATTTCCCGCGGTTAACGGCACGCGCGCCAAACCAAAGGGCAAGGACGCCAAGAGCGGCTTTGAACTCACCGCGCTGATCCTCAATCGCCAATTCAACAGCCCCACCGAGCAACATGTGATGGCTGCACTCGCCGACTATTGTAAGGAAGGGATAGCCTTCCCCAGTGCGGGAGCGCTCGCCGCCAAAACCGGCTACTGCAAACGCACCGTGCAGCAATGTCTCGCTCGTTTGGAGCGCCGTGGATTGGTGTCCACGATCTCGTCAAGAGCCTGTAAAACAGGCGCCGTGAAGGCGCGGCGCATCGAGCACGGTGCCGTCGAGGCTCTCCCCCGTATTCCAACAGCCGTGGAACGCGCGCAATCTCGAAGGGGTGCACGTGGTTCATCCCAGGGGTGCACGTGATTCACCTCCAGGAGTGCACCTATTGCGCCCAGAACAGACCATGGGAACAAAGAACGGAACAGAGTTACTTAGCATTATGTTGGGGTCGCCAGTGCCAAGGAAAAACACTTCGGTGGCGCAGGGCCGGTAAATTTGTGTGCCCAGCGTTCAACCGGGGGGCATGCTTGGTTGCACCGCGCATGCTGGGCGGGGATGAACGCGGATCGGGAAGCGGAAGCGCGGGCGGGGGTGCTGGCGGCGCTTGGGTAGGCATGGACTGAAAAACCCGCAAGCACTCATACGCGGTCGCGGCAGATTTAGAGGATCATCGTCCAGTGACAGAGTTGCTTGGCGGCCGCATGAACTCCGTACAAGTTCCCAATGTCCCGCCGGGGCTATAACCGCACTGAAACAGCGAACGGTCCGCGCGCTCAAAGAGGACTGCCCAGTAATATTCGCCGCCGTGGTCGCGGACAAATCCCACAGCGCGGGGGCGTTCGTTCCCGAAAGAACCCGAGCACCCCGTCAATATCAAGAACAGCAACGATGCGATGAAAAACCGAGACACGAGGTTGCTCCATTATCGAAAGACAACAAACTTCGACACTCCAACTCAAGGGTGAAAAATGATCAGAAACGCTCGCCTTTGATCAATTCGCAGTGGCCGCTTGCGCTGCGGCGATGGTTGGCGATGAATTCCGTGTCAGCAAATGACACTGTTCCCCTCCAATTACCGGTAGTTCGGGAGATGCGGCCTGAGTACGAGGAGCCATCTGCCTCGCTGCTACTGATGACATCGCGCGCTGAAAGTTGAATGTCACAGGTCACGCGGCCAAGCTCACATCCTTGAGCCGCAAAAAGCAGCGGCCCCGGCGCCGCGCTTGATTTAATAATCTCAACTTGGGCGCTGGGCTGGGCGGCGCCCGGCTTAAACCGCAGCACCACATAATTGTCATATGTTGTCGTACGGCTCTCGCCGGTCGCTCTAAGCTGCCAGGTCGCGTACTCGACGCCGCTGCATTCGAGCACAAATGCTCGATCAAGCCGTGAAAGCAGGATCGCCGCCGCAATCACGATCGCGGCGCCGGCAGCTCCGAAAAGGACGAAGACCGCTGGGCCGAAAGATCGCTTCACTGTGCATCCTCCACTGCTGGCGCTTTGCCAGAAAAGCGCGTGAACGAACAAGCTCTAGAATTCGTTGAACGAAACCGGCGCGGGCGGTGCGTAATTGTACTCGCCAACCGCGCGCGCAACGCCGTGTTGCTTGAACAATTGATCGATCTGCTCCCATGTGAGGTGCTGATATTGCTGGGCGCTCTTAGAGCGCCAGAGGGCGCCGCCCTTGGAGACGCGGAGGTCGCCAAACACCTTGCCGGCATCGTTTACGCGGAACTCTGGCGCGGTAGTCACACTGGCGACTTCCAGACGCTGCGTGGACAACAGAACCTCTTTCGCCATGGCGTGCTCTCCCTTGATATCAAGAGGCGCGGCCATCCGCGAATAACGGCGAATGGCGCGCCCGCCGCCAACTTGACAACAAACTTCGACGCCCGCCAAGAAGCTTCGACGTTTCGGGGAAATAGGGTTTTGGAGCCGCAGCCATAGCGAGGCCGAGATACCGGGCGACATGGGAGCAAGTGTCCAACCTGGACGCCGACCACCTTTCGAACTGGGGCGCGTTCAAGGGCTATTCCGGTCCCATTGACTTCGACAACAGCGAACCGGGCAAGCTCCATGCCGAGCACGATGCCGAGCGCGACACGTTCAGCGCCTTCTATGTGTGGGAGGGCAAGGGGGACGATTCCGGGCCAATCCGCTCGACCGTGCGCCTGGAGCGCCGGACCTGCCGGTTCGGCGGGACGCGCGCATTCTTCATTTGCCCGCGCTGCGCTCGCCGCACCTTGCGCCTCGCGGTGCTGGAAGGCGGCCTGCGCTGCGGGGCGTGCGGGGAGATCACTTGGGGCAGCCGGCGCGAGACGCAAACGCGGCGGCTGGTGCGCAAGGCCAACAAGCTCGCGCTGCGCCTGGGACTCGATTATTTCGGCGATGCCCCCAAACGCCCGCCGCACATGCGCACCGCGACATATGTGCGAATCGTCGCCGAGCTTGAGCCGCTCAAGGTGGAGATCAATCGGCGGGTGTCGGTGCGGATGGCGCGAGCCAGGGGACCGCTGGGGGCATGGCCCACGCTGGCGCGTTGGGGGCTGTAAGCACGAACACCCTGGAACAGTGGCGGACTTTACTTACGGCGCGCACGCTGATGCTGGCGCGAGGATGCGGTTCATTCTGTTGGTGTGACGTTGCGCATATTCTCAGCGCGCTTGGCGGCGCGCGCGATAAGCCACTTGTCCATTGCCCACCAGCCCCAAGCCTGCCGCCGACTGCCCAAGGTCGCAATTGCAATGTAGGCCGCTCTAACCGCCGAGATGTTCGCGACCGGGCGCGAACGTTTGCGGACTCCACAATCTTCAATATTGCTGGTAGCCTCCGCGCCGGATGCTGAAGATCGCGCTCAATCGATGCCGGACAGAATGGTTGACAGTCTTTCCGAGTGACGCCGAGCGTCGCGCTCGAGGGCGACTTGGTGACGACGACCGTCTTGCTCAGGGGCGTCTCGAAATTATGAGCACCGGCCCGCCGTTCGACACTAACGACGTGGTGGGCATCTTCGATTACTTGGTGGTCGCGGTGGGCGCCGAAGACCGAGTTGACGTAACTGCCCTGAAAAAGGTGTCCGCGTCTGGCGTGGAATGGCGCGCGCGAGAGGTGACGCCAGATGAATTTGAAATGGATTACCGAAATACTATCCGCACCCTCCGAATGCCGGCAATTGCTGAGCCGGCGCGCATGTGGCGTACGCACCACGGGTTCATCTGGATCTACGATAACTACGAGAATGGTGCTTACGAAATTCAGTTCAACGCGGCGCACGCGGACACTAGCGACGCGCTTGGGCGGACCTTCGCACTTACGGCCAACAGTGCTTCCGAATTCGGGATGACAGTGGAGGTCTGCCGCGAACAACTTGATTGGCTGATCGATAAGCGCCAAGCTGCGGTGGACCTGTTCGCTCGCGGACACCCGCTTTTTTTCGACGTTGAGAGCATTTGGGTGGGGCCGCCGCGAGGGTAGTTTGTTTGCTATGCGCGGATTTCAGCACGATGCTTTAAGTCGGTGACCGGCCCTCTGGCGTGCGCTCCCGCTCGCGAAAATCCGGCAACGCGCCAAAAAATGCATCCGCAACTTCCACGTCAATCAAGGTTTTCGCGCCGAGCTTCGAGGCCTTGAGCGCGCCCGATCCCAAAAGCTCATAGAGCTTCGTGCGCCCGATGCCGTAGCGGTGCAGCGCGTGTTTGACCGGCATGGTTTTGGGCTCGCCTTTCGGCGCGGTGGAGCGGTGTTGTACATTCGAAGGTGCAAAAAAATCAAGCTGGCTTTCCGCCCTGCCGTTTGTCCGCCGCGCTTCGATGTAACCTCTCTCGCCCCATGTCCGGGTTCCCGCCGCCTCGCCCATGACCTTGTGGGCGCCAGTGGTGGGAGGGGAACACGCATCCGGCAACGCAGCAATCATCTACAGCCTGCCGGCGAATGTGCGGCAGAAACACCGTGAACTTGGGTTCGCGACCGGCCCCGCGCCGTCAAGGGGCGCATGCGCGCCGGCTTCGCCGCTTCGCCCTTGACTGCGCGCTTCCGGCTCGCGCCTGGGCAAGGACGCAATCAGGCCAAGGCCTGATCGCGCAAACGATCCAGTGCGAGGCCCCGCTCGGAATCGCCCCGCGCGGCGCGGGCGAGGAAGCGGTGCAGGCTTTCGGGAACGCGATCTCGCCGTGCGCGAAGTGGAAAACGTTGCGGCTGGCGGGCGGAATCGGGGAAGTACGGTGGAGTGCCGGCGTAACCGCTCCGGCGCCCCATCCTGCCCCGCCGGTGTTGATAACGGGCGCTCCTGGCGTTCCGCCGGTGGCGGCTGTCCCCCATGATGTCGGTGTTGCAAAACCCAGGGCGCTGACGCGCCCGCATCGACGGAGGACAGCCATGGAACATTTTGCCGGATTGGACGTGGGAACAAAAGCCACATCCGTGTGCGTCATCGACCAGGAGGGCGGTATTGTCTTTGAAGCAGAGGTGCCGACCGATCCGGATGCGCTGACAAGGGCTTTGAAGAAATGGCGTTTGAGCTTGCGCCGGGTCGGCCACGAGGTTGGCTCGATGTCGCCTTGGCTGCAGCGCCAATTGGAGGCGCGCGATTTGAAAATGGTGTGCCTGGACGCGTTTGCCGCCCGCTCGGTGATGAAGGCGCAGCGCAACAAGACCGACAAAAACGATGCGCGCGGCATCGCCAATCTGGTGCGCACCGGCTGGTTTCGCGCCGTGCATATCAAAAGCGATGCGAGCTACCGACTGCGCTATTTGCTTGGCCAGCGCGAGACGCTGGTGCGCAAGCGCGTCGATGTCGAGAACTCGGTGCGCCAGTCGCTGAAAGTGTTCGGGCTCAGAATGGGGATCGTCGGCAAGCCGGGCTTCGCGGGCCGCGCCCGCGAACTGGTCGGCGAGGACCCGCTGCTGGCGGCGCTCGTCGATGCGATGCTCAGGGTGCGCGCGGTGATGATGGAGGAAATCGCCCGGCTGCATAAGCTGATCATCGGCATCGTCGCCCGCGACGAAGTGTGCCGGCGCTTCATGGCCATCCCGGGCGTTGGGCCGATCACGGCGCTCACCTTCAAGACCGCGATCGACGATCCGGCGCGGTTCAAGAATTCCAAACTGGTGGGCGCTTATTTCGGGCTGACGCCGAAACGCTGGCAATCGGGCGAGACCATCGACCGCCAGGGCCGCATCTCGAAACAAGGCGACAAGGATGTGCGCCGCTGCCTGTTCGAGGCCGCCCATATCTTGCTGGTGAAATATCGCGGCAAGACCCCGATCAAGACCTGGGGCGAGAAGCTGATGCAGGCCAAGGGCCATCACAAGGCAGCGGTCGCGGTGGCGCGACGCCTGGCCATGGCGATGTGGGCGATGTGGCGCGACGGAACCGAATTCGAACTCGATTCTGGCGGACCGATGAGCCCCGAACAAGCGCGCAGCAAAGCCATGCGCCTGCTCGGCCGCGACCACAATCTGGTCCCGGCCTAGCACCGCAGCCAGCATGTCATCGCGATCTGCGTAAGCAGACGCGCACGAGATCCGCGAAACGCGGAAGAAGGAGAAGGACGCGAAACCAGCGCAGCCTCTCATGCTGATCCTCCGGCAAGCGGATGGTGAGCGTGCTCATGGTGTTCGCCTCCAATTCAAGTATGCGCTCGCAGTGCAGATTTTCAGGTTCGGGAACGCGATCTCGCCGCGCGCGAAATCGCGAATGTTGACGGAAACATGCGAACTGGCCAATTTCCGCGCTCGGGCCGTTGATACCACCGTTGATAGGTTTAAAACCTGCCCTACGGCCCATATAAATCAAAGTTGTTCGGCGGACACCCCATCCGCCACGCGCCCCTCCTGGATATGACGCGCATCGTCGCGCCCGCCATGTATCCTCTGGCCGCGCGGCTCGTGGCTCTTGTCGAAGAGCGCCTCGATCACTCGCGGCGGCATACCCAAACCCAGGCCATCGCGACGGTGCGCGCAGCCGTTCAGGTTGCCGCCGTCGTCGCCAGGGAAATGGAGTGCGCTGGTATGCTCATCATGGCCAACAGCCAACGTCGCTTGAAGCTTGGCGGCGGCCTTTGCTTGTCCTGTCAGGATCGAGGCGTAGCGGCCAAGAGCATTGGCCTGACTGTCCGCATCGGCGGCGCGCAAGACCGCGAGGCGGCGAAGATGACCATCGCCCGACCGGTCTTACCGATCGCGATCGCCGCGCCCGGTCGCTATCCCGGCGCGCGGCGCGCGGTTCGGGAAGGGGCGATCGTGCGCGCGGCCGGTCGCTGGTACAGCGACCGCATGATTTTTCGCCAGCGCGCGCGCGCTGGCGGCGGCACGGTGCTGATAGACACGAGCTCGTCGATGCAGCTGTGCGCATCCGACATTGATCGCATCGTCAAACATGCGCCCTCGGCAACCTTGATCGCGCTCTATTCGGGCCGACATGGAGAAGGCGAACTGCGCATCGTCGTATGCAACGGACGCCGCGCCAGCGCGGAGCAACTCACGCCGTTTGGCCCAGGCAACCTTATCGACCTTCCGGCGCTGGAATGGCTCGCCAAACAGCCTGGCCCGCGCGTGTGGCTCTCCGACGCCCGCGTCACTGGCGTCAACGATTTCGCCTCGCACATCCTGGCGCGGCGCTGCCGTACGGTCTGCCTCCAACACAAGATTTGCCGAGCTGAGACGGCCGATCAGGCAGCCGCCATCCTGCAGGGACGCGCGCTGCGCACCTTGCCGCTCATGGTGTGAATGAGCAAAGGCGCTACCGCGCTATGGTCGAAAATAACCCATGGCGTGGCTCATCCATGACGGTGGAGGTGTCGCGCTTGATCGCCGCCGCGCGGGACGCAATATCGCGCTGCCTTTAGCGTGGCCTAAGTTTTTGTTGCGACATCGGGCGCCGTGATGAAGTGCAAATCACAGGATCAGCAAATCCGCATTGCCTCCAAAGGCGTTCAGGCCCAACAGCGCGTTTGGAGCCAGGAGGAAGTCAGCCTGAGTAATGACGTTGGCGCCAACGCCGTTTACGCCGTTGAATGTGATCGTATCGACGCCATCGATGGTGACGCGGGTATCGGCGCCGAGATCTTCGATCAGCACACGCGCCGCGAAGTTCGTCGCGTTGATCCCCAGGCCGGTTACGTCGATGCGATCCTGGCCGCCGCCGCCAGGGTTGGCGTCGAAACCGATCGCCGTGTCGGCGCCGAAGCCCGGCGTCAGCACGAAATCGTCGTTGCCCGCGTCCCCGATCAGGATATCGTTACCCGCTCCACCGATCAACCGATCGTTGGCCGCGCCGCCATTGAGCACGTCGTTACCATCGCCGCCATCGAGCGTGTCGACACCGCCATCGCCGTTGAGCGTGTCAATGCCGGCGCCGCCGTTGAGCGTGTCGTTGCCGCCGCCGCCGTTGGCAGTGTCGTTGCCGCCGCCGCCGTTGAGCGCGTCATTGCCGGCGCCGCCGTTGGCGGTGTCGTCGCCTCCTCCGCCGTTGAGCGTGTCGTTGCCGCCGGCGCCGGTAAGCGCATTGGCGCTGTCATCGCCCGTCAGCGTGTCGTTGCCGCCGCCGCCGGTGACGTTCTCGATGCCGGCGATCGCGGCGACGGCTTGCGTGGCCACACTAGCTGCAATGGCAGTGAAACCGGAGGCGGTTGCTGCCGCCAAGTTCACCACGACAGCGGCATTTGTGCCAGTGTAATTCAAGGTGTCGCCCGCGCCGGCGTTGCCGAGGAGATCGGCGGTGACCCGCTCGACGCCGCCAATCGTGCCGTTTTCGAACTGTGTGAGCACGGTCCCGTTGAACACAACATCCAAGCTGTCGTTGCCAGCCGTTCCGGTGATGTTCAGCTTGTCGACTCCGTTGGCGCCGCCAGTCACGGCGTCGGCGCCGTCGCCGATCGTATAATTAAACGTGTCGTCGCCTGTTCCTCCCGCCAGCGTGTCGCCGCCGGCGCCGCCGGTTATGGCGTCATTGCCAGCGCCGCCATTGATTGTGTCGCCACCGGCGCCGCCATTGAGAAGATCATTGCCGCCATTGCCATTGATGGTATCGCCGCCGCCATTGCCATTGATGATGTCTTGACCGGCATTGCCGTTCGAAGTGTTGCCGCCGGCGCCGTCATTTATGAAATCGCCAGTGACGGCAGTCGCCGCGGAGGTCACCGTGTTGGTGAAGCCTTGATCGTCAACGTACGTGGTGACCAGGCGAAGCGCACGGTTGACCTGGGCCGCGCCCGGCGTGAAGGTCTGAACCGTGGCGCCGGCGATGTTCGTGAACGCTCCGCCGCCGCCCAGCGCCGATTGTTGCCACTGATAGGTGAAGCCAGGCGCTGTCATGCCGTCAGCGTCGGTAAATTGCGCGATCCCCACCAGCGCCTGCGTCTCCGTTGGCGTCGGATCGCTGATCAGCAGCGAGCCGACGGGCGCATCGTTGACGCCTGCCACCAACGCCGTCGCGGCCGAGAACGCCGTTTCCAGCACGCCATTGGCGTCCTTGTAGACGGCTCTGACGCGCAAGGCGTTGCCAACCTGCAAGTCGCCTGGCGTGAAAGTCAGGCCGGTCGCCCGCACTGCCTCGGGGGCTTCATTCTCGATGATGATGTCTTCCCAGACGCCGGGGCGCACTTCCTGCTGCCAGAAATAGGTGATCGGCTCGCTGATCTGCCCGCCGGGGTTGTTGGCGTCGGTCACGGTTCTTTCGTTGGCCGCCGTCAGTGGATTGTCGAAGAATCCCGATACCGTCAGCACCTGATTTTCGGTCGGCGTGGTGTCGTTGATCGTTAGCAGACCCGCCGGTCCCTGGTTCAATCCGCCAAGAACGACCGCCTGATCGGTGAACTGCAGCCGCTCGATGTTGCGCACCGTATCGACGCCATCGACGCCGGTGGTATCGGTGACAGTGGTGACGCCGCCGACGGTTGCGATGGTGTAGTTTGCCAGTGCGCCGGAGAAGAGAGCGGTGTCGAAGTCCGTCACTGCGCCGGGTGTCCCGTCCAAGATCTCGCGAACGATGAACAGGTCGCCCGGTCGCACCTCACCTGCAAACACCCGCGCCTGGATATCCTCCATGCTGTTGATGTTGGCGCCGATCGAGACGCCGTTCTTGTCGACGCCGCCGATCCGCACGTTGAGCCACAAATCGCCGTCGATCAGGTCGTCGCCGCCGCGGCCCTCGATCAGGTCGCTGCCGGCGCCGCCGAGGATGATGTTGCCGGCGCCGAACGATGGGACGTTGCCATTTCCAGGCGTCAGATCGTTGAGGAACGCCTGCAAGCCGTTGATCAGGGCGATGTTCTCGAGCACGCTGCCGTAGGCGCCGGAGACGGCGATCTCGGTCGCGGTATTCATGTCGCCGCGCAGGAAGTCGCCGTGCGCCGAGCCCGACAGGCCCTCCACCGAGGTGAAGCGCGCCAACAGCGCTTCCGTGCGTGGCACCGGCGTCTCGTCGAACGCGCGCAGCGTCAAGTCGGCGGTGGCGCCGGCTGGCGCATCCTTGAACACCGCCCAGTCGAAGCCGGACAGGCCCTCGTAACGGTCGCCCTCGCCGCCATTGCCGACCATGATGTCGTCGCCGCCCTCGCCGTCCATGCGGTCGGTGAGGCCTTCGCCGATGAACACGTCGTTGCCGCGGATCAGGTCGCGTCCGAACGCATCGAAATTGTCGCCGGCCGCGCCGTCGACCATGCCGACCTGGATCCAGTCGTCACCCTCGTTGCCGAAAACAAACTCGTTGGCGCGCACGCCGAGGATGAAGTCGTTGCCGAAGCCGCCGAAGGATTCAGACGCATCCTCGCCGGTGACAACGAAATCGTTGCCGAAGCCGGCCAGGATCAGGTTGATGCCGTTGCCGCCGTGGATGGCGTCGTTGCCGTCCTGGCCCCGGATCAGATCGTCGCCTCCGAGGTCGGTGATGATGTCGTCGCCGGCGCCGCCAAACACCATGTCGACGCCGTCGCCGCCGTCGAGCCGGTCGTCGCCGTCATCGCCGTAGAGCGTGTCATCGCCGATACTGGAGATGATGGTGTCGGCGTTGGCGGTGCCGCCGAGCACGACGTGGTCCTCGCCGTTATACTCGACGTAGAACGGATCGGGCGCCGTCGTATTCGGGTTGTTGCGCAGCACCAGCGGATTGAGCGCCGTGCCGCCTTCGGTCGGATCGTCTCGGCCATCGGGCCCGAGGCCCGTGTACTGCACGGCGTCGTTGACCTCGAGGGTGAAAGCCGGGGTGGTGAACACGTCGCCGGGCAGATGGGTGACGTCGGTGTTGGCCATCATCAGCTTGGCGAACGAATTGTTCTCGAGCTCGGTCAGGAAGTTCATGCCCTGCGTCCGCTCAAGGTAGTAGAAGCGGTCGCCGTCCTGCAGCTTCTCCATCTGCGTCTCGAACACGAAGTTGAAGGTCGAGCCGAGCAGGCCGCCGAACGGCATCTGCTTCTCGGCGAGGCCGCCGACCCACAGGTCGACGTTGCCAAGACCGGTGTTGGTGACTTGGTCGACGTCCTTTGGCCGGGCTGTGCTGTTCGCCCACGTGCCCGTGCTGAACAGGAAGTCGAGGCGGTCGGCCGGCACGGCCACGGTCGCGTTGTCCGCCGCCTCGTTGACCGGAGTTGACGGGTCGTCGAGGACGATCCCATCTATACCACCTTCGCCGTACACCAACGCATAGGCGGCAGCGCGCTTCTCGATCAGCGTATCCGCGAGGGTGATCGAGACGTGCGTGCCGTAGGCGGCGACGAAATTGACCAGCGCCAACGAGTGCTTGAGGTTGGCGCCGAAGTCGGCCCAGCTCGTGTAGGGCTTGAGCTGGCTGTCGCCGGTCATGGCGTAGAACTCGGCGCGCGCCTGGTTGAGCGGCGGCACGCCGGTGTCGCGGCCGCGCGCCAGGTTGATGGCCGCGAGGTCGAGCGGCAGGCCCAACAGGTTGTTGCGCACCGCCTCGGTGACGAGCTCGTCGATCTCGTTGCCGATCTGACGCGTGACGCCGCGGATGATGTTGCCGGCCGCGTCGATGTCGTCCACGCCGCTGGCGGTGAACTCGAGCGGATTGAGGAAGGCCTCGATCAGTCCGATCTGTTCGGTCCCGTTGACCAGGTCGAAGTTCGCGTCGAAGCGATCGACCGTGTCGGGCAGCAGCGAATGGCCGAAGCGATAGACGACGTGCGCGAACTCGGCGACGATCGCCGGGTTGATGGCGGTGTCGTAGACCTGGGTCGGCGCGAAGAACAGGTCAATCCCGGGACTGATCTTGCGCCCGAACTCCTCGAACACGAGGTGCTGGTACTGCATCTCGGTGCCGAAGCGGGCGGCCTGGAAGATACGCTCGCCATTCCAGTTCAGAGCGTCGATGGCGGCGGCCTTGGCGGCCGGGTTGGTGATCGCGTTGATAGCGTTGAGTTCTACCTGGGAAATTGCAAGCGTGTTTGGATCCGTGTCGTCATCGAGCAACCATTGACTTGCGAAAGTCGCATCATTGGAGGCGATGGCCACGTCCTTGATGTGCTCGGCCAGGCGGTTGTGCTCGGCGTGGAAGATGAAGTGGACCGAGGTCAGGCCGATGTTCTCGTTGCCGCGGCCGTCGCCGGTGATCATGTGCGCGTCGAGCAACTCGTTGTCGTAGGTCGTCGGGTCGAGGTCATCGCCGAACAGGCCTTCCGGGCCGGCGTCCAAATCGGCCGTCTGCGGAAGAATATCGCCGCCGGGCGCTGGACCGTTCGTGTCGAACGAGCCCGGCGCCGCGTGATGGGCGATGTCATTGAGGAAGGCGTGGCCGGAGCGCAGAACGTTGGCCGGCGCCAGGGTGCCCGTGTTGTTGTTGTCGTCCGGATTGGCCTCGATGAGGCCGGACGTGGTGACGAACTGGGCGTAGCCGTTCGAGCCCGGGATGAACTTGCCGTACAGGTCGGTGGCCAGCAGCGGCACGTTGTGGATGTCGAAGTCCGTGAGCTGGATGCCGAGCATGGTCGCGGCCTGAGCCTTGACCTCGGCCCAATTGCCGATGCCGCCGTTGGCGCCATCGATCAGCCGGCCGGTGGCGTGCGGATCGCCGTTGTCATCGAGCACGTACTCGCGCAGGAACACCTGGTGCGAGGCGTGCGAGGTGTAGGTCTGGTTCTGGTCGATGAACGGCGTCGTCTCGTTGTTGTGCAGGTGGACGTCGTCGGCTGTGCCGAGGACGCCATCGGTTCCAGGTGCGACCAGGCTGTTGGTGGCGCGCGTCAGCACCATGAAGTTGGTCGTGGCGCCGGGCGTCGGATCATACAGCGGATCGTCCGGCATCAGCGGGATGTAGACCGTGCCGTTGTTGCCCTTGTCGACCAGGTCGAGGCCGTGATCGAAGAACTGGCCGAAGAATGTGAACCACGAGTTGAAGCCCGCCGACAGGGCCGCGTCCGGTGTCGCGTTGGGCAGGGTCAGGGTCGTGAGTGGCGGCACGACCGCACCGGGCGTGCCATCGTCGTTTAGGTAATGCAGAACGCCGGCGGCGTCCACGACGCCGAAGCCGGCATCGACGAAGGCCTGCACCGCGGCCGGGTTGGTGATGGTCTGGTCGACGATCAGGTTGGAGATCAGGCGCGGGTCGGCGTCGGCGACGCTGACGGTCGAGGCGTAATTGTTGTTGGTGACGACGGCCGGCGCCGGCCCGAGTGGGCCATCTGGATCGAAGAAGTCGCCATCCGCTTCGTTGCGGAACACCTGGTCGAGTTGCAGCGGGAAGGGCTGGTCCGAGGCGCCGAAGCCGGTCTGTCCCGGCAGCAGGTTGTTGAACGTGCCGTCCACTGTGCGCAGGCCGAACGCGACGCGCGAGTTGGGCAGCAATTCGGTGAGCGGCGTTGCCGTCCCTCCGTATGCATTCGAGTTTGCCTCGCCGATCAGGATTTGCTGGAGAATGAATTCCAGGTCGGATCGGATGAAGTGCACGCCGTTGCCGGCGCTATCGACGATGGTCTCGGCCGGCGGCGCTACCGGGCGTCGCCGGTGGTCCAGCGACGACGCCCGCTGACGTCCGCGGTTGGAGCCGAGTAGACGTTCTCCAGCGTGCCGTCGCCGTCCTTGTAGGTGGCGCGGACGCGAAGACTCAGACCATCGAGATCGGCGGTGACGCGGAAGCTGGCGCCGTGCGCGATCGACGGATTGCCGCCAACGTCCTGGATGATGTCGGTGAACACACCGCTGTCGGCGATGCGCTCGACCTGCCACAAATAGGTGAACGATCCGGCGGTGATGCCGTCGGCATCGGTCACGCCGGCGTTCGAGACGGTGACCAATTGGTTCACGGCTGGCGTGTCGTCGCTGATCGTGAGCGCGCCAACGGGCTCGTTGTTGAGGCCGGGCACAAGCACCAAAGCCTGATCGGCGAATTGCAGCCGCTCAATGCCACGCAGCGTGTCGATGCCGTCGGTAACGGGAACGCCGACGCCAACCACGCGGTTGTCGGTGACGATGGTGGTGCCGTCGGCCGTGGTGCTGATCGTGTAATTGACGCGTGCCGCCGAGAACACCGCCGTGTCGAAGCCGTCGGCGCCCAGCAATATCTCGCGCTGGATGACGAGCTGGCCGGGGTTGTAGGCGCCCGCCAGCATGTCCTGAATCAGCTCAGTCATGCTGTTGGCCGAGTCGATCTCGGCGCCGGTGCCGTCGATGTTCGCGCGCACGGAGATGCGCACGTTCAAATACCGCTCGCCGTCGATAATGTCGTTGCCGGCGCGGCCTTCGATGATGTCGCTGCCGCCGCCGCCGAGCATGATATTGCCGCCACCGAAGGTGGTGACGTCCGCGCCGAGAAGATCCTGCAGCCCGGTGATAAGATTGATGCCTTCCTGGTCGAGCACGCTGCCGCGCGCGCCAGCGGCCAGGATGTCGGCGGCTTCCTGGTCATCACCGCGCAGGATGTCGGCGAAGTTCGATCCCGACAGGCCTTCCACGAATGCAAAGCGATCGAGGATGCCGGCGTTCGACGGCGTCGTCGGCGGCTCGATGAAGTCACTGATCAGCATGTCGATGGTGACGCCGCGCGCATCGCGAACGTACGTGGTCCAGTCGAAGCCCGAGTCGCCGTCGAAATGGTCCTCGCCCTCCGAGCCGACGAAGATGTCGTGGCCGCCCTCACCCAGCATCTCGTCGAAGCCGCCGCCGCCGACGATGACGTCGTGGCCCCAGACCGTGTCGAGATTTTGCGGATTGAAATTGTCGCCCGCCGCGCCGTCCTGAGTGCCGAGCTCGATCCAGTCGTTGCCTTCGTTGCCCAACGGGAAGGCGTCGGTTTTGGCCCCGAGGATGAAGTCGTCGCCCTGGCCGGCGAAGGTCTCGGAGATGTCCTCGCCGGTGATGATGAAGTCCTTGCCATCGCCGGCTATGATCAGATTGAGGCCGTTGCCGGCCTGGATGACGTCGTTGCCGGCGTCGGCCCTGATGATGTCGTCGCCGCCCTTGTCGGTGATGATGTCGTCGCCGGCCCCACCGAAGATCTGGTCGTTGCCGTCGCCGCCCTCGATGATGTCGTTGCCGCCGTCGCCGTAGATCGTGTCGTCGCCCTCGCTGGCGATCATTGTGTCGTTGTTATCGGTGCCGCCGAGCACGACGTGATCAAGGCCGGTATAGCGCAGATAATTAGTATCCAGGCCAGCTGTGGCCGGGTTGTCGCGGATGACAAGCGGCAGCAGCCCGCTGCCGCCCTCGGTCGGATCGAGCGAGTCCAGGGCGCCGTCGCCGTCCGAATCATTGAATTGCTTGGTCGGATCGACCTCGAGAATCCAGGTCGGCGTCGAGAATACATCGGCCGGCAGATGGGTGGCGTTGGTGTTCGCCATGATCAGCTTGGCGAACGTGTTGTTTTCCATCTCGGTCAGGAAGTTCAAGCCCGCGAGACGACCTAGATAGTAGAAACGGTCGCCGTTCTGCAGTGCTTCCAGCTGCGTCTCGAACACGAAGTTGAAGGTCGAGCCGAGCAGGCCGCCGAACGGCATCTGCCGCTCGGCAAGGCCGCCGATCCACAAGTCGACGTTGCCGAGGCCGGTATTGGTGACGCCGTCGAAGTCCGTGGTCTTGCCCGCGGCGCCATTCGCCCATGCACCGGTGCCGTTCAGGAAGTCGAGCCGGTCGGCCGGCTCTCCCACGCCGCCGAGCACGAGCAGGGTCGCCGCCGCGCGTTTGTCGACAAGCGTGGTGACGCTTGTGATCGACTCGTGCGTACCGTAGGCGGCGATGAAATTGATGATGGATTCGGGGTGCTTCAGGTTGTTGGCGAGGTCGATCCAGCTCACATAAGGCTTCAGCTGGGCATCGCTGGTGCCGCGATAGAACTCGGCGCGCGCCGCATTGAGCGTCGGGATGCCGGTCTCGCGGCCGCGCGCCAAATTGATGGTGGCGAGATCGAGCGGCAGCCCGAGCAAGTTGTTGCGCAGCGCCTCGGTGACGAACTCGTCGATCTCGTTGCCAGCCGTGCGGGTCGTACCGCGCACAATCGCGCCGGCCGCGTCGTCCGCCGCCAGCCCGCCCGGGGCGAACTGCAGCGGGTTGAGGAACGCCTCGACCAGCCCGATCTCGCTCGATACGAAATTGGGGTCGAAGCGGTCGATTGTCTCGGTCAGCATCGAGTGGCCGAAGCGATAGACCGTGTGCGCGAACTCAGCGAAGATCGCCGGATTGATCGTCGCATCGTACATCAGGAACGCGTCGATGTTCGGCTGCACCTTGCGCGCGAAATCCTCGAACACCAGGTGCTGGTACTGCATCTCGGTGGCGAACTTGGCGGCCTGGAACAGCCGCTCGCCATCCCATACCCCAGGCGAAAGCTGCCACGACGCAATGAAGGCGGCGTCGCCGGTGGCCATCACCGTCGCTTGGATCTCGACGACCTGCCGGTTGTGCTCGGAATGGAAGATGTGGTGGACGGTGGTCAGCGCGATGTTTTCGTTGACGCGGCCGTCGCCGGCCATGAAGTGCGCGTCGAGCAGTTCGTCGTCGTAGGTGGTGGGATCTGCCAGCGGCACATCATGCGGATTAACATCACCATCCAAGTCCGCCGACTTGCCGGCCGGATTGGCGTTGTGCGCGATGTCGATGATGAAGGCGTGGCCGGTGGCGATGGCGGTCGATGCCAACACCGGCGTAGTCAGATTGCCCTCCGAGAGAACCGGCGGCGGTCCTGCGGCGGTAATGAGCTGCGGCAGGCCATTCGTTCCCGGAATGAAGTTGCCGTAGGGATCGGTGTAGACCAGCGGCACGCGGCCGACGTCGTTGTCGGTCAACTCGATGCCCAGGATAAGGCGCGCCTGATCCTTGACGTCGGCCCAGGTGGCCATGCCGCCGTTGTCGCCCAGGATCAGGCGTCCTGTGGCGACCGGGTCGCCGGCCGTGTTCAGCACGTACTCGCGCAGGAACACCTGGTGCGACGGATGCGATGTATACGTTTGGTTCTGATCGACGAACGGCGTCGTATGGTTGGTCGCGTTGCCGTTCGCGTCCTTCAGCGTGCGCTCGATCATCATGAAGGGCGGCGCATCGGGGTGCTCGATGAAGATCGGGTCATCCGGCGCCAGCGGGATGATCACCACCTCGGTGGTGCGCTGGATGAAGTCGAGGCCGTGATCGAAGAACTGGCCGAAGAACGTGAACCAGGTGTTGAAACTGGCCGACAAGCCTTCGTCCGGCGCCGTGTTCGGGATGGTCAGGGTCAGGCCGGCGGGAACGGCGCCCCCAGTGGTCCCGTCGGGGTTCAAGAAATGCAGAACATCGCCGACCAGGATGCCGAAGCCGCCATCGACGAAGGCCTGGACCGCGGCCGGATTGGTGATGGTCTGGTCGACGATCAGGTTGGAGATCAGGCGCGGCTGCGGATCGACCACCGTGGTGAACGGGGGTCCATTGTAGGTCGGCAGGAAGAAAGGATTCACCAGCGACGGGAAGGGCTGATCGGCGGCGCCGAAGAATTGCTGGCCCGGAACCAAATTGTTGTACGATCCATCGACCGTACGCAAACCCAACATGGCAAGCTCATTGGGCAGCAAACTCGAGAGGGGCGCGCCCGCGGCGTGCGCTTCCGCAATTCTGATTTGTTGAAGGATAAACTCAAGATCAGAGCGAATAAGGCTGGCCATGGTGTACACCCCCTAAGAGGAGCAATTTGCTCCCTTATGGGAGAAAATCGCACCCGGCTTTCTTCTTCCGAGTTATACAACATTGCGATCAATCGAATTCACGTGAGAGGACACGCTCGCCATTTTATTCCCTTAAAAGGGGAAACCAGGTCGGCTTTTACAAGCTTTATTCCGCCTCGCTTAGGGTTTTTTGCTGTGAAGGACTTGATTATCCCGCGCGCCAGCCAGTGCGAACCGCTCCCGGCCGGCATCGCTGCGATTGATAGGCGAGGACATGGGCGGGGCTGCCCCAGCGCTGCGCGCCCGGCGGCAGGCAGAGCACGCGCGCCTGCATGCTCGTCAACAGCCGAAGTTCGGGTGGCCCGTCTGGATTAAATTAGTCTGGCGTTGAGGCTTGGGCTTGGGCGATGAGCCAGCTTCCCTCGCGTCTGGCCAGCGTCAGGGTCAGCACCGTTGCTTGTACAGCATTGGGGCGGGCGGGGTCGTTGACGATCTCCATGCGCATCACCGCGACGATGGCGTCATTGGTGATGGCGCGCGCGCCTTCAAGGCGGGTGACCATGCGCACGCCTTCGGCGAAGCGGGCGCGGTTGGCGCGGTGCGCGGCGACGATCGCGGCCCGGCCGCGCAGGAAATCGCCGGAGACGTTGACGTGGCGGGCGTCGCCAGCATAGAGCGCGCCGAACGCGGCCATGTCGTTCGCGTTCCAACTCGAGGCATAGCGCTCGGCGATGCGGCGCGAGGTTTCCATCACGGTTCCGCGTTCGACCAGCTGTGTCCCCTCCAGCGCGGCGCAGCCGGGCAGCGACAAAGTCAGGCTCGCGAGTGCGGCGGCGATCACAATCTGGCGCATGCGTACAAGTCCCTCGCCCCACGCTAGCACCAATGCCGTACAATGCGCGTTACGGGTTGGACAGGATGCAGGCGGACGCAGCGCCAGGCCCGCGCGAGGCGCTATTCCCGCGGCGGCGGCTGCTTCCTGAAGGAACGCGCATTGCTTGGCTTGCGCCGAATTCATAGCAGCGCGCTGGCCGCGCATCATTTGCGGCATGATGGTCATCACGCCTTCCGACATCTGCATCATGCCGGCCATGTTCTGTTCCATCTGCGCCTGCTGGCCCGCCGCCATCGCCCGCTGCGCCGCCATCTGCGCGTAGCCGGCGCCGGGGATGAACGAACTCGCCAGTCCGAGGAACATGTTGACCCCCATCTGCCCCAGCATCCGCGAGCGCGCCTCGCCAGCGGCCTCGCGCTGACCCTCGGCCCAGGCGCCGGTTTGCGCCAACTGCGCCTGCACGGCAGGGTCCTGCATGGTCGTGGCGATCTCGGCCAGCAGCGCATCGCAGCTCAGATATTCGTCGCCGGGACGGAAGCTTGCGCCTGCGCCTCGGCCTGCACCGCTTCCATGCGCGCCATCATGTCGTCGGGCGATTGCGCCGCGGCGGGTTGGAGCGCAAGCGCCAGCGACAAGGCCAGCGCGGAACAAATGAGAGCACGCATGTGGGCCTCCTCTGGTTTGCCGGCAAAATATGCGCTTGGCGCAGAGCGGAGGCAAGCGCGCCCACCCTCTCCCTCGCGGAGAGGGTCGCCCGCCGTAGCTTTAGCGAAGGCCGGCGGGGTGAGGGGCGGGCCGATATGCCGGCGCCGAAGCGTTTGCCCGCCAGGGGCAAACGACATGTTTTGAAGGTTGGAGCGCGCGGCCTCCGGCCGCGCATTTCCCGCGGTCAAGCGCCGCCGGAGGCGGCGCGTTCCACTCACAACCAATTGCGCTTTGTCAGTTCCAGAGTTCCGGGCTCATCGCCGCGCGATGCCCCGGAAGCGCGTGGAGACGAAAAATCGGTGTGCGTCACTCTCCTCCACCCATCCCCGGGACGCCGCGCCAGCGGCGGGCCCGGGGCCCATAAACACAAACGGCTGTGTTTGTGGGCCCCGGACTTCGCGTTCCGCGAATCCGGGGATGGGTGGGTCAGTATTTTGCGCCGTTGGCGCAAGTGCGTCCCGCCACGACATAGGCGCACGCTAAGGCATGTTGTACACCCGTCATTCCGGACGCGCCCCCGGGTCCGGCCGCATGCCGGCTCGAGGATGAACTCCGCGCGATCCGGAACCCAGGGGTAAGCGCCGCGCTGGTTGCCCCTAGGTCCCGGGTTCATCGCTACGCGATGCCCCGGAAAGACGGTATGTCACCCGCCACCGTTGAACCCACGCAGGAGGTTCCCAAGCAGCCCAATTGCCGCGGCGATGCCGAAAATCCAAAGAACTCCCTTCAAGCATCCGCCCCAGAACTTCTTTCTACGCTCCCTACTTTGCTCTTGCTTTCGTCTCGCCGCTCGTTGCTCCTCCGCGTCGACAGCGGCCTCGATTTCGGCCGAGTGCAGCAAGAGCCCGCCGGTGGCGACAACACGCGCCATCAATTCAATGGCAATCGATATTGCGTACTTCTGGACGTCCGCTTCGGGCGAATTACGCAACCCGCGCGCCACACCCGTCTCCGGATTCGGAATTCCGAACGCGGCGCTCGTCGGCTCGATGTAGTAGAAGAACTTGCGCGAACCGGTTTCACCATCAATGCGATCGATGCCGAACTCAAACAAATTCACGGTCGATGGCTTGCCCCCACTCATGAATGAGAATCTGGCGATAGCCCCGTGAGGCCCGCCCGCGGCCTCCACACACTCAAGCGCGTGCGCCGTTCTGTCTGTCAATGCATCAAGGAAGCGCTGTACAAAAAACATCCGCTCCGAGCGCAAATCCGAATCTCGCCCGGCCACGTTGCGCGCCGCTGCTGCTTGTTCAGCCTTTATCTCCGCCGCCCGCTTTTGAACCGGATCCTCGTCGTCCATCGCCCCCTCACAACGGAATATTATCGTGCTTCTTCCACGGGTTCTCCAGCTTCTTGCCCTTCAGCGTCCCCAGCGCGCGGATGATCCGCCGCCGCGTTTCGCGCGGCATGATCACGTCGTCGAGGAAGCCGCGTGAGGCGGCCACGAACGGGTTGGCGAAGCGGTCGGAATATTCTTTGGTGCGGGCGGCGATTTTTTCGGCATCGCCGATATCGGCGCGGAAAATGATTTCGACCGCGCCCTTGGCGCCCATCACCGCGATTTCGGCGCTCGGCCAGGCGTAATTCACGTCGCCGCGCAAATGCTTGGAGCTCATCACGTCGTAAGCGCCGCCATAGGCCTTGCGCGTGATCAAGGTCACTTTCGGCACCGTCGCTTCGCCGTAAGCGAACAGCAATTTCGCGCCGTGCTTGATCAGGCCGCCCAGTTCCTGGCGCGTGCCCGGCAGAAAGCCCGGCACATCGACGAACGTCACGATCGGAATGTCGAACGCATCGCAAAAGCGCACGAAGCGCGCGGCTTTGCGCGAGGCGTCGATGTCGAGCACGCCGGCCAGCACCATCGGCTGGTTGGCGACGAAGCCGACCGGCGCGCCGTCGAGGCGGCCGAACGCGGTGATGATGTTCTCGCCGAAATCCGCGGCCGATCTCGAAGAAATCGCCTTCGTCGGCGACCTTCTCGATCAGCTCCTTCATGTCGTAGGGCTTGTTGGGATTGTCGGGGATGAGGCGGTCGAGCGAGGGCTCTTCGCGGTTCACATCGTCGTAGTGCGGGCGCGTCGGCGGCTTTTCGCGGTTGGAGCCGGGCAGGAAATCGATCAGCCGGCGCATTTGCGTCAGCGTTTCGAAATCGTTCTCGAAAGCGCCGTCGACCACGCCGGATTTGCTCGCATGCACGCGCGCGCCGCCGAGTTCTTCGTGGGTGACGATTTCGTTGGTCACGGTTTTCACCACTTCGGGGCCGGTGACGTACATGTAGCTGGTGTCCTTCACCATGAAGATGAAGTCGGTCATCGCCGGCGAATACACATCGCCGCCCGCGCATGGCCCCATGATGACGCTGATCTGCGGAATGACGCCGGACGCCAAAATATTGCGCTGGAAAATGTCGGCGTAGCCGGCGAGGCTTTCGACGCCTTCCTGGATGCGCGCGCCGCCGGCGTCGAAAATGCCGACGATCGGCGCGCCGTTCTTCATCGCCGCGTCCTGCACCTTGCAGATTTTCTCCGCGTGCGCGCGCGAAAGCGAGCCGCCGAACACGGTGAAATCCTTGGAGAACACGTAAACCAGCCGCCCATTCACCGTGCCCCAGCCAGTGACCACGCCGTCGCCGGGGATTTTCTGGCTCTCCATGCCGAACTCGGCGCAGCGATGCTCGACGAACATGTCCCATTCCTCGAACGAGCCTTCGTCCAGCAAAAGCTCCATCCGCTCGCGCGCGGTAAGCTTGCCCTTGGCGTGCTGCGCGGCGTGGCGTTTTTCGCCGCCGCCCGCGCGGGCGGCGGCGCGTTTGGCTTCGAGGGCGGCGATGATGTCTTTCATTCGTGCAGTGCTCCGCGCGTGCGTCATTCCGGGGCTCGCGGAGCGAGAACCCGGAACCTAGGGGAGCGTCGAGCGCCGCTTGTCGCCCCTGGGTTCCGGATTGCGCTTCGCGCGTCCGGAATGACGGAAGTGGTTTATTCTGACAAGGCTTCAATGAAACTCGCTACCGCGGCGAGTTCACGCTTGAGCCCCTCCAGCCGCCCCCTTGCCTCCGCATCCTCGCCCCAGTGCTCCAAGCTCCACAGCTCATCCAGAGCAGCGGCGGCAAAAGCGGTTTCTGGGCTGATTTCGCCGCGCACCAGCGCAAACGCGATCAGCGCCGAGCCGGTCAGGCCGGCCGCGTGGGCGAGCGCGGTCAAAGCAAAATCATCGAGCGCCTCAGCGTGGGCGGCAAGCGTATCGAGCGCCACTGTATCGGGCGCGGCGGCGAGCACGCCGGTCACCACTTTGAGCCGCACCCCAAGCGCCGCCTCGCCCCAGGCCACCAGCGGATCCCACACCGCGCTCTGGTGCGCCACCAGATCAGCCGGCCCCTCGGCGCGGTGGCAGCAGAGATCGGTTTCGGCGAATTTGAGCGCGTAAAGGACCCGTTCGGCGCGCGCCTCACCGCCATCGAGCGCCGCGAAGGCAAATTGCGTCAGCGGCATGGAGACCGGCGCGATGCTTTCCCCCTGCGCTTCCCACTCGCCCGCCACCGCCCGCGCCAACGCCGCGTTCGGCGCGCGGAATACGATTCCGCCGGGCGTGCGCAATGGCCGCGCGTCGAGCAGAACCCCGAGCCCATCCTCGCTCACCAGCGCTGCGGTGTAGAAACGTCTGCTCATTTGCGCGCTGATTCCGCCAGCGCACGCTCGCGAAACGCATTGAGCAGAGCGCAAGCATCCTCCAATCTTCCGCCGATCAGTGAGGCCGGCAAGCTCTCTGTGCCGCCAACCAGCCCTCGATTGATCCGATCGAGCACGCGTCGTTGCTTGCTGCTGTCATCGAACACGATGAAGCGCGTGGAACCGACCTGCGCCAAACCAAACTCGGAGAGCTTCACCCAAAAATAGCGACGGCGCTTGAAAACCGTGCGCAGCTCAAATCCCTCGCGGTCGAGTTGAACGGGCGCCTCACCCAGGAGCATCGCAAGCGCGGCGGGGATGCCCAGCGCAAAGAAACCAGCGGCGATCCACCCAAACGGCTCACCATCAAGGATCATCCAAACGCCCACGGCGACAAAAAGCACCGCGCAAAGCAGCAACAGAATTGCCTTCAGCGGCGCCCGCGGCAAACTCATCTGCTCGGGTAACTCACTTAGGTTTGCCACTGCGCTTACCCCCGCTCATGTCGCAACTGGCGCCACGTCGAAGGCGGCGCTGAGGCGTTCAGAGCCTTCGTGCGGCACGGTGCCGTGCCAGAAATACGAGGGAAACAGCACCAGCATTCCGAGTTTGGGTTCGATGTATTTTTCCGGGCCGCAGCCGGGCGGCGGGCGATTGGGCTCGCCAAATTTAAGCCAGCCAGCGCGCGGATCACGCTGTTTTTCCGCTGGCAACAGCGCCGCATAATAGGCCGAACTGATCCAGCCGCGATCATGTACATGGTTGGGTTGGAACCCATCCTGGCCAAGCCGCACCGACCAGAGGCCGGTATAACGATAGCGATCCTGCCTACGGGCTGATACCGGGTCAGCGCCGCGAAGCCTCGAGATATAATCGCGCACCGCGTCGTCCACCGCGCCGAGCAAGGCCTTGACCGCCGGTTCTTGCGAACTCATCAAACTGCGGCCGGTTTGAGTGCCGTTGTGCAAATGCTGGTCAAGCGGATGAGCGCCGGCGCGGTGCTGGGCGCGCAAGGCTTCGGCCAGGGCTGAATTGAAGGCTTCGGCGGAGAAATAACCGCGCGGCGCGGGGATGTCGTAGCAGCGCACGAGTTGTTTGTAGTCACACATCGCTTGATAGGCCGGGTCGCCGAGCATGCGCAGCGCCGTGGCCTCGGTGGCCAGCAAATATTGCTCGTCCGGGTCCTCAGCCCGCAGCGCCCGGACAATGGCGAGCGCCTCTTCGGCCTCGCCCGCGCGCAGCAGCGTCGACAACATATTGCGCCGCGCCGAGCGCGTCTGCGGCGACAATTCCACCACCCGGCGCAATGCCGCCAATCCCTCATCGGTGCGGCCAAGCTCGTCGAGCACGATGCCGGCGGCGGTGAGCAATGCCGGCGCTTCGGCCGAGATTGTCAGCGCTTCCTGCAAATGCCGCAGCGCCTTCGGCAAGAGCTGCCCGCGATGCAGAATATCAGCGCAGGCGAGCCGGAGCGACAGGTCGCGCGGCCGCTTGGCGATTTCAGCGTCCAGCAGCGCGGTGCAGTTTTCGCCTTCGCCGCGCAGCAAGCGCATGCGCGCGAGCGCACCGTGGATGGCGATCGCGCCTGGCCATTGTTTCACCGCCCGTTCGCCGACGGCCTCGGCGTCCTGCTTGCGATCTTGCGCGTAGAGCGAGCGCATGAAATTCAGCGCCAGTTCCGGCGTGTCGAATTGCTGGCGCGCCATGGCTTCATAAATGCCCAGCGCCTCCGTGGCGCGCCCGACGCGGTCGAGCGCGGTGGCGAAATTGTATTGCAGACCGCGGGTGGCGGGCGCGAGTTTCAGCGCGGTTTCGGCGGAGACGAGCGCATCGTCGAAGCGCTCCTGCTCGCGTTGCACATGCTGCAGCAACGTCCAACCTTCCGGGCCGGGATGGGCGGCGATATAGGCGCGGGTTTCGTGTTCCGCCTGCGCCAAATCACGCGCGGCCAGCAAGCAATTGATTAAATTGACCCGCACTGAAGCAGCGTCCGGCATGAGCGCCTGCGCCGCGCGCAAGAGCCGCGCCGCTTCGCCGTATTCGCCGCGCATTTGCAGGACAATGCCGAGATCGTTGTAATAGCCGCCATCGCTCAACGAATAAGTAATCGCCTTGCGTAAGAACCGCTCGGCCTCCTTCAGGCGTCCTTGCGCCTTTTGAATCATGGCCATCATCTGCAGAACGGGCGGTTCGGTCTTGAGGCGGCTAAAAACCGGCGCCAGCACCCTTTCCGCGCCGACCGCATCGCCCTGATTCAGCAATGAGCGCGCCGCGTTCACCAGCGCGGAATGCTCTTGAGCGGTGGTCATTTCTTGTCGAGCCCGGCGAAGGCCGCGAACGGATCGCGCGCATCGCGCTCGTCAAAACCCAGCATTTCGAAGGCGGCGGCCATGTGCGGGGGAAGCGGTGCGACGACGCTCAATATTCCGCCCGATGGATGCGGCAGCCGCAGCGCGCGCGCATGCAATTGCAGTTGATCTTCTAGCCCGTTGGGCGCTGCGCGATCGCTTCTGTATTTGCGGTCTCCGGCGATGGCGTAGCCGAGTTCGGCCATATGGAAGCGCAATTGGTGCGTGCGCCCCGTCACTGGCCGCAACCCCACCCAAGCGGCGCTGTCGGCGGCGGCCGACAACACAACGTATTGCGTGATCGCATGGACCGCGCCCTCATCCGATTGCACGCAATTTTGCATCATCTCGCGGTCGGCGTCGTGAACCCCCGGAGCTTTTCGAATCCACGAGCGCAATTCGCCGAGTTTGGGACGCGGGCTGCCAGCGACGATGGCCCAGTAGATCTTGTCGGTGTCGCGGTCGCGAAACGCATCGCCAAACCACGCCGCCGCGCGCGGGTGACGGGCAAGCACCAGGCAACCGGAGGTGTCGCGGTCCAATCGATGCACCAGCTTGGGTTTTTTTTCGGCCTCGAATTTGAGCCCCGCCAACAGGCCATCGATGTGGCGCGGGGTCTTTGGTCCCCCTTGCACCGCGATGCCCGAGGGTTTGTTGAGGACGATGACGTCGTCATCCTTGTGGATCACCAGCGAGCGGATGAAATCGACATCCTTGCCGCTCATCCCTTCCGGCGGGCGCGGGGCGGCATCCGGCAAAGGCGGCACGCGCACCATCTGCCCGGGCGATACCCGGTCGGAGGCTTTGACGCGCGCGCCATCGACGCGCACTTGGCCGGTGCGGATCAGTTTTTCGACTTGGCCCTGGGTGAGGTGCGGATAGCGCCGGCGCAGCCAGCGGTCGATCCGCGCAATTCCATCATCCTCGGCGACGGCGAAAGTTGCGACCGTTTTCAAATCCGCCCCAAGCCAAATCCAATCCAGCACGCGCCCACGCTGAGCCCGACCTGGGCTAGCACATAGAGCGCCGCTAGTCCCGGCGCCTGCCCCATCAGGCGCACAGTCTCAAGCGAAAACGCCGAAAACGTGGTGAAGCCGCCGAGCACGCCCACGCCAACCAACAAGCGCATGCTCTCCTGCGCGGGGCCATATCGCGCCGCCAGCACGCCCATGGCCAATCCGCCCACGACATTGACCGCCAGCGTGCCCCATGGGAACCCAGCGCCCCAAAGTCGTACGGTCGCCAGAGTTACGCCATAGCGCAGCGCCGATCCCAGCGCCCCGCCCAGCGCGACCAGAATCACTTGCTTCATCGCGGCGACAACAGGCGCGCGCGGAGATTAGCGACAAGCGCATGCGCGTCATAGGCGTTGGCATCGTCCGGCCGCACGCCCTCGCCGAAGCGGATTTCCGCCGTCGCCGCCCGCGCCTTTGGGCCCGCCGGCGCGCCGATCGGAATATTGATCGCCAACGCCGACATTCACCCCGCCGCGGCGGCCATAGCTCCCCGAGCCGATGCCAATGCCGATGCTGGGGCCGTTTTGCGGGCCGCCCGCTTCGTCCAGCGTGCGCCGGTCGAGCCAAAACCAGTCGCGCCCGTTCTGCAGCGTGAGTTCGGCGGCGCGGAGCAGCGCGAAATCCTGCAGCACTTCCACATCCGCTTGCCCGGCGGCGCGGTAAGTGACGAAATAGCGGCTGGATTTGATTTGCCGCTCCGAATAACCGGCGGCGGCGGGCGATGCGGCGGGCGCATAGGTCGGCGCACTCGCGCAGGCGCCGAGCAATGCAATTACTACAAGCGGGATCAAGCGGCGGAACATGGGGAGCGCCTCCTCGGACGTTAAATCGCCGAAATCTTAGATGAGCGCGACAAACCAATCCACTCGCTCCCCGGAATTGCGCGCCACGCCGCCCACCCTTTCGCGCTCTCGCTCGTCCAGCGGTTTGCGTCTATGGGGCCCGACTTGCAGCTTTCACCCAATCCGAGGTGGATATTGCAGCGCCGCGACGGTATCGGTGAATGCCGGCGGCGGCGGCGCTGAAAAAATTGCCCGCCCGCCTGCCGGATGCGGCAGATCAAGGCTTGCCGCATGCAGCATCAGGCCGGGGATTTCCGCTCCGCCAACACGAAACAGCCCGCCATATTTGGCATCGCCGGCAATAGGATGGCCGATCGCCGCCAGGTGCGCGCGCAATTGGTGCATGCGGCCGGTTTGCGGTTTCAGCTCCAGCAAGGCGGCGTCGCCAGTGGCCTTTAGTGTGCGGTAATGGGTCAGCGCGCTTTGACCGTCGGCCGCGACTTCCATGATATCGAGCCCATGGCGCGAAGCTTTCTTGAGTGCGAACGAAATTTCCCCCTCTGGCGGCCATTGGTTGGAATTGGGCGCGCCGCCGCAGGCGATGGCCATATAGGTCTTGACCACATCCCGCCCCGCGAAGGCCTGGGATAAAGCCGCCGCCGCCGGCTTGGTGCGCGCGGCGACGATGATGCCGGAAGTTTCGCGGTCGAGCCGGTGAACCAGGCGCGGGCGCTTGCCGTTCGACTTGGCAAAACCCGCCAGCATGTCCTCCAGGCTCTGCCGCACCCCCGATCCGCCCTGCACGGCGAGCCCCGCCGGCTTGTTGAACACCAGCAGGTGAGCGTCTTCGTGCAGCAGGAAAGCGCGCGCGGCTTCAGGCATGGGCGAGGCGGGCGGCCTTCAGCCTAGCGAAATCCTCCCCCGCATGGTGCGAGGAGCGGGTGAGGGGGCTGGCGCTCACCATCAGGAAACCCTTTGCATAGGCAATCGTCTCCAGCGCCTTGAATTCATCCGGCGTCCAGAATCTGGCGATTGCTGCGTGCTTCTTGGTCGGCTGCAAATATTGGCCGATGGTGAGGAAATCGACATTGGCCACGCGCAGATCGTCCATCACCTGCAGCACTTCGTCCTGGGCTTCGCCGAGGCCCACCATCAGCCCGGATTTGGTGAATTGCTTGGGATCGCGCTGCTTGACCTGGTCGAGCAAACGCAGCGACTGATAATAGCGCGCGCCGGGGCGGATCGAATGATAGAGCCGCGGCACGGTTTCCAGATTATGGTTGAAAACATCCGGTCCCGCATCGATCACGAGCTTCGGCCGCGCCCGGCTTACGCAAAAAGTCCGGCGTCAGGATTTCGATGGTAGTGTTTGGCGCCAGCCGCCGCAGCGCTTCGATGGTGCGGACGAAATGCGCGCCGCCGCCATCGTCGAGATCGTCGCGGTCCACTGACGTGACGACAACGTGCTTCAACCCCATTTGCGCGGTTGCGCGCGCGACATTTTCCGGCTCCTCGGCATCGAGCGGCCCCGGCTTGCCGGTGGCGACGTTGCAGAAGCTGCAGGCGCGCGTGCAGGTCTCGCCCATGATCATGAAGGTGGCGTGCTTCTGGCTCCAGCATTCGCCGATGTTGGGGCAGCCCGCCTCCTCGCACACAGTGGTGAGTTTCAGCCCGCGCATCAGCGCCTTGGTTTCGTGATAAGCCGCGCTGCTTGGGGCCTTCACCCTGATCCAATCCGGCTTGCGCGGCGAGGCCTGGTCGGGCCTGCCCTCTTTCTCCGGATGGCGGACGCGGGCCTCCCCCGCTTCCCCTTTTGAACGCAAATCAATCAAGGTCGTCATGAGCTTAGCATGGGGCTTTGGGCCTTTCGCCGCAACGTTTGCGAACGCCTTGGCCCATCCTCGCGCCTCATGCCTGAGCCGGACTCTTGCCATTTCCGCCCGCGCCGCTAGTTTCTGTTACGACCGTGAAACAATAATCACGGGATGAGCGCCACGTCCGCGCGGTTGCGGGGCGGGCCCTTGGAGGCGACGCATTCATGTCTCACCATCCGTTTGAACTGGCGCGCACGCGCCTTTCGTTGTTCGACGCCCTGCTGCGCGCACGTGATGCGAAAGGGCGGCAAATTCAAGATCCTCGAGGATCACGAACGCAAGGTGCTCTCCTATGACGACATCATCCGCGCCGCCTTCGCGCTTGGCGGAAAACTCGACGGCTTGATCCGACGCCGCGAAACAGCAGGCGTGATGTTGCCCACCGGCGCCGGCGCGGCGGTCACTTTCTTTGCGCTGCAAGCCATCGGCCGCACGCCGGCCATGCTCAACTTCACCGCCGGAGCGATGAATTTGCGCTCGGCCTGCGAAGCGGCCAACGTCAAGAAAATTCTCACCTCCAAGCGCTTCATTCAGATCGCCAAATTGGAGCCGCTGCTGGCTGAACTCTCCAAGCATGCGGAAATATTTTTCTGGAAGACGTGCGCAAAAGCATCGATTTCGGCGACAAGATCGTCGCCTTGTTCAAGGGTTTTTTCCCGCGCCTGTTTCGCGCCAAGGCCAGCCCCGACGATACCGGCGTGATCCTGTTCACCTCCGGCTCTTATGGCGCGCCCAAGGGCGCGGTGCTGAGCCACGCCAATCTGGTCGCCAATGTCGAGCAGGCTTATGCGCATGTGCCGTTCGAGCCGGATTGGAGTTTCTTCTGCCCGCTGCCCATGTTCCATAGTTTCGGCTTGCTGGCTGGCGTGTTCTTGCCTTTGTTCACTGGTCACAAGACCTTCCTGTTCCCCTCGCCGACGCAGGTGAAGGAAATCCCGAAACTGATCAAGGAAACCGGCGCCAATGTGTTCTTCGCCACCGATACTTTCGCCCAGCAATATGCCCGCAACGCCGCCGACGAAGACCTGAAATGCCTGCGCCTGATGGTGTTGGGGGCCGAACGGGTCAAGGAGGAAACCCGCGAAGTTTATTTGCGCCGCTTCGGCGTCGAATTGCTGGAGGCGTACGGCGCCACCGAAGCTTCGCCGGTGATCTCCGCCAACATACCCGCTTTCAATCGCCACGGAACCGTTGGTCAATTCATTCCCGGCATTGAATGGCGGCTTGAGCCGGTGCCGGGCATTGACGGCGGCCAGCGTCTGTTCGTGCGCGGCCCCAATGTGATGCGCGGCTATCTCGATCCGCTGAAACCGTTCGGCATCGATCTTTTGCCGCAAGGTTGGCACGACACGGGCGATGTCGTCGATGTCGACGAGGACGGCTACATCCGCATACTCGGCCGGGTGAAGCGCTTTGCCAAGATTGGCGGCGAGATGGTCTCGCTGAACGCCGTCGAGGCTTACGCCCAACAGATTTGGCCCGACGCCGCCCACGCCGCCATCGCCCTGCCCGATTCCCGCAAGGGCGAGCGCATCGTGCTGCTCACCAGCGCCGCCGGCGCGCAGAGCGATGCTTTCGTCGCCTTCGCCAAGGCAAATGGCGTACAAGACATCGCCGTGCCCAAGCGCGTGGTGGTAATCGAGGAAATCCCCACCCTCGGCACCGGCAAAACCGATTACGTCGCCCTCGGCCGCATGGCCGAAGAGATACTCGCGCGAGCGGAAGCGGCTTAAAATTCGAGGCGAAACGCCCCCGTACGCCGATACCGCCGCCCCGGACCGCCGGCATCCTGCCGGCATGCGACGGCTCAGTTTTCACCGGCCTGTGGGTTTTGCAATGGGTCAGTATGCCGGCAGGATGCCGGCGGTCCGGGGGCGCCGCCTTGCAATCTATCCCCCACCCATCCCCCACCCATCCCCGGATTCGCGGAACGCGAAGTCCGGGGCCCATAAACACAAAACCCCAGTGTTTATGGGCCCCGGACAGCGACCTCGTCGCTTCCGGGGATGGGTGTGCACCTCGTACAACACAGGAGACAATGAAAATCTATCCTACACCTCCCGCGCGGCTTTACACTCCCCCCATGAAGCCAGATATCCGCAACGCACCGCTTGAACTTTGGCGCACCGCCGGCGCGTTTATTCAGATTTTGTTCGACCTCTTCGGCGAGCCGCAACGCATCGCTTCGCTGCGCGTGTTCGAGACGGCGCAGCGCGCGCTGGCGCTGACTTGGATTCGCGCCGGCGAGTGGCTGGTGCGGGAATTGCTGCTGATCGAAGCGGCTCTGCTCAGGCCGTTGCCAGAGCCGGCGCGGCGCGCCAAACAAACCAAAGCGCGCGAGAAAACCCCGCCTTTGCGCCGCTATCATTCGTTCAATCCGGATGATTGGCGGGTGTCGTTCCAGGCCATTCCGCTATCGCGTACAACAAACACCAAGAGTTCGCGCCGCTTCATGCCGCGCGACCATTACGGCGCCTGGCCGCTGGCGCAAAGATGCGAAGCCTTGCTGCGCGTGTACAACAATCCCTTGGCTTATGCCAAACGCCTGGCCCGGCGCCTGTTCGCCAAGCCAGCGCGCATCGCGCTGCTGCGCAAACACGACCCCGACGCGGAATATAAGGTCGGCCCCAACGGCGCTGCCGCCATAATTGCCGCCGCCGACAAAGCCGCCGGCGCATTCGACAGCTCGTAACCCGGAGCGCCGGCTTCCAGCCGGCAAGCAAGCGTCCAATCACACAGATCTGTTGTGAGTTTGACGGTAGCATGCCGGCGGCGCGCCGGCGCTCCGGGGGCGCGAAAACGCCAAACGCACAAGCGTTCCGGCGCCGCTGGCGCTCGCGCCAAGCGTGGCCGGGGGCCCCGCGCTCCCAATCACGACGCGTACAACACCCGCCACCTACTTCCCCCTGCAAGGGGGAGATTGAGAGGGGGTCGGCGCGACGATGGAAAAGTAGCTCCGCCGCTCGCGACCAAACCGCGGCGCCCACACCCCCTCCCTGCCTCCCCGTTACGGGGGGAGGAGCGAGTTGCGCCACGTTTGCGGCTTCTGACCATGACACGCGGTCCAAGTGGGCGCGTTATCGACCGCTACATGTGCACCACCCGCCCATACGCATCGAGCACCGCTTCGTGCATCATTTCGCTAAGCGTCGGGTGCGGGAACACGGTTTCCATCAGTTCGTGTTCGGTGACTTCGGCTTGCATGGCGATGGCGTAGCCTTGGATCAGTTCCGTGACTTCCGCGCCGACCATGTGCGCGCCGAGCAATTCGCCGGTCTTGGCGTCGAACACGACTTTGACCAAGCCCTGATCCTCGCCGAGCGCGATCGCCTTGCCGTTGCCCACGAACGGAAATTTGCCCACGCGCACCTCGCGGCCTGACGGCTTTGGCGCGCGCTTCGGTGAGGCCGACGCTGGCGATTTGCGGATGCGAATAGGTGCAGCCGGGGATGCGTTCCTTGATCAACGGCATGCGGCTTTTGCCCGGCGATGGCTTCGACGCAGATGATGCCCTCGTGGCTGGCCTTGTGCGCAAGCCATGGCGCGCCGGTGACATCGCCGATGGCGTAGAGCCCGGCGACATTGGTGCGCCCATGGCCGTCGGTGACGATGTGGCCCTTCTCGACTTTGGCGCCCGAGCGCTTCCAGCCCCAGGCCCTCGACATTGCCGGCTGATGCCGATTGCGACGATGGCGTGCGAAGCGGTGAGCGTTTCGGTTTTGCCGCCGGAGACCACCTGCGCCTCGACGCCGTTTTCCGTCGCTTTCAACATTTTCGCTTCGGTGGAAGTGAGGATCTTCATGCCCTCTTTCTCGAAGCGCTTTTTGGCGAAGGCGGAAATCTCTTCGTCCTCCACCGGCAGAATGCGGTCGAGCAATTCCACCACCGTGACTTTGACGCCAAACGCCGCGTAGAAGCTCGCGAACTCGATGCCGATGGCGCCGGAGCCGAACACCAGCAGGCTCTCCGGCCATTCGGGCGGCGTCATCGCTTCGCGATAGGTCCAGATGCGCTTGCCGTCGGCTTTCAGGCCGGCCGCGGGAATTTCACGCGCGCGCGCGCCGGTGGCGAGGATGACGTGCTTGGCTTCGTAGCGTGCGTCCTTGCCGTCCTTCTTGACGATCACCTTCGGCGCGCGCGGCGCCCTTCTTCCAGCCGCGCCTCACCTTCGATGACGCTGATCTTGTTCTTCTTCATCAACATGCGCGACGCCGCCGGAAAGCTTCGCCGCCACGCTGCGCGAACGCTGCACCACCGCGCCCGCATCGAAGCTTCATGCCCTCGGCGGAAAGGCCGTAATCCTTGGCGTGCTGGAAATTGCGGTACACTTCCGCCGAACGCAGCAGCGCCTTGGTGGGGATGCAGCCCCAATTGAGGCAGATGCCGCCAAGCTTGTCGCGCTCGACGATGGCGACTTTCATGCCCAGTTGCGCGCCGCGAATGGCGGCGACGTAGCCGCCCGGGCCGGAGCCGATGACGATGAGATCGAAGGTAGATTGCATCAAGAGTCGCGACTCCCGTCCTTGCTTGCGCGTAGCCGCCGCCGCCAGAATAGCGGCCGGGCAGGAATTTCATGTCGATGTCGGAATATTCGCCGTGATCCTGGTCGTCTGCGGCGCCGACGATCAGGATGACAGCGTCCGCGGCGGAGAGATTCTTCAGCACGTGGCCGTTCTCACGCCGGCTTTCCAACCGATGCAATCGCCGGCGCGCATGATCTCCTCGCCCTCGTCCATCACAAGCGTCACTTCGCCGGAGAGCACGTAGGCGAACTCGTCTTCCATGCGCGTGCCAATGGCGCTGCGAGGACCAAACGCCAGGCGGCAGCGTCAGCAGATTGACGCCGAATTGGCGTAAGGCCCGCGACTTGCCCCAGCGCCTTCCAGCGCCGCGCTTTCACTGGCTCGTCATGGGGCGCGGGGTAGCGCGTGCCGGAGAGTTCGGCGATAGCGTCAAGATCGAGTTTGTTCATGTTGCGCCCAGATTGAATGCGTTGGTCATGCCATCGACCACGAATTGCGCCGCCAGCGCGGCCAGCAATATGCCGAAGATGCGCGTCAGCATGGAGCCGATCGCGGGCCCCATGATTTTCGATATCGGCCCCGCCAGCAGAAACGCAAGCAGGCAGAGCGCCAGATTGGCGCCGGCGCCGAGCAGGATCAACGCGCGTTCGATCGCGCCCTCGTATTGGGAGAAAAACAGCATGATCGAAGCGATGGCGCCGGGGCCGGTGATCAGCGGAATGGCGAGCGGGAAAACGGAAATATCGTCCTGGGCGTCGGGGTGTCTTGGCCTGCTCGGCGGCGACCTTCTCGGCCCGCTCCTCGCGCCGTTCGGTGCGCTTCTCGAACAGCATGTCCACGGCGATGAGGAACAAGAGCAAGCCGCCGGCGATGCGGAAAGCGTCGAGCGAAACATGGATCTGCTCCAGCAGCCAGGCGCCGCCGAACGCGAACGCCAGCAGAATGCCGGTGGCGTAGGCAACCGAGCGCCACGCCATTTCATCGCGCCAGTCCTTGCTCATGCGCGAGGTCATGGTCGTGAACATCGGCGCCATGGCGACAGGGTCGATGGCGACGAAGAAAGTCACGAACGAGGCGAGGAAGAGGGAGAGCACGTTAGCGCACTATATTTTCGCCGTCATTCCGGGGCTCGGCGAAGCCGAGAACCCGGAACCCAGGGGATGGTCGAGCGCAGTGCGCGTGCCCCTGGGTTCCGGATCGCGCTCCGCGCGTCCGGAATGACGATATCTTGGTTTGTCGAAAGGCGCTCCTCACAGCAACATCGCCATCGGGTCCTCCAGGAACCCCCGGAACGCTTTCAGGAACGCCGCGCCCAGAGCGCCATCGACCACGCGGTGATCGCAAGTCACCGTGACGCTCATCATCGTCGCGATCGCCAGCGCGTCGTTCTTCACGATCGGGCGCTTTTCGCCGGCGCCGATCGACATGATCATGCCGTGCGGTTCGTTGATGATCGAAGCGAAGCTCTTGATGCCGAGCATGCCCATGTTGGAGAGCGAGAACGTGCCGCCTTGGATATTCCTCCGGCTTGAGTTTCTTCTTGCGCGCGCGCTCGGCGAGGTCAGCCATTTCGTGCGAGATTTGCGCCAGGCCCTTGGTCTCGGCGGCGAAGATGATCGGCGTGATCAGCCCGCCTGGAATCGCCACCGCGACGGCGATGTCGGCAGTGGTGATGCTGAGCGATGCCGTCGGGCGTGTAGCTGGCGTTGGACTCGGGGACCATCTTCAGCGCCAGCGCGGCGGCCTTGATGCACATGTCGTTGACGGAAATCTTCACGCCGGAATCGGCAAAGCGCTTGTTGATGTCGCCGCGCGCTTTCAGCAGCCCGTCGATTTCGATGTCGATGCACAGCGGAAAATGCGGGATATCGCGAAAGCTCTCGGTCATGCGCTTGGCGATGGTTTTGCGCATCAGGTCGAGCGGCACGAGATCGTAGGAGCCCGGGCGGATGCCGTGGTTGCTCCAGCGATTTGTATGGCGCGGCGGCCTTGCTCGGCGCTGGCGGCTGGGTGGTCAATTCGCGCGATTGCGCTTTCGGCGCGGCGTCGCGCGCGCTCGAGCGCTGCCTCGATGTCGCGCTTGACGATGCGCCCGTGCGGGCCGGTGCCGGCGAGCTGCGCGAGGTTGATGTTGGCTTGTTGTGCGAGACGACGCGCCAGCGGAGAGGCAGCCATGCGCTCCCCCCTCCCCCGTTTACGGGGAGGGCGGTCAGGGCGCGAGGGGCGTGACTGAGCGGGCCGGCGCCGGCGTTGGTCGGCACGCACCCTCTCCGGCTCGCTTCGCTTGGCCACCTCCCCCGCAGGGGAGGAGGAGCTGCGCGGCCTCGCCTTCACCCGTTCAACACCGCGATCGGCGTGTTCACTTTCACGCCCTGCGCGCCTTCGGGCACCAGGATTTCCGCGATCACGCCTTCATCGACCGCTTCGACCTCCATGGTCGCCTTATCGGTTTCGATCTCGGCGATGACCTGGCCGGCTTCCACGCTATCGCCGACCTTCACGTGCCATTTGGCGAGATTGCCCTCCTCCATGGTTGGCGACAAAGCCGGCATGGTGATCTGGATGCTCATCGGGGTTTCCTTTGTTGGATGGTCACCGGGATCGCGTCAGGCGTCCAAGTGATGCAGGAAAGTGAGATAGGCCAGCGCGAGATAGACGAAGCCGAAGCCGGCCCAGATGCAAACTGGCACGATTTCGTCGATGCGAGTAAGCGCATGGTGATGCCAAGGTCGGGCGCGGCATTGGCGAGCACGCCGCGGCCGGCGGCGGTGAGTGCGCCTTCGCCTTCGAGTTCGCTCAGCCGCGCGATCAGGCCCGGCATGCGTTGTCTGCGCGCCAGCCATCACCGCCATCAGCATGCCGAGCACCAGAGTGATGAAGGCGAAGCTGCCGAGCCGGGCCATGAAATTGGCCGAGCCGATGAAATAATTCAGCGCCACGATATAGGCCGACACCACCGAAAATATCAGCGACACGCCCATCAGCACGATATTGGTGAATTCCACCAATTGCTCGACCACCTCGCCTTCTGTCATTGTTGTCCCTCACATGCTTGGCGCTAGCGTCGCGCGCTTCCGCGACGCGATCTGATGCAAGTCCAAATATCTTCGCCGAAAGAGATCGCTGACGTACGCCGCCCGAGCTCGCACACCTCGGAAATGGCGAAGTTCGGCGAATGCCTCGGTTGCGCCGGCCTTAATCGCGCCGCGTGATCGTCGCCGTCGATGTCATCGGTGCCGAGTCGTGCAGATCAAAGGACGACACCGGAGCGCCCGGCATCGGCTTTGGACCGCGACGGTTCACAATCCCGCGCGATTGATACGCGGCGTCCCATCGCCGGTGTTTATCGTCCAATGATTCGAGCGCCGCGGAATTTCGTTCGCCTGCCAGCCAAACAACTCTCCGTACCAACGCGCGCAGGCCGCTCGCGATCGTCCGGCGTCGTATCTCGCAATGGACGACGCGCTTCGATGATAGTTCAACCCCGATAGGTCACGGCTTTCACCGCCTCGACGATCTTCTCCACGTTCGGCAGCGCCAGCGCTTCGAGATTTGCGGCGTACGCCAGCGGCGCATCGACCTGGTGCACGCGGGTCGGCGGCGCGTCGAGATAATCGAACGCTTCGGCTCATCAACGCGCGCGCACACTTCCGCGCCGACGCCGGATTGGCCCCAGCCTTCCTCGGCGGTGACCAGGCGATTGGTTTTCTTCACGCTTTCGACGATGGTCGCGATATCCAGCGGGCGCAGCGTGCGCAGATCGATCACTTCGGCGTCGATGCCCTCTTCCGCCAGCTTCTCAGCCGCTTTCAACGCCGCGCCGACCATGCGTGAGTGGCGGTGATGGTGACATCGGTCGCCGACGCGGCGCACTTTCGCCTTGCCGATCGGCACGAGCCAATCGGCCACATCCGGAATTTCGAACTCGGTTCCGTAGAGCATTTCGTGCTCAAGGAACACCACCGGGTTCGGGTTGCGGATCGCGGCTTTGAGCAAGCCCTTGGCGTCGGCGGCGTCGTACGGCGCGATCACGATCAGGCCGGGGACGTGGCGAATACCAGCGACGAATAATCCTGGCTGTGCTGGGCCCCGACGCGCGAGGCCGCGCCATTGGGGCCGCGGAACACGATCGAGGATTTGATCTGCCCGCCCGACATGTAGAGCGTCTTCGCCGCGGAATTGATGATCTGGTCGATGGCCTGCATGGCGAAATTCCAGGTCATGAATTCGACGATCGGCTTTCAGCCCCGCCATCGCCGCGCCGACGCCGAGGCCGGCAAAGCCGTGCTCGGTGATCGGCGTATCGACCACGCGCGCGGGGCCGAATTCGTGCCAGCAACTCGCGCGAGACTTTGTACGCGCCCTGATATTCCGCGACCTCCTCGCCCATCAGAAACACGTCCGGATCGCGGCGCATTTCTTCCGCCATCGCGTCGCGCAGCGCGTCGCGGAGGGTGATTTTGAGCATGCGCGCTGCCGGGGGCGAGCGTCTGCTCCCCTCCCCCATGGGGGAGGGGGCCGGGGGTGAGGGGCGTGCAGACACGAGGCTCGCGCGCTGGCGTGGCGCGCGCCCCTCCTCCGGCCGCTTCGCGGCCACCTCCCCCGCGAGGGGGAGGTTGGCGCGTGCGCTTGCACGCTTCCCCATCCAACACCGCGATCGGCGTATTCACCTTCACGCCCTGCGCGCCTTCGGCCACCAGCAGCGCCGAGACCACGCCTTCATCGACCGCCTCCACTTCCATCGTCGCCTTGTCGGTTTCGATCTCGGCGATCACTTGGCCCGGCTCGATCTTGTCGCCGACCTTCACCAGCCATTTGGCGAGGTTGCCCTCCTCCATGGTCGGCGACAGCGCGGGCATCAGGATTTGCGTCATCAGCTAAGCACACCGAACAGAGCGAGGAAAATCATGCCGCAGCCGATCACGCCGGCGAGCCAGAGCAGCGGACGGATATAGGGCCAGGCCGAACATGTACCAGATGGCGTGGGCGATGCGGGCGAACAGAAATATCTGCGCGCCGAGCATGGTCCATTGGTTGGAAATGCTCGGCGATCGCCGCGATCAGCACCAGCGGCGCGAAGAACCAGAGGTTCTCGCGATAATTGTCGGTGAGCCGTTTCATGCGCGCCTGGAATTTTGTCGGCGGCTTCAGATCGTCGCGATTGTTGGCCATCGCCATCGGGCCATTGTTGGCGATGCCGGAATAGCCTTGGATCAGCACGATGACGAAGAAGAGCGCGATGGAATAGGCGAGGTAGGTGAGTTCAGGCGTCATTGCTCTTCCATGTTAACCCCATCCTTGCCGATTGGGAGCGCAGCGGCCATACCGGCCGATGCATAGCGCCGCTGGAAGCCGGCGTAATCGGCTCCGAAGCCGCTTGCGTATCAGATTGCTGCGTCAGCGTCACAGATACACATCCGTCATCAGCTCCCGCGCATCCGGCTCGGGGCTCGCTTGCGCGAATTCGCGCTCGACGCAGTCACGACAGCGCGGATTTCGCGGTCGATCTCCTTCAAGCTCTCCTCGCTCGCATGCCCCGCATCGATCAGCAGCTTCTTCACGTGCTCGATCGGATCGCGTTTGGCTTTCATGTCCTCGACTTCTTCCTTGGCGCGATACTTCGCCGGGTCGGACATGGAATGGCCGCGATAGCGGTAGGTTTTCAACTCCAGCAGCACCGGCCCCTTGCCCGCGCGCGCATGCGCCGCCGCGCGCAGGCCCGCTTCGCGCACGGCGACCACATCCATGCCGTCGACTTCCTCGCCCGGAATATTGAAGCTGATGCCGCGCTTGTGCAGATGGGTTTCCGAGGACGAGCGCTGGATCGAGGTGCCCATGGCGTATTGGTTGTTCTCGACGATGTAGACCACCGGCAGCTTCCACAGGCTCGCCATGTTGAAGCTCTCGTACACCTGGCCCTGATTGGCGGCGCCGTCGCCGAAATAGGTGAGGCAGACCTTGCCGTCCTGGCGATAGCGGTTGGCGAAGGCGAGCCCGGTGCCGAGCGAGACTTGCGCGCCGACAATGCCGTGGCCGCCGTAGAACGCCTTCTCGGTCGAGAACATGTGCATCGAGCCGCCCTTGCCCTTGGACACCCCGTCGCGGCGGCCGGTGAGTTCGGCCATGATCGCGTTGGGGTCCATGCCGGCGGCGAGCATGTGGCCGTGATCGCGATAGGCGGTGATCACCTGGTCGCCCGGCTTCAGCGCCGCCTGCATGCCGACGACCACCGCTTCCTGGCCGATGTACAAATGGCAGAAGCCCCCGATCAGCCCCATGCCGTAGAGTTGCCCGGCGCGCTCCTCGAAGCGGCGGATCAGCAGCATGTCGCGGTAGAATTGGAGCAGTTCGTCCCTGCTCGCTTCGGCGGCGTGCGCGCCGTTTGCGCGTTTGGCGGTGAGCGCCATTATTTTTTCCCTCGCCGCCACGCGAGCTAGGGCCGCGGATCAGTCTTGTCCACAGCCGGCTTCGCGACTCTCTTATGCGTTATTGCGAGGGCTCGCCAGCCAGGTTTGCGAGCTTGGATACGTTCTTAGGGGGCGAGTGCAAATCAAGGCGCGAGCGCGAACACCACTTCCTCACGGTCGCCGACGGCCAGCAACACGCGGGCGCGTTCATCGAGATAGTCGCGGTCGAGCGTCGCTGCGGCCAGGCGGGCGGCGCGGGTCGCAAGCTCGGCCTTTTCCAATGCTAGCCCCGCCACGCGCTCCTCCAGAACGCGCTCCTGCGCCTGCAGGCCCACATACGCCACCAGGCCCTGCCGGCCGGTGACGGCGTGTGCGCCGAGATAGAGGATGGCGACCCCCAACCCGATGGAGAGCGCCGCCGCGCCTTGTTTTGCCATGCCCGTTCCTGAAGCGAGGCCGGCAAAATGAGTCGTTTTACTTAACGAAATCTTTACGGAATCAGGAGCTTGGAGAACATAACGAGTCCAAAACGATGTAGCAAAATCAAGCCCTTACACAAAACCGCAAGATATGGTGGGGCGTGGATTCTGGAACCTCCACATAGAGTCGCCCCAAGTTTAGAAAATATATTTTCACATGCCCCCGATTTTTCGCCCCGCCGAGCCCGCCGATATCCCGGCGCTGCATGCTTTGATCGAGCGCGCCTATCGGGGCGAAAGCGCCAAGCGCGGTTGGACCCACGAGGCGGATTTGCTCGGCGGGCAACGCACTGACCCGGAAGCCCTCGCCGAAATCATCGCCGACCCGACGCAAATTGTGCTGCTGGCCGAGCGCGACGGCTTCCTGGCGGGCTGCGTGCAGGTCGCCGACCGCAGGCGGGGGCGTCGCTTATCTGGGCTTGCTGACCGTCGATCCGGCCGGCAGGCCAGCGGGCTTGGGCGGGCCCTGATCGAACTCGGCCGAGCAGCATGCCCGCGCGAGCGGCGCCAGCATCATGGAAATGAGCGTCATTCGCCAGCGCAGCGAACTGATCGCCTGGTACAAGCGGCGCGGCTATACGCCTGACCGGCCGCGAAACGCCCTTCCCGCTCGACGATCCCCGCTTTGGCCTGCCGAAAACGCGCGACTTGGCGTTCGTGATCTTGGCCAAGCGGCTCGCTTGAGCAGCGCCACCGCCCGGACCGCCGGCTTCCAGCCGGCATACGACGGTTCAACTTGTACAGACCTGCGGGATTTGCACACGTTGCAGGCCGGCAAGATGCCGGCGGTCCGAGGTTGCGCCGCGTCTAGGGCCGGCCCCTCAGCGCCCCACAATCGTCCCCGCGCCGGCGTATGCGCCCATCCCATCCAGCATTTCCTCGATGCGGATGAGCTGGTTGTATTTTGCGGTGCGGTCGGAGCGGGCCAGCGAGCCGGTTTTGATCTGGCCGCAATTGGTCGCGACCGCGAGGTCGGCGATGGTGGAATCTTCGGTTTCGCCCGAACGATGGCTCATCACCGCGGAATAGCCGGCGCGCTGGGCCATATCGACAACGTCCAGCGTTTCCGTCAGCGTGCCGATCTGGTTGACCTTGATCAAAATCGCATTGGCCAGGCCCTTTTCGAAACCGATCGTAAGCCGTTTCATGTTGGTGACGAAGAGATCGTCGCCCACCAATTGACACTTGTCGCCGATCAGATCGGTGAGCGCCTTCCAGCCGGCGAAATCATCCTCCGACATGCCGTCCTCAATGGAAATGATCGGATAGCGCGCCACCAGGTCAGCGAGATATTTGGCGTTGGCCTCCGGCGTCAGCGCCTTGCCTTCCAATTGGTATTTGCCGTTCTTGAAATATTCAGTGGCGGCGCAATCGAGCGCCAGCGCCACGTCCTCGCCGGGCTTGTAACCGGCTTTCTCGATCGCCTTCAGAATAAATCCAAGCGCTTCGTCGGCGCTTTTCAGATTTGGCGCAAAGCCGCCCTCATCGCCGACATTGGTGGCGTGCCCGGCGGCGCTGAGTTCTTTCTTGAGCGTGTGGAAAATTTCGGCGCCATAGCGCACCGCTTCGGCGAAGGTTTCCGCGCCGATCGGCATGATCATGAATTCTTGAATATCGATTGGATTGTCGGCATGGGCGCCGCCATTGATGATGTTCATCATCGGCGTCGGCAGCACGCGCGCTTGCACGCCGCCAACATAGCGGTAGAGCGGCTGTTCGGCGCTCGCCGCGGCGGCCTTGGCGATGGCGAGGGAAACGCCAAGAATGGAATTGGCGCCGAGGCGGGCTTTGTTGTCGGTTCCGTCGAGGTCGATCAGCACGCCATCGATGCGGCGCTGTTCTTCGGCGTCCATGCCGAGGATGGAATTTGCGATCTCTCCGTTGACGGCTTCGACCGCGTCGCGCACGCCCTTGCCGTGATAGCGGTCCGGCTCGCCGTCGCGTTTTTCCATGGCTTCGTGCGCGCCAGTGGATGCGCCCGATGGCACGGCGGCGCGGCCGAAAGCGCCGTCCTCCAGCATGACATCGACTTCAACCGTGGGGTTGCCGCGGCTGTCGAGTATCTCGCGGCCTCGGATATCGGCTATGCCGGTCATGTGCGGAGGTTCAATCCTCGCGCGGCTTCAATATCTGCTTGCCGCGATAGCGACCGCTCTTGAGGTCGATATGGTGCGGGCGGCGCAGTTCACCGCTTTCCTTGTCCTCGACATAGGTGTTCTTGCCGAGCGCATCGTGGGCGCGGCGCATGCCGCGGCGAGAGGGCGTGGTTTTACGCTTTGGAACGGCCATGGCCGGAAAACTCCTGGGCCGCAGGCAAAAACGCGCCGCAGCAAACCGCGCTGATTAGAGGAAGCGGGGCAAACCCGCAAGCCTCCCTCAAGGCCGCTCGCGCACCGCCCCGCCCATGACAGCTTCCCGGTCGCCAGGCTTGCCGCCGCCGGCAACGCTGACATCCCCGCCCATGGCGGCGCTGGCGTTGTAGCTCTGCGCAGCGAAGGCGGTGACCGCCCCGCCCATGGCCGCGTTGGCCTCGACAGTGCGGCAGTGGAGCGCGCCGGCCTGGACAGTCCCGCCCATTGCGGCTGTTACGTCAAGGCTGCGGCAGACGCCCGAGAGCGCCAATTCGCCGCCCATGGCCGCAACCGCCTCCACGCTTTGGCATTGCAGTCCCTCGATGCGCAATTCCCCGCCCATGGCCGCAACCGCCGAAAACTCCGGGCAGTCGCCGCCGCCGCTGGCGTTGACCCGCGCCCCGCGCGCCGCGGCGATCGCTTCCAAACGCGGCAGCGTCACGCGGATGACAGCATTGTAGGTGGGCTCGCCAAACCAGGGCCGGCGCGCTGGCTCGATGGTGAGTTTGTCATCGGCAACCCTGGTGGCGATCCGCGCTGCATCAGGGCCCTCGACAATGACGCTGAAATTCGGCCCGATCGCCACCTCAACCCGAAATTTGCCCTCCGCCTCTATGGTGTCGAAGCGGGTGAGATTGCGGGTTTCCGCCCCGGCTGGCCCGCTCAAGAGCGCCATTGCGGCGAATGCCGTGATCAAGAATCTCATGGGAACTCCTGCCATGGCGCGTAAAGCGCGCCCTGTTTGCTTAGGAGATGCCTGGGGGAGCGGCTTTGGATGCAGCTTAAAATCGCTGGCCTGGGCCGGGGGGATAGGCTTTAAATCGGACGATGAAACGCCGCACGCTCCTGCTCGCCCTGCCCGCTCTAACCGCTTGCTCGCCGGGCCTCACCTTGGCGACTTTCGACACGTTCGCGCCGCGAGACCCGGGCGCGCGGCAAGTCGTGCACAATGCGAGCTTCGGCCCCCACCGGCGCCAGAAGCTCGACCTTTACGCGCCGGCCCGCGGTGGTCAAAACTTGCCCATCGTCATGTTCGTCTATGGCGGCTCGTGGCGTTATGGGAGCAAGGACGGCTACAATTTCATGGGCGCGGCGTTCGCCTCGCAGGGCTTTCTCACCGCTATTCCGGACTATCGCTTGGTGCCTGAGGTGCGGTTTCCAAACTTCATCGAGGATTGCGCGGCGGCTGTTCGCTGGCTCGGCGACAACGCCGGCGCGCATGGCGGCGATGCAAGCCGCATCGTGCTGGTGGGGCATTCGGCAGGCGCATACAATTCCGTGATGTTGGCGCTGGATCCATCCTATCTCGCAGCCGCCGGCGCGCCGGCGCCGCGCGGCGTCGTGGGCCTTGCCGGGCCTTACGATTTTACACCGTTCGATGTGCCGGCGACGCAGAACGCGTTCGGCCACGCCCCGGACGCGCAGCTGACCCAACCGGTGCATTTCGCCCGCGCCGGCGCGCCGCCGCTTCTGCTGCTGTGGGGTCAGGACGACACGACTGTTGGCCCGCGCAACATCGAAAGCCTTGAGCGCGCCATGAAAGCGGCGGGCGGCGCGGTGGAGACAAAAATCTATCCCCAGATCGACCATATCGAGATCATGGCGGCGCTGTCGCGACCCTACCGGGAGAAAGCGCCAGTGCTGGAAGACGTGACGAATTTTGCGCGGAGGGTGTTGGGATAAACGCCGCTACCCCGGACCGCCGGCTTCCAGCCGGCGGTCCGGGGTAGCGTGTGGCGCGCTTCCTACTTCCGCGCGTTGGCGCCGCCGCCAAAATGAGAGAGGCTTCTTACAGTCGCGATTTGGGACGCCTCAGGTGATGAGGCGATCCTGGACCAGATTGCCGATCAGCCCGCGCAGCATCTCCGCCGCGCCCTGCCGGTCGAAGCCGATCGCGGCGGTGTAGTCCACCAGCGCGTGATGTTCGCTCTCGTCGAATTTGCCGTCGGCGACGAACACCGCCAGCAGCGCCTTGAGCAACGCTGTCTTTTGCTCGTGACTGAGCTTTGCCGCCTTGAGCCTAAGGTAGTCGATCAATTCCGCCTTGCTGAGCGCCGGCGCCGCGAAGCCCGCTTCGATTTGCGAAGCTTCAAAACCCGCGCCGGCAATATCGCGCATCGCCGCCAAAACCGCCGCGCGCTCGGTCTCCGCTCACACGCCCGTCGAGCTTGGCCGCGTTCACCAGCGCCGCAAGCGCAAATTGGTCAAACGCGCCTTGCACAACCCGTTCGGTTTTGCCCGCGCGTAAGCGGCGGATCAGCACGCGCATGCCGATCCAGGCGAGCGCGGCCGCGATGAGCGCCAACACCGCCAGCGCGCTGCTGTCGTCGCTGGCGACGACCGGGGCGGTTGCTTGGGCGGCGGCTTCGGCAGTTAGCATTGGCGCTTGAATCCAAGTGGCGTTTACATTACATTAGCCAGCATTAGCTAAGGTCGATCCATGTCTATCGTCAACATGCTTGAAGCCAAGTCAAATCTTTCGCGCCTGGTCGAAGCTGTTGAGACCGGCGCGGAAGCGGAGATTGTGATCGCGCGCAATGGCCGGCCTGCGGCGCGCCTGGTGCCGATCGCCCCGGCGGCCAAGGGCCAACGCATCGGCGTGGCCAAGGGGAAATTCCTCGCGCCCGAGCCCGACAAGGCGCTCGACGCCGAGGTCGCCGCCGCCTTTCTTTCCCAGGCCAAGCCTTGAGGTTTCTGCTCGACACCCACATTGCACTGTGGGCGATCACCGATAGTCCGCGCCTCTCCAAAGCCGCACGCGCGCTGATAGCCGCCCCGGAAAACGCGCTGCATGTAAGCGCTGCGACGCTATGGGAGATCGCCATCAAGCATGCGCTCGGCCGCGGCGGCGCGAGCGCCATGCCAATCTCCGCCGCCGAGGCGCATGGCTATTTCCTGGCCGCTGGCTATGCGGTTTTGCCCATCACCGCCCAGCACGCTATCGCGGTCGAAACTCTGCCCGCCATTCATGCTGATCCCTTCGACCGCATGCTAATCGCGCAAGCGCGCGCCGAGCCGCTGCGCCTGCTGACGGCGGATGCGGAACTGGCGGCTTATGGGGAGAGCGTGGCGCTGGTGTGAGCTTGCACTCTGCTAAGAACTTGCAACACGAGGTTGGGGGAGCAGCCAGCAATCGTTGAACTCTGTCGCGCGACCGCATCGTTGATGTTCGAGGCAAAGTCTAAATCGTTGCGGCCTACGATGGTCTCGGTCCCAGCCGCACCCCATGTGCCAACCGCTACAGAAGACGAAATTGGAAGCCACATCTCTACTCGCGGATCGCACAGGTCGTTGGTTTCCGGTGGGCAGAGCTTCACGACGGGGTAACTCCCAATCAAAAACCTCTCGCTGTCGCCAAGGGCTTTGACGACAGCGATGCCTCGCGCCGCAAGCACTTTCATCGCCTCGCGAAGCGGACGCGCGTAGCTTTGAATTCGCACATTGTTCTTCAGGCGCTCAACGTTTTCCGTCGAACGAAGACGGCGAGCCATGTCAGCAGGGATTATGCGCCCGTGCCGTGCGGATTGCAGCAGCAATTCGTTCACTTGCTCGTCGAAGCGCTCATAGAGTCCCAAGCTATGATGGTGGTCCCGCGTCCTGATTTTTTGGCTGACAAAGAATGAATCCCCAGGCATGCCTTTCTTCGCAGCCAAGCTGCGGAAGATCATCTCGCTCGGCGGCAGCTACAATTTTTCGGAGAACAGCGCTCGCGGGCGACTCAATTTGCCGATCCAGCGAGTGTTCAACGGACACGTCTTTGGTCCCATCTGGTAAGATTTGTGTGTGCCAATGGCGTTCAACGAAGAGGTTGTTTGGCGACACTGGGAATACTTTCCGATTGCGCGCTCGTGTGTGCGCCGCATGCAGAATTCCGTTCGAGACAGCAAACCGCCTGCTCAAGAATTCGGGCACCGTGTGATGCCGGACCGGTTCGCGGGCTGGCCCCATCACACCAACCTCGACTGCTCCACCGCCGCCGCAATAAAGCTTGCAAACAGCGGATGCGGCTCGAAAGGGCGGCTCTTTAGTTCCGGATGGTATTGCACGCCGATGAACCAGGGGTGGTCTTCGCGTTCGACGATTTCGGGCAGTACGCCGTCGGGGCTCATGCCGGAGAAGCGTAAGCCGGCCGCTTCGAGTTTTTCACGATAGCGCGTATTCACTTCGTAGCGGTGGCGGTGGCGTTCGGAGATTTCGGTCGCGCCGTAGATGCGCGCGACGCGGCTTGTCGGATCGAGCGTCGCCACATAAGCGCCGAGCCGCATGGTGCCGCCCATGTCGCCACTGGCCTGGCGCTTCTCTAATTCGTTGCCCTTGAGCCATTCGGTCATCAGGCCGACGACAGCGTGCTTGGTCTCGCCGAATTCGCTTGAGCTCGCGCCCTTGAGCTTGGCCTGATTGCGCGCGGCTTCGATGCAGGCCATCTGCATGCCGAAGCAAATGCCGAAGAACGGCGTGTTGTGTTCGCGCGCGAAGCGTCACCGCCGCGATCTTGCCTTCCGCGCCGCGCTCGCCGAAGCCGCCGGGCACCAGCACGCCATGCACGCCGTGCAGATCCTCGACCCAGCCCTCCCCGCGCTCCTCGAACTTTTCGCTCTCCACCCAACGTATATCGACGCGCACATTGTTGGCGACGCCGCCATGATGCAGCGCTTCGATCAAGGATTTGTACGCGTCCTTCAACTCGGTGTATTTGCCGACCACCGCGATCGTGACCGCGCCATCGGGCGCCTTCAAGCGCTTGACGATCTCGGTCCATTTCGCCAGGTCTGGCTGCGGCGCGACGGCGACGCCGAAATAGCGCAGCAACTCGGTGTCGAAGCCCGGCAGCATGATAAGCGATCGGCGCTTCGTAAATGGTTTGCAAATCGCGCGCTTCGATCACCGCCGCTTCGCGCACATTGCAGAACAGCGCGATTTTTTTCTTCTCCTCTTCCGGGATCGGCCGATCGCAGCGGCAGAGCAGGATGTTCGGCTGGATGCCGATCGAGCGCAGCTCCTTGACGCTGTGCTGGGTCGGCTTGGTTTTCATTTCGCCGGCGCTCGGGATGTACGGCAACAGCGTCAGATGCACGAACGCGGCCTGGCCGGGATCGAGCTCCTGGCCGAGTTGGCGGATCGCCTCGAAGAACGGCAGGCCCTCGATGTCGCCCACCGTGCCGCCGATTTCGCACAGCACGAAATCGGCGTCGCCATGATCGGAGAGGACGAATTCCTTGATCGAGTTGGTGACGTGCGGGATCACCTGCACGGTGGCGCCGAGATAATCGCCGCGCCGCTCCTTGGCGATGATTTCCTGATAGATGCGGCCGGTGGTGATGTTGTCGGCTTGCGTGGCCGAGACGCCGGTGAAGCGCTCATAATGGCCGAGGTCGAGATCGGTTTCCGCGCCATCGTCGGTGACGAACACTTCCCCGTGCTGATAGGGGCTCATCGTGCCCGGATCGACGTTCAGGTAGGGATCGAGCTTGCGAAGGCGGACCTTGAAGCCCCGAGCCTGCAGCAGCGCGCCAAGAGCTGCGGAGGCGATGCCCTTCCCAAGCGAAGAGACCACGCCCCCGGTAATGAACACGTAGCGCGCCATGCGCCCTTCCCGTTTCGCTTTGCCGCCAATCACTCAAGCCCTTGGGCTTGGCTTATTGGTCTGGGCCGGCGCGTTCGCGACGAACCGCCTCTACCCCGTTGCCTACCTCCACCGATTCGGGGACGCTTGGCGCGGGCGCTGTCACGGATGGCGCAGTCGCCGCGCCAGATGTCGCCGGCAATATAAGCGGCCGGCTGACTGTCGGCGCAGGCGCGCGGGTCGCCGCTGGAATTGTCGTTGCACCCGAACGTTGTGCAGAGGGCGAGGTTCGTTGCGGACTTGGCTGTGCTGATGGGCGCGTCGCCGATGCCGGCTGGGTCCGCGCGGCGGTGCTTGGCGGCGGCGTCTGGACCGGCACAGCAACAGGTCGCGCGGTAATGGGCGCGGCTCGGGTCGAGGCCGCGAGGGGCGCCGGCGCGACCGCCAGCGGCTGGGCATTGGTCGGTGGAGCTACCGCCATGGAAGCGAGCTGCGTTTCACTGGCTTGCGGGGCGGCGCTCTCGGTTGGATCGTCGCGCAAGGGCGCGGGAGCGGTCTCTGGAGAAACGGTTTCGGGGGAAGCTGGCAGCGTCGGAGCACTTTGTTGCAAACTCGGAATAAGGTCGAGGATCGACCGATTGCCGCCAGTCGCCGAAGCGCCAGAGATGAAGGTGAGGCCCAGCGAGGTCACCAGAAATATGCCTCCGGCGATCGAAGTCATCCGCGCCAGCGCGTCAGCTGCGCCGCGACCGCTCATCAGCGCCCCGCCGCCGCCGCCGCCCATGCCCAGAGCGCCGCCCTCGGAGCGCTGCAAGAGCACCAGCCCGATCAGGCATAGGCACACGGCCAAATGGATGAAAAGAACCACCGTTTGCATAGATTAGTCCCCAATTTGGGTGCGCCGCGCCGACGGCTCGCACAATACTCACATGGGCGCTTGCGCAAGCGCCCACACTAGCGGGAGCGTGAAACAAACGCCAGCCCCCTGCTCGTCGCCTAATTGGCGCTCGGATGCGCCAAAATGATGGCGGCGAAATCGGCGGCCTTGAGGCTGGCGCGGCCAACCAAAGCGCCGTCCACGCCCTCCGCGGCGAAAATCTCGGCGGCGTTCCCTGGCCCAACCGATCCGCCGTAGAGGATTCGGGTGGCGCTGGCTTGGGCGGGCGAGCGGGTTGACAGGGCCGAGCGGATCAAATTGTGGACCTCGGTGATTTCAGCGGGCGTGGGCGTCGTCTTGCCACCGATTGCCCAGACCGGCTCATAGGCAATGACGAATGCGCCGACAAATGCGCCGTCTGGGGGGACGCTTTCGCGTACTTGGGCGGTGACGATGTCGGCCAGCATGCCGGCCTCGCGCTGGGCCAGGGTCTCGCCAACGCAGACGATCGGAACTAGTCCCGCGGCCTGCGCGGCGCCGGCCTTGCGCGCCACCAGGGCGTTCGGATTCCCCGTGCTGAGCGCGCCGCTCGGAATGACCGACGATCACATAGCGAGCCCCGACATCGGCCAACATGGCCGCGCTGAAATCGCCGGTGCGAGCGCTATCTTCCGCGACCGCGCAACAATCCTGCGCCCCAATTATGAGCCCGTTCCCGGAAGCAGCCGCGACGGCAGCGCCAATATAAGGCGCGGGCGGGCAAATCAGCGCATCGAGGGCCTTGGCCGCGTGTTTGACCTTGTCCCAAAGCGCGGCCAATTCGCCGAGGTCGGCGCGGCGGCCGAACATTTTCCAATTCCCAGCGATCAGCGGCTTGCGTGCGGGCATGCTTCCCTCTTGCGGGCCTAGGTTTACGGCGATTGCCCCGGCGCGGGGCCGCCTCTAAGGTCCGCCGCCTTTAGTTTTATCGGATGCCTTCATGCTTTTACAAATGCGAAATTTCTCGCGCTCCTGGATAGCCATCGGGCTGCTTGTGATCCTGGGGGGCATGTTCGTGTTCTTCCTGGGCGACGGCACTAACATACTCAGCGCTCTCCAGGTCCGCGACACCAACACCCTCGCCCGCGTCGCCGGACGCGCGATTACGCCAGCCCAACTCACCCGCGAGCTTGACCTCACGCTGCGCGCGCAGCGCAACGAGGGCCGCAATCTTTCGCAAGCCGACGCCATTGAAGCGGGCGTGCATTTGCGTTTGCTGGAGGCGCTGATCGGTCGCGCCGCGCTGGGCGCCTATGCCGAGAAGGTCGGAATCAGCGCCAGCGACGAGCAAATCGCCGCGCGCATTCGCGAGATTCCCGCCGCGCGCAATCAAGTCACTGACGCATTCGACGAAGCCGCCTACCAAGCTTTTCTGCGCCAACTAGGCTATGATCACGACGAGTTCGTCGAGGATCTGCGCGGTGAAATGAACACGCAGATGGTGATGGAGGCGCTGGCCTCGGGCGTGCGCACGCCGTCGAGCTTTGGCGCGCTGGCGCTTGCCTATGAAAGCGAGACCCGCACGGTCAGCATCGCTGAAGCGCCGGCATCGGTCGTGGGTGCGATCCCGGTTCCCAACGACGCGCAGATCCAAACTTTCTACGAGGAGAGCCAAGAACAATTGCGGGTGCCGGAATACCGCGCCTTGACCCTGGTTTTTGCGCGCGTCAGCGATTTCATCCCGCGCGTTGAAGTGCCCGAACAACGCCTGCGCGAGGAATTCGAGGCGCGCCGCGCGGCGCTCACCCAGCCGGAGCGGCGCAGCTATATCCGCTTGTCCGCGCCGGACCAGGCGCAAGCAAATTCCGCCGCGCAGCGGCTCGGGCGCGGCGAAAGCCCCGAAGCGGTGGCCGCCGCGCTGGGCCTGCGACTGACGCGCGGGGAAAACCATACGCGTGCTGAAGTGCTGGACGCGCGCGTGGCCGAGGCGGTGTTTTCGATGCCGGCGCGCAGCCCGCCGCGCGTGCTGCAAGGCCAGTTAGCCTCCGCGCAATGGGTTGTAGTGCGGGTAGAATCCGTGACCGCCGCGTCGGCGCCAAATTTCACTGAGCAAAGCGCGGCAATCCGCCAAGCCATCGCCGCCGATGAAGCCGGCGAAATGCTCAACGCGGCGGTGAGCGCGTTTGAGGACATGCGCGCCAGCGGCACGGCGGCGGCCGAGGCGGCCAATCGCAACGGCCTTGTGGTTACGCAGATAGCAGCGATCGACGCGCAAGGCCGCGGCCCCGACGGCGCCCCGGCGCCGCAATTCGCCGAACAAACCGATTTGCTCGCCACGGTTTTTGAAACCGGCGAGGGAGAAGCTACCGACTTTACGCCATTGGGCGACGCTGACGTGCTTGTCGCGGTCGATCGCATTATTCCATCCAAGGTGCGGCCGCTGGCCGAAGTGCGCGCCTTATTGGCGCAACAATGGAGCGTTCGCGAACGCGCCAGGCGCTTGCGCGAACTTGGCGCGGAGCTGGCTGAGGCGGTGCGCGGCGGCCAAAATTTCGCCGCTGCGGCGAGGGCGCGGCGCTTCAGTGTTGCGGTCAGTTCGCGTCCGTTGAACCGGCCGACAGCGGCGCAGGCGCTGCCGCGCGGTTTGGCGGGCCAGCTCTTTGCCGCGCGCGAAGGCGCGGTGGTCACGGAAGTGCGCGCCGATGGCGGGGCGATTTGGGCGGCTGTCACCGAACGGATCACGCGCGTCGATCCAACCGAGGCGCCGCAACAAGTCGAGGCCAACCGCGGCCAATTGCAGGAAAGCCTGACCGCGAGTTTCGGCGAAGCGGTGCAAGCGGAAATCATCGCCAGCGCCAAGCCCCAGCGCAACGAGGCCCTGGTCGCGCAAATTTATCCGCGCGCCAACGCCGAAGGCGAGACTGAACCGCAACAATGAACGCGGGCGCCTTGGAAATCTTCCCCCAGTTTGAGGAATTCAGCGCGGCTTATTCTAAAGGCGGCGGCGTGGTCTGGGCTCGCCGCGTCGGCGATTTGGAGACGCCGGTTTCCGCTCTGCTCAAGCTTGGGCCGGACAAACCCGGCGCGCTGTTGCTTGAAAGCGTGCAGGGCGGGGCCTTTCGCGGGCGTTATTCAATTATTGGTCTACAGCCTGATCTGGTTTGGAGGGTAAAGTCCGGCCGCGCACAAATCAGTCGCGGCGGCTTCGGGGAGACGGCGTTTCGCCCCCAACGCGATGCGCCGCTGAAGAGTTTACGCAAGCTGCTGACGCGTTCGGCGCTTGAGCTTCCCGCGCCCTTGCCGCCGATGGCGGCGGGCTTGTTTGGATATCTTGGTTACGATTTCGTCCGCCAGATCGAACGCCTCCCGGACACCGCGCCCGACCCGCTTGCGACACCCGAGGCTATTTTGGTGCGGCCAACGATAGTTGCCGTGTTCGACAACGTCACCGGCGAGATCACTTTGGTGACGCCGGCGCGCAAGCGCGCCAGCCAAAGCGCTGAACGCGCCTACGAAGCAGCACGAGCGCGGCTTGACCGGATCGTACGCATGCTGGATCGCCCATTGCAGCGCCGCAGCGCCGCCAAGGCGCCGAACTATCCAGCGTCCGAGCCGCGCTCGAATTTCAGTCCAGACGCCTATCGCGCGGTGGTCGAGCGTTGCAAGGCTTACACGCGCACCGGCGATGTCTTCCAAGTGGTGCCCAGCCAGCGCTTCTCCACCCCATTCGCGCACGCACCGTTTGCGCTCTATCGTTCGCTGCGCCGGCTCGATCCTTCGCCGTTTTTGTATTTTTTGAACTTTGCCGATTTCGCCGTGGTCGGCGCCAGCCCCGAAATTTTGGTGCGATTGCGCGGCGATACAATCACCATCCGCCCGATCGCCGGCACGCGCCCGCGCGGCGAAACCCAGGCAAAGGATCTGGCGCTCGAACTTGAATTGCTGGCTGATCCGAAAGAACGCGCCGAGCATTTGATGCTGGTGGATCTGGCCCGCAACGATCTCGGCCGCGTCGCCAAACGCGGCGCGCCCGCCGGGAGCAATTTCGCCAATGCCGGCTCCGCGCATGTCCGGGTCAGCGAGGCGTTCACGATTGAACGCTACAGCCACGTCATGCACATTGTCTCCAACGTCGAAGGCGAAATCGCCGATGGCCTCGGCGCGCTCGACGCTCTGATGGCGGGCTTTCCGCACGGCACGGTTACCGGCGCGCCGAAGGTTCGCGCCATGGAAATCATCAACGAAGTCGAGCCGCACCGGCGCGGGATTTACGCCGGCGGGGTGGGTTATTTCGGCGCCGACGGCGACATGGACACCTGCATCGCGCTGCGCACCGGCATCGTCAAGGACGGCGCGCTCAGCGTGCAAGCCGGCGGCGGCGTGGTGCTGGATTCCGATCCAGAGGCCGAATTACGGGAAACCCAACACAAATCCCGCGCCCTGTTTCGCGCCGCGGCGGAGGCGTGGCGATACGTTTGATCGCGAAACGCGCTACCCTGCTTCGGCAAATGCGGCGTTAGCAATGTAGCGTGCGGTTGCGCCGAGGCTGGCCGCGAGGCCAGCGGCCAAAGCGATCGCGACCAACACGAACCAGATCGCGAAGAAGCCGAAGCCAGCTTCATTCGCGGGCGAAGCCGCAAACCAAATCGCCGCCCAGCCAAGCGTAACGCCGGCCACCCCTATGGCGCTGCGAAGATAGACCCCGCGCGGCTTGCGGAACGCGCGCCAGGCGATGAAGCCGAGCACAATAGCGAGGAGGAGCAACCCGTTAAGCATGATCTCAAGAGCCATCATAGCCGAGGCCAGTTAAGACCACGTGTGCTGATGGCCGCCGGGCGGCGCCCATCAAAGCGGGATATGGACCTCCCCCGCCTGTCGCGGCATAAGTCGGCGCTTGGCCGGCGAGGGCGCCGGCGGTCTATCAGCACCCATGATCCTGGTCATCGATAATTACGATAGCTTCGTTTACAACCTCGTTCATTATATCGAGGATTTTGGCGTGCGAACCGAAGTGCATCGCAACGATGCGTTGAGCGTCGGCGACGTGCTCAAGCGCAAGCCGCGCGCGATTGTGCTTTCGCCCGGCCCGTGCACGCCGAACGAAGCGGGTGTGTGTCTGGATTTGCTAACCCAAGCGCCAGATGATTTGCCGATCTTCGGCGTATGCTTGGGTCATCAAGCGATGGGACAGGCCTTTGGCGGCGCGGTCGTGCAGGCGCGCGAGATTATGCATGGGCGGGTCTCCGAGGTCCGCCACCAGGGGCGCGGGCTGTTCCAGGGCCTGCCCTCGCCGTTCAAGGCGACGCGCTATCATTCGCTGGCGGTCAAGCGCGCGGGGCTTCCCGATTGCTTCACGGTCGAGGCCGAAACCGAGGACGGCGAAATCATGGCGCTCGCGCACAAGACCCGCCCCTTGTTTGGCGTGCAATTCCATCCCGAGTCGATCGCCTCGGAACACGGCCACGCCATTGTCGGCAATTTTCTCTCGGCGGCGGGCCTGAAATGACCACGCTCGACGAGGAATTCGCCGCCATTCTCGATGGCAAGGCCGAGCACGCGCGGATGCTCGACTTTCTGGAGCGCTCGAGCGCCTGGATGGGCAATTCGCTGGCGCTGGCGGCTGGCGCGCGGGCGCTGCGCGAGCGCATGGTGAAAGTTTCCGCGCCCGCCGGCGCGATCGATGTGTGCGGCACAGGCGGCGACGGCGCGCAGACGTTGAATATCTCGACGGCGGTGACGTTTGTGGTTGCAGGTTGCGGCATCGCCGTGGCCAAGCACGGCAATCGCGCGATGAGTTCAAAATCCGGCGCCGCCGATGTGCTGGAGGCGCTCGGCGTGCGCCTCACCGATAGCGTTTCGGCGCTGGAGCGCTGCTTGCGCGAGGCGGGCGTCGCCTTCTTGTTCGCGCAAAACCATCACCCGACGCTGCGCAATGTCGCCGCCGCGCGCCGTGAATATGGCCGGCGTACGATTTTCAACCTGCTTGGCCCGCTTGTGAACCCCGCCGGCGTGACGCGGCAATTGGTTGGCGTGTTCGGACAAGAATTCGTCGAGCCCATGGCTTACGCCCTAAGAGAGCTGGGCTCTGAGCGCGCTTGGGTGGTGCACGGAGCTGGCGGCCTGGATGAATTGTCGGCAAGCGCCGGCAACACCATCGCTAGGCTCGTCGATGGAGAAATTACCCTCTCCGACGACGAAGAAGCCGGAAGCCTCATCGATGACGATTTGCACGGCGGAGACGCCGAGGAGAACGCAACGAATTTGCGTTCCCTGCTCGGCGGCGGCGGTCGCCCTGGCTATCGCGCCGCCGTGCTGAAGAATGCCCAAGCGGCTCTGCACATCGCTGGCCGCGCTGAAAGCCTGGAGGAATGCCGTGAACTTGCCGAGCACGCCATGGACGGCGGCGCCGCTCGCTTAGCGCTGACCAAGTTGATCGACATCACGTGGAGTGAGGAATGAGCGTGCTGGAGGCGATCCTCGCCTACAAGCAAAAGGAAGTTGAGGCCCGTAAGCAGGCCCGCCCCTGGGGCCAGATCGAGGATGAAGCGTTTTCACAAACCCCTCCGCGTGATTTTATTGGCGCGCTGGAGATGGCGCGGGGCGCCCGGCGCTGATCGCCGAAATCAAGAAAGCCAGCCCCTCGAAGGGGCTTATACGCGCCGACTTCGATCCGCCGGCGCTGGCGCGCGCCTATGAGGCGGGCGGCGCCGCTTGCCTATCGGTGCTGACCGATGAGCCGAGCTTCCAGGGCGCGGACGCCTTCCTTGGCGCGGCGCGCGCGGCAGTTGCGCTGCCGGTGTTGCGCAAGGATTTCATCATCGACCCCTGGCAGGTGTTTGAAAGCCGCGCCCTCGGCGCTGACGCGATCTTGATCATTATGGCAGCGCTCGAGGATGAGGTCGCCGCCGATATCCACGACGCCGCCGCCGAGTGCGACATGGCCGCCTTGATCGAAGTGCATGACGAGGCCGAGCTTGAGCGGGCGCTGGTTCTGGATGGGCGCCTGATCGGCATCAACAATCGCTCGCTTGAAAATTTCACCACGGACCTTGCGATCACTGAACGCCTAGCGCCGCGCGCGCCGGCCGAGTGTTTGGTGGTGGCCGAATCCGGCATTGCGACGCCCGCCGACATCGCCCGGCTCAGCGCTGCTGGCGCGCGAGCGTTTCTGGTCGGCGAAAGCCTGATGCGGCGCGGAGATGTCGCCGACGGCGACGCGCGTTCTGCTTTTGACTTGACGCGACCCAAGGAACGGATATAGAACAGAGAAATCGTTCACCGTTTGGTCCAGAGGGCAGGTCCGGTATCATGCTGACAGCGAAACAAAAAGAGCTGCTCCTTTATATCCACGAGCGGATCAAGGAGACGGGCGTTTCACCCTCTTTCGATGAAATGAAGGAGGCGTTGGATCTGGCGTCCAAGTCTGGCATCCACAGGTTGATCACCGCTCTTGAGGAGCGCGGCTTCCTTCGCCGCCTTGCCCACAGGGCCAGGGCGCTTGAAGTTCTGAAGCTGCCGGAATCGGCGGCCACGGCGGCGCCGCCCAAAGGGAGAGGCGCTTTCCGGCCGAGCGTGGTGAACGAGGATCGCGAGTTTGAAGGCGGCAGCCTGCCAATCCTGGGACGCATCGCCGCCGGGGTTCCGATTGAAGCCTTGCAGCAGGAGATTGGCCGCATTTCGGCGCCGACGGAATTGATGGGAAGCGGCGATCATTACGCGCTCGAGGTCAACGGCGATTCGATGATTCAGGCCGGCATCCTGCATGGCGATTTGGTGATCTTGAAACGCACCGAGACCGCCGAAAGCGGCGATATTGTCGTCGCCCTGATCGATGCCGAGGAAGCTACTTTAAAGCGGCTGCGCAAGCGCGGTAATTCGATCGCCCTGGAAGCTGCAAACCCCGCATACGAAACCCGCATTTTCGGCCCTGACCGCGTGCGCATCCAAGGCAAACTGGTTGCAATGGTGCGCCGCTATTCCTGATCCAGCCCTGGGCCTGGACCTGAGATCGGCGGGCGCTGGGTCCAAGGGCGGGCGATGGTTTGCGGCCAGGCGCGAACGATGTGCAGGCCGCTCGCTGTTTCGTAGACCATGGCGCCGCCTAGGCGGGCCATGTCGTCCGCGTTGATCAGCACTGCGTGCGGGCAAGATGCGGCCCCCGCAGGCATTGGATTTGGCGCGATGAGCAGAGCGACATTGGGCGCGCCCGCCGGGCAAGCCAAACTTAAACTCACCGCGTCGCGCGCATAGAGGATGCCGCGCCCGCCCGGCGTCGACCACCAGCATGCGCCCTCGCGGCAGGTTTCCGGGCTTGCAAGTCGCTCGACAACCGGCGGCGCCAAGCCAAGCATCGCCCCCAGCCGATCGCGCGCATAAGTGGAGCGGCCGCTGCTCTTGATCAGCGCCCAATGGTTCGCTGCCGTGCGCGCATAGATCGCCCGTAGGTCGGCATCGAAAGCGGCGACCGGTTGTGGCGCGCCGGCGTAAAGCGCGATGCTAGCGGCGAAAATCGCCAAGCCGCCCCATCGCAGCGTGCCGCGCCACAAACACGCCCAGCACAGCGCGCTCACGCAAGCTATGAAGGCCAGGTCAGGCGGCCGCGGCAGAGCGCGAATGGCTTCCGGGCGAGAGCCAAAAATTTCGCCGACAGCGGCGATCAGTTCGAGCGCGCTGGCCATCAATTCGAGCGCCGGGTCGGCCCAACCGAAAGGCGCCAGCACCGCGGCCGCCGCCGCCGCCGGCGCTACAAGGAAAGACATGATTGGCGCGGCGATCAGGTTGGCGGGCAGCGAATACAGCGAAAAACGCTGAAAATGGTAGATCGCGAACGGATCGGTGGCGATGCCGGCGACCAGCGAGATCAACAACACGCCGCCAATGCCGCGCGCGCTCCATTGCATCGCGCCGATCAAGGGTCCTGGAGTGGGTAGCGCTGGTTCGTGCGGCGCCCGCTTCATCATTTCAAACAGCGCCACCAGCGCCATCGTCGCCGCGAACGACATCTGGAACCCAGGTTCCAGCACCGATTCTGGGTAGATCAGCGTCACCGCCAAAGCCGCCAGCGCCAATCCGCGCATCGAAATCGCCGGCCGATCGAGCACGATCGCGCCAAACGCGACGCACGCCATAACGAACGAGCGCAGCGCCGGCACGCTCGATCCGGACACGACGAGATAAGCGGCAAGCACCACCAGTGCGCCGATGGCGGCGATCTTCTTCACCGGCCAGCGCAGCGCAATCGGACCGATCAGCGACAAAAATCCAACCAGCGCGCCGAAAACCAAACCGCCGACGACGCCCATGTGAATGCCCGACACGGACAATAAATGTCCAAGCCCGGAATCGCGCAGAGCTTCGTTGGTGGCGGCGTCGATGGAAGAGCGGTCGCCGGTGACAAGCGCCGCGCCGATGGCGCCGCCGCGTCCGGGCGCCGCAAGCTGGATCGCCGCCGATAGATCGGCGCGCATGGCGGCAAGGCGCAAGCTTTGGCGGTCGAGCCAATCGGGCGGCGGGCCGAACCCCGCGGGCCGGCAGCGGCCGAACGCAAACCCGGTCGCGCCCAGGCGCTCGAAATAGGCCCGCCGCGCGAAATCGTAACCGCCCGGCGCGATCGGTCCCGAAGGCGGACCCAGTATTGCGCGGCAGGTGGCCGCGCGCCCGGGGCTAAGCAATCCGGTTTGGGCGACCGATACGCGTACATAGAGTGGCGCCGCCTCCAAGCCCTCGATGGCCCGCACCAGCAAACGCAGACGAGGTCCGTTTTCGCTGGCTTCGTTGGCCATTACCCAACCTTCGACACGCACCGGTGTTTCCGCGCCGGCAAACGCAGGCAGCGCCGCTTGCGCCGTGCGCCATTGCGCCGCCGCCGCGCCAAGGCCAGCGGCGGCGATCAGGGATAATCCCGCCGCAAGCGCGCGGCGGATGGCAACGCCAAGGCCAGTCCGTTGCTCGCTCGGCCATGCCGCGAGCGCCGCTGCTGCAAGCGCACTGGTTATGAAAGTGAGTGCGCCCAGCCATGGCGGCGGATCACGCGGCGCGCTGAGCCAGAGCGCCGCGCCCGCGATCAGCGCCGGCGCCAACCACAGGATCCAGCGGTCGCGCTGTAACGCGAAAATTCCCGCCAAGGCCCGGCTAGGCGAAAACGCGGCAGCCGTGTTACCACGCGCGCGCTTTGCAAACCCCGCCCCAGAATTGCCCGCCATGAGCGTCGTCACGCGCTTTGCTCCCTCGCCGACAGGCTACCTCCATATTGGCGGAGCGCGAACAGCGCTGTTTAATTGGCTCTACGCCCGCAAGACCGGCGGCAAATTTCTGCTGCGGATCGAGGATACCGACCGGGTCCGCTCCACCGATGCGGCGATCGCGGCGATATTGGATGGCATGGCCTGGCTCGGCCTCGATCACGACGGCGAGATTGTCTATCAATTCGCCCGCGCCGCCCGCCACCGCGAGGTCGCCGCAGCGATGATCGCGCGCGGCACGGCGTTTCGGTGTTACGCAAGCAATGAGGAGATCGAGGCGCTGCGCGCCAACGCCCACGCCGAGGGCCGCGCCCTGCGCTCGCCATGGCGCGATGGCGGCCCGACGCCCGGCGCGCCCTGCACGGTGCGCCTGCGCGCACCGGATGCGGGCGATGTTCTCAATGCCGACCTGATCCAGGGCGATGTACGCATCAAGGCGCGCGACATTGACGATCTCGTCCTGCTGCGCGCCGACGGCAACCCAACTTACATGTTATCGGTCGTGGTCGATGATCACGACATGGGCGTTACGCATGTGATCCGCGGCGACGACCATCTAACCAATGCCGCTCGGCAAATTCCCATCTTTCAGGCGATGGGATGGAATGCGCCAAAATTCGCACATGTGCCGCTTATTCATGGGCCAGACGGCGCCAAGCTCTCCAAGCGCCACGGCGCGCAAGCTGTCCAAGAATGGCGCGACCTTGGCTATCTGCCTGAGGCGCTGTGTTCCTATTTGATGCGGCTCGGCTGGAGCCCAGGGCATGACGATATCCTGACCAAGGAAGCCGCGGCCACGCAATTCGACGTCGGCCAAATCGGCAAGGGGCCGGCGCGGCTCGACTTCAAGAAACTCGATTCGGTGAACGCGTATTTCATGGCGTTGGCCGATGACGAGCGCCTGTTGGATTTGTTGCTGGAGCAGCTAAAATCCGCCGACCAAGCGGCGCGCGCGTTGCTGGCGCCGGCAATCGCCGTGCTGAAGTCGCGCGCCAAGACCATTCCGGAACTTGCCGAACAAGCGCGGTTTCTTCTGCTCAAGCGCCCGCTGGCGCTCAATGACGCAGCCAAGGCGCAGCTTGGCGATGAGGTCCGAGCGCGGCTCTCGCGTCTACAACAACATCTCGCAAGCGAAACCAATTGGACCCATGCTAATCTTGCCGCCGCGCTTAAGGCTTTTGCTACGCTTGAGGGCGTTGGTATGGGCCAGATTGGGCCCGGCTTGCGCGCGGCGTTGACGGGCGGGGCGCCGGCGCCGGATTTGGGTCAGGCGATGGAATTGCTCGGACGCGAGGAAGCGCTCGCGCGAATATCGGATCGGGTTTAAGGTGATGGCCATGCAGAGCAAGCTTACCAACAAAGAACACGGCGACGCTGACGCTGAAGGGAAAGACTTACGAACTGCCGGTCTATGGCGGCACGGTGGGGCCGGACGTGCTCGATATCCGCAAATTGTACAGCGAGGCCGGCGTGTTCACCTACGACCCTGGCTTTACCTCTACCGGCTCGTGCGAAAGCCAGATCACCTTTATCGACGGCGATGAGGGCGTTTGCCTCTACCGGGGCTATTCGATCTTGGACTTGGCGGAGAATTCCACCTTCCTGGAAGTCTGCTATTTGCTGGCCAATGGCGAGCTTCCAACCGCCGCCGAATTCAAGCGCTTCCAGAAGGACATCACCTACCACACCATGCTGCATGCGCAGTTCGATCGTTTCTTCGAAGGCTTCCGCCGCGATGCGCATCCGATGTCGGTGATGGTGGGCACGGTGGGTGCGCTGTCGGCTTTCTACCACGATTTAACCGACATCGACGATCAGCGTCAGCGCGTCGTCGCCAGCCACCGCCTGATCGCCAAAATGCCGACCATCGCCGCGCGCGCGTTCAAATATTCGATCGGCCAACCGTTCGTGTCGCCGCGCAATGAACTCGATTATTCCTCGAATTTCCTGCGCATGTGCTTTGCGGTGCCGGCGGAGGAATACAAGGTCAATCCAGTGCTGGCGCGGGCGCTGGACGTGTTCATGATCCTGCATGCCGATCACGAACAGAATGCGTCAACCTCAACCGTGCGGCTGGCTGGTTCTTCCGGGGCCAATCCCTTTGCCTGCATCGCCTCCGGCATCGCCTGCCTGTGGGGGCCGGCGCATGGCGGCGCCAACGAAGCGGCGCTGAAAATGCTGGAGGAAATCGGCACGCCGGATAAAATCCCGGCCTTCATCAATAAAGTGAAGGACAAGAATTCCGAGGTGCGGCTCATGGGCTTTGGCCATCGCGTCTACAAGAATTACGATCCGCGCGCCAAGGCGATGCAGAAACTCTGCCACCTCGTGCTGAAGGAAGTCGGCGCGGAAAATAATCCAACGCTGCAAGTGGCGGCGGAACTGGAGCGGATCGCGCTCAGCGACGATTATTTCATCAGCCGAAAGCTTTATCCCAATATCGATTTTTATTCCGGCATCACCTTGCGCGCGATGGGGTTCCCGACCTCGATGTTCACCGTGCTGTTCGCGGTGGCGCGCACGGTCGGCTGGATCGCGCAATGGACAGAGATGATGGAAGACCACTCGCAAAAGATCGGCCGCCCGCGCCAGCTCTATACCGGCGCCGGCCCGCGCGATTATGTGCCGGTGGGCGGAAGAAGCTGACCTAAGACGCACCCAGCACCGCATCGGCGGCGATCTCCGCGGCCGGGCGCCCGCCCCGGCCCATCAGCGCCAGCGCTTCGTCCTGGCGGCGCACTTGCTCTGCGCGTGCGGCTTCATCGTCTAGTAATGGTGCTGCGGCTGCGGCGATGTTTTCGGGCGTGCAGCGCGATTGAATGAATTCAGGAGCGATTTCGGCATTGGCGGCCACGTTCATCAAGGTCGCGTATTTGGTTTTGAGTAGAAACGTCCGCGCAATGCTCCAAGTGATCCAGCCAAGCTTGTAGGCGACCACCAGCGGCGTGCCTTGCAGCGCCACTTCGGTGGTCACCGTGCCGGAGGCCGCGAGCGCGACACTGGCGGCGGAGAAAGCGTCTTCTTTTTCCCGCTCGTCGATGATGCGCGCCACCGCCGGCGCTTGCGCCGCCGCGGCATCGCGCACGCCGCGCGCGGCGACCATTATCAGGCGCACATTGGCGCGCGCAGCATCGAGCAGTTCAGCCGCGCGCCAAAGGCTTGGCCCGATGCGGCGGATTTCACTGGGGCGGCTGCCGGGCAAGACCAAGACCACTTGATCCTTCGGCTTGAAGCCCTGGCGCTCGCGAAACGCCGCGCCATCGCCGGCCTTGAAACGACCAAACGCTGGATGCCCACACACAGTGCAAGCCAATCCGTAAGGCGCGTAGTACGGAACTTCGAAATCGTGGATGCAAATCAGATGATCCACCGCCGCCGCTAGTGTCTTGGCCCGCCCAGGTCGCGTCGCCCATACTTGCGGGCCGACATATTTGATCAGTCTTATCCGCGGCGCCGCGGCGCGAATGGCTTGCGCCACGCGCAGGGTAAAGCCCCATGAATTGATCAGCACGACTACATCGGGATTAAACGCGAGCGCCGCCTTTGCGGTTGCCGCCACGGCTTGTTTGACGCGGTTATAGGCAAGCAGGCCATCAACAAACCCAAGCACAGCCAGACCGGAGATATCGGCCTGGCTCTCGACGCCCTCCTCGGCCATCAATGCGCCGCCGACGCCGCCGAGCATCGCGCCTCGATCCCGCAACACGCGCGCGAGATCGGCGCCCAGCGCATCGCCAGAAGCCTCAGCCGCCGCCAGGAAGACGCGCTTGCTCAAGGCTCGCCCAATTCCGCGGCGGTGAACCCATATACGAAAATCCCGGCCCGATCGGCGTTGGCGATGATTTCACTGCGGCGAACGCCAAGCGCACCGCCCGCTTCAACCGCGACGCCCGCGAGCCCCGCGCGCACTGCGCCTTCGATCGTTCGCACGCCGATGGTTGGCAAATCGATGCGCCGTTCTTGCATCGGCTTGGGCCGCTTCACCAAGACGCCGCGCCGCGCCCCCGGCGCGCCGCGCAGCGCCAGCGGGAGCTCGGCCACGCGCGCAATCATCGCGTCGGTGCCCTCCTGCGCCTCAACCGCCAGCGTCAAGCCATCGCAGACCACAACGCCCTGCCCAACATCGTAAGCGCCGAAAGCGTGCGCTAGCGCCGCGGCGCGCTTGATGTCTGCCAGATGGGCGGCGTTGGGCGAAACCGCGCCCCAAACGCCGGCGGGCGCAAGCAGGGCTTGCATTACTTCGTCAACGCCGATCACGCGAAATCCAGCGCGCTCATGCTCGCTTAACACCGCGCGCAACAAAGCGTCATCGCCCCGCGGCGCGGCAGCGAGCAAAGCGGGAACCATGGCCCGTCCGCCCTCGTCAAGGTCTAGCGTGCGCGGATCTTGGCGCGGCACTTGGCCGAGCAAGACGATCGCGTCGCATTTCGCCTCGCGCAGGGCCTGCATGCGCGCACCCATCGCGCCAAGCGAATGAGCCGCGCCAGGGTGCGCATCAAGCGCGGGGCTCGCGAGGCCGGCAATTCGCGCGACAAAATAGGCCGCCCCGTCGGCGGCGCAATGCTCCGCCAGTGCGACCGGCAAATCGCCCCCGCCGGCTATAATTCCGAGCTTGCTCCACTGCGTCATGGCGCGGTCAAAGTGCGGCGCGCCACGCTAATCCCGCGGCATGCACAATGGGCGCGCGGAATCGGCGCGCACGAAATTGACGATCTCCATCACGTCGGCGTTCTTGGCGTACAATTCAGCGCAATCCTCGATGCGTTCCTGGAAAGTGCCCTCTTCGGCAAACAACAAGCGATAGGCCGCGCGCAGGTCGTGAATTTGTTCGCGCGTGAAACCGCGCCGCTTCAGGCCGACGACATTGAGCCCGCCCAGGTGCGCATGGTTGCCGATGGCCGAGCCAAACGGGATGAGATCCGTGGTCATCAGCGCCGAGGCGCCGACGAAGGAATGATGGCCAACCCGGCCATGCTGGTGCACGCCGGAAAGGCCGCCTAGGAAGGCATAATCGCCAACCTTCACATGACCGCCAATGGTGGCGGTTTGCGCCATGATGACGTGATCGCCCACCGCGCAATCGTGGGCGATGTGGCAATTTCCCATGATCAAGCAATTATCGCCGACCGAGGTCACCGAGCGTCCGCGCGCGGTGCCGCGCGACAAGGTGGCGTGCTCGCGGATGACATTGTGACTGCCGATTTCAAGCCGGGTCGGTTCGCCTCTGTAGGACAAATCCTGCGGCGCGCCGCCAAGCGCGGCGAATGGGAAAACCACATTGTCCTCGCCCAATGTGGTGTGGCTCTCGATGAACACGTGGGCCATGAGCCGCGTGCGGGCGCCAAGCTTCACTTGTGGCCCAACCACGCAACCGGGGCCGACTTCCACATCCTTGCCAAATTCGGCGGTCTTATCGACGACGGCGGTGGGGTGGATATTAGCGCTCATCAGAGGCTGCCTTTGGGGCGATCGGCCTTCATAGCCGCGAATTCGCAATCGGTGGCGAGTTCGCCGCGCACTTCGACGCGGCCGCGAAACTTGAAGATATTGCGCCTATGAAACAGCACCTCAACCGGCATTTCCATGACATCGCCCGGCATCACAGGTCGCTTGAAGCGCGCGTTTTCAACCGACATGAACAAGATCAGGTGCTTGCTGATGTCAGCCTCCAGCGTCTTCGACATGAGTAGCGCGCCGGTTTGGGCGAGCGCCTCGATCTGCAACACGCCAGGCATCACTGGCGCGCCGGGGAAGTGGCCCGGAAAAAACGGTTCGTTGATGGTGACGTTCTTGATGCCGCGGATCGAAGTGTTGGCCACGTAATTGATGGCGCGATCGACCAACAAGAACGGGTAGCGGTGCGGCAACCGCGCCAGCACTTCGCCGATCTCGATCACATCGTCGGTAATTTTCTGGTTGGTCAAGTCATTTGCCTGCATCACGCGTCCCTGCCTTACGGCCCAGCCAGGCCTGTTCGCGCAGCCATGTTCGCAGCGATTTAGCCGGGTAACCGCTCCAGACCTCGCCCGCGGGCACGTCTTGAAACACAGTCGCTCCGCCCGCAAGGGTGGCGCGCTCGCCGATCTTGCGGTGGTCGGCGATACCGACGCGCCCCCCCATGGTGACCGCGTCGCCGACTATGGTCGAGCCTGAAATGCCGGCGAATGCGGCCATCACCACGCCGCGGCCGACCGTGACGTTGTGGGCGATGTGGCAGAGATTGTCGATCTTGACGTTTTCGCCAATCATAGTGTCGCCGAACACGCCGCGATCGATGCAGGAATTCGCGCCTACTGTGACCCGATCCTGGATTACGACGCGTCCGAGGTGCGGCAGGTCCACCGGCCCCGAGGCGTCTCCCGCGATCCCGAACCCAGGCTCGCCGATGACGGCGCCGGCGAGAAGGGTCGCATCGTCGCCGATCAAGGCAAAGCCAATGCGCACCCCAGCGCCAAGACGGGCGCGCCGCCCCAGGGCGACGCCCGGCCCGATCACGCAATTGGGTCCGATCTCCGACCCCGCTCCGACGGTGGCGCCAGGGCCAATCACCACGCCGTGGGCTAGACGCACGTCCGGCTCCAACCGCGCGCTAGGGTCGATGGCGGGCGCGCCATGTGTATATCCGCGCGTTCGAACCAGAAGCGGAACCAATCGCGCGAAAGCAGCGCGCGGGCGGTCGGACAGGATCAACGCGGCGGCATTGGGCGCCAGATGCGCCAAAGCCGGCGGAACAATGCACGCGGCGGGCGCCGAGGCCAGCGCTGCGCCGCCCTTGCCTTCGTAATAGCAAAGGTCGCCTGCGCCGGCCCTGTCGGCTGGCGCGACGCCAGCGACCACGCGTTCGCCATCGCCGCCAATTTCAGCGGCCAAACCGGCGGCGGCGAGCAGCGCTCGCACAGTCGCTGGCTCAAGCGTCTCGTAGAAGCGTGTGTCAATCATGCCGCGCCATGCTGGCGCCAAGCACGCCCAATGTCACCGCCAGAGTTGCCTATTGGGCGGGAACTTGCGCGGGCGGTTGCGCTTGGCACGCCGCCATCGCCTGACGCGTCACATTGGCGGTGCGGGTGGCGGGGTTGCCGTCAAGCTGTTGGATGACGGTGTTGGTAATATCGAACTGCGGCTGGTGCTGCAGGATGGCGCTGGTGTCGAAAACCGCGCCGGCCCCGCGCTGCTCCATGATGGAGCGGATAATTGGCGCGGCTTGGCGGTCGAACTCGCGCACCGCTATCGCCTGTGTGCACTCAAGGTCGCCGCGCATACCCTGCGCACGCGCCTCGAATTGCTGAGCGCGCTGCGGCCAAAGCTTGGAATTGCGGCGCCAAAGTCTGAGTCGGCGCGCACCTGCTCGTCGCTCCGGTTGCGGCGCAACTGGTTGAGGCGTTGGCTTTCTTGCGCCAGCGATTGCTGTTCCGGCGCCAGCGATTGCGCTTCGGCGCCGACTTGCGCGCGGATCTGTTGCAGCTTGGCGGCCATGTCGCGGCCCATGGCGGTTTCGGCGAGCAGGCGCTGATAATTCAAGCACAACCATGGTGGTGGCCTGGTTGTTGCGCCCGCCGCGCTGGGCCGAAGCGTCTGGAGCGGCGAACAGAGCGAGTGCCGTCAACGGCGGCGGCGGAAATGGTACTCAACAAACGCATGTCGCGTCTTCTCCTTAAAAAGTGGTTCGGGTCGAGAACCGGAATTCCTTGCGGCGATCGTATTCCTCGAATTGGAGGGGCTCGGAAAAGTCAAACTGCACCGGTCCGAACGGCGAATCCCAGAAGATCGACACACCCGGCGGAGACGCGGAGACTTGCTTCGTCTTCGACAACAAAATTCGAATCCGCGTCCAACGCCAAGGTCTGCCGGTTTGCCGCATCGACAATGCCCAGCGTGCCAAAATCGACGAACAAGGCGCTGCCAAGCGAGAACAATTCCGGCAACGGCAACGGAACATCCAATTGTAGCGATCCGATGGCATAGGCGTTGCCGCCCACAGCATCCCCGACCTGCTCGGTCAGCCCAGTCGTGGTATTGACCACCAATTGGCGAGGACCGATGCCGGCGACGTCAAATCCGCGGAAGGTCGAACCGCCCTTGAAGAAGCGGTCATTGATGCGCACATCGTCGCCGCCCCAACCGGCGATATAGCCGGCGGTGCCGCGGAAGGTGGCGCGGAAGCCGCCCCACAGTCCATAATAGAGCCCACCCTCAAGCTCAGTGCGCAAATAATTCACCTGCCCGCCGAGGCCAGCTAAGTCCTGGCTTAGTTGCAAATCGAAACCGCGCGTAGCCCGGACCGGATCGTTGCGGCGGTCCCAATTGACGGTGTAGCCGAACACGGAAGTGATGAACGTGCCTTCTTGGGCGCAGAGCGCATCTCGTGTCGGGATGGACGGATCGCAACGATCAATCCCTGGGCCGGTCGGATTTGCCGGGTTCGGCACCAGCACGTTGGCGACCTCGGTTTCGTCTTGGATCAACGAATAGGTGAGCCCCAGGCTGGTGCGGTCGGCGACGGGGAAACCAGCGCGTAGGCCGAGCCCAGTGGATTGGTTCAGGAACGACGATTGCGACAAGAAATCGGTACGCAGCGAATAGAGGTCGAAGCCGACCGCAAGGTCGCGGCCGGCGAAGTGCGGCTCGGTGAAGCGCAGATCCAATTGCTGACGCTGTTGACTTGAGGAAGCGCGCAAACGCAAAAACTGGCCGCGTCCGCGCAGATTGCGCTGAGTGATGGAAACGTCAAACAGAAAACTCTCGGTCGAAGAATAGCCGGCCGCGAACGCCAGTTCGCCAGTTGATTGTTCCTCCACCGTGACGGTGACCACCGAACGGTCAGGCTGCGAACCGTCGCCATCCTCGACTTTTACTTCCTCGAAAAAGCCGAGCGCCTGGATGCGCTGGCGCGAACGGTCGAGCAAAACTCGGTTGAAGGCGTCGCCCTCGCTGACGCGCATCTCGCGGCGGATCACGCGGTCCAGCGTGCTGGTGTTGCCGACAATATCGATGCGCTCGATGAAGACTTGCGGGCCCTCGTTGACTTCAAACGTGATGTTGACCACCCGGTTCTCGCGGTCACGCTCCACCACTGGGCTGATATCGACATTGGCGTAGCCGACCGTTCCGGCCACATAGGTCATCGCGTCGATCGCGTCCTCGATCTGGTCGCCGCGAAACTGCGCGCCGCGACGGATCGGGATCGCGGCCAGCAGCAATTCCTGCGGCAGCCGATCCAATTGCGTCTGCACTTGGATTTCGCCGAATTCGTAGCGAATGCCCTCATCGACGGTGAAGGTGACGAAGAAATCGCGCTGGTCGGGGGTGAGTTCGGCGACCGCGGAGACGACGCGAAAATCGGCGTAACCGCGATTGTTGTAATATTGGCGCAGCTGCTCGCGATCGTACTCAAGCCGATCGGGATCGTAATTGTCGTTGTTGGAAAAGAAATTCCACCATGTTGACTTGGTGGTGACGATGGTCTCGCGCAGACGGCTGTCGGAAAACACTTCGTTGCCGATGAAATTGACGTCGCGAACGCCGGTGACGGGGCCCTCATCGACTTCGAAGATCAGATCGACGCGGTTCTGGTCCAATTCACGCACTTGCGGGGTGACTTGCGCGGCGAAGCGGCCGGCGCGGCGATATACTTCGATGATTCGCTGCACGTCGGCTTGCGCGCGCGCCGGCGTAAACACCGAACGCGGCCGCGCCTGCACTTCTTCTTCCAAATCTTCCTCGTCCAGCGTGCGCATGCCTTCGAAGATGACCCGGTTGATGACGGGGTTTTCGGTGACGGCGACCACCAAGTCCGCGCCGCGCTGCTCAATGTTGACGTCCGCGAACAGCCCGGTCGCGAACAGAGTTTTCAAGGATAGATCGATCCGTTCTGGGTCGAAGGTCTCACCCGGGCGGACTTGCAGATAGGAGGAGATAGTCGCTGGCTCGATGCGTTGGTTGCCTTCAACGACGATACGCCGGATTGCGACCCCTGACGGCTGAGGCGCGCGCGCCGGCTGCTGCGCCGCCGCCTCGCCGGCGGCCGCAAACAACGCGCCGGCGCCGGCGCCAACCGTGGCGACGCAACCAACCGCGCCGAGCACGATATCCCGCAGTACCCGCTTCATTGAGTCCTCGACGCTCCGACGCTCCCCAGCGCCGTACCCTTTTTAAGACCCCATCCCGCCGCGAAAGACAAGGACGTGGCGCTGTAATCACTGCGCTCCGGGGAAGAGCCGTGCGATATCATTCCAGGTTGCAAACAAAAATAGGCTAGCCATCACCGCCAGCCCCGCACGATAAGCCCAATCCTGAGCCACGGGCGGCAACGGTTTGCCCCCGCGCAGACCCTCGATGGCGTAGAACAAGAGGTGGCCGCCATCAAGTATCGGTATCGGAAGCAGGTTGGCCAGCCCGACCGCGACCGAAATCATGGCGGACAGGGTAAGCAAACTCAAAACCAGCATTTGCATGCGTTGCCAGGGTGTCGCGTCGGCCGCATCGAGCGCCGAAGACGCCACTTGGCCGGTAATGCTCATAATGCCGAGCGGCCCAGCGATCTGGTCTCCAGATTCCTTGCCGGTGAAAATCCCGCCAATATACGCGCCGGTCCGCGCGATGTTTCCCCAAGTATCCTGTGCACCTTGGGCGAGCGCCGTCAGGGGACCTATCGGCTCGCGATTCGCAAACGACGAGAAATGGGTGACGCCAATCGAGCCGGCGCGCGCATTATCCGCACGTGGGCGAGGAACTAGGCGCAGCGATATCTCATCGCCGTCACGTCGCGCCAACACTTCGAGCGTTCGTCCTGGCGAACGCGCGATGATCTGTTGCAACGCGGGGAAGTCATTGGTCGCTTTGCCATCGACAGAGACAACAATGTCCCCAGCCTGCAGGCCGGCGGCGGCGGCGGCCGAGTTCCGGCGCTATTTCGTCGAGCCTGGCGATGTCGCGCCCATAGATTGCGGCCACGAGCGCGAACGCCAGTATCGCGAAAATGAAATTTGTCAGCGGCCCCGCCGCCACGGTCGCGGCGCGCTTCCAGAGCGGCATGGCGCGGAAATGGCCGCGTCGTCGCGCTTCCTCGGGGCTCAGCGCTTGGTCCTCTTCGTTGGCGGGACGGGTGCTCGATCCGTCGGTGTCGTCGATCCAGGAGACAAAGCCGCCGAGCGGTATGCGTGACAGTTTCCAGCGTGTGCCGTGCTTGTCGGTCCAGCCGAACCATTCCGAGCCCAGGCCAATGGAAAAACTCTTCACCGCGATGCCGCACCAACGGCCGACTTGGAAGTGGCCGAACTCGTGCACGAACACCACAACGCTCAGGATCACGATAAACGGGATCACGACGGTCAAAATGTATTGCGTGACGTTCCCTATCAGATCCAGCATTCGCTCGCTTCCTCCCCGCGCTCTTATTATTTTTGTTGAGGCGCCGACAGGCTTAGGCCGCCGCCAATTTTCCCGCAATCTTTAGCGCCACGACACGAGCGGCCTGGTCCACCGCCGCCACTTCATCAAAGGATGAAGGCGTTTTTGCGATCAGGTCCGGCGCCAGGGTCTCCAGCGCATTCTCAACGATCCGACATATCTCCAGGAAGCGGATTTGCCCGCCAAGGAAAGCCGCGACCGCTACCTCGTTGGCCGCACTTAACGCATTCGGCGCCCCGCCCCCGGCCCTCAGCGCCGCCCGGCAGAGGCCTAATGCAGGAAAACGGGCCAAGTCAGGCGCCTCAAAGCTCAAAGTGCGCAGCGCCGCCAGGTCAAGCCGGGTCGCCGATACCGATGCCCGGTCCGGCCAGGCCAGAGCAAAGGAGATCGGGATGCGCATGTCGGGGCTGGCAAGCTGGGCCAAAACCGAGCCGTCAACATAGTGCACAAAACTATGCACTATGCTCTCAGGATGAACTACGACATCAATATATTGTTCTTTTAAATCAAATAAATAAGACGCCTCAATCAGCTCCAGGCCCTTGTTCATCAGGCTCGCGCTATCGACAGAAATTTTGCGTCCCATGCTCCAGCGCGGATGGGCGCAGGCTTGGTCCGGGGTGGCGTTGGCCATGGCTTCGAGGCTGGCGGTCGCGGAACGGCCCGCCCGAGGCGGTCAGGGTGAGCTTCTCGACCCGCCGCTTATGGGTCAGCACCTGGAAGATGGCGTTGTGCTCGGAATCGACCGGCAGCAATTTTGCCCCATGCCTGGCCGCGGCGGCCTGGATGAACAACGGCCCGGCGCAGACCAGGCATTCCTTGTTGGCCAGCGCCACCATCGCCCCCCGGCGCACCGCGGCCATTGTCGGCGCCAGGCCAGCCGCCCCGACAATTGCCGACATAACCCAGTCCGAGGGCCGCGCGCCGGCTTCCTCCAGGGCCATCAGCCCCGCGCCGACCTCGATCCCCGGCAAGGCGCTTCGCGCCGCGTCGAGCATGGCTGGGTCGGCGATGGCGGCAAAACGAGGCCTCAGCTGCCGGCACGCTTGCACCAGGGCGTCGAGGTTTCCCCCCGCGGTCACCGCCTCAACCGGCACCGCGAGCCCCTGCCCGCGCAATTCCTCGATCACGGCGATGGTCGACTGGCCTACCGAGCCGGTCACCCCAAGGATCGAAACCGTTCGGCCATCGGCGCTCATGGGCGCGCTCGGGTCAGCGTCAACGCCAAATCTGGAAACAGCGCCAGCACCGTCCCCACCAGCAGCGTGGCCGCCATCAGCCCGTCGATCCGGTCCAGCACGCCGCCATGACCAGGGATGACACGGCTCGCGTCCTTCACGCCAAAGCGGCGCTTTAGGAAAGATTCGAACAAATCGCCCATCAGCCCAGTGAACGCGATCAGCGCGCCAATGGCGAGCCAGAGCCAGCGATTTTCAGCGGCGGTCTGAAACGCCGCGCCGCATCCCCAACCCGCCGCCGCGCCCGCTAGCGTCCCCGAGGCGATGCCCGACCAGGTCTTTTTCGGAGAAAGTCCCTCCGCCACTCTGGGGCCGCCAATAAGCTTGCCACCGAAATAGGCGAAAATATCCGCGGACCAGATCATGGCGAACAAGGCAAGCATGGTTCTCAGCCCCTCTTCGCCTAGCCCACGCAGCCACATGAAGATCGCGACCGGTATGCCGATGTAAAGCGCACCTCCCGCGCTCTCGATCATGTGCCGCAAAGTCCGCCGCCGCGCCGCCGAGGCCAGTGCACACAGGGCCAGCCATGCAATGCCCAAATCCAGTCGATGCCAACTTGCACACAAGACTGCGCCAAATGAACCGGCGAACACGAACCCGAAGGCGGGCATGATCGCCGCCGGCTCGCTCATTCGCGCCCATTCATAGCTCATCGCCACCAAAGCCGCGGCGCAAGCGGCGGCAAGCCACGGCCCTCCAAACCAAGCCGCCGCCAAGCCGGCGCTCGCCAGCACCAGCCCGGACGCCGCCCGCGCGCCAAGGTCGGACCAATCGCGCCGCTCGGAATCCTCAGGCGCCTTCAGGACTGTGTCCCCCGTAACGACGCTCGCGGCCGTGATAGAGTTCGATCGCCGCCGCCAAGGCAGCCTTGTCGAAATCCGGCCACAGCACGTCGAGGAACACCAATTCGGCATAGGCCGCCTGCCACAGCATGAAATTGGACAAACGCGCCTCACCGGAAGTTCGGATCAACAGATCGGGCGGCGGCATATCCACTGTGTCGAGATAAGCGGCGAAGCGCTCGGCGGTTACATCGCTGACCGCGAGCTTGCCTGCCGCGACATCCGAAGCGATACGGCGGGCGGCGCGGGCGATCTCGTCCTGGCCACCATAATTGAAGGCGATAGTGAGGTTGAGTGTTTCATTGTCGCGGGTGCGCGCCTCCGCGTTGGCGATAATGGAGGCGATGTCAGGCTGCAGACCCTCTCTTTCGCCGATCACCCGCACCCGAACTCCCTCGCGCACCAGGCGATCCAGGTCGCGAGCCACATACAAGCGGAGCATTTCAAACAGCGCGTTCACTTCCTCGAGCGGCCGGCGCCAATTTTCGGTGGAAAACCCGAACACCGTCAAATAACGGACACCCAGTTCGCCCGCCGCCTCCACCGTGCGCCGCAACGCCTCAACGCCCTCGGCGTGACCGAAAGTGCGCGGGCGCGAGCGTTGCTTCGCCCATCGGCCATTGCCGTCCATGATGATGGCGATATGGCCAGGCGCAGCCTGTGGCTGGGAAACGGGAACGGCCATCATCGCCTAGCAGTGCGCGAACGCGGGCGCCGATTGCAAGAGGGAAACGCGCCGAAAATGAACATGCGGCGCCAGTCTGGCTCACCGCAAGCCGCTAACGAAAGCGGCCTGGGTTTTATCGGCGATCTCCGCCAGCGACACGCCGTCAGCGAGTTCGAGCAGCTTCATCGGCCGTGCTCCGTGCTTGTCGATCTCGAACACGCCGAGATCGGTGATCACCAGATCGACGACGCCGACGCCGGTCAGCGGCAATTCGCACTTGGTGAGCAGCTTGGGCGCGCCCTCTTTCGAGTTGTGCTCCATCACCACGACCACGCGCTTGACGCCGGCGACCAGATCCATCGCTCCGCCCATGCCCTTGACCATCTTGCCCGGCACCATCCAATTCGCCAGATCGCCGCGCTCGGAGACTTCCATGGCCCCCAGGATGGAAAGATCGATATGGCCGCCGCGGATCATGGCGAAGCTGTCGGCGGAGGAGAAATACGAGGTCTTCTTCAGCGCGGTGATGGTCTGCTTGCCGGCGTTGATCAGATCGGCGTCGACTTCATCGTCATACGGAAACGGCCCCATGCCGAGCATGCCGTTCTCGCTTTGCAGCGTCACTTCCATGCCGGGGGGAATGTAGTTCGCCACCAGCGTCGGAATGCCGATGCCGAGGTTCACGTAGAAGCCGTCGCGCAGCTCCTTGGCGGCGCGCTGGGCGAGTTGATCGCGGGACCAGGGCATTAGGGCTGCTCCGCCTCTGCACGTTCGAGAGCGCACACTCGCTCATGCTCGTCGCTGGCCGCCTTGAGGCGATCCAAGAAATCCAGTTTCTCGGCAAACGACCCGGCGGCAAGGGCTTTGCGCGACGGAAGATCGCGCTCGACGATCGAAAGAATGGCGCGACCGCGCTCGGTTAGAGCCATCACACATTCTCCCGCTTACGCACCGTGCGTTGCTCAATCCGTTTCTCGAAACTCCCCTGCACGATCCGGTCCACATAAATCCCCGGCGTGTGGATCGCGTCGGGATCGAGTTCTCCCGTCGGCACGAGTATCTCCACTTCCGCCACGCATTTCTTCCCCGCGCTCGCCATCATCGGATTGAAGTTGCGCGCGGTTTTGCGGAAGATGAGATTGCCCTCTTCGTCGCCCTTCCAGGCTTTCACCAGCGAGAGATCGGCGACCAGGCCGGTCTCGAGCACATAAGTCTCGCCGTCGAAGACTTTGGTTTCCTTGCCTTCGGCCACCAGCGTGCCGACGCCGGTCTTGGTGTAGAAGCCCGCGATGCCCGCGCCCCCTGCCCGGCAGCGCTCGGCCAGCGTGCCTTGCGGATTGAACTCCAGCTCCAGTTCGCCGGTCAGATACTGGCGCGCGAATTCCTTGTTCTCGCCGACATAGGACGAGATCATTTTCTTGATCTGCTTGGTTTCCAGCAGCAGTCCCAGGCCCCAGCCATCGACGCCGGCATTGTTGGAGATCACGGTGATGCCCTTTACGCCAGTATCGCGCAGGGCGACGATCAGGTTTTCGGGGATGCCGCAGAGCCCGAAGCCGCCGGACATGACGCTCATGCCGTCGAAAGTAAGCCCGGCAAGCGCCGATTTCGCGTCCGGATAGACTTTTGTGACCATGCGCCCGGATTAGGCGGCTCCGGGGCGCGGCGCAATGTCGGCTGCGCCAAAAACAGTCGCGCCGACCGCTGAGCCGGCGGCCGGCGCTCCTATTTGCGGTCCCGGTGCGAGCGAGGGACAAAAGTCGCCCAGGGCCGAGGACGATAAGAGCCCAAACGGGTTGAACCGGTCCTGAACAAAAAACTCAGCCGATTTATCCGCTGTTTACCCTTCGCATTGCTTGGTCTGGCGTCCAGGCCCTAGATGCGCCTCGACATTGGGGGAGGAATTTTTGCGCATCGTCGTGCGAGCCGAGGATTCCAGGACCGCGCGCGAGGGCCAAGCCGCGCTCGCCGCCGCCGGAATCGAAGCCGCGGCCCTCGCCGGCGCATACAGAGCCGCCCCCGACGGCGAGGATGTGTCGGTGTTTCCGGCGCTTAACAGCGACATGGATAGCGCAGTTAAACTCGCGCAACTGGCGCTGGCTGCGGAGCGCGCCCCGCTGGCGGCTTTGCTGGGCTTGCCAGACGCGGCCCCGCCCGCGAACGGATTGCAGGCCGACGGTGTTTTTCTTGGCGCGCTTGCGCTCGATGGCTCGCCCAAACTCTTGGCCGCGCAAATGCGAGGCCTATCTGCGCCTTGTGGCAGCCGAGGATGAGCGGACGCGGCGGACCGCCAGCGCGGCGGCTCTCAGGCTTGGCCCGCCCTTGCCCTTGGGCGCGCGCAAACTGAAGGCGTTGTACATTGGCGCGCCGAGCGCGATGTTTCTGGCGCTGGAGCGGGCGTTGACCGAGCACGGCGGCTTGGTCGCGGCGGCGTTTTCCTCGTATTCCGGCTTTGACCATTTGCATGACGAAGCCTTTGACGCCGTGGTTCTGAACGGCGCGAAAAACGCGCCGACGGCGATTTCGCTGTGCGCGGCGCTGCGGCGTAACGCGTCACTGCATCATTTGCCGACCATGGTGGTGATTGCCGCCGGCGATGACGCAACCGCCAAGGCCTGCATCGAGCGCGGCGCATCGACGGTGGTCGAGGCCAACGCCGCCTGCGGCCCCAGCCTTGGCTGGCTGTTCGAGGCCGTGCGCCGCGAGCGCCGCCGCGCGAGCGCCGAGCACGCCGTGCGGAGCTTGCGCGACATGATGGGCGATCCGCGCACCGGCTTGTTTCTGCCCGCCGCGTTTGAAGCGCATCTGGCGCGTCTGGCGAGCGATCACCATGCCAGCGGGCGCAGTCTGGCGCTCGCGGCGCTGCGCGTTCTGCCGGCCCACGGCGCGCGCCGGCCCAATGAGCAAGCCTGGAGCAAGGGTTTCGGCGAAATCGCCAACCTCGCCGGGCGGCTGATGCGCGAGACCGATTGCGGCGCCGCGATCGGCCCCGACCTCATCGCAATTGCGCTGCCCGCGACCGACATTCTTGGCGCGCAACGTACCGCCAAACGCATTTCCTCGGTGGCGGAATGCACGGCATTTGCCTCCGGAGAAGGCGATGTTGGCCCGCTCGTGTTTGAACAAAGCATCGCCGAACTTCAGGCCGGCGAGAGCGGCGCCGGACTCTTGGCGCGAGCGCTGCGCGAGATCGATGCCGTGAGCGCGTCGGCCTAGATTTATTTTCGCGTCGCCAGCCGCGCTATTGTTTCCAGTACTGTACGCAGCGCCTTCAGGCGTTGGCTCGCTTCCGGCCAGCCGCCTTGCACGACGAGCTTGCCGTCGGGCCGCATTTTGTAATCGTCCGGGCGCTCTTGCACGTGCCGCACCAAGGCCATCGGATCGGGAAAGCCAATTTCGCGGAAGGTCAACACCGCACCCTTGGGACCAGCGTCGAGCTTGGTGATCTGGCAACGGCGGCACAGCGCCTTCAGCGCCGCTACGGCAATCAATTGATCCGCCTCCGCTGGCAAAGGTCCAAACCGATCGATCAACTCGGCGGCGAAAGCCTCACGTTCATCGTCATGTTCGAACTCCGCCAAGCGCCGGTAAAGCGCCAGCCGCACATTAAGGTCGGCGACATAATCTTCCGGGATCAGCACCGAGGCGCCGACATTAATTTGCGGCGACCAAGATTTCTCGCTCACTTCCTCATCGCGGCCATCGCGCAAGGCCGCCACCGCTTCCTCCAACATGGACTGATACAGTTCAACCCCGACTTCGCGGATATGGCCGGTTTGTTCCTCGCCCAACAAATTTCCGCCGCCGCGCATGTCGAGATCGTGACTGGCCAGCGTGAAACCGGCGCCGAGATTGTCCAAGGAGGAAAGGATTTTCAGCCGCTTTTCGGCCCCTGGCGTGAGCGCCTGCTCGGCCGCCGTGGTGAGGTAGGCGTAGGCGCGCGCCTTTGAACGACCGACACGGCCGCGCAATTGGTAAAGCTGCGCCAGGCCAAACATGTCGGCGCGGAATACAACGAGCGTGTTGGCGCGCGGAATATCGAGGCCAGATTTCAACGATGCTGGTGGACAGCAACACATCGAACGCGCCGTCATAGAATTGCGTCATGACCTCATCGAGCTGGCCGGGGGCCATTTGCCCGTTGGCGATGGCGAAACTCACTTCCGGCGCATTGCGACGCAGGAAATCGCCGGCATCGGCAAGATCGGCGATGCGCGGGCAGACGAAGAAACTCTGCCCGCCGCGATATTTTTCTCGCAACAGAGCTTCGCGGACCGTCAAAGTGTCGAACGGCGTTACATAGGTGCGCACCGCCATGCGATCAATCGGCGGCGTGGTGATCAGGCTCATCTCGCGAATGCCGGCAAGCGCCAATTGCAGCGTGCGCGGGATTGGCGTGGCCGAAAGCGTGAGCGCGTGCACGTCGGCGCGAATTTCCTTCAGGCGTTCCTTGTGCTTGACGCCGAAATGCTGTTCCTCGTCGATAATCATTAAGCCGAGGTCTTGGAATTTCACGGTTTTCGAAATCAGCGCGTGTGTGCCAATCACTATGTCAATCGCGCCAGTTTCGAGTTCAGCCTTGGTGTCGGCCGCATCTTTCGCCGCCACCAGGCGCGACAATTGCCGCACTTTGACCGGAAGGCCGCGGAAGCGTTCGCCGAAAGTGCGGAAATGCTGACGGCAGAGCAAGGTTGTCGGCGCCACGACCGCAACTTGCTTGCCGCTCATCGCCACCAGGAACGCCGCCCGCAGCGCCACTTCTGTTTTACCAAACCCGACATCGCCGCAGATCAACCGATCCATCGGCCTGCCAGCGCCTAAGTCGCCGACCACATCGTCTATCGCGGCCAATTGATCTTCGGTCTCTTCATATGGAAAGCGCGCGCAGAATTCGTCCCACAAGCCTTCGGGCGGCGAGACGACCTCCGCGAACTTCGTGGCGCGTTGAGCGGCAATGCGCAGCAATTCCTCGGCCATGTCGCGCAAGCGCTGCTTGGCGCGGGCCTTGCGGCCCTGCCAGGCGACGCCGCCGAGCTTGTCGAGTTGTGCCTCGGCGTCCTCGGCCCCGTAGCGACTGACCAGTTCGATGTTCTCAACTGGCAGATACAATTTATCGCCGCCAAAATAGCTGAGGTCGAGGCAATCGTGGGGAGCGCCCTGTACATCCAACGTCTTCAGGCCTTCGTAACGACCGACGCCGTGTTCCTGGTGAACGATCAGATCGCCTTGGCTAAGCGCGGCCGCCTCCGCAAGCACGCTCGAAGCTTTGCGCTTCTTGCGTGGACGTGCGAGGCGATCGCCGAGAATGTCCTGCTCGGCGATGATGGCGAGAGTGTCCGTCTCAATGCCTTTTTCAAGTGGCAAGATCACCAGCGCGTGCGCGCCCTTGGGCAAGGCCGCGACTTCACGCCAGTTGCGCGCCGGCGCCACGGCGGTGACGCCGTGATCGCTCAGCACGCCCGCCAAGCGCTCCGCCGAACCATCCGACCACGCTGCCACCACGACGCGTTTTTTGGCTTTAGCGAGAGCTGCAATGTGCTGGGCGGCCGCGTCGAATACGTTGGCGTCGGCGGTTTGCCGCTCCGCCGCGAAATCGCGACCGGGGCGCACGCCGAGATCGAGCTTCTTCTTGGCTTCGCTGTCGAAATGGGTGAAGCGGCGCACTTGGCGCGCGCCCAGCGCCGTCGCTAGCGCTTCGTCCGTGAGATACAGCAAGGTCCGGCTCTGGCGCGCGAAATGGCGCCGCGCCCCGCGCGAGCGGCGCGGTCTTGCGCGATTCATAATGGTCGCGCGCTGTTTCAACGCGCTCCCGCAGCGCCTCTTCCGCCAAGGCGTCGAATGCAACCAGTGCGCCTTCGCCGGCATAGTCGAACACGGTCTCTAGTTTTTCGTAGAAAAAAGGCAACCATTGCTCTACGCCTTGGCGGCGAATGCGGGCGCTTACTGAATCATAGAGCGCATCGCTCACCGTGCCGTAGGCTTGCCCGAAGCGTTTGCGGAAATCGCAGCACCGCGTCGTCATCGAGCAGCACCTCGCTCACCGGCGTCAGCAGCGCCTCCTTGAGCGAGCGCTTCGAGATTTGCGTTTCGGGATCGAAGCCGCGGATGGTCTCCAGCGTGTCGCCGAAAAAATCGAACCGCAGCGGCTCGCTGGCGCTTGGCGCAAACACGTCGATCAACCCGCCGCGCACCGCGAACTCGCCAGGCGCGCGCACGGTGGAGGAGCGCGAATAGCCATTGACCAGCAGGTAAGCTTCCAGCTCCTGCATCGCGGTTTCCATCGCCGGTCTTGGCGGCAAACGCCCCCTGCACCATGCGCGCGCGCGGCGGCGCGCGCTGAGCCACCGCCGAGGCGGTGGCGATCACCAGCAGCGGCGCCGCCTTCGCATCGCGCCGCGCCAACGCCGCCAGCGCCGCGCAGCGCTGGGCGGCATTGGCGGCGGCCGGTGAAATCCGGTCGTATGGCAAGGTATCCCAGGCCGGCAGCCGCAAGCTGGCGAGGTCGGGCGCGAAAAACCGGGCCGCAGCCTCGAACTGCGCCGCCCTGCTTTCGTCGCGCGCGACGAAAAGCGTCACCCCGCCGCGCATGCGCGCCGCCTCCGCCAGCGCCGCCGCGTCCGCGCCTTCGGGAGCGCCAACAACGACAAGCGCATCCTTGGACTTCGCCAAGGTCTCGATCAGGCGCTGGGGAAGGGCGGGCTCTGCACTCAATTTTTTCGCACCATCTCGAAACGAAAGGCGCGGATCGACGCCAAGGTTGGGGTGTCATACTCAGCCGGCGCTGCGACCTGGCCGGTGATCCATACATAGACGTCCTGATCCGGCGCACCCAGCAGGCGTTCGAAATGCGTCAAGCCGCCGCCGGGGACAATTCAGCCAAATGAAGATCGGCGAAACCGCCCAGAATCAAGTCAATCTCCCGAAAGCCCCGGCGCCAGGCGCGGAATGCGAGCTTCTTACGGCGGTCGTCCATTGTCCCCGTTTGGGTCCCCGTGTGAAGCTCGGCAAAAGCGAAGGGGCCGCGCTATAACCCATAAGATGTGGCGCTGTCAGCGTCGCCGAGACTTTCATGCCCGATCTCGCCCCCTCTGCGGTCTTGGCCGCCCTGCTCGCGCCTGCCCGCGCCCCCAAGGGCGCCCGGCGCGAGACCATGGCCTTGATCGGGAAAGTGGCGGGGGGCGTCTTGGTGCGGGACTTGGTATTCCTGGCGCCGAACAGCGCCATCGACCGGCGAAACCGCGTGCCCATCGCCGAAACGCACGATGGCGAAATCGCCACGATCGAGGCTGAAGTCGATGGGCACTTGCCGGCGTTCAAGAACATCCCCTACCGCATCCGCCTGCGCGACGAGACCGGCTTTCTGTCGGTGGCGTATTTTCGCGGCAGCGACGAGATGTTCAAACGCATGTGGCCGGTTGGCCAGACCCGGCTGGTGAGCGGGGTTGTCACGTTTTACGACGGCATGCGCCAGATGCTGCACCCTGATTATGTGGTTGATCCCGAGAAGGGCGATGCGCCCCCGCCGGTCGAACCGATCTATCCCCTGACCCAGGGACTTCCCGGTCGCACGCTGCAGCGGGCCATCGGCGCGGCGCTGGATACTGTCCCCGAAATGCCCGAATGGCTCGAAGCCACCACGGTCAAGGCCAATTCCTGGCCGGCGTTTCGCGCTCGCGCTGGAAAAACTGCACCGCCCCGAAACGCCGGAGGATGTGTCGCCGGAGAGCCTGTTTCGCACGCGCCTTGCCTATGACGAATTGTTCGCGCGGCAATGTGCATTGCGTCTGCGGCGCGCGCATCGACGCAAGGAACCCGGCCGCGCCATCGCTGGCGACGGCCGCTTCAGCGGCAAATTGCTGGCCAGCCTCGGCTTTGCGCCGACGCGCGCGCAAGCGCGTTCGACCGACGAGATCTTCGCCGACATGGCGGAACCCGCGCCGATGCTGCGCTTGCTGCAGGGCGATGTCGGCTCTGGCAAAACCTTGGTCGCGGCGCTGGCGATGGCGCGGGCAGCCGAGGCAGGCCTGCAAAGCGCGCTCATGGCGCCGACCGATTTGCTCGCGCGCCAGCACGGAGCGACGCTGGCGCCGATGCTTGCGGCGGCGGGCGTGTCGATGGCGGTGCTCACCGGGCGCGACAAGGGCCGCGACCGCAAGGCCATATTGGCGCGCCTGGCCGCGGGCGAGCTTTCCGTGGTCATCGGCACCCACGCGCTGTTTCAGGACGAAGTCGCGTTCAAGGATCTTGGCCTCATCGTCATCGACGAGCAGCATCGCTTTGGCGTCTCCGACCGCATGCGCATGGTGGCCAAGGGGTTTGCGCCGCACGTGCTGGTAATGAGCGCAACGCCGATCCCGCGCACGCTGGCGCTTTCCATCCATGGCGACATGGATATCTCCGTGCTCGACGAAAAACCGCCCGGCCGCATGCCGATCCGCACCGCCACCATGCCGACGACGCGCATGAGCGAGGTGATTGACGCCATCGCCGACGCTTCGGCCAGGGGCGAGCGCGCCTATTGGGTTTGTCCGCTGATCGAGGAAAGCGAGGCAGTCGATCTGGCCGCGGTCCAGGATCGCTACGAGCAGCTGCAAGCGAACGCTTCGGCGCTGGCGTCGAAATCGTGCACGGGCGCATGACGCCGAATGCGCGCGAGGCGGCGATGGATCGCTTCCGCTCCGGCGAAGCGTTCCTGATGGTGGCGACCACCGTGATCGAAGTCGGCGTCAACGTTACCGAAGCCACGATCATGGTGATCGAGCACGCCGAACGCTTTGGCCTGGCGCAATTGCACCAATTGCGCGGGCGCGTCGGCCGCGGCGACAAACAGGGCTCGTGCGTGCTGCTGTGGAAGCCGCCCTTGGGCGAAGGCGCCAAAGCGCGGCTCGATGCGGTGCGCCGCAACGACGACGGCTTCGCCATCGCAGAAATCGATTTCACCATGCGCGGGGCGGGCGACATGCTCGGCACGCAGCAATCGGGCCTGCCGCCGTTTCGGCTCGTTGTGCCTGAAGCGCACTCAAACCTGCTCGGTCCCGCCGACAAGGAAGCGCGCCTGGCGATCGAACGCGATCCGGAACTTGGCGGCGAACGCGGCGGCGCAATCAGGCTCGCGCTCGCGCTGTTCGGCTATGGGGAAGCGGCGGAGCTGGCGCGGAGCGGGTGAAGAAGTACCCGCGCTTTTTGATGCACAACCACCCATTCCCGGATTGCGCGCAGCGCAAGTCCGGGACCCATAAGCGCAGACGTTGAGTGAGCGATACCAGTCCAAGCTCCGTGTTTATGGGCCCCGGACAATTGCTGCGCAATTTCCGGGGATGGGTGGATTGTGATCTCGCACTCTCAGCGCGCGCTAGACATGGCGCCAGCGCCCGGCAAGCGCTTCAGCCGCTTCTTCACCGAGCGCTGCAACCGCGCCCACACGCTTTTCGCGCGGGGCGGTTGGGTTGGATCGAGCACGTGGCGATCGTCGCCAATATGGCGCACCGCAGGCGCCTCAAGGTTGGCGAGGCGAAATCCGGCACGCTTGAAATGATAGGACACATCCTCCTCGTGCCCGAGCGGCGCGAACGGGCCGATGGCGTGATAATCTCGCATGCGCCGCAGCCCGGGATTAAAGGCATAGCTGAAATATTCCGGATGCAGGCTCGGATCGAGCGTGAACAGGCGTACTCCCTTGACCGTCTCACTGGGCGCGTTGCGCACTAGTTTATTTTGCTCGGCGCGCGGTCGCAGCGTAACAATGCTCACATCGTTGCGCGCTTCCAGCACCACGAAAGATTCTTCGATGAACCCGCCGCGCAAAAATTCCCAATCGTCCTCGCAGTGAAACACGTACGGCGTTTTCACTTGCGCATAGGCCTTGTCGATGGACTTCATCTGCCCGATTTGCGGCCGGTTGAGGATGATTTCAGCGTTAAGGCCGAGTTCCAGGTCCACCGCGCGCACGCGTTCATCGCCGGAATCTTCGATGATGATCCAAGCTTCGGGCGCAGGAGTCAGAGCTGTTCCTGAGCGAGGTTAGCGTGTCGCGCAACAGATCGAACCGTCCGCACGAGGTCACCACCACTGAATATCGCCGCGCCGGCGGAGCGGCGACCTCATCTGTGGGCATCGACATGGCTCACCGCCCGGGATAGGACCGGCGGAGCATTAGATTTCGGCTAAATCGCTGTCAAGACGAGCGAATATGCGCTTGCGCTGCACCGCATCGGCGCTAGAGCTTTGCCCATGCAATCGTCAACCTTGCCCATCTCTTGCTATATCAGAACGCTGAACGAAGCGCGCATGGTCGGCGCGGTGATCGAAGCGGCGCGGCAGATCGCGGCGGAGGTCATTGTTGTCGATTGCGGCTCGACAGACGGCACCATCGATATCGCCGAAAAAGCCGGCGCGCGGGTGATTTATCAGGCCTGGCTCGGCAACGGCAAGCAGAAGCGCTTTGCCGAAGATCAGTGCGCGCACGATTGGTTGCTCGACCTGGACGCCGATGAAATCGTCACGCCGGATTTCGCCGCGAGGTGCGCGACTTGTTCGAAACGCGGCGCACCGCCTCATGCGATCTACGAAACCATGATGGTCACCGCCCCGCCCATCGGCGAGCCGTGGTGGAAGCATGCGCTGGCCGATCGCCGCAAGCTTTACGACCGCCGCCGCATTCGCCAGCCCGAGCACGATGCCTGGGACCAGTTCGAGACGCCGCCCGGGATGCAGATCGGGCGGATCAAGGCGCCGTTGCTGCATTATTCGTATCGCGACTACGAGCATTTCGAGCACAAGCTCAACCATTGGAGCGGCGTCGCCGCGCGCGCGACCAAACTGAAACCACTTTGGCTGCTGCGGTTACGCATTCTGTTCGCTTCGCCGTTTTATTTTTTCAAACAATATCTCGGCCGCGGCCATTGGCGCGGCGGCATGACCGGGATCGTGATCGCGGGATTGTCCGCCCATGGCCGTTGGCTCAAGGATGTAAAGATGCTTGAGATCCATATGCGCCGGCGCCACGACGCCAAGTCGGCGAAGGACCAATGAGCGCCCGCGCCGATCCGGTGGTCAGCGGCGCTTGGCTTGCCGCGCGTCTGGATGCGCCGGACGTCCGCGTCATCGACGCCACCTGGTTCATGCCAGGAGAATCGAACGACGCGCTTGCGCTTTACGCGACACGCAGAATTCCAGGCGCGATATTCTTCGACATCGATTCCATCGCCGACATCGATAGCCCCCTGCCGCACATGTTGCCGTCGCCCGAGAAATTCGCCTCGCGCATGCGCAAGCTTGGCATCGGCGATGGCTCGCGGGTGGTGGTCTATGACAACCAGGGTCTGTTCTCCGCCGCGCGCGTTTGGTGGACGTTCCGGGCCATGGGCCATGAGGATGTATTCGTGCTCGACGGCGGTTTTCCAGCATGGGAGGCGGCCGGCCATGCGATTGATGACGGCCCGCCCGTTCCGCGCGGCGAACGCCACTTCACCGTCCAATACCGCGCCGACTTGGTTGCCGATCTCGCCGACATGCGCCGCGCCATCGAGGCCGGCGCCAGCGCCATCTTGGACGCACGCCCCGCCGCGCGCTTTCGCGGCGAGGCGCCGGAGCCGCGCCCAGGGCTGCGCAGCGGCCACATGCCAGGCGCCTTGAGCGCGCCAGCTTCCAGTTTGATCGACGCCAAGGGCTCGCTCAAGTCCGCCGAGGAATTGCATGTTGTGTTCGCGGCTGTGGGCGCCGATATCGCGCGCCCTGCAATCTGCACCTGCGGCTCTGGCATTACCGCGGCGATCATCGCCCTCGCGCTTGCCCGCTTGGGCCGCTGGGACGCGCGCATCTATGACGGGGCCTGGGCGGAATGGGGCGCGCTGAGCGATACGCCTATACTGACGGGATCGTGATGACCGCCAAAGACCCTTCCAAATTACGGCTGGAGACGCGGCTGGCCCTAGCTGGTCGCGATCCCGCGCGTTTCGACGGCGCGGTCAACCCCGCTATCCACCGCGCCACCACGCTTATCATGCCCGACGCGGATGAGCTTTATCGCAGCGACGTGAAAACCTACGGCCTTGAAGGCATGGCGGTGCAGGAAGCGCTGTGCGAAGCGCTGCTCGCCATTGAAGGCGGCGCCGGCGCGACATTGGCGCCTTCTGGGCTGGCGGCGTGTACGCTAGCCTTGATGAGCGTCGCCAAGGCTGGCGGTGAATTGCTGGTGAGCGATAGCGTCTACGGTCCGACGCGGCGTTTCTGCGACATTACCCTCGCGGGGTTCGGAATTCGGACGCGTTATTTCGAGCCGCGCATCGGCGCGGGCATTGAAACGCTGCTCACCGATGCGACCTGCGCGGTGTTCCTGGAATCGCCAGGGTCCATCACCTTCGAAGTGCAGGACGTCCCAGCCATCAGCGCGGCGGCGCGCGCACGCGCGATCCCGGTTATCCTTGATAATACTTGGTCCGCCGGAATTTATTTCAAGCCCTTCGACCATGGCGCCGATTTGTCGATCCAAGCGCTGACCAAATATCAGTCCGGCCATGCCGATGCGTTCATGGGCGCGGTGCTTGCGGCTGACCTCGGATGGCACAAGCGCGTCAACGCGCGCTACAAGCAAATCGGCCTCAGCGGCCCGCCCGACGACGCCTATTTGGTGTTGCGCGGCATGCGCACGATGGCGCTGCGGTTGCATCGGCAAAGCGATTCCGCGCTGCACATCGCCCACTGGCTCGAAACACGGCCTGAGGTGGCGCGCGTCCTGCACCCCGCGCTGCCTTCGCATCCCGATCACCAGCTTTGGGCCCGCGATTTCACCGGCGCGTCCGGAGTGTTCTCACTGGTGCTCAACGCGGTTTCGCCAGGGCGGTTGAAGGCAATGCTGGAGCGTTTGACCATCTTCTCCATGGGATTTTCCTGGGGAGGCTATGAGAGCTTGGCCCTGCCCTGCGACGACAACATCACCCGCACCGCCGCGCCCTGGCGCGCGGAGGGACCATTGCTACGCTTGTCGATTGGGCTCGAACACGAAGATGATCTCATCGACGATCTGAGCCAGGGATTCACGGCACTCGCCGGTTGAACACGCTCACATGCTGCGGGCGACAATCAGTCCGAAATCGTGCACGCTGACGCCGTCGTGATCGACGGGCGCGACTGGCTCTAAACGGTACGGCCTTGATCCGGCGCCGCGCGCACCGGCCACTACGAAATACTGCCCCGCGGGCAAATCCGGCGCCTCGAAGCGACCGTCGGCGCCAGTTGTGACAGCTTTCACCAGCGCGCCGCCGCGGTCGAGTATGCTGAGTTCCATACCGGCCAGCCCGCCAGCTTGCGAACTGCGCGCCAATACGATGCGCCCAGACACGCCCGCCTGAGCGCGCCGAGCTTGGAGGACCGGTCTGGAGACAGCCTGAACCGATATGTTCTGTTGCTGGCTTGGCGCGGTTTGCAGCATGGCGAGCGCACTATCGGCCAATGGGCGCGCGACCAACTGAAGGGTCGCCGCGCCCGCGCCAATTTCAAACCGCACCGACTCGAGCCGCGCGCCACGCGAGGCTAATTCCAACCGGTCTGCCTCCACCCGATACAAACCGCGCGCGAAGCCACTGGACTCAAATGTTCCGTCAGGCGCGGTCTTTATGGTGCGCTCGAATGTGCCATCGTCCCTAAACACGCGCAGCGAAACGCCGCCCAAGACGAACTCCCCGCCGCCGCCAGTGACGCGCAATTGGCCGCTCAGGGCGTTAAACAACGGCGCGCCAGTTGCTTCAGGGACGCTCGGTTCCGCGGGGCGCGCCGGCGGCGACCACAATTCGCCGCGGCGGCCTTCCTCCGATGAAAACGAGCGCAGCGGCGCAAGCGGCGCGTTCGTTATTGGCGGCGGCGGCTGGTAGTTTGCCGCCGTGACCGTCGGCGCCGAATCCGCCGGCGCATCGTCAATCCGGCGCACGACCAGCGCGCCGAGTTGCACTTCGCCCGCGGCGCTTGAAATCTCCACCTGCAAGGCGCCGTCGGTCTCTGAGGCTGCGCGACGCGAGGGATTGGCGGTTGGGCGTCACTTCATAGGCGCCGGCCGCCAATCCAGTGAGCGTGAACACGCCGCGTCCGTCCGAATGCAGCGTGCGGACAATGCCGCTGTCTCTGCTGCGCAATGATAATTCTATGTGCGGAACCGGGATCCGCCGTCCGCCAAGATCGAACACCAACATCCCGGACGCCGAAGCAACAGGCGCGGCGGCGCTGGCTGCAATCGGCGTGCTCGCGGCCAAGACTGGACGCGGCTGCGGCGCCGGGCGGGCGGCAACGGGGACTAAAGCGACGTGGGGCGGCGGTGCAGCAATTACGGCGGGGATGCTTGGCGGGGCTGGCGCCGGCGCGGCGACCATTGGCGCGGCCGAGGCGAGCATGGTCGCGACTGGACGCGGCGGTTCGGCGACCGACGCGGCGATGGCCGGCCGGGGCGTCACTGATGGCGCAGCGGAGGCCAGCATCGTCGCAGCGCTCTCGCGGTGCAGCACCAAGTCCATACCACGAATAACCGAGCCGTCCGGGCCCACGGCGACGTGGGCGATGGATTGGGTTCCCACACCCAGTTCCCGCGCACGCGCCGGCTCCAGGCGCAGATCATAGGCGCCCGGGCGCACGAAGTCGAAAGCGTAGAACCCGTCAAATCCCGAGAGCGTCGCCGCCACCACTTCGCCGCGCGCGTTCACCAGCTCCAAGCGCACATTGCCAACCGGTCGGTCGCCATCGGCGCTGGCGAACAATGTCGTGCCCTCGACGGTGCCGGCGCGCACCACCGGATACTCTAGTCTCTGGATGCGCCCGGGGCGCGGCACGATCTCGATCGATTCAAGCGCCGGCATCATGTACGGATCGGGCAACGACGCGGGATCGAGCGAGAGCACAACCGGGCGACCGGCGTCGAGCGAAGTAATGAGAATTTCACCGCTCGCGTCCGTCACGTTGTCGGCGCCGGAATTTGCGCCGATGCGCACGCCCTCCAATGGCTCATCGCCTTCGTCGCGTTGGCCATTGGCGTTGTTGTCGAGATAGACCAGCGATCGCGATAGGCCGGTCTCGGCCAAATCCTCCGAAGACATCACCCAGCGGCTGCGCTCGTGGTCGCGGCCGAAGCCGAAATTGAGCGAAAGTTGCGCGCGCGCTTCCTCCTGCTGATCGTCATAGGAAGCGCCGAGGCCAATGTCGAAATATTTGGTCCGCCAGTTGAAGGATCCATTGGTCTGCGTGCCGCCGCTGACAACATCGTGCGTGGCCCCCAGGCGCAGCGTAGCCGTATCGGTGAGCGAGCGATCGATTTGCAACGAATACGACGTGCCGCGCGGATCATCTTCCTCCGCCACATACCTGTAGCCGCCGCGGATCAGCCATTCTTGCCAATCGACATTGATATCGACTTCGCCGTCAAAGCGATCGAGGCCGCCGATTTGCCGGTAATTCAGCGTGTGCGACAGCAATGTGCCCGCCGGCAGCGGCAGAGTAGTGCGAAACGAACCTTCGAGGTCCTGCGATCCATCGGCGCGCTCGCGCTGCTCGTAGGTCAGATCGAGCGGCAGGCGCACGATGCCGAGATTGGCGTTGGCGGTCAGACGGAAATTGTCGACCGCGCGTACGCCGGCGCCGTGTTCGATCGTCGCGTCGCTGCGGAAGTCCTCGCTGAACTCGGCGTGGTCGTAACCGACGCTAATGCCGAAGATGCGCCCGGCAAGACCGGCGCTGAAAGCTGTTGCGCCAGCGTTGTCGGCGGCGATATCGCCGCGCAAGCGCGAACCCGCCGAGGCCCATGCGCGCGCCGAGGCTGCCGAATGCTGTGGGTCTCGCCGTTTTCATTCGGCAATTCGCCCAGCGCGCCCGTCAGCGTCAAATTCTGTGTGAGACCCATGTCGGCGCGGGCGACGACCCGCAGCTCTCCGGCGCCGGCTTGTGAACTCAGGTTCTGCGAGGAAGCAATCACTTGCTCGTTCTGCTGCACGGCGCCGAACTGGAAATTGACCTTTCCGGGGCTCAGAAAATCATTGCCGACGCGGAGCCGCTGCACGGTCTCGCGGGTTTCACCGCGCGGGCCATAGAAGCTCAGCCGCAATTCGTTGTCGCCAAACTCCAGCGGCACATTGAGGAATTCGTAGAGCCCGTCGCCGCGGCTGCGCTGACTGTCGATCAACTGGCCGTTGCGGCGAAGCTCGACATCCCACCCCGCCGGCAGCTGCCCGCGCAACACGGTCGTGTCGAACAAATCGGCCTGCAAGAGCGGCGCGTTGGAGACCATCAGACCGCGCCCGCCAGTTCCGCGCGAGAGCAATGGAGAGGTTGGCGTAAAGGTGTCGCCGAATTCGAAACGCGTGAGCCCGCCGGGCAATTGACCGTAAGGATCTTCGCGCCCGAGGCTGAGCCGTGTGTTGGAAATGCCCTCGCCATCGAGACCCGAGATATTGAGACGCCCAGTCAGCCAAGCAATGTCGGAGCTGGCGTGTAGATCGTAGGCATAAGCGCCGCCCTCGGCGCCGTATTCCATTTGTTGGCGCAGGCCGAAGAAGGGCGAGGTGATGAATTCGTAGGGCAAGGCCTGGCGCGGCGCGCTCACCCCGTTGTCCTCGATGCCGGCGCGCGCCATCAGGCGCTGACGCGAGGATTCGCGCGAGGCGCGTTGCTCCAGCGGCAGCGTTTCGCGCGCCCGAACCTCGACCCTCAGTGCTTCGAGCGAGACCTCGAAATTGAGCGGGAACCAGTTCGAGAGTTCGGTAATATCGACGTAGATGTCGTCAGCGGCGATGCGCACGGCGCCTTCACGCGCGCTGATGGCTTCGCGCGCGGCGCGGCCGACCCTGGTGTTGGCGTCGAATTCGAAGCGCCGCTCCTCGCGCACAAACCAGCCTTCGGCGCGGCCGGTGCTGGGATCGACTTGGATAGGAAACTCGAACGTGGTGGTGAGCTGGCCCAGCGGCAAGCGCAGACCGCCCTCCCACAACTCGCCGATAACGCCGTCAGCGAGGGCGCCGCCATCGTAGCGGATCTGGACGATAACTTCATCGCCATTGGCGTCATGGGCGAAACGATCGGCGTCGAGGATGATCGCGCTTGGGCCGACGGCGCCTTGCGCGCCTGGCGCGGGTTGGCGGGCGGGCTCGGGCGCGGGCTCGGCGGAATTTTCAGCGAAGGCGGAGGGCGCGACGCCCAGGCACAATGCGCCCGCGAAAAGGAAACCGCGCACGCACTGCCCCCCTTCCAAATACCCAAGTTCATTCCGGAAAATACGATTCCGGTTCCCTTACGAAAATGCGCCAAGCTGGATGCGAGGACCAGAGCGACCAGCTAAATTCGCGGCAACGTTGCCGCATAATTACAGCGGCGGGCCGGCGATTTCCGCGTAGACAGTGCTATTTTCGCGCTCTGAGCTTTCGCGGTAACGGATGATCGTCGGCCCAGTTGCGCCGCGCAGCGCTGCATCATCAAGCGGCACTCGCGCCGCGCGCGAACCGATTTCTGGATAAACCGCAATGCCGCGAATTAACCCGACGCGGCGATTGCCGTTGGCGATGATCTCGATATCGCCATAGACCGAGGCTTGGCCGCTGCGATTGATGGTTACATCCATGACACGTTGCCCGCGCTCATTGCGCGAAAGGCGCGGCCCGCTGAGCGTCGCCTGCGCCGCCGGCTGGCCGACGCGCACGATCACCGGAATGGAGATGCCGTAAATCGGCGTGATGCGGATCGAGATGGCGTTGGGATCGCGGCCAGATTTCCGACTCAATCGTTGGCCCAGCGCTAGGCGGCGGCACAGTGGTGACGGTGAGGTGGGCGCGATACTCGCCCGCCGGCAAATTCGGCGGCCGGCGTACGGCGATGCGGATCGATTGCGACTGGCCCGGGCCAAGCGTCACTTGCCGCGGCGAGAAACGGATGTACTCGGTGGCGCTCGCCCAATTGGCGGGGCGCGGATGCTGTTCGTCGAACGCCTCCAGCCGCCCTTCCGGGTTCATGCGCTTGTCGCTGAGCTCAATGCGATAGGTGCCGGGCGTATCGCTGCGATTGAACACCACCACTTCCGCCCCGCGCGAGCGATCCTCGAGCACGACCCGCAGCGGAAACAGGTTTACGTCCTGCGCCTGGGCAGGCGCCGCGGCGAACAGGAGTGCGAGGAACAGCGCGAGCGCTAGGAATCGCCCTTCAGCCGAACCCGCTGCGCCCCTCCTCTCCCCTTGTGGAAGAGGGATCGCGGGCGCGGTGCGTGAAACGGCGCTGACTTGGGTGAGGGGTGCATGCGCCAACCTTGGAGCGGCGCCCCGACACCCCTCATCCGTCTCGCCGCTACGCGGCGATCCACCTTCCCCCACAAGGGGGGAAGAACAATTGCTCTTAAATCCCAGGCTTCCGAACATGCAGCATTTTCCCCACCGGCGCTTTGCGCCTTGTTATGTGAATGCACGCTATCTGAATGCTATCTGAATGTACCCTTAACAAAACCGGCGCAACACGCTTCCGCGCACGCGCCGATTGAAGTTTGATGGGGGAGCAGGAGTTTGGTGTGGTGTCCTCAGCTATCAAGGCAACTATGCATGCGACACTTCCAAAATTTCACTGGTATTGGGCGGTGACAGTAAACTGTCCACTGTAAGTACCCGGCGTCACGGCGCTGGCGTTACTGACGTTCAACGTACCACCGACATAATAGATCTCAGAGCCGCCGGACACAAAATGGGGATTGCCATGTGCCCCATCGGGCAACAGGTTTAGCGGAGTTAGCCACCTCCGCCCCCTGTCAACGTCACTGTTCCAACTTGGGGACTCACAAGCACCAAGAAATTCGGATCACCCGTGACCAAAAACCTTGCCCTGTGCCTCACGATTGCGGAAAGGGGGACAAAGGCGGTTGGATCGCTATAAATAGGCGTGTCGGAAGCGGACTGGATCTGGATATTGTCATTGTTGTTGAGAGTACTGCCTATGGAAAACGCGCCGAACTCCAAATCCACTTGTCGCTCAATGCTCATCGGGACAATGACTTGAACAGACGCTGGAGTAGTGCCGATGGCGGGATTTCCCGTGCTCTGTGCGTGAGCGCTGTTTAGCGCAGCCACTAACCCGAGCAGCGATGCCGCAAGCACAACGCCGGACTTTTGAAATCCTTCGAACATCGTACCCCCAAAATCAAAGCGGGGTGGTCGGAAAGCAAAGCCCCCCGACCACACGCCGTCCAGCAATCTATTGGTACTGAGCCGTCAAAGTGATGCTCCCGGCATTGTAGGGGCCCGGATCACGCCGGCAGGCACTGTTAGCGTCGCGCCGATACTTACGCTGCTACTGCCAATGATATTAGTTAGGCTGATCGAAGGAGTGAGCGCGCTGATCAGGAATCCATTGTTGTTACTAGACGCCAAAGTCGCATCATACGGATACGACTCCACCGTGCTGATATTGAAGGTCGCTGGGATACCGTCGCCGCCAACGGTTTGTGGGCCGCCGATTGTGTCAGTCCGGTCGCCGTCGTTTTCCAAGACGATATCGCCACTAACAGCAGCAGAAGTGATCGTTCCGAAATCCATCGCTGGGCCAGCCGCCACAGTAATCGGATTCACAACTGTAACGCTTGCCTGCGCCGTTGCGCTCGCCGGATTGCCGGTATCGGCGTTCGCGACGCCCGCCACGCCCGCCAGCGCTAGGGTCGCCGCCGCTAGTTTCAGAGAGAAATTCATTTGAAGCTCCTTTGGTTTTCAAAGGAACGCCAGGTCAGCCCCTGCGCCCCAATTCCGGTCTGGCGAACTCGATTACCGCCTGACAACATCGTTAATGCACCAAGATTCGCCCCAGCGCATGCCCCAAAATGGGCAGGCTTGAAGAATTAACATTCGAACATGTTAGCAAGTCAGGCACGGAGCAAGAACTGTGTCCCAATTGCCACCAAGCCCTTCCGAGGGCGAAATTCTGAAGCTGTGGATGTCCCGCCCGCGACGACCAATATTGCGCGGATTTCGCCGGATGGGATAATTAACAAGCAGCAATGTTGGGACGGGGTGCCTCCCCCTCGATGGGGGAGCTGTCGAGCGTAGCGAGACCGAGGGGGTGAGGCCCACGACGTTTCCGGATGCGCCGCTGGAGGCGTCACCTTCTCGCGCAGCGCGTGCACCCCCTCCAGCCGCTTCGCGGCAGCCTCCCCCATCGAGGGGGAGGCGGGGCGTTACTGAAAACGCCGCGCCAAGAAAGCCCCGCGCTCCTAATCACGACGGTTGCAACCCTCGCCACCCGCTTCTTCCCCAATGCAGGGGGAGGAGCCGGTTGCGCCACGTTTGCAAGTTGGAACACGGGCCTCCGGCCCCGCATGTTTCAAGCGCCGCGCCAAGCGGGGCCGGAGCCCTGCGCTCCTCATCACGACCTGGAGCGCGTTAGTCGTAGTCGGCGGTCATGACCAGGGCGAGCGTGTAAACACCGTTTGGCGCGTTTGTGGGCACGTGGAGCGTTGCGCCAACATAAACCGTGTCCTGCCCAATGACATTGAGCTGGACAGGTGGGCCGCCGCCGGCGCTGACCGCGGTGAAATTGTCAGCAGTGAGCGCGATAGGCACATCTGAATTAAACGCCACACCCGGTATCACCACGTTCGCTGGGAGGGTGACATGGTAATTGCGCCCAGGCTGGCCGCTTAGCGAAAACTCAGCCCGGCTCCGCGCCGGGCCGCCTCCAACCAAACGACTGCCCCCCGGGCCCACATCCGTAACGGCATTGGTGGTTGGGTCAATAACGACTGATCCGGGCTGGCCAGCCCCCTTCACCCGCCCAAACTCCAGCGATCGCGTTCGCGTAACGCTAAACACCTGCACTATGCTCACGGACGCTTCGGCGTTTGAGCTGGATTGCGCGTGCACGGGCGCGGCGGCGGCGAAGGCCGCTCCGATCACGCCAAGTGCAAGTGCTCCCCGCTGCATGCTCACGCTCCGCAGCCGCGATCTTAATCGCGACCTGTTAAATCGACGTTTCAGTCGTTGTCGTCATCATCTTCGTCATCGTCGCCGCCGTGGTGATCATCGTCGTCATCGTCGTCATCGTCGTCATCATCATCATCATCATCATCATCATCGTCATCATCGTCATCATCGCCGTTCAGTTCGGCGACGCGGACGCGGAAAGTCCCGGCGCCATTGGCTGAGTTGTTTAGATCAGGCACGCTGAGACGCGCGCCAACGACAAAATTGCAGCGTCCGCCGCTCGCTAAAGTGCATAAATAGCGGCCGGGGCTGAGTTCAGTCCAATTCTGGCCAATTCCGTCGAGCGAGGCGACGATGTCCTGGGCGATCAGGGTTTGCGAGCCAACACTGATCGCAAAGGTTTGCGGCAGCGTAACCACAACTACGGTGCCGTCTGCCGAGCTTCGGTCGCTGTCGATCTCAAAGCGCGCCGAACTCACTGTTCCGCCACTGACAATGTGGACGCCGCCCGAGGGCGTCAGCATCGGCGATGAACTTGCCGGCAGCAGCAAACTCCCCATGCCATCGGAGGTAATGCGACCGAACGCCATGTCGCGCGTGTTTTGCAGCGTCAGATGAGAATCGCCGCCGTGACCGTCATTGTCGGCAAATGCAGGATTGGCCAACGCCGCCAGGGCGCCCGCCAACACAACATGTAGCGCTCCCGTCCTCATCCCCTACTCCCTCGGCCAGTATCCCGCCCAAATTCCCGCATCGCACCCTCCCAACACGCATGCCCGAAATCACTATGAGTCGCTACGGCGAAGCACCTTTTTGAGACCCTCATATTAAATTTCGTGAACAAAACAGGACCGCATAACAGAATACGCCCTCTGCATGGATAAGCAATTGCGTAGAGAACATGCCCTAAACAGGAGAGCACTTGTTAGGGTTGAAACCTTAAACCCGCCGAGCAGCCTCCGTCGGAGCCTGGTCGGACGCCGCTGAGCGCCCACGCTCCCTTTGGCGCGGCATTTTAGCCTGTCGCCCAAACAAGCGCGCATCGCCCATCGCGGCGACATCGCCACGGCGCTGCTGCGTCACATGTTCTAAGTTGTACAAACGCCGCGTGGCGCGCCCAGCAGGGCTCGAACCTGCAACCGCCCGCTTAGAAGGCGGGTGCTCTATCCAGTTGAGCTATGGGCGCCCGATCGCAAGTGCTTAAGCCGCGCGGTCTAGTGCGACCAGGGCTCGCGTCTTCGGAAGGCAAAATTATCGGCATAGGCTCTCGGAATGCGCTTGGGCTCGGCCGGCTCGATCACCCGGTGGGGAATGTCGTGCGCGCGCGCAAAGGCGATGGCGGCCTCTTTGCTGTCGAAATTCATGCGCACCTGGCCATTGGCGTCGGCGGCGCTGCTCCAGCCCATCAACGTATCCGGCCTGGCGGCGGCGCTCGGCTGAAACTCTAGGCGCCATTTGCGCGTCTGCGCCTTGCCGGACTGCATCGCGGTTTTCGCCGGGCGATAGATTGTTGCCAACATCGAAGCTGGCTACACGCGCGCGCCGCAAATGAAAAGAGGTCGCTTAGTTCACGGTTTCCTTGAGCGCCTTGCCGGGTTTGAAACGAACTTTCTTTCCCGCCGGCACTTTCACTTCTTCGCCGGTCTGCGGGTTGCGGGCGGTGCGAGCGAGCGTGGCCTTGACCTCGAACACGCCAAAGGCCGGTAGGCGAACTTCGTCGCCTTTGGCCAATGCCCTGGTCATCGCTTCAAAGACGGCGTTGACCGCCTCTTCGGCCTTCAGCTTGGACTCCCCCATACGCTCGGCGACGTCGGCGACTAATTCTGCTTTGTTCATGCGCAATTCCTGGCGATCTTCCGAACGCTTACTCCCCCGTTCGCCCTTCTGGCTTACGAAAGGGTAGTTTTCCCGGAACTAGGGACAATTCGCCCGCCCGCGCAAGGCTTTTGCGCGCTGGGCGGCGATCTTAGTGCGGCCTTACGCCCTCGCGCGCTTCGCCAGCTCCGTCAGCCCGCTGATCCTCGGCCAGTGAATCCTCGTCGGTCCACTCAACCGGGGTCAGCGGCGCCACCAACGCCTTGGCCAACACTTCATCGACCGTGGATACGGCAATGATGTCCAATCCAGATTTTACGTTGTCGGGGATCTCGGCTAAATCCTTTTCGTTCTCCTTAGGGATCAGCACGGTGCGCACGCCGCCGCGCAGCGCTGCCAGCAGCTTTTCCTTAAGCCCGCCAATCGGTAACACCCGCCCGCGCAGCGTGATTTCACCGGTCATCGCCAGATCCTTGCGGATCGGCACGCCGGTGAGCACCGAGACAATCGCCGTCGCCATCGCCACACCCGCCGATGGGCCATCCTTCGGCGTTGCGCCTTCGGGAACGTGCACGTGGATGTCGCGAGCGCGGAATAAAGGCGGCTTGATGCCAAACTGCACCGCGCGCGAACGCACGTACGAATTCGCCGCCGAGATCGATTCCCGCATCACGTCTTTCAGGTTGCCGGTGACGGTCATTGTGCCCTTGCCCGGCATTTGCACCGCTTCGATGGTCAGCAAATCGCCGCCCACTTCGGTCCAGGCCAACCCGGTGACAATGCCGATCTGATCTTCCTTATCGGTCTCGCCGAAACTATATTTCCAAACCCCGGCATAGTCGGGCAGATTCTTGGCGTTGATTTCGACCTTGGTTTTTTTCTTCTGCTCGATTTCGCGCACCGCCTTGCGGGCAAGATTGCCGATCTCGCGCTCCAGCGAACGCACGCCGGCTTCGCGCGTGTAGCGCCGGATAAGATCGCGCAGGGCGTCTTCCGACAACGAAAACTCGCTCTTCTTCAGGCCGTTGTTTTCGTATTGCTTGGCCAGCAGGTGGCGCTTGGCGATTTCGAGTTTTTCGTCCTCAGTGTAACCGGGGATGCGGATGATCTCCATGCGGTCCAACAAGGGCTGCGGCATGTTGAGGCTGTTGGCCGTGGTGATAAACAGCACGTCGGAAAGGTCGTAATCGACTTCGAGATAATGGTCGTTGAAAGTGGAATTCTGTTCCGGATCGAGTACTTCGAGCAGCGCCGCCGAAGGATCGCCGCGATAATCGGCGCCGAGCTTGTCGATTTCGTCGAGCAGAAACAGCGGGTTCGATGATTTTGCCTTCTTCATCGACTGAATGACGCGCCCCGGCATCGAGCCAATATAGGTGCGGCGGTGGCCGCGAATTTCCGCTTCGTCGCGCACGCCGCCAAGCGACATGCGGACGAAATCGCGGCCCGTCGCCCGTGCAATCGACTTGCCAAGCGAAGTCTTGCCGACGCCGGGCGGCCCGACGAGGCACAGAATCGGCCCGCGCAATTTGTTGGTTCGCGCTTGCACGGCGAGATATTCGAGAATGCGATCCTTGACCTTGTCGAGGCCGTAATGGTCCTCGTCGAGCACTAATTGCGCGGCGTCGATATCCTTCTTGACCTTCTTTTTCGCGCCCCACGGCAGCGACAAAATCCAATCCAGATAATTGCGCACCACCGTCGATTCCGCCGACATCGGGCTCATCATCCTGAGCTTTTTCAACTCCGCTTCGGCTTTGGTCTTGGCTTCCTTCGAGAGCTTTGTGTTTTTGATGCGAGTTTCCAACTCGGCGATATCTTCGCGGCCCTCGTCGCCATCGCCCAGTTCGCGCTGGATCGCCTTCATCTGCTCGTTGAGATAATATTCGCGCTGAGTTTTCTCCATCTGCCGCTTCACGCGGTTGCGGATTTTGCGCTCGACCTGCAGCATGCCGACTTCGCCCTCGATCAGCGTCATAATGCGCTCGAGGCGCTTGGGCACGTCGGCCAGTTCGAGCAGCGCTTGCTTGTCGGGAATCTTGACGCCGAGGTGCGCGGCGACGGAATCAGCCAGCCGCGACGGTTCGGTGATCTGGCCGATCGCCTGGTGCACTTCCGGCGGCGCCTTGCGCGAGAGCTTTACGTAATTGTCCCATTGATCGATCACCGCCCGCATCGCCGCGCGCGCTTCGGGCGTATCGACGTTTTCCTCGGCGACGGCCTCGACCTCGGCCTCGAAATATTCGGAATTTTCGGTGAAGCGCGTAATCCGCGCGCGATGGCCGCCCTCGACCAGGACGCGCACGGTGCCGTCGGGCAATTTCAGTAATTGTACAACATTTGCGACGGTGCCGATCATGTAGATGCGGTCGGTCGAAGGTTCGTCCTCGGAGGCGTCCATCTGCGCGGCAAGCAGAATTTGCTTGTCCTTGCGCATCACTTCATCGAGCGCGCGCACGGATTTGGCGCGGCCGACAAAAAGCGGCGCGGCCATCTTCGGGTAGACGACGATGTCGCGCAGCGGCAATACGGGAAGTGTGCGATTTTCGGCCATTCCAGCTCCTTCGGAACCGCGCCGGCTTCAAAAAAAGCCCGCCGCGCTTCAAGGGGTTAACAGCGGGAATGTGGATGCGTTCGCGCCCCGCTTCAAGGGCGCGCGCCAGCAATTGCGCGCACAACTATGGATGTTCCGCTTGCGAACAGTCAGCCGGCTTGGTCGGCGCCGTTGCGGCGTTCGGAATAGATTTGCAGCGGCTTGGCGCGGCCATCCACCACATCGGCGGAAACCACCACTTCCTCCACGCCGCGCATGGAGGGCAATTCGAACATGGTGTCGAGCAGGATGCTCTCGAGGATGGAGCGCAAGCCGCGCGCGCCGGTTTTTCGCCCAATCGCCTTGCGGGAGATCGATTTTAGGGCTTCGTCCGGAAATGATAGCCGCACGTTTTCCATCTCGAACATGCGTTGATATTGCTTCACCAGCGCATTTTTCGGCTCGGTCAGGATCGTCACCAGCGCGGCTTCGTCGAGATCCTCAAGCGTCGCCAAAACCGGCAAGCGACCTACAAATTCCGGGATCAAGCCAAACTTCAGAAGGTCGTCCGGCTCGACTTCGCGCAAAATCTCTCCGGCGCGGCGGTCTTCCGGCGCGCGCACTTCAGCGGCAAAACCAATCGACGAGCCGCGCCCGCGCGCGCTGATGATCTTCTCGAGGCCGGCGAAAGCGCCGCCGCAGATGAACAAAATGTTGGTGGTGTCGACTTGCAGGAATTCCTGCTGTGGATGCTTGCGCCCGCCTTGCGGAGGCACCGAAGCTACCGTGCCTTCCATGATCTTCAGCAGCGCTTGCTGTACGCCCTCGCCCGAGACATCGCGGGTGATGGAGGGATTGTCGCTCTTGCGGGAAATCTTATCGACTTCGTCGATATAGACGATGCCGCGTTGCGCGCGTTCGACGTTATAATCGGCCGATTGCAGCAATTTCAGGATGATGTTCTCAACGTCCTCGCCGACATAACCTGCCTCTGTCAGCGTGGTGGCGTCGGCCATGGTGAACGGAACATCGATGATGCGCGCCAGCGTTTGCGCCAGCAGCGTCTTGCCGCAGCCGGTGGGGCCGATCAGCAGAATATTGGATTTGGCCAGTTCGACATCGCCGTTCTTGGCGGCGTGGTTGAGCCGCTTGTAGTGATTGTGCACCGCCACCGAGAGCACGCGCTTGGCGTGTTCCTGGCCGACCACATAATCATCGAGCACGCCCTTGATCTCTTTCGGGCTCGGCACGCCTTCCTTGGACTTGACCAAGGACGTCTTGTGCTCCTCGCGGATGATGTCCATGCACAGCTCGACGCATTCATCGCAGATGAACACGGTCGGCCCAGCGATAAGCTTGCGCACTTCGTGCTGGCTCTTACCGCAGAAGGAACAATAGAGAGTGTTTTTGGACTCTCCAGTGGTCGTACCCTTACTCATACGCGATCCTTGTCCGGAGAGCGATTAACCAATGGTTACGCGGAAAAAAGGCGGCCTCATGGCCCCCCAGCCTCCCCGTCGCCACACATGGTTGACCGCGATCCCTTTCAAAACCGTTCATCGCCCCAGCGCCCAGGGCAATACGACCATAGCCCCTTCTTTATAGCAAGGACGGGGCCGCTCACCCTCGCCAGCCCCATTAGGGGACTTGGCAACGTGCTCCCCACGACGTCATTTGGGCTCGCAACACCGCTTATTCAAGCGATTGCAGCTCAGACCGCTCCTTCAGCCAGTTCGCGGCGCTCATAGACGCGATCGACGATGCCCCAGGCTTTGGCCTCCTCCGCGGTCATGAAGAAGTCCCGGTCCAGTGTCTTTTCGACACGGTCATAGGCCTGGCCGGTGTGCTTGACGTAGATTTCGTTGAGCCTGCGCTTGGTCGCCAGGATATCCTCGGCATGGCGTTCAATGTCGGAAGCCGGCCCCCTATAGCCGCCGGATGGCTGGTGCAGCATGACCCGCGCATTTGGCAGACAGATGCGCAGGCCCTTTTCACCTGCCGCCAGCAACAGCGAACCCATCGAGGCGGCCTGCCCCATGCACACGGTCGAAACCGGGCTGCGGATGTATTGCATGGTATCGTAAATCGCCAAGCCTGAGGTAACTATGCCGCCGGGGCTATTGATATACATGGCAATTTCGCGCTTGGGGTTCTCCGATTCCAGGAACAGCAGCTGCGCCATCACTAGGCTTGCCAAGCCATCCTCGACGCCGCCGGTGACAAAGATAATCCGCTCCTTCAGCAGCCGCGAAAAGATGTCGAACGCGCGTTCGCCGCGGCTGGTCTGTTCGACCACCATCGGCACAAGGTTGGCGTAGGTTGCGATGGGATCAAACGACGGCATGGGGACCTTTCAGGAAGCGCCGAGAATCGTTCCCGTGCGCTTGCTCATATTTGACGCTTGCGGCTCGCCCGCAAGCCCTAGCCCATCGCCAGGGTGCGGCGCGCTCAGGCGCTTTCCGCCGCCTCGTCTTCGGCAAACAGAATTTCTCGGCTCACGGTTTCATTGCTCACGCTGACCAGTTCGAGCAGATAATCGACCACTTTTTCTTCGTAGAGCGGCGCGCGCACCTGGGCGAGCAAAGCCGGCGTGCGTTGATACATTTCAAAAATTTGCTTTTCCTGGCCGGGATATTGGCGTGCCTGGGTGATGATCGCCTGGCGCACTTCCTCGTTGCTGACTTCGAGCTTATGGCGCTGCCCAAGCTCGGCAAGCACCAGGCCCAAGCGCACGCGCCGCTGCGCGATAGCGCGATATTCGGCTTTCAGTTCGTCCTCGCTCTTGCCGGCATCTTCGGCATCCAAGCGCCCGGCGGCCTTGTCGCCTTCAATCTGGCGCCAGATCTGATTGAACTCAGCTTCGAGCATACGCGGGGGCAAATCGAAATTGTGGGCCGCATCGAGCTTGTCGAACAGCGCGCGTTTAGCCTTGGCGCGCGATTGCTGCGCGTGCTCGTTTTCCAAACGGTCACCCAGCGCTTCCTTCAGCGCGCCGAGGCTCTCGAAACCCAATTCCCCCGCCCAGGCATCGTCCAATTCGCCCTGCTTTGGACAGCGCACATTCTTGATCTTTGTTTCGAACCCGGCGGCTTTGCCCTTGAGGGTTTCCACTGGGTAATCACCCGGAAAACTCACATTCAGCGTGCGTTCCTCGCCAGCCTTGGCGCCAATCAATTGTTCTTCAAAACCAGGGATGAATTGCTTGGAGCCGATCACGACTTGCGCATCTTGCGCGCTGCCGCCCTCGAACGCCTCGCCATCGATGCGGCCGACAAAATCGACGATGACCGCATCGCCCTCGGCGGCCGCGCCGTCCTTGTCCTCGAAACCGCGATGGGCGCGCGCGAGTTCCGCCAGGGCATCGGCGCGCTGTTCGTCCGACACGGCGGCTATTGGACGGGTGATGGCGATGGTTTTGAGGTCGACCGGTTCAAAATCCGGCATCAATTCCAGTGACAACTCAAACTGCAAATCGGCGCGGCCTGCGGCCACCTGGGTCAGATCGCTTTTGAGGTCGAGCGTCGGCTCGGAAGCGGGGCGCGCCTTTGCTTGTTCGAGCGTTTGCTTGGTTGAATTCTGCACCGTCTCGTTGATGATGTCCTGCATCATCGAGGGGCCGTAAACCTTGCGAATATGGCTGGCTGGCACCTTGCCGGGGCGGAAGCCATTGATGCGCACGCGCGGGCGTACTTCCTCGATCTTGGCCTTCAGCTTAATTTCCAAGTCAGCGGCAGGGACAGTGACGTCATAAACCCGCAGCAGGCCCTCGGAACGGCGTTCGGTCAGTTGCATGAAGTTCGCTTTCGACATCCGCTGACGCGCTGCAAATCCCTTGCCGCCGCCGCCAATTTAAGGAAGGCGCGGCTTATGGCATGGGCCAGCCGGGCTGTCCACGCCGGGCGCCGGCGCTGGCCTTGGTGCGGACGGCGGGAGTCGAACCCGCACGCCGTGAGGCGCTGGAACCTAAATCCAGTGCGTCTGCCAGTTCCGCCACGTCCGCACGCGGCCCCGTGTAGGGGTGCCGCGCTGCCGCGTCCACCGCCCGGCGGGCTGCAATCCAGCATTGGTAAATTATCCCACCATGGCTCACGCTCTACCTTTAGTTGTGTCATGCTGGGGTTATGTTCGCGAGTCTCCTCTTAGCCGGCGGCCTGGTCCTTACCGACCCCGTGGTCGTTGACGGCGACACGCTGCGTGTGGGGCAGGAGCGCTACCGGGTTGAAAACATTGATGCTCCCGAACGCGGACGAAGGGCTGCATGCATCGATGAGCGCGCCTTGGGGGAGGCTGCGCGGGCCTACGTGCTCGAGTGGATCGCGCTCGCGGGCCGCGTTGAGGCGTTGACCGTGGGGCGGCGCGACCGTTACGGCCGCGTGCTCGCGCGCATCGAGATCGATGGCGCCGATCTCGGCGAACGGCTCATCGCCCACGGGCTGGCGCGCCGGTGGCGGGGGCGAAAGTCCAATTTCTGCGTCGGCGAGGGTTCAGTCCCAACCGCTCGATGAAGCTTCGGCCGCAACCTCGTTGGTGGGCCGGGCGATCAGGCCACCCTGCGTGATCCGCACTTCGTAGTGCGCGCCTTCGACCATCGGCATGTACGTTCCCGACCCGTGCAGCGTATCCACTAGCGGAACATAAGCGCGATATTCCCGCGCCACAGGCCATAAATCGATGCCGCTTTGGCGCGTTGGGCGGATGTCATAGACGCTGCGCTCGCCAGTCAATTCCTGCTGGGTATCGGTATAACGACCGGAAAAACGGTCGAGTCGGTATTGCGAATCCAGCCCCAGCACGCTGGCCCAGGACTTCCATTTGAGCACGCGCGCCTCGATGCGCCATTCATCGCCATGCACTTCGAAGGTGCGGGTAATGCCCTCAGGGTCCTGTTCCGTCGGCGGCTCGACCACGATCGCCTCAAACAATTGCGGCGCCTTCTGCTTCACTTCAATAGTGGCGACGGGTCTTTCATAGGTGAGCCGATGATAGGTTTGAACATTGAGTCCCAACAGCCCAACCAACGCGCCGACACCGAGAAATGCGCCGCCACTGAGCACGCCGCGGCCGCCCTTGAACGGCCGGCCTCTAAACATCCAACCGAGCCCGGAAAGAACCAGCGCCAAGCCAATGACGGCAACCAAGCCGGGAATGATCCACCACCACCAAACCATGCTTCTATCCCTCTGAAGCGCCATACCTGCGCTTGTCCCGGCCCAGCCCTAGCTCAAAATCCCCTCGCAAAACAGGCCTCTTTACTCCGACCAGGTTTCGGCGCGCGAGCACCACGCTAATGCATTGAGTATGTGGGGTAAAATGTCGGGCAAATCCTCGGCAATGAGCCCGGCGCCGGCGCGTTCGCCAGCCTTGCCGTGCAGCCAGGCGGCGGCGGCGGCGGCGTCGAAACTGGCCATGCCCTGAGCAATCAGGCCGGCGATCATGCCCGCGAGCACGTCGCCGGAGCCGGCGGTGGCCAAGAATGGCGAACCCGTGGTGTTGACCAGCGCCCTTCCATCCGGCGCGGCGATGATTGTGTCAGGGCCCTTCAGCAACACCACGCATCCGGCTTTGACCGCCGCCGCGCACGCCGCTTCGATCTTGTTTGGGGCGGCTTCGATCAGCCCGGGAAAGGCGCGTTTGAACTCCCCAACATGCGGCGTCAGCACGTCGCGCTCATCCAATCTTGTACCGATTGGCGCAAGCAAGGTGAGCGCGTCCGCGTCCAACACGAGCGGACGCCGACGCGGCGCCGCCAAAGCGGCGGCGAGCCGGGCGGCGTGTTCGGCGCTCACGCCAAAGCCGGGACCGATCACCATGCAGTCCGCACGCTGAGCGGCGAGCGCGTACGCCGCCGGCGCATCGGCTTGCTCCAGCATGATCGCGGTCAGATGCGCGGCGTTTTCCGCGAGCGCCTCCGGCGGACTGAGCACCGTGACCAGCCCCGCGCCCACTCGCAACGCCGCGCGCGCCGCGAGCCTGGCGGCGCCTGTGCGGGCGCTGCCCCCACTCGCGGCGAAAACCCAACCGCGCGCATGTTTGTGCGCCTCGGGCGATGGCTGCGGCAGACGCCAATGCGCTAGCGAATTTTCCCATAGGGCGATCGACTGGGAAGATAGTGCGCTTTCCGGCGCGCCAATGTCAGCAACGACCACCTCGCCGCAATATGCGCGCCCCGGCATCAGCACATGCGCGGGTTTCTTGCGCACGAAGGTGACAGTCAGGCCGGCGCGGAAGCACACTTGCCCCAAAGCGCGCGCCAGTATCGCCATCGAGCCCGCTTGGCACATCAATGGCGATGACCTGTTCTGGCGGCAAAACCCGCGCCAAACGCGCGCTTTCCGCTTCCAAGGGTCGCGACAACCCAGCCGCGAACAAGGCATCGACATAGAGCGCCGCCAGATTCTTTTCCAGCCCCCAGCGCCGACACATCGCCGCGCCAAAGCTGCGCCGCCCATGCCGCATCGCCGCGGAGTTTTTCGCGTGCAACCAGCGTCTCAACGCTCACTGGCCAGCCAGCCTCAAGCAACGCGCGCGCGGCGATCCAGCCGTCGCCGCCATTGTTACCCGGTCCGCACAGCATTGTTACTGGCCGCGGCGTGAAGCGTTTCATGATCGCATCGGCGACCGCGCGGCCGGCATTCTCCATCAAGGTGCGCGTTGGCGCGCCGGCGAGCGCCGAGGCGGCATCGATTGCGCGCATCTGAGCGACGCTGATGATCTCGCTGCTCACGACACGATCCCCGCGTTCATCTCGGCGCCGAGCTGGCGAACCCGGAATTGGCCGCCGCTCAATTCGAGTTCGGCGATGGACGCAAAATCGGGTCGGCAGACGATTGTGCGCGTATCGCCCAACGCGGCCCCGACAATGGCGTTGATGGCGATGAAATGACTGAACACGGCGCTATCGACTTCAAGCTCGCGCAACGCCGCCAGCGCGCCAGCGCGCCAAGCGTGCAAGGCCGGGTCCAGCGCCGACCATTCGCGCCGCGCCGCGCCCTCGGCCCACGGAAAATTTTCCGCCAGCCAAGCGCGTCGGTCAGTGGCGCCGACTGGGCTCGCCACTTCGCTCACGCGCGGCTCGATGCCAGCGATCGCGCCGGAGAGGCGCTCGTATGCGGCGGCAGTTTCGCGGCAGCGGAGCATGGGCGAAGACAGAATCCGCAATCGCCCTTCCCGCGCCAAGGCGAATGCCGCGGCCTCAGCCTGGGCGCTCCCGCGCGTGGATATCCCGGGATCGGGTTCGCTACCGCCCCAAGATTCCAGCGGTTCGGCATGTCGGATCAGGAATAGCCGGGTCATTTTCGCGTTTACCTGCGCCTCCTCGCGGCGGACCGGCTCATTTCTTAGGCGCCGGCGCCTACCAGACGGGCGTCTCATGCTAACAAGCGCTGCCGGTCCCGGTTAGCGCTTTCGACTCGCCGCCAGCCGGTTCAAGAGCTAACCAACATCGCCACGGAGCGCCACATGAAGAAAATCGAAGCCATCATCAAGCCGTTCAAGCTGGATGACGTAAAAGAGGCCCTGCAAGCCATTGGTCTGCAAGGCATGACCGTCACCGAGGCTAAGGGCTTCGGTCGCCAGAAGGGCCACACCGAGCTTTATCGCGGCGCCGAATATGTCGTCGATTTTCTGCCCAAGCTGAAGATCGAAGTGGTTGTGGATGACGGCCAGGTCGAGGCCGCGCTCGAAGCCATCCAGACTGCCGCCAAGACCGGCAAGATCGGCGACGGCAAGATATTCGTGCTGCCGGTGGAAAACGTCATCCGCATACGCACGGGCGAGACCGGCCCCGCCGCCGTTTGATTTGTCGCATCGCTGAAGCGCACTGACGCGTGGCGAAAGCCGCGCAGCCGCGCTAGGTGCAGATGACGCGCCGCTAAAACCCATTCCAATTCAATTCCAGCCACAAGTGGAGAAACCAAGTGTCCGCCGAAATCATGAAGCTAATCAAGGAAAAGGAAGTTCAGTACGTCGATCTGCGCTTCACCGATCTGCGCGGCAAGATGCAGCACGTCACCTTCGATGTCGGCATGATCACGCCGGAAATCTTCACCGAGGGCACGATGTTCGACGGCTCCTCGATCTCCGGCTGGAAGGCGATTAATGAAAGCGACATGGTCATGCGCCCGGACGCGTCAGGCGCGCACATTGATCCGTTCTTTCAGCAAACCACGCTGGCGCTGTTCTGCGACATTCTCGAACCGGGGACGCTGCAACCCTATTCGCGCTGCCCGCGCTCGATCGCCAAGAAGGCCGAGGCCTATGTGAAATCGTCGGGCGCCGGCGACACCGCCTATTTCGGCCCGGAAGCTGAGTTTTTCGTGTTTGACGATGTGCGCTGGTCCACCGATCCTTGGAACACTGGCTATTCGTTCGACTCAAGCGAATTGCCGGTCAACACCAACAAGCCGTACGAAGGCGGAAACATGGGCCACCGCCCTGGCCCGAAGGGCGGCTATTTCCCGGTCCCGCCGATCAACTCGCTGCAGGACATTCGCGGCGAGATGCTCGATGTCATGGGCCAGATTGGCCTGCGCCCGGAAAAGCACCACCACGAAGTCGCCCCCGCCCAGCACGAACTCGGGCTCAAATTCGATACGCTGACGCGCATGGCCGACAGCATGAATTTGTACAAATACATCATCCATCAAGTCGCCGCGACCTATGGCAAGTCAGCAACCTTCATGCCTAAACCCTATTTCAAGGACAATGGCTCGGGCATGCACGTGCACATGTCGATTTGGAAGAAGGGCGCCAATATGTTCGCTGGCGACCGCTACGCCGATCTCTCGGAGATCGTGCCTGCACTATATTGGCGGCGTCATCAAACACGCCAAGGCGATCAACGCCTTCTCCAACTCCACCACCAATTCCTACAAACGGCTGGTGCCAGGCTACGAAGCGCCGGTGTTGCTGGCCTATTCGGCGCGCAATCGCTCGGCCTCGTGCCGCATTCCGCACGGCACCGGCGCGAGCGCCAAGCGCGTGGAAGTGCGTTTCCCCGATCCCGCGGGCAATATGTATCTGACGTTCGTGGCGCTATTGATGGCGGGCCTGGACGGCATCGAGAAGAAAATCCACCCCGGCGATCCGCTGGATAAAAACCTCTACGACCTGCCGCCGGAAGAGTTGAAGGACGTGCCGACCGTGTGCGCCAGCTTGCGCGAAGCGCTCACCAGCCTCGACCGCGACCGCGATTTCTTGAAGAAGGGCGGCGTCATGGGCGATGACATCATCGATTCCTACATCGACCTGAAAAAGGAAGAACTCGACCGCTTCGAAACCCACCCCCACCCGGTGGAGTTCGACATGTATTACAAAGCGTAGTTGATCTAACGAAGCAGAACTCATCCCGGCCGGCGCGAAGCGCGGCCGGGATTTCTTCTACCGCCCGCGCCCGCCTCGTTTCTTTGCGGCAGGCATCGGGTTCGGTCTCGAACATGGGATTGGTGTCCCATTGGCCCGCGAATGGCGCATCGACGAGATAATCGGGCAGCCGCGCGTTTTGCGCTTTTTCGTTCGACACCGCGATGATCTGGCGATCCTTGCCCATGTTGCGCAGCACGTCGGCGTCGATATCGCCAATCAGTTCCGAGCTTTCCTTGGCCATCAAATGATTGGCGACGCCGAACAGCTGGAACACGCCGGCATTGTTAAAAATGGTCCGCCAGTCTTTTGGATAGAGACGCTGCAGCTGGCTCAGATCCTGGAAGAACGGCCACACTTGCAAGCCGTAGCCGCGCAGCAGCGTCATCGATTGGCGCAGCGGGCCGAACTCGCCGAGCTGCGCGCATTCGTCGAGCAGGAACAGCGTCGAGCGCTTCGGCCGGCGCTTGCGGCCCATCACCGTCAGCATCAGCGCGCCGACCCAGAGCCGCAGCAAGGCGCCGTGGCTTTCGAGCTTGTCCGGCGGCATGACGATGTAGATCGTCATCGGATCGCCGCGCCGCACTGCGTCCAGGCTGATCGTCGATTTCGACAGCGAGCGAAGCGCCGAATCCGAATTCACGACTTTCAGATAGGATTGCGTGGTCGAGAGAATGCCCGAGCGGGTTTGCTCGGTGATCGGCAGGAAGCTGGAAATATTCTGCTTCGACAGCCGGTTCAGATCCTCGTTGTTTTCCATCAGCGCGGCGAGATTATAGACCGCGTCGTCGCTCATCAGGATTTCGCGCACCTTGCCGAAATGGCGCTCGCTCTTGCTTGCGGTCTCGGCGACCGCCGCGATGACCCCCGACATCAGCGAGCGGCCCCAATTGTCCCAGAAGGGCTCCTTGTGGAAGCCGACATCGCCGGCCAGCAGCGACGCCAGCATTTCCGCGTCGGCGTCGAGCAGCGCGCCGGGGCGGTCGAACAGGTCGAACGGGTTGAGGCTGTCGGTTTTCTTCGACACCGCGCCGAACGGATCGAGCAGGCGCACTTCCTGGCCCATTTCCTTGCGGCGGCGAGCGGTGACGTGCCAGGTCTCGCCCTTGGGATCGATGACGATGACCGAGCCTTCGAAGCGCAGCAGATTAGGGATAATCACGCCCCGGCCCTTGCCGGCGCCAGTCGGGGCGATGGTAACCAGGTGGCGGTCCTCGCCATAGAGGATCGGTACTTCGCCGCTGACGACTGCCTCTGGCAGGCGCGGCGCGCCAAAGCCGATGGGGTCCTTGCCGCCGTCGCCGGCCTTCCAGCCAAGCAGCAATTCCATGTTCTCCGGACGCCCATGACCGGCCGGAAGTATGGGCTTCTTGCCGGTTCGGGTCGTTCGCGGCCGAGACATGAAACACCTCCTGCGGTCCCCAGAAGGGCGACCACGACTTAATCTTAGGGTCGAACCGGCGCTTGATTTAGACTCCTAAAAGGCGAAATCAGGCGACCGGGCGATTGGGCGTTTCTGCCTGTCCCGGTCCATAGAACACCCGGAAACGCGTCCGCGCGCAACGGTTTGTAACGGCCACGCGAAGAATTATCCGATTAGCACTCCGCCTGTCCCGGAGGGGGACTGGCGGAGCGCTGCCGGAGGGATTGTTTTTGTGTAAGTTTAGGGATTTGCCGGTACGGGCTTGCCGCCTGCATTTTTCTTGGACGCGTCGGCGACGCCGGAATGGGCAAGGTGTCTAAGGAACGGGCTCAGCACCGCCAGCCCCACCCCAATCCAGATGGAAACCCAACCGATCTGATTGAAAACCTTAACATAAGTGGCGAGCGCTGCGTGTGGGTCGAGCACTTGGCCGCCGACCGTGTCCTGGGCGGTGAGCTTTGCCACCTGGGCGGCCAGGGCCTGCGCAGCTGAAGACGCAAGGAACCACGTCGCCATCATGGTCGAAACCACGGCGGCAGGCGCAAGCTTGGTCATCGCCGACAACCCCACTGGCGAGAGGAACAACTCGCCCGTCGTGTGCAACAGGTAGAGTAACACGAGGAACACAAGCGGCACGCGCGCGTCCGCGTCGGCGTATTGCGCGCCCCAAACCAGCACCAGGAAGCCGGCGCCAACCTGCATCAGCGCGAACGCAAACTTCGCCGGATCGCCGACGTCGAGCTTATGCTTGTTCAGCCAGGACCACATCATCGCGAACAGCGGCGCACCCAGCAGAATAAAGCCCGCATTGAAACTCTGCGTCTGGCCGGAAGTGATGGTGAAAAACCCCTCGCTGGGCAATTGAGTGTTACGCTCGGCAAACTGGTTGAGCGCCGAGCCGGCGAGTTCGAACAGGGTGAAAAACACCACCGAGGCCGCGACGAGGATCAGCGCCAGGATGATCCGCTGCGCCTCTATCCAGGAGCAATTCCGCACCATGTAGACGAGGAAATAGACCAGGATCAGCCCCATAGAGATGGTCAGCGCCGTGTTCACTACCGGTTCGCGCTGCACCAGCAGCCAGACCAGGAATACCCCAGCGATTCCGCAAATGTAGATCAGCCATTCGCGGTTGATCGGGCCGAGAAGCGGCTTCCTCAATTGCTCCGGATTAGGCGGCAGGCCGATGTTGTCTGGCAATTGCGGCGGGCCGGGGATGAAGAACAACAGCCGTCGGGTGCGGAACACGATATAGCCGAACGCCATGCCGATGCCGGCCAGACCGAAGCCGGCCCACCAGCCAAATTCCGCGCCAAGCCCAGCGCACAGCACCGAGGCCCAAAACGCGCCGAGATTGATGCCGAAATAATAGAGCGTGAAGCCCGCGTCGCGGCGGGGATCGCCTTGCGGATAAAGCTGGCCGACAATGGTGGAGATGTTGGGCTTCAGGAAGCCGACGCCCATAATGATCAGCGACAGCGCGATATAGAAAATCGATTCATAAAGCGGATTGCGCCCGCTGACGCCCATTTCATAGGAGCCTTCCGGCATCACGCTCGGCACAGCCGAACCCGCCGGTAAGCCCTCCACGGCGATGCCGCCGCCTTCCGCCGGGCCGTATTCGTAGCGTTTGCCGTCGACCACGAGCCATGTTTGGCGCTGGTCTTGGCGGCCTTCGGAGGCAAATTCGTACCTCTGACCTTGATAGGTCAGGGTTTGCGTCACCGGCCTTTGCTCAATCGCCATCGACAAATGGCCAGCAACCAGCAGCAGCGCACCGAAGGCGATGGCTTTTCGGGTGCCTAGATATTTGTCGGCCATGAAGCCGCCGATCAGCGGCAACAGATACACAAGCGAAGTATAAGCGCCGTACTGACCTTGCGCCGCGCCGTCGTCGAACAGAAAATGCTGGGTCATATAGGCGACGAGAATGCCGCGCATGCCGTAATAGGAAAAACGCTCCCACATCTCGGTGAAAAACAAGATGTGCATCCCCTTGGGGTGATTGCGCATCTGCATGAACACAGGGATCGCGGTGGCGAGGGTTATGACGATCCCCACCGCTGTGACGACATTCCACATCTTGCGTTCTCCCCCGGCGCGACGAAACGCGCACGTTACTTGCTTTGCGCCCACCCAAGCACGGCTAGCGGGTAGGGTTCAAGCGCTGCGCGACGCTTGGGGCGGCGGCAGCACCCACCAGAACACCCGCCCGGGGTTGGAATCGAGCCAAAAGCCAAGCCGCCGCAGGGTGCGCACCGAGGCGAGATTGTTTTTGTTGCAGCCCGCCAGGATGGTCTCGGCGCCGGCCTCGCTCCGCAGCCAGTGGATCAACGCTCCGGCCGCCTCGGTCGCGTAGCCCTGGCGGCGCCAGGCGGCCGCGACGCTGTAACCGATCTCGATATCGCCGAGCCTGCTCTGCGCCGGCGCCGGCGGCTCGAAGCGCACATCGCCCACCACCACGCCCTCCTGGCGGTGGATCGCCACCACGCGCGTCGTGGCCTGTCGCCAGCCCTGGCCAGCGCGCGCCACCAGGGGAAGGCTGGCGGCGCACCAGTCCGCCGGCGCCTCGGCGCCAAGGCGCCGCGCGAACGAACTCTGCCCATCCCGCGCCGCCAGCGCCAACGCCGGCGTCACCGGCTCGAGCCGCAAACGCGGGGTAAGAAGCGTGTGTGCGAGCGCGCGCATCGACCCAGCATGGACCGCCCACGTCCAGCCGGCAATAATCCGCACCGCCGGCATACTGCCGGCTTCTTGTTTTTTTGAGCGTTGGGGGACTGCCGGCTGGAAGCCGGCGGTACGCAGCTAATACGCGCAGGCCTCGAACACGCGCTTCACATCGCCGCCCCATTCGGTTTTGTAGCGTTCGATCAAGCGTTCGGCGGGGGTGACGCCGCTGGCGGCGATGTCGTCGAGTTCGGTGAGGAAGTGGGTCTCGTCCATGCCAGATGAGTTCAGCTTCTCGCGCGATTTCAGCCCCTGACGCGAAATCGCCAGCGCGGCTTGCGCAATATCGCCGGAGCTGACGCCGCGAATCGGCGCTCTGAGGCCGAGCACTGGGACGGCGCGGCGCAAGGCCTCGCGATCCTCCGCCGTCCAGCTCTTCACCAAGCTCCACGCCGCTTCGAGCGCCGCGTCGCAATAATAAATCCCCGCCCAGAACGCCGGCAACGCGCACAAACGCGACCACGGGCCAGAATCGGCGCCGCGCATTTCGAGATAAGTTTTCAGCCGCACCTCGGGAAAAATCGTGGTCAGATGGTCTTCCCAATCCTTGGCGGTCGGGCGTTCGCCCGGCAGCGCCGGCAGCTTTCCATCCATGAAGGCGCGAAAGCTCTGGCCGGCGCAATCGATGTATTTGCCGTGGCGATAGACAAAATACATCGGCACATCGAGCGCGTATTTGGCGTAGCGCTCAAAGCCCATCCCGTCCTCGAACACGAACGGCAACATGCCGGTGCGATCGGGATCGGTGTCGGTCCAGATGTGGCCGCGATAGGAGAGAAAGCCGTTCAAGCGCCCTTCTGCGAACGGCGAGGCGGCAAACAGCGCCGTGACGATCGGTTGCAGCGCGATGCCGACGCGGAATTTTTTCACCATGTCGGCTTCGGAGGCAAAGTCGAGATTAGTCTGCACCGTGCAGGAGCGGAACATCATTTGCCGCCCAAGCCGACCAACCTTGGCCATGTAGTCGCGCATGATCTTGTAGCGACCCTTGGGCATGATCGGGGTTTCTTCGAGCGACCAGAGCGGCGAAAATCCCACGCCCAGAAAAGCAATCCCCAGCTTGCCGGCGACATCGCGCAATTGCGCCAGATGGTCGCCGGTTTCCGCGCAAGCCTGATGCAAATGCTCCAGCGGCGCGCCGGAAAGCTCGAACTGACCGCCGGGCTCAAGCGTGATCGAGGCCAAGCCCTGCTTCAGCGCGATCGTGTTGCCGGCTTCGCGGACGCGGGTCCAATTGTAAGTGTCGGAAAGCCCGTCGAGCAGCGCGCCGATGCCGCGCTCGCCTTCATAGGGAACCGGCGCCAGCGTATCCTTGTAGAACGCAAACTTCTCGTGCTCGGTGCCGATGCGCCAGGTAGACCGATCCGGCTTCGAGCCTTTCTCGAAATGCGCGACAAGGTCGGCGAAACCCGCGAGCGTGGGAGATCTTTCTTTCGTCTTTGCCAAAGTGTCCTCCCCGAGGGCCGCACTGTTGAGGGGATGTGGAGGTTACGAGCGATTATCGCAAGCCGTTACCCTGGCGCCAGTCGCCCCAGGCGGCTTGAATGATGGTTAACGCCGCGATCACCGCCGTCTCCGCGCGCAAGATACGCGGCCCCAGCGACACCGGCATGACGAACACGCACGCCCTTAACATGGCGCGCTCTTCACGCGTGAAGCCGCCCTCCGGGCCGATGAGCAGCGCCAGCTTGGCAGGATAGGGCGCCTCTCCTCCCCCTTGCGGGGAGGAGAGGGAGGTGGGGGTGCAAGCGCCATGTTCAGTGATGTTGGCGCCGGCACCCCCCTCCCTACCCTCCCCCGCAAGGGGGGAGGGACGCGTATTCTGCAACGCGCACAATATTCCCTCGGCTTTCCCCGCCTCATCGCAAAATATCAACGGGCGCGACACATCCCAACCGTCTAGCGCTCTATGCAACGCCAACGGTTCGCAAATTTCCGGCGCTTCGAAGCGCTCGGTCTGTTCGGCCGCTTCGCGGGCTATGCTTTGCAAACGGTCAAGACGCACGGTTTCGGCAATTGTACGCTGGGTGATCACCGGGCGAATGCGGCGCACGCCAAGCTCCGTGGCTTTTTCGACGATCAGATCCGTCGCGTGGCGCTTGACCGGCGCAAACAGCAACTCCAAGTCCGGGACCGGCCGCGCGGCGCGCAGGAATTCCTTCACCTGTACAACAATGCCGCGCTTGCTCTTGGCGCTGACGCGCGCGCGCCATTCTCCGTCATGGGCGTTGAACACGCTGAGCTTGTCGCCGACATCGAGACGCATCACCGCGCTGACCTGGCGACTTTGCGCTTCGGAAAGGTGCAGCTCCCTGCCCCCGGCCAGCGCCTCGTGGATCAGCAGGCGGATCACGCCGCTCAGGCCAACTCGATCAGCACATCGTCGGCCGCGACGCTGTCGCCGGCTTTGGCTTTGACTTCCTTCACCACGCCGTCGCGTTCGGCGCGGATGATGTTTTGCATCTTCATGGCTTCGACCACGGCGACGCCCTCGCCTTCCTTGACCTCCTGGCCCGGCATGACATCGACCGAGATCATCATCCCCGGCATCGGCGAGACGATCAGCTTGGAGGTGTCGGCCTTTTGCTTTTCTGGAATTTTCTTGTGCAACTCGGCGCGGCGCGCCGTGGTCACCAGCGCGCGCACGCTGACGCCGCGCATTTTCAGCAAATAGCCTTCCGGCTCGACTTTCATCTTCACGGCGAATTCCTGGCCGTCGAAACTGCCCTCAAATACGCGGCCGCCGGGACGCTTTTGCGTGTCCAGGCGATGGGTCTTGCCCGCGATCGTCACTTGAGCGCCGGCATCGTCGAGATCGACTTGGACGTCGTGGTGCACGCGGTCGAGGATCACCACCCAATCGCGCCGGGTGAAGTGCGCGGGGCCGTTGAGCCGGCCGCTGGTCTGCCCGGCGCGGCGCACCGCAAAAGCGCGCGCGAACGCCGCGCAGGCGAGCAGCAGCGTCTCCTGCGTCTTGGTGGGCGCTACTCCTTGGAAGCCATCGGGAAACTTGCTTTTGATATAGGCAGTGGTGAAATCGCCCTTGCGGAAATCCTTCTCCTCCATCACCGCGCCGAGGAAAGGAATATTGTCGGCGATGCCGTCGATCAGGAATTTGTCGAGCGCCGCGGCTTGCGCGTCGATGGCGGCGATACGGGTGGGCGCATGGGTGACGAGCTTGGCGATCATCGGATCGTAGAACATCGAGATTTCGTCGCCCTCGCGCACGCCGGTTTCGTTGCGAAGCGTGATCTCGCCGGCCTTGCCCTCTTCCGGCGCGCGATACGTGCGCAGACGGCCAATGCTGGGCAGGAAATTGCGGTAGGGATCCTCGGCATAAATGCGGCTCTCGATCGCCCAGCCCTTGATCTTCAAGTCCTTCTGCTTGAACGCCAGTTTCTCGCCGGCGGCGACGCGGATCATCTGCTCCACAAGGTCAAGCCCTGTGATCATTTCGCTGACCGGATGCTCCACCTGGAGCCGAGTGTTCATCTCCAAGAAATAAAAGCTCTTGTCGGCGCCGGAGGCGACGAACTCCACCGTGCCGGCGCTGTCGTAGTTCACCGCCTGCGCCAGCGCCACCGCCTGCGCACCCATGGCGGCGCGGGTTTTTTCGTCGAGCAGCGGCGAGGGCGCTTCTTCGATCACTTTTTGATTGCGGCGCTGAATCGAGCACTCGCGCTCGAACAAATGCACGACGTTGCCGTGCTTGTCGCCGAGCACCTGGATTTCGATGTGACGCGGCGCGTTGACGAATTTTTCGATGAAGATGCGGTCGTCGCCGAAAGCGCCCTTGGCTTCGGCGCGCACGGCGGGAAAGCCTTCCTGCACTTCCTTTTTGTTGTACGCGACGCGGATGCCCTTGCCCCCGCCCCCGGCGGAAGCCTTGATCATCACCGGATAGCCGATCTCCTCGGAAATCTGGATGGCGTGCTCGACGCCCTCGATTTCACCGATAAATCCCGGCACGCAGGAGACGCCGGAATCGGCCGCCGTCTTCTTGCTCTCGATCTTGTCGCCCATGGCGCGGATGGCGTGGGGATTGGGGCCGATGAAGACGATCTTCTCTTTGAGCAATCGATCGGCGAACTCGGCCTTCTCCGAGAGAAAGCCGAAGCCGGGATGGATCGCCTGCGCGCCGGTCTGGCGGGCGGCGTCCACGATCTTGTCGATCACCAGATAGGATTGCGCCGCCGGCGAAGGGCCGATGAACACCCCCTCGTCGGCCATCTCGACCGCAAGACTATCGCGGTCAGCCTCGGAATAGACGATTGCCGTCTTGATGCCCATCCGCCGTGCGGTGCGGATAATGCGAACAGCGACCTCGCCGCGATTGGCGATCAGGATTTTGTCGAACATGGGTTGGGTGTTAGCGGGGTTTTTGCTCAAGCTGCAACCCGAAATCACCAAGCGGAGTCATTCCGGACGGCCGAAGGCCGATCCGGCATGGCTCAGTACTCGAACATCTTCTCGTCCCGCTCGGCGCGTCTTTTGGCTTGGGCGATGACGTGGGCGGCGAGGCTGGCGCTGTCGAGTTCGGCGGTGACCCCGCCGGGATCGAGATTGTGCTCGGCCACCAGGGCGCGCAGCGCGGCGATCGCCTTGCCGGCCAGCGCGGAGGCAAGCGCCTCCTCGCCCTCGTGTTTAAGCACCGCTACCGGATTGAGGAAGGCCTCTGCCTGCGCCGCCGCGGGCGCGGCGCCGGAGACCGCGCCGGTCTGCGGTGAGCGGCGCTTCGAGGAGGCCGCAACCTCCTCCACCACTTCGTCGGGCACATCGCGCCGCGAGCCGTGCAAGCGCAACGCCGCGTCCAAGCGATTGGCGAAATCAGGATTGCGCTTCGCCTCGCGGCGAATTTCGGCGAACAGGCGATCGAGCGTCTTGTTCAGGCTCATAAGGCCGGCGCCAGCTCCACTTTGCCGACGAATTCCTCGCCCGAGCTTGGCGATCGTCGAGGCCATCGACGCCGTATTTCTGGTCGAAGGTGCGCGGCGTATCCGACCATTCGGCCGCCTTGGCGATATCGACATTCTGGGGAATGCGCACGTCGAACATGGCCTCGCCCAGATTTTCCTTGAGCAATTGCACTTCCGAGCGGTGCAGCGAAAAGCCGTCCTCGTATTTGGTGGCCAGCACCATCAGCTGCGACGGCGCCGCCGCGGCGCTCATTGATCAAGCGCAGCGCCCGCTTGCGGAAAGTGATGAGGCCCAGCCGCGACACATAGTCGGGGATGGTCGGCACCAGAATCGCATCGGCCGCGATCAGCGCCGCTTCCGCGAACAGCGAAATTCCCGGCGGGCAATCGATCAGGATGTAATCGTAATCGTTGATCACGGTCTTGAGGCCATTGGCGAAACGCTCGCAAATCCATTTCTGGATCATGTCGATCTGGAAGCCGCGCTTGACGAAGCTCTCGATCATGTCGCGTTCGACAATGCGGAATTCCGGCGCCGACGCGCACAGCGAGACATCCGGCTTGCCCTTGAGATCGGAGACCTTGTGCTCGAGCAATTGCTTGAACGGCTTGGGGCGCTGCTGGACGATGTAGGATTCGAAAGTAGAAATCGAGCGTGCGCTCGGCCTCGCGCAGGCTGTTCCACTTCTCCGGCCCGGCGACCATGATCGAGGCGTTGGTCTGCGGATCGAGGTCGATGATCAGCACGCGCCGGCGCTGGTGCGTCGCCAACGTCTCGGCGAGCGAAACCGTGGTCGTCGATTTGCCGACGCCGCCCTTCATATTAATGACCGAAATCAACCGCGCGGGCATTTCTCGCCCCCCTCTGATAAAGTCGCTTCGAACCCATGGACCGTGGAGGCCAGAGGGTTAGTTTTTGGTAAATGCCGGGTCAAGCCGGCGGCTCAGATGTCCACAATGTAACCCGAATAATCCGCTCAGCTGGCGTTCAAACGGCCTGTGCGAGAACCGATCCTGCGAGACGACAACAGAGTGTCGCAAGACCTCGGGAGCAAGACCATGAAGACCAAGCTTATCGCTGCCGCGCTCGCGGCCCTCACCCTCGGCGCCGCGCTGCCAGCCGCCGCGCAAGGCTTTGACCGCCACGAAACCAGCTATCGCGGCGATCGCGGCGACAATTATCGCGGCGGTGGCGAGCGCTGGAGGCGCGCTGAAATCACCATCCGCAACAATGGCCGGCAATTTAGCGTCGACCGCGACGATCGGCTGTTTTATCGCCTGCTCGAGCGCCCGTTTGGCTTCCGCCCCGGCTTGACCTACGCCTACACGGATCGCTGCAACCGCTTCGGCTGCGTCGCCTTCGTGTTCGACGATTATCACCGCCGGCCGATCGACCGCATCTTCGCGCCGCACCTGCAAATGCGCGGCTATGGCTGGCGCCAGGCGCGCGGCTTCGACGGCGAGTTCCGCGGCTTCGGTCGCTACGCCCGCGACGACCGCGGCTGGAACAACAATGACGACCGCGATTTCCGCGACGGGCGTGATGGACGTGGACGCGACGAACGCTGGGAAGAGCACAATCGCCGCGGCGATGACGGCGGGCGGCGTTCGCTAGAAGGCGGCCCCAGCCAACGCTAATCTAAACGCACACCATGGATCGAGGCGTCCGCGAAAGCGGGCGCCTCTTTGTTTATGGACTGCTCCCCCTCCCCTTGAGGGGAGGGGGAGGCGCTTCAATCTGATAACGGTTCGCCCATCAACACCAATTCCTCCGCCGCCGTGGGATGCACGGCGCAAGTCGCGTCCCATTGCGCCTTGGTGAGTTTGGCTTTCACGGCGATGGCAGCGAGTTGGATCAATTCCGGCGCTTCCGGCCCGGCCAGGTGCACGCCGAGAACATTGTCGCTTGCAGCGTCCACCACCAATTTCATAAGAGTTCGCTGTTCATTGCCCGCGAGGATGTTTTTCATCGGCCGGAACACGGTTTTGTAGATCAGCACTTGGCCCTTGGCGCGCGCGTCGGCCTCGGTGAGCCCAACGCACGCGGCGGGCGGGCGCCCGAACACGGCCGAGGCGACATCGGCATGGTCGAACGCCGCATGCTTGCCCTGGAACTCGGACTGCACGAACGCCACCGCTTCGCGAATAGCTACTGGCGTCAGATTGATGCGGTCGGTGACATCGCCGAGCGCGAAGATCGAGGGCACGTTGCTGCGTGAATATTCATCCACCATCACCGCGCCATTCTTGGCGAGCTTGACGCCGGTTTGCTCCAGCCCAAGCCCCTTGGTGTTGGGATCGCGGCCGAGCGCCAGCATCACCTGATCGATCTCCAAACGCGCACCGTTGCTTAAGCTCGCAAGCCGCGCCCCGCCGGACAGCGCGCCAATCTCCTTGATCGTCGCCTTGGTGATCACTTTCACCCCGGTCCGCGCCAGTTCAGTTTGGACATGATCGCGCAGATCCTCGTCGAAGCCGCGCAATATTTTCTCGCCGCGATAGACCAAAGTGGTTTCGACCCCGAGCCCGGAAAAGATCGAGGCGAACTCCACCGCGATATAGCCGCCGCCGGCGATAAGAATGCGCGCGGGCAATTCCTTCAGGTGAAACGCTTCGTTAGAGGTGATGGCGAGCGCATGGCCCTTGATCTGCGCCGGTCGGCAGGTTTGCCCGCCCGTCGCCACCAGGATGCGCTTAGTGGTGAGCGCCGCGGCGCCCTTCTGCAGGCGCACGGTGTTGGCGTCGAGCACTTCGGCGCGGTCCTCAAATATAGTGACGCCGGCTGTGTCGAGGTTTTTGCGATAAATGGCCGAGAGCCGCGTTACCTCGGCCTGCACATTGTCGCGCAGCGTCGGCCAGTCAAAGCGCCAATTGCCGCTCCAGCCAAAACGCTCCGCATCGGCAAATGCCTGGCCGAACTCAGACGCGTAAACCAAGAGCTTCTTCGGCACGCAGCCGCGAATAACGCAAGTGCCGCCAATGCGGTCATCCTCGGCGATCGCCACGCGCGCGCCGGCCTTCGCCGCAAGCCGCGCCGCGCGCACTCCGCCGGAACCCGCACCGATGACAAACAACTCGAAATTATAGTGGGGCATGAACCAACCTTACGGAGGAGAAGCTAGTGCGCCACTTTCATATAGGCCGGCAACCACGATTCGTGCGCGGCCCGCAGCACATCGAGCGGCAATTCTTCCCGCACGCCGATGGCGCCCAAATACGAAAGCGCGCGGCCGCCGGTTTCACCGACTACCAGATAGTCCACACAAGCCGCGCGCGCGCGCGCATCAAGCGCCGCCATCTGGTCCGCGGGCAAGGAGATCAGATAGCGCCCCTGGTCTTCGCCATACAGGAACGCCGCGTCGGCAAGCTCGCCCTGATAACCAAGCGCAATGCCAATATCCGCCGCCAGCGCCATCTCCGCCGCGGCGCAGGCAAGCCCGCCATCGCTCAGATCGTGGCAGGCGCACACCAGGCCCTCGGCGATCAGCGCGCGCACGAAATCGCCGTGTTTTTTCTCCAGCACGAGGTCAACCGGCGGCGGGGCGCCTCCAAGCGCGAATAATTCGCGTGCATAAAGGCTTTGTCCCAAATGCCCCGCGCTCTCGCCGATCAGCACCAGCATGTCGCCCGCCCGCAGCGCGTCGGCGCTGGCGCGGCGCTCCATATCGTCGAGGATGCCGACGCCGCCGATCGTCGGCGTCGGCAGGATCGCCTTGCCGTCGGTTTCGTTGTACAAACTGACATTACCGCTGATCACCGGGAACGACAGCGCGCGGCAGGCTTCGGCCATGCCTTCGATCGCGTACACGATCTGGCCCATAATCTCAGGCCGCTGCGGATTGCCGAAATTGAGGTTATCGGTCACCGCCAGCGGGCGCGCGCCGACGGCGGTGAGATTGCGCCAGGCTTCGGCAACCGCTTGTTTGCCGCCTTCGTAAGCGTCGGCCTCGACATAGCGCGGGTTGACGTCACAGGTCATCGCCAGCGCGCGCGGCGAATTGTACAAGCGCACAATGGCTGCGTCACCGCCGGAATCGGCGATCGTGTCGCCCATGACGTGGCGGTCGTATTGCTCCCAAATCCAGCGCTTGGAGGCCATGTCGGGCGAGGACATGAGTTTAGTGAGCGAAGCGGCGAAACCCGGGTAGGCGTCCGCCAACTGCGCCTGCTCGCCCGCGGTCAGCGGGATCGCTTTCAGCGGCGCAACATACGGGCGCTCATATTTCGGCGCTTCGTCGGCGAGCGGACCGAGCGGCAGATCGCAGACGATCTTGCCATGCGAGCGCAAAGTGAGCTTGCCGGTGTCGGTTGTTGTACCAATCACCGCGGCATCCAAACCCCATTTGGCGAAAATGCGCTTGGCCTCCGGTTCGCGGCCCGGCTTCAGCACCATGAGCATACGCTCCTGGCTCTCGCTCAACATGAATTCGTACGGACTCATGCCCTCTTCGCGCGCGGGCACCTGATCGAGATCAAGCTCAATCCCCGCGCCGCCTTTCGACGCCATTTCGATGGACGAAGATGTCAGCCCTGCCGCGCCCATGTCCTGGATGCCGATAATCGCGTCGGTCTCCATCAGTTCGAGACACGCTTCGATCAAGAGCTTTTCGAGGAACGGATCGCCGACTTGTACGGTGGGACGCTGGCTGTCGTCGCCCTCGATGAATTCGGCGCTGGCCATGGTGGCGCCGTGAATGCCGTCGCGCCCGGTTTTCGCGCCGACATACACCACTGGATTATTTGCGCCCTTGGCGGCGGAGGTAAAGATGCGGTCTTTTCTCGCAATGCCAAGGCAGAACACGTTAACGAGAATATTGCCATTGTAGCGCTTGTCGAAATTGGTCTCGCCCCCCACGGTCGGCACGCCGACGCAATTGCCGTAAAAGCTGATGCCGCTGACCACACCTTCGACCAGCTTGCGGGTCTTGGCATGTTCCGGAGCGCCGAAGCGCAGCGCGTTCATCAGCGCGATCGGGCGCGCGCCCATGGTGAACACGTCGCGCAATATGCCGCCGACGCCGGTAGCCGCGCCCTGGAACGGTTCGATGAAGCTCGGATGATTGTGGCTCTCCATCTTGAAGATGGCGGCCAATTTTACGCCATCTGGCCCTTCGCCGATATCGATGGCGCCGGCGTTCTCGCCCGGGCCGTAGATCACGTGCGGCGCCTTGGTGGGGAATTTCGCCAGATGCACGCGCGTTGATTTGTACGAGCAATGCTCGCTCCACATCACCGAGAAGATGCCAAGCTCGGTGACGTTCGGCGTGCGGCCAAGCTTCTGGAGGACGAGGCCGTACTCATCCTTGGAAAGGCCGAATTCTTCGGCGAGCGCCAGGGTTCCTGGCGCGGTTGGGTCAAGGGACATGGCGGCGGGATAGCGTGTGTCGCGGGCGGTGGGAAGGGCGGCAAAGCGCGCTTTTCGGGACAAAACGGTTGTTTCAATCGCCGCGCGCTTCAATTGACCCACCATGGCTTGGGATGGGCGCCCGTCAGCGGCGGGCGCGCCGCAACCCATTCAGCGTTGCCGACATTGCCCAACAAATAGACCCTGAAACTCGACAAGCGCCGCGCGCGCCCCTACGCCTTCCCAAGAGGAGCATCCAATGCGTGAAGTGCCGTTAGCCGATCTGCTCACAATGATCGGCCAGGAGGTCGGCGTTTCCGACTGGCTTGAGATCACCCAGGACCGGGTCAATCGCTTCGCCGACGCCACTGGCGACCATCAATGGATCCACGTCGATGTCGAGCGCGCCACTAACGAACTTGGCGGGCCCATAGCGCATGGATTCCTGGTCGTCTCGCTGATCCCATTTTTTTCCAAGAACATCGTCACCTATCAAGGCCTTGGTCGCGGCGTCAATTACGGCTCCAACAAAGTCCGTTTCACCAGTGTCGTTCCAGTGGGCAGTCGTATCCGCATGCGCGTGAAATTGCTCTCGGCGGAAATACGCGCCGGCGCCTATCAGATCGTCAACCAATGCACCATCGAGGTGGAGGGTCAAGAGCGCCCCGCTTGCGTCTCTGAAAACATCTCCCTGCTTTATCCGGCGTAAACAACAACCCATGAAAATGAACGCGCGCCTCATTTGAGGAGAACAATATGAACCGCCGCGAATTGCTTGCAGCAAGCGCCGCTATCGCCCTCATTCCCGCCTTCTCAACTACGGATGCCGCTATGACCAACGCGCCCATTCCCCCCGTCGCCCGCCGCGAGCCCAAGCGCATCGAGCAATTGGGGCGCGTTCGCGTCGATGATTACGCGTGGATGAAGGACGACAATTGGCAAGCGGTGATGCGCGATCCTTCGCTGCTGCGCGCCGATATCCGCGCCCACCTCGACGCGGAGAATTCTTATCGCGAAGCCATCATGGCGCCGACAACCACGTTGCAGGAGCGCATCTATCAGGAAATGCGCGGCCGGGTGAAGGAAGACGATTCCACCGTGCCCTCGCCAGACGGTCCGTGGGAATATTACCGCCGCTTCGATGCCGGCGCCCAGCACCCGATCTACGCGCGCCGCCCGCGCGACAAGGAGAGCCCCGAGCAAGTCCTTATCAATGTCGATGAACAAGCGCGCGGCAAGACATTCTACAAAGTCATCGCCGCCGACCATGCGCCCGATCATGCGTTGTTCGCCTATGCGGTCGATGAGCAGGGCTCGGAGATTTACACTGTTTTCGTGAAGGATTTGGCGAGCGGCGCCGTGCTGGCGGGCCCAATCGCCAATTGTACCGGGGATTTCTGCTGGTCGCCGGATTCGCGTTTCATTTTCTGGGTGTTCCGTGACGACAATGGCCGCCCGGCCAAAATCTTTCGCCGCCCGGCGCGCGGCGGCGAAGATGTGCTTGTCTATGACGAGCCCGATGACGGATTTTTTCTGAGCGTGACGCCCACTGAAAGCCGGGAGTTCATATTGATCTCCGCCGGCAATGGCGCGCAATCGGAGTATTACACTATCCCCGCCAGCAACCCGACCGCGGCGCCAACTCTCTTCCATGGCCGCGAAGACGAATTGCTCTACGCGCCGACACATTGGAACGGGAATTGGTATGTGCTCACCAACAGCGATGGCGCGGTCGATTTCAAGATCATGACCTGCGCTCCAGGGCGAACCGCGCGCGCGCACTGGCGCGATTTTGTCCCACACCAGGAAGGCCGCTACATTCTGGAACTTGTCGCCGCCAAGGATTATTTGGTGCGCGCCGAGCGCTCGAACGCGCTGCCGCGCATCGTCGTGCGACGCACGAGCGGCGATGAGCATGCGGTTGCGCTGGACGAACAAGCGTACAATCTGGAACTTGTCGGCGGCTACGAATACGACACGCGCGGTGCAGCGCTACATCTACGAATTCGCCGACCACGCCGATGCAATGGTTCGACTACGACATGGGCGCGCGCGCCAAGACATTGCGCAAAACTCAGGAAATTCCCTCCGGTCACGATCCCGCCAAATACGAATCGCGCCGCTTCTTCGCCAATGCCGCCGACGGCAAACGCGTGCCGATCACGGTGTTGATGAAAAGCGGTCAAGTGCTCGACGGTTCGGCGCCGCTGTTTCTTTACGGGTACGGTTCGTACGGCATTTCGCTCGACGCGGATTTTTCCATCCGGCGTTTTTCGTTAGTCGATCGCGGCTGGATTTACGCCATCGCCCACGTGCGCGGCGGTTCGGAGATGGGCTTTGGCTGGTTCCAGGACGGTCGCCGCTTCAAGAAGAAGAATACGTTCAGCGATTTCGTCGCTTGCGCCGAAGAACTGATAAGCCGCGGCTACGGGCGCGCTGGGCGCATCGTCGCCGAAGGCCGCTCGGCCGGAGGGCTGCTGATGGGCGCGATCAACAATATGCGGCCTGACTTATGGGCTGGCGTGATTGGCGGCGTGCCGTTTATCGACGTGATCAACACCATGAGCGATGTCTCGCTGCCGCTCACGCCGCCGGAATGGCCCGAATGGGGCAATCCGCTGGAGAGCGTCGAAGCCTACGATTACATGGCTTCCTATTGCCCTTACACCAACATCGCCGCCAAACCATATCCGGCGGTGCTTTCAACCGGTGGGCTCACCGATCCGCGCGTCACTTATTGGGAGCCGCAGAAATGGGCGGCGAAGCTGCGCGCGCATACGACCGGCGGGCGGCCCATTTTGCTCAAAATGAACATGGGGGCCGGACACGCAGGGTCGGCGGGCCGTTTCGAGTTTCTGCGCGAACTAGCGCACGATTACGCATTCGCGTTGAAGGCGGTGGGCAGCCCCGAGGCGGGCGGGGATTTTTAGGCGCTACTCGATGTCCTCGACCTGCGCTTCGCCCGCGCCGCTCAGCCGCGCGGCGAGCGAGGCGGCCATGAATTGATCGAGGTCGCCGTCGAGCACGCCTTGGGTGTCGGAGGTTTCAACGCCGGTGCGCAGATCCTTCACCATCTGATAGGGCTGCAGCACGTAGGAGCGGATTTGCCGGCCCCAGCCGATTTCGGTTTTGGTGTCTTCCAGCTCTTTGCGCGGCGGCTTCGCGCCGCTGCAATTCGGCCTCGTACAGGCGCGCGCGCAGCATGTCCCAAGCGGACGGCGCGGTTCTTGTGCTGGCTGCGCTCGGCCTGGCAGGCGACGACGATGCCTGACGGAATGTGCGTCAGGCGCACGGCGCTATCGGTCTTGTTGATGTGCTGGCCGCCGGCGCCGGAGGCGCGATAGGTGTCGGTGCGCACGTCCTTGTCGAGGATTTCGATCTCGATGCGTGTCGTCGATCTTCGGATACACCCAGGCGCTGGCGAACGAGGTGTGGCGGCGGGCGTTGGAATCGAATGGCGAAATGCGCACCAGCCGATGCACGCCGGCTTCGGTTTTCAGCCAGCCATAAGCGTTTTCGCCCTGGACCAGCAGCGTCGCCGATTTGATGCCGGCGGTGTCGCCGTCCTGGTGCTCGAGCTCCTCGACGCTTGTAGCCGTGCGCATTGGCCCAACGCGCGTACATGCGCAGCAGCATCTGACGCCCAATCCTGGCTCTCGGTGCCGCCAGCGCCGGAATTGATTTCGATATAAGCGTCGTTGCCGTCGGCCTCGCCCGAGAGCAGCGCATCGAGTTCGGCCTTGGCGGCGCGCGCTTGCGCTTTCACCAAGCTCGCTTGCGCCTCGTCGACCAAGCGCAACATCGCCTTCGGCTTCGGCCATTCGGCAAGCTCAAGCGAGTCCTTCACCTCGCGCTCGAGCGCGATCACGGCGCCTCATGCCCGGCCTCGAGCTTGTTGCGCTCGCGCATGAGCTTTTGCGCTTTTTCCGGATCGTTCCAGAAATCCGGACGCTCGGACAGCGCGGTCAGTTCGTCGAGGCGGACCTGCGCGCGATCCCAGTCAAAGACGCCTCCGCAGCAAGGCGACGGCGGAGTTGATCTGTTCGGCCAGGGCGAGGATTTCGGCGCGCATGGGAGATCTCCTGGATTGGCGGCTTAGTAGCCAATAGGCGTTCAGTGCGCGACTCGCAAAACTGCTGCCGACACGATAACTCAATACAGCCCGCCCAAATCCTCGGACTGTTGCTCTTCGCGCGGGCGCTTGAATTGGCTCTCGGTCGCACGCGCGGTGAGGCCCGACAGCACGCGCGGGTCGATCGGGTCGGTGCCGCCGAACACGAACGGCGAGGAGCGAAACTTCGCGCGTCGGCTCGGTGCCGGGCGTGAAGGCCTCGAGGATGGTGGTGCGTGGTTTCCGGGCCCGGCAGCAGCCCGGTCTGGTAATCGACCCGCACCAGACGGACGCCGGCCGGAATTCGGAACGGCGCGGGCGCCACGTCGCGCAGCGCTTCGCGCATGAAGTCGCGGAAAATCGGCGCGGCGATGCGCCCGCCGGTTTCGCCTTCGCCCATGTCGCGCGGGCGTATCGAAGCCGGCCCAGACGCCGACCACGAGGTCGGGCGAATAGCCGATGAACCAGGCGTCCTTGTAATCGTTGGTGGTGCCGGTCTTGCCGCCGAGCGGGCATGCCAAGTTCGTTGATCACCGTGGCGGTGCCGCGCTGCACCACGCCTTCTGCTCATCGACACGATCTGATAGGCGGTCACCGGATCGAGCACTTGCTGGCGCGCGTCGGGCAAGCTCGGGCGCGCGCCTGGCGCGCCCAGGCGGCGATGCATTCGGGGCATTCGCGCTGGTCGCGCCGGAACACCGTATGACCGGTGCGATCCTGGATACGGTCGATCAGGATCGGCTGAATTTGCCGCCCGCCATTGACGAACATGCCGTAGGCGGTGGTCATGCGCATCAACGTGGTCTCGCCCGCGCCGAGCGCCAGCGCGAACACCGCCTGCGTGTTCTCGCCATAGATCGCCGAGCCGCCGACCGTAATCGAGCACGCGTTCGGGGCCCATTTCGTAAGCGACGCGCGCGGTCATGGCGTTGCGCGAAAATTCCAGCCCGCGCCGCAAGGTGGTGGGGCCATAATATTCGCGGCGTGTAATTCTCGGGCGACCAATTGGTGCCGTCGCCCGCCTCGATCGCCAAGCGGGCCATCATCGACCAAAGTCGCCGGCGTCAGGCCGAACTCCAGCGCCGCGGCATAGACGATCGGCTTGAACGCCGAGCCCGGCTGGCGGCGCGCCTGGGTGGCGCGGTTGAGGCCGCCGACTTCGTTGAACGAATAGCCGCCGACCATCGCCAGCACCCGCCCGGTGTGCGGATCCATCGCGACCAGCGCGCCTTGCATTTCCGGCGTCTGCTTCAGCGTGTAGCGGCCGTTGCGCCGCGCTGCGGCGTAGACGATCGCGCCGAGCGCGCAGCGCGCGCGAGGTTTCCGTACGCGCCGCCCTGCGCGGCCCATTGCGCGTCATCGTTGGCCAGCCGGCCGCTGCGCGCCGTTCTCGTCGGTAAGCGTGATCGCGCCGCTGGCCCTGGCCGGTGACCATGGCGCGCACCCAGTTCGACAAGGTTGGCGGCGTGGGCGGCCGCCGCGCAATTGCGCCTGCACATCGCCGGCAGCGTCGCCGCGTCGCGACCGGCCCGCGCCAGGCGTGGCGGCGGTCGTAGGCTTCAAGCCCCGCGCGCAAGGTGCGCGCAGCGGCCAGTTGCAGGCGCGTGTCGATAGTGGAGCGGATCGAGAGACCGCCATCGTAGAGCGCGGCTTCGCCATATTGCTCCTGCACCTGGCGGCGGATTTCCTCGACGAAATGCGAGGCGGCGACGTATTGATCGCCAGCCAGACGGTCTTGCGTGACCAATTCCTCGGCCCGCGCCGCGCTGGCTTGCTCGGCGTCGATGTACGCCGCGCTCGAGCATGCGCCCGATGACGTAATTGCGCCGTCAACGGCGCGATCGCGGTTGCGCACGGGGTCGTAATTGCCGGGCCCCTTCGGCAGCACGGCCAGATAAGCGGCCTCGCCGATGGTCAGTTCGCCAAGCGACTTGTCGAAATAATTGAGCGCGGCGGCGGCGACGCCATAGGCGCGGTTGCCGAGATAAATCTGGTTCAGATAGAGTTCGAGGATGCGATCCTTGTCCGAACGCGCGTTCGATCCGCTGCGCCATCAGGCCTTCGCGCAACTTGGTGTAGACGGCGCAGAACAACCCCGTCACCCCGCCCTCGCAGGCGGCGGCGCGGCCGGTGAGCATGTTGCCGGCGACTTGCTGGGTGATGGTGGAGGCGCCTTCGAGCCGGCGCCCGCGCAGCACATTGCCGACATTCGACACCATGGCCCGCGCCAGGCCGCGATAATCGATGCCCGAATGTTCGAAGAAGTGCGAATCCTCGGTGGAGATGAAAGCGTTCTTCACGTGATCGGGGATTTGCGCGATCGGCACGAACACGCGCTGCTCGCGGGCGAATTCCGCCACCAGCGCGCCGTCGCCGGCGTGGACGCGGCTGGTCACCGGCGGTTGTAATCCTGCAGATCGTCGAGGCTGGGCAGACCCTGCAGCGCCGCCACCAGGAAGCCGCCGAACGCTGAGCACGCCGACACCAGCGGCAATCGCCAAACCAATCAGAATTTTTCGCAGCATTGGCGCCCCGCTTCTGCACGCGCACTTAAGTCATCAACAGCGGCTTCGCAATGGGGCGTGAGTATGGCCAATGCGAGCGAGTGCCTCAGCTACCGCCAATGCGGCGCGCTCAAATACCAACCCGCAAGGCGCCTTTGGCGAGTGGACGCCAGTTCAGCGCGCGCCGAGGCGTAGACGTGGGGGCCGGTGAAATAGCGAATCCACCGCCCCCGCCATCGCCGTCGCCAGGGCCTGGCGCGCGCGCGGGTCGGAGAGCCGGCGTTCATCGGCCACATTGCTGAGAAAGCCGGTCTCGATCAGCACCGCCGGCACGTCCGGGGCAAGCAGCACAAAAAACCCGGCATTTCGCGTGGGTGCGGCTCAGCAGCGGCGAGACCTGGCCAAGGCAAGGGATCAGGGTTTGGGCGAATTGAGCCGAGCGATTGGTGGTCTCGCGCTGGGCTAGGTCGATCAGGATGTCCCCAACCATGCCCGCGCGCGGCGCCTCGCCAAGGTCGAAGTCCCAATTCTGCGCCGCCATCACATTCTGGCTGCGCGCCGCGCCATTCTCCGACAGCGTGTAAACCGAGGCCCCGCTAGTGTCTCGGTTAGGCCCTGGAATCGGCGTGCACGGAAATGAACAGGTCGGCGTCTTGGTCGCGGGCAAACGCCACGCGTTCTTCCAGCGGTACAAAGCGGTCGGAATCTCGCGTGAGCGCAACCTGATACCGCCCCATCGCCTCAAGCGCCGTCCGCAATTGCAGCGCGGCGTCCAGCACTACGTCCTTTTCGCGCACGCCAGTCACCCCAACGGCGCCCGGATCACGCCCGCCGTGCCCGGCGTCGATAACAATCGTGCGCCTGGTAACATCCCGGCTTAGCGGCGCTGGTCCGGCGAATTGCGGGTCATTGGAGATCAGCTCAAAGCTGACCTCGCCCACGGCTGCGGAATTCTGGCGCACAAGCCGGGCTTCGGCCGCCAAATCCAACACAATCCGGCTGATTCCGCCCGGACGCGCCGCATAACGGTACCCCCGAACTACACCGGTACCGACTTCGCTCGCGGCTGATGGCAGGCTCAGGCGGCTATTTGCAAGATCGATCACGAAGCGATTGGGCTCAGATAGGAAAAGTGTCCTAACACTCGCCTCTCCCTCCACAATCAGGGTAACGCGCGCTTGCGGACCGCTTTGCCGCACCCGCACGGCGCGCACCACAGCCGGCTGATCGGCCCAAGCGTTGCCGGAGACGCCAAAACCAAGGGCGGATATACTAGCGAGCGCGAATGAGCGGCGGGTCAAATTCATGAACAGCCGAGATTAACCGAGGCCGCTTGATATCAAGTTGAAAAGGAAGGTGAACGCCGCGTTTACCGTCTTTTTAGAATGGGCGCTTTCTTTCCGCGTACAAATCATGCATGCTTGGCCATCGCCGCGTGCGCCGCCTGGGGAAATGTCCCAAGAGCGCCCGGCGCGCTACCGCCTCGCGGATCGGCGTCAGACCTTGCAGCGCGTCTCTCAAGATGGGCCCGAGTTCTAAAGCCTTATCCCCAACGGGAGCGTAAGCGCCTCCGGCGGCGCCCACGGAGCAAGATCATGGTCCCGAGCGTGACTGATTTCAGAGCGGGCGGCTTCCAAGCCGTCGCGCCTGAAATAGCACGCGCGGGCCGCTTTCATATCACATTGCGCCGCTTTGCAGCCGCGGGCCCCGCCCGCGCGCGCGGCGCTCACGGAGCCCAATTCGATGGCGAAAAGAATGCTGATCGACGCTGCCCACCCGGAAGAAACCCGGGTGGCGGTGCTCGACGGAAACCGCGTTGAAGATTTCGATTTCGAGACCCAAAACCGCAAACAACTCAGGGGCAATATTTATCTCGCCAAGGTGACGCGGGTTGAACCGTCGCTGCAGGCGGCGTTTGTCGAATATGGCGGCAACCGCCACGGCTTCCTGGCCTTCCCTGAAATCCACCCGGATTATTACGCCATACCCACGCGCCGATCAGGAATCGATCAAGGCCGAGCTCGCCGCCGCCGAAGCCGAAGCCATTGGCGCCGACGAGGACGAGGACGCCATAGACGAGCGTCGCCGCCGCATCCTCACCCGTCGCTACAAAATCCAAGAAGTCATCCGCCGCCGCCAGATCATGCTGATCCAGGTGGTCAAGGAAGAACGCGGCAACAAGGGCGCGGCGCTCACGACTTATCTCTCGCTGGCGGGCCGCTATTGCGTGCTGATGCCCAATACCGGTCGCGGCGGGGGCATATCGCGCAAGATCACCCAGGCCACCGATCGCAAGCGGTTGAAGAAGATCGCCGTGGACCTCGATGTGCCGCAGGGCCAGGGCCTGATCATCCGCACCGCCGGCGCCAAACGCACCAAGACCGAGATCAAGCGCGACTATGAATATCTCTCGCGCGCTTGGGAAACCATTCGCGACGAAACCCTGAAATCGGTGGCCCCGGCGCTGATTTACGAGGAGAGCTCGCTGGTCAAGCGCGCCATCCGCGATCTCTACGACAAGGACGTCGATGAAATTCACGTCGATGGCGAGGCCGCCTATAAGGAGGCGAAAGACTTCGTCCGCATGCTGCATGCCCAGCCACGCCAAGCGCGTGCATTTGTGGCGCGAAGCGACGCCGATTTTCGCCAGCCACGGCGTCGAGAAACAATTGGATTCGATCTATACGCCGGTGGTGACGCTGAAATCCGGCGGCTACATCGTCATCAACCAGGCCGAAGCCCTGGTCGCCATCGATGTGAATTCCGGACGCGCCACGCGTGAGCGCGGCATCGAGCAGACCGCGTTCAAAACCAACATGGAAGCCGCCGACGAAGCCGCCCGCCAGATGCGCCTGCGCGATCTGGCCGGGCTGATCGTGATCGACTTCATCGACATGGAGGAGAACAAGAACGACCGCACGGTCGAGAAGCGGATGAAGGATAATCTGCGCTTCGACCGCGCGCGCGTGCAAATGGGCAAGATATCCGGCTTTGGCCTGCTGGAGTTGTCGCGCCAGCGCCGCCGCACCGGCGTGCTCGAAGGCACCAGCCATGTCTGCGAGCAGTGCCAGGGCGCCGGAAGGGTGCGCTCGGTTGAATCGGCGTCGTTGGCGCTGCTTGCGCGCGCTCGACGAAGCCAGCGCCAAACAAAAAGGCCGCATCGTTGAAGCGCGCACAGCCTCCGACGTTGCGCTCTATCTGCTCAATGAAAAACGCGATGCGCTGGCGGCGATCGAAGCCAACCGCAACGTGCGCGTGCGCATCGGCGCCGACGACAGCTACAATTCCGGGCGATTTCGAAATCAATATTGGCGGCGATGTGATCGAGGACGAGGCGGACGAAGCTGTCGCCGAACAAAAACGTCGTCCGAGCCGCGCGCCCGAGCCGGAGGATTTTGCCGAACGAAATCGAAGAAACCGAAGCTGAAGAAGTTGAAGAGGAGCCCGCAGATCGATTCCGAAACCGCGGCGACCGATGCGCGCGACGGCGACGGCGATGGATCGCGGCGGCGGCGGCGGGGTCGGCGCGGCGGCAAACGCCGGCGCGAAGAAGGCGAAGTCGGCGAAACAGAAGTGCGCGGTCGAGCGCCCGGCCCCGCCAGCTCAGCCGCGCGGCGCGCGAGGAACGCGGCGGCCGCAACCGGCGCCGCCGCGGACGCGGGCGTGGCCGCCGTCCCTACGAAGTCGATGGCGGCGAATGGCTCGATTTCGTCGGCGGCGATCTGAAACATTTGAGCCCGCGGCCTGAGACCAATCGTCCGGCGCCACGCGCACAAGACGAGCGTTTGGCGCCGGTAATCGAGGAGGCGCCAGATGAGGCGCCCGAGGCGGAGGTCATCGCTCTCGCCGCTGCGCCCGCGCCGGCCGAACCGCCCACGGCGATGACCGAGGCGCCAATCGCGGCGGCGGCCAAGTCGGACCAGACCGAGACAGACGAGCCCGCCGAAGCCTACGAGCCAGATCAGGAACGGCGCGACAAATTCCTGTCGCGGTTCTCGCGCTGGGCGAAGAAGAGCTGAAGAACCGGCCTTGCTCCCGCCGCAAAACCCGCTTTTGATGCGCGCGGGGCCAAGGTTCTTGCGAGGAGCGGGTCAATGACCGCATCAGTGTTCGCGCGGCTGCGCGCCAGCGTTTTTGGCGCCGCTTTGGCGGCGGCGGCGTTCGCGACCCCAGCGCCCGCCGTGGCGCAATCGCTGATCCGCGACGCCGAGATCGAGGACACGCTGCGGGTCTATACAAGGCCGCTGCTGATCGCGGCCGAACTCAACCCAGATGACGTACAATTGTTGATCGTCAACGATCCATCGCTCAACGCCTTTGTCGCTGGCGGCCAGAATATTTTCATGCACACCGGCCTCATCCTCACGGCTGATAATCCCAACGAGATTATCGGCGTGCTGGCGCACGAGACCGGGCACATTGCCGGCGGGCATCTTGCCCGCAGCCGCCAAGCCATCGGCCAGGCCATGGGGCCGGCGCTGATTTCGATTGGGCTTGGCGTGCTGGCGATCGCCGCCGGCGCGCCCGACGCCGGCGCTGCGCTGATCGCCGGCTCGCAGCAATTTGCCATGGCCAATTTCGTACGCCACACCCAGGTGCAGGAATCTTCCGCTGACCAAGCCGGCGCGGCTTATCTTGAGGCGGCCGGCCAATCCGGGCGCGGGCTTATCTCCTTCTTCAACGACAATTTGCGCCCCTACGAATTCCAGACCCGGCGCATCCCGCCCTATCTGATGACCCACCCGTTCTCCTCCGATCGGGTGGAAGCGCTGCGTCTGCGCGTCGCCCAAGGCGCGCATTTCGATACTACTGACACCGAAGAAAATCTCCGTCGTTTCCGCTTCATGCAAGCCAAGCTGGTGGGCTTCATCCAGACCCAGGGGCAAACCCTGGCGCGCTATCCCGCCAGCGACCGATCGCAGCCGGCGCGCTATGCGCGCGCGGTGGCGCATTATCGCGTCTCCGACCTGGCGCAGGCGCGCGGCGAACTCGAGAGCTTGATGGCGGAAGACCCCGCCAATCCCTATTTCCAGGAATTGATGGGGCAGATACTGTTCGAAAACGGCAAGGCGGAAGAATCCATCGTCTATCACCGCCGTTCGCTGCACTTGGCCCCGAACCAACCTTTGCTGCAAATCAATTTGGCGCGTGCGCTGGTTGCCGCGCGTGGTCGCCAGGGCGCCGACGAAGCCATCGCCCTGCTCACTGCGGCCGCCGAGCGCGAGCCGGACAACGCTTATGCCTGGCGCGAAATCGCCATCGCCCGCGACCTCAAGGGCGAGCCGGCGCTGGCGGAATTGGCCTCGGCGGAACAGAATTTCGCGCTCGGCGATTATGGCGCGGCGCTCAATTTCGCCGAGCGCGCACGCCGCACGCTGCCGCGCAACACCCCCAATTACCAGCGCGCCGCCGACATCGTGAATTTCGCCGGCGAAGAAGTTCGCCAACGCGCCGCCCGCGCCGGCCGGTCATGACGATGCGGGCGTCTGCTCGGCCTGTTGTGGCTTGCGCTGGCCGCGCCAGCCTCGGCGCAGAGCTTTAACGCACAGGAGCAGGCGGAGGTTCGCGCCATTGTGCGCGATTACCTGGTGCGCAACCCGGACGTTTTGCGCGAGGCGCTCGATGCGCTTGAAGCGCGCCACACCGCCGATCGCTGGATGAAACTGAAATCCGATCCGCGCGATTTTTCTATCGGCCCCGCCGACGCCCCGGTCGTGATCGTGGAATTTTTCGACTATCGCTGCGGCTATTGCCGGGCCGCGCAGGAATGGGTCGGCGATGTCATGCGAGATCGCCGTGACGTGCGCGTGGTGTTCAAGGAGTTTCCGATCCTGAGCCCAGAATCGATGGAAGCGGCCCGCGCCTCGATCGCGGCCATGCCGCAAGGCAGGTATTGGGCGTTCCATCGGGCGCTGATGAATTTCACCGGCGATCTGAGCTCGGAACGCATCGATGCGCTGGCGCGCGAGAACGGCATCGATGTCGCCCGCATGCGCCGCGAAATGGGGCGCGAGGAAATCACAGCATCTACTGGAAGAAACCCGCGCCCACGCCATCGATCTCGACAACACGGCAACGCCGCTGTTCCTGATCAATGGCGAACTGGTCGCCGGCTTCAGCCGCGACCTGCTGAATGCGCGCTTGCGCGAGGCGACAAGCGCCACGCGCAGGCGCTAGCGCAGTCGCCCCCCGGACCGCGAGCCTTCAGGCTCGCTCCCGTAGCGCCGTGCGCGTCTGAAGACGCGCGGTCCAATCTCAAAACAGCGTCCCGGCCCCGGTCATCGCCACCAGCATCGGCACGGACAGAAACGTGTTGGTGCGCGAGAACAGCATCGCTGTCTTGCCGGAGGCGGCCTTGGCGGCGGCGTCCAGATCGGGGAATTTGTTATCGATGTTGAGCGCGCGTTGCTGGTTCGGCCAGATGATGAACCAGACATTGAACCACATGATCATCGCCAGCCACATGCCGATGCCGATCAATACGTGTTTCGAAACGGCAAACCCCTCGCTCGCCCCCAAAGTCAGCGCCTGCATCGCGTAACCCTGGTTCCAGGCCAGCAGCAGCCCGGTGATCAAGGTGAGCATCGCCGCCCAGCGGAACCAGAACAGGGCCGCCGGCGCGATCACCTTGCCAATGGCCGGCGCGCGCGCTTCCTCGGGAATTTTCGGCATGTTGGGGATTTGGGTGAAATTAAAATAATAAAGATGCCCGATCCACATGATGGCGACCAGCACGTGTCCCCAACGCAGCGCCGCTTCCCAGAACACGGAATCGGTGATGGTGACGCCGGCGACGCCCATCGCGAAATAAATCAAAAACAGCGCGCCTACGCCCAAGGCGCCCCAGGCGACGTAGCGTATATTGCTCAAGAACACAGCCATTTTCTTCCTCCATCAGCCTGTTGCCATCAGCGTGCAATTTGTGCCGCGCCGCTCGGCTCACCGCCCTCGCGTCCGCGTCTTACGCCCCAGATCAGGATAGCCGGCGCGGCCACGTAGAGCGACGAATAGGTGCCGGTGATGATGCCGAATATCATCGCAATGGCAAAACCCTCGAGCGCTTCCCCGCCCAGATACAGCAGACCGATCAGCGCAAACAGCGCCGTGCAGCCAGTGATGATGGTGCGCGAAAGCGTCTCGTTCAGCGACAAATCCACCAATGCGCCGAGCGGCATTTTTTTGTACTTGCGCAAATTCTCACGCAGCCGGTCGAACACGACCACGGTGTCGTTCATCGAATAACCGATAATGGTCAGCAAGGCCGCGATGATGGTGAGGGAGAATTCCAGCCGGAAAACCGAGAACACGCCGAGCGTCAAGATCACGTCGTGGAACAGCGCCAACACGCCGCCGATGACGAATTCGCGGTCGAACCGGAACCAAATGTAAATCAGCATCAGGCCGATCGCCCAGAACAGTGCGAACAGCCCGCCGGTGAACAATTCCTCCGACACCTTGGCGCCGACGACGTCGACATTGACGATTTCGGCGCCCGCCGCCACGCTGGGCAATCGCGCGCGCAGCGCCTCAACCGTCGCCGAGCCGCCCTCGGTGCTTTCAAAATTGACGATCACGCAATAGGGCGGCGCATCGACCGGGCGGCAGGTGGTCAGCTGCACTTCGACGCTGCCTTCCTGCAAGCGCCCGGCAAGCGCGCGCATAGCGGCCACATCGATTGCGCCCGGCGCCTGCACCAGCACCGAAGTGCCGCCGCGAAAATCGATGCTGAGATTAAAACCGCGCTCGAGCACCGCGCCAGCGCGCGCCAGCGGCGGACCTTCGGCTTGCTGATAGATCGCCACCGGATTTTCGCGGAAACCCCCGGTCACCATCGACACAAGCGAGCCAACGACCGCCGCAATCGAGAAGAACGCGGCAAAGCCGGCGAATTTCACATAAGTGAAATTGGTTTTCTTCGGCAGGAGCCTGATCAGAGGCCACATTGACATGTCCCGCGCCCCTTAGATCGGCAATTGTTTGGGGCGGTTCAGGCGGAACCACCAAGCGATGAAAATCTGCGACACCAGCACCGCCGTGAACACCGAAGTGATGACGCCGATGATCAGCGTCCAGGCAAAGCCCTTCACCGGCCCCGCCCCGAATGCGAACAAGATGCCCGGCCGCCAGGATCGTGGTCAAATTCGCATCGACAATGGTGATCATGGCGCGGCTGAAGCCGGCCTCGATGGCCATTGCAGGGCCGCGGCCCAGTTCGGCCTCTTCGCGCATGCGCTCATAGATCAGCACGTTAGCGTCGACCGCCATGGCGATGGTGAGGATAAGGCCGGCAATCCCCGGCAGCGTCAGCGCCGCGCCAACCACCGACATCGCCGCAACCACCAGGATGCCGTTCAGCACCAGCGCCACGCAGGCAAACAAGCCGAACAATCCATAAGCCAGGAACATGAACACCAACGTGATGATCGCGGCCACCATCGAGGCCTTGGCGCCGGCCTCGATCGCGTCCTGCCCGAGGCCAGCGCCGACGGTGCGCTCCTCGATGACGCTGAGCGGCGTCGGCAACGCTCCGGCCTTCAACATCACCGCCAGTTCGTTGGCGGTCTCAGCGGTGAAGTTACCGGAAATCTGCCCCGATCCGCCGCAGATCGGCTCATTGATGCGCGGAGCGGTGAGCACTTGGTTATCCAGGAGAATGGCGAAACGCTTGCCGGTGTTGTCGCGCGTGATGCGGCAAAACAAGCGCGTGCCTTCGGAGTCGAGCGCGAAAGCGAGCACGAATTCATTGGTCCGCGGATCGGTGGAGGGATTGGCTCTGGTCAGCCGCTCGCCGGTAAAACGCGGACGCCGCTCAACCACTTCGGAACCGTCGCCGATGGTCGGATAGGGTTGCACCACCATGGCGCCTGGCGGAATGCGCCCGGCCGCAGCGTCCTGCGGATCGACCTCGCGCACCATGTGAAAAGTCATCAACGCGGTTTGGCCAATTCTGCTTTTCAGTTGTTCTGGATCGGTGACGCCGGGCGCTTGTACGACAATGCGTTGATCGCCTTGGGGCACGATCGAGACTTCGCTGACCCCGTCTGGATCGATGCGGCGGCGGATCACTTCAACCGATTGCCGCGCCGCCTGGCGGCTCAATTCGCGCACATAAGCGTCCGACATGCGCGCCTCGATCAAACCATCGGCGCCCTCGGAGAAGGTCAAAATATCGTCGCCGCCAGTCGGGCGATTGGCCAGCGGACGCAATGCAGTCCGCGCGCGCGCGGCTTGCGCGGCATCGATCAGCCGCACCCGCGCCGCATCAGCGACAATTCCGCGGCCAGTGTAGCGGATTTGCGGGTCGGCATCGCGCAGCGCCTGGGCCATCTGATCGGCGATATTCTCCAGCTGCTGTTGTTTTAATTGCGCTACATCCACTTCCAGCAAAAGCTGCGAACCGCCCTGCAAGTCGAGGCCGAGATTGATCGTGTGCATGAAACTCGGCAACGCATCGCGCAGCCGCTGCGGCAAGAAATTCGGCGCCGCGAATACAGCGCCGAGCACGGTGATCAGCGCGACCAACATGATCCGCCAGCGGGCGACCTGAAGCATGGCCTATTCCGCCGCCGCCGGTTTGGAATCGTTGGCCGGCGCAGGGTCGGACTTGGAGCGCACCTCGCCGATGGCGTGACGCAGCACCCGCACCTCGACATTGGGCGCAAGCTCAAGGCGCAATTCATCGTCGGCGATGGACTTTACCTTGCCGATAAAGCCGCCCGAGGTCACCACCACATCGCCCTTCTTCAGTGCGCTGATCGCTTCCATCAAACGCTTGCGCTGCTGCTGCTGCGGCCGGATGAGCAGGAAATAAAACACCACGAAAATCAGGATGTAGGGCAATATCCCGATCAGCATCGCGCTGGGGTCGCCGCCCGCCGGCGCGGTCTGTGCGTAAGCGTTGGAGATGAGCATTAATCCTCGCGGTGGATGGAAAAACTGACTCGCGGGGCCCCGCGAAGGCCGGGACTATATCGCCCGCGCCCGCCAATTCAATCACTTGACACCTGGGCAGAAGTTCGCACCAAGGGGGCCGGGTCGCCACCTCGGACCGCCGGCTTCCAGCCGGCATGCGCGCGTTCTATCACACAGGCTGTGAACTTGGCGGTCGCATGCCGGCTGGAAGCCGGCGGTCCGAAGTGGCGTCCTCGCCCTTACCGCCCCAACAACGGCGCCGGGTCCACTGGCCTCGCCCCGCGGCGCACTTGAAACAAGAGCCGCGCCGGCCCGCTGGCGGCCTGGCCCAGTTCCGCGATCGGCTCACCGGCGCGCACGCGCTGGCCTTCGCGCACCAGCGCGCGGCGACCATGGGCGTAGGCGGTGACGTAATTGTCGGCGTGCCGGACCAGCACCAGGGTTCCATAGGCGGGCAGATCGTTGCCGGCATAGACCACATCGCCTTCGGCGGCGGCCACGATACGCGCGCCCTCGCGGCCGGCGATCTCGATGCCGTCAAGCCGCGCGCCGCCGGCCTGGGCGCCGAAGCGGGCGACGATCTCGCCGCGCAGCGGCCAGGCAAACCGCGCCTCGCCGCCAGTAACTTGGGCGGGCGGGCTTAGAGATTGGCGCAGCGTTTCGCGGTTTCTGGAAACCACCGGCGCGTCAAGCGCGGCAATCGCCGGTAAATTCAAACGGTCGCCGGGGCTCACCCGATAGGGCATTTGCATATGGTTGAACAACGCCAGCGAACGCGGGTCCATGTTCGTGGCGCGCGCCACATCGGCAAAGCTCTCGCCGTTTTGCACGACATAGGCGCGCGGCGGCGGCAGGCGCACGATGTCGCCCGCGTTCAGTTCATAGGGCGGCGCAAGCCTGTTTTGCTCAATCAAGGAAGAGAGCGGAATCTGGTAAAGTATGGCGATATCGAGCAAGGTTTCATGTGCGCCAACCCGGTGCGCACGCAACGCTTCGCGGCGCGCTGACGGTGCGGCGGCTGGCGGATCGCCAATCGCCATCGGCTCGTCTCTCGCCGAAGCGCACCCGGCGATAAGGAGCGCGATCAAAAGCGCGGCGCGTTGCATGCGTGGACCTTGCGCGAAATTGGTTAGCAAACCCATGCTCAGGTCGGCGAGCCTGCTTCTACGCCGCGCTGCAGCGGTTGAAAGCGCAGCGCGCCCAATGGTTCGCGCACGCCATTACGCATGCGAATCAAGTTTTGCCCCTCGCCGTCACCTACCGGCGCAAGCAACACGCCCCCGGGTTTCAATTGTTCAAACAGAGCCGGCGGAATTTCCTCGGTCGCCGCGTTGACGACAATGCAATCATAGGGCGCGTCATCGGCCCAGCCCTCGAACCCGTCGGCCAAATGCGCGTACACATTCATCAGCCGCGCCCGCCCGAAGCGGCCGCGCGCCGTTGCCACCAGATCGCCCCAGCGCTCAAGCGTCACGACTTTACGCGCCAGAAGCGCCAGCACCGCCGCTTGGAACCCCGATCCAGCGCCAATTTCCAGGACGACGTCGTCCGCCCCCGGCGCCAGCGCGGTCAGCATTTCGCCAATGATTGAGGGCTTGGTCATGGTTTGCGCGTGCGAGAGCGGCAGCGCCACATCGTCCATAGCCAGGCCTTCGAGATGGTCCGGCGCGTAATGGCTGCGCGGCGTGCGCTCAAGCGCGCCAAGCACGCGCGCATCGGTAATTCCAGCTTGCCGCATCTCCAGCACAAAACGCATCAAGCGATCGTCCATCTCACGCCCTCGGCGGCGCGCCGCCGAGCACGCCTTTCAGCGCGTGGATGGTCTCGGCGTGGGTAAGATCGACATGCAGCGGCGTCACCGAAATGCGCCCCTCGTAGATCGCGCGCAGATCCGAGCCTTGCGGAGGATCGGAACGCTTGCCGTGAAAGCCGAGCCAATAATAGGCGCCGCCGCGCAAATCTGTGCGCTTGTCGGCGTAGACGCTGTGGTGGTCGCGGCGGCCCTGAAACGTGACTTCGACCTGGGCGACCTGCTCGGGCGGCAAATCGGGAAAATTGACATTCATCAGCACGTCTTTTGGCCAACCATGTTTCAGCAATTGGCCGACAATGCCGGCGCCGAAAGCCTCCGCCGTATCCCATGGGATCGCCGCTTCCTCGCCGCGAAAGCCGCGCGCCTGGCTCAGCGCGATCGCCGGAATGCCGAGTTGCATGCCTTGCATGGCCCCGGCGATGGTGCCGGAAAAGGTAACGTCCTCGGCGATGTTCTGGCCGCGATTAACGCCCGAGAGCACCAGATCGGGCGCCGCCCCTCGATCAAATGCTCCACCCCCAGCAACACGCAATCGGTGGGCGTGCCCGACACCGCAAAGCGATTTGGCCCCGCCTGACGCACGCGGATAGGACCGGACAGCGTCAGCGCGCGCGAGGCCCCCGATTGCTCGCTTTCGGGCGCGATCACCCAGACATCGTCGCTGAAATGGCGGGCGATCTTTTCGAGCACCGCAAGGCCGGTCGCGTGAATGCCGTCGTCATTGGTGCAAAGGATGCGCATGGGGCGCAAGGCTTAGCGCCCCGCGCATCCCGTGTCACTCAATCGCTTACTTCCAGGCGCCCAGGATCGCGCCGGCGGCCAAGCCGCTAGCCATCGTGTAGAGACCGTCGATGGCCAGCATCATTTCGCCGCCCGCAGGCGCGTAGACATAGCCATAGAGACGCTCGCCCAGCAGCAGGAACACCGCCATGAGCAATCCGGTAATCGCACCCTCCATCCAGCCCGCCTTGTTGCGCCACTTGGCGGCAAGCGAAATGCCGATTGCAATCAATAGCGATGGCAGCGGCGAGAGCGGCATCTTGCTCATGCCGGATTTGATTTCCTCCTCGCTCCAGCCGGTAGCGGCAACCCAAGCCTCCTCAAACAACAACCCGTAGATCAAGAAACCCGCGACGTAGATAGCAAACGCTGCGGCAATAATCGCAAACACATTGTGGCCCATGACACGCATGGCGTTCCTCCCTCTGTGGGCGAACAGCGCCGCCCCTCGCGGCATGTTCTAGCTTGAGTCTCCTCACACAGGCGACTTTGCAATGAAAGCGGTGCCGTAACGAAACGCGCGCCAACCATGCTGGTAAGCTTGAGCGTGGCCCCGCATGATCTCAAGCGCCGCGCCAAGCGGGCTAAAGCTCCGCGCTCCCAATCACCACACTTCTAGCCGCGGCAATCGATCGCCCAGATGTCGTAGGTGGGATGATCGACAGCGCTAAGGCCGGGGCTGGAGGCGAACAGCCAGCCGTGGAAAATTTCGCGGCGCTCGGCCTCCTCGCCCTCGCGCACTGGCGGCTTGTCGTACACCTCCACATAGATGCGCACTTCCGGGGTTTCCTCGGGCGCGTTTTTCGAACAAGCGCGCGCCACCACTTCGAGCGAGCCCACATGCGCGGTGCGCCCGATCGACAGCGTGTAATCGCTGGCATGGCCAGTCACTTTGTCGAGCCCGCGAATGACCGCGCGCTGCGCGAATGCAGGCGCCGTGGCGACGACAAAGCAGCGTCAAGGCGGCGGCTAAAATACGGATCATGGCGCGGCTTCCTGTGGCGCAGATTCGGATTGCGAACCTTGGGCGAAGCTGGCGAACAAAGTCAGCAAATCGACCGCGCCCTGAGTGTTGGGAATTTCCGCACCCGCCGCCAGCACGTCCATACCGGCCGGCTCGATCGACACATAGGCGCCGCCGAGCAAGCCATCGCTGGCGATCCGCGCGGTGGAATTCGTCAAGCACCTGCACGCCTTCATCGAGCGAAAGCGTAAGCCTGGCGAGATAGGTATCCGGGTCCAGCGACACAGCCCGCACCACGCCAACCTTTACCCCTGAAACACGGACATCCGAGCCGACTTCAACGCCATTCACGCGCTGAAACCGCGCACTGAGTTCGTAGCCGCCGCCGCCGGCGCTCTTGCCCGCCTGCGCCGCCGCGAATGCAAAAAAACCCACTCCGACGATCGCGACCGCCGCGCCCAGCAGCGTTTCACCCCAACGCTCGAAATTCATTCCCGATCTCCCGGCGCCCACGCTTCGTAATCGGACGCGGCGCTGGCGCGAACGCCGCCGCGCGCCAGCGATCCCTTTGGCCGCTTGGCTTGCACGGTTCCGGTCAGATTAGGCACGTGCGGCTGCTCCCAGCTTTGCCGCTTCAAAGGCTGCAGAGTTGGCGGCAAGTCAAACGTGTGATGCATCCAGCCATGCCAATCGGGCGACACCCGCGAGGCCTCTGCCAAGCCGGAATAAACCACATAACGGCGCCGGCGTCCGTCCAAGCTCGGCCGCCTTTCCTCGAAATAGCGATTGCCCTGCTCGTCGGCCCCGACAAACGCCGCGCGGCGGCCAATGTCGAGCAAAGCCCCAAGCGTGGCCCCGTTCCACCAAGTGAAGATGCGTTTGAGCATTAAAATGAGTGTCGCTCCTTAATTGGCAAACATCATGGCGGCTGCGCCAGCCGCCGTCCAGTACGCGCTCGAAACAATATCTTGGGATAAGCTGGGGTCGTTTCATACTAGATATTGATTTTGAACGCCAGCTCTGTCAATTTTCGGTCAGGAAGGACGATGCCCATGATTGCGGATATCGAGTTGGACTCACGCACAAGCGCCGAAGCGCCCCCCGCGTGGCCCGAAGCCATGGTGCGCGCGGCAATCGAGGATGGCCTTGTCCTTGATTCGGAGGTTGGACCTAGCATTGTCGAGGCGCTGATGCTGGTCGCCGACCGGCTGGCGCGCTGGGGCGAGGACCCGGATTTGGCCGGCCCGCTCGACGAATTGCTGCAACAGGGCAAAATCGCGCTCGACCCACCATTGCTGCGCGCGGCGCTGCAGGACGCGCCCGAGCTTGCCGCCTCCGCCGCGCTGATCAATTGGCCGCGCGAACGCGCAGGGGAACTCGCTGCGCTCGGCCGCGCCCAGACGCTACTTGCCGCCGGCGCCAAGCTTGGCATCGGCGGCGCGCCAAGCACGGCCGCATTGGATGGGCTCGACGCAGCTGCTCGCATGAGCGCCCAGGACGGGCGCGACGGGCCGCTTGTTTTGGTGCGTCCGGACGCAAGTTGCGCGGCGGAATTGCTCGCCGACGAAGCCGCGCGTGCGCGCGCGGGCGTTGCGCTTGGGGCTGGAGCGCGGGCGCTGGATTCAGCGCTGGCGGAATTGGCGATCGAAGCAGTGCGCAACGGTCTCGACCTCGAGCGCGGCGGCGTGCGCCATAAGGCGGCGGCCGCGCGACTTGCCGGCGCGCCGGATTCCGACATCGTCGCCGCACTCGCCGGCGCGGTGGCGCGCGGGGCCTATTCCGCGGCGCTCGACGCCGGCGCCGACCCCGCTCGTCGCCGCCTCGTTATCGCCGCGTCGGAAGCGGGCGCGCATGCGCTCACCGCGTTCGCCGCCGGCGCTCTCGATCCAACTGGCGCAGCTGTGGGCGACAATGAAAAAGTCATCGCCGCAAGCATCGCGCTACCCCGTTTTCACGACGACAATGGGTTTGACGGCAATGCGTTTGAAGCCGCGATCAGAGTGCTGGTGCGCACGCTCGACGCTGCGCATTGCGTGCAAGACCCTTGCCCGCAGCGATCGATCGTGCTGCGTTTGGAGGGGCTTGCGGCGCTGCTGATGCGCGCTGGGCTTGCCTATGACAGCGACGCGGCGCGCGCGCTGACCGCCGGCATTGGTTCGCTTGCGCACGCGGCGGCGATTTCCGAAAGCGCGGCGCATGCGCAGGCCAAGGGCGCGTTCGCCAATTGGCGCAGCGCCAAGCGTCAAACCGAAACCGGCGTCAAGCGCGCGCGCGAAGCCGCCGCCGCGCTTGCAGGCCCGCTCGCCGCGCGCGCGAGCGTCATCTATCGGAGCTTAACAGAGCCGAGACCGTCCGGGCTGCGGGGAACGCTTGCCATCGCCTTCGCCAACGACATTGGCAGCGCGCGCCGCCTTGGCCTCAACGCCGCCGGCCTTGCGCCCGCCTTGGGCGTGACGATTTATGGCCCGCGTGAAAACGGCGAACTTGGCCGCGTGCTCAGCCCCGACGCGCGCGCGGGACTGGCCGCGCTCGGCTATGGAGCGGCGTCAATCAACGCCTTCGCACGGCACGTCGAAGGCCGGCGCACGCTGAGCGGGGCGCCGGGCGTGAACCTCGAACGCCTCGCCGCCTTGGGCTTCACCGAACCCGCGCTCGACGCCATCGAAGAAGCCGCCAGCGACGCGTTCAATCTGCGCGCGGCCGTGCATCCCTTGGTGGTCGGCGCTGAATTTTGCCAGGACGTACTCAAGTTGCCGCCCGATGTCGCCGCCGGCAAGCGCGGCGATTTACTGATGACGCTCGGCTTCAGCGAAGAAGAAATCGCCGCCGCCGAGGCCTATTGCATGGGCGCCGCCGATCTGAACGCGGCCAAGGGGCTCGACCCCGGCGCACCGCTTAGTGTTCGCGCGCGAACGCGAGATATCTCCCGATGCGCGCATCGCGCTCGCGGCGGCGGCAGCGCCGTTCGCGCGCACGGCGCTCGATCTCACGCTTGAAGGCGCCGACTACCAACGCCGCAGCGAAGTGCTCGCGGCGGCGGGCGCGGCGGGCGTGAGTTTAGTACAAGTGCGCGCCGAAGCGCCGCCGATCGTGCTCAGCCTGCCTTCCCTGGAAGAAGCAATCCCAGAGCCCGCCGCCGCGCCCAGGGCCAAGCCTGCACCCGAACCGGCAATGGATGCGCAGCGCCGCCGCTTGCCGGAGCGGCGCAAGGGCTACATTCAGAAATCGGTGGTCGGCGGGCACAAAGTCTATCTGCACACCGGCGAGTACGATGACGGTCAATTGGGCGAAATCTTCATCGACCTGCATAAGGAAGGCGCCGCCTTCCGCTCGCTGATGAATAATTTCGCGGTGTCGATATCGATCGGGCTGCAATATGGCGTGCCGCTCGAGGAATATTGCGACGCCTTTCTGTTTACCCGCTTCGAACCGGCGGGCGAGGTCAAGGGCAACGACACCATCCGCCACGCCACTTCGATTTTGGATTACATCTTCCGCGAACTGGCAGTGAGCTATCTCGGTCGCGGCGACCTGGCGCAAGTTGATCCGTTCGACGCGCGCGGCGATGGTTTGTCGAAACGTTCGCAAGATGCCGAGAGCGCGGCGCGGCTGATTTCACGCGGCTTCGCCCGCGCCGCGTCGACCGACAACCTCGTCATGCTGCGCCCCAAGCCAGTGGAAAATCTCCGCGACCGCCGCGAAGGCCCGCGCTACCGCGCCGAACCCTGCACCGCCTGCGGCCACTTCACCGTCGGCGAAGCCGGCGTGTGCGCCGCTTGCGGGGCGAGGGGGGAGGCTAGCGGGGGGTAGCGCGGGGACGCAAGCTGCCAGCCAGTCCGGCCCTGGCGCCACCGCGGACCGCCGGCTTCCAACCGGCATACGAGCGTTCAGTTTTCACAGTTCTGTGGGAATCCAGGTGTTATATGCCGGCTGGAAGCCGGCGGTCCGGGGAAGCGCTACTCCACCACCCTTATATGCAGCTCCTTCAGCTGTTTTGCCGTTACTTCGCCCGGCGCGTTCATCATCAAATCTTGCGCTTGCTGGTTGAACGGGAAGACGATCACTTCGCGGATATTCTCGACGCCGGCGAGCAGCATGACGATGCGGTCAACGCCCGGCGCCGAGCCGCCGTGCGGGGGCGCGCCGTAGCGGAAGGCGTTGAGCATGCCGCCGAATTTTTCCTCTACCACTTCGCGGCCGTAACCGGCGATCTCGAAGGCTTTGACCATGATCTCGGGCTTATGGTTGCGGATCGCGCCGGAGGAAAGCTCCACGCCATTGCAGACGATATCGTACTGGAAGGCAGTGATGTTTTCGATGGTTGCGCGGTCGTTTACGTCGAGCTTCAAAAACGCCTCGTGATCGTAGTTCGGCATCGAGAACGGATTGTGCGAGAAATCGATGCGCTTTTCTTCCTCGCTCCACTCGTACATCGGGAAAATCGACGATCCAGCAGAACGCGAACTGATTTTTGTCGGAGAGGTTCAATTCATCGGCGACCTTGTTGCGCGCCAGGCCGGCGAATTTATAGAACACGGCGGGATCGCCAGCGACGAAGAAGGCCGCGTCGCCGACTTTCGAGCCCAAGCTGATCGCGGATGCGCGCTCGCCTTCTCCGCGCCGATATTCTTGGCGATGGGCCCCGCCCCGCCTTCTTCGCCTTCACGCCAGAAGATGTAACCCAAGCCCCGGCTGGCCTTCGCTTTGCGCCCAGGCATTCATCTTGTCGCAGAACGCGCGCGAGCCGCCCTTCGGCGCGGGCACGGCCCACACCGCCGCGCCTGGTTTTTCCAGGATGCGCGCGAACAGGCCGAAGCCGCCGCCGCGGAAATGTTCGCTGACATCGGCGAGCACCAGCGGATTGCGCAGGTCCGGCTTGTCCGAGCCGTATTTGGCGATGCTCTCGGCATACGGAATGCGCGGGAACGAGCCCGCCTTGGTCACGCGCTTGCCTTGCGCCGAATTCCTCGAACACGCCGGCGAGCACCGGCTCGATGGCATTGAACACATCCTCTTGCGTCACAAAGCTCATCTCGAAATCGAGCTGATAGAATTCGCCGGGCGAACGATCGGCGCGCGCGTCCTCGTCGCGGAAGCAGGGCGCGATCTGGAAATATTTGTCGAAGCCGGCCACCATCAACAGCTGCTTGAATTGCTGCGGCGCCTGCGGCAGCGCGTAGAATTTGCCCGGATGCAGACGCGACGGCACCAGAAAATCGCGCGCGCCTTCCGGCGATGACGCCGTCAGGATCGGGGTCTGAAATTCGGTGAAGCCCTGCTCGATCATGCGCCGGCGCAAGCTACGCGATCACTTGGCTGACGCAGCAGAATGGATCTGTGCAGCTTCTCGCGCCGCAAATCCAGAAAGCGGTATTTGAGCCTTATGTCCTCGGGATAATCCGGCTCGCCGAACACTGGCAGCGGCAATTCCTCCGCCGCGCCCAGCACTTCGGCGGCGCTCGACCCGCACCTCGACGCGCCGGTCGGCAGATTCGGCATTCACCGTCTCCTTCGTCCGCTCCACCACCCTGCCGTCGACGCGCACCACGCTTTCGGCGCGCAGCCGCTCAAACAGCGCAAACGCCGGCGAGCCGCGGATTTGCAACGATTGCGTGATCCCGTGATGGTCGCGCAGATCGATGAACAGCACCCCGCCCAGATCGCGCTTCCGGTGCACCCAGCCGGACAGGCGCACGGTGTTGCCCGCGTCGGCGGGACGAAGCTGGCCGCAAGTATGGGTGCGGTAGGCGTGCATGGATGGCTCCGAAACTGAAGCGCGGGGTAGCGCACGGGCGCGGCGGGGTTGTCAAGGCGGGGCGCTCGGTAAGTCGGATTCGGCACGCGCGCTTGAACTTCCTGCGTTTATCGAGGCAAAACCAATCCAGGCTTGATCCAGCGGTGGGGCGATGGGGCGATATTTGGTGACGGGGGGTGCTGGGTTCATAGGCGCCCATCTGGTCGATTTCCTGCTCCAATGCGGCCAGGAGGTACGCGTGCTGGATAACCTTTCCTCCGGCCAGCGCCTTGCCCCTGGCGCGGAATTCATGGCCGGCGATGTGCGCGACCGCGAACAGGTGCGCGCGGCCATGTCCGAGGTGGACGGATGTTTTCATCTCGCCGCCATTGCCGCAGTGCACGCGCGCGGCGCCGGCGACACCAATCTCGGCGGCGCGCTTAACGTGTTCGACGCTGCGGTGCATGCGCCGGGGGGTCCATTGCCGGTCGTCTATGCGTCTTCGGCCGCGGTGTACGGGGAGTTTCAAGGCGCCCCCCTCGAGGAAAATTCGCCGACCCATCCCTTGACTGCATACGGCGCCGACAAACGCGCCTGCGAAAAACATGCCTCGGAAAGAGCGGGCCTAGGCAGCGTCGGCCTGCGTTTGTTTAACGTCTACGGCCCGCGCCAGGATCCGCGATCGCCCTATTCCGGCGTCATCTCGATATTTGCCGCCGGTTTCGCGAGCGGCGCGCCGGTGACCATTCACGGCGACGGCGCCCAGACCCGCGACTTCATCTATGTCGACGATGTTTGCGCGGCGTTTTGGCGGGCAATGTCGTACTGCCAACCTGGCCGAGCCGATATCTTCAACGTCTGCAGCGGACGCGAACTTAGCGTCCGCGACTTGGCGCGCCTGATTTCAGACTTGATCGGCTCGCGGGCGGCAATTTTATTTGGGCCGCCGCGCCAGGGCGACATAACTCGCTCGGTAGGCAATCCGGAGCGTCTGTCGGCGCAATTGGGCGGCGCGCCCAAGATACCGCTCGAGACTCGGCCTCAGGGCGACGTTGCAATGGCTAAAGGGGAGCTAAATCCCTGAAAAACATGGCGCGAGTGACGGGGCTCGAACCCGCGACCTTCGGCGTGACAGGCCGACGCTCTAACCAACTGAGCTACACCCGCGTTTGTGACGCGCAAGGCCGAGGGGGTTAAGACAAGCCCCGCCAAGGGTCAAGGGCGGCTTCCGCGCGGCAGGGCAAACAAACTCAAGCAGGGCCGATGGTGGAAGGGGCTGGATTCGAACCAACGTACGCTCTCGCGGGCAGATTTACAGTCTGCTGCCATTAACCACTCGGCCACCCTTCCAAACCCGCCTTGTCCCGGCGCCTAGTTCGCCGAGCAAAAGCCTCCGCTGGCGGAGCTTGGTTTAGGCCCCCTGTTCGCGGAGCGGGTCTTATAATCAGTCCCGCGCGGGCCGCAAACTCATTTTGGCCCATTTTTTTTGGCCGCCGGGTTCAACTTTGACGATAAACGCGCTGCCGCTCGATCAAGCCTTTAGCGTCGAAATAGAAGAAGTTCGCCATCCGGCGCACGGAACCGTCAGGGAGCGCAGCCTCCAGCTCTACCGCGACGCAATTGTTGCCGACAATCATCGATTGCGGTGAAGGCGAGGGAGGTTGCGCGGCGTACACGGCCGACTGGCGTTCGCGGATGGCGGCAACGCCCTTGGCCTCGCGGCCGTCGGGATAGATAAACGAGGCGTCCTCGGCATAGAGCGCGACAAAGCGGTCAATGTCGCGCGATCTCACGGTGGCGAAATAGCGTTCGGCTAATTGCTCGGGGGTCATGAGGGTTCTCCGACATATCTCTGAACCGCGGCTCGCTCCCGCCATTTCCCGCTTCGAAGCGCAAGTCCGGCGACTGCGCGCCACTCGATTTTCGCTCTGATCGGCGTAGGGCGCAAGCCCCTCGAGCGAGGCGATGGCCTTGCAGCAGCAGGTGCGCTTCTTTCTCCGTCGGCGCTTGTGAGCGCGCGCTCGTCTTCAACGAACCAGGGACCCATCGCGCAACGGCCAACTCACGATTTCCACTCGCAGAAAATCGTGGACGACGACATACAGGGACCCATAAACACAAACGGCTTTGTCTACGCGCCCCGGACTTCGCCTTCTGCAAATCCGATAGGTGGGTCAGTGTCATGGGCCGTTACTGCGTGCTTGCAACCATTCTGACAACCCGCGCGTATATGTCGCCATGACCCTAAATCGCCGCACCATGTTCCTGACCGTCGCCGCACTTCCCCTGCTCGGCTGCGCGGCGGAGGCTCAAACCATTCCAAGCGTGGCCAATGAGGCGCGATACGCACGCGATCCCGCCCGTATGATCACCCAGGCGCAGTGGCGCGAACAGCTTGAGCCGCTGGCGTTTCGCGTGCTCCGCAACGAGGACACTGAGCGCGCCGGGACAAGCGCGTTGAACAATGAGCACGGACGCGGAACGTACGTGTGCGCCGGCTGCGGGCTGGACTTGTTCCGGTCTGAGTGGAAATTCAATTCCGGCACTGGATGGCCGAGCTTTTCACGCGTAATCGAGGCCAATGTCGGGACCAAGCAAGATTTGCTGCTGTTCCAACCACGCACCGAATATCATTGCGCCCGTTGCCTCGGGCATCAGGGCCACGTCTTCCCCGATGGCCCGCGCCCGACCGGCCTGCGCTATTGCAACAATGGCGCGGCGCTGCGGTTTGTACCCGCTTAAAATCACGCCGCTTGGCGAAAGCGCTGGATTTTTTTCGGCCTTGACCGCAAGAGGTCGGCCCGCGCCCGAGCGCGCTCATCCAAAGTCAGGCGCCCCCAATAGCCCGCCCGCCACCAAGATCGCACCAGCCGCTCGGCCCTGGCAACCCGCAGATGCGGGTGCCCCGGCGTCAGTTCGAGGAAGAAACCGGCGGGCCGACCTGGATTTGGGGCGTTCACGCGTGCCTGGCGGCGCTTGCCAATCCAGCCCGGCGCATCGAACGCGTGGTCGCCACCCGTAACGCCGCCTCGCGCCTGCCCGAAAGCGCCGAGCCGCAAATCCTCGACCCTGAAGCCATTGACGGCATGTTGCCGCCGGGCGCGGTTCACCAAGGTTTAGCCGTGCGTGCGCTGCCGCTTGAGCCGCTCACGCTCGAAGCCGCATGCGCGCCGCCAGATGGCAGAAGCGTGCTGATCCTTGACGGCGTCACCGATCCGCAAAACGTGGGCGCGGCGTTTCGCTCCGCCGCCGCTTTCGGCGCGCGCGCACTGGTGTTGCAGGACCGCAAATCGCCGCCGCTGACCGGCGTGCTGGCGAAGGCGGCGACAGGCGCGATTGAGCTTGTTCCGCATGTGCGTGCGGTCAATCTCGGCCGCGCCATCGAAGCGCTGCGTACGCTTGGCTATCTGACAGTCGCGCTTGAAGGTGAGGCGGAATTGAGCTTGGCCGCTGTCCTCGCCGACAAACGCCCGCTGGCGCTGGTACTCGGGGCCGAAGGCAAGGGACTCCGTCCCGCCGTGGCGGAGGCTTGTGAAAAGCGGGCCCGCATTCCAATCGCGCCAGCCATGGAAAGCCTCAACGTCTCCGCCGCCGCGGCGATCGCGCTCTATGAGGCCTCGCGCGAGCGTTGATCCCCCGGACCGCGCATCTTCAGACGCGCATTGCGCGACGGCAAAAAACAAGTGCGCGTCTGAAGACGCGCGCTCCAAGAACTCAGTGTTTCTTTTTCGCGCCCTCTTCGCCAGCGCCCGCTGCTGTCATGACGATGCGTTTCACAAAGAAGAAGACGCCGATCACCAGCAAAAAGCCCACTAGCAGGATACCGAAGCGGCTCCAAAAATCCGCTTCCATGATTGGCGGCAGCGCCAGTTCGCCCTGACCGGCCAGAACCGGCGCGAAATGCTCGATAGCGACATAGATCAAAGTGGCGATAATGCCGGCGGGAAACCATTGCCCCCAGGACCGCAGGAACAATGTCGCCGCCAACGCGATCAAGAGCCCCTTCGGGTCGTTGATCTGGGTAAAGCCCGCGCGCAGCACTTCCAAGGCTTGTTCAAGATAGGCCTGCATGTCGTTCCCCTCCCGCGACATTAAAGCTGGGCGGGTTTTAGCGGTGTTGTCCGCACCCGTCTAGCCAGCCCCGAACCGTTCCGCCCAAGCCGCCACATCGCCGTCCTCGATCTTCTTGAACAACACATCCGGAGGCATGAAGGCCAGCCCGCGCGGCAGCGCGTCGAGCAGCGCCTTGTCGGAAACCAACGGCCAGTTCCTGTTCTTGCCCGGCACGCCCATCGCGTCGAGCACCGCCTTAGCGGCGTCCGGGATGAAGGGCTGGGCCACAATCGCGAACAACACGACCAAGTTGAGCCCCGTGCGCACGCCGATAGCGGCGGCGGCGGGGTCGGTCTTGAACGCGGTCCACGGCGCAGCGACTTGCAGATATTCGTTGCCCGCGACCCAGAGCGCGCGTAATTCGGCTGCGGCCTTGCGGAATTCCATCTGTTCGTGAAATTGCGTGAGTGCTGCGAGCCGCTCGTAGAATTCCGCCGCGAGCTTTTCCTCCACCGGTCCCCATGTCCCGCCATCGGGAACTTTGCTGTCGAATTTCGCCGCCGCGAAGCGCGTGATGCGGTTGACGAAATTGCCGAACACGTTGGCCAGATCGGAGTTCACGCTCTGCTGAAATTGCTCCAGCGTGAAAGCGGCGTCAGCGCTTTCGGGCGCATTGGCCATCAAATACCAGCGCCAATAATCGCTCGGCAACAACTCCAGCGCCTGGTCCATGAAGATGCCGCGCTTTTCGCTGGTCGAGAATTTGCCGCCGTACCACGTCACCCAATTGAACGCTTTCAGCCGGTCCACCAGTTTCCAAGGCTCGCCCGAACCCATGATGGTCACCGGAAAACTCACCGTGTGGAACGCGACATTATCCTTGCCCATGAATTCGACATAAGTGACGTCGCTCGCGCCCTTGTCCTCGCGCCACCAGCGCTCCCAATTAGCCCCTGTTGCTTCCGACCATTCAACGGTCGCGGCGATATATTCGATCGGCGCATCGAACCAGACATAGAACACCTTGTTCTCAAAACCGGGGCGCGGCTTGCCGTCCTTCGTAACCTTGATCCCCCAGGCAAGATCGCGCGTGATCGAGCGGTCGATCAGGCCTTCGTCCAGCCATTTGTAGGCGATCGAGCGCGCCAGCGCCGGCCAATCGGTCGCCTTGTCCACCCAGGCGCGAATGCGCTCCTGCATCAAGGGCTGTTTCAGGAACAAATGCGCGGTGTCGCGCACTTCGACTTTTTCAGAGCCCGAAATTTTCGAGCGCGGTTTGATCAGATCGGTAGGATCCAAGAGGCGCTGGCAATTGTCGCACTGGTCGCCGCGCGCCCGCTCGAAGCCGCAATGGGGACAGGTTCCCTCGACGTAACGGTCAGGCAGGAAACGCTTGTCGTCGACGGAATAGACCTGTTTGGTGACGCGCTCCTCGATCAGGCCGTTCTTTTCCAGCGCCTCGCAGAAATATTGCGTGAGGCGATGGTTGGGCGGATTGGAGGAGCGGCCGAAATGATCGAACGAGAGCTTGAAGCCGGCGCAGGCGTCACGCTGAATGTCATACTGGGCGGCGCAATACGCGGCCACGTCCTGGCCCGCCTCGGCTGCCGCGAGTTCGGCCGGCGTGCCATGCTCGTCGGTGGCGCAGATGAACAGCACTTCGTGGCCTTGCAACCGCCGAAAACGTGCATGTACGTCCGCCGGCAGCATCGAGCCGGCCAGGTTGCCGAGATGCTTGATGCCGTTGATGTAGGGCAGTGCGGAGGTGATGAGATAGCGGGCCATGAACGGCGCATGTAGGGGGTTGACCGCCTCACAGGCAAGCCACGCGGACCTCAGGGCAGACGAACCAGCCCGTCAAGATGGGCGTCCACCTGTTGCTTCATCCAAGTATCGCCGCAGTTCCAGAACTCGATCAGCGCCGCCCAATTCAGGACAAGTGGAACCGTCTCGCGAGCAGCTCAGCGGCCACGTAAGTCCCGCGCCCGCGCCTCCACCAGCGCCACGATATGCTCCACCATCCCCTCGTTCCCCAGCTTATGATCCTGCTTCCCCGCCACATACACCATGCCCGCGCCCTTGCCGCCGCCGGTGAAGCCTAGGTCGGTCATCAGCGCTTCGCCGGGGCCGTTGACGACGCAGCCGATGATCGAGAGCGTGATCGGTTCGGCGATGTGGGCGAGGCGGCGCTCCAGTTCATCGACGGTGGCGATGACGTTGAAGCCCTGCGCGCGCACAGGAGGGGCAGGCGATGATGGTGACGCCGCGTTGGCGCAGGCCCATGCTCTTCAGCAAATCGTTGCCGACCTTGATCTCCTCCACCGGATCGGCGGCGAGCGAGACGCGGATGGTGTCGCCGATGCCGGCCCACAGCAGCGAGCCCATGCGCGATGGCGGATTTCACCGTGCCGCTGCGCAGCGCGCCCGCTTCGGTGACGCCCAGGTGCAAGGGCGCGTCGGTGGCTTCCGCGAGCTGCTGATAGGCGGCGGCGGTGAGGAACACATCCGAGGCCTTGACGCTGATCTTGTACTCGCGGAAATCGTGCTCTTCGAGCAGCGCGGCGTGGATAGAGCGCGCTTTCGACCATCGCTTGCGGGCACGGCTCGCCGTATTTTTCCAGCAAATGATTTTCCAGCGAGCCGGCGTTGACGCCGATGCGGATGGACGCAGCCATGATCCTTGGCCGCCTGCACCACGTCCTTCACCCGCTGGGCGTTGCCGATATTGCCGGGATTGATGCGCAAGCATGCCGCACCCGCCATCGCCGCCTCGATGGCGCGGCGGTAATGGAAATGGATGTCTGCCACCAACGGAACTTTCGCTTCGCGCGCGATCTTGCGCGAAGGCGGCGGTGGAATCCTCATCCGGGCAGGAAACCCGCACGATGTCGGCGCCAGCCTCCTCCAATTGGCGAATTTGCTCGATGGTCGGCGCTCGCGTCCGCCGTCGGCGTGTTGGTCATCGACTGGACGGTTATCGGCGCATCGCCGCCGACCTCAACTGCGCCGACGCGAATTTTTCGCGAGCTGCCGCCGCTCAATGCGCCGCCAAGGGCGGATGTGGTGCAGATCGCGCGCCGTCCATCGAAGGCTGTCGCGTAGCGCGAGCGCGCTGACTGGCGTAGGAGCGCGAGGGCCAGTTCCGCCTGCGTGAGCGGCTCGATGCCATCGATCGCGCGCCCTAGCACCGGCATGCCCGCAGTGCCCAGGAGGCCCTGCGGGAACGCCATCGACGTAAAGCTCGAAAGCGCCGCCGTCGCGCGCGTGCAGGGTCCAACCGGGGCTGGGGTCGGGCCGGTAAACATCCCCCGCGCGCAAGGTCCGCGACAAGAATACCGTGCCGTCCGGCCCGCGGGCCTCCAACCAGGCATCGACGTTCGCCTGGATCTCCAGAACGCGAGCCGGCGAGACGCTTGGCGGCGCGGCCGCGCTCGGCGCCGGGCCGAGGGCTTGGCTCTCCGCCACTTGCGGCGCCGCCGCGCCTCCTCGTTCGCAGCATCCGCCAGCCGACAAACCCCGCTGCGATCAGCACCAGGACTGCCGCAGCCAGCCAAGGGCGCTCCCGGCCCGGGCTTGGAGGAAGGATCGCGGATCTGCTTTTGCGCATCCTCGCGCGTCAGCGCGGATTCCTCCTGGAACTGGTCGACAATGGTTTTTTCATCGAGACCGAGGGCGCGAACATAGGAGCGCAGGAACGCCAAGGCATAGGCTTTGCCCGGCAGCGACTTCATGTTCATCTCCTCGAGCGCTTCGAGGAACTCACGGCGCACCCGGATGCGCTCGGCCACTTCGTCGAGGCTCAGGCCAAGCCGACGGCGCGCTTCTGCGAGCTTGCGCCCCGCGCGCCAAAGCTGGTTCCGCGGCCGCAACGTCGACGACCAAGCGCAAGTGCTTCGCCGAAGCCGCGCTTGGCTCATCGGTAACTGGAACGTTCGTTGGAATCAGGTTGCAACATCGGCGCGTCGGCCCCTCCGCGAGACCATACAGCTAAGACCACAATCATTTACTGCGCAAAATCGAGCTTACGCACGAATTGGCGAAAGCTCAACGCCACTTGGCGATCCGATTACAGTGCGCATGCATTTTTGTTGGCGAAATCGGTGAGTTCGGCGCGCAGTGAAGGTTGCGCCGAACGCAAAAGCGGCGCGAGTGCGCCCCAAGCCGCGCGCGTGTCAAGCGAGCGAAGCATCGCTTTCACTGGCCCAACCCCCGAAGCGGGCATCGATAGCCGTCGGAAACCCAGCGCGATGAACGCCATCGCCTCCAACGGACGCCCAGCCGCCTCGCCGCAGATAGACACCGGCATGCCCGCCGCTTCGCAATCGTCATGGATGCGTTTGAGAAATGAGAGCGCCGGAGCGCTGAGAATGTCGTAGCGGTCCGCCACCCTGGCATTGCCGCGGTCGGCGGCGAAAAAATATTGCATCAAATCGTTGGTGCCGATCGAAATGAAGTCCGCTCGTCCCTCGCAGATTTGGGATCGACCAGGCCAGCGCCGGCGCCTCGAGCATTACGCCAATCTCAACCTTGGCTGGCGTCGCGCGACCGTGTTTGCGCGCCCAGGCCAGTTCCTGAGCCAGGAGCGCGCTGGCGGCGTCGAATTCGGCGACCGTCGTCACCAGCGGAAACATTACCCGCAGGCGGCTTTTGGCGGCGGCATTGATCAGTGCGCGGAGTTGGTAACGCAGCAGAGCCGGGCGATCGAGCCCAATGCGCACCGCCCGCCAGCCGAGCGCCGGGTTTTCCTCCCGCTCGGCAGTCGTCACCAGGGCAGCACCTTGTCGCCGCCAAGATCGAGAGTGCGGAAGGTAACCGGCCGCTTGCCAGCCGCATCGAGGACTTCGCGGTAAAGCAGGGTCTGGCTTTCAAGCCGGGGCAAGGTCTCCGAGACCATAAACTGAAACTCGGTGCGGAACAGGCCGATGCCCTCCGCGCCCACTTCGTCCAGATGGTGGACATCAAGCGCGAGTCCGGCGTTAAGCAACAACGCCACCCGCTCGCCGTCTTTGGTCACGGCGGGGACATCCTTAAGTCGAGCGAATTCAGCGACCCTGGCCGAGCGCAAATCAATCCGCTGCCGGTAAGCGAAGACGACCGGCCGCTCCGGCCGCAGCCGAACCTCGCCGCGCTCGCCGTCCAAGCACTAGCGGATCACCAGCTCTCAACCCGTGAAAGCAGGCCAGGCAGCATCCCCACCATTGGGATGCCCATGCGCGCGGGCGACGATCGCGGCGTGAGAGGTGGCGCCGCCTTCCTCTAGCGCGACCCCTTTCAGCTTGGCGGCGCCATATTCCAGCAATTCAGCGGGCCCGAGTTCGCGCGCGATCAAAATTGCGTCGTCCGGCATCGCTTGCGACGCCCGCGCCTTCGACACCCGCCAGCGCACGCAATAGCCGGTTGTCCAGATCCTCCAGATCCTGCAGGCGTTCGCGCAAATAGGGATCGCGCGCAGCGTTGAGCCTGGCGCGGTGTTCCCCGCGCACCCGCTCAACCGCAGCGTCCGCCGATAAGCCCGGCGCGCACGCCGTGCCTGAGCTTGTTTTCCCAGCTGGGATCGGCGGCAAGCAGCAGAGAACGTCTCGAGCACCTCGCGCGAGACGCCGGAAATCCGTCCCGCGTCGCCCTCAATCAGCTGCGCAAGCGCATGACGCATCTGAGCCAATGCCGAGCTCGAGGCGAGCTTCTTCCTTTACCGGATCGTCGGCGATGACCCGGCCCAGCGGCGCATGCGGTTCGTGCAGCACCGCCACGCCGATGACCACGCCCTTCGGAAAACGCCCGGCCCACCAACAATTCCGGCCGGCTTGGCCGCGCCTCCACCTCGGCGAGGCTCGGAAAGGTCGCCGAACGCGCCCGACGCCACCATTTCCGCCAACACCATGGCGATGGTCTGCAGCGCCTCGACCTCGTCGTCGCCGTAGAGCCGCTGCGACCCGATTTTGCACCACCAGCACGCCAAAGGTGCGCTCGGAGCGAACAATCGGCACGCCGAGGAAAGCGTTGAACGAGTTCCTCGCCGGTTTCCGGCCGATAGGAAAACCGCTCGTGGTGGGGAGCGTCGGCGATATTGAGCGGCTGGGCGGTCTCGGCCACCAGACCCACCAGCCCCTCCCCGACTTCAACCGGGTGCGGTGCACCGCCTCGCCCTCAACCCCTCTGTGGCGAACAATTCTGTGCACTCGCCCCCTAGCTGAGGTAGATCGAACAAACGTCAGCCACCATGGTCGCGGCGATCATGGACGACTAGACGATCCAAGCGCTGCTGCGCTGAACCGCCAGTGTCCATGATCTCGCGCAACTTGCGCAGGATTATCCGCGATCCGCCGATATTCGCGGGACCGACCATTAGCCCTTGCCGCCTCCCATGAAAAACTCAGGCCGCATCTAGCCCATAGGCGGTGTGCAACGTGCGCACCGCAAGCTCAGTATAGCTGGCGTCGATCAAAACCGAAATCTTGATCTCGGATGTGGCAATAGCTTCGATATTGATGCCCTTTTGCGCAAGCGCGGCAAACATGGTCGCCGCCACGCCGACCTGACTTTTCATGCCGATGCCAATCACCGACACCTTGGCCACGTCGCGGCGAATGTGGATTTCGTCGATGCCGATTTCTGCGCGCACGGCTTCAATCGTCGCCGCGGCGAGCTGGGCGTCGCGGTCGGGGCAGGTGAACAGGATGTTCTGGCGCCCTTCCTGGCGCGCCTCGCTCTGCACGATCATATCGACATTGATGTTGGCCGTCGCCAAGCGTCCGAAAATCTCAGCGGCGACGCCTGGATGGTCCACCACGCCCGAGCAGCGTCACTTTGGCCTCGTCGCGCGAATAGGCGACGCCGGAAACCACTTGCTTTTCCACGATCTCATCCTCGCCGACAAACCAGAGTGCCGGGATTGGGCGCGCCCGGCTCAACAAAACTCGACAACACCCGAACCGGAACACGCTGCGCGAAACGCCAGCTCGACCGAGCGCGTCTGCAACACCTTGGCCCCGAGCGAGGCCATTTCCAGCATTTCCTCGTAGGAAATCTTCTCCAGCCGGCGCGCCTTCGAGACGATCCGCGGGTCGGTGGTGTAGACGCCGTCAACGTCGGTGTAGATGTCGCAGCGCTCCGCCTTCAGCGCCGCCGCCAGCGCCACGGCCGAGGTATCCGAGCCGCCCCGTCCAAGCGTCGTGACGCGCCCATCTTCGGTTACGCCTTGAAAACCAGGAACCACAGCGACCGTTCCCGCGTCGATCGAGGGGCCGATCAAGTCCTCGGCGATGTCGCTGATCCGGGCCTTGGCGTGCGCAGGCATCGGTGCGGAACGGAATCTGCCAATTTTGCCACGAGCGCGCGGGGATGCCGATGCGCCGCAACGCCAGCGCCAACAAGCCCGTGGTGACCTGTTCCCCAGACGAAACGATGACATCGTATTCATCGTCGAATTCGGCCGCAGGGCTGCAGCGGCCGGCCCCGCCGCGCCGGCCAATCTCACCAAACGATCAGTCTCCCCCGACATCGCCGAGACCACCACCGCCAAGCCGCGTCCCGGCTTGCGCTCGGCCGCGACGATCCGCGCCACGCGCGCAATGCGCTCAACGTCACCCACCGACGTGCCGCCGAATTTCATCACCAATCTGCTCATCGCGGGCGCGCCATTAGCATGCGCCGCCGCGATGCGATACCGGCTTGACCCCGCCCGTTTCTAAACCGATCTGATAGCCATGGCCGCCTCCACCCTCGACCCCGCCGAGATCGCGAAATTCAGCGCGCTTGGCCGCTGAATGGTGGAACCCGAAGGGGCCCGTTCGGGGCGCTGCACCGGCTGAACCCGGTGCGGCTGGGTTTCATTCGCGATCTCGCGCAGCGCTGCTTTGCTCCCCCGCCTGCGGGGGAGCTGTCAGCGAAGCTGACCGAGGGGGAAGGCGCGCGCCTCCCCCCATCGGCTCGCTCCGCTCGCCACTTCCCCCGCGCGCGGGGGAAGAAAACCGCTCGCCGGCCTCTGCCGTGCTCGACCTCGGCTGCGGCGGCGGCTTGGTCTCGGCGCCGCTGGCGCGGATGGGCGGGCAAGGTGACCGCGATTGACGCTTCCGCCGAAGCCATTGGCGCGGCGCGCGCCTATGCCGACCAAGCGGGGCTCGACATCGATTTTCGCTGCACGAGGCGGAGGCGCTGGCGGCGAAGGCGCCGCCTTCGACCTCGTCGCGGCGCTTGAGATCGTCGAACATGTCGCCGATGTGGGCGCGTTTCTTGGCCGCGGCGTCGGCGCTGGTGAAGCCCGGCGGGCGCATGGTGCTCTCCACCATCAACCGCACGCCGAAAGCGCGCGCGCTGGCCATCGTCGGGGCCGAGCGCATCCTGCAATGGGCGCCGGAGGGCGCGCACGATTACGACAAGCTGGTCACGCCCGAGGAAATCCGCGCCGGCGCGCCCGGGCTGGAATGGGACGAGCCGGTTGGGATCACGTACAACCCGCTCGGCAAGGGCTGGGCGCTGTCGCGCGATACGGATGTGAATTATCATCATCGCTGGACGGAAACCAGGCGCGACTCTATCACCCGCGTGACGCGCAGTTCCCGCGTATAAGCGCCCAGATGGCCGTATTGGCCCGGCGCGCTCAGTTCGCCCTCGACGACGATATGCGCCTGCCCCCACGGGCCGCCCGCTTGCGCGAACGGCGCGGTGAGTTGCGGCCAGTTATCGCCGTCCCCGGCCAAGCCAATACGGCCCCTCGCCCGCATCAGTGACGAACGCGCTGGTCTCGAAATGAAATTCCCAGGTTCCGGAAAAGCGCTGCGGCGCCGCCGGAGCGCTGGCGCAGGCGGCGAGCGCCAACAAACCGAGGAAAACGCGTCTCATAATTCGGAAATTGCCTGAACCGCGCGGTGAAACCAAGGCGCATGCTGGCGGTTCGGCGACAATTCCGCTAAACCCCCCGCAACTACAATTGGAGGATGTTTTATGCTTTTACCGGTTACAACGATTTACGCAGCAGCGTTGGCCGTGATCGCCCTGATCTTGTCGGCCGGCGCCGGCACGATGCGGGCCAAGCTCAAGACCGCGGTCGGCGACGGCGGCAACGAGCAATTGCACCTCGCCATGCGCCGCCACGGCAATTTCGTGGAATACGTGCCGCTGCTCATCGTCCTGATCGCGATCATCGAACTCAACGGCGCGCCAGGCGCCTGGATCCATGGGCTGGGCGCCTCGCTGGTGGCCGCGCGCATCGCCCATCCCTTCGGCATCGGCAGCATTTCCCATCCCGCGCGCTTCTTCGGCGCGGCGGTGACGGCGCTGGTGCTGCTGGCGAGCACCGGCATTCTGGCCTGGCAGGCTTATGCGGCGATGTAGAAACCCATCGCCGACATCCTTGCCGTTGCTAACTGAACGTGGCGCCCCGAGCAGCGCGCACTCGCGGGCGCAGAAGAGGTAACCAGCGAGGCTTCCGTGCGCATTCAAACCATACTCGCAGCTCTACTGTTGCTCCTAAATTTGGGCTGCGCAACTGCGTCCAATCCCTTTGAGTGCGGTATGGAACTCCGCAATGCGAAGCGGGAATTGCAGCGCGTTCCATCAGAATTTTCGCGCACGACAGATCTGCGCATCGGATCGTCCGGCAGCGCTTCACGATCGTAGGCGCTGGCGACATAGCCAGCTGCGGCAAGCGCCTCTCGCGCCATAGTTCTCCGCCAACGCAAAGCGTTCGGCTGTCCCCGGCAGCGCTATCTCATCCATCACCTTCTGGCGCGACTTGAACCAAGCCACATGCTCGTAGCCGAACACCGAAACGCGTCGCTGGGTGAAGCGAGGCGGCCAACTCCGCCGTGCGGCGCACGCATCTCGCGCGTTTGATGCGGCAAGCCGTACAGGAGATCGAGCGACAGCGCTTTGACGCCGCCACCGCGAAGCAGGCGCACGGCCTCCGCCACCAAGGCGTACGGCTGCACCCGGCCCATGCCTTGTTGCACGCGCGCGTCGCAGTCATGCACGCCGAGCGACAAGCGGTTCACCGCGGCTTCGACAAAAGCCGCGATTTGTGCAACCGTGAGCAGCCGCGGATCGATTTCAACGGCGTGGTTCCGCACGAAAGCAGGATGATGGCCGGCGGCGGGCCGAAGCGCGTCACCAGTTCGGCGAAGTCTCGTTCCTTGGCGATGAGCGTGGACGCCGTCGCCCGCGCCGCTTCGAAAATCACGCGGTCGGAGGCGCGCTCCAAGCCAAGGTCGCGCACCTGAACACAGGGCTCGCAAAACTCGGTCGCGATCCATTTCGCCAGGGCCGGCGATAAATGGTTATCCAGCCAAATCGTCACTCTGCGGCGATGAGAGGGTGGTCGATGCGCCGGCCGGCAAACGCCAAGGCCGCCTTGATGTCGTCCGGTTCTAGGTCCGGCAGTTCCTCCAAAATTTGCGCGTGCGTGAGGCCGGCCGAGAGCAAGTCGAGTACGTCCACAACTCGGATGCGCAAGCCCCGAATGCAGGGCCGGCCGCCGAACTTGTCGGGCTCAGAGGTAATGCCGCGTGTTCAGCAGGTCTGACATTGTCCGCACCATCGCACTATGGACCGCCGGCTTCCAGCCGGCTCGTTTTTATGGTAGACACAAGAGCCGGCTGGAAGCCGGCGGTCCACATTCAATTCAGCTTCTTCCCGCCGCCACCGGCGCAAGTTCTGGCGGCAGGGGCGCGGCGGGTATGCCTTCTTCGGCCAGTTCGCGCGCTTGCTCTGGCGTGGCTTCGCCCCAGATGGCGCGCTCTTCGCTTTCGCCGGAATGCATCTTGCGGGCTTCGTCGGCGAATTTGTCGCCGACATAATCGAAATTGTCCTTGATGTGCTCGCGCACTTTCGCCGCCATCGCCATGGCGACCTTGCGCTCCTCGCGCTTGTTGGCGCGTTTGCTGGAGACCACGGCCGGCGCCATCGGCGCTTTCTCAATCAAGCACGATCCGCAATGGGGACATTCGATTTGTCCCTTTTCGGCCTGCACATCGTAATCGGCCATTGAACCGAACCAGGCGTCAAACTCGTCGCCATTGGCGCAGCGGAGATCGTAGCGGATCATTGCAGTTTCTCGGGGCCGGAAAACTCCGGCGCCGCCGGACCATGCGGGGATTTTCGCGCGCGCCTCGGCGACCTGGTCGAGATTTAGGTCGGCGACAATGTAGCCGGGCTCGTCATGGGCAAGTTGTGCGATCACCTTCCCCCATGGATCGACGATCATCGAATGGCCAAAGGTGGCGCGGCCGTCCTCGTGGCGCCCGCCCTGCGCGGGCGCGACAATGAACGCGCCCGTCTCGATGGCGCGCGCGCGCAACAACACTTCCCAATGCGCCTGCCCGGTCGGCACGGTAAACGCCGACGGTACTGCGATGATCTCGGCGCCCGTGCGAGCATAGGCGCCGTAAAGCGCGGCAAAGCGCAGATCGTAGCAAATACTGAGGCCTAGCTTTACGCCCATCGGCCCTTCCGTTAGCACGGCGCGAGCCCCGGCCTTCACCGTCTCGCTCTCGCGATAATTTTCACCGCCGCCGAGCATTACGTCGAACAAATTGATCTTGTCGTAGCGCGCCGCGATTTTGCCGTCGGGGTTGAAGAAATACGACCGATTGTACACCTTGCCTGTGTCAGTCGCGATCGGCGCGGAACCCAAGAGCAGCCACACGCCCAATTCCTGGGCGATGCGGCCCCAAGCGACAAGTTCGCCGTCGCCCTGCTCGGGCCCCGCCGCCGCCAAGGCGCGCTCCCGGTTGCGGTCCAGACGATAGGTGTTTTCCGGCGTCATGATCAGCCGCGCGCCATCGGAGGCGGCTTCGCGCAGCAAGGGCAGAGCGTGCGCGCGGTTGGCGGCCGGCTCAATTCCGCAGCGCAATTGCACCGCCGCCAGGCGCAGCTTGCGCATCAGGCGCTTTGCAGCAGCGGATCGAGCGCGCCTGCATGCTCTAGCGCATGCAGATCGTCGCAGCCGCCAACATGAGTCTCGCCGACGAAAATCTGCGGGAACGTGCGACGGCCGGAGCGCGAGATCATTTCCGCCTTCTTGCCGGAATCGAAGGTGGCGTCGATCTCGGTGAAGGCCGCGCCCTTTCGTTTCAGCAAGTTCAACGCCCGGGCGCAATAAGGGCACATGGCGCGCGTATAGATCGTCACAGGCCGCATCCGACTCATCCTTTCGTCACATAATATCAGTGGGCCGCACCACGCGCGCCAGGGTGACTGCATGCACTTTTGCAGCCCCCGCTTTACGCAATGCGCGCGCGCACGCCTCCAGAGTCGCCCCAGTGGTGAAAACATCGTCCACCACCAGGATCGTTTTGCCCTCGAAGCGAGCCGACGCCTTGATCGCCCCGCCAACGTTTCGCCTTCGTTCCGAAGCCGACAAACCTGCTTGGCTTTTTCGGCGCTTGATCCGCGTCAGCGCGCCCGGCTTCCAAGGCTTGCCGCTGACTTGCGCCAGCGCCTGCGTCAGCCAGGCCGCCTGATTGAAGGAGCGCAGCGCCAGGCGGGTCCAATGCATTGGCGCGGGGGTGAGAAAGTCGGCGGCTTGCAAACCCTCTCCCGCCGCGCTCGCCATCCAGCTGGCGAAAACCGGCAGGCCGTCACGGCGCCCGCCGCGCTTGAGATCCAGCACCAGCCGGCGGGCGTGGTCGTCATATACCAAGGCGGCGCGGGCGCTGTCATAGGCCGGCGCCCGCCCAGCGCAGGCGCCGCAAATGACGCCAAATTCGCCGTGCAATGCATTGTCCGGGAGCGGAAACCCGCAAACGGCGCAGATTTGTTGGCCAAGAAAACTCAATTCACCCCAGAGCCGCGCCTCGATCACGCCCGGCCGGTCAACGATGGCGTCCGAAAGCAAGGAACGCGGCGGCCACACCAAATCGGACAGCCGCGAGATAATCCCGCGTTTCCGAATTGGCCCGCGTTTCCGAAATGGCGCGCGCGCTTGTATGGAATGGGCCATGGACAGTCCTCGCTTATTCGAGCCACGTCTCGTGCGCCAGCGCAAGGCTCGCATCGAGCGAGGATTTCTCGCGGCCGCTTTCCCGCACGCACGCGTCGCGGAGGATCTGGCCGACCGGCTGGAGGCGATCCCGCGCGTCTTTGCGAGGGTGCTGGCGCTCGGCGGCGGCGGCTTGTTCTCGCTTGTATTGCAACAGCGCCCCGCGCTCGCCGCCCGCATCGGCGAATTGATCGAAGCGGACGTGGCCTGGGGCGATGTCGTGCTCGATCCCGAAGCCTTGCCGTTCGCCGATGCGGCGTTCGATCTCATAGTCTCGCCGCTGGCGTTGCACTGGGTCAATGACCTGCCCGGCGCGCTCATCCAATTGCGGCGCGCGTTGAAACCCGACGGCTTGCTGCTGGCCTCGTTGTTCGGCGGCGACACTTTGAATGAATTGCGTTTCTCGCTGATCGCGGCTGAGTCGGAACTCAGCAGCGGCGCTGGCGCGCGTGTGGCGCCGTTCGCGGACTTGCAGGATTTGGCACACCTGTTGCAGCGTGCGGGCTTGGCGCTGCCGGCCGCGGACCGTGATGTGTTGCTGGTGCGCTATGGCGAGCCGATGCGGCTGCTGGCGGACCTGCGCGCCATGGGCGAGACCGCCGCGCTGCGCGAGCGCCACCCGCGAAACTTGAGCCGCCGCATGCTCACGCGCGCGCTTGCAATTTACCGCGAACGTTTCGCCGATGCCGACGGCCGCGTACGCGCGACATTCGAAATTCTCACCGCCGCCGGCTGGGCCCCGCATGCGAGCCAGCAGAAGCCGCTGCAGCCGGGCGCCGCCAAAACGCGGTTGGCGGATGCGCTCAACACCAGCGAAATTCCCGCCGGCGAGAAAGCCCGATCATGAGCGCCGCCTACGAATTCAAAGCCAAACTTTGGCGCCATGAAGGCGCAGCAGCTTGGCATTTCATTACCCTGCCGGCTGACATCTCCGTGCAAATAAAAACTCTTGCCGGCCGCGCCATGAATGCATTCGGATCGCTGCGCATAAATGCGACCATCGCTAAGCAGGCGTGGAAAACATCGTTGTTCCTGGATACCAAGCGCGGCGCCTTCCTGCTCCCGGTCAAGGCCGACATCCGCCGCAAGGCGCGCGTCGGCGACGGCGATGAAATCGCGGTGAAGATAGAGCTTGAACTTTAGCCGCGCGACTCGCGCAGCCGGCGGTCCAAGGGTCTGCGGCGCGCGCGCCCGTCAATGATGGGCGCTGACCGCGCTCAGCACTCTAGCGGAAAGCGCGCGCTGGGCGCGGCCGGAAATATCGCCGAGCGCCAGCATGCCGACCATGCGCTTGTGGGAGTCGATCACCGGCAGGCGGCGGACTTTGCGATCCTCCATAAGCCGAGCCGCGTCGGACAAATCCTGGTCGTCGCGACACCAGGCCACGCCTAAGGTCATCACGTCGCGCGCCTTCAACGCGCTCAAATCGCGCCGATCGGCGACGCCGCGGCAGACAATGTCGCGATCGGTCACAATGCCAACGAGGCGGTCGTTTTCGCCTATTGGGATGGCGCCGACATCGTGGCTGCACATCATGTGCGCGAGTTCGGCGACGGAGGTGTCGGGCGCGGCCCAGGTCACGCCCTTGTGCATGGCTTCGCTGACTTTCATGTTCGGCTCCTTCTTGTCGGCGCCGCCGCTCGCGGGCCCTGCCAGCTGCGGAGGCCAGCCCTCAGTGTGCCACGCCGGCCGCGCCAATGCGAGCCCTCGCAGCCGTTCGCATCGGTCTTGCGCACGGGCCCGTTTGGCGGCAAGCCTAGCGGCCTCGCTCACGGAGAAACGCCCATGGCCAAAGCCAAGAAAGCCGCCAAGAAAGCCGCGCCGAAAATGCCGACCAAGCGCGCCAAATTGGCCGCGAACCAATATTCCCCGCTGTCGCCTTATCTGAGGGTGAAAGGCGCCAAGCAGGCGATCGAGTTCTACAAAAAAGCGTTCGGCGCCAAAGTGCGCATGCTGATGGACGCCGAGGACAAAAAGCGCGTCATGCATGCGACCCTGTTGCTTAATGGCGGCGATCTCATGCTATCGGACGAATTCGCCGAATTCGGCGAACCCGCCACCGTGCCGCCGCCGAACGTCAAAACCTCTACGGTCTCCATCCACCTGCAGGTCGATGATTCCGACAAATGGTGGGCGCGCGCCACCGAAGCCGGCGCCAAAGTGGTGATGCCGCTGGCCGACCAATTCTGGGGCGACCGCTTCGGCATGGTCCGCGATCCGTTCGGCCACGTCTGGTCGATCGCTTCGGCGATCAAGAAGAAAAAAGCCAAATAGACGCTGATGGCGCCCCGCAACGTTAAAATTGTGAAAGCGAGCGACCACAGCGCTGCAAGCGCGCTGAGCCGGTGCTAGACCCGTCGGGCGGTGAGGAAGCGGCGATGGCGGGCGTCTTTATTTCCTACAAGAAAGAAGATCGTGATCGGGTGCGCCCGCTCGTGGAGGGAATGCGCCAGGACGGCGTTAAAGTCTGGTGGGACCAGGACATTGAACCCGGCGCGCCGTGGGACGAGACCATATCCCAACAGATCGAAGCGGCGGCGTGCGTGGTCGTGATCTGGTCCAGCCTCTCGGTCACCGCGCCCTGGGTGAAGGAGGAGGCTGGCCTCGGCAAGTCGCGCGGCATTCTGGTTCCGGTGCGCATTCACGATGTCGATCCCCCGCTGGGCTTCGGCTTGATCCAGACCGCCGATCTAAGGCTCTGGAAGGGTGATCGCGGCGATCAGGCTTGGGGAGATTTCGTCGCGACCATCCGCAAGGTTCTGCGCGGCGAGAAGATCACGCAATTATCAGCGCCGCTGCGCCGCAACCGTATCGGCATGCCGTTACTGTTGACGTTGCTCGGCGTCGGGGCGGTCGCGGCGGCGGCGCTGGCGATCTCGGTGTTCCGCCCTCCTCCGGCTGAAACCGATGTGGCATCGCGGGAGAAGCTCGCTGGCCTCGTTGAGCGCGTCGAAACCGCGGTCGCCGCGCCCGGCTCCGCCGAGCAGCAAGCATGGGAGGCGGCGGTGCGGGCCAAATCGCGCGCCGGTTACGATGCCTATCTCACGAGCTTTCCCGAGGGCCGCTTTGCACCGGACGCGCGGGCGGGCCTGGGCTCGTGCCACATGGTCGAGGATGTGCGCTATGAACCGTTCGAGCAACGCGCCAATGTTCTGGGTTCAACGCTGGCTGGTTCGTTCGGCTCGCGCGAGGATGCCATGCTGAGCGCGCGCGACCAGGGCCGACTGCGCGCCGAGGAGCGCTGCGCGGCGCTCGCGGAAGCCTCCGGCGCCGAAGACATCCAGACGCGCAGCCAACCGGTTATTGGCGCTCCGATGTGCCAGCCCATGGGCCCGAGCGCTTTTACCTGCAGTCAGCAATTCTGGGTGACTTGCACTGGCCGCAAGCCGATCCGCTCGAACCGCGAGGTTTGTGGTTGAGGCGCTTGGCGCGCGCCGCGACGCGCATTACAGCGCTTCCCATGCACCGCCGCACCTTCCTGCTCTGCGCCGCCGCAGCGCTTGGCGCCTGCGCATCCAAGACGCCGCCCGATGAGCCGGGCAATGCGTGCGCGATTTTCGAGCAGCACGACAGCTGGTGGAGTTCGGTGCGGCGCTCCGAGCGGCGCTGGGGCGCGCCCCCCGCGCTTGTGCTGGCCATCATTCGCCAGGAGAGCGGCTTCGACCACAACGCCCGCCCCGCGCGCGGACGCGGATTTTTGTTCCTGCCCGGCCGCAGGCCGTCGAGCGCCATGGGCTATGCGCAAGCGTTGGAAAACACCTGGGAGGAATACGCGCGCGCCGTGCATGACCATGGCGTCGACCGCGACGAGTTCCGCGACGCCGCTGACTTCGTCGCCTGGTACACGGGCCGCAGCCAGCGCGAACTTGGCATTCCGTTTACCGACGCGCGCGCCCAATATCTCGCCTACCACGAAGGCCGCGGCGGCTATCAGCGCGGCTCTTACCGCGGAAATCGCACGCTGCTGGCCGCGGCCAACCGCGTGCAAGGCTTTTACGGCGCCTACCAGGCTCAACTCAGCCGTTGCGAAGGCCGACTGAATTCGTGGTGGCCGTTTTAGGGGCTGCCGCCGCCGGTACGCCTTAACTCGCCCTAAACCCGCATCCTATTGGCTCCAATGCCTCGACTCCCATTAGAAGGCCGGCCATGAGCAGAGCAGCGCAGCAGAAGCAGCAGGTAGCCGTGGGCGAGGACGATCTCTGGGACGAAGGCTTGTTCGGCGGGGCCCCGCCGGCCGCTTCTGGCGGCTATACGGCCAAGGATATCGAGGTCCTGGAAGGGCTTGAACCGGTTCGCAAGCGTCCGGGCATGTATATTGGCGGCGTCGATGAGCGGGCGCTGCATCATCTGTTCGCCGAAGTGCTCGACAATTCCATGGACGAGGCGGTGGCGGGATACGCCGATCGGATCGATGTCGAACTGGAAGCCGACGGCACGCTGCGCGTGACCGACAATGGCCGCGGCATGCCGGTCGATCCGCACCCGAAATTTCCAAAAAAATCCGCGCTCGAAATCATCATGACGGTGCTGCACGCGGGGGGTAAGTTCTCGGACAAAGTTTATCACACCTCCGGCGGCCTGCACGGGGTCGGTGTCTCGGTGGTGAACGCGCTTTCCGACCGCGTGGAGGTGGAGGTGGCGCGCGAGCGCAAGCTTTATCGGCAGACGTTTTCGCGCGGCGCGCCGACCTCGAAACTATCCGAAATAGGCCCCGCGCACAATCGCCGCGGCACCTCCGTTCGCTTTCACCCCGACGCGCAAATCTTTGGCGAAGGCGCCGCGTTCAAGCCGGCGCGGCTGTTCCAGATGGCGCGCTCGAAGGCGTATCTGCAGCGCGGCGTGCAGATACGCTGGAAGTGCGATCCCGCACGCATCAAGGACGACACGCCCGCCGAAGCGGTGCTGCATTTCCCCAATGGCCTGGCGGATTTTCTTGCGGCGTTGGTCAAGGACAAGCGCGCCATCGTCGCCGAACCGTTCACTGGCCGCAGCGAAAAGAACGGCCCGCATGGGCGCGTGGAATGGGCGGTGACCTGGGTCGGCGACGGCTTCGGCGAGGCTGACGGCTTCCTGCGCTCCTACTGCAACACGATCTACACGCCCGATGGCGGCTTCCACGAAGCGGGCCTGCGCGCGGCGCTCTCCAAGGGCCTGCGCGCCTACGCGGAGCTGCGCAACAACAAGAAAGCCGCGCTGATCACGCAAGAGGACGTGATGAACACCGGCGCGGCGCTCGTCTCCGTGTTCATCCGCGAACCGCAGTTCGAGGGCCAAACCAAGGGCCGCCTGGTTTCCACGGAAGCCGCGAAAATCGTCGAGCAAGCCGTGCGCGATCCGTTCGACCATTGGCTCGCGGCCAACACCAACGAAGCGCAGCGCCTGCTCGACTGGACCATCACCCAAGCCGAGGATCGCCTGCGCCGGCGCAAGGAAAAGGAAGTTTCCCGCCAGAGCGCGACGCGCAAACTTCGCCTTCCCGGCAAGCTCGCTGATTGCTCGCGCTCGGATGCGCGGGATACCGAGATTTTCCTGGTCGAGGGCGACAGCGCCGGCGGCTCGGCCAAGCAGGCGCGCAACCGCGAGACGCAGGCGATTTTGCCGTTGCGCGGGAAGATTCTGAACGTCGCGAGCGCCGGCGGAGAGAAGACTTCAAATAACGTCGAACTCAACGACCTTGCCTTGGCGCTAGGCGTACAGACCGGCGCCAAATTCAAGTGCGACGATCTCCGCTATGAGCGCGTCATCATCATGACCGACGCCGATGTCGACGGCGCCCACATCGCCGCGCTGCTGATCACCTATTTCCACAAACAGATGCCGCAACTGATCCGCGCCGGGCGGCTGTTCCTGGCGATGCCGCCCTTGTACCGCGTCACCGCCGGCAAGGAGAGCATCTACGCCCGCGACGACGCCCACAAGGAAGCGCTCCTCGCCGGCCAGTTCAAAGGCAAGAAGGTCGACATCTCCCGCTTCAAGGGCCTCGGCGAAATGATGCCGGCGGATCTGAAAGACACGACCATGAACCCAGCGACGCGAACGCTGGCGCGCGTGGTGCTGGATGACGAAGGGGTCCCGGCGTTCGAGGCGCTGGTCGAAACGCTGATGGGGAAAAAAGCCGAGCTACGCTTCAACTACATCCAGGCGAACGCGAAGTTTGTGGAAGATGTTGATGTGTGAAGCGCCCCGCCTCCCCCTCGATGGGGGAGGTGGCCGCGCAGCGGCCGGAGGGGGTGCGCGCGCCGAGGGTGATGAAGGAGCCTCGTGAGGCTCACCCGGAAACGACAGGGGGCCTCACCCCCGCCAAGCAACGATGAGCCTGTTGCTCGATTCCCACCCCGCCTATTGGTGGCTAGGCGGCATGCCGGACGTGTCCAAGCGGGCGCGCAAGGCGATTGAAGATGCTGCCGCGGGCGAAGTCTTTTTCAGCGCGGTCTCATGCTACGAACTCGGCTGGAAGATGGCGGTGAGCAAAATGACGCCGCTGCCGGGACCATTCATCGAGCTTGCGTTCGGCCAGGGGTTCATCGAACTTCCCATCAGCGCGCGCCATGCCGATCTCGCCGCGCGTTTGCCCAGTGCGCACAAGGACCCATGGGACCGTGTGCTGGCGGCGCAGGGGATTTGCGAAGGCATGAGCATCGTCACCCGCAATCCGCGCATCGCAGCGCTTGGGGCGACGGTGCTGTGATGAAGGCATGGCAGTCGCTGCCCACTCACTCCGCGCTCTCCCCCCTCTCGGGTGGCGAGGGTTCCAGCGGCGAAAAGCGCGCGGCGTCGGCGATCAACAATTCGGCGCGCAGCGTGATGTTGCCATGATCGTCGGCTGTTTCTTCCAAGATGCGCCCGGCAGCGGCGATTTGCGCGCGGGTGCGGCCTTCGGCGGCGCTTAGCGTTATCGTGACGATGCGCGTCGCGGAGAAGGCCGCGGCGTCGATTGCAGCCAGCAGGGCGCCCATGCCTTCACCGGTGATGGCCGAAATCGCGACCGGGGGCAGGGCGCTGCTCAGCGCGCTCCCCTCCCCCTCCGCGCTAGCGCGCTTGAGCCGCGCTTCGCGCGTGGCTGCGTCGAGTTGATCGATCTTGTTCCATACTTCAAGCAGCGGCGGGGATTTACCGGCGGCATTCTTGGCGAGTTGTGCGAGCACGGCCAGCACATCGGCGCGCTGCTTGTCGCTTTCGGCATGGGCGATGTCGCGCACGTGGATAAGTAAATCCGCTTCGCTCACCGCCTCCAAGGTGGCGCGAAAAGCTGCCACCAATTCGGTCGGCAGATCGGAGATGAAGCCGACCGTGTCGCTCATCACCACCGAGCGGCCGCTGGGGAGTTTCACGGCGCGCGCGGTGGGATCGAGCGTGGCGAACAGCATGTCCTTGGCCAGCACACCCGCTTGCGTGAGGCGGTTGAACAAAGTCGATTTGCCGGCATTGGTGTAGCCGACCAGCACGATCGCAGGCAGCCCCGCCCGTGCGCGGGCGCGGCGCTGCAGCCCGCGGGTGCGGCGCACCTCCTCCAGTTCGCGCTTCAGCTTGATTATGCGATCGGCGATGATGCGGCGGTCAAGCTCAATCTGGGTTTCGCCGGGGCCGCCGGTTTTGCCTAGACCGCCGCGCTGGCGCTCCAAGTGGGTCCAGGTCCGCACCAGGCGCGAGCGTTCATAGCCCTGGCGGGCAAGCTCGACTTGCAAGCGCCCCTCCTTGGTGCGCGCGCGCAAGCCGAAGATTTCCAGGATGAGACCAGTGCGGTCTATCACTTTGGCGCCGGTGTCCTGCTCGAGATTGCGCTGCTGCACTGGCGATAGCGACGCGTCGATGACGATGACGCCAACGCCGTCCTGCTCAACCTTGTGCTTCAATTGCTCCACCCGGCCGGCGCCAAGCAGAGTACGCGGGCTGATCTGGCGTAAACTCGCCGCCTCCGCATGCGCAACCTCAAGCCCAAGCGCGCGAGCCAAGCCCAGCGCTTCAGCCATCTTCGCCTCGGTGTCGCGCGCGATTTCAGCGTTCAGCAGCGGACGCAGCACGATGGCGCGATTAAGATCTGGCTCGCGCTTCGGATCTGGAATCGGCGGGTCAGCCGTCGGCTTCATCGGCCGCCTTGTCGATCTCATGCATCTGCACCGGCGCGCCGGGCATAATGGTCGAGATGGCGTGCTTGTAGACCAGTTGCACCTGTCCGTCGCGGCGCAATAATACACAGAAATTATCGAACCAGGTGACGACGCCTTGCAATTTCACGCCGTTGACCAAGAAAATCGTCAGCGGCGTCTTTGCCTTGCGGACAGCATTGAGAAACGTGTCCTGCAGATTTTGTTTCTTTTCCATGGAAACCCCCATGCTCCAAGTCTTATGGCGCCGCGTCGAAGCGCGCGGCTGGCGGCCAGCTATAGGGGCGTCCGGCGCGGAGAACAACCTTCGGCGTTTTCAGGTTCCGCCTTTCATGTGGGGCGCGGCGAGATAGAGCGCGCGAAGCGCCGTGGTAATCGGCCCCGGCAAGCCATCGCCGACGCGAACTTTGTCGATCGTGATGACTGGAATTCCCGGATTGCCGGCGGAGCTGATGAACGCCTCACGGCCAGCCTGGGCCTCGGCGATCGTAAACGGCGCCTCGACCACCTGGATTTGCCGACCGCGAGCGCATTGCATCAAGGCTGCACGAGTTACGCCGTGCAATATGTTGTTCCCCAGCGCGCGCGTGCGCAGAATTCCGTCAGCGTCGACAATCCATGCGTTTGACGAAGTTCCTTCCGTCACCAAACCGTCATCGTCCACGAACCACGCTTCGAACGCTCCCGCCTCCTTGGCGCTTTGGCGAGCCAGGACATTGGGGAGCAGGTTGACCGATTTGATGTCGCGCCGCGCCCAACGGGTCTCTGGCGTGGAAATGACTTTCACTCCCGCGCTCGCTCGCGCCGCGAACGCGGCGCGGTCAAGCGACTTGGCGGTAATCACCAACGTTGGGGCGACTGGGGGATTGGGAAAGCTATGGTCTCTCGGAGCGGCGCCGCGGCTTACTTGCAAATAGACGATGCCATCCCGAACACGATTGCGGCGCCGGGTTTCCTCTAGCACCGCCATCAGCGCCGCATCGCCCATCGGCGCGGCAATGCGCAATTCGGAAAGCGAGCGATGCAACCGCGCCAAATGGCCCGGCACATCGAAAAGCCTGCCGCCGCGCACCGCCCACACCTCATAGACAGAATCGCCAAACTGGAATCCGCGATCCTGGACAGAGACAGACGCCGCTTGTAATGGCATGTAAACGCCATTGACATACGCCACTTGGCTCATAGGTCGTCGTGGCCGTTGCGACCGGGGGCCTCGACGCCAAGCGATTTGAGCTTTCGATGCAGCGCCGAGCGCTCCATGCCTATGAACGCGGCGGTGCGCGAGATGTTGCCGCCGAAGCGGGTGATCTGCACGTTGAGGTATTCGCGCTCGAACCGCTCGCGCGCGTCGCGCAAGGGTAGCGAGATGACTTCGTTGAGGCCTTCGCGCTTGGCGCCGGCGGCGCTCGGCCACGCCTCGGGCGGCAGCGATTCTACTGTCACGGGCGTGGAGGGATCGCCAGTCGCCAGGATGAGAATGCGTTCGATGACGTTACGCAATTGGCGCACATTGCCGGGCCAGTCGGCGGCCTGAAGCGCCGCCAGGGCATCTTCGCCAATTTGCCGCGCCGGCACGCCGGACATGCCCGCGAGACGGCCGACGAAGAAGCCCGCGAGTTCGGGTATGTCTTCGCGCCGCTCCGCCAGGCTTGGCGCGCGCAGCGGCACAACGTTCAAGCGATGGAACAAATCCTCGCGGAACCGTTGTTGCTCGATATCGCCGCGCAGATCACGCGAGGTGGACGAGACAACGCGGACGTTGACCTGCACATCGGTCGAGCCGCCCAAACGGCGGAAGCGCTGATCGACCAGGACGCGCAGGATTTTCGCCTGCGTCTCATGCGGCATGTCGCCAACCTCATCCAGGAATAAGGTCCCGCTATGGGCCGACTCGAACACGCCGACCTTGGTTGCGCGGCCATCGGGGCTCTCTTCACCGAAAATTTCGCTTTCCATGCGCTCGGGCGCTATCGAGGCGGCGTTGATGGCCACGAACGGCGCCGAAGCGCGCGGGCTGCGCTCGTGCAGGAGGCGCGCGACCAATTCCTTGCCCGCACCGGCGGGGCCGGTGATCAACACCCGCGAATTGGTCAGCGCCACGCGGTCGATGGACGTCCGCAAGTTGGTCATCACTTGCGACGAGCCGATAAGATGATCGCTTGCGGCGGAGCGAGCCTTGAGTTCGCTGTTCTCGCGCTTGAGCTTTGCTGTTTCCAAAGCGCGCTGCACAACCAGCAACAGCCGGTCCGCGGTGAACGGCTTCTCGACAAAATCATAGGCGCCCTTGCGGATCGCCGCCACCGCCGTCTCGATCGTGCCGTGCCCGGAAATCACCACCACCGGCATGGCGGCGTCAATTTCCTTAAACATGGCCAACAGCTCAAGACCATCAATGCGGCTGCCCTGTAGCCAAATGTCGAGCACCACCAGCGATGGGGTTCGGCGACGAAAAGCCTCCAACGCTTCGTCGCTGTCGCGCGCGACGCGCACATGGTGGCCATCATCCTCCAGAAAACCCGAGACTGAATCTCGAATGTCAGCTTCATCGTCGATGATGAGAATGTCGGCGTTCATCCGTGGAGCTCCTGCGCCATACTTTGCTCGCTTGGTTCTTCCGCGCGTTTGGGCAACACAAACTTGACGACAGCGCCAGTCGCGCCGCCCCCCGCGCCCTCTGGCGCGTCGCCCAGTTCAATCAAGCCGCCATGGTCCTCGACAATGCGCGCCACAATGGCGAGCCCAAGGCCCGCGCCCTTTATCCGCGTCGTGACGTAAGGCTCAATTAGGCGATGGCGGTCCTTCTCGGGAAAGCCGAGGCCGTTGTCGATCACTTCGAATTGGACGCCGTATTCTAGATCGCGCAACCGTAAGATCACAAAGCCATCCTTTGGCTCGCCGTCGCGGGCGCGACGGGCCTGCACGCTCTCGGCGGCATTCTTGATCAGATTGAGCAATGCTTGAGCGATCAAACGTTCATCGCAAACCAGGCCGATGGCCTGATCAACGCCCTCCACCTCGATACGAACATCACTAAACGCCAAGCGTTGGCCGAACACCGTCGAACGCGCGATGTCGCTCATGTCCGCGAACCCCATGCTCGGCGTCGGCATACGCGCAAAAGAGGAAAATTCATCGACCATGCGGCCAATGTCGGCGACCTGACGCAAGATTGTGTCGGTGCATTTCTGGAACGTGTCGGGGTCGGAGCGGATCTCGCCGGTAAATTTCTTCCGCAGACGCTCGGCCGAGAGCTGAATTGGCGTCAGCGGATTCTTGATTTCATGGGCGATGCGCCTGGCGACGTCCTTCCAGGCCTCCTGGCGTTGCGCCGAGATCAACTTGGTCATGTCGTCAAAGGTGAGCACCAATCCCCCTTGCGCATCCGGGCTCATGCGAACGCTGAGATTGAGCGAGCCGCCCTCGCGCATGATATCGACGCGCTGCGCGGGGGTTTCCCCCGCAGGCTTGGGTTGATTGAGCAAGTCGGCGAATTCAGGGGCCACGTCCACCAGCCGGCGGCCTGGCAGATGCAGATCGCCGTGCTCGAGCAACAGCGCCGCGGATTTGTTGGCCGCGGTAATGCGCCCATCACGATCGAGACCGACGACGCCAGCGCTGACCCCGCCTAACACGGCTTCGATAAAGCGCCGCCTGGTTTCCGCATCTTCCTGTGCGGCGACAAGATCGCCGCGCTGAGTTTCCAATTGCGCGGTCATGCGATTGAAAGCGCTCGCCAGCGCATCGACTTCGTCGCGTTCAACGCCGGTGCTTACCCGCGCCTTTAGGTCGCCGGAGGCCACCCGCCGCGCCGCCCCCGCCAAGCGGGCGATCGGCTCGGCGACGCGATTGGCGCTGCTGAGGCCGACCCAGACCGCGCCAAGCAACACAAGCAGCGCGGTGGAAAAATAAGCCAACGCAAAATGCGCGCGCAGCGCGCCGCTTCGTTCCTGGGCGCCGCGATAATCGTCAACCAATTCATCGAACGCGCGCAATTGTGCGACCAAGCCCGGTTCGACGGGCCGCGCGACGAAAACGTAAGCATCCTCGTAGGCGCTCAACCGGTAGAGCGCGAGCAGGCGGTCGCTGGCCTGGTCAAAACGAACCGACACATCGCCCTGGGCGGCGGTGGTGAAAGCCGCGCCCGAGGGCGGCATGTACTGGCCGGCGCCTTCCGCCTCGGCGCGCGCCAAAATCTTGCCGGCGCTATCGATGACATAGGCGGCCAACAATTGCCGACGCTCGCGTTGCACTTCGAGATAAGTTCCATAGCGGCCCGGATCGTCGGTGAGGCCGCGCCGCGCGACGTTGAGGTCGGCCGCCATTGGCTCTATCTCCGCCCGCAGATCATCGGACACAAGATCGACATACGCTCTGCCAACCGCGGCGGCGTTCTCGATCGTGCTCTCGACGCGCTGGCCAAACCAGCCTTCCACGTTTTGATTGAAGGTCAGCCCGAGAAACGCCGCGACGATCACCGCCGGTCCAAGCGCGGCAAGGCTGAACAATGTCACAAACCGCACATGCAAACGCGCGCCCGTCGCCGAAGCCTTCCAAGCGCGGACCACTCGGATCACCCGGAGGGTCAAAATTCCGGCGAGCCCCAGCGAAACGACCAGGCTCAAAAGCAGCAAAACCCGGATCGTCGTCGCCGCCTGACCGGCCAGGCCCTCGCCCAACAACAAGACTAGTATCGCCACGGCCGTGAGTGTGGCGGCGGCGGCAAATCCCGTCAGAAAGGTAAGTGCGCTCCAGCTTTGGGGCCGGTCGCTAAGAATTGTGAGTTCGCTGGCAGCCAGCTGGTGCACCATGTGACCGGGAATTCCCATGTTGCGAAAAGGCCACATGGGTGTTGCCCAAGATCATGAGCGCGTCAATCTTCTCGTCCAGTTGGGATAGAAAGCGCCTGGATTTTCTTCCGCAAGGTGTTGCGATTGATGCCAAGCACGGCGGCGGCCCGGATCTGATTGCCGCGCGTCGCCTCCAGCGTCCGTAGAATGAGCGGGCGTTCAATTTCGCCAAGCAGGCGATCATAAAGCCCTGCTTCCGGCAGTCCCGGGCCGGCGGCCCTGAATTCGCCCGCCAGACGCAAGGTCACGGCGGCATCGAATCCTTCAGCCGCCTCGGCCGGCGGCGAAGCCGAATGCGCCAGTTCGCGCGCCACATCGTTTGCGGCGATGATTTTCGCCGGCGTGAGCGCCGCCATTCTGCGCAGCAGGTTTTCAAGTTCACGCACATTTCCCGGGAAGTCATGGCGCTTCAGTTGTTCGACGGCGCCGCTGTCGAGCGACTTTTCCGGCAGCCCATCGCGCTTTGCCCGCACCAGCAAGGCGCGCGCCAGATCGTCGACATCTTCAAGCCGCTCACGCAAGGGCGGCATGCGGATGGCGACAAGGTTCAAGCGATAATACAGATCACCGCGGAACTCACCTTGCCGAACCAGCGCGCCAAGCGGTCGTTGCGAGGCGGCGATAAAGCGCGGACGTTCACGGACATCGTCGGTCGGCAATAACGCCGCCAAACGCGCTTGGCCCTCCGAGGTCAATTGATCCAGCCCCTTCAAGTAGAGCGTGCCATGGCGTGCTTGCGCCAATTCGCCATCGGCGTTCGAGAATGCTTGCGTGATCTGCGCGGGGGTCGCGCCGGCGAGTTTTGCGACGATGAACGGGCCATGGGCGCGGCGGCTATGATCGTGGATCGCGCGCGCTACCCGTTCCTTGCCGGCCCCAGTCTCGCCTTCGACGAGAATAGTGAGATCGCCGCCGGCGACACGCGCCATGATGCGATAGACCTCCTGCATGGCAGGCGAGCGTCCGATCAATGGCAGTCGCTCTTCTTTCGCGGCCTGACCGGCGAGCGCGCGCGCCTTGGCGCCAGGCTCACCCTGAAGCGCGCGCCGGAGCGCCGCGATCAAATCGTCAAGGTCGAACGGCTTGGGGATGTAATCGTAAGCGCCGGCGCCGGAGGCTGAGAGCGCCGTGCTTACCGTCGATTGGCCGCTCATCACCACCAGCGGCAGGTCCGGCCGCGCCGAGCGCATGGCGGGCAGTGCGTCAAACACGCATTCGTCGCCCATATAGACATCGCTTAGCACCAAATCGCCGTCGCCCTCGCGCACCCATTTCAGCAGCGTGGCGACATTGCCGGTGGCGCGTACGTCATAGCCTTCCTTGCTCAAGGCCTGCGACAGCACATAGCGAAGCGATGCATCATCGTCGGCCAAAAGAATGCGCGCGTTCATGGCGGGCCCTCCATCGGCAGCAGAATCTTGAACGCGGTGCGACCGCGCGCGCTATCGACTTCGATGCGGCCGCCGTGGCGCGCGATGATGTCGGCGGCGACGGTGAGTCCGAGCCCCATGCCGCCGGACTTGGTTGTGGCGAAGGCCTCAAAGATGCGGTCGGTTACATCCGCATCGATGCCGGGCCCGTTATCGACGATTTGCACTTCGAGTTGCGCGCGCGCGGCTTGGCCGGCGGCGGCGCGCACTTTGACGCCAGGGCGATAGGCGGTGAGGATTAGCACTTCGCCGTCGCTCTGGCGCGCCACCGCCTCGGCGGCGTTCTTGGCGATATTGAGCAGGGCTTGGATCAATTGGTCGAGGTCACCGCGCACCGGCGGCAAGCTGGGATCGTAACGTTCGCGGATCGACAAGTGCGGCGCGCTGGCGGAAACCAGATTGCGCACCCGGTCCAGCGCCTCATGGATGTTGACGGATTGGAAGCGCGGTGGCTCGAAGGCGCCGAATGGATCGATGCGGTGAGTGAGACGGTGGATGCGGTCGGCCTCGTCGCAAATCAGATTGGCCAAGGTCGCAGCGTCGCGATCCTCGCTGCGCGCGATAAGCTGCGCCGCGGCGCGGATACCGGCCAATGGATTGCGCACCTCGTGGGCCAACGTGCGTGCGGCCGAATTCATGCCGGCGACCGGCGTACGAGGTCGTGCAAGACGTGTGAGCACCAAGGCCACATATCCATCTTCGCCGACCGGCCCGGCCGCAACGGTGGCGCGCCCGAGCGTGAAGCCCGGGCCAGCCAGCGCCACATCTGTCTCCGCGACTTCAGCGCCGTCCAACGCCCGGCGCACCAATTCTATGAGCTGGCCATCGTGGCCAAAAATCTCGCTCAAACGCTTGCCAAGCAGGCCGCGCCCCACACCCGCCAGCAATTCGGCGGCGGCGGCATTGACGAAGCGAATGCGCTCGCCCGCGTCTACGCCCAGCACCGGCGCCGGCAGCGCCTCAAGCCATTGTTCGGCCCCCGGGGAGACTTTTGCCTTGATTTCGTTCAAACCAGCCAATGGCGTGTCGCCTTTCTGGGTGAAGCCTAAGGCGCCTAAAAACTAGGCGCCATGGGCCGTGCGCCGCTTCGCTGTTTATTCAGGCCGGATTGCTCAATAAATGATCATCACTGCCCTCATAGTAGCTGCTGGCGGTGGCGAGCGCGCTGGGGGCGGGCTGCCGAAGCAATATCGTCAACTCGGCGGCAAGCCGGTTTTGGCTTGGTCGGTTGACGCCTTCGCCCAGGCCGGGGTGGACCAAACCTTGATCGTCATCGCCCCGCAACACGAAGCTTTGTGCCGGGCCACCGTCGGTCCGGATGCGCGGATCGTGATCGGAGGCGCGAGCCGCACCGCATCGGTCCGGGCCGGTTTGGCGGCGCTGGGCGAGGCCGACATAGTGCTGATCCACGACGCCGCCCGGCCGGGACTGACGCCTGCGCTGGTGCGCGAACTGGTTAGCGTCGTCGAGGCTGGCGCCGCGGCAGCCGCACCTGCCCTGCCGATTACCGATGCTCTGCGCCGCGTCGGCGAGGGTCAGTTAGCTGGCGAAGCCGTGAAGCGCGACGGCCTTGTGCGGGTGCAGACGCCCCAGGCTTTTCGGCTCTCCGCCATTCGCTCGGCCTACGCCGCCGCGCCAGTTGATGGCGTCTACGACGACGACATCGCCATTGCTCAGCTCGGGGGATATGGAAGCGTGCTCATTGCTGGCGATCCCCGCTTGATGAAGCTTACGTATCCCGAGGATTTCGCGGTGCTGGAGCGCATTCTGACTGGTGAGCGGAACCATTCGGTTGGTTCGGGCTTCGACGCGCACCGATTTGGCCCGGGCGATCACGTGACGCTGTGCGGCGTGCGTATCCCCCATGACAAGGGCCTGACCGGCCATTCCGACGCTGACGCTGGCTGGCACGCCCTAGTTGACGCCATCCTCGGCGCGCTGGGCGAAGGCGATATTGGTGTCCATTTTCCGCCCGACGACCCACAATGGAAAGGCGCGGACTCGGAGCGTTTCTTGCGTCACGCCAGACAGCTTGCCCAGCAGGCGGGCGCGCGCATCGTTCACGTTGATGTGACGATTGTCTGCGAGCGACCCAAGATAGGCCCCCACCGCGAAGCCATGCGCGCGCGCACCGCCGCGGTGCTGGAGCTTCCATTGTCGCGCGTCAGCGTGAAGGCGACCACGACGGAGCGGCTCGGCTTTCTCGGCCGCGAGGAGGGCCTCGCCGCGCAAGCCATCGCCACGCTGGACCGGGCTGTCTAATTCTTGCAACGCTCGACATAGGGGTAAACGCGGCATTCCTCCGCGCCCGAGAGGCTTTCCCAGAGCGCGCGCGGCAGATTGATGTAATCGTCGCTCCAAGCCGGCCCAGGCGGCGCTTCGAACACGATCCATTCTTGGCTCGGCAGCGCCAGGCGCGCCAACACCTCCGCCTGTTTGCCCACGATCATGACGCTGGCCCCCAGGCCGCCATAATATGAAACGTAAGGCGTGTCGAAGCGTGCGCTGACGCGAAACAGGGTCGGCGCTTGCAAATCACGCGCAACGCGCGCCGCCTCGGAGACCAGCGCCAAATTGCGGTTGGACAGATGCAACACGACGATGCCGTTTTCGCTGAGCTTGGAAAGATAAAGCCCGATAGCCTCGCGCGTCAGGAGATGCGCGGGGATGGCGTCAGAGGAAAAGGCGTCGACGACGATGACATCGAACGCGCCCGCCGGTTCCTCGGCGATCTGTAAACGTGCATCGCCCAATTCGATGCGCGCCCCGGGCTGGCATTGCTCCACATAAGTAAAATCGCCGCCGGGGCCCGCGGAAAGCCGCACCATTGCGGGGTCGATCTCGAAAATGGTTAGGGTATCGAAGCTCTGCGTCAAGCAAGCGGTGGCGCCGGCGCCAAGCCCGATCAACGCAACGTTTGAGCGCTCGTTCAGGCTCAGGCCGGCAAGTATGGCTTCGCCCAGCGCGGTGCGGGGGTGATAATAGGTCAGCGGCTGGCGGCTGAGGATTGGCCCGACGAGCTGCGCGCCGTGGATGGTGGTGCCGTGCATGAGCACCCGCAGCGGCGCTCCCTCCCCGTCTTCACGCAGCACGCGCGTGCGCAATACCCCAAAGAAACTCCGCTCTTGGGTGATAACCCGCCCATCGCGCCCGTCATTGGCGAAGATCGCGGTGAACGCGGCAAGCACTAAAGCGGCCAACGCCAACGGACGCCCGCGATTGAGCAAAATTCCCAACCCGCAGACGCAAATGGCGGCGATGACAATCACCGGCGCATCGAGATCGGCGCCGGCTATCACCAACATGATTAGCAGAACCAGGGACGGCATCGCCGCGCCGATGGCGAAATCGCCTATGCGCTCATTGGCCAGGTTCTCATCGTTGCGGCGTCGTTGGATGGTGGCGTGCACGGCAAAACACAGCAGCAAGAACGAACTGGACATGATCAGCGCCGCCCAGGGCTGACGCGTCGTCAGCTGCGCCCTACCCGCTTCCACGCTGTGCGTGAAAACCGCGTCGCCGCCTGAGGCCAGCGCATAGACCATCCACAATGCGAGCAGAACGTGGAGCACGGCGATGGCGAGGAAGGCATAGCGCATGGGCGGCGGGCGCAATGCAAAGTTCCACGCTGCCGCGATTATGGCGGCGGCGGCGCCCAGTGCGCCGGTTATGACAATCGTATCGAGCGGCGCGCGCCACATAGAAATCAGCGCGGTTGCCAACATCGCCGCCGCGCCCGCAAGCGCCGCGTCGCTGAGGCGCGGCATATCGCTGGCGCCGCGAGGACGGAAAAGGCAGGTCGCGGCGAGCGCCAGCGGGTATTCGTAAACATTGTTGAAAATCACCGGCGCCGCCAGCGCCGCGAATGCTCCCCCAAACACGCCGCCGAGAGAGACAAACAAGAAGAATTCGGTCAGCCGATCCGCGGCGGGGCGCCTTGGGCGAGCGCTTGATGACACACCAAAGCGCTCAAGAAGAACCCAGCCAAAATGCCGCCAACCGATCCCAGCCAATTGCTCGATGCCTCGTACGAAACCAACAGCACCACCAAAGCGACCGGGTGCAGGAGCAAGATCGCGCCCGTTAGTCTCTCCGCCCCGCGCGCGAACGCGATCACGAACGTCAGCAGGTAGAGCGCCAACGGAACCACCCATAACATTGGCGCCGAGCCAACATCGGTGGCGATGTGCTGGGTCACGCCCAGCGACAGCGCGGAGGGCACGGCGGCCGCGGCCAACCAATAGAGACGCGTGCTCCAGTTCGGCGCCGCGCTCCTGGCGGCGGGCGGCGCCGGCGCCTCACCGTGAGCGCCAATGGCGACCGCCGCCGCCAACGCTATGAGCACGCCTACCGCCACATAGCCCGCGGACCAAAACAGGCTCTGCGCCTGCGTGCCGAACATCGGCTCCACTAGAGCTGGGTACGCCAAGAGCCCGATGAAGCTGCCCAAATTGGATGCGGCGTAGAGATAATAGGGATCGTGCGCGTCAGCGCGGCCGGTGCGCGCGTACCAGGCCTGCAGCAACGGCGCCGTTGCGCTCGCGGCGGCAAACGGCGCGCCGACAGAAAGCGTAAGCACGCCGATCAGCCACAGCGCGGGTTGTTCGGAATTTGGCGGGCCGAAGGCTTGGCTTACCTCCACCGGCAAAACCAGCCACGCCGCGAGCAGAATTCCGCGCGTGAACGAGCGCCTGCAGCCGCAAATCCTTCAGCCGTGCGAGCAGGTGCGCATAGAGATAGCCAAGCAGCAACGCGGCCTGGAAAAACGCCATCGAAACGTTCCACACCGCTGGCGAGCCGCCCAGGAGCGGGGTCACCATCCGCCCGAACAAGGGTTGCAGCACGAAGATCAGCCCGGCGCTGCACAGCAGCGTCAGCGCGAAAACCGGCGCTGCAAGTCGGCGCGCTATGGCTTGCAAAGGGTCTCCTTGTGTACCGCCGGCTTCCAGCCGGCTTTTCCCTGCCGGCTGGAAGCCGGCGGTACCGAGTTTTACGCGCTCTGGGAATGGACATTCGCCCTCCCTCGTCCTTATCTCAGCGCCAACATGTTTGCCGCCGACATTACTGAACAAGCCGCAACGCTACTGGCACAGTACCGCGCGCAAGGGCTGCGAATCGCAACCGCCGAGAGCTGCACTGGAGGGCTGATCGCCGCAATGCTCACTGCGATCCCTGGATCGTCGGACGTGTTCGAGCGCGGGTTCGTGACCTATTCGAACGAGGCCAAGAGCGAAATGCTGGGCGTGCCGGCAACACTGATCGCGGCGCATGGCGCGGTCAGCGCGGAGGTGGCGCAGGCGATGGCGGAAGGCGCGCTGGCGCATTCGCACGCGGATGTCGCGGTTGCGGTTACTGGCGTTGCCGGGCCGGGCGGGGGGACGGACGCGAAACCGGTGGGCTTGGTGCACATTGCCGCAGCGCGCCGCGGCGAAGCGCGCTTGCACGAGGAGCTGCGCTTCGGCGATCTCGGTCGCGATGAAGTGCGGGAAGCGAGTGTGCGACGCGCGTTGACTTTGGCCGTGGGTATCGCGTCCCCGCCACCCTCTCCCTCCATCGGGAGGGAGAGGGCAGGGTGAGGGCGGAGCGCTGCGGGAAAGTGATGTGTGGTGTCGCTGCCGCGAGTTCTGAAGACCAGCGGCGCCCCCTCACCCTGCCCTCTCCCCCCTCTCGGGGGGCGAGGGTTGGCTCGCGCCCAATCTACGCCGCGCTTCATTTTCAAACGCCGCCATTATCCGCGCGGCGACGCGGTTTTTGTTGGCGCTGGCCACCGCGTTTAGCACCGGGTTCTTAAACTGGTAGGAGATCCAAAAGCGCACGCGTGCGCCCTGCTCGTGCGCTTCAAAGCGCCAGCGATTGTCGAGCGTGTGAAACGGTCCGCTGACCAGCGATACATCCACCTCGCCCTTGGCCGGCTCGCAGCGCACTTAAGTCGTAAAGCGTTCGCGGATGGCTTTCCAACCGACGATCGCCTCGGCAATGCCCTCCCAACCGCCCTCTTCGCGTTTGTCTTCCTTGAGCACGCGCAAATTCTGCAGATAGGGTATGAAGTGGGGATAGGCACGCACGTCGCCGACCATGCGGCAAAGATCGCCGGGCGCGTAGGGAAGGGTGCGCTCGGCGGTGAGCACGGTGCGCGACATCAGGCGATCTCGCTAACATCAGGGAGAGCACCCCCCGCCCCTGGGGGCGGGGGCAGGGGGAGGGGGCGTGCAGGAGGAACAGCAGGTGGCGCCGATGCGTTTCCTTCTGCACGCCCCCCCTCCCTACCCTCCCCCCGTTGGGGGGAGGGGCGCTCGCTCCGGCGTCGCTTAGTCACTTGATTTCTCGCTTCGTAGCTTCGCCCATTGTTGCAGACGCTCCAGAATTGCGCCTTCGCGTCCCCTGCCCTCGGGCGCGTAGAATTGCGCGCCGCTTCATCTCATCGGGAAAATAATTCTGCCCGGAAAAGCCGCCTTCGGCATCATGGTCGTATTGATAGCCAGAGCCATAGCCGAGTTCCTGCATCAGCTTGGTCGGCGCGTTGCGGATGTGCAGGGGCGGGCCGAGAGTTCCGGTCTCCGCGGCCGCCATCTTGGCTTGATTCCACGCCAAGTACGCCGCGTTGGATTTGGGCGCGGTGGCGAGATGCAGCACCGCTTGCGCCAGATGCAATTCCGCTTCCGGCGGTCCGATAAAATGCACTGCGTCCTTGGCGGCGTTGGCGATCAGGAGCGCTGTCGGATCAGCAAGCCCCACATCCTCCGCCGCCGCGCGCACCAGCCGACGGGCGATGAACAGCAGGTCTTCTCCTCCCGCCACCATGCGCGCAAGCCAATAGAGCGCAGCGTCGGGATCGGAGCCGCGTATGCTTTTGTGCAGCGCCGAGATGAGATTGTAATGCTCCTCGCGGTCCTTGTCGTAAGCCGGCGCGCGTTTCTGCAGGAGTTCGCCTAGCGCCTTCGCATCGAGCGGCGCCTGCGGGAGGAGGGTGAACAATTCTTCAGAGAGCGTCAACAGATAGCGTCCGTCGCCATCGGCGAGAGCGCAGAGCGCGACGCGCGCTGTTTCGGCGAGCGGCAATTTGCGTTGCAACAGAGCCTCGGCGCGCTGGAGCAAGAGTTCCAAGGCCGCATCGTCCAAGCGCTTCAGCACAAACACTTGCGCGCGCGAGAGCAGCGCCGCGTTGATCTCAAAGCTTGGATTCTCCGTCGTGGCGCCGACGAGCGTCACCACGCCCTGCTCCACATAGGGCAAGAAGCCGTCCTGCTGGGCGCGATTGAAGCGGTGGATTTCATCCACGAACAGCAGCGTGCCCTTGCCCGACGCGCGCCGGCCCTTGGCGGTCTCGAACGCCTTCTTGAGGTCAGCCACGCCTGAGAACACGGCGCTGATCTGCTGAAATTCAAGCCCAGTCTCTTCCGCCAGCAAACGCGCAATCGTGGTCTTGCCAACCCCCGGCGGCCCCCACAGCACCATCGAGGAAAGCCGCTTCTGCCCCACCATGCGCCCGATCGGGCCATCGGGCTTAAGCAAATGATCCTGGCCAACGACCTCGCCCAGCTTCCTCGGCCGCAGCCGCTCCGCCAGCGGCGCTGGCGCGCCCTGGTCCAGACCGGCGGCGGAGAACAAATCAGACATCGACTGAGCGTAGCAGAAGTCCTCAGCCCAGTTCTGCATCGATCGGCTATCGCCGTCCGGGATGATTTCAGCTGAAAGCCGAATTCACATCCCGAACCGCACTTCCGTGCGTTGGCCGCCGCGTTCTACGCCGAGCACCCAGGTGCGGTTCTGGGTGAGCACGCGGTCGAGTTGGGCCGCGTCGCGCACGGGCTGACCGTTGATCGCGTCGATGATGTCACCCGGGCGAAAGCCCTGGCGCGCGGCGATGCCGCGCCGATCCAGCGCCTGGATGTAAACACCGTCCGCGAACGGATCGAGGCCAGCATTTTCCGCGGTGGCCGGTGTGAGCGTTACGACGGTCGCGCCCGAGAGCGGGTGGCGACCGGTGAGTTCGCGCGCTTCGGGAGCGCCGCCTGGTGGGGCCTCCGCCGCGGCAGTCAGCGTCGTTTGGCGGCCGCCGCGCAGCACCGATAGCGTCACGCGCGCTCCGGGGCGCTGGGTGGCGAACTGGTAGCGCACGCCGCCCTCGTCGCGAACTTCCGTGCCAGCCACGGAAAGGATGATATCGCCGTTGCGCAAGCCGGCCCGTTCGCCGGCCGAGCGCGGGTAAAGTTCCGTCACCAGCACGCCTTCTGGGCGCGGCAGGCCCATGGAGCGCGCCAGTTCCTGGGTGACATTCTGCAGCCGTGCGCCGAGCCATGGCCGCACCACGGTGCGCCCACCGGAAACCGCGCTCTCGACAACCCGGCGCACCATTTCCGAAGGGATGGCGAAGCCGATGCCGTTGGAGCCGCCGCCTTCGGAAAAAATCGCGCTGTTAATGCCGACCAGTGCGCCGGACATGTCCACCAGCCCGCCTCCGGAATTGCCGCGGTTGATCGCAGCGTCTGTCTGGATGAAGAAGGCATAGTCCGAGACACCCACTTCCGTGCGCGCCAGCGCCGATATGATGCCGCTGGTCACCGTCTGCTGCAGGCCGAACGGGTTGCCGATCGCAAGCACCATGTCGCCCACCTGCAAATCGTGCGTATCCGCGAAAGCCAGCGCCGGCAGACGCTCTTGGCCAGCGCGGATGCGCAGCACGGCGAGGTCCACGCGCGGATCGGCCAGCATCAGTTCGGCGTCGAACTCGCGGCGATCGGCCAGCACCACTTTCAGCGCCTGCGCGCCCTCGATGACGTGATTGTTGGTGACGATAATGCCGTCCGCGCGGACGATGACGCCCGAGCCCAAGGATTGCTCAACCCGCGGCCCGCCGAAGCGGCGGAAAAACGGGTCGCGCGACATGCCGCCCCGCACCACGCGCTGGGCGTACACGTTGACCACGGCCGGCCCCGCTCGGGCCGCCACCGGCGCAAACGAAAGCTGCGCCTCGCCCCGGCTATTGGGCACGGCGCGCGCCAGCGGCTGGCCTTGCACCAATTGCAGATAGGGGTCCTGGGCCTGCTCAGGCGCTTGAATTTGCGCGGCCTGCGTGGGCGCTTGCCGCGTCAAGGGCGCCACCGCCAGCGCGCCGCCGGCAAAGCCCACGATCAAGGCCGCGAAGGGAGCGGCTTTCAGCAGCGTTGTTCTGGATATTTTCATTGGCCAGCCCCGTCCAAGACCATGCCTAGCCTTTGGCCCAGCGTCTTGGCGGAAACATGGCGCCTGCAGCGCCGAAGGAAGCCTCAGCCTTCGTCTGTGTACATGGCTTCGGGGCGCGGGCCGCTGTCCTTGCCCTTGGCGTCTTCGTCGCGATCGACGAACTCGATCACCGCCAGCGGGGCGTTGTCGCCATAGCGGAAGCCGGCCTTGAGCACGCGGGTATAGCCGCCGGCGCGGCCCTTCATGCGCGGGGCCAGCGTATCGAACAGCTTCTTGGTTTGGGTCTCGTCGCGCATGCGCGAGAGCACCAAGCGGCGCGAGCCCAGATCGCCCTTCTTGGCCAAGGTCACCAAGCGCTCGACCACCGGACGCAGCGCCTTAGCCTTCGGCAAAGTGGTGACGATCTGTTCGTGCTTGACCAGCGCCGCCGCCATATTGGCGAACATGGCCAGACGGTGGCTGGCCGTACGATTGAGCTTCTTTGTTCCGACGCCGTGGCGCATGACTTTCCCCAGGGAATAGGGAGTGGGGAGTAGTGAGTAGGATCGTGAGCGCTATCGCCCGCCATTCCCTATTCCCTATTCCCTACTCCCTTAAATTTGATCTTCGTACTTCTTTGCCAAGTCTTCGATGTTTTCCGGCGGCCAGTTCTCGACCGCCATGCCCAAATGCAAGCCCATGGCGGCCAGCACTTCCTTGATCTCGTTCAGCGATTTGCGCCCAAAGTTCGGCGTGCGCAACATCTCGCCTTCCGATTTCTGGATCAGATCGCCGATATAGACGATGTTATCGTTCTTCAAGCAATTGGCCGAGCGCACCGAGAGTTCAAGTTCATCGACCTTTTTGAGCAGCGCCGGGTTGAACGGCAGGTCTGGCTTGTCGCTGCCTTCCTTGTGCTGCTTGGGTTCCTCGAAGGTGATGAACACCTGCAATTGATCCTGCAGAATCCGCGCCGCATAAGCGATCGCATCTTCGGGACGGATGGCGCCGTTGGTTTCCACTTCGATCACCAGCTTGTCGTAATCAAGCACCTGGCCTTCGCGTGTGTTGTCAACGCGGTAGGCGACGCGGCGCACCGGCGAGTAAATCGCATCGATCGCGATCAGCCCAATCGGCGCGTCGTCGGGACGGTTCTTTTCCGCCGGGACATAGCCCTTGCCGTTATTGATGGTGAGTTCCATGCGCAGCGAGGCGCCTTCATCGAGCGTGCAGATCACGTGATTGGGATTGAGAATTTCCATATCGGAAACCGTTTGGATGGCCGAGGCCTTCACTTCGCCAGGGCCTTCGGCCTTCAACATCACTCGCTTGGGGCCTTCCCCGCGCATGCGGATCGCGACCTGCTTCAAATTGAGCACCATGTCGGTGACATCTTCACGTACGCCGGGGATCGACGAGAACTCGTGCACCACGCCGTCGATTTGCACCGAAGTGATCGCCGCGCCTTGCAGCGACGACAGCAAAATGCGGCGCAGCGAATTGCCAAGCGTCAGGCCAAAGCCGCGTTCCAGCGGTTCGGCGATCATGGTGGCGCGGCGCGCGGGATCGAACCCGTGCTCGACAATCGGCTTTTTCGGCCGAATGAGTTCCAACCAATTCTTTTCAATCGACGTCATGCTCATGCGTAATTCGCCAATCTTTGTCCCCGATGGGGAAATCAAGAGGGGTAATGAAACTTGGGCGCGCGCGCGACCCCCTCAGGCTCGCAGCGGCGCTCCCCGGAGGCGGGGACTAAACTCTCCGGCGCTTCGGCGGCCTGCAACCATTGTGTGGTATCGGCGTAACGTCGCGGATTGAGGTGACGGTGAAGCCCACCGCTTGCAGCGCGCGCAACGCGCTTTCGCGGCCCGAACCTGGACCTGACACGTTCACTTCAACCGTGCGCATCCCGTGTTCCATCGCCTTGCGGCCAGCGTCTTCGGCCGCAACCTGCGCCGCATAGGGCGTCGATTTGCGCGATCCCTTGAAGCCCATCGTCCCTGCCGACGACCAGGCGATGGCGTTGCCTTGCGCGTCGGTGATGGTGATCATGGTGTTGTTGAACGAGGCCGCGACATGCACGACGCCGGTCACGATATTCTTGCGCTCGCGCTTTTTAACGCGTGTGGATTCTTTGGCCATCGCGGCTTTTCCTTATTTCTTGGTGGCTTGTTTTTTGCCGGCGATCGGCTTCGATGGGCCTTTGCGCGTGCGCGCATTGGTATGGGTGCGCTGGCCGCGAACGGGGAGCCCCTTGCGGTGGCGCAGGCCGCGATAGCAGCCAAGGTCCATCAGCCGTTTGATATTGGTCGCGGTTTCGCGGCGCAGATCGCCTTCAACCGTATAATCGCGGTCGATCGCTTCGCGAATTTGCAGAGTTTCGGAATCGGTCAGTTCGCTGACGCGGCGATTGTCGGCGATGGAAGCCTTCGCGCAAATTTCCTTGGCGTGCAGTTTGCCGATGCCGTGGATATATTGCAGCGCGACAACAACGCGCTTTTGGGTCGGGATGTTGACGCCGGCTATACGTGCCATTGGGGCTCCAAAACGCAAGAGACACGACGCCGCCGGGCCTGTTTGGCCCGGGGACATCGCGGGATGGGTGTTCGCGAAGGGGCGTTTATAGCGGGGCAAAATGCCGCGTCAACGGGGCGATTTCGCTTTAGGCGCGACCTATTGGCTTGAACGGGGGGCGCCCCGTTTGCCTCAGCCGCCGAGGACGGCCCCAATCGCCCGCGCCACCCCCTCGACATCCGCCATGCCGTCTACGCCCCGCACTTTGCCCTGCGCCTGGTAATAAGCCAGCAGCGGGGCGGTTTGGGTGAGGTAGGCGTCCAGCCGTACCTTGTAGGCTTCCGGGTTGTCGTCGGCGCGGCCCTCCTGGGCAAAGCGCTTGGCGATGCGCTCCATAAGCTTGGCGGAATCCACTTCGAGGCTCACGACTAGGTCGATTTTCTTGCCCAGCCGCGCCAGCAGCGCGTCGAGCGCCTCAGCCTGGGGAATGGTGCGGGGAAAGCCGTCGAAGATGAAGCCCGGCGCGGCTTTGTTGGCGGCGAGCGCGTCCTCGATCAGTTCGATAACGATCGCGTCGGAGACCAGCGAGCCGGCATCCATGATCGCGGCCACGCGCTGGCCCAGTTCCGAGCCGTAGGCGCGCGCCGCGCGCAGCATGTCGCCGGTGGAGAGCTGCACATAGCCGCGCTCGGCAGTGAGGCGTTTGGCTTGCGTTCCCTTTCCGGCCGCGGGCGGTCCGAACAGGACCAGGTTCACTTGCGCACCGGCCCGGCGCCGCCGCCGCGCAACTTCGAGCGCTTGATCAGGCCTTCATATTGGTGCGCCACCAGGTGCGATTGGATTTGCGCCACGGTATCGAGCGTCACCGAAATCACGATCAGCACCGAAGTGCCGCCAAGATAAAACGGAACCCCGGCATAGGAGGTTAGTATCTCGGGCAACAGGCACACGACGGTGATGTAAGCGGCCCCGATCACGGTGAGCCGCGTCAACACGAAATCGAGATATTCCGCGGTTTTCTTCCCCGGACGAATGCCCGGCAGGAAGCCGCCATACTTGCGCAGATTGTCGGCGGTTTCTTCCGGGTTGAACACGATCGAAGTGTAGAAGAAGCAAAAGAACACAATGCCGAGCCCGTAGAGCATGATGTGCCCTGGTTTTCCGTAGCCGATAAATGCCTTGCAGCGTGTTCAGCCATTCCGGCGCGGTGGCGCTCATGCCGGCAAAGCCGATAATCGTGGTTGGCAGCATCAGCAGCGAAGAGGCGAAGATCGGCGGAATGACGCCCGCCGTGTTGATTTTCAAGGGCAGGAACGAGCTTTCGCCCATGAACATGCGGTTGCCCTGCTGGCGCTTGGGATATTGCACCACCAGGCGCCGCTGCGAACGCTCGATGAAAACGATGAACACGATGCACGCCAACATCACCAAGGCGATGGCCAGAATGGCGAAACCGTTGACGTCGCCGGTGTAAGCGAGCGAAAGCGTCTGCGACACCATCACGCGGCAGGCCCGCGACAATGCCGGCGAAAATGATCAAGGAAATGCCGTTGCCGACGCCGCGCGCGGTGACTTGCTCGCCCAGCCACATCAGGAACATGGTGCCGCCCGTCAGCGTGATCACCGTCGAAGCCAGGAAAAACAAACCCGGATCGGTGACCACGCCCGCGCTCGATTGCAGGCCGATGGCGATGCCGTAGGACTGGAAAATCGCCAACACCAAGGTGAGGTAGCGCGTGTATTGGTTGAGCTGTTTGCGCCCAACTTCGCCTTCCTTCTTGAGCCGCTCCAAGGAAGGAATGGTGGTCGCCATCAATTGCACGATGATCGACGCCGAGATGTACGGCATCACATTGAGCGCAAACACCGCCATGCGCTCGACCGCGCCGCCGGAGAAAGCGTTGAACATGCCGAGGATGCCGCCGGCCTGGGTCTGAAACGCCTGCGCGAAGGCGGCGGGATCGACGCCAGGGATCGGGATGAAGGTTCCCACCCGGTAAACCACAAGCGCGACCAAGGTGAACCAAATCCGCTTTTGCAGATCGGTCGCCTTCGCGAACGCGGCGAAATTGATGTTGGCGGCAAGTTGTTCTGCGGCTGAAGCCATGAAGTGTAAGTGCTCCGAATTGAATGTCCGCCTCGATCGGAGACGCCGCGCCGCTCACACCCCCGCCATCGGGGCCAATTACGCTACCGCCGCAGCTTCCGCGACCGGCGGCTTCAGCAATTTAACCGCGCCGCCCGCCTTCTCAACTGCAGCGATTGCGGCCGCTGAGGCGCCAGTGACCGTGACGCTCACTTTGGACTTCAACTCGCCTCGCGCAAGAAGGCGCACACCGTCTTTTTTCCGCCGCAACACGCCGGCCGCAACCAGGCTATCCTCGGTAATCTCAGCCTTCGGGTCGATACGCTTGTTATCAATGGCTTTTTGCAACGTGTTCAAATTGATCCAGGTGAGCCGGGCCTGGGCCGGCGGGGTGAAGCCGCGCTTCGGCATGCGCATGTGCAGCGGCATCTGGCCGCCTTCGAAGCCATTGATGGAGACCCCGCGCCGGGATTTTTGCCCCTTGACGCCGCGTCCGCCGGTCTTGCCCTTGCCAGAGCCGACGCCGCGCCCAACGCGCATCAGCTTCTTGGTCGAGCCGGGATTATCGGCCAGTTCGTTCAGTTTCATCGCTTTGCTCACTTAACCACTTCAACCAGATGATGAACCTTGCGGATCATCCCTTGCACGGACGGCGTGTCCTCAAGCTCGACCACTTGATGGGCGCGCTTCAGCCCCAGACCGAGCAACGTCACTCGTTGCGAGCTTTCGCGGCGGATCGGGCTGCCGATACGGCGCAGCTTGATTCTCGGCCCGGATTTTTTCTTGCCACAGCCATGGATCAACCCTCCGCCGGAACTTCGCCGAGGCTAGCGCCGTCATTGCGGCGGCCCACCAGGTCGGCGACTTTCAAGCCGCGCCGGTTCGCCACATTGCGCGGCGAGCTTTGCAGCTTCAGCGCATCGAACGTGGCGCGCACCATGTTGTACGGGTTCGACGAACCCTTCGATTTGGCGACGACATCGGAGACGCCGAGCACTTCAAGCACGGCGCGCATCGGCCCGCCGGCGATGATGCCCGTTGCCTGGAGGCGCCGCGCGCAACATGACGTGACCCGCGCCCCAATGGCCGTGGCCGTCATGGTGCAGCGTGCGGCCTTCGCGCAGCGGCACGCGGATCAGGGATTTCTTGGCTTCCTCGGTGGCTTTGCGGATCGCCTCGGGCACTTCGCGCGCCTTGCCGTGGCCAAAACCGGCGCGGCCCTTTTTGTCGCCGACCACCACCAGCGCCGCGAAAGCGAAATTCTTGCCGCCCTTCACCACCTTGGCGACGCGGTTGATGGCGACCAGCTTATCAACCAACTCGCCTTCGGCGCGCTCTTCCTTTTGCGTCTTCGCGGCCGCCGCGCCGACCGCGATCGCCGCCGCCGCCGCCGGCGCCGCCGCGGCGCGGACCGCGCCGCCGCGCGCGCGGCGCGGTTGTTCTGGTGCTGCATCGCCGCCTGGTGCGACTGGAACGTCATCGGTCATCTCATAGTTCCTCAGAAATCCAATCCGCTTTCGCGGGCGGCGTCGGCCAGGGCCTTTACCCGGCCATGAAAAATGTAACGGCCGCGATCGAACACGACGCGCTTTTGGCCCTTGGCCAGCGCCCGCTGCGCGATCAGCTTGCCGATCTCGGCGGCGCCTTCTTTGGCCGAGCCCTTCTTGCCGCTCTGTCTTGAAGGTTTCGTCCAGTGTCGATGCGGCGGCGACGGTTACGCCCTTGGCATCGTCGATCAGTTGCGCCGAAATGTTCTTCGACGAACGGAACACTGACAGCCGCAGACGGCCTTCGCCGGTGTGCTTCTTCAAGCGAGAACGGTTGCGTTGGGCCCTGCGGGCGATGGGATCGAGTTTGCGCGGCATGGCTATTTCTTCTTGCCTTCCTTGCGGCGGATGAATTCGCCGGCATAGCGCACGCCCTTGCCCTTGTAAGGTTCGGGCGGACGGTAGGAGCGGATTTCGGCGGCGGCTTGGCCCACTTGCTGGGGATCGATGCCGGTCACCTTGATTTCAGTCGGCTTCGGCGTCGCCAGCGTGACGCCTTCGGGAGGCGAGTAAACGATTTCGTGGCTGTAGCCCAATTGCATCTGCAAATTCTTGCCTTGCATCGCCGCGCGATAGCCGACGCCGGTCATTTCCAGGCTTTTCTCGAAGCCTTGCGTGACGCCCTTGACGTTGTTGGCGAGCACGGCGCGCGTTGTGCCCCACAGAGCGCGCGCGCGATTGGTTTCATGCCTCGGTTTTACGGCGATGGCGCCGTCCGCGAAGCTTACCTCCACATCGTCGTGCGCGCGGAATGAAAGCGCGCCCTTGGGCCCCTTCACGTTCACCTCCTGGCCCTTCACCGTAACGGTGACGCCGACGGGAGCTGGTATGGGTTTCTTGCCGAGGCGGGACATCAATAAACCTCGCAGAGGATTTCGCCGCCGACATTGGCGTTGCGGGCCGCCGAATCGCTCATCACGCCCTTCGGCGTCGACAGGATGGAAATGCCGAGACCGTTGCGGATCAGGCGTAAATCCTTGATCGCCGAATAGACGCGCCGGCCAGGCTTCGACACGCGCTGGATCTCCTGGATCACCGGCGCGCCTTCGAAATATTTCAGTTCGACTTCGAGTTCCTTGTGGCCGGAATTCTCGATCTCACGGAAATCGCGAATATAGCCTTCTTCCTTGAGCACATTGAGAACGCGCACGCGCAGCGTCGATGCCGGCGAGGTCAGCTTGGACCGGCCGCGCAGCTGGGCGTTGCGGATCCGGGTGATCAAATCGCCGACGGGATCGTTGAGGTTCATGTGGGTCCTCTCACCAGCTCGACTTGACCATGCCCGGAATCTGGCCTTTCGAGGCCAGGTCCCGCAGCGCGATCCGCGACAATTTCAGTTTGCGATAAACGGCGCGCGGGCGCCCCGAGAGCAGGCAGCGCGTGCGCACCCGCGTCGGCGAAGCATTGCGCGGCAGCTGCGCCAGTTTGAGACGGGCGGCGAAACGCTGCTCAAGCGGCAGACCCTCGTTTAATGCGGCGGCGCGCAATTTGGCGCGGCGCGCGGCGAATTGCTTCACCAGGCGCTCGCGCTTGCTATTGCGTTCAATGGAACTCTTTTTAGCCATGCTCTCTATTTTCTCCCGATGCGTTCAGGGGTGGATCGCTGAAACGGCGATCAGTTCCGGAACGGGAAATCAAATTCCTTCAACAGCGCCTTGGCTTCGTCATTGCTGCGCGCGCTCGTGCACACGACAATGTCGAGCCCCCATACTTGATCGATCTGGTCGTAGTCGATTTCAGGGAACACCAGATGTTCCTTGACGCCCATGGCGTAATTGCCGTTGCCGTCGAAGCTCTTGCCGTTGAGGCCGCGGAAATCCTTCACCCGCGGCAAGGCGATGGTCACCAGCCGGTCAAGAAACTCGTACATCTGATCCTTGCGCAATGTGACTTTGCAGCCGATCAGCATGCCTTCGCGCAATTTGAACGCGGCGATGGATTTGCGCGCCTTGGTCGCCACCGGCTTTTGCCCGGCGATCGCCGTCATCGCTTCCATCGCCGATTTGAGCTTCTTGAAATCGGCGGTGGCTTCGCCAACGCCCATGTTGATCACGATTTTCTGAAGCCGCGGGATCTGCATTTCGTTGGTGTAGCCGAATTGCTCGCGCAGGCTTTTCTTGATCTGCTCGCGATAGCGCACCTTCATGCGCGGCTCGTAATCGCCCTTCGGCGCGCGCGGACGCGCCGGTGCGGCTTCCTTGGCCGACTTCTTCTCGGGGCGCGGCGTCTTTTGCGCCTTTGGCTTTTGCGGAGCTTCAGACATCGATCTCTACTCCAGAACCCTTGGCGAAGCGCACTTTCCGGCGTGCATCGCCTTCGCCCACGAACTTGAACCCGACCCGCGTCGCCTTGCCGGTCTTGGGATCGCGCAGTGCAACGTTGGAAAGGTGCAGCGAAGCTTCCTTGGCGATCACGCCGCCCTTTGGGTTGGCGACGTCAGGCTTGGTGTGGCGCTTGGCCATGTTCACGCCTTCCACCAACACGCGCTCTTCCTTCGGCATGACGACGAGCACCTTGCCGGTGCGTCCCTTGTCCTTGCCGGCGAGCACGATCACCGTGTCGTTCTTGCGGATTTTAGCGGCCATCAGAGCACCCCAATCTCATAACGCTTCTGGCTCATAATACTTCAGGCGCCAGCGAAATGATCTTCATCTGGTTCTTGGCGCGCAATTCGCGCGGAACCGGACCGAAGATGCGCGTTCCGATCGGCTCGCCTTGCTTGTTGATCAGCACGGCGGCGTTGGAATCGAAGCGGATGGTGGAGCCGTCGCGGCGCTTGATGTCCTTCGACACGCGCACGACGATGGCCTTGTGCACATCGCCCTTCTTGACCCGGCCGCGCGGCATCGCTTCCTTCACCGACACCACGATGATGTCGCCGACGGTGGCGTAGCGGCGCTTGGAGCCGCCCAGCACCTTAATGCACATCACGCGCTTGGCGCCGGAATTGTCGGCGACGTCGAGATTGGTTTGCATCTGGATCATGGCTTCAAGCTCCAGTGCGCCCGACCACTTCCCAGCGTTTCAGCTTGGATTTGGGCGGGCATTCTTGAATTTGGACCGTCTCGCCGGTCTTGAACGCGTTGGCTTCGTCATGGGCGTGGAACTTCGCCCTGCGACGAACGGTCTTCTTCAGCAGCGGATGCAGATAGGTGCGCTCCACCTGCACGACGACGGTCTTGTCGCCCTTGTCGCTCACTATGGTTCCGGTCATTACGCGGCGCGGCATCGTCTTTGTCCTTTATACCGTCGTTTTCGGCGACTTTTCGCGCAGCGCCGTCTTGCACGCGCGCGATGGCGCGGCGCACGTCACGGATGCGCGAGGATTTCTCCAATTGGCCGGTGGCCTGCTGGAAGCGCAGATTAAATTGCTCTTTCTTCAGCTGGCCGAGTTCCTCGCTCGAGGCGCCCTTGAATCCATGCCGCGAACCTTGCGTGATGTCTTGCTCAGCGGCTTTCATCTCACAGGCCCTCCACGCGCGCGATGATCTTGGTGCGCACCGAAAGCTTCGCCGCGCCGAGCCGCAGCGATTCGCGCGCCACCGTTTCGCTGACGCCGTCGACTTCGAACATGATGCGCCCAGGCGCGACGCGCGCGGCCCAGAACTCCACCGCGCCCTTGCCCTTGCCCATGCGCACCTCCACCGGTTTCTTCGACACGGGCACGTCGGGGAAAATCCGAATCCAGACCCGCCCTTGCCGTTTCATTTCGCGGGTGATGGCGCGGCGTGCGGCTTCGATTTCGCGCGCGTTGACGCGGTTCGGCTCAAGCGCCTTCAGCCCGAACTCGCCGAAATTCAGCGCCGCGCCGGCCTTGGTGTTCGCCTCTGATCCGGCCCTTGTGCGCGCGCCGGAACTTGGTTTTCTTGGGTTGCATCATGGCAGATCAGCTCCCCGCTTCCGGTTCTTCGCCGCGTGGCGGACGCCGGCCGCGGCGCGGGCGATCGCCCGGCGGGGGACGATCTTCGCGCGCGGGGCGATCACGATCGCGGCGCTCGCGGTTCTCGCCGGTATCCATGGCGCGGCGATCTTGCGCCATCGGATCGTGCTCGAGGATCTCGCCCTTGAAGATCCAAACCTTGACGCCGATTTTGCCGTACGCCGTGTCGGCTTCGATGAAGCCGTAATCGACATCGGCGCGCAGCGTGTGCAGTGGCACGCGGCCTTCGCGGTACCATTCCATGCGCGCGATTTCAGCCCCGCCCAGACGGCCCGAGACATTGATGCGAATGCCTTGCGCGCCGAGGCGCATGGCCGATTGCATCGCTCTTTTCATTGCGCGGCGGAAAGCCACGCGCCGCTCCAGCTGCTGGGCCACGCCCTCGGCAACCAGAATAGCGTCGGTCTCTGGCTTGCGCACTTCAACCAGATTCAGATGCACTTCCGCGCCCGGCGCCATGGCCGCGAGCTCCTTGCGGAGCTTCTCGATGTCGGTGCCCTTCTTGCCGATCACCACGCCCGGCTTGGCGGTGAAAATCGTGACGCGGCACTTCTTCAGCGGACGCTCGATGATGATCTTGGAGACGCCGGCCGCTTTCAGCTTCTCGCGCACGAATTTGCGGATGGCGATGTCCTGATGCAGCAGCGTCGCGAACTGAGTTCCGCTGGCGTACCAGCGGCTGTCCCAGGTGCGGTTGACGCCGAGCCGGAGCCCGATCGGATTGACTTTCTGACCCATCAGGCCGCCTCCGCCGCTTCGGCTTGTTTGGTGGTGTCGCGCAGCACAATGGTGAGCTGCGAGAAATGCTTTTCGATGCGCACGCCGCGACCGCGAGCGCGGGCATGCATGCGCTTCATGGTGATGTTCTTGCCGACATGGGCCTGCATCACCACCAAGCCGTCGAGATCGAGGCCGTGATTGTTTTCAGCGTTATCAATCGCCGATTGCAGGCATTTCAACACGTCCTTGGCGATGCGCTTGTGCGAGAAACGCAGCTCATTCTTGGCTTTCTCAGCCGAGAGACCGCGAATGGATTGCGCCACCAGATTGAGTTTTTGCGGGCTGATGCGAACGCTGCGCAGCACCGCGCGCGATTCGTTCGACGCCTGCTTTGGAGGAGACTTTGGCTTGCTCATCTCACTTCCTCTTGGCCTTCTTGTCGGCGCCGTGGCCGAAATAATTGCGCGTCGGAGCAAACTCACCGAGCTTGTGGCCGACCATGTCTTCGCTCACCAAAACTGGCGTGAATTGCTTGCCGTTGTGCACTTGAAACGTCAGGCCGACGAATTGCGGCATGATGGTCGACCGGCGCGACCAGGTCTTGATCGCTTCACGGCGCCCGCCACCGGCGGCCTTCTCGGCCTTGGCGATCAGATAGCCATCAACAAACGGGCCCTTCCAAACAGAACGCGGCATGCCTTTAGCTCACTTTCTTCGAGTGACGACGACGGATGATCAGTCGATCGGTCGGGCTAGTCTTGCGGGTCTTGGGGCCGCGGGTTTTCTTGCCCCATGGGGTCACCGGGTGACGGCCGCCGGAGGTTTTACCTTCACCGCCGCCATGGGGGTGATCGACCGGGTTCATGGCGACGCCGCGCACGGTCGGCTTGCGGCCGAGCCATTTCGAGCGTCCCGCCTTGCCCCAGACTTCGTTCATGTTGTCAGGGTTTGAAACCGCGCCGATCGTGGCCATGCAAACATCGGGCGCCAAGCGCACTTCGCCCGAAGCCAGGCGCAATTGCGCGTAACCGGTGTCGCGGCCCACCACTTGCGCGTACGTGCCCGCCGAACGGGCGATCTGCGCGCCTTTCAGGGGTTTCAATTCGACATTGTGGACGATGGTGCCGACTGGAATCGATTTCAGCGGCATCGCATTGCCGGGTTTCACATCGACTTTCTCACCAGCCACCACGGTGTCGCCGGCTTTCAAGCGCTGCGGCGCGATGATGTAGGCAAGTTCGCCATCGGCATATTTGATCAGCGCGATGAAGGCGGTACGGTTGGGATCGTATTCAAGCCGCTCAACCTTGGCCTCAACGTCCCATTTGCGGCGCTTAAAATCGATCATGCGATAGGTGCGCTTGTGGCCGCCGGCGTGACGAAACGCGGTGACCCGGCCCATATTGTTGCGGCCGCCGGATTTGGTCAGCCCTTCGGTCAGCGCCTTGACGGGCTTACCCTTGTGCAACTCGGCGCGGTCCACGATCACCAATTGGCGACGACCGGGCGAAGTTGGGCGAAATTGCTTGAGCGCCATGTTCTAAAGCCCCGTCGTAACGTCGATTGAATAGCCATCGAGCAGGGTGACGATGGCCTTCTTGGTGTCGGAGCGTTTGCCGGCGACGCCGCGGAAATTCTTGGTCTTGCCCTTGTGGCGGAGCGTGTTCACAGCGCCGACCTTGACGTTGAACAGCTTTTCCACGGCCTGCCTTCACTTCGTCCTTGGTCGCTGTCCAGCGGCACGCGAAACACCACTTTGTTCTGCTCCGAGAGCAGAGTGGCCTTTTCCGTAATCACCGGCGCGATGATGGTGTCGTAATGTCTGAGCGCGCTCATGCCGCAGCTCCCGTCTGTGCGTCAGATTTCTTTTGCGCCGGCGCGCGTTTCTTCGGCGCCGCGGCGGCGTCCTTGGCGAAGCGGGCGTGGATGGCGGCGACGGCGTCCGGCGTCAGCACCAGCTGCCTGCAGCGGAGGATGTCGTACACGTTGAGGCCGGCGTTCGGCAGCACGTCGAGGTTGGGAATGTTGCGCGCGGCGCGGGCGAAATTCACATCCACCGCCGCACCGGCGATGATCAACGCCTTGTCGAGCTTCAGCTTGCCGAGTTGCTTGACCAGCGCCGCTGTCTTGGCCTGCTTCAGCGCCGCCGCTTCGATCACGACGATCTCGCCGGCATTGGCCTTAGCCGAGAGCGCGTGGCGCAGCGCCAGCGCGCGGAATTTCTTGGTCAGATCGTGGCTGTAATCGCGCGGCAGACGATTGTGGGCGTGGCCGCCGCCGCGGAAGATCGGCGCATTGGCGGCGCCGTGGCGGGCCTGGCCGGTGCCTTTTTGCTTGTACAGCTTGGCGTGCGTGCGGGCGACTTCGCCGCGCGAAAGCGTCTTGTGGGTGCCGGCGCGGCGCTTGGCCAATTGATACTTGACCATGCGCTGCAGGATGTCGCCGCGCACTTCCTTGATGCCGAACACGGCTTCGTCAAGTTCGACCGAGCCGGCCTTCTTGGCGTCGAGGGTTTGGATGTCGAGTTTCATGTCGGCCCTCAACTCATTGCCGCTTGGCGCGTGGCGGCGGGCCTCGGCGCTTCTTTCGGCAACGCAACCTTGGCCGCGTCGCGCACTTCAACCCAGCCGCCCTCGGCGCCGGGCACGGCGCCCTTCACAAACAAAAGTCCGCGCTTTGCATCGACGCGGACAATTTGCAGATTTTGTACAGAGACGCGCTCGTCGCCCAGATGGCCGGCCATCTTCTTGCCCTTGAACACCTTGCCCGGATCCTGGCGCTGGCCGGTGGAGCCGTGCGATGCGGTGCGAGACCGAGACGCCGTGCGTGGCGCGCAGGCCGCCGAAATTCCAGCGCTTCATGGCGCCGGCAAAGCCCTTGCCGATGGATATGCCCGCGACATCGACCTTCTGGCCGGGCACAAAATGGTCGGCGCTGATTTCAGCGCCGATCGGCAGCAGGTTATCGGCGGCTGACGCGGAACTCGCGCACGATGGCTTTGGGTTCGACCTTGGCGCGGGCGAACTGGCCGCGATCGGCCTGGGTCTTGCGCTTGGCTTTCGCCGCGCCGGCGCCCAATTGCAGGGCGGTGTAACCGTCGCCCTTGGGCGCGCGCGGCGCTGGTTTGGCGGTTGCGTTTTTGCGGCTGTTTCTTTGGCTTCAGCGCCACCGCTGGCGCCGCGTTGCATCCTTGTACTCTTCAGCATCCACCGTGCGCCGGCCAATGACTTGGCAGCCTTCGAGGTTGAGCACGGTGACCGGAACGTGGCGCGCCGTCTTCGCCGAACACGCGCATCATGCCGACTTTGCGGGCAATGACGCCAGTGCGGCCGAGGATTGATTGCTCATGAGGCTAGCCCAGCACTTGGATTTGCACGTCGACGCCAGCCGAGAGATCGAGCTTCATCAGCGCATCGACGGTCTGCGGCGTCGGCTGCACGATATCGAGCACCCGCTTGTGGGTGCGAATTTCAAACTGCTCGCGGCTTTTCTTATCGACGTGGGGGATGCGATTGACGGTGAACTTTTCAATCCGCGTTGGCAGCGGCACTGGGCCGATCACGGTGGCGCCGGTGCGCTTGGCCGTCGATACGATCTCCTTTGCGGAGAGGTCAAGCGTGCGGTGATCGAAGGCCTTGAGCCTGATCCGGATATTTTGCTGCATCATCGCTCAAAATTCCCGAATAAATTCGACGCTGCGGACGCAAAACAAGTCGGCGCGCTTGAAGTGCGAGCCGACCGGAGGTGCGCCGTTCAAACCGATGTAACCTGGAGATCCGCAAAAACGCACTGAAACAAAGCCAAAGGCCTTGTGCGCCAAACCGTTCAAGAGCCCAGATTTAAGAGCCTGGGAACCCAAGGTCGTCGCCGCGTCTGTGCGAACCGCGTCTAAGCATAAAGCTTACAGCCGGCTCGAAGCGGCGTGGGATACAGGGGCAGGCGCGATACGTCAAGGCGCGTTTTGCGGGCCTGCGCCCCCGCTAATGTGGACGTCGCCAGAGCCAGAAACGTCTTTCGTTACCCGTCCACTTACCGCACGCGCATGAACTCCCCCCGAGCCATCGATTTCCGCCTCAATGTCGCCGACAGCGCCGGCGAGGTCGACGTCGCCCGAACCCGAGATTGACACTTCCAGTCGCTGTATCCCGGCCCCAATGTCGGCGCCGCCGGAGCCGCTGAGGTCGATCTTGGCGATTGAGACGTCGCCGGCCTGTATGGCAACGCCGCCTGAACCCGAAAGTTCGGCGGAAAGCGGGCCCGCAAGGCTGGCTATGGCGACATCGCCAGAGCCGCTGCTCTCCAAATCCGCCCCGCTCGCAACCGCGGCGACCGCCACCTCTCCCGAGCCAGACAGATCCACGTTGAGGCTCTGCGCCGCCCCGGCGCGCACCGCGCCAGACCCGCTCAGATCGATATCCAGGACTCCCGCAACGTCAGCCACGGCCGCATCGCTGCAGCCGCTCAAATCGATGCGCAAGCCATGGGTAGGACCAATCACAGCGACGCCGCCGTCGGCCATGGCGAAAACCAAGGAACGCGGCGCGCGGATGGAGATATGGGGTAGGTCGGCGGCGGCAATGTCGCCATAGCCCTTCAAATCCACCGCGCCGCCCGAAAGACAATTATCCACCCTGCCCCGCATCTGCCCATCAATGATCACCCGCCCGCCTTCAGCCCTGACCAACGGCATGGGTGTGCGGCCGGGATTGTCGATCTCGACCAGAAAATCCTGGCGATCCTCGGACGCGATGCTTACGCGAGCGGCGCCATGCACAATGCGGATCTGCTCGCCCTGGAAGGCCTGCGCTTCCATGCGGCCGGGCGAGGTGTCCATGACCGCGCTGATATCCCCGTGATCGTCGTCGAACTCAATGTTGAACTCGCCGTGGCCGACGTTCCATTCGCCCCCGCCCAGAACGGCGCCTAAGCCAAAAATGACCGCAAACGTCACCGCCGCGATGAAAACAAAGCGCTCCATCCAAATCTCCCTCGCGCCCGGCTCTGGAGCGCCCTTGAGTTAGGGATGCCGGGAGGGATGGGTTTGGATGCGGAGCGCCCGGACCGCCGGCTTCCAGCCGGCATGCCAGCGTTCAGGCACACAGGTCTGTTGCGCTCGGGGATGGCGGGCAGCGCAAAAAGAAAAGCCCCCGGGCGCGCCGGGGGCTTTAATGAACCGCAGTCCAACTAGAGACTATTCGACGATTTTCGACACCACGCCCGAGCCCACGGTGCGGCCGCCTTCGCGGATGGCGAAGCGCAGGCCTTGGTCCATGGCGATGGGCGAGATCAGTTCGACCGAGATTTTCACGTTGTCGCCCGGCATGACCATTTCTACCCCCTCCGGCAGGTTGCAGATGCCGGTGACGTCGGTAGTACGGAAATAAAATTGCGGACGGTAATTGGTGAAGAACGGGGTGTGACGGCCGCCTTCTTCCTTATTGAGGATGTAGACCTCCGCCTCGAACTTCTTGTGCGGGGTGATGGAGCCCGGCTTGGCCAGAACCTGGCCGCGTTCGACGCCATCGCGCTCCACGCCGCGCAACAGCGCGCCGATATTGTCGCCGGCCTGCCCTTGGTCGAGCAACTTGCGGAACATTTCAACGCCCGTGCACAGTGGTCTTCACGGTGTCGCGCAGGCCGATGATCTCGACTTCCTCGCCAACCTTGATGATGCCCTTCTCGACCCGGCCGGTCACCACCGTGCCGCGGCCCGAGATCGAGAACACATCCTCGACCGGCATCAGGAACGGCTGGTCAAGCGGACGGGCAGGCTGGGGAATGAAGCTGTCCACGGCGGCCATCAGCGCGTTAATGGCGTTTTCTCCGATCTCGGGCGTTTTGCCTTCCACCGCCGCCACGGCCGAGCCGCGCACGATTGGAATCTCGTCGCCCTTGAATTGGTTGTTGGTCAGAAGCTCGCGCACTTCCATTTCCACCAATTCGATCAATTCAGGGTCATCGACCAGATCGACCTTGTTCAGGAACACCACCATGGCCGGCACGCCGACCTGACGGGCCAGCAGCACGTGCTCGCGGGTTTGCGGCATCGGGCCGTCGGCGGCGGAGACCACCAGGATCGCGCCGTCCATCTGGGCGGCGCCGGTGATCATGTTCTTCACGTAATCGGCGTGGCCGGGGCAATCGACGTGGGCGTAATGGCGATTGTCGGTCTCATATTCGACGTGGGCGGTGTTGATGGTGATGCCGCGCGCCTTTTCCTCGGGGGCGGCGTCGATGTCGGCGTAGGATTTCGCCGTCGCCTGGCCTTTTTTGGCCAACACCATGGTGATGGCGGCCGTCAGCGTCGTTTTGCCGTGGTCCACGTGGCCGATTGTGCCGATATTGCAGTGCGGCTTTGTCCGCTGAAACTTTTCCTTGGCCATGATGTGGTCCTTGTCTCTCCGGCGACCCAATAAAGGTGGGAACACTTCGGCCCAGGCCGAAGCGTGCATAAGTTGCGGGTCTTTAGCTTGCGCGCGGCTCCCGTCAAGTCCCGCCGCCGCATTTGCGCCGTTAAGCCGCGCGGGTTAAAGCTAAAACGCCACGGTCGTCCAATTAACGGACGCGAAGAGGGAACGCAGTGCGGGCGCTTTGCCCTGGGCTGCGGCTGTACCCGCAACTGTAACGGCGAGCGCTCCGCCACGAAGCCACTGGCCCAATTTGGACCGGGAAGGCGGCGGAACGCGAAGACCCGGAGCCAGGAGACCTGCCGTGGCGCGTCGCGCTTTCGTCGCCCGGGATCAGGCGCGCGAACCGGATGTCTCCGCAGCGGCGCGGGCGGCCATCGCGCCCGCTGTTCGCTGCTTGGCGCGCCTGACGAGGCCTGGCGCAGGAGACATAATCATGCGCGACTTCCTCAAAACCGTTCTGCTGGCGGCTGCTTGCCTTGCGATTCCACCTGCTCACGCCGAGGACGAAATTGTCGTCACCGCAACGCGTACGGCCACGTCAATTGAACGCCTCCCAGGGCGCAACGAAAGCATCGACCGCGCGGATGTCGAAACTAAAAACATGACGACCTTGCCGGAGGCGCTCGGCGCGCAAGCCGTGCAGACCGGGGGAATTGGTCAGCAAGCTTCCTTGTTCCTGCGCGGCGCCAACTCAAAACACGCACTCGCACTGCTCGACGGCGTCCGCTTGAACGATGCCTCCAATCCCACCGGGCAATATGATTTCGGTCAGGACACGCTAGGCGGCTTGCAGCGCGTCGAAGTGCTGCGCGGCCCAGCATCCAGCCTTTACGGCTCGGACGCGATTGGCGGCGTCGTCAACATGATCCCGCGCCGCGGCGGCGAACGCCCGTTTGCGCCGTTCGCCGAGCTTTCCGTGGGCGCGTTTGAAACGCGGCGCGTCTTGCTCGGCGCCGCGGGAACGGGCGGCGGCGTTGAATATGGAATCAGCGCGGAATCGCTGCAAACAGACGGCTATGACCTCGTGCCCGCGCGTATGAGCACCCACACCGGCGACCGCGACGGCGCCGCGCTTTCGACGCTCACCGCGAGCGTGCGGCGCGAGTCCGGGGCGTTGGCATTCGACGCCTTGTTGCGTGCGCGCGACGCGACGGCGGCTTTCGACACCTTCTCCGGCGGCGCATTCTTCGATCTGCGCGCCGACGACCCCGATCTTGAAAACGACAGCGCGCAATTGCTCTGGCGCCTCGGCGGCGAAGTGGATGCGCATGACGCGTTAAACTTGCGGCTCGCGGCTGGGCAGGTGCGAAGCGAACGCACCGAGCGCGACGGCGCGGCGCAAACCAGCGCCGCGGATAGCCGCCGCGACTTCGTTGAACTCACCTCCAAATATGATTTCGCCGGCGGCTACATTAATTCGGGATTCGTGTTCGAACGCGACAGGATCGATACCGCGCCGCAATTCGCCGCTCCGCTTTCGATCGCGGAGGATCGCGCCGGCGCCTACGCTCTTGCCCACTTTGACATTGGCGCGCGCGTCGCCGCGACCGGATCGGTTCGCATTGACGATTACGAAAGCTTCGGCGCGCGCGCGACGTATTCGCTTGGCGCTGTCGCCGATCTAGCGCCGCTCCGGCTTTTCGCCTCCGTCGGCTCGGCCTTCAAGGCGCCTTCATTGAGCGAGCGCTACGAGCTCTCATTTTTCAACCTTGGCAATGCTGATTTGTCGCCAGAGCGTTCGCGCAGCTGGGAAATCGGCGCCGATTGGGCAGCTGCGCAAAACCTGGAGTTCGGCGTATCTTTTTATCGCAGCCGTATCGACGATCTGATCGAGTATGATTTCACGCAGCGACGAAACCTCAATGTCGGCCGCGCGGAAATCGACGGCGCCGAAGTTTTTGCGGAAGCGAAACTCGCGCCCCGCGCCTCGCTGCGCGTCGCCTATTTTTGGACCGACGCGCGCAATGAGGTCAGCGCGCAATTGGCTCGCCGCCCGCTTCATTCCTGGCGGCTGGACGCAGTCGTCAGCCCCTATGAGCGCGTCGATCTGAGTTTATCCTGGAGCTTGGTTGGCAAACGCGCGGACGTTACCTACGACGATGGCGGCCAGTTTGAGTCAGCATCTGGCCACGCGCGTCCATTCAACATTGGCGCCTTCACAGCCAATTTCATATTGACTGACCAAGTCCGGATTTTCGCCCGCCTCGACAATGTGACTGACGCGACCTACGAGCAGCCATCCGCATTCGCCGGCGCGCCGCGCAATCTGGCGCTTGGCCTGCGCGCGGTGTTTTGAGCTTATGAAGGTGGCGCGGGGCTGAGATTAAGATCGTCGCCGGTGACGCGTCCGCGCTCTGGGTCGTAACAGAGCGAGCGCAACTCGCCGTTGCGACGCATGTTCTCAGGCTCGCTGCCGGGTGCAAACCATTGTCTGTTGAGCGAAACTACGCCTTCTCGCGTCTCCGCGAGTCCGCCAAATGCCTCGGCGAAGCGAGCGCGCACACCTTCCGTGCGGGCCCAATCGGGCCAATTGTCGGCGACGTGCGTGAAGCGCACGCGCAGACTGCCGCAGGGAAACTGCCCCCATTCCATATTGGTTATTTCGATCATGTGGCGCTGGCCTGGTGCGCAAAATGACGCGCGACCGTCGCCATGGGGCGAGCCCTGCAAATAGCGGCGTCCTTCGGCGGTCAGCCTGTATTCGGTCACTTCACCGCGCATGCGCTTGCTGAGAAATCCAAGCTCGACGAACTCGTCCATGGGCTGCGCCGCCTGGGCAGCGACATCCGGTCCCCAATCTCGCGCCATCAGATCGAAACGCACCAAGAATACCCGGCCGTTGCGCCCGCCCTCGAGCCAAAGGCTCGGCCAAGCCAGACACATGGGGGCCTGGCGCACCAAGTCAGAGACAGATTCCGCCACCTCTTCGCGCGTCACGTCGGTCGCTACATTCTCAATGGCCATGTCGCCGCCACTCTCGCGAAGCGCCCGGGGAAGTTGCGAGGTATTGACGCCAAAGCGTAGCAAGGAGCAGCCGGACAGCCCCAGTAAAGCCGCAAGCACTAAAAAGCGTAGCCGCACTGAACGCCTCCCTGCCCCCGCAGCACGGAGAGATGCCTTGACCATAGGTCAGCTCTACGCCTCCGCAAAATGAAGTCCCCATTCAGGCGCGCAACGCTCAAGCTTGGCTCTCTCCCACTCGTGGGTTGACAACCGGCGCCAATACCGGTACCTTTTATATTACAGGTACCTTATGCCACAAGCAGACGAGCAATTTGCCGGACTCCGCAAGGGGCTATTGGAGTACGCGATCCTGACAATCATCGCTGTTGAGCGCGTCTATGTCGCCGACATTCTTGCAATGTTGGCTCAGACGCCGTTCGCGACCCAGGAAGGCACGCTCTACCCGCTCCTTTCAAAACTGCGCCGCGAGGAATTGGTCGATTACGAATGGGTCGAAAGCGAATCCGGCCCGCCGCGCAAATACTATTCTCTGACCGACAAGGGCCAAAGCCGGCTTACCGATCTCAGCGCCTATTGGCGCCATCTTACCACCACGCTGGAAAACTTGGGGCGTTAAGTCATGGAACGCGTCGTCACCATCAATTTGAACGGCAATCCCTTTCAACTCGACGAAAGCGCGTTCGAGGCGCTGTCAGACTATCTCTCGCGCGCCAAGACCGCCCTCGTCGCCAACCCAGACAAGGCCGAGATTATCCGCGACCTTGAGCAAGCGGTTGCTGACAAGTGCGCGATTTATCTGTCATCGGCAAAGCAGATAATCTCTGGCGCGGAGATTGCCGCCATATTGGAGGAGATGGGCCCGGTGGAAGGCGCCGAAGCCGGCGCGCAGCGCGATGGCGCATCGTCTCAGAGCAATGAACGCCCGCGCAAGCGGCTTTATCGCCTCGCGGAAGATTCCAAGCTGGCCGGCGTATGTTCCGGAATCGGCGCTTATTTCGATCTCGACGCTAATCTCATCCGGTTCTTGTTTATTCTGGCGGCGCTGTTCACCTCTGGCGGGTTCCTGCTGGTGTACATCGCCATGATGTTCCTGGTGCCTTCGGCGCAGACCAGCGCCGAGTGGGCCGCCGCGCATGGCGCCCCGTTTAACGCCCAAGAGGTCATCGACCGCGCCAAGCGCGAATATTCGCGCTTCGCCGATGAAGGCGCCCGCAATTGGCGGCGTGAGCATCGCGCCTGGCGCCGTTCAGTGCGCGAAAAGTTTCACGCCTGGGAAAACTCCGCGCCGGTTGAGCCGCAGCAACCGGTCGGCTATTTGACACGCATCGTCGGGGGCCTGTTCGCGCTGGTGTTTTCTCTCGTCGCCGCCGCGCTTCTGATCGCTTTCCTGGTGGCGCTATTTTCGCTGCTCAACACTGGCGCCCTGCTGGGTTGGACCCCGCCTGGCGATTTTCCCAATTGGCTCGCGATCATTGTGCTGTGCATCGCCTATGTGGCGCTGGCTTCGCCCTTGGCGCATTTGCGCCGGTCATTCTATGCGGCGGCAAGCGGCAGGCGAAGCGCACACAGCGGCGCAGACGATCTCATCACCGTGCTGGCCATGATTTGCGGCGCCGTCCTGGCCTATCATTTGCTGCCGGATTTCCGAGAGTGGGCGCAGCAGATCAGCGAAACCTGGCGCTTTCTCATCGACTGACGATTTTGCCTCCATGACCCTTCGGGGCGCGGTCGAAGGGCCGCGCCCCTTTTTTTTTCCGGGCGTCCTAGTCTAGCCCCAAGGGCCGGGCGATTTCGACGGCGCGGGCGCAGCCATCCTTCCCCCTGCGTACCTCGCCAACGTATCAATGCGTTTTTCGATCGGCGGATGGGTGGCGAACAGGCTGGCGAAATCCGAGTGCGGGTTTTCGATGAACATTTCGCGCACTTCCGATGGCGCGTTGACTTCGGCGTTGCCGGATATTTTTTGCAGCGCCGAGATCATGGCGTCGGGGTTCTTGGTGAGCTCCACCGCGCCGGCGTCGGCCAAATATTCCCGCCGCCGCGACAGCGAAAAGCGGATGACGATGGCCAGCGCATAAGCGATCGCGATCATCGCCAGAGCGGCGATGATCGCCATGATCGCGCCGCCGCCGGAATCGCGGCTGGACGAACGGCGCGAGCGCAACGCCGCCGCCCGAATGCCACAGCCCGCGAAACGCGATCTCGCCGACAAAAGAGAAAATCCCGACAAACACCACCGCGATCACCAGCAGGCGCACGTCGCGGTTGCGAATATGGGTCAGTTCGTGCGCGAGCACCGCCTCCAGTTCCTCATCGCTCAGCGCGTTCATCAGGCCGCGCGTCACCGTGACGGAATATTGCCCCTCGTGCAGCCCGGTGGCGAAGGCGTTCATGCCCTCGGTTTCCATGATGCGCAGCGCCGGCATCTTGAGGCCGCGCGAGATGCAGAGATTTTCCAGCAAATTGTACAGCCGCGGCTCGGCGCTTGCGCTCGACCTGGCGCGCGCCGGTCGCCGCGTCGATCATGGTCTGGTAGAAGGCGTAGGCGATGCCGAACCACAAGATCGCCCCGGCAATGGCGAACGGCCACGCTTGCGCCAGCGCGTCGGCGGCCCACAAAAATGGCCCCGCGACCGGATCGGGCCCAAGCTCGCGCCGGAAAACCCCGCGATACAACAGGAACAATCCGTACGTCAGCAGCAGCAACAACACCGGAAACCCCGCCATCAGCAGCAGGGATTTGCTGTTGTTGCTCCAGATGTGGGTCTGCAGGCCGTAGGCGGCCATTGGATGATCGCGGGTCTAGTTGAACTTCACCTGCGGCGGCGCCGCGTCCATGCTGGCGCGGCTCTCCTCGCCGACGTCGAAGAAATCGCGCGGGCCGAAGCCGAACGCGCCCGCGAACAGCACCGCCGGAAATTGTTCGCGGCCGGTGTTGTATTCGCCGACGGCGTTGTTGAAGAAGCGGCGCGCGGCGGCGAGCTTGTTTTCGATGTCGGAAAGCTCGGCCTGCAGCTGCTGGAAATTGGCGTTGGCCTTGAGATCGGGATAGGCCTCGGCCAGCGCGATCAGCCGCCCAAGCGCCGCGCCCAGCATGCCTTCGGCTTGCGCCCATCGCCTTGGGATCGCCGGTGCGCTCGGCGCTGATGGCGCTGTTGCGCGCCTTGATTACCGCTTCCAGCGTGCCCGCCTCGTGCGCGGCGTAGCCCTTCACGGTCTCGACCAGGTTCGGGATCAGGTCGTGGCGCTGCTTCAGCTGCACGTCGATGTCGGCGAAGGCCTGGCCGCAATTCTGCCTGAGCGCGACCAGGCGGTTGTAAATGCCGATCAGCAGCACCGCGAGAACGACGGCGACGATCAAGCAGGATGAGTACCGATCATGGGGGACCTTTCAAAGCTCGGCGCGTCATAGCGGAAAGACACGGCAAACGCCACATCGACCGCCGAGGCTGCATATTACCCGATCACGTCGCTGAACCGCCCGGAGCGCGAAAAGCCCTTGGGCGCGATCTTGCCCGCGCCGCCGCGCTTGCCGCGGAACTCCTTCCATTCCGGCACCGCGCGCACGCGCCCGGCGCTGTCTTCCCAGGTGAGGCCCTCGTCTCTTGTCGAACACCTTCACATCCGCGAGCCCGCGGTCGTGGTAGCTTTGCAGCTTGACGCCCTTGCCGCGCGTCATTTCCGGCAATTCCGACAGCGGGAAGATCAAGAGCTTCTTGCGCTCGCCGATCACCGCCACCTGGTCGCCGATCACCTTCGCCGCCTGCATGGCGCGGCCGTTGAGGATTTGCTTGCCCGAGCGTTTGGACGCCAGCATTTCGCCTTCCGGCACGACGAAGCCATAGCCTTCATGGCTCGCAACCACGCGCTTGGCGCCTTCCTCGTACATGAACAGCGCCACCACTTCGTCGATGTCGCCAAGCTCGATCAGCAGCCGCATCGGTTCGCCATGGCCGCGCCCGCCGGGCAGCTTGTGCGCGTCGAGCGTGAAGGCGCGCCCATCCGAGGCGAACAGCAAGAGCTTGTCGGTGGTCTCGCATTGGACGATGTGCTGGGCGTGGTCGCCGTCCTTGAACTTGAGTTCGGAAAGGTCGGCGACGTGGCCCTTGAGCGCGCGCACCCAGCCTTTCTCCGATAGCACCACCGTGATCGGCTCGCGGGCGACGAAGGCCTCGACATCGATCTCGGTCGGCAGCCTCGCGAGGCGGCGCCCAGTTCGGTGCGGCGCTTGCCCCAGGCCGTCTCGGGGTCGAACAGCTTGCGCGTTTCTTTCAGTTCGCCGCTGATCTTGCGCCATTGCTTGCGCGTATCTTCGAGCAGGCCTTGCAGATCCTTCTGCTCTTCGCGCAAGGCCGCATCCTCGCGGCGGATTTCCATTTCCTCGAGCTTGCGCAATTGGCGCAGGCGCGTGTTGAGGATGGCCTCGGCCTGCACGTCGTTGAGCGTGAAGCGCGCGATCAGCTTGGCCTTGGCGTCGTCCTCGTTGCGGATGATGCGGATCACTTCGTCGAGATTGAGGAAAACGATCAGCAGCCCCGCCAGCACGTCGAGCCGCTGGGCGATCTTTTCCAAGCCGGTGCGCGGTGCGCCGCTGCAGCACTTCGCGGCGGTGATCGAGGAACGCGCGCAGCACCTCCTTCAGGCTCATCACCCGCGGCGCGCCGTCGGCATCGAGCACGTTCATGTTGAGCGAAATGCGCATTTCGAGCGCGGTCAGCTTGAACAGGCTCTCCATCAGCACCGCGGGCTCGACCGTGCGCGCTTTCGGCTCCAGCACCAGGCGGATGTCCTCGGCGCTTTCATCGATTGCATCGCCCAGCAGCGGCGCTTTCTTCAACTCGATCAGTTCGGCGATCTGCTCCATCAGCTTGGTTTTCTGCACCAGGTGCGGAATTTCGGTGACGATGATGCGCCACATGCCGCGGCCGAGATCTTCGATGTGCCAGCGCGCGCGCACGCGAAAACCGCCGCGCCCGGTCTCGTAGGCTTCGCGGATGCTTTCCGGCGATTCGACGACGATGCCGCCGGTGGGAAAATCCGGGCCGGGGATGATCTTCAGCAAATCGTCGGTGGTCGCTTTGGCATTTTCGATCAGAATGCAGGCAGCCGTCGATCAGCTCGGCGACATTGTGCGGGGGAATGTTGGTGGCCATGCCGACGGCGATGCCGGCCGAGCCGTTGGCCAGCAAATTGGGAAACGCCGCCGGCAACACCACCGGCTCTTCCTTGGTGCCGTCATAGGAGGGGCGGAAATCGACCGCGTCCTCGTCGATGCCTTCGAGCAGCGCTTCGGCCGCCTTGGTCATGCGGCTTTCGGTGTAGCGCATGGCGGCGGGATTATCGCCGTCGATATTGCCGAAATTGCCCTGCCCGTCGATCAGCGGATAGCGCGAGTTGAAATCCTGCGCCAGGCGCACCAGCGCGTCGTAGATGCTCTGGTCGCCGTGCGGGTGGAAATCGCCCATCACGTCGCCGACGACCTTGGCGGATTTGCGGAACGCGGCGTCGGCGGTGAGGTTGAGCCGGCGCATGGCGTACAACACGCGCCGGTGCACGGGCTTTAGCCCATCGCGCACGTCCGGCAGCGCGCGCGAGGTGATCGTCGACAGCGCATAAGCGAGGTAGCGCTTCGACAGCGCCTCCCCGATCGGCTCATCCACAATCCGCCCGCCTTGGTCGGGGGGCGATTTGATATCGTCGGCCATGTTCTATCGCCTACTGTTCCGTCGTCATTCCGGGGCATCGCCCCCGGGTCCGGCCAATGGCCGGCCCGAGGTAAATCCGCGATGAACCCCGAACCCAGGGGGTGAGGGGCGTGCAAACACACCGATGTCAGCGCGTCGGCCCGCCCCTCATCCGGCCGCTTCGCGGCCACCTTCTCCGCAAGGGAGAAGGGGCGCACCGCGCGGTTTAATCAGAGTCGCCCCGCAAAGCCCAAGCGTTCGATCAGCCGCCGGCGCGCTTCGGGCATGCCTTCGCCCTTGTGGTCGAACAATTGGCGCTCCAGGAAATAGCCCGCGAGCGCAAAAGCATCCGCGACGTCGCCCGATTTTAGTTCCGCTTCCGCATCGACCAGAAACGGCGGCAAGCCGCAGCAACAGTCCGCATGCGGCGCGCCGGCCTCGGCCGTGGCGGCGCGGCCGGTGCGCGGGCTGACCCAAGCCAGGCCCTCGGTCTCCCCGGTCACCGCGCAGCGCGACAGATCGAGCCCGTAGCCGAGCGCCGCCAGCAGCCCCAGTTCAAAGCGCGCATAGAGCGCCGGCCATATCTCGCGATGCGGCATGGCTTCGATCAGCACCATCAGCGCGTCATAGAGTTGCGGATAGGCTTGCCGCTCCGGGCGCGACGCCGCCGATCAGCGACACCGCGGAGGAAAGCCCCGCCAGCGCCGCGGGATCGTCCAGCAAGCGCGTCGCGTGCGGCTCGGCCAATTCCAGCGGATGGAAAAAGCCCAGCTGATCGGCCAGCCGCGCTTTCCAGGTCGCGTGCACAAGATTGCCCGCCTGCAGCGACGGCGCCGCCCGCCTGCCGCCATGCACCACGCCGCCAAAGCGCCCATGCTCGCGCGAGAACACTTCGGCGACAAGCTTGCCCTCGCCAAAATGGCGCGCGCCGAGCACGATGGCGTGGTCAGTCCAGTGCATTAGCGCACTTCTATGACCGCGCGACCGTTCTTAGCGCCGACATCAAACGCGCGACCACGATTTGCCGCGCCAGGCCAACAATTCAGGTGCGGTGGAATTGCCGATGCGTAGCCATTTGCCGCGAACGCGCGAGTTGCTGGTCGATAAGGATTCATTCAGCTGCGACGATGCTGGCGGTCCAGTTGCTCGTCACGCGTAGACCAGAGACTGGCCCGGATATCGTCCAGCTTCAAGGTCGGGATAAGTCCGCCAGTATCTGCTCATGCGTCGCCCCGCCCGCCGAGCATGTCGAGAACATCGCTGACGCGAATGCGCATGCCGCGGATGCAGGGGCGTCCGCCCATCTGTTTCGGGCTTGAAGGTGATGCGATCCAGGAGGCTCATGAGCGCATACTACACCCCCGAAGCGCCGGCTTCCAGCCGGCATACGGTGCTGCGAACGCACCCAGGCCTGAGCAATGTTGCGGACACCGCTTGCCGGCTGGAAGCCGGCGGTCCGGGGGCTACGCATCCCAATCCAGCCCCAGCGCGCGTACAGCGCGCGTTCCTCGGTCCAGTTCTCGCGCAGCTTCACGTGCAGGAACAGATGCACGCGGCGGGCGAACGCGGCTTCCATTTCCGCGCGCGCGAGTTCGCCGATGGTCTTGATGCTTTGGCCCCCGGCGCCGATGGCGATTTTGCGCTGGCTTTCGCGGGCGACGAAAATGGTCTGGTCGATTTTCACCGAGCCGTCCTTGCGCTCTTCCCAGGCTTCGGTTTCGACGATCAGCTCATACGGCAATTCGTCGTGCAGGCGCAGGAACGCCTTCTCGCGCGTGATTTCGGCGGCGAGCACGCGCGCGGGCGCGTCCATGATCTGATCCTCGGGGAACAGCCACGGGCCCACTGGCGCACGCTCGGCCAAGGTGCGCGTCGAGATCTTCGACGCCATCGCCCTTCTTGGCCGAGATCATGAACACGTCGGTGTAGCGGCCCTGCTCCACCAGCGCGCTGGTGATCGCCAGCAGCGCCGGGCGCGCCACCGCGTCGACTTTGTTCAGCACCAGGATCGAGGCGATCTCGCGTTGATCCAGCGCCTTGGTGATGCGTCTCGGAATCCTCCACCGAATGGCGCTCGGCGCCGGTCGCTTGCTTGCGCATGCGCGCTCGCATCCACCACATGCACAATCGCGTCCACGCCCTCGATCGCGCTCCACGCGGCCGCCACCATGGCGCGGTCGAGCCGGCGCTTCGGCGCGAATACGCCGGGCGTGTCGATCAGCACCAGTTGCACTCTCGTCGCGCATGGCGATGCCGCGCACCAGAGTCGCGCGTGGTCTGCACCTTCTGCGTCACCGCCGCGACCTTGGCCCCAACCAGCGCGTTCACCAAAGTGGATTTGCCGGCGTTCGGCGCGCCCAGCACGGCGACGACGGCGCAGCGTTGCTCAGACATCGACGCCGCGCTCCCTCAGGAACGCCGCCGCCGCCGCGCGCTGGGCTTCGCGCTTGGCCCCGCCTTCGCCGCGCGCCGGCGCAAGCCCATCGACCCGCGCTTCGATGACGAAACGCGGCGCATGTTCGGGGCCGACTTGTTCGATCAGCGCATAGCCAAGCCCGCGCTTCTTGGCGGCGGCCCATTCCTGCAGCGCGGTTTTGGCGTCGCGCGGGGCGTCCTTCATGTGCGCGAATGCTTCGGCCCAAAAGCGCGCCACGAAATGCGCGCGCCGCGTCGATGCCGCCGTCGAGGTAGAGCGCGGCGATCACCGATTCGCACATGTCGGCCAGGATCGCTTCCTTGCCGCGCCCGCCTTGCGCCTCCTCGGAGGCGGAGAGAATGACGGCATCGCCCAGGCCGGCGCGCCGCGCCGCGCGCGCGCAGGCGTGGCGGTTGACCAAGCGCGTTGAAGCGCGGCGCCAGTCTCGCCTTCATCCTCGTCCGCGTGCGCTTCCAGCAGCAATGTCTCGGCGACGATCAGGCCGAGCACGCGGTCGCCCAGAAATTCAAGCCGATCATAGGAGCGTGCTTTCTTCGGCGCGCCATCGAGCGCGCTGCCATGGGTCAGCGCTTCGCGCAGCAGCGCCTGGTCCTTGAAGCGAAAACCGATGGCCGCGTTTCCAGCGCCTCCAAGCGCGGCGTCCGCGCCGGCGCTCATGCGCGCGCCTCATTCCACCGGCTTCAATGAACCGGTCGCCGCGGAAGCCGGTGAACAAAGTCCACGGCGCAAGCAGACGAGGTGGTGCGATCGATACGACACCACGGTGACCTGCGCGGGCCCGACCAGATTGTCGGCGGGCACGTAGCCGACGTGCTCGCGGCTGTCGTCGGAATTGTCGCGATCGTCGCCCATCATGAAATAATGCCCCTCGGGCACGACAAAGACGCGGGTCTGGTCGAGCTTCGCGTTCGGCGTGCGGTCAAAAATGGTGTAGCTGACGCCATTGGGCAGGGTCTCGCGATAGGCCGCGATCTGTTCGGTCGAGCGCCGTCATCGCCGTTTTCGAAATCGATAATCGCCGAGCGATTCGCGCTCCACCGCTTGGCCATTGATGTGGAGCACGCCGTCGATCATCTGGATGCGATCGCCGGGCAAGCCGACCAGCGCGCTTGATGAAATCGCGGTTTGGATCGTGCAAGGGGCGAAACACAACAACGTCGCCGCGCTCGGGCGGGCTGCCAAACATGCCGGCCCGCGCGGCAGCAAGCCCTTCGAACGGCGCGAACGAATAGCGCCCGTAACCATAGGACCATTTGGTCACCACGATGTAATCGCCAACCTCAAGCGTCGGCTGCATCGAGCCGGAGGGAATGCGGAACGGCTGCGCGATGGTGAAGCGCAACACCATCGCCAGCGCCAGCGCATAAAGGATGATGCGCACGTTCTCCCAGATCACGTCCATGGCGGACGCTGGGGTGGAAGAGAGTCGTCGACATAGCCATGCGTTTCTCGCTCATGCGCCTACCCGGCGGCAGTTCTTTTCGGGCCAGCCTGGAACTGGCGTCTTTTCACCGACTAAATTATCCCGCTGCCTAGCCTTCGCCCGCACTGGCTTCCAACTCCGCCGAAATGATGACGAAGCCGACAGCCATGGGATAATCGTCCGTCAAGCTGACATGGATGTGGGGCCGAAAGCCATCGGGGTCAACTGCGTCAAGCGCGCCGCCGCGCCCCCGGTTAGGGCCATGGTTGGTTGCCCGGAGGGGAGGTTCGCCACCCCCATATCTCGCCAAAACACCCCTCTTTTCAATCCTGTACCCAACGCCTTCGAGCAGGCTTCCTTGGCCGCGAAGCGCTTGGCGTAGCTGGCGGCGCGTTCGTGAGGCCGCCGCTCGGCGCGGGCCCGTTCGAGCTCGGTATACAGTCGCAGGGTGAACCGATCGCCAAAGCGGACCAGGGATCTCTCAATCCGCCGGATGTCGATGATGTCGGAACCGATGCCCAAAATCATGATTTCGCAGGCTCCGCGCGCGCCGCGTCGATCCGCCGCCGCATCTCGGCCACGGCCGGCCCCAGCCCGGCGAAAATCGCCTCCCCAACCAGGAAATGGCCGATGTTCAATTCCACCACTTCCGGGAGCGCGGAAATAGCCGCGACGGTCTCATAATCGATCCCGTGCCCGGCATGCACCTCCAAACCGAGCCCGGCCGCTTGGCCGCGCCGCTACGCAACGCTTCCAGCGCGGCTTGCGGCGGCCTCGCGCTCGACCCTCCCGCGCGGCGTCGCAATAAGCGCCGGTGTGCAGTTCAACCACTTGCGCGCCGGTGCGGCTGGCGGCTTCGATCTGCACTGGGTCGGCGGCGATGAACAACGAAACGCGGATGCCGGCGTCGCGCAATTGGGTCACGAACGGCGTGATCCAATTGTGCCCGCCGGCGACATCGAGCCCACCTTCGGTAGTGCGCTCCTCGCGCCGCTCCGGCACCAGGCACACTGCGTGCGGGCGATGCTTGAGCGCAATGTCCAGCATTTCGGAGGTCACCGCCATTTCAAGATTGAGCGGCCGCCCGCGCGCGCGCAGCATCGTCCGCGAGCGCGTCGATGTCAGCGTCGGAGATGTGGCGGCGATCCTCGCGCAGATGCGCGGTGATGCCGTCAGCGCCCGCTTCCAGCGCCGTAATCGCGGCGCGCGCTGGATCGGGATAGGTCGCCGCCGCGCGCGTTGCGAATAGTGGCGACGTGATCAATGTTGACGCCAAGGCGCACGCGCGGGGTCACGCCAGCCCCCGGCTGCCCGGCTTCACCGCGGGCAGCGCCGCGAGTTCTGGCGGCAGCGCATCCGCCGCGTAGGCCGGCGCTTCCACCGCGGCGAGCGAGACCAATTTCGCGCCGATGTCGGCCTTGCCGCCGGAGCGGTCGATCAGGCACGCGGCGCCGACCAGCGTTCCCGGATGACCGCGAATAGCGTCGAGGCATTCGCGCGAGGAAAGCCCTGTGGTCACCACGTCCTCCACCATCAGCACGCGCTCGCCCGGCTCAATCGCAAAGCCGCGGCGCAATTGGAACTTGCCCTGCTCACGTTCGACGAACATCGCCCGCGCGCCGAGATGGCGCGCCGTCTCGTAGCCCGGAATGATCGCGCCCACCGCTGGCGACACCACCACGTCGATCGCCCCGAACGCCGCCCGCGCCTTCTCCGCCAGCGCCTTGCACAAGCGCTCTGTGCGGGCGGGATCCATGAACACGGCGTTCTTCTGGAAAAATACCGGGCTGTGCAATCCGGAGGACAGCACGAAATGCCCTTCCAAAAGCGCGCCCGCCGCGCGGAATTCATCGAGAACTTCTGACTGATTCATGCGCAAGCTTGTAGCGTCAAGGACCGGCGAGGTCTATTTTCAGGCGCCCAAGGAATAAACTCATGGCTGTTCGGCATAGTTTTTCCGCGCTCCTACTCGCCGGCTTATTGGGCGCTTGCGCCAGTTTGACGTCGAAAGCGCCGTTGTTTTCCGTCACCGATCAAATTGGGCCGCCGCCGCTTGCGGAAGGAACTTGGATCGCGCTCGGGCCGGATTGTTCAGCGCGCAACGTGCGCCGCTCGCGCTACCCAAAGGATTGTTCTCCGATAACGATCGCGCGTCTGCCCGACGGGGCGTGGAGCGCCCGCTACCGCGTCGATCTCGCCACCGGCATGAACTCCGAGGAGCGCGCCGAGGCCGAGGCCCAAGCAGCATACCCGTTGCGCCTGGTGATCGCGCCTGCCGTTGAGCGCCGCACCCCTGAGGCTTTTTCTCCCCTTTATGTCGCGGAGATCGTTCCCACGGCGCCGGACGAGAACATCATGTACGCCATCCTTGCGCCGGTCGGCGCGCTGCCGGCGACATCGATGTATGTGCTTGCCGGGATCGGCTGCGCCGACATTTTACGTGACGGCTCCGTCGAAGGCATCGAGGCGCACTACCGCGAAGTCACCGTCGAAGAGGCGGCGCTGCCTGGCGCGGCGGCTGACGAAACGCAGACGGCGGCGCCCGTTCTCTCCGGCTGCGCCGCCTCGACTCAAGCCGCGGTGCGCGAGGCCGCGCGCCGCACGCTTATTGAAAAGGTCGCGACGCTCGCGGACCACAGCTACGTCCATGTAGGGGGTCGATAAGAATGTGGCAGCGAACCGCGATTTGCGCTAAAATCCCCGCATGAACGCGCCAGCCCGCCTCACCATGGACTTTGCCCGTTACCTCGAATGGGAAAAAACCCAGGACCGTAAGCACGAGCTTGTGGGCGGGGAGATTTCGCTTATGGCCGGTGGAACAGCGGCTCATAACGCCATTGCAGTGAATGTGATTGTGACGCTCCGAAACCGCCTCCGGGGTGGTCCATGCAAGCCCTTCGGTTCGGACATGAAGGTGCTGATCCCCGCCGGCAATGTGCGCTATCCCGACGTGACCGTCGATTGCGGCAAGCCCAAGCCAGGCGATCTCTGGGCCGCCGAGCCGCGCGTCATCATCGAAGTGCTATCGCCCTCAACCGAATGGTTCGACCAGACCCAGAAGCTGGAAGAATACCAATCCATCCCGAGCGTCGCGCACGTCGTCTTCCTCTCCCAGAACCGCGCTTTTGGACGCGTGTGGACGCGCGCGGGCAAAGCGTGGGCAAGCAAAGACGCTGACGGCATGGCCGCCGCACTCTCGCTGGCCTCTATCGAAATCGACGCACCGCTGAGCGAAATTTACGACGGCGTGGAGTTCGCGGCGGCGGAGGCATAGCGAGCCTTTATCCCCTTACCCGCTCCACATCCTTCACCGCCTTGCTGGTGCGCAGCGCCGCCAGGATATTGGTGAGGTGGCGGGCGTCGGCGACTTCGACGTCGAAGATCATCTCGAAAAATTCGCTGCTCCGGCGCGCGATTTTCAGGTTGAGGATATCGCCTTCGTTTTCGGCGATGGCGCTGCACAGTTCGGCCAGAACGCCGCGCTTGTTCTCAACCGTGGCGACCAGACGCCCCACCGCCAGCGTGCGGCTCAGCGCCGTCGGCGTCCAGGCGAGGTCGATCCATACGTCGGTGGTTTCCTCGAGCGCCGCCAATTGATCGCAATCGATGGTGTGAATCATCACTCCCTCGCCCGCCACTTGCACGCCGACGATGCGGTCGCCGGGAATGGGGCTGCAGCACTCGCCGAAATGGAGCGCCACACCCGGCGTCAAATCACTGCCCTTGACGTAGAGCTTGGCCTTTTCAGCCTCCATGGGCTTGCGGCCTTCCTCCTTGCGGACCTTCTCCTCAAGGCCCGGGAAAGCCGCAGTCACCACCGCGCTTGGCTTGATCGCGCCCTCGCCGACGGCGATGAACAATTCGGCTTCGTCGTTGCGGCCAAGCCGCTCGGCCGCCACCACCAGAACGGTGTCGGCCAGTTCGTGGCCGTGGCGGCGCAGCGCGTGGGTCACTAGCTCACGCCCGAGCTTGAGGAATTCATCGCGCCGCGCTTGGCGTTGCAGGCGCCGCTGCGCCGCTTTTGCGCGGCCAGTCTTGGTGAGCGCTTCAAAGCTCGGCAGCGGCGCCGCGCGTTCCCCGGTTATGACTTCAACCACATCGCCATTGCGCAGCACCGAGCGCAAAGGCCGGTCCACGCCGTTGATTTTCGCGCCGACGCAAAAATCGCCAATATCGGAATGCACCGCATAGGCGAAATCAAGCGGCGATGCGCCGTGCGGCAAGGCGATGAGCGCGCCCTTCGGCGTAAAAGCGAACACCTGATCTTGGTACATCTCCAGCTTTGCGTGTTCGAGGAATTCTTCCGCGTCGCCGCCATGCTCGGCGATCTCCAACAATGAACGCGTGGCTTCGCGCGCATCGACGCCGCTGGAGGCCGCGTGCTCCTCATCGTAGCCATAGCTCTCGTTCTTATAGCGCCAGTGCGCGGCCACGCCGACTTCGGCAATCTGGTCCATCTCCTCGGTGCGCAACTGAATTTCCACGCGCACATTGCCTGGGCCGATGACAATGGTGTGGATTGAACGATAGCCGTTCGGCTTGGGGTTGGAGATATAGTCCTCGACCGCATCGGGCACGCAGCGCCAGGTCTGATGGATTACGCCGAGCGCACGGTAACAATCGTCGGCGGTGTTGACGATGACCCGGAACGCGTAAATGTCCGCCAAATCGGCGAATTCCACGCTCTTGCGCTGCAATTTCCGCCAAATGGAAAATGTTTGTTTCTCGCGCCCGAATACGCGCGCATTGATGCCGGAAAACTCAAACGTCTCGACGATGGTTTGAATGATGATCGCGACATTGGCGCCGCGTTCGGCGCGCAATTGCTCCAGCCGCGCATTGATTGCGGACTCAGCTTCGGGGAAAGCTTCGTGGAACGCCAATCCCTCGAGTTCGCGGGCCATGCGCTCCATGCCGATGCGGCGCGCCAGCGGCGCGTAAATCTCAAGCGTCTCAAGCGCGGTAGCGCGGCGTTTGCCGGGGATGGGCACGTGACCCAGCGTGCGCATATTATGCAGCCGATCCGCGAGCTTCACGAGCAGCACGCGCACGTCGCGCGACATCGCCAGGATGAATTTTTGCAGGTTTTGCGCTTGCTTGTTCTCTTCAGATAGCACGGCGAGCTTTGAGAGCTTGGTGACGCCATCGACCAGATCGGCGATCTCGGCGCCGAACTTTGTCTCAATTTCCTCGCGCGTTGCGTCAGTGTCTTCGATGGTGTCGTGCAGCAGGCCGGCGACAATCGTAGCGGCGTCGAGCCGATACTCCGTGAGGATGCCGGCCACTTCGATGGGGTGAGCGAAATAGGGATCGCCGGAATGGCGCGTCTGGCCGCCATGCTTGGAGGTCGCAAACACGTAGGCGCGGTTGATCAGGTTTTCGTCGAGCGAGGGATCGTAAGCACGCATGCGCTCGACCAGTTCGAACTGGCGCAGGAAGCGAATGCGAGCCGGCGCCTCCCCAGCGGCAGTTGCGCCGGCCGGGGCTTTGGCGGCGACCAAGTCACCGCCGGCCATCGGCTCAGTACCGCTCGTCGCGCTGGGCTTCGGCTTCTTGTTGGAGCGCACGCAAAACTTCGTCCTCGCTGGTTTCGACCGGCGCGGCGAGCGCGAGGCGATCCTGCTCGTCTTCGGCCTGGGTGGCGGGCTGCACGTCCTGGTAGAGCATCACGTAAGAATCGCGCAAATCCTCTGGCCGCACCGCTTCGTCAGCGATCTCGCGCAGCGCCACCACCGGGTCTTTGTCCCGGTCCCGGTCCACCAGCGGCTCCGCCCCGGATGAAATATTCCGCGCCCGGTGCGCCGCCAACAGCACCAGCGAGAACCGGTTCGGGATTTTTTCGACGCAATCTTCGACAGTTACGCGAGCCAAGGCGTGTTTCCTCTAGGTCAATTGAAGTGGAACGAAGCACAACCTAATAGGATTGTCAGATTTTCGCAATGCGGGCCGTATTGCAGCTGCGAAATCAGACCGCCTGTAGGTCGCCCAGTCTCCGCCCTCGCTCGTGGCGCGAAATTTTGGCCAGCATCTCGGTGACCGTTAACCCCAAGTGGGGGTGGCGCCAGTCGGGCGCAATTTCTGCCAAGGGCGACAGCACGAAGCCGCGCTCGTGCATACGAGCATGGGGCAGGACGACTTCTCCGAACACGCCGACGCGGCCGTCCATGGCGATGATGTCGAGGTCGAGCGTTCGCGGTCCCCAACGCTCGTCCCGTTCGCGCCCGAAACGGGCTTCGATCAAGGCGAGCTGGCAGTACAGCGCCTCGGGGCCCAGCCCCGAAGTGGTCACATCGACGATTGCGTTGAAAAAATTTGGCTGCTCGCCCGCCGGCCAAGCTGGGGTTTCCCAGACCCCCGATACCGCATCCGCCGCCAAACCGTGAAGGCGCATGTCCGCAATGGCGCTCTCGATCAGCGCCGCGCCGCTTAAGGCCGCAAACGGCAAATTGGTTCCAAGCGCAATGAAGGTGGACATGGATTGCGATCATTGCCACTGGATTTGAGCAATGACCACACCGCCCGAAGCGCCGCGCGACTGCACGCTCTGCCCGCGCTTGGCGGCGTATCGCCAGCAAAACGCCCGAACCGAGCCGAGCTGGTTTAACGGCCCCGCGCCCTCTTTCGGGGATTTGGACGCCCGCCTGCTGATCGTCGGCCTCGCGCCAGGACGCACCGGCGCCAACCGCACCGGGCGGCCGTTCACTGGCGATTATGCCGGCGACCTGCTGTACGCAACGCTAAAAAAACTCGGCCTAGCCCGGGGCGTTTATCGCGCCGATCCGGGCGATGGATTTACGCTCAGCGGCGCAATGATCACCAACGCCGTGCGCTGCGCGCCGCCGGAAAACAAACCCACGCCGGCGGAAATAGCCCTGTGTCGCCCGTTCCTGATTGCGCGCATGGCGGCGTTGCCAAGGCTGCGCGCGATCCTGGCGCTCGGGTCGATCGCGCACGAAAGCGTGCTGCGCGCCCATGAGTTGAAGCCAAGCGCCGCCAAGTTCGGCCACGGCGCGGAATTTACCTTGCCAGGAGGACGCACGCTGGTGTCGAGCTATCATTGCTCGCGCTACAACACGCAAACACGCCGGCTTACGGCGGAGATGTTCGAAGAGGTGATGGCGCGGGCCAAGGCGCTGGCGGAGCAACGCTAGCCCTTGTCCCGCAGCAACCGCCCCTGCTGGCGTTTCCATTCGCGATCCTTGGTGGCTTCGCGTTTGTCGTGGGCTTTTTTGCCCTTGGCCAAGGCGATCAGCAGCTTGGCGATGCCGCGGGCGTTGAAATAGAGCTTCAGCGGCGCGAGCGTGCGGCCTTCGCGCTCGACGGCGCTGGCGAGCTTTTTCAATTCGCGTTGGCGCACCAGTAATTTGCGCGGCCGCGTCGGCTCGTGATTGAACTGGCCGGCGGGAGGATAGATGGGAATGGTGGCGTTGATCAGCCAAAGCTCGCCCTTTTCGGTGCTGGCATAGCTCTCGGCGATATTGGCGCGGCCGTTGCGAAGCGATTTTACCTCGGTGCCGAGCAACTGAATGCCGACCTCGAGCGTGTCCTCGATCAAATAATCAAACCGCGCGCGGCGATTTTCGGCGATTAACTTGCCGGGCTCGTCCTTCTTCTTGGCCACCTAGAGCAGTCCCGCCCGCGCCATAGCGGCTTTGACTTGCGCTTTGGCGGGGCCGCTGCAAACCAGCATCGGTAAGCGCATTTCCTCGCTGCACAGGCCAAGCAGCGAGCAAGCATATTTCGCCGGCGCCGGCGAGGGCTCGATAAACAATGCCTTGTGCAGCGGCGCGAGCTTGTCATCGATAGCGCGCGCCGCCGCGAAATCGCCGCGCAAACACGCCTCTTGCATTTGCGCACACAAGCTTGGCGCGACATTCGCCGTCACCGAAATGCAGCCCTTGCCGCCATGAGCATTGTAGCCAAGAGCGGTGGGGTCCTCGCCAGAGAGCTGGATGAAATCTGGCCCGCACATCGCACGCTGCCGCGCCACGCGAGAGAGATCGCCAGTAGCATCCTTGAGGCCGACGACATTGGCAAGTTCAGCGATGCGGCCCATGGTTTCGATGCTCACATCGACGATCGACCGGCCGGGTATGTTGTAGATGATGATCGGGATATCGACCGCGTCGTTGATCGCCTTGAAATGCGCAAGCAGCCCCTCCTGGCTGGGCTTGTTGTAGTAAGGGCTCACCACCAGCACCGCGTCGGCGCGGGCCTGCTTGGCGCGGCGCGCCAATTCTATGGCGTGCGCGGTGCTGGCCGAACCGGCCCCCGCGATCACCGGCGCCCGCCCGGCCGCCGCTTCAACGCACATTTCCACAACCCGAACATGTTCTTCCAGGCTCAAGGTCGCGCTCTCGCCCGTAGTTCCACAAGGGACAAGCCCGTGCGAACCCTCGCGGATCTGCCAATCCACCAGAGCCCGAAAAGCGGCCGCATCAACGTTGCCGTCGCGAAACGGCGTAATCAGCGCCGGGATCGATCCATGAAATTGGGCGAGGTGTTCTGCGCGGTGTGGCATTTGCGCGATTCCTGCCACAGTGTGCGTCGAGGTTAAAGGGCGGAGGGGCGCCGCTTTGGAGGGAACATGCGGATTATGCAATTCGCCAGGGTCTCGGTTTTGGCCGCCGCCGCGAGCGCGCTGCTCAGCGCCTCAAGCGCCGAGCAGTCCGACAATTCGGCCGCGCCGGGCACACAGGCGGCGTCTGAAACAAGCGCTTATACCCCGCCGCCGCCGCCGCCAAACGCCGCCGAGCGTATGCGCCTGCGCGATGGCCTGAGCGCCGCGGCCGGCAATGACTGGGCGGGTCTTAGCCAATTGCGCGAGAATTCCAGCGACCCGCTGGTCCGGCGCATGCTGCTGTGGCGCGCAGCCACCGCTAACGCAGCCCCGCTCTAATTTCGAGGAACTGGCGCAGGCGCTCGACGAATTGCCGAACTGGCCAGGCCGCACCGGCATGCGCACTCGAGCCGAGCAAGCCATTTTCGATTCGCGTCTTTCCGCCGCCGAGCGCATCGCTTTCTTGCGCCAGGACAACGGCCCGCTTACGGGCGATGGCCGCATCGCGCTCGCGCTTGCGCTCAAGCAGCAGGGCCAGCGCAGCGAAGCCAATGAGGTCGCCCGCGCCGCCTGGCGCGAAAACGCGCTGACACCGATGGCGGAAACACGCGCGCTTGAGGAATTCAGCGGCGCGCTCTCTTCCCAGGATCACGCCGCCCGCGTCGATATGCTGTTGTGGCGCGACCAGCGCAGCGCCGCGCAGCGCCTGTTTCCGCGCATCGCCAACGCCGACCGCCTGTTGGCGCAAGCGCGCATCGGCTTGCAGACACGCCAGCGGCGGGGCTTGCAAGGTCTGGTGGATGCGGTGCCGGCATCACGGCAAAACGACCCCGGTTTCCTTTACGACCGCGCGCAATACCGGCGTCGCACCGGCCGCCCCGAGGAGGCGCTGCCGTACATGGTCGAGATCGATCCGCGCCAGGCGCAAACAGCCGCGCGCGACGATATCTTCCGCGAACGCCGGCTCTATGTGCCGCGGGCGCTGCGGGCGGGGAATTATCGCCAAGCCTACGATTTGGTCGCCAACCACGGCCTCACTTCAGGTGAATCGTTTGCCGACGCCGAATGGCTCTCGGGCTGGCTGAGTTTGCGTTTTTTGAGCCAGCCGCAGCGCGCCGCCGAACATTTCGCCCATCTCAGCGGCAATGTCTCGGCGCCCGTCAGCCGCTCACGCGCGCTTTATTGGCGCGCCGAGGCGGCGCAGGCGCTTGGCCAACAGGCCGAGGCCGAAACCTTGCTCGCCGAAGCCGCGCGCTACAATTTTACCTATTACGGTCAACTCGCCGCCACGCGCGGCAATCGCACCGGCGCGCTGTCTCTGCCCGAAACCATGCGGATCAGCAACGAGGCGCGATCGCGGTTTGAAAACCGTGAACTGGTGCGCGCTCTGCGGTTGATCTCGGAATCCGGCGAACAGCGCGATTTCGAATTCATCGCCTTTTACCTTGACGACACGCTTGACGATCCGATGGAAGTCGAGCTGCTCTCGCAATTGGCGCGTGAGCAATCCTATAATCGCACCGCGCTCAGGACCGCCAAGGCAGGGCTGTTCCGAAACGTCGTCGCCACCCAACGCCGCCTATCCGTTGATCGAAATTCCAAGCATTGTGCGCGCGCGCGGTCGCCCCGAGCCCGCGCTGGTGCTGGCCATCATCCGCCAGGAAAGCGAGTTCGACCCAGCCGCGATTTCCAGCGCCAATGCGCGCGGCCTCATGCAACTCATTCCCTCCACCGCGCGCGCGCAAGCGCGGCGCGAAGGCATAGGCTACGAACGCGCCGCCCTCACCAGTGACCCGGAATACAATATGACGCTGGGATCGGCGCATCTGGCGCAATTGATCGATGAATTCGGCGGCTCTTATGTGCTGGCCATCGCCGCCTACAATGCCGGTTCGCAAACGCGCGAAATTGGATCAGCGATTGGGGCGACCCGCGCTCGCGCTCGGTGGACGTGGTTGACTGGATCGAACTCATCCCGTTCACCGAAACGCGCAATTACGTGCAGCGCGTCACCGAGAATCTGCAAGTCTACCGCCACCGCCTCGCCGGCGCGCCAACGCCGATCGCGCTGGAGGCGGATTTGCGGCGGGGACGGTGACGGCGGTACAACTAGCAATCGCCGCCGCGAATGTCTCCGCATCGACATTGCCGCCGCTGGCGATCAGCGCCACGGTTTTTCCGGCAACATCGAGCCCGCCTTCGAGCAGCGCCGCGAGCGAGGCCGCACCCGAGGGCTCGAGTACAATCTTTAAGTTGAGGAACGCGAACTTCATCGCACGTTTCACCGCCGCATCGGAAACCGCAACACCGCCGGCAAAACGCCCCCGGGCGATGGCGAAGGGGATCTCGCCCATCTGCTCCGCCATCAAGCCATCGCAGATCGAGCGAATGCCGGGCGGGTTACGTTGGATTTCACCGGCGGCGAGCGTACGGGTCAGATCGTCGTGCCCCTCGGGCTCGACCGCGTAGATGTTCGCCCGCGGCAACGCCAAGGCGACGCCGGCGGACAACCCCCCGCCGCTTGCCGGCACAAGCACGATGTCGGGCGCGATTTCTTCGGCGATCTCAAGCCCGGCGGTTCCTTGCCCGGCGATAACGAATGGATCGTCGAACGGCTTGACCAGATGTGCGCCGGTTTCGGCGGCGAGCCTGGCCCCGATGGCTTCGCGATTGTCGCGCAAACGATCGAAGGTGACGATTTTCGCGCCCGCGGCTCGGGTTGATTTCGAGCTTTATCCGCGGCGCATCCGCGGGCATGACGATTGTGGCCGCAACCCCGAACAGCTTTGCCGCCGTAGCCACGCCAATGGCGTGATTGCCCGACGAGAACGCAATGATCCCGCGCGCGCGCGTTTCCGGCGTCAATACCGCGATCGCATTGGCCGCGCCGCGAAGCTTGAAGGCGCCGCCGCGCTGCAGGCATTCGGCTTTCACAAACACGCGCGCGCCGGTCAGCGCCTCGAGCGCATCGTTGCGCAACAAGGGCGTGCGTACAACAATACCCTTGATGCGCTCGGCCGCCGCCTTCACATCCTCTAGCGTTGGTACGATCATCATGAGCCTCTTGGTTTGGCGCGCCGCGTCGGCGCGGCGTTGAGCGGGTCTTCCGGCCATGGATGCTTGGGGTAGCGCCCGCGCATTTCCGTACGAACCGCCGCGTACGAGCCGCGCCAGAAACCCGGCAAATCCCCGGTGGTTTGCACTGGCCGCCGCGCCGGTGAAAGCAGCCGCAATGTGAGCGCTGTCCTCCCATTGGCGATGCACGGATGCTTGTCTTGACCGAACAATTCCTGCAAGCGCACGTCGAGCGCAGGCCCTGCCTCGCCGGTATAGTCAATAGTCAATTCCGAATTGGCCGGCGTCACGAACACCGCCGGCGCCTCCTGGTCGAGCCGCCGACGCAATTCATAAGCAAGCGCGCCGAGCAGCGCCCGCGAGACATCGACGCCGCGCAAGTTCGCGGCGCCGTCAAGCGCGGGGCCGAGCCAATCGCCGAGCGCCGCGCGCAGGCAAGCGTCACTCCAGTCCGGCCAAGGCTCGCCTTCCAAGCCGCGCATGAACATCACCCGCGCCCGCGTTTGCAGCGCCGTATCATCCCAAGTCAGCAAATCTAGACCGTGCTCTTGCACGGCATCAAGCAACGCTTGGTGAAGCTCGCCGCCGCTCAAACGTTCCAATGGAATTTCGGAGAGCACCAGGGCGCCCAAGGCGCGCACCCGCCGTCCCCGCACCGCGCCGCTTTCACGCTCGACGCTCACCGCGGCGCGCATTTCGATGTGCGCAGCGAACATAAGTTCAATCTCGCTTGGCTCAATCGGCGCGGCTAGCAACACTTGGCTGCGCCCGGCGGCGCCGGCGATGTCGGCGATGACAAGATAAGGCGCGCGCGCCAGCGGCGAGGCGGCATCGACGCCGGCGGCGCGGCCATTGGCCATAAGGTATGTATTAGGCCCGCGCGCCTTGGCGACGCGGTCCGGATAAGCCAGCGCCAGAACAGCGCCGGCGCGTTCGTCGTTCACCTGTCCGCGCTCGCCGCCGGTTTGTCGCGCGATACGATCGGCTAATGCGCGCGCGGCCTGCGCGCGAGGACCGCGCTCGGCGGCAAAATTGTGCAGCCGCGCGCGCAAGTCCGGATCGCGGCCGCCGAGGCCCTGCTCGGTCAGCAGCACGCCAATACGCGCCGCAAGCAATGCCTCGCCTCCGCTGGCGGCCGCGATCACCATGTGCGCCAAGCGCGGCGGCAATGGCGAACGCGCAACCGCAGCGCCGTGTTCCGTCAGCCGTCCCGATGCATCGAGCGCACCCAGTCGCGTCAACAAGGCCAGCGCCTCGCGCCAAGCCGGCGCTGGCGGCGGGTCGAGCCAGGCGAGGCTGGCGGGATCGGAAATCCCCCACGCCGCCAAATCCAACGCCAAGCCGGCAAGATCCGCGTCCAGCATTTCCGGGCGCTCGAAGGCGGGCAGCGAGCGGGTCTCGCCCTCGCTCCAGAGCCGCCAGCACACGCCTGGCTCAAGCCGACCCGCGCGGCCCGCGCGCTGCGCAATCGCCGCTTGGCTGGCGCGCACTGTCTCTAGTCGCGACAGCCCAAGCCCAGGCTCGTAGCGCGGCCGCCGCGCCAGTCCGGCGTCCACGACAATGCGAACGCCTTCGATGGTTAGGCTGGTTTCCGCAATCGACGTCGCCAGCACGATTTTGCGCCGGCTGGGCGGCGCGGGCGCGATGGCCGCGTCCTGGTCGGCTGGATTCATGGCGCCGTAGAGCGGGCGAATATCGACGCTGGCGTCGCGTATTTCGGCCCGCAGCACATCCGCGGTGCGTTCAATCTCGCGGACTCCCGGCAAGAAACACCAGAGCGCTGCCGGGCGCCGCCGTCAGGGCGGCGCGCACAGCATTGGCGACCTCGCGCTCCAGGGGCGAACGGGGATCACGCGGGCGATACACATGGGTGACATCGAACAAACGCCCTTCGCTGACAATAACCGGCGCCTCGCCAAGCAAGGTCGCGACCCGCGCCGCGTCAAGCGTCGCCGACATAACCACAATTCTGAGTTCCGGCCGCAGACCGCTCTGCACATCGCGCGCCAGTGCCAGCCCGAGATCGCCCTCCAAGCTGCGCTCGTGGAATTCGTCGAACAGCACACAAGCGACGCCGCGCAGTTCGGGATCGTCGAGGATCATGCGGGTGAAAACGCCTTCGGTGACGATCTCGATGCGCGTCTTGGGGCCAACGCGGGAATCGAGCCGTACGCGATAGCCGACGGTCTCGCCCACCCGCTCGCCGCGTTCGGCCGCCATCCGCGCCGCCGCGGCGCGCGCCGCGATGCGCCGCGGCGACAGCACTATGATCTTTCCTGCCCCCACCCAGCCCTCGCCCAGGAGCGCTGGCGCCACCCGCGTGGTCTTGCCCGCGCCGGGCGGCGCGACCAAGACCGCCTCGCGGCGGCTTTGCAGGGCCGCGCGCAATTGCGGCAGGACCTCGTCAACCGGGAGCATGGGGAGAGGGCTTAGCCGCTCGCGCCAACGCTGTCTTTACGACTCTGGCGCTGCGTGACATTGGCGCGCCGAGCGCCCACAATGGGCGCCATTAGAGGAGACGGAGCCGGCATGCGCTCGCAAGTGTGGTCAAAAATCATCGCCATCGCAGTGCTTGGCGCTTTTGTGGCGGCCTGTTCGACCGGACGCACCGCCGACACCCGCCGCGGCGTCACCGGAGCGGCATCCATCCCGCTGCGCGACGTCGGCCTGATCCGGCCCGAGATTCCGTTATTGCTGCGCAATTTGCAATATCCGTACGCCACCGCAACCCTGGCCGACGGTTGCGTTGCGGTGATGCGTGAAATTCATCAACTTGATTCCGTGCTGGGCCCGGAGAGCTACCAGCCCGGCCCGAACCGCAATGTTTGGGACCGCAGCGGCGACTTCGTGGAAGAGCAAACCATCGAGGCCGCACAGAGCACGGTTGAAGACCTGGTGCCGTTCCGGTCCTGGATCAGGCGCATTTCTGGGGCAAACCGCGCCGAGCGCGACGCACTGCGCGCGGTCGCCAACGGCCAGCAGCGGCGCGTATTCCTGCGCGGCTATGGCGCCTCGCTTGGCTGCCCCAGCATTCTGCCGCCGCCGCCGCCGCCCGAACCGCCGCCGCCCACGCGTAGCACCCGGCGGCCGCGGAACAATTAGTCCGAGCTGGAAAAACCAGCGCGAAAAGCCGCGAATGCGCCGGCTGCGATCGCCGCGCGCGCGCGCGCCATCAGGCCCTGATAATAAGCCAGATTGTGCCATGAGAGCAGCACCTGCCCGAGCAATTCGCCGGCCTTGAACAAATGGTGAAGGTAAGCCTTGGAATAATCGCGGCTCGCCGGGCAATCGAGGCTGGGCTCGAGCGGGCTTGTATCCTCGGCGAACCGTGCATTGGTGATGTTGAGCGGTCCGGCATCGGTCCAAGCTTGGCCGTGGCGGCCCGAGCGCGTTGGCAGCACGCAGTCGAACATGTCGATCCCGCGCGCCAAGCTTTCGATAATGTCGAGCGGCTTGCCGACCCCCATCAGATAACGCGGCCGGTCCGCCGGCAAGAGCGGCGCGGTGGCATCGAGCGTCGCCAGCATCGCCGCCTGACCCTCGCCGACCGCGAGGCCGCCGATGGCGTAGCCATCGAAGCTCTCGCGCACCAATCCCTCGGCGGAGATGCGGCGCAATTCAGGATCGATGCCGCCTTGCACGATCGCGAACAGATTTTGGCTCGCGCGCACGCCAAAGGCGCGCTTGCAGCGCTCGGCCCAGGCAAGCGAAAGCTCCATCGCTTTCTGCACGTGCTCGCGCGGCGCCGGCAACGCCGGACACTCGTCGAGCTGCATCACGATGTCTGCGCCGATCTGGTCGGCCTGCAATTCGATGGCGCGCTCTGGCGTCAGGCGATGCTCGCTGCCGTCAATGTGAGAGCGGAAAGTCACGCCGTCGCTATCCAGCGTGCGCAATTGCGACAGGCTCATCACCTGATAACCGCCGCTATCGGTGAGAATGGGCTTGTCCCAACGCATGAAGCGATGCAGGCCGCCGAGCTTGCGCAAGCGCTCGCCGCCCGGCCGAAGCATCAAATGATAGGTGTTGCCGAGGATGATATCGGCGCCAGTTTGGCTCACCTGATCGACGGTGAGCGCCTTGACCGTACCGGCTGTGCCCACAGGCATGAAGGCCGGCGTGCGAATCTCCCCGCGCGGCGTCAGTAATATCGCCCGTACGCGCGGCGCCGTCGCTGGCGTGAATGTGGAAGGGGAAGGCGGTCATGGCGCTCGCCATAGCAGCGACGCGTCGCCGTAGGAATAAAAGCGATAATTCCGTGCGATCGCGTGGGCGTAAGCCGCGCGCATCCGCTCGAACCCAGAAAAAGCGCTCACCAGCATGTACAGAGTCGAGCGCGGCAAGTGGAAATTGGTCCAGAGACCGTCGACGATCTTGAACTTGATAACCGGGCGTGATGAAAATATCGGTCGCGCCCATTTCGGCGCGCAGGCGCCCGCTTTCGTCAGCCGCCGATTCCAGCGAGCGCAGCGCCGTGGTGCCGATGGCGATCAGGCGCCGGCCTTCGGCCTTGGCGCGATTGACGGCGTCGGCCGTCGCCTTCGGAATTTCGCGCCATTCCGCGTGCATTACGTGGGCGCTGGTGTCCTCGGCCTTCACCGGCAGGAACGTGCCGGCGCCGACATGCAGTGTCACGTTGACGCGCTCGACGCCCGCCGCATCGAGCCGCGCGAGCAATTCGTAGGTGAAATGCAAACCCGCGGTGGGCGCGGCAACAGCGCCGTCCCTCGCGGCATACACGGTCTGATAATCCTCGGCGTCTCGACCATCGGGTGCGCGCTTGCCGGCGATGTAAGGTGGCAGCGGCGGGGCGCCGATTTTGGCGATTGCTTCGTCGAGCGCCGCGCCGGCTCTGTCAAAGCGAAGCGTAACCTCGCCCTCCTCGCCCTTCTCCTCGATACTGGCGAACAGGCCGTCATCGAAGAAGAGACCGTCGCCCGCCTTCAAGCGCTTGCCGGGTTTCGCAAGCGCGCGCCACGTTTCCGGGCCCAGTCGCTCGATCAGATTAAGCGACACCCGCACTAAGGGCCCTTGCGGATCGCGGCTAGGCCGCACGGCTTTCAGCGCCGCCGCGATCACACGCGTGTCGTTGAACACCAATACGTCGCCTGCACGAAACAGCGAAGTCGCATCAGCGACGACGCGATCGTCAAAGCCGCCGCCGGCCGGCGCATGCAGCAGACGCGCGCTGTCGCGTGGCCGCGCCGGTCTGAGCGCAATACGGTCGTCCGGCAGATCGAAGTCAAACAGATCAACGCGCATTCATGGACCGCCGGCGGTCCATACTCAGGCCGCCCGCATGCTGACGATTTTGCCGGGGGTGCGCGGCGGTTCGCCCTTGGGGAGCTTGTCGACGTGCTCCATGCCCTCGGTGACCTCGCCCCAAATCGTATATTTCTTGTCGAGGGAACTCGCATCGTCGAAGCAGATAAAGAACTGGCTGTTGGCGGAATTGGGATCGCTGGTGCGCGCCATCGAGCACACGCCGCGCACATGCTTTTCGGCGGAAAATTCCGCTTTGAGATCGGGAAGGTCGGAGCCGCCGCTGCCGCGCCCGCTTGGGTCGCCGCCCTGCGCCATGAAGCCGGCGATGACGCGGTGAAACACAACGCCGTCGTAAAAGCCTTCATTGGCCAGTTCGCCGATGCGCGCGACGTGCCCCGGCGCCAGATCGGGCCGCAGCTTGATCTGCACCTCGCCTGTCTCCAGAACCATCGTCAATTTATGAAAGGAATTATCGACCACCAGCGTCTCTCTCTCTGTTCCTGTTGCGGCACACGGGCCGGGATCTGCACATCGCAAATCGAAAAATCCGCGCGCCGCTCGCGCCGCGTGTCGTCGATCAGGTCACGGAAACGCGGCCCGTCGGTGCGCAGCACGAAAATCGGGGCGCGATCGGCCTCGGGCACGTCGGCGGCCACGCGCACCGCGATCATGCGATCGGGCGTTGGCGGTGGGTTGCCCACGGCGATGGCCATCACCGCATCCTGCCCCCAAACCACGCGGCCAAACACCGAATAGCGCTTGTCGAGCGCGGAATTCGGCGCGCGCATCAGGAAAAACTGGCTGTTGGCGGAGTTTGGCGCATCCGAGCGCGCCATCGAGGCGACGCCAGGACAATGCCGGGCATTGGCTGACACGCGCCCATCGCCAGTGACCGCCATTTGCGCGTCCGGCTGGCTCTCGATCGGCAGAGCCTTGTAAAACCCAAGCCGGGCGCGCCCTTGCACCGCCGCTTCCACGAACGGCATGTCCGCGCCGCGGCGGAACATGAATTCCTCGCGCAAGTCGGGAAGGCTCGATGCGCCCTCGCCGGTGCCGAGCGGGTCTCCGGTCTGGGCCATGAAGTCGTCGATCACGCGGTGGAACAGCAAGCCATCGTAAAAACCGCCTCGCGCCAGCGTTTTGATCCTTTCGACATGACGCGGCGCGATCTCCGGATAGAGTTCAACGACAATGCGTCCGTGATTCGTGTCGATGTAGAGCGTGTCCTCTACATCGACTTGCCGCCAGTTTCTGGGATCAGGCGGCGATTGCGCCGCCGCTCGGCTCCGCCCAAGCCAAAAGCCCAAGCGCGGCAATTGCAATACTCATAGTTCGCATCAGGGTACCCCGAATTTCGCCCTCAGACGCGCTTCTACGTCAGGAGGCACGAAGTGAGCGACACTTCCTTGCAGTCGCGCGATTTCCTTGACCAGACGCGAGGCGATGGCCTGATGGGTTGCGTCCGCCATCAAAAACACCGTCTCTATGGCCGGATTAAGTTTCTGGTTCATGCCGACCATGGCGAACTCGTACTCGAAATCGGCGACGGCCCGAAGACCGCGCACAATGATATGCGCCCCTACGCTCTCGGCGAATTTCATCAGCAATGTGTCAAAAGGACGGACGACAATCTCCGCCGCGCCCCCAATTTGGCGCATTCCAGCTCCACCATGTCCACACGTTCTGCCAGAGTGAAGAGCGGCCCCTTGTCCTGATTGACCGCCACGCCAATGACCAACCTGTCCACCAGCTTTGAGGCGCGGGCGATAATGTCGACGTGACCATTGGTCATCGGGTCGAATGTACCGGGATAAAGCCCGACGCGTTGCGGCGTGGATTTGCTCACACGCGCACCCATGAAAGTCTAACGTCCGCCGCAGGCGCACATCACTTGCCGACCTCCCCATCGCCGCCATTGTCCCCGCCGCCTTCGGTCCCCAGCGCCTCAAGCCGCTCAGCCGCCACCACGTGTTCGTCCTCGCCGACATTGATCAAGATGACGCCCTGTGTGGCTCGACCGGCGATGCGTATCTGATCGACGCCGGTGCGGATCAATTGACCCTTGTCGGTGACCAGGAGCAAATCCTCGCCATCGCGCACTGGGAACGAAGCGGTCAGCCGCGCATCGCCGGTGAGCTTGTGGGCGATCAGGCCTTTGCCGCCGCGATTGGTGACGCGGTACTCGTAGGCTGACGCCCGTTTGCCAAGGCCGCTCGAGGTGACGGCCAAAATAAATTGCTCCTGCGTCTTCAACCAAGCGAGCCGCTCAAACGCCAACTCCGCCGCCTCCCCGGCGTCTGCCTCGTCGTCGGCCACCTCGACATCGCCGCGCGCTTGCACGTCCCATTTGAAATAGGCCCGCGCTTCTTCGCTGGTGACCTCAACATGCCGCAGCACGCCCATGCCGATGACGGCGTCCTCCTCGGCCAACGTAATCCCGCGCACGCCGGTTGAATCGCGCCCTTTGAACACGCGCACGTCGGTGGCGCGGAAGCGCACGCACATGCCGTTGCGCGTGGTCAGCATTATGTCGTCGGCTTCCGAACAAATCTGCACTTCGACAATGCCATCGCCTTCGTCGGGCTTCATCGCGATCTTGCCGTTGCGGTTGACCTGCGCGAAATCGGAAAGCTTGTTGCGCCGCACGCCGCCCGAGCGCGTGGCGAACATGACGTCGAGCTTATCCCAATCGTGTTCGTCCTCCGGCAGCGCCATTACAGAGGTGATCGACTCGCCCTGCGCCAGCGGGAACAAATTGATCAAGGCGCGTCCCTTTGAGCGCGGATCGCCCAAGGGCAGCCGCCACGCCTTCATTTTGTACACCATGCCCGCCGAGGAGAAGAACAGGATCGGCGCGTGCGTGGAGGCCACGAACACACGGGTGACGAAATCCTCGTCCTTCATCGCCATGCCGGCGCGGCCCTTGCCGCCGCGACGCTGGGTTCGGTAGAGCGCCAGCGGCGTGCGTTTGACGTAGCCGCCATGGGTGACGGTGATCACCATGTCTTCACGCGGGATCAGCGCTTCATCGTCAATGTCGCCTTCGCTCTCGGAAAATTGCGTGCGACGGGCCACGCCGAAAGCTTGCTTGATGTCGATCAATTCACCGCGAATGATGGAAAGAATTCGCTCGCGGCTAGCTAGGATCGACAGCCATTCCTTAATCTCCTCGGCGATCTCGTTTGCCGCCTTGGCGATGTCGTCGCGCCCAAGCCCGGTTAGGCGGGAGAGTTGTAACGCCAGGATTGAGCGCGCTTGCTCCTCGGAAAGCCGAATCACGCCGGTTTCCGAAACCACGGTGCGCGGGTCGGCGATCAGCGCGATCAGGGGCAGCATGTCGCCTGTCGGCCAGTCGCGCGAGGTCAAACGTTCGCGCGCGACGCTGGGGTCCGGGCTTTCGCGGATCAAGCGGATTACTTCGTCGATATTGGCGACGGCGATAGCCAGGCCGACGGTTTCGTGGCCGCGCTTGCGCGCCTTGGCCAGGCGGAATTTTGTGCGCCGTGTCACCACTTGCTCGCGGAACGAGAGGAAGCTGGTCAAAAGCGCGCGCATGCCCATCTGCTCGGGCTTGCCGGCATTGAGCGCCAACATGTTGACGCCGAACGATGTCTGCAATTGCGAATAACGATAGAGCTGGTTGAGCACCACATCTAGCACCGCGTCGCGCTTAAGCTCGATCACCAGCCGAATGCCAAGACGGTTCGATTCATCGCGCGACTTCGGCGATGCCCTCGATGCGCTTCTCGCGCACTTGTTCGCCGATTTTCTCCACCATCTCGGCTTTGTTCACCTGATAGGGAATTTCGGTGAACACGATCGCCTCGCGGCCGCGAATGGTTTCGATATGGTGGCGCGCGCGCGTCACCACCGAACCGCGCCCGGTCAACAGCGCCATGCGCGCGCCAGCGCGGCCGAGGATCTCTCCACCTGTTGGAAAATCCGGGCCCGGCACGATGTCGAGCAGTTCGAGATCGGTGACTTCCGGCCGATCGATCATGGTCACCGCCGCATCGATGATCTCGCCGAGATTATGCGGAGGAATATTGGTGGCCATGCCGACGGCGATGCCGCCGGCGCCGTTGACCAAGAGGTTCGGATATTTGGCCGGCAGCACCGTCGGCTCCTTGGTCGAGCCGTCGTAATTGTCAACAAAGTCAACCGCATCTTCGTGAATATCGTCGAGCAGCGCGCGCGTGACCTTGGCCAGCCGCGCTTCGGTGTAGCGCATCGCCGCGGGCATATCGCCATCGACTGAACCGAAATTGCCTTGCCCGTCGATGAGCGGCACGCTCATCGAGAAATCTTGCGCCATGCGCACCAGCGACATGTAGATGGCGAGGTCGCCGTGCGGGTGGTAATTACCCATCACGTCGCCGACGGATTTGGCGCTCTTGCGATACGGCTTGTCGTGAGTGTTGCCGGCTTCATCCATGGCGTAGAGGATGCGGCGATGCACGGGCTTTAGCCCGTCGCGCGCATCCGGCAGAGCGCGCGACACGATCACGCTCATGGCGTAATCTAGGTAAGACCGCTTCAGCTCATCTTCGATAGTGATGAGCAAAACGCCTTTTGGGAGGGTGGGGCCGCCGCCTTCGGGCGGCTCGGAAATATCTGACAAGCCGGCTTGTTTCCATGCGCTCTTTTGGGAGCCGAGGTGGGCGAGCAATTTCGCCCTTGACTTCGCGCCAAGGCTAGCATTCGCCCGCCTCACCCGCAAACCGGGAACGGGCGCTGCCGAGCAGCCAGTTCGCGGCGTGCGCAGTTCCAATCTACACAATCAGATTGACCACCACCCTTCCCCGAATGAATGCATCGCATTCGGTCCGGGGAAGGGTGGTGCAAGCCAGTGACCGCATTGAATCAAGCAAGTTTTTTAAGCGCCGACGGGCAGCCTTCGAGCCTCGCGCTCTCAGAACGGAATTTCGTCGTCGAGATCGGCGTTGAAGCTTTCGCGCGGGCCTTCGCAGACGCGCTTGCCGCCGGCCTTTGCGGCAAAGCCGCCGCCATCGTCCTCAAAGGAACGCCCGCCGCCATCGCCGCGCCCGCCAAGCATGGTGAGTTCGCCGCGATATTTCTGCAGCACGACTTCGGTTGAGTATTTCTCGACGCCCTGCTGGTCGGTCCATTTGCGCGTCTGCAACTGGCCCTCAATGTAAACCTTAGAGCCCTTCTTCAGATATTGCTCGGCCACTTTGGCGATGTTCTCGTTGAAAATGACAACCGGGTGCCATTCGGTCTTTTCCTTGCGCTCGCCGGTTTGTTTGTCGCGCCAGCTTTCCGATGTGGCGATGCGAAGATTGACCACCGTGCTCGCCTGAATTAAGCCGCCGCACCTCCGGGTCCTTGCCCAGATTACCGATCAAAATCACCTTGTTAACACTGCCAGCCATAACGGCCTCCTGTTCCTGCGCGCTAAACACCGACCCAATGCCGGCTCCCGGATCCTGGCCAATTGTCAGGACGGAAGTTTGTTCTTATTATGTTCTTACGAATCAAGTCGCGCCATCAAGGTTAATCTGGTTAGGGCCAGGATGTGAGTGCGGCAGCGTGATTTCTGGCGGGCGGAACCGGCGATTTGACCCTATCTAAGCGCCCAGCATCTGTTTGGGCGGAAGGAATGCAATGACGCAGAAAGCGCCCGCCCTGTTTATCGGCCACGGCTCGCCGATGAACGCCATCGAGGACACGCCGTCTAGCGCAGGCTGGCGCGAGATCGCGGCGCGCGTTCGCGAGGCCGCGCGCGATCGTGTGCGTCTCGGCGCATTGGCTCACCGAGGGCGTGCGCGTCACCGCCAATGCGGCGTCCGCGCACCATCCACGATTTCGGCGGCTTCCCGCCGGCCTTGTTCGCGGTGCAATACCCAGCGCCGGGCGATCCGGCGCTGGCGGGCGATATCGCGCGGCGGCTCTCGCGTTTGGCGGCGAAACCGACGACAGCTGGGGTCTCGATCACGGAACCTGGTCGGTGCTCGCGCACATGTACCCGCACGCCGATGTGCCAGTGCTGCAAGTGAGCCTGGATGCGCGCCGTACGCCGGAACAGCATTACGCGATCGGCCGCGCGCTTGCGCCGCTGCGCGAGGACGACGTGCTGATCCTCGGCTCGGGCGACATCGTGCACAATCTGCGCGCCTTTTTCGGCCGCAGCGCGCCGCGCAGGAACACAACGAACGCGCGCTTCGACGACGACATCGTCGCCGCCGCCGAAAGCGGGCGATCATGACGCAGTGCTGAATTATCGCGCCCACCCCCTCGCCGCGCACGCCGCGCCGGACTGGGATCATTTCTTTCCGCTGTTCTACACGCTCGGCGCGCGCGGCGAGGGCGAGGCCGCGCACGTGTTCAACCGCCATTTCTTTCCGGGGATTTCCATGACTTCGATCGCCTTTGGAATCGGCGCATGAGTTTGTCCGCTAAACTCCACCCATCCCAGGATTCCGCGCAGCGGAAATCCGGGGCCCATAAACGCAAACGTTGGTGTTTATGGGCCCCGGACAACGACTTCGTCGTTTCCGGGGATGGGTGTTGTGAATGCTGCAACACCCGAGCGACCCCATGAAGGACGGCCTCACCCATATCCGCGTGCGCGGCGCGCGCGAGCATAATCTGAAGAACATCAACGTCGATATTCCGCGCAACGAACTGGTGGTGATCACCGGGCTTTCGGGCTCGGGCAAATCCTCGCTGGCGTTCGACACCATCTATGCCGAAGGCCAGCGGCGCTATGTGGAGAGCCTCTCGGCTTATGCGCGCCAGTTTCTGGAGCTGATGCAGAAGCCGGACGTGGATTCGATCGAGGGGCTGTCGCCGGCGATTTCGATCGAGCAGAAAACCACCTCGCGCAATCCGCGCTCCACCGTCGGCACCGTCACCGAAATTTACGATTACATGCGCCTGCTGTGGGCGCGCGTCGGCGTGCCCTATTCGCCGGCGACCGGCCTGCCGATCGAGGCGATGCAAGTGGCGCAGATGGTCGACCAGATCATGGCGCTGCCGGAAGGGACGCGGCTTTATCTGCTGGCGCCGATCGTGCGCGACAGGAAAGGCGAGTACCGCAAGGAATTGGCCGAGCTGCTGCGCAAGGGCTATCAGCGCGCCAAGATCAATGGCGAGTATTATGAGCTCTCCGAGCCGCCCAAGCTCGACAAGAAGCTGAAGCACGACATCGAAGTGGTGATCGACCGCATCGCCGTGAAGCCTGGCATCGAAACGCGGCTGGCGGATTCGCTCGAGCAAGCGCTGAAACTGGCGGACGGAATTGCGTATGCGGAGTTTGTGATGCCAAGCCCCCTCCCCCTTGCGGGGAGGGTCGCGTGAAGCGGGGGGTGAGGGGCGTCCGACACGCCGCGCCTAGCTTTGACGCCCCTCACCCCCCGCCCCCTCCCCGCAAGGGGGAGGAGGGCGAGCCGCCTGATCTTCTCCCAAAAATTCGCTTGCCCGGTTTCCGGCTTCACCATCCCGGAAATCGAGCCGCGGCTGTTCTCGTTCAACAACCCCGCCGGCGCTTGCCCCACGTGCGACGGGCTCGGCGTGCAGCTCAAATTCGACGCCGAACGCGTCGTGCCCGATCACGACAAGAGCTTGAAGGACGGCGCGGTCGCGCCTTGGGCCAAGGGCCCCTCGCCGCTTTACGCGCAAACGCTGGAAGCGCTGGCCAAGCACTTCAAAGCGAAGTCCACCGCGCCCTGGCGCGAACTGCCGAAAGCGCTGCGCGACGCGATCCTCCACGGCACAGCTGAGCCGATCAAATTCGTCTATGACGACGGCGTGCGCCGCTACGAGACCACCAAGAATTTCGAGGGCGTGCTGCCCAACCTCGAACGCCGCTGGAAGGAAACCGATTCCAACTGGGTGCGCGAGGAATTGGAGAAGTTACCAATCCGAAGCGCCCTGCCCGGTGTGCGCCGGCAAGCGCCTGAAGCCCGAAGCGCTGGCGGTGCGCGTCGGCGGCAGCGATATCGCCGTCGCCTCGACGCTTTCGATCCGCGCCGCGCGCGATTGGTTCGGCGCGCTGAACGATCAGCTCACGCCCGAAGCAGAAGCGAAATCGCCGTGCGCATCCTGAAGGAGATCAACGACCGGCTGCGTTTTCTGGTCGATGTCGGCCTCGATTATCTCTCGCTCGGGCGCGGCTCGGGCACGCTCTGCGGCGGCGAGAGCCAGCGCATTCGCCTCGCCTCGCAGATCGGCTCGGGGCTGACCGGCGTGCTCTACGTGCTCGACGAGCCCAGCATCGGCCTGCACCAGCGCGACAATTCGCGGCTGCTGGAAACGCTGCGTCGCCTGCGCGATCTCGGCAATTCGGTGCTGGTGGTCGAGCACGACGAGGAAGCGATCCTCACCGCCGACCACGTCATCGACATGGGGCCGGCCGCGGGCGTGCATGGCGGGCGCATCATCGCCGAGGGCACGCCGGCGCAAATCCAGAATCACAAGGATAGCATCACCGGCGCCTATCTCACCGGCGCGCGCGAAATCGCCATCCCCGAGAAGCGCCGCTGGATCGACAAGAAACGCAAGCTCGTCGTCAAGGGCGCGCGCGGCAACAATCTGCAGGACATCGACGCGGAAATTCCGCTCGGCACGTTCACCTGCGTCACCGGCGTCTCCGGCGGCGGCAAGTCGACGCTGGTGGTCGAGACGCTTGTACAAGGCGGTGGCGCGCCATTGGCACGGCGCCGGCGATGTGCCGGCCGAACACGATGCGATCCTCGGCCTCGAACACATCGACAAGATCATCGACATCGACCAATCGCCGATCGGGCGCACGCCGCGCTCCAATCCCGCCACCTATACCGGCGCGTTCACGCCGATCCGCGACTGGTTCGCCGGGCTTGCCGGAAGCCAAGGCGCGCGGCTACGGGCCGGGGCGGTTTTCGTTCAACGTCAAAGGCGGGCGCTGCGAAGCCTGCCAGGGCGACGGCGTGATCAAGATCGAGATGCACTTTCTGCCGGATGTGTACGTCACTTGCGACACCTGCAGAGGCAAGCGCTACAATCGCGAGACGCTGGATATCCTGTACAAGGGCAAATCGATCTCCGACGTGCTCGACATGACGGTCGAGGAAGGCGCCAATCTGTTCAACGCGGTGCCGAGCATTCGCGAAAAGCTCGAGACGCTTGAAGCGCGTCGGCCTCGGCTATGTGCATATCGGCCAGCAGGCGACGACGCTCTCGGGCGGCGAAGCGCAGCGGGTGAAACTCTCCAAGGAGCTTTCCAAGCGCGCCACCGGCAGGACGCTCTACATTTTGGACGAACCGACCACGGGCCTGCATTTCGAGGACGTGAAGAAGCTTCTGGAAGTGCTGCATGAACTGGTCGACAGCGGCAATTCGGTGCTGGTGATCGAGCACAATCTCGACGTCATCAAAACCGCCGACTGGGTCTTGGACCTCGGCCCCGAAGGCGGCGACGGCGGCGGAAGCATCGTCGCGCAGGGAACGCCGGAGGATGTGGCGAAGGTGAAAGCCAGCCACACCGGCCGCTATCTTGCCGAAGCGCTGAAGCGCCACGGCGAACGTTCAAGGGTAAGGCTCGCGTCCAAATCCGCTGCTGCGGCGCCAAAGTCCGCCGCAAGAAAGAACGGAAAAAAACGCGCCAGCGGCTGACAAGAAAATCCGAACAAGAACACCACCCCGGACCGCCGGCTTCCAGCCGGCATACGACCGCCAAACTTACGCAGACCTGAGTAATTGAACGCGTGCATGCCGGCTGGAAACCGGCGGTCCGGGGGCGGCGTTTGCTTGGAGGCCTCGCCCGGAATCGAACCGGGGTGCGCGGATTTGCAGTCCGCTACGTAACCACTCCGCCACGAGGCCAACGGGGCGCATGTAGTGCATCCCGCGCCAAAGCGCGAGCTTGAAATAACTTCACGGCTCCAGCTTTGGCCGTTTGCGCTGCAATTTTTCCACGAAATCTCGCAGCATTTGCGAGGGGCGGAAGGTCACCACGCGGCGCGGCGTGATCGGCACTTCCTCGCCGGTTTTGGGGTTGCGGCCGATGCGTTGGCGTTTGGAGCGAACGTTGAAATTGCCAAAGCGCGAGAGTTTCACGCTCTCGCCCTCGACCAATGAATCCTGCATGATTTCCAGCATGCGCGTCAGCAGCCGATTGGCGTCGGCGCGTTGCATGTCGCCGCGCCGCACCAGGGCTTCCACCAGGTCGGCTCGGGTGATTGTTTTTGCCGCCACCGGAGCCCCCTCCGCAGCGCCCAATTGCGCTATGGAAAAGCTAAGCGTCTCCGTTGCTTAGGTCAAATATTGCGGAAATTTCATAATTGCACCAGGGCCGCGCCCCAGGTCAGACCCCCGCCGAGAGCCTCCATCAGCACCAGATGTCCGGGTCGAATGCGCCCATCGCCGATCGCCACATCCAGCGCCAGAGGCACCGAGGCGGCTGAGGTGTTGCCGTGCAGAGCGACCGTGGAGATCACCTTTTCTGGCGCGATGGCGAGCTTGCGGGCGACGCCATCGAGGATGCGTTGATTGGCCTGGTGCGGCACGAACCAATCGACCGCGTTGAGCGGCACGTTGGCGCGCGCGCACGCCTCCAACATCGCCTCTGAGATGTGCTCCACCGCGTGGCGAAACACGGCGTTGCCGACCATGCGCACCTTGCCGACGCTCTGCGTTTGCGAGGGGCCGCCATCTACGTACAGCAAATCGTGCAAGCGCCCATCGGTGCGAATGTATGTCGAGACGATGCCGCGCGCGCCGGCTTGGGCTTCGTCCTGCGCTTCCAGCACAACCGCCCCAGCGCCATCGCCGAACAGCACGCAGGTGCCGCGGTCGGTCCAGTCCAAGAGACGCGAGAACGTCTCCGCGCCGATCACCAGCGCGCATTTGGCTTGTCCGCGCGCTAGGAAATTGTCGGCGCTAGTCAGCGCGAAAATGAACCCCGAGCAAACCGCCTGGATGTCAAACGCCGCGCCTTGGTTTATTCCGAGCGCCGCTTGCACGCGCGCGGCGGTGGCCGGGAAGGTCAGATCGGGCGTCGTTGTTGCTACGATGACCAGATCGATATCCTTGGCTTCGCGCCCCGCATGCTTCAGCGCTTCGACGGAGGCGGCGATGGCGAGGTCGGAGGTTTTTTCACCTGGCTCCGCAATGCGGCGTTCGCGAATGCCGGTACGCTCGACGATCCATTCATCGCTGGTGTCAACTTGGCGAGCAAGCTCGGCGTTGGAGACCACGCGCGGCGGCAAATAGGCGCCGACGCCCAGCAAAACCGAACGCAGGCCCATCAGCCCGCCGCGCCTTCGGCCTTGGCGCCCTCAGCGGCGCGCATAAGCCTGTTGAGGTTGGCGGCGATCTCTTCGCGATAATGCGAACTCGCCATTTTGGCGGCCACTTCGAGCGCCGCTGCGTAACCGGGACCATTGGCGCTGCCGTGGCTTTTTACCACCAGCCCGTTGAGGCCAAGGAATATCGCACCGTTAAAGCTCCCCGGATCCATACGCTTGCGCAGTTTTGCCAGCGCCGGCCCCGCGATCAACGCGCCGAGCATCGCCAGCGGCCCGCTGGTGAAGGTTTCGCGCATCAATTGGCCCATCAGGCGCGCTGTGCCTTCGCCGGTCTTGATGGAGATATTGCCGGTGAAACCATCGGTGACGACGACATCGACCGTGCCCTTGGAGATATCGTCGCCCTCGACGAAACCTTGGAAATTCATATCGACTCCCAATTCGCGAATGAGCCGAGCCGCGGCGCGAATTTCCTCATGACCTTTTTGGTCTTCCGAGCCGACATTGAGCAACGCCACGCTGGGGTGGGCCTTGCCGGACACCGCCCTCTGAAACGCCTCGCCCATAATCGCGAACTCAACCAATTGCTGGCCATCGGCCGTGACATTGGCGCCCAGATCGAGCATGACGACGTAGCCGCCGGTCATCGCCGGCCAGCGCGCGGCGAGCGCGGGTCGATGCACTCCCTCCATCATCCGCAGTCGGAACATGGCGATGGCCATGTATGCGCCGGTGTTGCCGGCCGAGACAACCGCGTGCGCTTCACCCTGCTCCACCGCGGCGATGGCGTTCCATAAACTGGAGCCCTTGCCTTGGCGCAGCACCGCGCTTGGTTTTTCCTCCATGCCGATCGCGCGTTCGGCGTGGCGCACTTCAGAGACCGCTCTGGCGCCCGGACGCCGGTCAAGCAAAGCTTCGATGCGCGCCGCATCGCCATGGATCAGATAGCGCACGTTCGTCCGTACGCGCGCGGCGATGTCGATGCCTTCGACTACAATGTCGGGCGCTGCATCGCCGCCCATGCCATCTATGGAAAGAACCAGGCCATCGGCCATTGCGATTAACGTCCTGAAATTCCAGCCACCGAATTATCGGTTTGAACCATAGCTCTAGCCTTTGCGAATGCCAAACTCCGTTTATTCTGGCCCCTTTATTCTGGCCCATTTAATCTGGCCCATCTAATCTGGCGCAAATCGCGGCCAACCCTCTTGCGCCTGCATGGCCTGCACCGGCGCGGCGGCCAAGTGCGCGGCGCCGTCGCGAACGTAGCGCGCCAAGTGCGCCGCGAACGGGTGAGCTTCGAGGCCAAACACATTGCGCGCAATGGTTTGCGCGAGGCTTGGCGTCGCCAGCGCCAGCGCATAGGCGTTGAGCCGGCCATAAAACGCCGAAGCCAGTGCGCGCATACGCTTGGGCACGGTCAGGTCGCCGACGCCGGCCTCTCGCAGCCCTGCGTCCAGCGCGCGGAAAAAGCGGTCGGTGAAGTGCTGCGCCAGCGCCGCTGCGCCAGGCTCGGCCCGTAATCGCATCAGCGCCAAACCCGCATGGAGGGTCAAAATCTCAAACCTTCCCTCGAGCGTGTCGGGAACCCGTCCCTCGCCAAAGAAATCGGCGCGGCGACTGACCGCCACCACCGCGCCCAGCAATTGTTCGGCCGCGATGATGGTTTTGGATGGGCCAAATGGCCAAATTGGCATCGGAACCTGTGCTCCCCTCTTGCCCCGCAGCGCGCTCCGCCTTACCCGTGAGGTTCGATTTTCCGGTTTCTGGATATCTGTTTTCTGGGCAAAGGCCCGCGAGGTGAAGCTATGAATCGCGGCATTCTTCGATTTTCGGTAGCCGCCCTCGCCGCTCTGGCGGGCGCCGCCGCCTGCGCGCCGGTGCAGACCTACAATGGCTTCCGCTCCGACCGCAATAATGTCGATATTCCCGATCCCCAAGTTGGCGTCGATACCCGCGTCACCGTGCAACAACGCTTCGGTTCGCCCTCAACAACCGCCGTTTTTGACCGCACCGCTTGGTATTATGTGAGTTCTGTCCAGGAGCGAGTGGCGTTCTATAGTCCTCGGACAACAGAGCGAAATGTAATGGTGGTGCGCTTCGATGGCGAACTTGTCGCTTCGGTGGAAAAGTTCGGCCTCGAGCGCGGCCGCATCGTCGCCTACAACGAAGAAGAAACACCCACCCGGGGCCGCGAACTCTCCGTTCTAGAACAATTGCTGGGCAGTGTCGGCCAAACCTCGCCGCTGCCGCGCGAGGAAGATCAGGGCGGCAGGCGCGAACGCTAAAAACACGCTTGCGGGCGCCGGGGCCTGTTTTAGCTCGAAGAACCTATGCGAGCGCTTCTTCTTCCAATTCGGCAACCCGCGCCCGGCGGCGGCGCGACATCTCGCGCTGCTCTTGCCATAAATCGCGCATTTGCTCCAAGCTCTTTTGGCCATAAAGCGAGCGCCAGCGAAAATAGGTCGCCTCCGAAATTCCCGCCACGGCAATAGCTTGACGGAGCGGTACATCACTCGCAAGGGCGGCCCGAACACGCCCAAGCTTGACGTACACCTCTTCAGGGGTGTGCTTTTTCCAAGTCATACCGAGCGCCCCAACTCCTGCGACACGCTCTCATCTTGCCTGAAGAAAAATCACAGCAAGATTATACTTTAATAACATTATTGTTATTTACGCCTGGCAGGGTAGGAAATCGGAAGGATGTCCAAGTTTTCACCTGACACCAACCAACGCGCTGTGCGGCGCCGCCGCGCAAACTCGCCTGCCGAGAGAAAAAACTAGGCCGCTGCCCCGATATCAAATTCGTCCAGCGCGCGGCGTAGGCGCGCATTCTCAAGCTCAAGCCGCTTCAGGACTTGCAATTGCTCCGCGCTCAGGGCGCCGTATTGGGACCGCCAACGGAAATATGTGGCCTCGGAAATGCCCACCGCGCCGATCGCTTCCGAAAGCGCAGCGCCGCTCCCCACGGCCGCGCGCACGCGCGCCAGTTTGCCGACGATATCTTCCGGAGTGTGCTTTTTCCACTTCATGTCACAAATCCCAATGACCCGGTGATAACCGCTGTCACCCTGGAAATGTAACTCAGCGCCCCTTACACGGAGATTTTGCGGAAAACACACTCTTGTAATTCTACCCTAACGAGGAGAATTTTGGCGATTATTTTGGAAAAAAAGCTGGGCTCTGGTGCCAAGGCCTTGTTTGGACGTCAATTCTATTGCGCCGGAATGCAGGTCCATGATGCCCTTGGTGATCGGCAAGCCAAGCCCAAGACCTGACGGAGCGCCACCGTTTCCGCCCCGATAAAACCGGTCAAATACTTGCCCGCGAACCTCCTCCGACATGCCAGATCCGGTATCGACAACCTCGACCACCACACCGGCATCTCCGCCGGTCGCGCTAATGACGATGCGCCCGCCCTTGGGGGTGTGGTCAATGGCGTTGGAGACCAGATTGCTGACCGCGCGCTGGAACAAAGAGCGATCCGCCCAGAGCGATAAGGGCTCAACGCGAAGCTCAAACTGGATCCCGGCTTGCTCGGCGGCGGCCAGATAGAATTCAGCGATGAGCCCCAATTCCTTGGGCAGATCCAGAATTCTGCGGGTTGATGGCTTCACGTGTGTTTTCGGCGCGCGCCAGAAACAGCAGCGATTCGACGATGCTGGAAACGCGCTCGCAATCATTCAGCACCGCCTCGATCGCCTCGCGGTACTCCTCCGGCGCTCGGTCCTGGCGCAGCAGCACCTCGGCGTCCAGCCGCATCTTGCTGATCGGCCCGCGCAGCTCATGGGAAACATCGTCGGCGTAGCGCTGCAGCCGGTCGCGGCCCGCGGCAAGTTCCTCCAGCATGGCCAGGCGCTGCACTTCGCTGGCGCGCATAGTGCGACCGATATACATCCCATACGCCGTCACCAGGCAGACAATCACCAGCACCGCCGCCGCGATCACCAATTCAAGGCTGCGCATCGAACGCGCGTAAGCAACTTGTTGTTCAAGATGCTGGCCACGAATCCGATCCACTACATTGAGCGCCGCATCCAGGCTGCGGTTCACTTCGGCGTAGGATCGATCCATGATCGCCATCGCGCCCGCGGCGCCGATGACGTTGTTACGCTCATAGGCGGCAAAGATGGTCTCCGAGTGGTCCGAAACCTCGCGCATTGTCGTCCGTGCAGCCAGCATATGCACCAAAAGATCATCGTCGGCGCCGCTGGAAAACAACGGATCGCTGGAAACATCGGCCGCGAACACTTCCCATTCCGCCTCGAAACGCGCCATGGCGGCGGCGTGGCGGGCGCGCTCTGTCCGAACGTCCCGGGAGAAGAACACATCGTTTCCGGGCGCGTCGGTCTCCTGTGCAAGGCGCGCCAGATGGATAATCTCCACCTGGCGGGACGACCAAGCCGCGCTGGTGCGCACGCCTTCTTCGAAAGCCGTGGTGACGCTGTGGTTGAGCAGCAGCGCCGCGCAAATGGTGAGCAGATCAACCCCGGCCAGCGCGAAATAAAGCAGGTCCAACCGCCGGAACGGAGTTTTGGCGGCGGCGGCGCTCCTCGGCTTAACGAAGAACATAGCCCCGCCCCCGCACGGTGTGGATCATTTTCCGCTCGAACGGTTCGTCCATCTTGCCGCGCAAGCGCCAGACGCTGACGTCAACGACGTTACTGTCGCTGTCAAAGGCCATCTCCCAGACCCGCTCGGCTATGTAGGTGCGCGACAGCACCTCGTCTTGATGGCGCAAGAACAATTCCAAGAGTTGAGTTTCCTTCTGCGTCAAATCGAGTTCGACATCGCCCCGGTGCGCCTTGCCGCGGATCAGATCGAGCGTCAGGTCTTCAAAACTGAGGCGGCCCAGATTGCGCGACTCGCCCCGTCGCAGCACCGCGCGCACCCGAGCGGTAAGCTCCGAGAACGCAAAGGGCTTGACCACGTAATCGTCGGCCCCCAGGGAGAGGCCCTTGACCCGATCCTCCAGCGCATCGCGGGCCGTCAACATAACCACCGGCATATCGTTGGCGCGTTCGCGCAATTGGCGAAGCACCTGCCAACCGTCCATGCCCGGGAGCGAAACATCGAGTATGACCAGATCGCAGCCGCCGGCCAACGCCAGATCGAGCCCGGTATGCCCATCGGGCGCGACATCCACGACAAAGCCCTCCTCGCGCAGCCCCTGCTGCAGCGAGCGCGCCGCCCTTTGATCGTCCTCGACCAGCAATATTTTCATCGCTCAATCAATTTCTACACCGTGTGCAGCAATCATTTAGTTGGCCGCCGCCGCCAAATCCACGACTTCCGCCTCGGCGCGCACAGTGCCGTTCCATTCGTTGCGTTTCACCCGCACGGCGGCGTGGAAGATGCCTTCACGCTTCAGCAGCGCCTCGCCGAGCGGGCTCTTCATGGCGCGGAAGGCGATGCCGCCGATGCGGGCGCCGCGCGCATCCTCCAGCGTGAAGCGAACGTGCTCCTCCTTCACCAGTTTGGAAAACGACACCCGCACGTCCGGCAGCGCAAACACCGGCTCGGGATGGCCCTGGCCGTAGGGGCCGATGCGGTCGAGCGCATCGATCAGAGCCAAGATCGAGCGCGCCGATGGCGCCGGCTGCGTCGATCGACAGCGCGCGCGCTTCGCCTGCTGCCGCGGCGATTTCGCCGGCAAGCGTCTCGGAGAGAAAATCCTTCAGCGCCTCGACCTTGTCCCACTCCACGGTCAGCCCCGCCGCCATGGCGTGGCCGCCGCCATTGATCAGCAGGCCCGCCTTCTTCGCCGCCGCCACCGCCGCGCCGAGATTGACGCCCGGCGTCGAGCGTCCGGAACCCTTCGCCGGTTCATGCTCGTTGACCCCGCCCAGCACGATCGTCGGCTTCATCAGCCGATCCTTCAGCCGCCCCGCAGCGATGCCGATCACGCCCGGATGCCAGCGATGCGAACCGACGATGACGACGGCGCGTTGTCTCGGCTTCCGCGAGCGCTGCGGTCTCCGCTTCGGCCAGCATTTCCGCTTCGCGCTGGCGGCGCTCGGCGTTCAGCGCTTCCAGCGTGGCGGCAAGTTCGCGCGCTTCTTCCGCGTCCTCGGTGGAGAGCAAGCTTCGTCGCCAGCGACGCATCGCCGACGCGCCCGCCGGCATTGATGCGCGGACCCAGGATGAAGCCGAAATCGTAGACGCGTCGCCGCACCCTTGCGGCCGGCGCTTTCAGCCAACGCGACCAGGCCGATATTCTTGCCGTTGCGCAGCACTTTCAGCCCCTGCGCGACGATGGCGCGGTTGAAGCCGGTCAGCGGAGCGACGTCGCAGACCGTGCCGATCGCGGCGAAGGTCGAGCATCTGCATCAAGTCGGGCAGATTGTTCGACCCGATCGAGCCGCGCCGGCGCGCTTCGCGGTTCACCGCCGCCATGCGTCACCAGCACGACGCCGGCGGCGGTAAGATCGCCCTGCCCCGATCGGCAATCGAGCCGATTGGGGTTCACCACGGCGCGCGCTTTCGGCGGCGGCCCGGCCATCAAATGATGGTCGAGCACGATGACGTCGAGCCCAAGTTCGGCGGCGGCGTTGAGCGGGCCTTCGGCCGCGGCGCCGCAATCGACGGTGATGACGAGTTCGACGCCTTCGGCCTTCAAGCGCTCGAACGCCAGCGCCGAGGGGCCGTAGCCTTCCTTCATCCGGTCCGGCACGTAGATTTTCAGCTCGCGCCCGCGCGCGCGAAAATAGCGCACCAATTGCGCCGCCGAGGAGCCGCCATCGACGTCATAATCGGCCAGCACCGCGCACGAGCGCCCGCCGACGATCGCGTCCTCGATCACGCGCGCCGCTTCGTCCATGTCGGCGAACGACGACGGATCGGGGAACAGCGTCTTTCAGCGTCGGCTCGAGAAAATTCGGCGCCTGCGTCCAGCGTGATGCCGCGCGCGGCCAGCAGGCGCGCGGCGATTTCCGGCAATTGAAAACGGCGGCGAAACGCTTCGACCAAGCCAGGCGCGCCCTCGCGCGCGCGCCAGCGACGGCCGGTGAGCGAACGTTCCACGCCAAGAAAGGCGGCGTCGTTTCGCGCCAGTTTTACCGCCGCGCTGCTCATCTCATCTCCAGCGCGCGCGGAGAGGCTCGAGAAGACGAATCGGATACGGCCATCGCCAAGCATCGCATACGGCGGCGCCTCGCCCCTAATCGCTGCGGACCGATTGTTTGACCCGGACCTCCGCTACCATACCGGTTGCGGAATTCATCGCCAAAGTGTGGGTCATGGCGTAGCCATTGTGACGGCGGACGCCGTCGAGCAAGGCGCCGGAGGTTACCCCGGTCGCGAGGAAAATCGCGTCGCTGGAGACCAATTCGCGCAATTCGTAGCGGCGCTTGAAATCAGTGACGCCGACACGCTCGGCGCGGCCGCGTTCTTCGTTGTTGCGAAACACCAGCCGCGCCTGAAACTGCCCGCCGACGCATTTAAGCGCCGCCGCCGCCAGCACGCCCTCCGGCGCCCCGCCCTGGCCGACATACATGTCGATGCCAGTTTCGGGTTTTGTGCAATTAATCACGCCGGCGACATCGCCGTCGGTGATGAGATGTACGCGCGCGCCAACGGCGCGCAGCTTTTCGATGATGCCGGAATGACGTGGGCGGTCCAGCACGCAAACGCCGATTTCCGACGCCGGCACGCCCTTTGCCTTCGCCAGCGCCTTTACGTTCTCATCGGCCGGTTTGTCGAGATCGACCAGGTCCGGCTCGTAACCGGGGCCGATGGCCAGCTTGTCCATGTATGTGTCGGGCGCATGCAACAGCCCGCCGCGCGGCGCGAACGCGATCACGGCGAGCGCGTTGGCCATGGCCTTGGCCGTCAATGTCGTGCCCTCGAGCGGATCGAGCGCAATGTCCAGCGCTTGTCCTTTCCCGGAGCCGACTTGCTCGCCAATGTACAACATCGGCGCCTCGTCGCGCTCGCCTTCGCCGATCACGATTCGCCCGGCCATGGCCATGGAATTGAGCGCGGTGCGCATCGCATCCACGGCGGCCTGGTCGGCGGCCTTCTCATCGCCGCGGCCGACCAAATTGGCCGCCGCAATCGCCGCCGCAATCGGCACGCGCGCCGCCGCGAAGGCGAATTCATCCGTGATCATGTTCACCTCCAAGGCCGTTTGCCGCCGGTTTCTTCGATCGGCATCACCCGCGCGGGCTCGGCGACCACGTCCAGCGCTTCGATTGCCGTGACCGCCGCATCAATGGCGGTGCGGGCGCATGACTGGGTCGTCAGCACTATCGGCACAGATGGACCCTCGCTGACCGGCATTTGCAGGAAGCTCTCGATCGAAATGTTTTCATGCGCCAAGCGGTCGGAAATTGCCGCCACCACGCCTGGGCGATCGTGCACCAGCAGGCGAACATAGAACCGGCCGCGCTCCACCGGAAGCGCGCGCGGGGCGCTCGCGAGCTGCGCCAATGGCCTACCGAAGGCGTAGCCTGCGCGACCCTCGGCAAGGTCGAGCAAATCCGCCGCCACCGAGGCCGCCGTCGGTCCTTCCCCGGCGCCGCGGCCAATGAAGGTGAGTTGGCCCACTGGTTCGGCGTCCGCCACCAAGGCGTTGAGCGAACCGCCGACATTGGCCAAAGGATGCTCGAACGCCAGCAGCGCCGGACCGACATGCATGGCGACCGAAGCGTCGAGCAGGGAGGCCTTGGCGATCAGCTTGATGCGATAGCCCAGCTTGCCGGCAAGGCGAATATCCGTGAGCGTAACCGCCTCGATGCCCTCGATGCGGACATGGCCAAAGTCCGGCCGTGCGCAGAAGGCGATTGCGGACAAGATCGCGAGCTTATGGGCGGCGTCAAAGCCGCCGACATCCATCGCAGGATCGGCCTCGGCGTAACCCATGCGCTGAGCGTCGGCCAATACCTCGGCGAAGGGCCGGCCCGTGGTCTCCATTTCGGTGAGGATATAATTGCAGGTGCCGTTGAGGATGCCGACGATTGCGCTGGCGCGGCAGCCGGAGAGACTCTCTTTCAACGCCTTGACCATCGGCACGCCGCCGCCGACGGCGGCCTCGAACAGCAGCCGGCCGCCCGTGCGCTCGGCAATCGCCGCCAGTTCCGCGCCGTGGACCGCTATCAGCGCCTTGTTGGCGGTGACCACATGCGCACCGCGCGAGAGCGCCGTTTCAACGGCGCGCTTGGCTGGGCCGTCGGAGCCACCGATCAGCTCCACCATGACGTCGATGTCTGGATTTGCCGCAAGTTCCACCGGATCGTCGAACCATTGGTAGGCGCCGATGTCGGCCCCGCGCTGGCGACCGCGATTGCGGGCCGACACGGCGACCAGTTGAAGCTTTTCGCCTAGACGACCACGCGGATCGGCGAACAATTTGAGCAGCCCGCCGCCGACAATGCCAAGCCCGGCGATCCCGACGCGCAATTTTTTCGTGGTCATAAGTTCAGCCGCGCTCCCGCGCGTCTCCAGTCCTACTGGTGCGCGTCACGCGCTTTTTCCAGGTCTTCGCGCGCCTGGTCAAGAAACTCCACCGGAGTTTGGGTTTCCGCCGCCGGCGCCGAACGTGGGCTAGCCCTTACCGCCTCACCGATCGCCAGCATTTCGCGCTCGATCACGCTCCAATGAGCGCTATTGGTGTTGGCGTCGGAAGTGCGCGGCACGTCGCGGAGGCTTGGATAGCCTTGCTCGATGCTGGCCTCACGCTCCGCGAACCAGGCCGGCGCCTCATCGCCTTTGCTGACGCAGCCGGCCAAACCAGCCGCGCCTATCAGAGCCGCACCTACCAGGATCGCTAAAATCGCGCGCATGCTCATTCCCCGGCCGCTAATTCCGGCCTTCCCAACGCCTCCTATACCAGAGCCCTTTGCGCCGCCACCGCAAACGGCATTACAAGTCTGGCAAACGGGAGAAAGCCATGACTGAAACCGATGGCGCAACGGCCAAACCGCCCAAGAGCGAATCGGGCGCGGTCAAGCCAAAGGCCAAGCGGCAACGGGCGTCACGTAAGAAAGCCGAGGCCAAAGCGCCCCCTCCCGCCACTCCCGCCCCGCCGCAGCCGGCAGCGGCGCTCAACGAACTCATGCTGGAACAAACCGCGGAGAGCCTGGCGGCGCTCTCGACCAATCTCACCCAGGCGATGACCCGCGCCAATCAGGTATTCTCAACCGCCTTCCTGGAGCAGAGCAAGGCGCCGACCAGTTGGCAGCCCGATCCGCTCGGCGTTCAGGACGCACTCAATTCGGTTTGGTCAAACCTCGCCGCCCATCCCGAGACGCTGCGCGACGCGCACGCCCAACTCTGGCAACGCTATGCCGGCATATGGGAGCGCCACGCCGCCTACATGCTTGCCGGGCGCCCCAGCGAAGACGCCGCCACGCGCGACAAACGTTTCCGCGACCCGGAATGGCGCTCCAACCCGGCCTTCTCGATGCTGCGGGAATCTTATCTGGCCACCGCCGAATTCATCACCGACTTGGTGGCGAAGGCCGATGGCGTCGATGAGGCGACCAAACGCAAGGCGAGTTTCTTCATCAAGCAAGCCGTCGATGCCGCCTCGCCATCGAATTTCCTGATGACCAACCCGGCGGCTTTGCGGGCGTTGTTGCAGACCGGCGGGCAGAGCCTCGTCGATGGCATGGAAAATCTCGCCGCCGACATGAAGCGCGGCCATGGCGCACTGGTGATATCGCAAACCGACCTGGACGCCTACAAGGTGGGCGTCAATGTCGCGACCTCGCCCGGTAAGGTGGTGTTCCGCAACAGATTGTTCGAATTGATCCAATACGCGCCGACGACCGAGACTGTTCACGAAACGCCGCTGCTCATTTTCCCGCCCTGGATCAACAAATTCTACATCCTCGACCTGCAGCCGAAAAATTCCATGATCGCCTGGCTTGTGGGCCAGGGCCATTCCGTTTTTCTGGTCTCCTGGGTCAATCCCGATGAGGACATGGCCGCGACCGATTTCGAGGATTATATGCGCGAGGGCGCTTATGCGGCCGTGCAGGCGGTGCAGGACGCAACCCGCGCAGCGCACATCAATTGCGTCGGCTATTGCGTCGGCGGCACTCTGCTGGCGGCGAGCTTGGCGCACATGGCAAAAACTGGCGACGCGCGCGTTCAGAGCGCCACCTTCTTCGCCAGCCAGGCGGATTTCAAATGCGCCGGCGATTTGCTGGTGTTCTCCGACGATGTCGGCATAAAGTTCCTCGAAGGCAAGATGGACCAACATGGCGGCGTGCTCGACGCTCAAACCATGGCCGACACGTTCAATTCGCTGCGCTCCAACGATCTGATCTGGAATTACGTGGTCGACAATTATTATATCGGCAAACACCCGCTGCCGTTCGACCTGCTCTTTTGGAACGCCGACCAAACGCGCATGCCCAAGGCGCTGCACCTCTATTATCTGCGCAATTTTTACCGCGACAACGCACTCGCCGAAGGCAAACTCACACTGCTGGGAGAGAAGCTCTCGCTCAAGGACGTAAGCATTCCCCTGTTCATGCAAAGCTCCAAGGAAGATCACATCGCCCCCGCGCTCAGCGTGTTTCGAACCGCGCTGAGCTTTGGCGGCCCGGTTGAATTCATTGTCGCCGGCTCCGGCCACATCGCCGGCGTCATCAACCATCCCGTCGCCAACAAATATCAATATTGGACCAACAAAAACATGAAAGGCGCGCTGGAGGATTGGTACGCCTTCGCACACGAACATCCGGGCTCCTGGTGGCCGTATTGGGACAAGTGGCTGAAGCAATATGCAGGTCCAAGCGTGCCCGCGCGCCAGCCCGGCGAGGGCAAACTCAAACCGATCTGCGACGCGCCTGGCGAATATGTAAAAGTACGGTCCAGCTGAGATTGCGCGATGACGACCCGAACCGAAGAGTATCGGCCGCTGCAATATGGCGAAGCGCTAAAGCTCGGATACGCCGCCTCCAATCGCAACCCGCACTTCGTGCTGGGATCGCTGGCGGGGCGTTATGTGTTGATGTGCGTGGTGGCCGACTTGAAAGCCGCCGGCGCGCAAAGCGCCTTGCGCGAGGCGGCGAGCGCTGCTTCCGACGAAACGGCCAAGGCGTGCATCGTGTTTTGCGCCGCGCCGAACGGGGAAGACGACGCCCTGGTGGCGGCAGCGAGCGAGAAACTGATCTTTCACGATCCAAACGGCGAAACGGCGCTTGATTGCCGGCTGCTCGATCCCGTCCAGCAACCGCACGGGCGCTGGATTTTGTTCGACCCGAGTTTGCGGGTCATGGCGGTTTGGCCGCTGGCGGCGGCTCAAGCCGCGCTTGGCGCGCTTGCCGCCTTGCCCGAGCCCAGCCAGCACGCCGGCGCGCCGCTGCATGCGCCGGTGCTGATCGCGCCGCGAATATTCGAGCCCGACTTCTGCGACGTGCTCATCGCCTATTACGCCAAACACGGGGGCTTTGCCTCCGGCATCACCAAGAATTCCCCGGACGGAAAAACCTTTGTCACCCTGGCCGACGATTTCAAGCGTCGCGAGGATTGCATGATCGAAGATGCAATGCTGCGCGAGCACGCCATGCACCGGGTCTATTGGCGGTTGATCCCCGAGATTGAGAAATGTTTCGCCTGGCGCGCCACGCGGATGGAGCGCTACATCGTCTCGCGCTACAATGCCGAGAGCGGCGGTTTTTTTCGTCCCCACCGCGACAACACCACCAAGGGCACCGCGCATCGGCGTTTCGCCGTGACCATTAATCTCAATACTGGCGACTATGACGGCGGCGACCTCAGGTTTCCCGAATTTGGCTCGCGCACCTATAGGGCCCCGCGCGGCGGCGCCGTGGTTTTTTCATGCGGGCTGCTGCACGAAGCCACGCCCGTCACACGCGGCGAACGCTTCGCCTTCCTGCCGTTCCTCTACGATGAAGAAGGCGTCAAGACCCGCGCCGCCAACAATGTCCACCTTGACGAAAGCGCCCCGCGCTACATGGGCGGCTAAGTCAAGCCTGCGGCTTCATCCAAGCCGAGCATAAGATTCAAGTTTTGCACCGCGGCCCCGCTCGCTCCCTTGCCGAGATTGTCAAGCAGCGCAACCAGCCGCGCCTCGCCGTCGTGACCAAACACAAACAGCTTGAGTTGGTTACTTGCATTCAAACCCTCTGGATCGAGCGTCTTGAGCGCTGCGGCGTCAGCAAGCGAGACGACCTCAACGAAGCGCTCGCCTCGATAGGCGTCGGCCAGCGCGGCGTGAACTTCGGCCAAGGTCGGCGGCGCGGGCAGCGCCTGCAACGCCAACGGAATCTCCACGATCATGCCCTGCGCGTAACGCCCCACGCTCGGCGCGAAGATCGGTGGGCGAGCCAGGCCCGATTGCACTTGCATTTCCGGCACGTGCTTGTGCTTCTGACTCATCGCGTAGATGCGATAGGGGGCGCGCGTGAACGAGGGCGAAGCCTCGTCCTCAAACTCGGCGATCATCGCCTTGCCGCCGCCGGAATAGCCAGAGACGGCATTGCAGAAAAACTGCCAGCCGCGCGGGATGAGGCCAGCCTCCAGCAAGGGCCGCACCAGCGCGATAAAGCCCGTCGCGTAGCAGCCGGGATTAGACACGCGGGTCGCGGCGGCGATTTTGGCGCGTTGATTCTTGGCCATTTCCGGAAAACCATAGACCCAAGCCGGCGCGATGCGATGGGCGGTGGAGGCGTCGATCAGCCTTACATTCGGGGTTTCAATTAAAGCCACGGCCTCGCGCGCGGCCTCGTCCGGCAAACACAGGATCACGGCATCGACATTGTTTAGGATGCGCTTGCGCTCGGAAACTTCCTTGCGCTTGCCGGGATCGATCGAGACGAGCGCAAGATCGCGCCGGCCCTCAAGCCGTTCGCGGATTTGCAAACCGGTAGTCCCGGCTTCGCCGTCAATGAAGACCCGAAATAACATTGCCTAACAGAATACCTCGACTCTTGTAATGTATGGTTTTACCGTAGCGCGGGTGGAAGTCATGGGAGAGGGTATATGCTCGGTAGTTTTCTGAACTTTGACAAGTTCGTCGCGCCAACTTTGATCAAGATTGTCTATTGGGTCGGCATTGTCGGCATCATTGGCTTCGCCCTGTTCACGGCGATGAGTTCGTTTGGTAAGATGGGTTACGACGCTTCCGGCGCGATCGGCGGCGTGATTATCGCTCTCATTGGCGGCGCCGTCGGCATCCTGGTTTGGCGCGTGACTTGCGAAATTTGGATCGTGCTGTTCTCAATCAACGATCGCCTCGGCCAATTGGTCGACCGCGGCAAGGTCTAGCAAAAAGAAAACGGGCGCTTCTCGCAAGAGAGCGCACGCCTTCGCCGTAAGTATGGAACTTAGCGCTTCGAGAACTGGAAGCTTCTGCGGGCTTTCTTCTTGCCGTATTTCTTGCGTTCGACCACGCGGCTGTCGCGGGTGAGGAAGCCGGCGTGCTTAAGCGTCGGGCGCAGCCCTGGCTCATAATCGGACAGCGCCTTGGAAATGCCGTGCCGTACGGCGCCTGCCTGGCCCGAAAGTCCTGAGCCAACCACGGTGCAGACCACATCGAACTGGCCTTCGCGGTCGGTGATGCGGAACGGCTGGTTGATCATCATGCGCAACACCGGGCGCGCAAAATAAGCGTCGCTCTCCTTGCCGTTTACGGTGATCTTGCCCTTGCCTGGCTTTACCCAAACGCGAGCGATGGCGTTCTTTCGCTTGCCAGTGGCGTAAGCGCGGCCGAACTTATCGACCTTGCGCTCGTACACTGGGGTTTCGCCTTGGGCCAAGCGCGGCGCGCCCGTCATTTCGCCCAGGGCGCCGAAGCCTTGTTGAATCTCGCTCATCCGACCCTCGAATTCTTGCGGTTCTGGGATTTGAAATCGACAATTACCGGCTGCTGCGCGGCATGGGGATGCTCAGCCCCTGCATAAACGCGCAGCTTGGCCAATTGCTTGTGCGCGAGTGGGCTTTCCTTCGGCATCATCCGCTCGACTGCCTTCTCCAATACACGTTCGGGATGCTTGCCCGCGAGCACATGGCCGGCGACGCGCTCCTTGATGCCGCCCGGATAGCCGGTGTGGCGATAATAGATTTTGTCGGTCAGCTTCTTGCCCGTGAGCGCTACTTTTTCGGCGTTGATCACGACGACAAAATCGCCGGTATCAACGTACGGGGTGAAATCAGCCCGGTGCTTGCCGCGCAAACGGCGAGCGATAAAAGAAGCAAGCCGCCCCGCCACGACGCCTTCGGCATCCACCACGATCCAGCCGTGGGTGATTTCCGAGGCCTTGGCCGGGCGCGTCGAAATCGTGCGCATGGGATAAGTCCTGACGAAATGAAGGCGCGCGTTTAAAGGGCGCACCAAAACGACGTCAAGGGGTCTGATAAAACTCTAGTCTTTTCCACGCTTTAAAATAGCGGTATTAATACTACCGCGCAGCTCTCGCCGTCGCCGCCGCCATGAGCCAAAGCAAAGCGGCGGCGAATTGATGCGCCAGCGCCCAGTGCGCCATCGTCGCGTTCAACACTGTTCCAACGCCAAGCCCGACTTGGATCACCGCCAACCCGCCCAGGCGCAGGGCAAAACGCCTCGCAAGCCCCTGCCCGCGCAGCGCCGCAGCTACGGCAACCGCCAACGCCGAAAGCGCCGTGATGTACCCCAGCGACCGGTGCACGAGGTGCTGGGCGGCGTGGTTTTCCACAACATTGCGCCAAAGCGGCTCAAGCGCGAGACTTGAAGATGGGATCCACTCGCCGCCAATTCTTGGCCAGTCCGCATAAGCTGGCCCGCCATCGGCGCCGGCGAGCAGCGCGCCAAAAATCACTTGTACAAAAATCAAGCCAAGCAATGCATGAGGCGCCCAGCGCGGCGCGCCGAGTTCGGAGCGTTCGCAGCGGCCATCCAAAGGCGCCGAGCGCCAGCCAAAGCGTGTACGCCAAAATCAAGAACGCCAAGCCAAGATGAATGGCGAGCCTGACCGGGCTCACATCGAGGCCGCTGAACAGGCCGCTGGTCACCATCCACCAGCCGACGAAGCCTTGCAGACCGCCAAGGCAAAACAAACCGAAAACCGGCAAAAGCCGCCGCTTCAATCGCCCCGTCGCCCAGAAAAAAACGAACGGCAGCGCAAACACCAGCCCAATCATCTTACCGATAAAACGATGCGCCCATTCCCACCAATAGATGGATTGGAACTCGGCCAGGCTCATGCCGCTGTTCTGGCGCTGATACTCAGCGGTCCGCTGGTAGAGCGCAAATTCCTCGCCCCAACGCGCGGCGCTCAGTGGCGGCGTCAGTCCCTTAGCCAGATCCCATTCCGTTATCGAGAGCCCAGAATCGGTAAGCCGCGTCGCCCCGCCGACCAGGATCATCAGGAGCACGCATGCACACACGCATAGCAGCCAAACGCCAACCGCGAATGCGCGAGGAGCGTCGATGTCTGGGGGGTCGCTTGCACTTGTCATGGCGGTGTCCATAAAAGCAGATTGGCAATCGGCAAAGGCCCGCGCCCGGCTTTCGGGGGAGACGATGAAACCGCGCGCCCGCAAAGCCATTGGCTGCGTAATCCTGCTTTCCTATCTGGCGGCTTACGCCGCCGCCGCCGCCAGCTTAGGGATTGCGCTTGCGCCGACGCTGCCGAACTGGGCCGAACTGGCTTATTACGCTGTCGCTGGCCTCGCCTGGATTCTCCCGCTCAAACCGCTTTTGGCCTGGACCCATCGCGGATAACCTCCCGCCTGCCCCACATTGCTTGCCGGCGCGCGCGCCGCTAAGAGGGCGTTCCCGAACTCCGGCCCGAACGCCGGAAAACGGGACCAAGTCGGAGCGTGGCGCAGCCCGGTTAGCGCACCTGTCTGGGGGACAGGGGGTCGGAGGTTCAAATCCTCTCGCTCCGACCAATTAAATCAAGGAGTTCTGCCAAGCGCTCGCGGATGTGTTTTTCCGGGGGTCACACAGGGGTCACAAAACGACACGCCTCACCCCCTATTGGTGCCCGTTTCAATCACGAATCCAATTCAGGTCGCACCGCGCAACGCTGACGTGCACGCTTAACTCATAAAGGGCCGGCATCCCGACGAAGCGCGCCTTGAAAACACGACCCGAAGGGGCGGCGGCGTGCGCCGGCCCGTCACTCGCGCCCTTGCATCCTCGCGCGCTGCGCATTGGCCGCCGCCCACATTATTTCGACCAAGGCCAGCCCCTTCGGCGCGCCCTTGCCGCTGAGAGTTTCGCCGGGCGCGAGATTGTATGCGGCGATGACTTTCTTTTTGTCCTTATCGTCCATTGCCGTAAATAACTCGCGAAACGCCAACTCGCCCTTCGCGGCAATGACGCGCGGCTCAATAAAGAGTATGTTGGCGGACACATCGCCCGCGCGTTCAATCTTGATTTCAACCGGGATCGCCAGCGCCTTTGCTATTTCTGCCGCGAATGTAGGGTCAGTCTCAGCGCGTCGGCGGACCGCGTCAAAGAAGCCGTCTAAGGCGCCAAGAACATCTGAATGTTGCTTTGTCATGCTAGAAGCCCCTTATCCTCGATACTGCGGGCGAACGTTCTGAGGTCGTCCATTCGCGGACCGTATTTGGCCCGCAACGTGCGATGCGGCCCCACTTCAGGTGGGTTTAAAGCACGCATGTAATGGACGGATTCCGAAAAGTCAGGCCGCAATTGCGTGATAATTCCAGCGTTCTCGCGCTCAGTCAGTCTTGTCACAATCGCATTCTGTTCGGCCCGGCCAAGCGCTTGGCCCACGCGCGTGCGCACCACGTAGATTGGAGCGCGGATTTGCAATAGGTCTCGCAAGCCGTCAGTGCGGAATGCTTCAAGGCTCTCGAAGCACAAGGCGTTCAAGGGTGTGGGCGTCACAATCGCGTCGGCGAGGCGAAGGCCCGCACGCGTGAGCGCTGACAACGCGGGCGAACAATCCATGACGCAAACGTCAAACGCGCTGGCCAACTCCTTGAGTTCGTTGCGCATGATTGCTTGCAAGCGCAACGCAGGATCGTTTTCAATGGGCCCTTCAAACTTCATCTCAGCGAAGCGCATGCGTGTGCTCGCCACCGCAAGCTTCAGCCAGGCGCGCCTTCTTGCGGATTGCGGGGTGAGCCAGCCCGCCGGCAGCCAAAGCCCCACATCTTCAAGCGCCGGCGCGAGTGAGCCTATTATGCCCGTCGCCGCGTACTCTACCCACCGGGTGAGCGTCGCCGCTTCGGCCTGGTTGTAAAATGGCGTTGGCCCCATCAGAGCCCAAGAGAGGTTGGCCTGCGTGTGCGCACCGGTGCGAAAGTACATCACGGAAGCGGCGGCGTTTTGTCGTTCGCGGGCGGAGTAAAAATACTTCGCCATTAATCCTTTCGGCCGTTTTGGCGGTTCGAGAGGCCGGGGATGTACAAAGTGTTCAGCTACGAGATTGTGCGCAGGGCGGTGTTTGTCGAGGGTCTGTCGCGGCGCCAGGCGGCCAAGCGGTTCGGCAAGGATCCGAGCACGATCAAGAAAATGTGCGATTTCTCTGCGCCGCCGGGCTATCGGCGGGCGGCGCCGGCGTGCGGCCGAAGCTCGATCCGTTCCTGGGCGTGATCGAGGCGATCCTGGCAGCCGACTTGCACGCCCCGGTCAAGCAGCGCCATACCGGCAAGCGGATTTTCGAGCGCCTGCGCGAGGAGCATGGCTATGCGGGCGGCGTGCACGGTGGTGAAGGATTATGTCGCCGGCGCCAGCGATCACGGCGCGCGAGATGTTCGTGCCGCTGGCGCATCCGCCGGGCCATGCCCAGGTCGATTTTGGCGAAGCGGTGGCGGTGATCGCCGGCGTGCGCCAGAAAATCCATTTCTTCTGCATGGACCTGCCGCACTCGGACGCCTGTTTCGTGAAAGCCTATCCGGCCGAGACCACCGAGGCGTTTCTCGACGGTCATGTCGCGGCGTTTGCGTTCTTCGGCGGCGTGCCGGCTCTCGATCCTCTACGATAATCTCAAGATCGCGGTGGCGCGCATTCTGGGCGATGGCAAGCGCGTGCGCACGCGCGCGTTCACCGAGCTGGTCAGCCATTATCTGTTCGCCGACCGGTTCGGCCGGCCCGGCAAGGGCAATGACAAGGGCAATGTCGAAGGCCTGGTCAAGTACGCCGCGCAAGAACTTCATGGTTCCGATCCCGCATGCGCCGAGCTACGAGGCGCTCAACGCGCATGCTTCTGGCCGGCTGCATCCGCCGCCAAGACGATGTGCTGCGCGGCTTTGCGGCCACCATCGGCGAGCGCATGGCGCGCTGATATCGCCGTGTTCCGGCAAGACCCAATTGCGCGCCTTCGAGCCGTGCGAGAAAGTCGCCCGCCAGCGTCAGCGCGTTCTCACTGGTGCGCTATCGCGGCAACGATTATTCGGTTCCCACGCGCTATGGCCATCGCGAGGTCCTGGTCAAAGGCTTCGTCGACGAGGTCGTTGATCGTCTGCGGCGCCGATATCATCGCCCGCCATCGGCGCTGCTATGGCAAAGCCGATCTTCATCTTCGATCCGTTGCACTATCTGGCGCTTTTGGAGCGCAAGCCCAACGCGCTCGACCAAGCCGCGCCCCTGGAAAACTGGGTTTTACCGGAGGAATTCGCGACTTTCCGCCGGCTGCTGGAGAGCCGCATGGCAAGCGCGCGGACGGCGCGAGTACATTCAGGTGCTGCGCCTGATCGAGATTTTCAGCCTCGATGATGTCGCCGCCGCATTTGGCGCGGCGCTGTCGCTCAGCGCCATCAGTTTCGACGCCGTCAAACAGCTCGTCCTCGCCCGCATCGAGCGTCGCGCCATCAAGCTCGACCTTGAGCCTATCCGCACCTGCCGCGCGCGGAGGTCAAGGCCACCAGGGCGGCCGATTATCTGGCGCTGACCATGCTCCAGAAATTCGGGCCAATAAGCGAGATGGCGGCATGAGCGCGCCGCCGGAAATACTGCTCGCCCATCATCTCAAGCAGCTGAAGCTGCCGACCATCCTGCGCGAGTACGACAAAGTCGCGGCCCTTTGCGCCGCCGAAGGGCTCGATCACGCGCGCTATCTGATGCGCCTGGTCGAGCTGGAGCTCATCGATCGCGAACGGCGCATGGTCGAGCGCCGCATCCGCGAGGCGCGCTTCCCGGCGGTAAAGTCGCTCGACACGCTTCGATTTCACCGCTATCCCCAGCGTCAACAAGATGCTGGTGCTCGAACTGGCGCGCTGCGAGTTTGTGACCCGGCGCGACAATGTCATCGCGCTCGGCAACTCCGGCACGGGCAAGACCACTCGCGTTGGCGTTGGGGCTCGCCGCCTGCCAGCGCGGCTTCTCCGTCGCTTCTATACCGCCGCCGGCCTGGTCCACCCCTTGATGGAAGCGAAGCGATGAGCGGCGCCTGCTGAAGCTCCAGGCCCAACTCCAGACGGTAAAGCTCCTGATCATCGATGAGCTGGGCTATGTGCCGCTCTCGCGCACCGGCGCTGAGTTATTGTTCGATGTCTTCTCGCAACGCCATGAACGTGGCTCGACCCTCGTCACCTCGAATCTTCCCTTTGACGAATGGACCTCCGTGTTGGGCTCCGAGCGGCTCACCGGCGCGCTGCTCGACCGGCTCACCCATCACGTCCACATTCTCGAATTCAACGGCGACAGCTTCCGCCTGAAACAATCCAAATCCCGCCGCCGCACCGCGACGCCGCCGATCGAGGCCGAGGCCGCACCCGAGCCAGGAATTGATCCCGAAACCGGCGAGATCCTCACCCCCTGATCGCCTCCCAAACAAAGCCGCCTAACGCGAAGGGCCCCCAATTGGGGGCCCTTCGCGTTAACACCTGCGCACCCCGTCACTGATGTAGTTTTGCTCCGGCAGCATGATGTATTTTTACTCCGGCGTTGACAGCCTGCGGGTCCAGATCAAGCGCTAAAACGCGCTTTCCCATTATCGCAGACAACGTATCGGCCAAGACAATTGCGGTGGTCGTTTTCCCCACGCCGCCCTTCATATTTGCGACGGCGACAATTTTCATGGCGAATTGCCCAACCAACCCAAGACATCTTGTGTTGCCCTTGGATCGTAGTCAGCGTCTGCGGCTCGCAAGGCGCGGAAAATAAATTCATCGCGCAAGTCTGCATCGGGCGTTTGCCGCGAAGGAGGCGATCTCAAGCGCAGCTCTGTGAACGTCAATTGATCGAGGTGCTCAACGGGTGGAAAAGTGATGACGCCAACACCAAACTTTTCGGCCTGGGGTAAAATGTCGGGCTCGATTGACTTCGAGTCGGGCGCGACGAACAGCACAAAATCGCCAATGCGAGCATGCGCCAGAGTTTGGTGAAGGCCGGCCAGGGCCCTTGTTGCCGTTGATTTTATCTCAAACGTGTAAAGATCGAGCGTCGGCGCGGGATCGAACCTTCGGCGATGCACATGCACGAGGGCCAAGTCAGGACGCATGTATTCGCCGCCGTCGATCCAATCGAGGGTGGCGGTTAGCAATGACTTTCGCCGGGGCTTCCCAGCGCTGCTGCGAACCAAAGAGAATTCAGCGTCGATCCACCGACGCACGATCGGATAAAGGTCGCTCTCCGGCAAAGCCTGACCTCGCTTCAAGCGCTAAAATTCTTCGAAGCTCGCTGGCGGCGGCGGTGTGTAATTGTATCCCCCCACGGATTTGGCTTCGCCGCGCTCCTTAAAGGCCTGCGCTAGATCGTTCCAAGGAAGGTGAAGATACTTCTCGACGTTTTTCGGTCGCCAAAACGCGCCGCTTTTCGAGATGCGCAGATCGCCAATGACGCCGCCCCCCTCATCGGTGACGCGAAATTCAGGCGCCGTCTGAACATTGGCGACTTCCAATTTGCCCACCGTCATATGGACTTTGGTCATTCTTGCCCTCCCTCGGCCCGAACAATTTGCGGGCCAATCGTGAAGCCGACCTGACCTTAATAACTCTTGTGGATATGGCGAGTCGGAGCCCCCGAATTCGGGTGCGGCCCTCAGTTTATTTCGCGCCTCTCACCCCGCCGCCCCGCCCACGAAGCTGACCTTCAGTCCGACGCGCAGCGGGTCCGCTTTGTCATCGCCGGCAATGGGCTGTGTGGGCCGGCCATAGGCGCGGTCGAGTATTTCGCGAGCCGCCGCGATCTTGGCCGCGTCTGTGTCCGCCTCGCGCATGAGGCGCGCCAAGGTCTCGAGCGCGGCGGGGCCGTGCTTGCTGGCCGCCGCCCGCACGTCGGCTGTCGCCTTGTTGAGTGCGCCCTTCCGCCGCCCCCCGGTTTTTCGACCCACCGCCATCTATTCGCCTCTAAACTAGATCGCCCCATCCGCAGCGCGCGCCCCGGCGATTGCCCTCTGCCTTAGGCCGTGGCAAAAACCGAGCATCTGGCGAACGTAGCCAAACAGGAAATGCGGGTGGGGAAACCTGAGTGTTGAGCGCTTTCGTGGTCATGGCCGGCTGGGCAGTCGGCGGCAGGCTTCGCTGGTGGGCCATGGACAAATGGCTGAATGCGCGCGCGGCCAAGCGCGCCGAGAAGATGCTCAATGTCACACCGAAAGAATGAACCGCACCCTCGCCTTGACGCTCGCCGTGGTTTTATTGAGCGCACCCTTGGGCCGCCCCGGTCCCGCCTTGCCTCCCGCCCCTGACATGGGTTTTTCCCGTTATTTTATTCGCGTCGCATAGGACCACGCGTCGCCCCTCAAATGCAAGCGCGCCCCAGCGCCGCCAGCACCCCCGCCCGCGCTTCCGCTTCCCGCGCCGCGTTCATCCCCGTCCAGCACTCCCGATGCAGCCAGGCATGGCCCCCGCGCGCGAGCACAGGCGTATCAGGGCCGGGCTTGCCGCATTGAACGCAAGCGCCATCGCCTGAAGCTGGGAGAGGATGCAGCGCCCGCCACCGCGCCACGCAATCCGCCAGCGCGCCCGCCTCCGCATCGGCGCGCGAGGCGCCGCCATCGTGCTCGCGGATCGCGGCGCGTTCCTCGAAATGCTCGCGCCAGTCGGCGGAAGTGAGAAACGGCCCCCGCTGCGATTTCTGCGATTTAGCGATTTCCCCGTTCGCCACCATCCGCTCAATCGCAGAATCGCAAGAATCGCAGGGGGTGGCGTTTTGATTCCGCAGCGGGGCGACAAGCTCGGCGGTGACGGCAAAAAGTAGCTCACGGTGCGCGCCCCCGGATGGTGTAGGAATTGGCCAGCGCATCGAAGGCCAACCATCCGTGTTCAACCAGCGTTTTGAAGGCGGGCTCAGCGATGGCCTTCTTTCGCAGCGGGCCCGGCCCGCGATTCAGGAAGTCGGCGAGTTTGATGGTTTCGCCTTCCCATTTTTCCAGCAACCAGCGCCGCGCCTTTTCCGCGCGCCTCAGGTCGGCGCCCACGCGCACGCCTTCCGCCTGGCGCACAGATTCGCCAGCATAGAAATCGGCAAGTTCCACGGCGCGGCGCATGTGTGTTTCGCCGATTTCTTGGCCGCCCTCGAATGCCGCCATGACGCCAGCCAGCCGCAGGGCGTTCTCGGCGAGCTTGGCGCCGAAGCCGCGTTGCCCCTCAAGCGCGCCGCCATCGGCGAGCGAGCTTTCGACGCCATCGTGGAACGCTACCCAAACCGTCCGCGCCGCGTCGCTCACTTGCAGTGCTCTGGGCGTCAATTCGTTCGCCTTGTCGCCGCAGGGGCACGGCGTTTCGATCAATTCGCGAATGCGCCGGTAAAACGGCGCGAGCTTCGCGCGGTCGGTGTCGCTCGGCGCGGCGAAGAGCCTATGGCCGATGCGCGAAGCCGGCTCGCATGCGAGCACCCGGCTGAGCCAGCCCTGCGAGCGCAAGGTCGGATCGGCGAGCAATTGATCGGCGATGCCAGGCTGCAACATGAGATGCACGCTGAGACGCCTACCGCTCAAAACATGCACGCCATCGCCCGCGCGGATTCGATCAACGTCTTGCCCGTCCCAAAAACGCGAAAGGCCCGATCCGAATTTCAGCCGGTTGTCATCGTGAAGCGCTGTGCCGCCCACGCTTTGCCCGGCCTCGTTATTCAGCCACGCAAGCGAACCGTGCGAGGCGCCCATGAACTTCACCAAGCCCTCGAAGTTCGGATCGGCGACGACGCGGCGCGGGTGCGGTGGCGGATCGAGATCGGGGCCGATGTCATCAAGCGCCTGGCGCACCTGCAACCGGTCGCCCTTCTTTTTGGCTTTCGCGCGCGCGCTTTCGTTTGCTTCGCACGCATTTTTCCAGCGCGAGTAGGCGAGCCGGTAAGCCTCCGCACCCTCGCGCGCGACCGCTTCGATGGGTTCCAACGCCAAAGCGTCGGCGGTGCTCTTGCGCTCGCCGCTCTCCGCCACCGTTACCAGATGCAAAGAAATCGGCACCGCCTTGCCCATCGGGTGCATGGCGTCGAAATGCCCCTGTGTCGCAAGCGCGGCGGCGGCGAGCACGCTTTGCGCCGCCAGCGCGGGCGGGCATTGCGTCAAGCTCGCGATCGCATGCGCGGCGTCCGCCATCGCGCCGCCAAGCGCATCAACTGGATAGAACGCGGCCGCCGAACCGGCGGAATCAGCGGCAGCGGTTCGGACACTGAGAATAAGCTGACCGCATCCACCAGCGGCCCGTTGCGCGCGAAGGCTGCGCTCGGATGTTTCCCGGCGGCGGTCATCGGCGCACCCCCTTGCGCACCGGCACGCTTCGCGGTCGCTTCAAGCCCGCCCGCAAGCCGCTTGCTATCGTCGCTTCCACCGCGCCCGCCCCATCCTCGCCGGTGAGCCCGCACGCCGCCGCCGCGCGCGCCAGATCGGCAGCGACGGCGTCGGCGGGCAACATGCCGGCGGCGCAGAGCGAACCGAGCCGCGCGCTGGCGGCGAACAGCGCGGCGTTGCGTGTCCCCACGCCAGCGCCGGCAACAGCGGCAAGCTCGCCCCGCAGCGCGGCAAGCGCGTAGGATGAAACCCCGCCGGTGAAGGGCCGCGCTGGCGCGACTGGACGCGGCGGCGGCGGCGGCGCCACAAGCGCAAGCAACCAGGCCGACGCCGGCGGAATCTCCCGCTCCCATGGGCTCGGCGCCCATCGGTACGCCACACCGTCGCGCGCCGATGGCGGGACCATCGCCAAACCGCCGTCGCCGCGCACATCCACGCCCGGTATGAGCGCAACGCGATTGCGAATACGCAAGCCCGGCGGCGAGGCGAAGTAGAGATGCATCCCACCACTCGGCGTGCGCACGCGCGGGCCAAGCGCCAGCGGCTCGCCGGCGCCGTGTCGCGCGATCATGCCGGCAAACGTCGCCACGCCGTCCGCGTCGCCCGCGTGGCCGCGATCCAGGTCGATCACAAACACGCCGCCGCCGGTGGCGACGCCCAGCCCATCGGCATGGCGCGCGGCCTCAAATGTCGCGGCGATGGCGACGGGATCGAGCGATGCCGCCTCGCGCCAGCCGCAAAGCGCGGGACGCTTTTTCGCCGCACGCATCGGCGCGGGTCGCAACCCGACGCCGGCAAGGTCGAGCGCGGCGCGCAGCAGTTTGTCGGCAATCATCGCGCCGCCATCCGGCGCGGATTGATTTTCGCTTCTGGATTGGCTATTTTCGGGGTGCGCGGCCTGCCAAGAATGCGCATCTCCAAATCCCGCCGCATCGCCTGGTGCGGCGGGATTTTCGCTGCCGATCATGCGCCGCGCTCATTGGCGCGGGCGGCGAGCCAAGCGTAAATTTCCGATTCGAGCCAAGCGACGGCATTTGGCCCAAGCTGAATGCGGCGCGGAAACTTGCCGGCGCGCTCGTCGCGCCAACGTTGCGCGCGACTGCGGCCAGAGATTGCGAGCACCTCGCGCTCGCGCAGAACTCGGTCCGGATTAGCGCCCGAGGGCGGGCTATTGGTTTTCGCGACCATGTGGAAACCCCGTGATTGGCGGCGATTTGCCGCGAGACGGGTTCCTAAGTATCAGCCATTTTGCCCAAGCGAGAACTCTCCCAGGCGCAATAATATAATTCCTGCCGCTTCTATGCGAATAAATCCGCCACCTCCCGGAGGTAGGCCCCCAATTTGTCCACGGGCCGCTTTTTGAACTCCAGCCATCGGCGCTTTGCCGTTCCCTTGCTAATTTGAAACACCTCCGCCGCGCGGTTTACCAAACCGGCACGTGCGGAGCCGGAGACGGGCGCGCGGATTCGGCACCATCGGGATCGCCCGCGACGTGAGAAAGGGCCGTACACTTTCAAGCCAGCCGCTTCGCGCGCGTCGCAATAAGCATTGAGTTCAGCTTGCTGTTGCGGCGTGCGGTCTTCTTTTGGAATTCGTCGCACCGCTTCGGCGAGAGGCTCGTCCAGCCACGCCACCTCCGCGTCGAAACTCACCGGCAGCGGGCGCTTAGCGAACGCGTCCAGTTCCGCTTGCTCACTCGATGCGTGATATATGCGGGAATACCAATCATAGATCGGCAGTGGGTCGCGCTTAAAACTTCCAGGCGGGCGCCCGCGTTTAGGTTCTGGCGACGGTGCTTGCGTCATGTCTTTGGCTTAAACGCGGCGACGTTCGAATTGCGTTGCGCGCCGGTGACAATTTCGTCCAAGAGCGCCGCCCAAGCTTCGAGCGCCGCGCGTTTTTCCTTGTCGTAACGGTGTCGGATATAAACTTGCGACACTTTCGGCCCTTCGGCGGCATGGCCTAGAATTGCCGAAATCACGTGCGGCGCGGCGCCTATGCGTTCGCTCGCCACATAGGTGGCGCACGTGCGCCGCAGATCGTGCGGGGTGGCGCGTTCAAGCCCGACGGCCTGCACAATCCGCGACATCGCGCGCGTCATGGACTTGCGTGCCATTGGCTTGCTTGCGTCGCGCGCGTTTGGGAAAGCCGGGCCTTGCCATCGCTCCGGCGGCGCGTCGAACACGTGCGCCAGGATTCCCCAAGCCATCGGCGAAAGCGGCACGGTGTGCCCGCGCTTGCCCTTGAACCTATCCGCCGCAATCGTCCAGGATCGCGCCTGCGGATCGAGTTCGCGCGCGTGCATTCCGGCAACGTCGCCGGGCCGGGTCCCGGTCAACAAGACAGTTTGAGCGCCAGCACCATTCGCGCGCCGACATCGATGTCAGCCCGCCCTGGCGCTTGGTTCAAGGCGCGCCACAAGGTTTGCAGATCAGCATCGCAGAGCACACGGTCCCGGCTGGTTTCGGCGTACATTTTGCGCACGCGCGCCAGTGGCGTCGCCGATAGATATTCCTCCGCGACGGCCCAATTCAACACCGCCCTAAGCAGTTCGAGCGCGCGGTTTGCGGTCACTGGGCCTTGGCGCCAATCGCCTTGCACGCCGCGCGGGCGGTGCCGCGATCAAGCGAAGCCAAAGTGTTGGCGCCGAGACGCGGCTGGACGTGTTTGGCCCAGAGCCAAGTTTGCGTCGCCACCGTGCGCGGGCTTTTTGTCGGCATCACATCGCGAACATAGATTTGCCAAAGCGCGTCGAGCGTTTGCGGCTTTTCGGTTCGACCCAGCCGCGCCCGGCGGCGGCTCGCCAACTTTTCCTGCGCCAAGTCCTGCCCGCCAGACACCCCGTGCAGCGCTTTCAGCGCCCGCTCACGGGCGTCTTTCAGGTTGATGGCCGGATAGCGGCCCAGGGTCAGCCGTCGTTGCTCGCCCGCTAGGGTCCGATAGCGCAGCGTCCACGATTTTCCGCCCTGCTCGGTAACCCGCAACGCAAGCCCGGCTACCGTGTTGTCGGCGTGCTCGCCCCGCCGCCCCGGTTCGCCCCGAATGCTCGCCACAAACCGTGCATTTAGTCCCGCCATGGATCGCGCCTCCCGTCTCCAGGGGTCACACAGGGGTCACAAAAAGACGACGCCACCCGCACAGCCCTGAAACGCGGTGAACCAGGAATGCATTTATTTTCAATACATTGCAACTCACCCTGCACCGCCACGATACACCCGGAAACCAGAACAAGCAAAGGCTGGGGGACAGGGGGTCGGAGGTTCAAATCCTCTCGCTCCGACCAATTTTTATAAATCGACGTGTGGCGAGTGGGAGCGCGGGGCTTCCAGCCCCGCTTGGCGCGGCGCTTGAAGCATCCGGGGAACCCGGCTCCAATCTGCGCGAAAGTTCTTGTGATGAGTGAATGAATTGTGTACTGTTTAACGATGTGGCGCGCAAGAAAATTTCATATTTCCATTGCCTTGCTTGTTACGGCCTGCGGCGGCGCCGATAGCGCCGCGAAGGATCCCGAAACGCGGCCGGTGGTGGAGGTGGTCGCGGTAGCGTCGGTCAGCGCAATCGGCGCGGTCCGCGCGAGCGGCTTGGTGGCCTACAAACGCGAGGCGGACCTTGCCTTCAACGCACCCGGAGTGGTGGCGAACATCGCCGTCGATGCCGGTGACCGCGTGCGCCGAGGCCAGGCGCTCGCGTCACTACGGCGAACCAACGTCGGCAGCAATGTCGACGAGGCAGCGCTCGGACGGGCCAACGCCGAGCGCGATCTTGCCCGAACCGAACGCTTGCATGCGCAAGGGTTCGTATCCGACGCGCGACTTGAGGATGCTCGCCTCGCGGTCGAGCGCGCACGCGATTCATCGACCCTCACGGCGCCGGCCGACGGCATCATTTTGCGCCGCTTTGTCGATCCGGCCCAGTCGGTCGGCGCGGGCGCGCCGATCTTGGCGTTTGCCGAAACCAGTTCCGGCCTGATTGTACGCGCGCCCTTGGCGTCGGCCGCAGTGACGCGCGTTCGCGTCGGCGACAGCGCGTCGGTGCGCGTCAGGGAGCTTGGCGGCGAAGCGCGCGCGGGCCGCGTTACCCGTATTGGCGCGCGCGGCGATCGCGCCACCGGCGCCTTTGAGATTGAGATCGCGATAACCGACCCGCGCAATCTGCGTTCGGGCATGGTGGCCGCGGTTGAGATCGCCGCTTCGGCGGCGCCAGGCGCGCGCCATGAAACCGCGTTGCTGGCGCCGCCGCTTTCGCTGCTCGATGCACGCGCCGACCAGGGCATCGTGTTTGTCGTCGATGCCGCCGGAATCGCCCACCGGCGCGCTGTGCGCACGGCCGGCATAACCCAGGACGGCGTGCTGGTGGTCGAGGGACTCGCGGCTGGCGAACAAGTTATATCGGCGGGCGCGGCGTACGTGCGCGACGGCCAGGCCGTGCGCATTGCCGGCGCGGACTGAACGCTCATGCAAGCGATCACGCGCTTCTTCGTCGATCGCTGGCAATTCACCGGCGTGCTGTTCGCGCTGCTGATCGCTTTGGGCGTGGGCGCGGTGATCGCCATCCCCAAATCGGAAGACCCGATCACCGAATTTCCCGGGGCCTCGGTGTCGGTGGTGCTGCCCGGCGCCGACGCCGAGCAGATGGAGCGGCTGGTCGCCATTCCGCTTGAAGACGCGTTCAACGCGCATCGACGACGTCAGAGATATCGAATTCGCAGTCGCGCGCCGGCGTCGCCGTGGTGGGCGTCGAGTTCGAATGGGGCGTCGATCCGGCAGAGAAATACAGCGAGGTTATCCGCGAAGCGAATTTGGTGCGCCCGACTTTGCCGGAGGGCGTGATCGACATGCGCACCCGCCGCTACAATCCCGCCCAGGCAAGCGTCGTGCAACTCGCCCTGGTCAGCGAGGACGCGCCGTTCCGGCAGATGGAGGCATATGCCAAAGCGCTGCGCGACGCGCTCGAACGCGCGCCGGGGATACAGCAAGCGGACGTTTGGGGCGCGCCGCCGGCGGAAGTGCGCATCAGCGCCGATCTCGACCGCTTGGCCGCCTATCAGCTTGCCGCTCACCGCGCTCGCCGACGTGCTGCGCCGCGAAGGCGCCGACACGCCGATCGGCGCGGTCGAAGCAGGCGGTCGTCGCTACAATCTGCAAGCTTCCGGCTCGTTCGACAGCCTTGACGAAATCCGCGGCGTGGCGCTGCGCGCGGGCGGCGGGCTCGCTGCGTCACAATTGGCGATGTCGCGGAAGTCGCCTGGGCCAATGACGAGCGCGCCCACATCACCCGCTTCAACGGCCAGCGCGCGCTGTTCGTTAGCGCTCGGGCGCGGTTGGGCGAGGATGTGTTTCCAGTACTGGCGGCGGTGCGCGCGCGCATTGACGCTTTCGAGCCTCGCTTGCCCGACAACATCCGGCTTGGAGCGCGGCTTCGATCAATCCGAGACCGTGCGCCCATCGGCTCGGCAATCTCGGCCGCGATTTCGGCATCGCCATTTTGATGGTGCTGCTGACCTTGCTGCCGCTCGGCTTGCGCGCTTCGGCGGTGGTGATGGTGTCGATCCCGCTCTCGCTTGGCGATCGGAGTGGTGGCGCTGCACGCTTTCGGTTTCTCGCTCAACCAATTGTCGATCGCCGGCTTCGTGCTGGCGCTCGGGCTGCTCGTCGACGACACCATCGTTGTCACCGAGAACATCTCGCGCCATTTGCGCAGCGGCCTGCCGCCGCGCGAGGCGGCCATCGCCGGCGTTCAGGAGATCAACATCGCCGTGCTCGGCTGCACCGCGACTTTGCTGCTCGCGTTCGTGCCGATCATGGCGCTTGCCGGAAGTTTCCGGAGCGTTCGTCCGTTCGCTGCCATTCGCCGTGGCCGCGACCATCACTGCCTCGCTTGCTGGTGGCGCTGACCATTATTCCGTTCCTGGCCAGCCGGCTGTTGCCGCGCGCTTCGGCGGGAAAATCCAATGCCGCGCTCGACCGCGTCATGGGCGCGATCCACACCATTTATCGTCCCGCGCTGCATGTGGCGCTGCAAATGCCGCGGCGCACCGTGGCGGCGGGACTGGCCGCGTTCTTCCTTTCGCTCGGGCTGATCCCGCTGCTGGGCTTTTCGCTTTTTCCGGAGAACGAGAGCCCCTATTTCCTGGTCGATATCGAAGCCCCGCAGGGCGCGGCAGTGAGCGAGACCGACCGCGCCGTGCAATTCGCCGATGCGATACTGGCCGAATATCCCGAGATCGAATGGCGCTTCGCCAATACCGGGCGCGGCAATCCGCAAGTCTATTACAACGAAATTCCGCCCGAGCAGCTTTCCAACCTCGGCCAAATCTATGCGCGCTTCGATACCTGGAAGCGACGCGAGGGGCTCATCACGCTCGAGGAAATCCGCGCCAAGCTCGACCAATATCCCGCCGCGCGCATCAAGCTCAGACGCTTCACCAACGGCCCGCCGATCGAGGCGCCGATCGCGGTGCGCGTTAGCGGCCCCGACCTGGCCGCCATTGGTGAAATCGCCGCCGAGGTCGAGCGCTTGGTGCGCGCCACGCCGGGAGCGCGCGATGTCTCCAACCCAAGCGCCGAGCGCCTGCTCGATCTTGACCTCAACATCGACGATGCCGAGGCGGCGCTTCGCGGCGTGCCCGCCGGCAGCATCGACCAAAATCTGCGCATCGCCGTCGGCGGGCTCGGCGTGGCGCAGTTTCGCGATCCCGCCGGGGACGCGTTTCCGGTCGTATTGCGGGCGCCGCGCAGCGATGCGATGCCGGTGTCGGCGCTGGAGCGGCTCTATGTGTGGAACAGCGAAGGCGCCGCCACGCCGCTCGGCGAGATCGCCTCGCCGCGACTGAAAGCTAGCGCGGCCTCGATCGACCGCGTGCAGCGCGAGCGCACCGTCACCATCACCGCCTACGCCCAGAGCGGCTATCTCACTAGCGCGGTGACCGCCGATGTCGCCGAGCGGCTAGAGGCCCTCTCCACTCCGCCGGGCTACACGATTTCCTTCGGCGGCCAGGCAGAGGCGCAGCAGCGCAGTTTCGGCGGCTTGGGGCCGGCAATCATGGTGGCGATCTTTGGCGTGCTCGCGGTGCTGCTATTGGAGTTCGGATCCTTCGCCGTGACCGCGGTTGTCGCGTTCGTGATTCCGTTCGGGATCATGGGCGGGCTGATCGCGCTGTGGATTGGCGGTGAATTGCTGTCCTTCACCGCCATTATCGGCTTCATCGCACTCATTGGCATCGAAATAAAGAACTCGATCCTGCTGGTTGAGTTCGCGAACCAGGCGCGCGCGCGCGGCATGGCTTTACGCGAAGCGATCGAACAAGCCGGCGAAGTGCGCTTCCTGCCAGTGCTGCTTGACCAGCGCCACCGCCATCGGCGGCATGATCCCATTGCTGCTGGAGGATTTACCGCTGTTCTCGCCCATCGCCATGGTGCTGATCGGCGGCCTGATCAGCTCAACCCTGATCGCCCGCATCGTCACCCCGGCGATGTATCTATTGCTGGCGCCGAAGGACGCAACGCCCGCGGCGGCCTAAGATTCTCGCTGATCGCGCAGCCATGTGATTGCATTCTTGACGCCGCCAAACACAAAAAAGTGCAGGCTCGCCACATCGCCACGCAGTTGCGCGCCGAGGCCGCGCGCCAATTCGTCGATCAGCGTCTCCGGACCAACCGCGCCGACAAGCCGCCCCACGCGCCCAGCCTGGCTCTGCAACGTGCGCAGCGACGGGCCGATGCCGCACTTCACCGCGAACTTCAGCAATTGCGCAAAATTAGTGGGCGCGGGCGCGCCGATGCGCACCGGCGCTGAAACGCCGCTGGCGCGCAGCTGCGCGATAAAGCCAAGAATGGGCGCGGCGTCAAAACAGAATTGGGTGACGACCTCGGCATCAAGACCGTGCGCATCGGCGTAGGCCAGTTTTTCCGTCAGCGCTTGAGCCATTGTCGCCGGCGCGACGGCCGGGTGAACTTCCGGGTGGGCGGCGAAGGATACGCCGCGCACGCCGCGGTCTTGCAGCAGGCCGGTGCGCATGGCTTCGAACGAGGACGAATACGGCCCGCGTGGGCGCTGCAAATCGCCAGCGATGATCAATATACGCGTCGCGCCAGCTTCGCCGACAAGCCGCGCCAGATAATCGTCAAGTTCCGCGCGGCTCGCGATACTGCGCGCCGCCAGATGCGGCACTGGCGCAAAGCCCGTATCCGCGAGCGCTTTGGCCTGCGCCACAATGTCCGCGAGAGGGCCGCCGGGGAGATGCGTGACATGGACGCGCGAACCGGGCGGCAGATGTTCGCGCAGCAGCGCCGCCGCACCGAGGTCGCGCGCACCTATTTCCACCGACGCCTGCGCCAGCAATTGGCGCCGCCGCAACTTCGCAACGTCAGTGGGATCAGCCATCATAACCTATGCGGGTTTGCGCGTGATGACGTAGCATTCGTCGTAGAACCAAAGCCCGCCGCGCTCGCGCAACACGTCGCGCGTGGCTTCGACATAGGCGCTCGACGCCATCGCTTCGCCCAGGCGTTGATCCTCGATCTGCGCCACGTACACGGCCGCGTTCCACGCCGCCAGCAAGGTGGAGGTTCCGATGGAGGCATCCTGATCGATCTCGCCGGGCAGCGTGTGCATGTCATAGCGGAACAATGCTTTGCTGTCCGGGCCGGCGGCGAGATTGAAATTGTGCGCGTCCTTGCCGAGCTGCGCCTTCACCGCCGCTAGCAACGCCTTGCGGTCGGTCTGGAACGGCTGCTCTCCGGGCCACACGCGTTGAATGATCTCAAGTCCAGGATCGCCGCCATGGGAATGCACGCCAATCAGCCGCCCGCCGGGACCGAGCGCGCGCGTGAGCGGGGTTACCACTTGCTTGGCCTTCACCTCTGTCGCCGAGCGGGCGCGGTAGGGTTGGATGGCGAGCACGAGATCGAAATCGGCGCGCGCGGCGCCGCGCTGGGGCAGCACCGAATCGAGCGCAAAGCGGCAATCCTCGCGGTAGATTACGAGCACGACGGGCCGCTGGTAGACGGGGTTGCCGGTTTTGCTTGACGCCGTGGTGCGCCAATTTTCCGCCAGAAAGCCCTGCAAATCGGTGATTTGCCGTTCGAACTGCGCCGTGGTCGCGCCTTTCAGCGCCACTTCCTTCCACACCAGGCGCGTCATCTCCACCGGGTCGCGCGGCGTCAACCACGGCGCCTCGGCGTAGGGTAAATTGGTGAGCACGAGCGCGGTCGCGGGATGCTCGAAGAAGCGGTCGGGCATTTTTTCCAGCGTCAAGCGCACATCTTCAAGGCTGATTTCCTTGCCCGCGACCAAAAACGGGAACCGCTCGAATTTGTGATGCATCGCCCGCATCACCCGCGCCAGCACGGTGCCATCGCCCATGCCGGCGTCGAACACGCGCACCGCTGGCGGGCGCGGGCGGATCTGATCGAGTTCGCCGGCAATGCGGTCGGCGACCATCCACTTTTCGCCGCACGTGTTGACGAACATCAGATACTTTTGGCGATTGTCGTAGAAGCGAAAGTTCCGCGCCTGGGTGTTGGGTGCGCGCTCGCTCATGTTTGTCGCGCCGCGCCCAATTCCGCCCGCATGATCGCCGCGCCTGCGGCCATCGCCTGCATTTTTCCAAACGCGACCCGCGCGGCAGATATTTCATGCCGCAATCGGGGGCGATCACCACTTTGTCGGCGTCCACGTGCGGCAGCGCGCGCCTGATGCGCGCCGCGACCGTCTCGGCGGTCTCGACTTCGTGCGTCGAGAGATCGATGACGCCGAGAATGATGGTCTTGCCGCGCAACTTCTCCAGCACCGAGGTGTCGAGGTTCGATTGCGCGGTTTCAATCGAGATTTGCTGCACCGGGCAGCCCGCCAATTCCGGCAGGAACGAATAACCGGCGGGCCGCTCGTGGATGATGGCGGCGTAGCCAAAGCAGATGTGCACCGCGGTCTTGCCCTTGACGCCATCGAGCGCGGCGTTCAGCGCCTCCAGCCCATATTCGCGCGCTTTCTCGGGGCGCGCCTGCATGTAGGGCTCGTCGATCTGCACATAATCGGCGCCGGCGGCGAACAGGTCGCGGATTTCGGCGTTGACGGCGGCGGCGTAGTCGAGCGCCATTTCGCGTTCCGATTTGTAGAAATCGTTCTGCGCCTGCTGCGCCATGGTGAACGGCCCGGGCACGGTGATCTTGATCTGCCGGTCGGTGTTGGCGCGCAGGAATTCCACGTCGCGCGTTTCCACCGGGTGGCGGCGCCTGATCTTGCCGACCACGCGCGGCACCGGGTTGGGATGGCCGCTGCGGTCGAGCGCGCTGCCGGGATTGTCGAGATCGACGCCGTCGAGCGCATTGGCGAAGCGATTGGAATAGCTTTCGCGGCGCATTTCCCCATCGGTGATGATGTCGAGCCCGGCGCGCTCCTGGTCGCGGATCGCCAGCAAGGTCGCGTCGTCTTGCGCTTGGTCGAGAAATTCAGGCGCCACGCGCCAGAGCTCGCGCGCGCGCACGCGCGGAGGAAAGCGGCCGGCGAGTTTTTCGCGGTCGATCAGCCAATCGGGTTGCGGATACGAGCCCACCAGCGATGTCGGCAACAGCATGGTATTCTCCCAGTTCTGTCGCGGCTCAGCCTTCGGGGCCGTCATAGGCGATCGCGGCGGCCGCCGCGCCGGAGAGGATGAAGCCGATCGGCCGCTCGCTCTCTTCCTGCAGATGCGCGATCAGGCCCGCGGTGCGGGCCAGCAGCGAAATCCCTTTAAGCGCCGCGAGCGGAAAACCCACGTCGAGCATCACGGCGGGAATGGCGCCGTTGACATTGATCGGCAGCGTGCGCCCGAGCGCTTCGGGCAAGCGCATCGCGCACGGCGTACAACATTTCGATGTGGCGCCCGACGATGCCGTGCTCCTCCGCCAGTTTCAGCAACAGATTGGCGCGCGGATCGCCGCGCCTCGTGCAACGGGATGGCCGAAGCCGGGAACGGATTTCTTCTCCGCACGCAGCGCGGCGACGGCGCTGATGTGCCGCTTGCGCTGCGCCGCACGTCCCGCTCGCGCGCCGCCAGGCACGCTGTCGAGAAAACGCCCGCAACGCTTCGGCGCTGCCAAGCACCACCGAGCCGCAGCCCAGCAAGCCCGCCGCCACCGCGCCCTGAAACGCTTCCGGCGCGGCCGCGTAGGTCATGCGCGCCGCCGACACGCTTGGCACCAAGCCATGCTCGGCGATGGCGGTCAGCACGGCGTCAGCGAAGAATTTCTGCTCTGGGCTCGGCTCGGCGCCGGTGACCAGCAACCAGAAATAGCTGGTGAAATCGGTTTTGCCGATCAGATCGGCGCAGAGATCCTTGCCGCGCACGACTATCCGTGAGGGATCGGAGGTGGAGATGGCGCTGAAGGGCTGGTCCTGTTTGCCGATGCGCATGGCGACCCCTTCCGAGCGGTGTCGCCGCGCGGCGCAGGCCGCAACATGGCGCACATTATTTCGAAATTCGAAGTTGTGTTCGTTATGCGAATTTTCTATAGTTTTTGTCAAGGCAATGGCGCGTCGAGCGCTCACTGGAGCTGGCTATGGCCCAAGTGCTGAACGGCGTCACGGTTCTGGAAATGGGCACGTTCATCACCGGCCCCGCCGCCGGCATGCTGCTGGCCGATCTCGGCGCCGATGTGATCAAGGTGGAGCAGCCCGAGACCGGCGATCCGTTCCGCGCCTTCAAGGGCGGCCTCTACAGCCCGCATTTCCAGACCTACAACCGCAACAAGCGCTCGATCACGCTCGACACCAAGCCAGCCGGGCGATCTCGCGCGCTTCGACGAACTGGTCGCCGGCGCCGACGTGTTCATCCAGAATTTCCGCCCCGGCGTGGCGGAGAAGCTCAGCGTCGATGCAAAGCGCCTGCAGGCGATCAACCCGGCGCTTGATCTATTGCTCCATTTCCGGCTTCGGCCCCGACGGGCCCGATCGCGAGCGCCCCGCGTTCGATACCGTGGCGCAAGCGGCGAGCGGCTTTCTGCGCCTGCTGCTCAACCCGAAAAGCCCGCGCGTCGTCGGCCCCGCGATCGGCGACGCGGTGACTGGCTTTTACGCGCGCGCTTGGCGTGCTGGCGGCGCTGCACGAGCGCAACGCCACCGGCAAGGGACGCCTGGTCGAGACCTCGATGTTCGAGGCCATGTGCCATTTCAATCTCGACGATTTCACCCACTTTCTCTCAGGCCGGCGAGGAGATGGGCCCGTTCAGCCGGCCGCACGTTTCGCAATCCTACGTGTTCGAGTGCGCCGACGGCGCGCTGGCTGGCGCTGCACATGTCGTCGCCGCCGAAATTCTGGGAAAATCTTGCTGACGCGTCGGCCAGCCGGACTTGCTGGCTCGCCCGAATTCGCCGACCGCGCCGCGCGCATCGAGCATTACGAGGATATCCGCGCGCACTTGGCGCCGATTTTCAAGGCTAAGCACGCTGCGAGGCTTGGTGCGACACGCTCGAGCGCTGCGAAGTGCCGCATTCGCCGGTGCGCACGCCCGCCGAAGTGCTGGCGAGCCCGCAGGCGCAAGCATCTCCAGATCGAGACTCGAGGCCGCCCATCCCGAGCATGGGCCGGTTCCGCACCGTGCGCTCGCCGCTCAGCTTCGACGGCGAGCGCGCGAACGATCGTGCGTCCGCCGCCCGGCGCTCGGCGAGCACAATGACGAAATCCTTGCGAACGCAGCCGCGTACAGGGTCAGCGCCGCCGAGTATGCAGCATGAGCCGGTAACCCAAGCCGGACAAGGATCCGAATATCTCTCCACGCTGGAGCGCGGGCTCGCGGTGCTGCGCGCGTTCGACCACGACCACCCGGAAATGCAATTGAGCGAGGTGGCGGCGATCACCGAGCTCAGCCCAGCGGTGGCGCGGCGCTGCCTGAACACGCTGGTGCAACTGGGCTATGTCGCCAAGCACGGCCGGCGCTTCCTGCTGCGCCCGGAAGTGCTGGTGTTCGGCTCGGCCTTCATGTCGTCGATGAATTTGGAAACGGTGGCGCTGCCGGCGCTGCAGCGCCTGCGCGACGAAACCGGCGATTCCTCTTCGATGGCGGTGCTGTCGGGGCACGACATTCTCTACGTCGCGCACGTCTCCACCAATCGCCACATCCGCGTCAGCGCCAATGTCGGCACGCGCTTTCCGCTGCACGCGACCTCGCTCGGCAAGGTGCTGCTGGCGTTCCAGGGCGAGGAGGCGATCGAAGCCTATTTCAAGACCGCGACGCTTGACGCGCTTTACCGAGCACACGCTGACCGATCCCGCCGCCGCTTGCGCGCGCGGCTGGCCAGGGCCCGCGCCGACGGGCTACGATTCCGCGCTCGATGAACTCGATTACGGCATCGTCTCGGTCGCCGTGCCGGTGTTCGACAAGGATCGCCGCGATCACTTGCGCCATCAATTGCTCGACCACGACCACGCGCATTTCCCAGGACGAACTGGTCCGCGCGCGCGTTCCGCTGCTGCAGCAGGCGGCGCGCGAGATTCAGGCGGCGTTGCTGAAACACCCCTACCTCGCGCATTCGCTGACGGGCTCGGTTTTTTTCGAATATCGAACTTGACTTCGTATGTCGAATACCTAGGCTTGCCGCAAAGTGCAGACTGGGCGGTGCGCGCCAGCCTTTCTGGCTCGCCGCCGGCCACAGCAAAACTGCTCGCTCAGGGGAGGAATTGGCCGATGACAGCGGTTTCGAAACAATTGCTGGCGCTTGCTGGCGCATCGGCGCTCGCGGTGCTCGCGGCGCCCGGCATGGCGGCTGCGCAATCCGGCGAGAGCAAGTCGCCAAGCGACGAGATCGTGGTCACCGCGCGCCAGCGCTCCGAAGCGCTGCAGGACGTTCCCGCGCAAGTCACCGCCTTCAACGCCGCCGCGATCGAAGCGCGCGGCATCGAGCGGCCGGCGGATTTCATCGCCTCGGTGCCCAACGTCACCTTCGTCGAAACCCAGAACGCCGGCACCAGCTTCCTGGTGATCCGCGGCATCTCGCAGGCGCGCAACAGCGAGCCGTCGGCGGCGATCGTGGTCGATGGCGTGCCGATGACGCAGCCGGCGCAGTTCAATCAAGCGCTGATCGACATCGAGCAGATCGAAGTGGTGAAGGGTCCGCAAGGCGCGCTCTACGGGCGCAACGCCATCGGCGGCGCCATTCTGATCACCACCCGCCGGCCCAGCGACGAATTCGAAGGCCGGGTCATGGCCGGCTACGAATCCGGCCCCGGCTATGAATTGCAAGGCACGGTCAACGTGCCGCTCGCGGACAATTTCTGGATGCGCGGCGCGGTCTCGTATTTCGACACCGACGGCCATCTGGAAAACGTGAACACAACCGACGCCTCCGCGCGAGCGGGATGTCGATCCGGTCGAAGATCTGAACGCGCGGCTTGTCGTTCCTCTACGAGCCGAGCGAACAATTTCAGCGTCGATCTGCGCTTCTCGGCCGACCAACTCGACACCCGCGCGCTCTATTATGTGATCAACGATTTCGGCGATCCCGAATTCAACGATCCCAACAGCACCAAGCGCGCCGATCGACCTCAACAATTCCGGGATCAACGAGCGCGACATCTTCGACGCCGCGCTGAAACTGACCTATGACACCGACTTCGGCACCTTCACCTCGATCACCGGCTACAACAGCGTCGAGGAAATCCTGACCGGCGACGGCTATCCGTTCGATCCGTTCGGCCCGTTCCCGATCAACCGCATCGGTTTCAACTTCAACCAAAGCCAGTTCCTCGACGTGAGCACCGTCACCCAGGAATTGCGCTTCACCTCGCCCGCCGACCAGCCGTTTCCGCTGGATCGCCGGCGGCGCAGGTTTTCAGCACCGACCGCTTCATCTCCACCGGCAACATGATCGACACCGGCGCCGGCGTATTCCCGGTCTATCCGCACGCCCAGCACCAATCCGCTCAATCCGCAGCTCAGCTTCCTGGCGGACTCTCAGGACCAGTTCGCCTGGGCGGTCTATCTGGACACGTCCACGAATTTGACCGATCAGCTCGAGCTCTCGCGTCAACGTCCGCTACGATCACGACACGCGCGAGAACACGACCGAAACGCCAACAGGATTCCTGCCCTGCGTGCCGAGCCCCACATGCGCCACCGGCGCGGTGCGCGAAGAAACCTGGGACGACGTGCAGCCGCAGGTGATCTTGCGCTACGAAGCCGAGCGACGATCTCAATCTTTACGGCAGCTACAGCCGCGGCTTCCGCAGCGGCGGCTTCAACCAGACCGGCGTCGGCACGGTGGCGGCGGCCAACGGCTTCTTCGGCGTCGGCGACATGTTCGACCAGGAAACCGCCGACACATTCGAGACTCGGCCTCAAGAGCACGTTCCTCGACGGCCGCGCGAATTTCAGCGCCAGCGCCTATCGACACCAATGCCGAGGGCACCTATTACTTCATCTTCATCGCCGCCAACTCGACGCAAAACCTCGGCAACATCGACGAAGTCGAGTACCAAGGCATCGATCTTGAGTTCAATGCGCGGCTGACCGACAATTTCTCGGTCAACGCCGGCTTCGGCTACACCGACAGCGAGATCACCAGCTTCCCCGATCCGGTCGTCGATCGGCGCCAAGGCGCCGCTGGTGTCGGACTACACGCTCAATCTCGGCGCCCAGTACACGATGCCGCTTTGGGCCGGTGTCGAAGGGCTGGTGCGGCGTCGACTATAACCGCATCGGCGACACCGTGTTCACGATCCCGTTCAGCGCGCCCTCGCTGGCGCTCGACGCCATCCCGATCGACGCGCGACCCGGTCGATCTCGTCGATCTTCGCGTCGGCATCCAGGGCGATGCCTGGTCGCTGATGGCGTGGTCGAGGAACCTGCTCGACGAGGAATACAACACCGAATACTCGCCAGGCGGCTTCCTGTTCAAGGCGCAGCCGATGCGCTGGGGCGTGGAATTGACGCGGCGCTTCTGAGGCGGCTTCTTGTTATGGGCGCGGGCGGGTTTTCTCCGTCCGCGCCTGATTTTTGGCCAGCATCACGATCGGATTGCCGCATGTTCGGCTGGGGTAAGAAAAAAGCAGAAGGCGCGAGCCGGCAGCGCAATGCGCAGCCGGCGAGCGCAGCAGCTATGGAGAGCGCACGTGACCAAGGTTTTGGTGCTTTATTATTCGAGCTACGGCCATATCGAGACCATGGCGCGCGCCGTCGCCGAGGGCGCGGCTTCCGTGGCTGGCGTCGAGGTCAGCGTCAAGCGCGTGCCGGAACTGGTGCCGGCGGAAGTGGCGGCCAGCTCGGGCAATAAAGGTCAACCAGGACGCGCCCTTCGCCGATCCCGAACGAACTCGGCGATTACGACGCCATCATCGTCGGCACGCCGACGCGGTTCGGCAACATGGCCGCGCAAATGCGCAATTTCTGGGATCAGACCGGCGGGCTGTGGGCGAAGGGCGCGCTGGTCGGCAAGGTCGGCAGCGTGTTCACCTCCACCGCCAGCCAGCACGGCGGCCAGGAGACCACCATCATCGCCACCCAGATCACGCTGCAGCATCACGGCATGATCATTGTCGGCCTGCCCTATGCCTTCGCCGGCAACACCATCATGGCCGAGATCAGCGGCGGCACGCCCTACGGCGCCACCACCATCACCGGCCCGACGGCTCGCGCCAGCCCAGCGCCAACGAACTCGAAGGCGCGCGCTTCCAGGGCCGCCACGTCGCCGACATCGCCGCGCGGCTGTTCCGGGCCTAGGCTGCGCTCGAATTGAGGCCGCGCAGCGCGCCGTGCTACGCTGGCGAAAAACGGAACGGAGGTCAGCGATGGGATGTTCGGAAACGGAAAGAAGAAATCCGAGCGCCAAGCTGCCCGCGCGGCTGCACCACACCGCCTATGTCACCAAGGACATGGAGGCGACGCGCAAATTCTACGAAGACGTGATCGGCCTGCCGCTGATGTCGACCTTCTGCGAGAGCGACGAATTGTTCGGCGCGGTGCGCACCTACATGCACACCTTCTTCGGCCTCGCCGACGGCAGCGCGCTGGCGTTCTTCCAGTTCGAGAAACCCGAGGACCAGGCGCAGTTCGGCCCGCCAATGCCGTTCTCGCCGTTCCATCACATCGCGCTTCAAGTCGACAAGGCGAACGCAAGCCGAGATCGAAGCGCGCATCAAGGCCGCCGGCTATACCGAGCCGGGACATTTCGTGCTGGAGCACGGCTATTGCCGTTCGGTCTACGTCACCGATCCCAACGGCATGATCGTGGAATTCTGCTGCGACGACGAGCAGGCGATCAAGGATTCCGGCAAGTGGCGCGCCAAGGCGCATTCCGAAATCAAGCGCTGGCTTGCCGGCGACCACACCAGCAACAACACTTACCGCCGCGGACACGCGGCTTAGACGCGTGGTCCAGTGGCACACTGCGTTTCAATTGAAACGCCTCCCCTCCCGTCACGGGGAGGGGCTCACGTCTTTGCCTGATCCGTTTTTGCTCTCGCTTTCGCTCATCGGCGCCACGACCGTGACGCCCATCGCCGTCGCCGGCGGCGAGATCGCGTGCGCGCATGGGGCGAGCAAGCGCCGCGCCCGCGCTGCTGCTTGCTGCACGGCTGGACCCTCGATCACCGCATGTGGGCGCCGCAGATGCGCGCGTTCGCCGCGCGATCGGCTTGTGCTTGCGCCCGACCGGCGCGGCTTCGGCGCTTCGAGCGCGCCGGCCGATCTTGCGCGCGAAGCCGAGGACGTCGCCGCCGTGCTCGACCATTTCAGCGTCGCGCGCGCAGTCATCGTCGGCATGTCGCAAGCCGGCCGCGTGGCGCTCGATTTCGCGCTGCGTTACCCCGAACGCGCGGCGGCGCTTGTGTTGCAAGGCGCGCCACTCGCCGGGGTGACGCCGGGGCCGGATGAGAGCGAAACCATCCCGATCGTGGAATATGCCGCGCTCGCGCGCGCGGCGCGCCTCGACGAGATGAAGCGCCGCTGGCTCGCCCATCCGCTAATGCGCACGCACTCGCCAGCGGCGACGCGCGCCGCGCGCGCCATGCTCGATGCTTATGAGGGCCGCGACCTCGCCGCCATCTCCTACCTGCGCGATGCCGAGGCTCACGACCTCGCCCGCATCAAAGCCCCGGCTCTGATCATCACCGGCGCACTCGACACGCCATGGCGCCGCCGCGCCAGCGACGCGCTCGCTCGCGCGCTGCCCGAAGCGACGCGCGCCGAGATCGCCGAGGCCGGGCATTTGTGCAATCTGGATCGGCCAGAGGCGTATAATGCGGCGCTGGCTGCTCTGCTCGCGCGTACAACATAGCGGCGTTGCGCTTGATGTGAACTCGTACCGCAGGCTTCCAGCCGGCTCTTTCTGGGTCGATGCAAGATGCCGGCTGGAAGCCGGCGGTACAATTACCGCGCGATCTTCTCCATCCCGCCCATGTACGCAACCAGCGCCTTCGGCACCGTGATCGAACCATCCGCGTTCTGATAATTCTCCAGAATCGCCACCAGCGTGCGGCCTACAGCCAACCCCGAGCCGTTCAGCGTGTGCACGAATTGCGGCTTGCCGCTTTCGTCGCGATAGCGCGCATTCATGCGACGGGCTTGGAAATCGCCGCAATTGGAGCAGGAGGAAATTTCGCGGTACGTCCCTTGGCTCGGCAGCCAGACTTCGAGATCGTAAGTGCGGCGCGCTGCGAACCCCATGTCTCCGGCGCAGAGCAGCATGACGCGGTACGGCAATTCCAGGCGCTTTAATATGTCCTCCGCGCACGCCGTCATGCGCTCGTGCTCGTCGTGCGAATTTTCCGGCGCGACGATCGAAACCAGCTCCACCTTGCGGAACTGGTGCTGGCGGATCATGCCGCGCGTATCCTTCCCCGCCGCCCCCGCCTCGGAACGAAAACACGGCGTATCCGCGGTCATGCGGATGGGCAGCGCGGAGGCGTCGAGGATTTGCTCGCGGACGAGATTGGTAAGCGCGACTTCGGCGGTGGGGATGAGGAAAAAGCCATGAAGAGTATCTCTGATCTCATCAAAGCGACGAACCCCTTTCACTGTGTAATGCCGAACTCCATTTTGCTCGAAAGTAAGCGCATCATTTGGGAGTAGATCGGGTGTGCGTCGGTGCTCTTCACGCGCCTCGCCATCCAACCGTGTTTCAAGCAACGCCTGCGCGTGGGGGTCGAGTGGTCCGCGAGTGCGGAATAGATCATCCTTGAACTTCGGCAAATTCCCCGTCCCGAACGCCGCCTCATCCTTCACCAGCAGCGGCGGGCTAACTTCCGTGTACCCACTCATCCCCGTGTGCAGATCCAGCATGAACGCCGCCAGCGCGCGTTCCATGCGGGCGAGCGCGCCTTTGAGCGCCACGAAGCGCGCGCCGCTCATGCGCGCGGCGGCTTCGAAATCCATCAGTCCGAGCGCTTCGCCGAGCGTGACGTGATCGGCGGTGAGGTCGAGCGCGGGCGGGCCCGCGCCGTCCTCGCGATACCAGCGCCGCACTTCAATATTGCCGTGCTCGTCTGCGCCATCGGGCACATCCAATGCCGGCAAATTCGGCAGCGAGGCCAAGAGATCGTCGCGTCGCTTAGCCCAATCGGTTTCCAAAGCCCCCGCGCGCTCGATCGTCTCCTTCGCCGCCGCGACCTGCGCCATCAGCGCGCGACGCGCGCGCTTCGTCCTTGGCCGCCTTGGCTTTGCCGATTTCCTTTGACGCAGCGTTACGCGCGGCTTCGGCTTCCTGCTTGGCGGTCTGGGCGGCGCGGAGTTTTACATCCGCTTCGAGGATCGCCGGCGTTTGCGCGGCCAAGCCCCTTCGCGCCCAGGCGGCATTGTAAAGCGCGGGGTTTTCGCGGATGGCTCTGATGTCGTGCATGGCGCCCAGTTAGTTTAATGCGCGCTGGGGGGCAAGTTTCATGGACCGCCGGCGTCTCGCCGGCTCTTTGCTGTGCAAAAGAAACAAGCGCCGGCGAGGACGCCGGCGGTCCATATGGCGTTATTTCTTGCCGGCTTTGATCCTGATTTCGACCCGGCGGTTTTGCGCCCGGCCCCATTCCTCGGCATTGGAGGCGATGGGCGACCATTCGCCCAGGCCGCGCGCGCCGATGCGGCGGCTATCGATGCCCTGGTTCAGCAGGTGCGCGCCGACCGCCTGGGCGCGCCGTTCGGACAGGCGCTGATTGTATTCATCCGATCCGACAGCGTCGGCGTGGCCGATAATCTCGACGCTCATGCCCGGATAGCGCGAGAGCGTGCGGGCCAGATCGGCCACGCGCGGCATGAATTCGTAACGCACCTCGGCGCGGTTGAAGTCGAATGTAATGTCGGAGGGCATGACCAGGCGCAATTCATCGGGCGCCACGCGCTCCACCGCGACCCCAGAGGGGGCCAGGCTTGAACGCATTTCGCTCTCGGCCGCGTCCATTTCGCTGACTTGGCCGGCGGCCGGCGCGGCAAACAAGAAAATCGAAAGGGCGAGGATGGCAAAGCGCATGGGAGTACTCCCTTGAGGGCGCTCAAACCTGCATCGCGCTTGTGTCAAATCTGCGGCTGTCAAACCGCGCCCGCACGCGCATCCTCGGCGATTGGCGCGTGATCTTGCGGGAGCGGCGGCTTTCCCAGGATCATGTCGGCGGCTTTTTCCGCGATCATGATGGTGGGAGCGTTGGTGTTGCCGCCGACCAAGGTCGGCATGATGCTGGCGTCCACAACCCGAAGCCCGCGCACGCCGCGCACGCGCAATTCGCCATCGAGAGGCGCCTTGTCGTCAACGCCCATGCGCACCGTGCCGACCGGGTGATACAAGGTTTCGGCGCTGGCGCGTATCCAGGCGTCAAGTTCGGAATCGCTTTGCATCGCCGCGCCGGGGCGCATTTCCGGGCCGCGATAGATATCGAACGCCTGCTGAGCGACGATGCCCCGGATCATGCGAACGGAATCGCGCATCACCCGGATATCGTTTTCGGCGGTGAGATAACGCGGGTCGAGCAGCGGATCGTCGAATGCGTCGGCGGTTGCGAGTTTCACTTCGCCGCGGCTATCGGGCCGCAGCGGGTATGCGTGGATGGTGAAACCATCGCGATCGGCCTTGACCCTGCCATGATCGATCATCACCGAATTGACGAAATGGATTTGCATGTCGGGGCGGTCGAGTTCGCCGCGCGTCTTCAGAAACGCGCCGGAATGCAAATGGATCGTGCGCCCATGACCGCCGCCAGTGAGCATGTATTCGATGCCGACCATCGGCTGGCCGAGCCCCTTCAAAATAGAATAGAGCGTGATCGGTTTGGTGCATTCGTTGATTACAGCCACATCGATGTGATCCTGCAAATTGCGCCCGATTTCGGGCAAATCCGCTACGACATCGATGCCCAGCTTGCGCAAATCCTCCGCCGGCCCAATGCCCGAGAGCAGCAGCACTTGCGGCGACTGGATGGCGCCGGCGCTGAGCAGCACTTCGCGCTTGGCGTAAACGTTTTGTACTGCCTCGCCGCGCCGCGCGGCGTACCCAACCCCGACGGCAAGGCCATTTTCAATGATCACGCGCTGCGCGTGCGCGCCTGAAATCACTTTGAGGTTCGGCCGGTTCAATGCCGGGCGCAAATAAGCCGCCGCGCTGCTCCAGCGCTCGCCGTTTTTGATAGTGGCGTCGTAGGGGCCGGCGCCTTCCTGCTGATAGCCGTTGAAATCCTTGGTGACCGGATAGCCCGCCTGGGCGGCGGCCTGGATGAATGCCTTGTGCAACGGATAGCCCGGCGGCGGCCGCGACACCCAAAGCGGGCCGCCTTCCCCGTTCCAGGCGTCGGCGCCGTCAGCCCGGTGCTGCGAGCGCTTGAAATACGGCAGCACGTCAGCATAGCCCCAACCGGAAAGACCGGTCTGACGCCAATGATCGTAGTCGCGAGCATGACCGCGTATGTAGAGCATGGCGTTGATCGCGGACGATCCGCCCCAGCCGCGCCCGCGCGGGGTGAACAAACGCCGCCCATTCAATTGCCCTTGCGGAACCGTCTCAAACGCCCAATTTGAGGCGTTCTTGTTGTTAAACAATTGGCTGGCGCCAGCGGGCATTTTAACCAACAGGCCGTTATTCTTGCCGCCCGCCTCCAGCAGCGCCACTTTGAGGTTGGGGTCGGCGCTCAGCCGATTGGCCAGCACGCAGCCGGCGCTGCCAGCGCCGACGATGACGTAATCGAATGTTTCGGCCACGCTTTGCCTCCGGGACCCAACCAAGCGCCAATCGTTTCAGCAGACAAGCCCCGCCGAAAGCTTAAGACAAAGTTTACGCTAAAGCGCGCATTCATTGGAGCATGACTAATCCCGCCTCCAGAATCGATCTCGCGGCGGCGGCGACGAAACTGCGCCGGAGCAACGCCAGCCCGCGAGAACGTCGCCGTTTCCGCCGTCTGCCGATAGTGGTCGGCGGACGCATGCTCGACACGTTAGGCCGCGAACACGATTGCCGCACCGCCGATATTTCCCCGGGCGATGTCCGCATCCATTCGGCTGTTCTGCCCAATGTGGGCGAGCGCGTCGTGCTTTACCTTGAAGGGTTCGGCCGCCTCACCGGCAACGTCGCTCGCCGCGGCGAGCAGGACGCGGCGGTTATTTTCGATTTCAGCGCGCACAAGCGTGAAAAGCTCACCGATCAACTGACCCTGGCGATTAACAAGGATCTCGGCGTCGCACTCGACGAAAAAGCGCCGCCATCGAGCCAGCGGCCTGAAATCGCACGCATCGAAACCGATTCCGGTGATTCCATTGTTGGCGAGATTCTTGATTTTTCCCTGACCGGATTAACCATACGCGCGGCAAAACCAGCGCCGCCGCTGGGTGCATGGGTGCGTGTCGGCGGAACCTACGGCCGGGTTTCGCGCCTCATCGAGAATGGTTTCGCCGTCGACTTCGCGGCCATAGGCCGGTCCTCTCGTCAATCTTAACGCGGAAGAACAACGGCACGCCAGTTGCACCTGGCCCGTTTCAGAGACGTCGCGAATTGCTCGCCCGTCTCGAAACGGAGCAACGTGTTTGCCTGAGCTTGGCGCCCCCGCACCGATCAAGTCCGCCGACCAATGGTGGGTGCGAGTGCGCGGCGACACCTATGGACCCTATTCCATGGAGCGGCTCGCGCGCTTCGTGCTGGAAGGACGCATCCAAGTCGACACCGAAGTCGCCGACAAACCCAATGGCGCCTGGGTCGAAGCCCGGCGCGTCCTTGGCCTGATCGGCGCCGGCCGCGCGCCCGCGAATGACAGCATCGCCGAAGCCGCCAACATTTTCGTACATGCGGAAATCGTCTCGGGCGCATGGATCGCATTCATGGCCGCGCTCGAAACCATGGGCTCGGTTTGCGAGCTCGCGCCGGGCCTGTGGCTGGTGCGCACCCGCTTCACCGTTGGGACGATCCGCAATTCATTGTCGCAGATATTGGAACGCGGCGATCGCTTCGTCGTGATCGACGCCACCCGCGACCGCCTCGCCTGGTCCAATCTTGGCATGGAGGCCGATTCCAAGATTTCCAAGGTTTGGAACGGCAAGCTGCGCGCGGAACCATAACCCGCCCACTCAATTGCGCGCGCTCAGCTTCAGGTCCTTCGCGTAGCACCGCCAATTTTCCACATAGAGCGCGGCGGAAAAACCGATCAGCTGGATCTGCGCTTCGTCCAATTTGCGCAGCGCGCGCGCCGGGACGCCAGTGATCAGCGCGCCCTCCTCGAAGCTCTTGCGCTCGGTGACCAGCGCATGCGCCCCGACCAGACAATGGCTTGGGATCGTCGCGTGATTGAGCACGGTCGCCTTGATGCCGACCAGCGAATTGTCACCTATGGCGCAACCATGCAGCATAGCCTGGTGACCGATGGTGACATTGGCGCCAATGGTTAGCGGCGCGCCCATATCAGTGTGCAGCACCGCCCCGTCCTGTACATTTGAATTCTCGCCAACCACGATCGGCTCATTGTCGCCGCGCAACACCGCCCCCCACCAGACCGAGGCGTTTTTTTTCAAAACCACGCGCCCGATCAGCACCGCGGTCGGGGCGACCCAATAGGCGCTCTCGTCCTCGACCACGAGATCGGCGTCGGCCAACGAATAGATGGGCATGGGCGCTCCGAGTACGAAATTTTTGAGACGTTCCGCATCTTCAACGTGTCGTTAACCGGCTTGGCGCTTGATGGGAACCATCGGATCGGAGTTTCCCGGTCTATCTGGGCGGGCCGTCTGCGGCGCGCTCGACTTTGGGGGAGAATGTGGACGCAAAGCGTCGCGCAATCTCAGACAAGCCCAGCGGCGCACGCGGCGCCAATTCTCTCAACTCTCCAGCATTCTTCAATCCAGGCGCCGTCGGCCAAAAGCCGGCGGTTTTTTCGACCGATCGCCCCCAGCAGGGCGCTCCAGAAAGGGGACTGTGAATGGCCAAACGCAGCGTCAAACGTCGGCAGGCTCAGGGCGTGCTCAATGTCCAGGAATTTCAACGCGACGACAGGCGAACGCGAAATCTCCAAGTCCTCGACGGTGGTTGGCAGCCGGCCAACAATTCTCCCCGTGACCAGAGCTTCATCAAGAGCGTCCGGCCAAAATCGAAGGGCCAGATCGCGCTCATGGAAGCGATTGATGCGCATGCCTTGACGCTGGCGCTTGGCCCGGCCGGAACCGGGAAAACCTTTCTCGCCATCGCCAAGGCGGTTGAAGCGCTGGAGAACGGCAAGGTCGGCCGTATCGTGTTGTCGCGGCCCGCGGTCGAGGCCGGCGAATCGCTCGGCTATTTGCCAGGCGCCATGGAAGACAAGCTCGCGCCTTACTTGCGTCCGCTCTATGACGCGCTTACCGATCGGCTCTCCGCCAAGCGGCTTAAGTCCCTAATGGCCGAAGGCCTGATCGAAATCGCGCCAGTTGGCTTCATGCGCGGGCGTACACTCAACAATGCCTTCGTGGTGATCGATGAAGCGCAGAACTGCACCTATGGCCAGATCAAGATGCTGCTGACGCGGCTCGGCTGGCATTCGACCATGGTGGTCACCGGCGACCCGGCGCAAACCGATTTGCTGCCGGAGCTCTCGGGGCTTCACTCCGTCGCCGACAAATTGGAAGCGGTTGGCAATATCGCCGTCATCCGCCTCACCGACACCGACATCGTGCGCCACCCGCTGGTGGCCTCCATGTTGGGTGTCTTATAGCTCCGGTAGGGGCGCGCCACTCGTTACTACTTGCCTTGATGTTGGATTTAAGCGCGCGCGGCTGATTGCCTTCACTCGCGCGCACGTGGCGTGCAAGCGGCGGAGCGCTCATATTTTTTCTGAAATGCGTATCGCCGCGCGGCAGCCGAATTTTATCGCCGCCGATAAAATTCCATAGCCTGGCGCATCGCGCGCGCCCTGTTCGATCGCGGTTTGCTTGTGGGCGGTCTCGTCGGCGCGGAAGCGGTCCACGACGCGCTTGAGTTCACCGTCAACCCCGACGAGCGCCGCGCTTTGCCGCGCGTAATGCTCCTCTATCACCTCCTCGACCGCTTCGGTGCAGGCGTGAGCTGCTTTTTCGCCCATGAGCGCAGTCGCCGCCCCCAGGCCAAACGCCGCCAGCCGCCAGACCGGCGCCATCACAGTCGGCCGCACACCGCGCTCGGCGATCAATAGATCGAAGGTTTTCAGGTGCTCTTGCTCACCCGATTCCATGTGGGCGACGATTCGCGCGGCGTGGGCCTTGCTTTCAATGCGGTCAAACACGGCGCGTTGGCCGGCATAGATCTGCACCGCCGCGAACTCCCCGGCATGGTCGACGCGGATCATCTCTTCCAGCATGCGCTCGCGCGCGCCTTCGCCTGGAAATGGGGGACGGGTCATGGGCCTCGCTCCGGCCAAAGCGCGATTGCGAAACTCGCCAGCGCCATCAGCGCCGAGATGATGGCATTATAGCCGGCCATGGAAATGCCCAAAAACGACCAGGCGATTTGGTCGCACTTCGGAATCTCAAATGTGCCGCCGAAATCCAGCGGGCGGATATCGTTTGGATCGATACGCGCATCGCACTGGGCGATCACCCAATGCTGCTCCACCGCCACGTGATAAGCCGCCATGCCAGCCGCGCCGAGCAGAACAAGCCCAACAAGCGCCGCCGACAACCGCGCCCACTCAGGCCGCGTACGGACGGCCAACAAGCCAAGCAGAGAAACAGCGACCACGCCCCAATGCCAATGGCGCTGGTCCATGCACAGCGGACACGGCTTGAGGCCGCCAAAGCTCTCGAACGCGTGCGCGCCAGCGAGCAACGCGCCCGACCCCAGCAATGTCAGCAGCGGCCAATTCGGGCGTAGGCGGGAAGCAAGGTCTAGCATAGGCGCATCCTACTTCCCCCTCCCCGCGAGGGGAGGGGGTAAGGGGGTGGGGTGAAACGCCGCGCGCTCATGAGCCGCTCAGTGCATGAAGCGCACGGCGAGCACTGCAGCAACGATCACCAACGCGACAACCAGCAGCGCCAAGCCCATCCGCTTCTCGATCACCGGCGCGATTGCCGGGCCGAAGCGCTGGAATATCCAGGCCACGGCGAAAAAGCGCGCGCCGCGTGTGAGGATCGAGGCGATCACGAACCAGTGCAGCGGGTACGCCAGCGCGCCGGAGACGATGGTCACCAACTTGTAGGGGATCGGCGTCAGCCCCTTGATGAAAATCACCATCGCGCCCCATTCGGCGTAGAGCGCCTCAAGTTCCGAGCGCTGGTCGCCGGCATAGCCGAAGAAATTGAGGATCGCGCCGCCGAGCGAATCCATCAGGAACATGCCGATAGAATAGCCCAGTAAACCGCCCAGCACCGATGCGACCGTGCAGGTCAGCGCATAGCGCCACCATTTGCTCGGCTCGAGCGCCGCCATCGGCCCCAGCAGCAAATCCGGCGGCAGCGGAAAAAACGAACTTTCCGCAAACGAGATCGCAAACAAAGCCCGCTCCGCATTGGGGCTGCGGGCGAGTTCGAGGGTGCGGGATTTCAGGCCGGTGAGCATGGAATTGGCGGCTAGCACGGTTCGGATGGCGCGCCCAGACGCAGCGCTGTTTCTGCGAAGCCCGAAGGGCGAAGCAGGGCAGTTACCACAACCTCTTGTTTGCGAAGGCGTGGCCGGAGCCGGGTTTGAGGTAGGTTTCGAACAACTCAGCTTTCTGGCGTTCCGAGAAGGCGATGTATGTTTCAAGGCGCCATGGCGTGAATTTTGAGGTGTGAGGCGACTTGCCGCCATTATGGTTCTTTAAGTCTTGCCTTTAGCAGGATGAGGAAATAGCCGCCGGCTTGAGCTGGTTTGCGCGCTATTAGGTTCGCTGGAGATTTTTTCTTGCGGCGGCGGGCGCCGCGGGGCGGATTTCGCCCGTTGGCGCGCTCATCCGGCGCCGGCGAGCAGCTTCGGCAGGCGGATGGCGTTGTAGGCGGCGGCGTTGAGAGTGAATTGCCAGCCGACCTTGGCCAGGCCGCGCAGCTTGGTTTGGGCGAAACCGCCCGCCGATTTGATCCAGCCGAACGGTTCTTCGATGCGTTTGCGGATGATCTGGCTCGCGCGATAACTCGCGCGGCCGGTGGTGCGCGCGTCGAGCGCGGAATGTTTGTCCTTGGCGGCGATGTGCGGGGTCACGTTCATCGAGCGCAGCTCGTTGACGAAATCCTCCGCATCATAACCCTTGTCGGCGCCGAGCGAGATGCGGCGGGGTCGGTCGGCGCGCGGTTCGATCATGTGCAGGGCGGCGATGCGTTCGGCGTGGCCGTCGGCTTTGGTCACGCAGGCGTCGACGATCAGCGCGTTTCTGTTTTCCATCAGCGCATGGCCGATGAAGCAGAGCTTGGCGCCCTGGCCCTTGGATTTGCGATAGAGCCGGCAGTCTGGATCGGTGGTGCTTTCGTGGGTGTCGTTGCCGCGGACCTCGCCGTGAAAATCACGCTCGGCATTGCGCGCTTGCGGGGGCGCTGGCGGCGCATCGGGGGTTTCGGCGGGCGGGATCTCAACTGGCGCATCGGTGGGCGGGGTCCCGACGGGCGCATCGGGCGGCGGCGCTTCATCGCTCGTCGCTTTCGGCTTGAACGACTTCATCGACGCCCAGGCTTCGATCAGCGTACCATCGACGGAGAAATGTTCGCTCGACAACAGCCGCTTCACCTTCTGTTGCGCCAGCATGGCCTCGAGGAATTTGCGGGCGATGTCGCCGTCCATCAACCGGTCGCAATTCTTGCCGAACACGGTCGTATCCCACACCGAGTTCGTCCACGCCCAAGCCGACGAACCAGCGGAACAGAAGATCGAACTCAAGCCGCTCCATGATCTGACGCTCGGAGCGGATGCCGTAAAACACTTGCAGCAGCAACGCCCGCAACAGCCGCTCCGGCGGAATCGACGGCCGGCCCATATCCTTGACATAGAGCGCGTCGAAATCGGCGCTGAGCGCGGTCAGCGCCGCGTTGACGATCGCCCGGATCGGCCGCAACGGGTGGTTCGCCCGCACCCGCAACTCCAAATCGACATACGAAAACAACGCCCCCCGCCGCTCATCCGACCCGCGCATCGCAACCTCCCCATCGACAATCTCGCCAACAGAGTGAATCATGCGTCGCAACTTCAGGCGAGCGACTTTTTCCTCAGCCTGTTAGATCAGCCGTGACGCCGACATAACGCTGCGCTGGGGCGCTAACGCTCCGCAAGAGATAGACAAACTGCATGCAGCCCTCCTTCGCCAAGAATTCGGAGGGCATCCCGCTTCGCCTCGAAATTTCACGCCCAATCCTGCGAAGCCCAGAGGGCGAAGCAGGATGGTGCCCCAGGCCCGACTCGAACGGGCACATCCTTGCGAACGGCAGATTTTGAGTCTGCTGCGTCTACCGATTCCGCCACTGGGGCTTCCATGGGCGAGGCGCTGAGGTATGAGGCGGGGACGCCGGTGTCAATTCCGGGGCCCGGGGGAAGCAATGAGCGTCGAGGAAGTCGCCGGCGAACAAACCGGATTTGGCCGCGCCGGCCGCTGGGTCGGGCTGATCCTGGGCCCGGCGCTGGCGCTGGCGCTACAGGGCCTGGCCCCGCCCGAAGGGCTTTCTCCACAAGCCTGGGCCGTGGTGTCGCTGGCGCTGCTGATGGTGATTTTCTGGGTCACCGAAGCGATCCCGATTTCTGCCACGGCGATGCTGCCGCTGGCGGCGCTGCCGCTGATCGGCGCTGCCTCAATCAAGGACGCCGCCAGCCCGTACGCTGACCAGATCGTGTTTCTGTTTATCGGCGGCTTTATGCTGGCGGCGTGCGTTGAGCGCTGGCGGCTGCACGAACGCATTGCGCTTTCCATCGCGTCCGTCGCTGGCGGGCGCCCTGCCGCTCTGGTCGCGGGCTTCATGCTGGCCTCGGCGCTGATTTCGATGTGGATCTCCAACACCGCCACTACTTTGATGCTCGCCCCGATCGCCATCGGGGCCGCGCGCGCACTTTCGCCGGACGGGAAAGCCGATCTGGCGCTCGGCGGCGCTCTCGCGCTTGGAGTTGCGCACGCGGCCACCATTGGCGGCATTGGCACGCCGGTAGGCACGCCAACAAATCTCATCGCCATCGCTTTTTTCGAGCGTGCGGGCCAGCCCATCGCTTTCATCGACTGGATGGCGCGCGCCCTTCCGATGATGCTTCTGATGTTGCCGCTGGCTTGGTTTTTCCTGTGCTTGCCACTGTTCGGGCGCAAGGCGCATGCGCGCTTCGACGCCATCGGCGCGGTGGTGAAAAGCGCGCTCCACGCACTCGGGCCGATTACGCGGCCAGAGCTGCGTGTCGGCATCGTGTTCGCGCTGGTGGCGTTGGCGTGGATGACCCGAACCTTGCTGGTGCAGGCGCCCATGCTTGGCGACCTCACCGATACCGGCATCGCCATTATCGGAGCGCTGGCGCTGTTCCTTGTTCCCTCCGGGCGCGGCAAGGGCGAAAAATTGATAGACTGGCCGACGGCTGAACGCATCCCCTGGGGCATCGCCATTTTGTTCGGCGGCGGGCTTTCGCTGGCGGCGGCGATGGAGGCGACCGGATTGGCGGCCTGGATCGGCGCCGGCATAGCCGGGCTCGACGGGGTTTCGGCGTTCGCTCTGGTCGCCATACTGGTTGTGGTCACGATCCTGATCTCGGAACTGGCCAGCAATGTCGCGACCTTGACCTCGATGCTGCCAGTGGTCGCCGCCGTCGCCGGCGCCACCGACACGCCGCTGCAACAATTAGCCTTCCCCGTGGCGATTGCGGCGAGCTTTGCGTTCATGCTGCCCGTGGCGACCGCGCCCAACGCGATTGCCTATTCCTCCGGCCTGGTCAGCCTCAAACGCATGCTGGCGGTGGGCTTTGCGCTCAACCTGGCCGCCGCGACGCTGATCATTGCGTTCGCGGCGGGGTGAGGCGCGAAGTCACGCCACCTCGGAGCGCCGCCTTCCAGCCGGCATACGGCGTCTGAGTTTCACAGGCCTGAGGGATTTCACAGCCTGCTTGCCGGCTGGAAGCCGGCGCTCCTAGTTTGCACCTCCCCCAAACAGCGCTACAAACACCCCGCCGCGCGCTGGTTGATTCCAGGGGGGCGCACCCCGACGCGTTTCGCATCCCTCCCAGCCGCACAGGATGCACACCCATGCCGTCTTTGAACTCTTTCGCTAGCCGCCGCAGCCTTAGCGCTGGCGGCAAGACCTACGCGTATTTCGACCTCAACATCGCCGCCCAGAACGGTCTCGGTGACATTGCTCGCCTGCCGCTGTCGCTCAAGGTGTTGCTTGAGAATTTGCTGCGTACCGAGGATGGCGTCGCGGTGAAAAAGCCCGACATCGCCGCGATCGCCGGCTGGCTGAACAAGCGCGGCAAGGACGAAGTGGAAATCGCCTTCAGTCCGGCGCGGGTGCTGATGCAGGATTTCACCGGCGTACCTGCGGTGGTGGACCTTGCCGCCATGCGCGACGCCGCGGCAAAACTTGGCGCCGACCCCGAACGGATCAATCCGCTGGTGCCGGTGGACCTTGTGATCGACCATTCGGTGATGGTGGATCATTTCGGCGCCGCCGGCGCATTCAAGCAGAACGTCGACCTCGAATATCAGCGCAATGGCGAGCGCTACGAATTCCTGCGCTGGGGCCAGCGCGCATTCCGCAATTTCCGCGTCGTGCCGCCAGGCACGGGCATCTGCCACCAAGTGAACCTGGAATATCTCGGCCAAAGCGTGTGGACTCGCGAAGAGGACGGCGAAACCATCGCCTATCCCGACACGGTGGTCGGCACCGACAGCCACACCACCATGATCAACGGCATCGGCGTTCTGGGCTGGGGCGTGGGCGGCATCGAAGCGGAAGCGGCGATGCTGGGCCAGCCGGTGTCGATGCTGATCCCGGAAGTGATCGGATTCCGGTTGACCGGCAAAATGCCGGAAGGCGCCACCGCCACCGATTTGGTGCTCACGGTGACGCAAATGCTGCGCAAGCGCGGCGTGGTCGGCAAATTCGTGGAATTCTTCGGCCCCGGCTTGGATGTGCTTTCAGTGGAAGACCGCGCCACCATCGCCAACATGGCGCCGGAATATGGCGCGACCTGCGGCTTCTTCCCGGTGGACGCCAAGACCATCGCCTATCTCGCCGCCACCGGCCGCGACCCGGCGCGCGTTGCTCTGGTAGAGGCCTATTGCAAAGCGCAAGGCTTGTGGCGCGGCGACATCGAGCCGGACTTTACCGATACGCTTGAACTCTCACTCGCCGATGTGCGCCCCTCGCTCGCCGGGCCGAAGCGACCGCAGGACCGCGTACTCGTTGGCGCGCTGGCGGAAGGCTTCACCAAATCCATGCGCGAAGAATTCCGCAAGGGCGAGGAACTGAAAAAACGCGCGCGCGTCGATGGCGCGAGCCACGATCTCGGCCACGGCGATGTGGTGATTGCGGCAATTACCTCGTGCACCAATACCTCGAACCCATCCGTGCTGATCGCCGCCGGCCTGCTTGCGCGCAATGCTCGCGCCAAGGGATTGAAGACCAAACCGTGGGTGAAGACTTCGCTTGCGCCAGGCAGCCAGGTGGTGACCGATTATCTCAACGCGGCCGGCCTCAGCGACGATCTCGACGCACTCGGCTTTAATCTGGTGGGTTACGGCTGCACCACGTGCATCGGCAATTCCGGGCCGCTGCCGCCGGCGATTTCATCAGCGGTAAGCGAACACGACCTTGTCGTCGCGTCCGTGCTATCGGGCAATCGCAATTTCGAAGGCCGCGTGAACCAGGACGTTCGCGCAAACTACCTCGCCTCGCCGCCTTTGGTGGTGGCGTACGCGCTGGCGGGTTCGGTCACTGTCAATCTCGAAAGCGAGCCGCTCGGAACCGGCAAGGACGCAAAGCCTGTGTATTTGCGCGATATCTGGCCGAGCAACGCCGACATCGAGGCGGTGGTGCGCGCTTCGGTAACGCGCGAAATGTTCGCGGCGCGCTATTCGGACGTGTTCAAGGGCGATCCGAATTGGCAGGCGATCAAGGTTTCTGGCGGGCGCACCTACGATTGGCCGATCCGCTCAACCTACGTGAAGAACCCGCCTTACTTTGAAGGCATGAGCATGGTTCCCGCGCCTATCCTTGACGTGAAGGACGCGCGTATTCTGGCCCTGTTCGGCGACAGCATCACTACCGACCACATCAGCCCCGCCGGCAATATCAAGAAGGCCTCGCCCGCGGGAAAATATCTGAGCGAGCACCAAGTATCCCAGGACGATTTCAATTCCTACGGCGCGCGGCGCGGCAATCACGAAGTGATGATGCGCGGCACCTTCGCCAATATCCGCATCAAGAACGCGATGGTGAAGGACGAGGCGGGCAATGCGGTCGAGGGCGGGCTGACGCTGCACCAGCCCACGGGCGAACGCATGGCCATCTATGACGCCGCGATGCGCTACCAGGGCGAGAAGCGCGATCTGGTCGTTTTCGCCGGCAAGGAATACGGCACCGGCTCCTCGCGCGATTGGGCGGCCAAGGGTACAAAGCTGCTAGGCGCGCGGGCTGTGATCGCGGAGAGCTTCGAGCGCATCCATCGCTCCAATCTGATCGGCATGGGCGTGCTACCGCTGCAATTCCGTGAGGGCGATAGCTGGAAGGGCTTGGGTCTGACCGGCGCGGAAACCGTCTCCATCGCCGGGATCGCCAGCCTCGGGCCGCGTCAGCCCGTAACGCTGCGGATCGCCCGGCCGAGCGGCAAAACCGACGAGGTGGAGGTGCTCTGCCGCATCGATACAGAGAACGAGGTCGAGTATTTCCGCAATGGAGGTATTCTCCATTATGTGCTACGGGGACTCGCCAAGTCGCCCTAATGGGCCGTCACGCCAGTTTGATTCGAAAAACCCCGCCGCCCACGCCATGGTGGCGGCCATGATCGGTCGTTTTCTTGCAGTCATGTTGGCCGCGCTTGCGCTGGCCGCCGGCCCTGCGCATGCGCAGCCAGCGAGCCCGCGTGCATTGGCTGTGGTTGAGCTCTACACCAGCCAGAGTTGTACGCAGTGCCCACGCGCGAACCGCCTGCTTGGCAGGTTCGCGCGTGAGGAGAGCGTGCTCGCGCTCACCATCCCGGTTGGCATTTGGGATTATCTTGGCTGGCGCGACACGTTTGCGCGGCCGGAGTTCGGCCAGCGTCAGAGCGCCTACGCGCAAACGCTTCGCGGCCGTGGCCGCACCACGCCGCAACTCATTATCAATGGCGAGCGCGCGGTTAGCGCCGTGGATTGGGACGAGGCGCGCCTTGCCTTCGACGCGGCGCGCGCCGCCGGCTTTGCCTCCGGCGCGCCCGATATCGCGCTGTCGCGGGTGCGCGGCAACCGCGTGCGCGTCAGCATCGGCGCCGGCGTTGCCGATGCTCCCGCCGACATCTGGCTCGCGGCGTTCGATCCAGGCCCGGTCGGCGTTTCCATCACTGGCGGCCTCAACCGCAACCGCACGATCACGTACTACAACCTGGTGCAGCCGCCTCGATCGGCTTGGCGTCTGGGGCGGCGGAGCGCTCTCCTACGAACGCAGCCGCTGCACCCCCGAATGCGCGCTGATCCTACAAGAACCCAATGGCGGCCGCATCCTGGCCGCCGCCTACACCGACCGCAGATCGGCCCGGCGAGGGCGGTAGCCACCCCGGACCGCCGGCTTCCAGCCGGATGGGAGGGTTCAACTTTCACAGACCTGTGGGATTTCAAAAGTCGCCTGCCGGCTGGAAGCCGGCGGTACGGGGTGGCGCTTGCGCGAAACGAAGTGCTCTGCGGCGCGCCAACGCGGCGCTAGGGATTTCTGTTAGGGTGCGGTTATGAAGCCTGCCGCTAACCAGGAAGCCAGAATGCTCCGCACCGCCCTGCCCGCCGTGATCCTTCTGCTCGCCAGCCCCGCCGTGGCGCAGGACGAGCATGTGGGCCACGAGGCAGAACTCAACATCGTGGAAAACCTGAGGCGCGGCGTGCTGGGCTCGGCGGCGATCATGATGGAGGCGTCGGGCACCTCCTGGCAGCCGATGGCGCTCGAAGCGCATGACGTTTCTAGCGGCCATCACGGCGGCCTGGTTTGGGGCGCGCCGGGCGGCTGGGAGGTCGGCGGCCACATTATGCTCAATGGCGTTTACGATTGGCAGGGCGGACCGCGCGGCGATGAAAAAGCGTTTGTCGCCGGCATGATCATGGGTTCGGCGCGACGGGATTTCGCTTCCGGAACGCTGAACCTGCGGGCCATGCTCTCGCCCGATCCGGCCATGGGCGCGGAAGGTTATCCGCTGCTGTTCGCGGCGGGGGAGACCGCGGACGGCGTGGAAACGCTGGTCGATCGCCAACACCCGCACGATCTGTTCATGGAGCTGTCCGCCTCCTACGCCCATCGCCTTGGCGCCAGCGACAGCGTGTTCGCTCTATGCCGGGCCTGCCGGGCGAGCCCGCTTACGGGCCGCCGACTTTCATGCACCGGCTGTCGGCGGCGGATTCGCCCGAGGCGCCGATCTCGCACCATTGGTTCGAATTCCACCCACATCACTTTCGGGGTGCTCACCGCCGGCTGGGTGCGCGAGAATTGGAAGTTCGAGGCCTCGCGCTTCCGCGGCCGCGAGCCGGATGAACATCGCACTGACATCGAAACCGGCTCGCTCGATTCCACCGCCGCGCGCGTTTCCTGGAACCCAAGCGAGAATTGGGCGCTGCAAGTCTCATGGGCCGATATCGCTCAGCCCCGAAGCGCTTGAGCCGGACGTGGACGAACAGCGCTGGTCGGCCAGCGCGCTCTATACGGCCGCGATTTTCGACAATGGCTGGTGGTCGGCGACGCTGGCGTTTTCCAACAAAGAAAACAGCGAAGGCGTTGCGCTCGACGCGCTGCTTGGCGAAGCGGCGCTGCACCCGAACGAGAATTGGACCTTTTTCGCCCGCGCCGAAGCGATCGAGACCGACGAACTCGCCGGTCATCACGGGCCAGTGGAGAGCGTCCAGCGCCTCAGCCTCGGCGCCATCCGCGACTGGCGTGTTCACGAAAACGTCGTGTTCGGCATCGGCGCGCTGGCGCAGCAACATTTCGCCTCGGATGCGCTTGGACCCAGCTATGGCGGCGACCCCGCCGGGGCGATGGGGTTTGTGCGGCTGAAGGTGGGGTAGCCGGACCGCCGGCTTCCAGCCGGCCACTTGTTTTCGATGGAAGCAAAAAGAGCCGGCTGGAAGCCGGCGGTCCGAGGCGGCGCTTCACTTGCTGCCGCGAGCGAAGGCTTGGTGCGCTCGAGAGGACTCGAACCTCCACGATGTTACTCGCTGCCACCTCAAGGCAGTGCGTCTACCAATTCCGCCACGAGCGCATTTGCGGGCGCGGGGGTAGCAGACTAGCCGGATACGAACAAGGGTTCGTACCGCCGGCTTCCAGACCGGCATTCTAGCTTTCCACACGTTGGCGGTAGTCATGCCGGCTGGAAGCCGGCAGTACGGTCAGGTCGCGGCATTGAATTCGTGGACGTCGGCGGCTTCGGTGACGGTGATGCAGAGGCGGTCGCCCTGGATGGTGATCTCGCCGCGGGCGATGGGGTGGCCGGCGGCCAGGATCCATAATTGGTCGGTTTCCTTGGTGTCGAGCGGGATCACCGCGCCGCGGCCCATCTTGAGCAGATGTTGCATCTGCATCTGGCAGCGGCCAAGCACGACCGCCAGCTCTATATCGACGTTGTGGACTTGGGTCTGAGACAATTGAGGACGCACCTGATTTTAAAAGCCAACCCCCAGTCGAACCTGAAAGAGTTGCATTGAGGTGAACGAGGTCGAAACAATTGGCTGGGCGCACTCGCCGGGGTTTATTGATTATCCCGTTGCGGTTGCCGCCATGGAGGCGCGCGCGGAAGCTATTGCAGCGGGAAACGCGGGCGAACTGGTTTGGCTGTTAGAGCACCCGCCGCTTTACACCGCTGGAGTGAGCGCCAAGGCTGACGACCTGCTGGACGCGACCAGACTGCCCGTGTTCCGCAGTGGCCGTGGCGGACAATACACCTACCACGGGCCCGGCCAGCGAATTGCCTATGTGATGCTCGATCTGCGCAAACGCGGCCGCGACGTGACCCGCTTCGTCGCCGACCTGGAGCGCTGGCTGATCGAGGCGCTTGCGCGTTTCAACGTCGAAGCCGGCACGCGCGCGGGGCGCATCGGCGTTTGGGTTGAACGCAGGGGCCCTGGCTGGTCGCGCGAGGACAAGATCGCGGCCATCGGCGTGCGGCTGCGCAAATGGGTGAGCTATCACGGCATCGCCTTTAATGTTGAGCCGGACCTCACGCACTTTGCCGGCATCGTCCCATGCGGCATTTCGGGGCCGCAATTTGGCGTAACAAGCCTGGTCGACCTGGGTTTGCCAATTAGCATGGCCGATGCGGACGCCGCCTTGCGCGACGCGTTCGAACGCGTGTTCGGGCCGACGCACACCGCGCCGCCTCCAGCTTGAGCCTTATTGCGCTATGCCGGCGAGCGGCGGGGCCAGCTGCTCGGCGCCGAACTCGCTCAATTCATAGGCCCATGCCGCGACGCGATTGTTGAGGTCGAGCGCGGCGGCTTCTTGTTCCGGCGTCAAGGCGCGCGCAACCAATTTCAACCACATGCGCGTCTCGCTCTCGATGATCTCGCCGTCGAGGGCGATGCCGTCGAAGGTCGAGGCGCGCACGCGGGCGCGCACCGGGCCCTGGATCGCCGGCGCCGTGCGCACGTCAACCGGGCTCAAATGCGCGATCGCCCCGGCCGCCGCCGCTAGCGCGCCCTGGCTCGCCGCGAGCGCGGGCGCGGCAATGCGCCATGGGCCCTCGGCGCTGTCGCGCGCCAGCACATAAGCGCGCCCCGTCGCTGGCGCGATCTCCACGCGCTGCAGGCGCGCGGGATCAAGTTCAAGCGGGCGCAAGTCGAGCCATGAGGCGATGTCGCGCAAGGGCGGCAAGCTTCCACGCGCAACCCAAGTCTGGTCTTGCCCCGGACTGCGCACGTAAAGTCCGCCCGAGGGCCCGGCCGCTTCAATGCCAAGGATCAGGTTCACCAATGGCGCCTGCTGACCATCTTCGATCTGCACCAGCACGCCGCGTCCGCCCTCGCGCGGATCGGTGACGCCTAGGCGCTCGTGCTTGCTGGGATCGCTGGTCATGCGGCGCTCAAACCGCAATTGCTCCAGCCCGGCGGTGAGTTGCTCCAGCCGCGCGCGTGAGACCGGGAAATCGTCGCGGTCGCGCATGACCCAAATTTGCTCGACGCCGCGCTGCACGCGCTCGATGCGATAGCTTGCCTCGGCGCTGGTTACGAGAATGCGCTGGCCTTGGGCAATGGTCTCGCTGAACCCAGGGATGACCGGCCCCGCATTGGTTTCCGGCAGCAGCGCGCGATACTCGATGCCCACGGTGACAGCGGCAACCAGCGCAACCGCGCCCGCGATCAACGCCAACGAAAAGGCGCGCGATTTACGCCGCTCGGAAAGGGCGGTGGTCATGGGCGGGCCCTCCGCACGCGCATTTGTCGGCGCCAGAACAGGAACAGGCCGGCCCCCGCCACCAATAATGGCGCCAGCCACACATTGATCAGCACAATGATCGCTTTCAGCCGATCAATGTCGCCGCGCAAGTCTCGCTCGGTGTCGCGCAATGCGCCGCGCACTTCCACAACGCGCTTGCGGAAGCCTTCAATCGCTTCGGTCTCTTCCGGCGTCAGCTCGGCCCCGAGATTGCCGGAGAAAAAACCCGAGCCGCGCCCGCGCGATTGCAATTCCCGGAGTTCCGTTTCAGTGCGCAGCAGTTCAGCCTGCAGTTCTTCCTGGCGGGTTTGGATGCGGCGCTGCGCATCGCGCTCCATGTCCTCGATTGTTTCCATCGGCCGCAACGATGGCGCGCGCGAGCGCAGCGAGACCAGCGCGTCTGAACCGCCCAGCACATCGATGGCGTTGAGCGCGAAAGCGGCGTTGTCCGCGCCGGGCGCGCCGGAGCGATCAAGATAGAAATCATCGGTCAGGAAATCGACATCGGCCACGATCACCAATTCAGCGGGAACGGCAGAGCGGGTGAGCGCCGGAATTTGTTCGGGCGCGGGGATTTGCACGCCTGCGGGCGTTGCTGGAACTCCCTCCGGGAAAGCGGTCGCCAGATTGCCTGACAAGCGGATCGCCAAGTTTTCGATGCGGCCGCCCGCTTGCGGCCAATCGCGCGCGATGTCCTCGGGCGAGGGCCGGGCCAGCGCTTGCGCCGCGCTCATCCGCATGGTGCGACCAGAGCTGCGCGCGAGCGCTTTTATTTCCACGCCTTCCTCTGGCGTGGTCCAAGTCAGGCCGCCGGCGAGGCCAAAATTGATGCCGCGCTGCAGCCATGCGGTCATCAGATCGTCGCGGTCGAGCTCTCCGGCCGGCACGGCGAAGAACATCGGTTGCGGCACGGCTCTGGGCTGACCGGTTTGGTCTTGCACTTGTACGTTCAGCGCGCCTTGCTGATCGAGCACTACGCTGGGGGCCATCGAAACGCCCCATCTGCTCAGCATTGGCTCCAAGGTTGAAGCGGTCGGCGCCGGCGGCATTGGATTCATCGGGTCAAAACCGGCGGCGGCTTGCTCCGCGGCCAACGCAGCCGGATCGAGCGCAATGAAAGCGCGGCCCTTGCGCAAGATGAATTGATCGACGGCGTAACTTTGCGCCGGGCTCAGCGGCCACGGATGAACGATCGCCAGCACATCGACGTCGGGGATTTCGGTGAAATCCGGGCCGAGCTTGGTCACATCCAGCAGCCGGCCCATTTCAGTGGAGAACGCCGATTGCCCCGAGGCGCCAAATTGCGGATCGGCTGCGGCGGCGGGGTCGATTGGCAGCGACGTAATCAGCGCCACTCGCGTGCGGTTGGGGTGTTCGAGTTCATAAATCAGCCGCGTGACCTCATATTCGAGAAACGCTTCGCGCTGCGGATCGAACGCCGGGATGGTGCGCCGATCATCGATGGCGTTGGCGCCGGAGAGGCCGAAATAGATCGGGTCAGCGCCCTCAAAGGGGCGAAACGGTTCAATGCCAATTTCAACGGCGGCATCTTCTTCATCGGTGAACGCCTCGACATTGACTTCAACAAAACGCACCCGGCCATGCCCGCGCGCTTGGAAAGTCTGCAGCATTTCACGCACGCGCGCCGCGTAGGCTTGCAGCTGCGGCAAGGGCGCGGCGGCGTCGCGCGAATAATAAAGCGTCAGCGAAACCGGCTCGGTGAGTTCATCCAAGGTGCGCTGCGTGCCGGGGCTCAGCGAATACAGCTGGCTCTGGGTGAGATCGAGCCGCAAGGATCGGAACCACGAATTGGCGATGACATTGCCCGCCGCGAACATGACAAACAGCGCCAAGGCGGCGATCAAGGCGTAACGGCGTCCGCTCATGAGCTAGCCTCCCCGCCGCGCATCGACCGCGAGCGCGGTGAAGCTCAAACACAAGGCGATCAGCGATCCGAAATAGAACAAGGAGCGGAACTCCACGACGCCACGCTGGGCGGCGTCGAAATGGTGCAGGATTGAAAACCGCGCCAACGCTTCAGCGACGCCGCCGCCGACGAGGCCGGAAAAGGCGTCGAGCACCAGCGGCAAACCAAGCGCGGTCAGCAGGAACGAAATCAGCACCGCCAGCACGAACGCAATCACTTGCGCGGGCGTCAGCGCCGACATCGCCGAGCCAATGGCAAGATACGCCCCAGCCATCAGCAGGCTTGCAAGGTAAGCTGTGAAGATCGCCGCATTGTCTGGCGCGCCTAGGAAATTGACGCTGATCCATAACGGTATCGTCAGCGCCAAGGCCGCGGCCGCGACAGTCCAGGCCGCCAGATATTTGCCCAGCACCAAAGCCCAGGTCGGCGCCGGCAAAGTCAGCAGCAATTCCAGTGCGCCGGAACGCGCCTCCTCTGCCCACAAGCGCATTGACACCGCTGGCAGGAACACCATGAAAATCCAAGGATGGAAGGCGAAAAACGCCGACAGATCGGCGCGGCGCTGCTCGAAAAAACCGCCCACTTGAAACGTGAACAAGCCAATCGCGAACAAGAACACCGCGACGAACACGTAGGCCGTCGGCGTGGTGAGATAGGACAAAATTTCGCGTCGATAGATCGCGAGCATGCTGGCAAGGCCGGGCCGCTTGTTCACGCGCGTTCCTCCCCGCGCGTCAACGCCCTGAACGCCTGCTCCAAGCCGCCATGCTGCTGCCGCAGCGCCGCCGGAGTGTCGTCGGCGACGATGCGGCCCTGATCGATGATTATGGCGCGCGTGCACACGGCATCCACTTCCTCGAGGCTGTGGGTTGAAATGATAAGCCCGCGATCCTGGCCTAGGCGGCGGATGAGATCGCGCACGGCGTGGCGCTGATTGGGATCGAGCCCGTCGGTCGGCTCATCCAGCACGAGCAGGAGCGGATCGTGCAACAATGCCGCCGCCAGCCCAACGCGGCGGCGATAGCCCTTGGACAAGGTTTCAATCGGCCGATCGATAGTGTCGTCGAGGCGCGCGTCCTGCGCCGCGCGGCGCACCGCGTGCCGCGCGGCCTCGCGCGACATGCCGCGCGCCTCGCCGATGAAACGAAGAAACATCCACGGCGTCATTTCGCCATAGAGCGGCGCGCCCTCCGGCAAATAGCCGACGCGCTCTTGGGCTCTGCGGCGTTCTCGCGCGACATCGATGTTGAATACTCTAGCAACCCCGTCATCAGGCTCGAGATAACCCGCGATCATGCGCATTGTTGTGGTTTTGCCGGCGCCGTTGGGGCCGAGAAATCCAACGATCTCGCCGACATCGAGCGCAAAGCCGACAGCACCGACGGCCACCCGCCCGCCGAAGCTTTTGCATAAGCCATCGACCTGCAACAGCATGTGGATAAAGTTCCTAGTTCGAGGGTGTTCGAAAATGAGCGCCGCTCTTAGGGCGGTTCTAGGCAAAACGCCACCATCAAGCGGCGATAAAAATTCACTTCAGAAGCGAACTTGGCCGAGGGAGTTTGGGCACTCTATCTCGTCGGCGCCGTAATGATTGTTTCACTGGCCGATCTGGATCACCCACTCCAATTTCAGGGAGCTATGACCCGTCGCGTGAGGCCGAATGGCCCGGATTCAAAGGGATTTGTTCAAAAACGAAACGCCCGCGACCTAAGTCACGGGCGTTTTGTATGGTCGGTCGAAGCGCGCACCCGGGGGGCTGGGGGGGCTGATGGATACCGGATGCGATCATTTCTCCGACCGACCACGCTGTAAGTTCGCCCGGACCTGTGGCGAGATCAAGTGTGAAATCGGTCAGAATAGCGATTTTCCGCGAAGTAATGGATTTCGGTGCCGGAATTTCCCCAACCAGTTGAATTCGTCGCCCCAAGAAAAAGCGCCCCGACCGAGGCCGGGGCGCTGAATTCAACAATGCTTACTTGGTTCAATTGCGCGGCGACATAAGCCGCAGGATGAACAGGAACATGTTGATGAAGTCGAGATAAAGACTGAGCGCGCCATAGGTAGTGGCGACGGCCATCGCCCGTGCGTCGCCGGCGATCTGGTAATACATGTTCTTCAGCCGTTGGGTATCCCACGCGGTCAACCCGGCGAATACCAAGACACCAATGACTGAAATCGCATAGCTCAAAACCGAGCTTTGAACGAACATGTTGACGACCGAAGCAATGATAACGCCGATCAACCCCATGAACAAAAACGTGCCGAAGCCGGTGAGGTCGCGTTTGGTCGTGTAGCCCCACAGCGAAAGCGCGCCAAAGGAGGCGGCCGTCACTAGAAACGCTTTGGCCACGGTTTGCATGCCATCGGGCACAACGCGATAATTGATCAGGACCGCCCCTAAGCTCAGCCCGATCAACGAGACTACTGACCAGTAGATGATTGCCGCAGCGGTCGGCGAAGGGTTCTTCATGGCAAAACTGGAAATCAACAAAATCGCCAGCGGGCCGAACATGACCACAAAATACAACGGCGTCTGAAACACCAATTGGCTGACAACCGGCACCGTGGCCGCTGCGTAGGCGAGCCCCGCGGACAAGATCAGCCCAAGGCCCATCTTGTTGTATACTCCGAGCATGAAGCCGCGCAGCCCCGCGTCCACCGCCATGTCCGCGCGACCGATCGGAACCGAACCGGCGCGGCCCTGATACTGGTTCATAACTTCCTCCTCACCGGCGGCGAGAGTCACCGCTTGCTGCGCCAATATGGTGGGGTGCGCGCCTCTCGGCAAGGAAATCTCAGCGCCAAAGTTGCGAGGGCAAGCCGCGCGGCTCACAATATGGCGGCACGGCGGCGGCCGGACCTGTCGCCGAAACGCTGCCGAATCGGACTATTGCACCGTGTTAAGGAGCCGGGGTGGCTGACGAGAACGATCCAGATCGGCCGGAGGACGAGCCTCCGTCGCCGCCAAGCGCGCAGGCTGTGCCTGGCGCCGCCGGCGGCGCTACGCCGAGTTCGGTTGCCGAGGGCCAAGGCGAAGCCGAGCGGGAAGCAAAGCCAGTCGCGCTAAGTCAGCCGACTGAGCGCGCGGCCGAGGAGGACGCGACCGAACAAGCACTCCCAAGCCAAACGCCAGCGGAAGCGCCCTGGCCGAGCACCCAGGCCGCCGAGACGGCAACGGAGGTCGCTTCTGACCTGAGCCGCATTCCGGAAGCAGAAGCGGTCCTGTTCGATGCGACGCAGGAGAGCGAGGGCGAGTTTGCGCCGGAGGCCCCCGCGTTCGACCCTGCTCCGGCATTACCAGAGCCAGGTTCAGCGGAAGCCCAAGCAGCGCTCTGGTCGCCGCCGTCAGAGAGCGTCAAACCCGAAACTCCGGACGCCGCGCTGTTTGAAACTCCGTTGGAGCCTGCGGCGGAGGCGATTGATGTTGGAATCGAGGCGCCGGCTGCGGCGGTTGCCGCTGCGATTGAACCGCCGGTCGATGCCGACGACGCGCGTGCGCCTGCGGGTGCGGCGCCCAAGGACGCTGATCTGCCGCCAAATTATTTCCGCGCCGCTGGCGATCCGGACGAACCGGAGCCGGAGCTGGATCTGTCTTGGCGCGGACGCCTGCGGGCGCGGGCGGAAGCGCTCATGGGGCGCGCTCGCGCCTTGTTTGAGCCGCGATGGATGGCGCTGACTGGCGCCGCGCACGCACTTCGGGGCGAAGCCGGTCGACGCGTCGGCGCCATCAAGCATCCACGCAACGTGCGCGAGGCGGCGGTGTGGAGCGGTTGGATCGCGGCGATCAGCGTCTCCGTGCTGGTTGGGTTTTATTTCTTGGTCATCTGGGGCATGCCGTCCACCGACGATTTATGGGAGGCGCGCAACGGCCAGTCGATCACCTTCCTGGATAGAAGCGGTCATGTGATCTTGCGCGAGGGCGCGCAGAACGCGCCGCCGGTCGATCTTGAATCGCTGCCATCCTATGTTGGGCAAGCCTTTATCGCCATCGAGGATCGCAGATTTTACCAGCATTTCGGCGTTGATTTCGGCGGCATGATGCGCGCCGGCGCTGAGAATATCCGCGCCGGCCACGTGGTCCAAGGCGGCTCAACCATTACCCAGCAATTGGCGAAGAATTTGTTCCTCACAAATGAGCGCTCCTGGCGACGCAAGGCCCAAGAAATCGCGATGGCGATTTGGTTGGAAACCAAATTCACCAAGGAGGAAATCCTCGCTCTCTATCTCAGTCGCGTCTATTTCGGCGCTGGCGCGTACGGCGTTGAGGCGGCGGCGGAACGCTATTTCGACCGGCCCGCGCGCGAACTAACTTTGTTGCAGGCGGCGCTGATCGCTGGGTTGGTGAAAGCGCCCTCGCGGCTCAATCCGGCGCGTCAGGACATCGCCGCGGCGCGCGCGCGCGCCGAAGTGGTGCTCAATGAAATGGTCGCCATGGGCTTTATCGGCGAGGCCGAACTCAGCGCGTCCTTGGGCGAAGAGATTGTGATCAGCCGTCGCAACCCCGCGGGCGTGCTCGGCTATTACCGTGACTGGATCGACCCGCTGCTCAACCAAATCATCGGCACCCAACGCGACGATTTCATTGTTGAGACCACGCTCGACATCGCCGCACAGCGCGCTGGCGCGGAAGCGGTTGAAGCCGTGCTCGCGGCGCAAGGCGAGGCGCGCCGCGTCGGCCAGGCCGCCCTCATCGCCTACGACGATTTGGGCGGCGTGCGCGCCATGGTGGGCGGTCGCGATTACGACCAGAGTCAATTCAACCGCGCCACCCAAGCGCGCCGCCAACCGGGCTCCTCGTTCAAATATTTCATCTATCTCGCCGCCATGGAAAACGGGCTGACGCCGTGGAGCATACGCGAGGACACCCGGTTTCGTCCCGGCGAGTTCGGCGAGTGGACGCCGGGAAATTACGAGGATGAATATCACGGCCCCTCCGAACTCGCCCGCGCCTACGCACTTTCGTACAACATGGTGGCGATCAGGGTCGCCCATGAGGTCGGCGGCCAGACCGTGATCGATGTGGCGCGCAGGCTTGGCGTTACCTCGAAGCTGGAGCCCTACGATTTGCTGGCGCTCGGCGCGCAGGAAATGACGCTAGCGGAAATGACCGCCGCCTATGGGGCGATGGCCGCCGAGGGCTACCTTATCGAGCCCCATGGCGTCACCCGCATCCGCCGCGGCAATGACGACGAAACCATGTGGAGTTGGCGCCAAAGCGCGCCCAGGCGCGTGATCGAGGAACTGCCGTTGCGCTATATGAATTACCTGATGCACCGCGTCGTCGAAGCCGGAACCGGCACGCCGGCGCGCATCTCCGGGCGCCAAATAGGCGGCAAAACCGGCACCGGCAACGATTATCGCGACGCCTGGTTCGTCGGCTACACGCCTGGCTTTGTCGCCGGCGTCTGGGCCGGCAATGACAATTTCACCGAGACCGCGCGGGTGACCGGCGGCTCGCTTCCGGCCGAGATTTGGGCGCGCTTCATGGGGGTGGCGCTACGCAACGTTCCGGTGCGCGCCATGGAAATGCCGCGCCCGGAGGATTACGCGCCCGGCGCGCGCGCGCCGCGTGCGCAATCCTACACGGTCGTCGGCGCGCCGCTCGGCGCCGTGCTCGGAGCGCCCACCGCCGCGCCGCCCGACGACCAAGACCGGTCGCTGGATTTTGGCCCAGAAGGCTGATCCGGAAGGTTGATTTAACGGGCCATGCCGATTGCATGCAACGCGCCGCCATGGTCGCGCAGCCAGGCGCGCGCGCGCTCGAACTCAGGCATGCACTTGCGCACCAGCGCCCAAAAGCGGCGCGAATGGTTCATCTCTTTCAGGTGCGAGGTTTCATGCGCGGCGAGATAGTCGAGCACGAAATCCGGCGCCAAAATCAGCCGCCATGAAAACGACAAGGCGCCGTCAATCGAACACGAGCCCCAGCGCGAGCGCAATTCCTTGACTTGAATGCGCACCGGGCGAACCCCGAGCGTCTCGGCATGCACCTTCACGCGACGGAGCAAATCGTCGCGCGCTTGCTCCCGGAAATAGCGCAGCAAGCGCAACTCGAACAGAGCGAGATCGGGCGCCGGCGCGATCAGCAGCGGCGGCTCTCCCGGCTCAATTCGCGGCGCGGCGCGGCCGTGTTCAAAATTCAGTTGGTGCGTCACCCCGCGCAAAGGCGCCAAGCCGCCCGGCTGCAGGACGATCCCCTTGGGCAAGCGCGCCAGTTCATGCGCGATCCAGCCAGCGCGCTCGGCGGCGAAACGCGCGGCGTGCTTGAGCTGATGCTTTGACGGCGCGGTGGCGATAGCTTGGCGACGCGCCTGGTCGATGCGCACCGAGACGTGGCGCGCGCGCGGGTTGACGACCAAGGTCACCGGCACTCGGCGACCGTCGATCGTTTCAATTTCGGTTTGAGTGGGCGCGATCTTCGCGCGCGAATCAAAGCGCATGCGTAAAGACTCTCACGCGCCGCGTTAACACAAAAGCACATTGAAGCGTTGCGCTGTGAGGATCAGGCCTCGTCGCCGACCAATCTGAGCTTGACGCGCTTGCCGACGCGCGCCGACGGCGCTTGAAAGGAGCGCATGAATTGGCGCATCCGCGGATAAATCTCGCTGCGGAAGCGGCGACCGTTGAACACGCCGTAATGGCCCACGTCCGGTTGGATGTAATCCATGCGCATGGCTTCGGGGATGTTGCTGCACAAATCGTGCGCGGCCTGGGTTTGGCCGATGCCGGAAATGTCGTCGTTCTCGCCCTCAATCGTAAGCAACGCCGTCTTGGTGATGGCGCCGGGATCGACCAGCGCGCCGCGATGCATCATCTCGCCCTTGGGCAAGGAATAATTCTGGAACACCTCGCGCAAAGTCTGAATGTAGAATTCCTCGGTCAAATCCATCACCGAGAGATATTCATCGTAGAACTCGCGATGTTTTTGGCTGTTGTCGCCGTCGCCCTTGACCAGATTTTGGAAGAATTCATTGTGGGCGTCGATGTGGCGAGAAAGATTCATGCCCATAAACGAGGCAAGTTGCAGAAAGCCCGGATAGACGCGGCGAAACGCGCCGGGATAGATCCCCGGCACTGAGTGAACCATGTGCTCTTGAAACCATTCGATCGATCGTTGCTCGGCCAGCTTATTCGGCGCCGTCGGCGATCTGCGCGCATCGATGGGCGAACCCATGATCGTCATGGTCGCCGGCGTGCACGGATCGTCGGCTTGGGCCATGGTCGCCACCGCCGCCAGCACAAGCGGCCCCGGTTGGCAGACGGCGACCACATGGGTATCGGGACCCAATGCACGCAGCATTGCCGCCACATGGTCGATATAATCGTTCAGGTCAAAACGGCCGGCGATCACGGGAACCAAGCGCGCATCGCTCCAATCGGTGATGTAGACTTCGTGCTCGGGCAAGAATGCTTCCACCGTGCCGCGCAACAACGTCGCGTAATGTCCGGACATCGGCGTAACCACGAGCACGCTTGGGTCGCTTCGCGCGCCGCGGGCGCTCTTGAGCGCATCAGCGTCGCGCTCGAAATGCGTCAAGGCGCACCAGGGCGAGGACCATATTGTCTTTGGAGTCAGCGCGACTTCAACGCCGTTCACCAGCGTCGAAGGCAGGTTCCAAGCTGGCTTGCGGTAGCGTCGAGTGGCCGATTTAAAAAGGTCGGTGGCCGCAGCCAGGGTGCGGGAAATTTCGCTATCGGCCATCGGATTCAGCGGCGAACGCAGCGCCTGGGACTGAAACAGGGCGGCGATCCTGAGTGGGGTCATCGAAAAATGACCCAGTTCATACATCGAATAGAGCATGTTGCCCCGTCATGTTGCGCCGCAGCAATGATGGAATAGTGCGCGCCTGCGCCTTTCCAACAAGCTAACGTCTCGATTTTGGGGAAACTCGCCGACTGTTGCGCAACCTAAGATAGGTCATTCATTGCCCAAGAATGCCGGCCTTGGGCCGGTTGAGAAGCCTTCCGGCCCTGAATCCCGTGACCCAGAATCCCGCGGTCCAGCAGCATCACGGCGTTCCGCACTTGGGTCGCGTTGTTGGTCAAAGCGCTGCGGCTCTGGGCGCTCGGGGCGCTCTTGACGTTCTGGCCCCTCGCCAGATTCGCCGCCTGGGCGGAAGCGGTTTCGCCGATTCCGGCGGCCTCTGCCATCGCGGTCAAACTGTTGTTGGGGGCCGGCTTCCTGCTCGTTCTGCTCAGCCGTTGCATCCTGCGGCGCGCGAGCTTGGGAATTGTCCTGCTCGGAACTGGCGGCCTCATCGCGATCGAATTCCGGTTCCCCGTTGAAGCGCTCGGTTTGTTGGGGAGGCGGTGTCGCAGGCTGCATTTGTCGCAGCAAACGGAAGTAATGATCGGCGTGCTGCGCATAATTTTCGCTCAATACCCGGTCCCCCGACGCCATGGCGTCGCGCGCGAGTTGCAAATAACGCTCGTGAATGAGCGCGGCAGGCCCTCGTACCTTTACCTCGGGGCCATTGCTCTCCATGGAGCGGTTCGGCTGGTTGCTATGCCCGCCCCCGCTGCTGTGGCCGTGGAAATTGCCGCCGCCGCCGGGCTTACGACCGCGACCGCGCTGACGCTTCATTGAAAAATCGGCCATGTTTTTCCGTGCTTTAGGTTGGTCCGTTGCGGCGGCGATCCCAATAAGGCTTGCCGGTCCCGCTCTCGATTTACCGCTCGCTTTGAGCCCGGCGAAAGGCGCCGTTCATGTGCGTGTCTTGATCCGGGCCTCTTGCTGAGGAGGGGCGGCCAGCACCTGGCGTCGCCCACTTGGCATCGCCGGTTCAGCCCCTCGAACCCTGTTCGCGATTCCAGCGATGATCTTAACGCCTCCAGCGCCGGTCTCCAAGCGGTTTTTCATGACAGCGGTTTTTCATGGCCGCCGCCCCGTGACTACCCGCGCCACGCCGCCAAGGTCCAAGATTGGCGCATCGGTCAGCAAACCGGACCTGCCGGCCAAATCCGCCACCGCCCCGGCCTGATCCTGGCCAACCTCCAGCGCAAACCATGCCCCCGGCTTCAGCAAGCCCGGCAGCGCGGCGACGATCGCGCGATAGGCGTCAAACCCGTCGGCCCCGCCATCGAGCGCCCGGCGCGGCTCAAAGCGCGAGACTTCAGGTTCCAACTCATCAAGCGCGGCGCTGGCGATATAGGGCGGGTTGGACACGACAAGATCGAACTCGCCCTCTACGCCCAACGCCCAATCGGTGCGGCGCAACTCAGCCCGGTCGCTTAGCATCAGCGACGCTGCGTTAGCGCGGGCAACTTCGAGCGCGGCCTCGCTGACATCGACGCCAAGCCCGCGCGCGAGCGGCCGCTCGCTGAGCAACGCAAACAAAATAGCGCCCGATCCTGTTCCGAGATCCAATATTCGCGCCGGCGCCTCTGGCGGCAAAACATTCAAGGCCGCCGCCACGAGCGTTTCCGTATCGGGACGCGGGATCAACACGTCGGAATTGACCGCAAACTCGAGCGACCAAAAACCCTTGCGTCCCAATATGTACGCCACTGGCTCTCGCGCCTCGCGACGGCGCACCAGCGTTTCCACGGCGGCGACCTGGGCATCGCTCAATGGCCGGCGCGGATCGGTGATGATATCCAGCCGGCTCACGCCAGCGCCCGCCTCCAGCAACAGGCGCGCGTCGAACACGGGCGAGTCAATTCCGGCGGCTTGCAAGCGTTTGCGGATTTCCATCCACAGCGAAACCAGGGTCGCGCTCACAACGGCCCTTCGACGGCATCGCCGATCGCCAAAGCTCCCGCGCGCTCGATGTGCAGATAAATGCCGCATAGCGCATGGCCGTACTCGCGACGCAGCGTCTCGACCATGTCGATATCGCACTCGCCGGACGCTGGATCGACATGGGTAGCCGCGCAGCGCGTGATCGGCGCAAATACGCGCGCCTGCGCCGCGCCCAGCGAAAGCACGCAATTTTCGCATTTCCAGTTCACACCAAGCCGGCCAGTTCGACACATAAATGTTGGCGCGAAAGCGCAGCGGGTCGATCGGCCGGCCGATGTGCGCGGCGATATCAGCCACGCTCGCAAGGTTGATCAAGGAAACCATGCCTTGCGGGTGATCGTAAAAGCGGTGCGCGCCCGGCGCCGGCAGCACACGCAAGGGCCCGCGGACCGCGTCTGCGAGCACCGGCGTCAACCAATCGGCAAAGCGCGCGCGCTCGCTTTCCTGGTCCAAACGCACGCTGAGTTCCTCCGCACCCGGCGCCGACGCATGGAAAATCCCGCTCGCATCGTCCAATCGCGTGCGCACGCGCGCCAGCGCCGGAATTTTCGCGAGCACCGTGAATTTCATTTTCGACACGTGCGCGGGCGCGGCGGGATCGAAGCCGGACAGCCCATCCTCAACCGCATAGGCGCGATCGTACGGAAATCCAGCATCTGGCCGGAGTTCGACGCGCTGCAAGTGTTCCGGCGTAAATCCCTTCACCGGATGGCGGGTTAATGCCGCGACGCCGCCGCGCATCAGGCATCCTCCTCCAGCGCGGCGAGCTTGCGCGCCTGGTCTTCAGCCGCGAGCGCGTCGAGTATTGGATCGAGACCGCCGCCGTCGATGATCTCGGGCAGGTTGTAGAGCGTGAGATTGATGCGGTGGTCGGTCACGCGGCCTTGCGGAAAATTGTAAGTGCGGATGCGCTCGCTGCGATCGCCGGAGCCGACTTGCCCCTTGCGCTCGGCCGCCCGCGTGCTGGCTTGGCGTTCGCGCTCGGCCTCATAGAGCTTGGCCTTCAAAACCTTCATGGCGTTGGCTCGGTTCTGGTGTTGCGATTTTTCCTGCGCCACGACGACAATGCCGCTCGGCATATGAGTGATGCGCACGGCGCTATCGGTCTTGTTGACGTGCTGGCCGCCGGCGCCGGAGGCGCGCATGGTGTCGATGCGGATGTCCTTGTCATCGACCACGATCTCCAATTCGCCTTCCGGCTGCGCCAGCACCGCGACCGTGGCGGCGGAAGTGTGGATGCGCCCCCCGGCTTCGGTTTCCGGCACGCGCTGAACCCGGTGCACGCCGCTCTCGAACTTGAGCCGGCCGAACACGCCCGCGCCGGTGACGCTGGCGACCGCTTCCTTGACGCCCGCCAAGGCCGGTTTCCGAAATGCTCTCAAGCTCAAAGCGCCAGCGGCGCTGGCCGGCATAGCGCTGATACATGCGCAACAAATCGCCCGCGAACAAAGCCGCTTCCTCGCCGCCCGTGCCGGCGCGGATTTCCAGAATGGCCGAGGCGTTTTCGTCCTTGTCCTTCGGGGCCAGCAGCGCAAGCGCGGCGCGCTCGACTTCAGGCAAACGCGCCTTCGCCGCGTCTAATTCCTCGCGCGCGAGCGCCGCCATTTCGCTGTCGCCGTCCTTGGACATGGCTTCAAGGCTGGCGATCTCGGCGTGTGCCGCGCTCACCGCGCCGATCGCATCCACCAGCGGCTTGAGTTCGGCGTGCTCCTGCCCCAGGCGCACGATCTCGGCGCCATCGACCGCAACCGACAGCCGCGCCTCGATGCGCTCGAACCTATCGACCGCCTGGGTCAGGCGAGTTCGTAAACGGGTGAGGTCTGACATGGCGCGAGATCAGTTCAGGTCGGTAAATATTTCGGGCTGGACTTCGGAAATCTGCGGGGCCTCGAAATCAAGAATATTGCCCGGCATGCGCCTGTACGGCACGATGACTTCCACCGCCTTGCCGTTCGCCACTTCGAGGTGAAAGCACAGCGCGTTGGCGTCGTCGCTGCGCGCGCGCCCGTCGAACACCAGGCCCGCCGCGATCAAGCCCTTATCCTTTTCATCGGCGCGGAAGCCGGCGATCAGGCCGGAAATGTGGTCGGACGGCGCCGATTGTTCCATGGGCAGATCGACATTGGTGTGGATCTCCTCGCCGGTTTTGCGGATTCCCGCGCCGAAAGGCGCAAACGAGCCCCCTTCGTTCAAGGCGCGGTGCGCGGTGTCGAACAAGTATTGATAGGTTTCCTGCAGGTGGCGCTGCAGCATGGTCTTGGCCTCCGCGCCCGCATATGCGCGATTAGCGCCGTCTTGTCGACCGTCCTCGATCGGGCCAGCCGCGCCATCTTGTTGTGGCGATCAAGATCCCAACCAGCGCCCCTGCTCACGCTATCGGGTTCGATTTCAGCCGCTGATAGGCTTGCGCCATTTTCTGATCGTATTGGTTGGCGGCATAACCTGGGCCGTTATAGCGGCTTGCAAAACCAGTCCAGTCCTTGCGTTGCAATTCGTCTGCGAGGCCATTGGCGCGCACGAAGCCCTCGAACGCCTCGAGTTGATCCTTCTCCGAACGCGCCAGCTTGGCGACATAGACCGCCGCATTGGGCAGCCCAAGATTGCTGAAATTCTGCCCCAGCACCTGAAAGCGTCCGTAACTTGCGCTTTGCAGCGCGGCCTCCGGGTTGAGCGCGTAAGCCTGCACCAATTGCGCCCAGCGATCGGCTTGCGCGCGCGGATAGCCGCCCGGCGTGCGGTTCGAGAGCAGCGGATGGCTCACATCGTATTGCGAATTGGTTTTGCGCGAAAACAGATGGCGCTCGAACAAAATCACCGGGCGCCCCTCGGGGGTAAAACCGCCGAGGGGTCCAGATTCCACTTCCGCCACCGCGCCGACAGCCTCCCACTCGCACCCCAACCGGCCAGCGACAGCTTGGAAATCTGTGCGCGTCAGCGGCGCATTGCTCTCACGACGCAGCGATGACAAAAAATCTGTCGGCGGCGGCGCCTCAGGCGCCGGCGCGGCGGGGGGCGGCGCAGTTGGCGGCGGCGCGGCGGGCGGTCTCGGCATGGGTCGCGGCGCCGGCGCGGCGGGAGGCCTGGTGCTCGCGGGGCTCGCCCGGCGCCCGAAGATCAATCCGAACAAAGTATCGAACACACTCATCGCCGCCCCCAATCCACGCCTGGCGTTTTCCTACACGGCGGCTTTCAAGCGCGCATAGGCCTCCGCCATTTTTACATCGTAGCGATTGGCCGCGTAGGATGGACCGTTGTAGCCGCGGGCAAACCCCGCCCAATCGCGCCTCGCCAAATCGTCGGCGAGGTTGTTGTGACGCACGTAGCCGACGAAAGCCGCCAATTGCCGCGCCTCGGACTTGGCCATGTCCGCCACGAAATCCTTGGCATTGGCAAAGCCGCAAGCCGCGAAATTAAAGCCCATCACCTGGAACATGCCCCAACTGGCTGAAGCCACGGCCTTTTCCGGATTGAGCCCGTAGGCTTCGCGCAATTGCGCCCATCGCCCGTCCTGCGCTGCGCGGGTAACGCGTCGCGTCCCAGGCGCGATAGGAGATATTGGGGTGCGTGGCGTCATGGGCGTGGTTGGTGTCGCGCGAGAAGATGTGCGGTTCGTACAAGATCATCGGCCGGCCGTTTGCGGCGAACGCCGAATGGCCGCCGATCTCCACTTCCGCCACCGCTTGGATCGCCTCCACCTCGCAGCCAAGCTGGGTCGCCGCCGCTTCGAAATCGGCGCGCGTTAAGCGATCCCGGTTTTGCGCCACCAGCGCATCGATGTAAGGATCGGCTGGCGCTGCGATCGTCGCATACGCGCTTGCCAACGCCGCCGCATAACGGCGCGGCCCCGGCTTCGCCCTCGAACGCCTTCGCGAACGCGCTCCAATCGCGGTTCTGCAATTCATCGATCAATTCCTTGCGGTGCGCATAGGCTTCGAATGCGGCGAGCTGGCGGGTCTCCGATTGCGCCATGTCTTGTACGAAGGCGAACACCGTGCCGTAGCCGGCGTCGTCAGAATAGCGCCCGGGGATCTGGAACGCGCCCCAACTAGCCGCGCCCAACGCCGCTTCCGGATCGAGCGCGTAGGCTTCGGCAAGCTTGCTCCAGCGGCTCGCTTGTCCGCCGCCGAGATAAGCGCGGTTGCTTGGCTGCGAGAGGCCCGGATGGCTGGCGTCAAAGCGATGCTGCGAAAGCTGGCTGAACCAATAAGGCTCAAACGACAATAAAACTCGTCCATCGGCGGCAAAGCCAAGGCCCGCGCTCTCAACCTTGACCAGCGCGCCAATCACCTTGGCCTCGATGGCAAGGCGCTGCGCTGCCGCTTCGATCTGGGCGCTGGTGAGACGCGCGCTGTTGCTTGCGCGCAGATTGGCCAGCGAAAAGCCCGCCGGCGGCCCGCTCACCGGCGGACTTGGCGCGGCTGGCGGTGGCGCCGCTGGCGGTTGTGCGGCCGGCGGCGGCGCGGCTGGCGGGGGCGGCGCTGCCGGCGGCGCCGCTGGGGGCGAAGGGCGCGGCGCTGGCGGCGGTGTTCGCGGCGGGGCGGCAGGGGGCGAAGCCGGCGTACTCGGCCGCGCGCCGCGTCGGCCAAAAATCACGCCAAACACCAAATCCCAGAAGCTCATGAAATCACACCTCTATTTGCCGCCGCCTTGGTCGCGGCGCCTGGATCACGCGCCGGCGCCATGGCGCCGCACTCGGCTCGCGCGTCCCTGATCAGCTTGCTCCTGGATTAACCATATCCAGAAGCTCCAGCAAAGGGGCGGCCGCTGGAGGCCCAACTAATTAGATGTGCGGCGCGAACTGGGGACTTTCCCGCTGGCGCGGAACTTGATACGACCCGCCCCCTGTTCCTCGGTAGCTCAGCGGTAGAGCATCCGACTGTTAATCGGATGGTCGTAGGTTCGAATCCTACCCGGGGAGCCAAATCTCACTTGTCCAGCCCGGAGTTAGGCCGGTCTCAAATTTGATTCAGGAGGCGCACCATGGCGATCGAGGCGCTTGCGTTGGTCAGCGGCGCCTTGTTTGCCGGGGCGGCCCTCTACATCAATGTCGCCGAGCAGCCTGCGCGTTTGCTGTTGGATGACCGAAGCCTCCTCGCGCAATGGAAGCCAAGCTACAAACGCGGCTTCGCCATGCAGGCAAGTCTGGCGGTGGTGTCAGCGATATTGGGCTTCTGGGCGGCGTGGCGGACGCAAGACTGGCGATGGGCCACAGGCGCAATGCTTATCTTGTCACTACTAACCGCTTTGACTTTGTGGGTAATGGGCATGATGTTTTTCTCCTCATTGGCTTGTTGATCACAACACGTGTTTCTCGTCCAGTCTCGCCATCGAAATCGCATCCTTAGCCGCGCTCAAACATCCGCTTCATCGGCATCCGGATCAGACGCGCCATGCACTACTCCGTGCTCGCCGCTGGCCGTTTTCGTATTGCCTGGCCGGCGGGGCGCATTTGTGCGTCGGGTTCGCGGGGCCTCGTCCATCAGGCAATCCAGCGCGATCATCTCAGCTGAGAGTCAGCCTCGCGTCGCACGCAAGATATCGGGCTTTCCCGCCGCCCTGGTTTCGCGTCCTTCTCCTTCTTCCGCGGTCGCGGATCTCGCCAGCGCGTCTGCTTACGCTGATCTGGGTGACAAAATGGTTTGGGCGTTTACGCCGGGACCAGATTGTGGTCCTGGCCGAGCAGACGCATGGCTTTGCTGCGCGCTTCCTCGGCGCTCATCGGCCCGCCAGAATCGAGTTCGAATTCGGTTCCGTCGCGCCACATCGCCCACATCGCCATGGCCAGGCGCCGCGCCACCGCCACGGCCGCCTTGTGATGGCCCTTGGCCTGCATCAGCTTCTTCGCCCCAGGTCTTGATCGGGGTCTTGCCGCGATATTTCACCAGCAGGATATGGGCGGCCTCGAACAGGCAGCGGCGCACATCCTTGTCGCCCTGTTTCGAGATGCGGCCCTGACGGTCGATGGTTTCGCCCGATTGCCAGCGTTTCGGCGTCAGCCCGAAATAAGCGCCCACCAGCTTGGAATTCTTGAAACGAGACGGATCGTCGATCGCGGTCTTGTAGGTGAGCGCCGTGATCGGGCCAACGCCCGGGATGGCCATGAAGCGCCGGCAATCCAGCGCGATCATCTCAGCTGAGAGTCAGCCTCGCGTCGCACGCAAGATATCGGGCTTTCCCGCCGCCCTGGTTTCGCGTCCTTCTCCTTCTTCCGCGGTCGCGGATCTCGCCAGCGCGTCTGCTTACGCTGATCTGGGTGACAAAATGGTTTGGGCGTTTACGCCGGGACCAGATTGTGGTCCTGGCCGAGCAGACGCATGGCTTTGCTGCGCGCTTCCTCGGCGCTCATCGGCCCGCCAAAATCGAGTTCGAATTCGGTTCCGTCGCGCCACATCGCCCACATCGCCATGGCCAGGCGCCGCGCCACCGCCACGGCCGCCTTGTGATGGCCCTTGGCCTGCATCAGCTTCTCGCCCCAGGTCTTGATCGGGGTCTTGCCGCGATATTTCACCAGCAGGATATGGGCGGCCTCGAACAGGCAGCGGCGCACATCCTTGTCGCCCTGTTTCGAGATGCGGCCCTGACGGTCGATGGTTTCGCCCGATTGCCAGCGTTTCGGCGTCAGCCCGAAATAAGCGCCCACCAGCTTGGAATTCTTGAAACGAGACGGATCGTCGATCGCGGTCTTGTAGGTGAGCGCCGTGATCGGGCCAACGCCCGGGATGGCCATGAAGCGCCGGCACACTTCGTCGCGGGCGACGATGCCGATGATCAGCTTATGCAGCCGGGCGATCTCCTCCATCATCACTGCACGCACCCTGAGCATCGCATCGACGAGCGCCGACAGCAGCGGGTCGTCGCCGACCAGTTCGCGGGCCCGGCCCGCAAAGCCCGGCTTGCCGACAATCCCCATTCTGAGCCCAAACACCTTCAGCGACTGGCGTACCGAGTTCTCGACATCGACCCGCTTGCGCACCAACGTCTCGCGTTGGCCAAGCAAATAGCGCAGCCGATAGCTCGCATCGCTTTTGATATGCACGGCGCGAAACCAGCCGGTGCGCACCAGATTGGCGATGCCGCGCGCATCGTTTTTGTCGGTCTTGTTGCGCTGCGCCTTCATCACCGAGCGGGCGGCAAACGCGTCCAGGCACACCATTTTCAAATCGCGCGCCTCCAATTGGCGCTGCAGCCAAGGCGACATCGAGCCAACCTCGTGGCCGACCCGGCGCAAGCTCAAACGCCATTTCTTCAAAGCCCTTGTCAGCGCATCCGGATCGGTCGGCACCTCTGCTTCAAAGACAATACCGCCCTCCTGGTCGATGACGCACACGGATGTGGCTTTTGTTCCCACGTCCAATCCGGCAAAATGTTCCATGGCTGTCCTCCGTCGATGCGGGCGCGTCAGCGCCCTGGGTTTTGCAACACCGACATCATGGGGGACAGCCGCCACCGGCGGAACGCCAGGAGCGCCCGTTATCAACACCGGCGGGGCAGGATGGGGCGCCGGAGCGGTTACGCCGGCAAACTGGCCCTACACGCTGCTTGCCATTATGCCGACCAACCATCGGCTCGAGGCGATTCCCAACGAGCAGGCGGATGCGAATTCGCGGGGGCTCATCGTGAAATGGGGCGGCCTTCATGCGATCCGCACCGCGCTCGGCTTCGCGGCTGTCGCCGTATATCTGTGGGCTTTGCTGCGGTGAACGCAGCAGCCATCGGCGTCGCGCCGCTTACGCGACTTCCATCATTCCGCGCACGTTTGGCCGGGTGCGATCGCTGGCGTTTTCGCGGCGGGTTGGGAAGCCGTTGACCATGTCGCTGCGGACATCGGTGCGGGCGGAACGCATGGCCGCCACAAAGCCCGCTTCGATCAGCTTCACATCGACGTTGAAGCCGCGTTCGCGCCAATATTCCTCGATGCGAAGTTTCAAGCGACGAGCGCCGTCAACATTGCAAAAGTCGTAATCCATTACCGCTCCACCTTATAACGGTCCGGTGGGGAGGCTCAATCCCTGGACCTGCGTCACGCGGGATACGCCCCGCGCCCAAGCGTCAGCCCCCTCACGGCCCCGCTCGCAAACCAAAGCATCGGACCCAAGCTTGTCGCCCGTGTGGCGAGTTCGCGAAAAATATGGGTCAAAACGCAATTAATCTGGCGATCAAAGCGCCTGCAAAAACTCTCAAGTGCAAGCGCCCTCTCCGCTGGCGCGAGGATTTCTAACAAGATTTTATTTGAGTAACGCGATCTCAGCGACCAAATGCGTTGCCGCCGCGGCAGAGCCGCTCCAGTGGCGGCTGAAAAGCCCGCTATCGCCGAACAAAGCCGCCGCGATCCCGATGCGTCCATGCCGGCGCCAAAGATCGGCAAGGGTCGCGGCCATCGGATCATCCACCGTGTATCGATCGCCGCGCACGAAGACCACCCAGGCCACGAGCGCCTTGAGCAAGGCGGGGCATACAGCGCCCTCGCGCTGGCGCGCCGCCAGCGTCTCGAGCCAGCGCTGGGGAATTTTTTGCGACCCGTCCATGGCGATTTGCGCCAGCTTGTGCGGCAGCCCGGAATTGGCGAAGCGCGCCAGCAGCGCATCAGCGTAGCGATTGAGATCCTGCCCCGGCGCCGGGCTGAAACTGACCGCGGCCTCCTCGCGCATCAGCACATTTGCCAGCGCTAAGAGTTCCGGGTCGGCAATCGCTTCGTGGACAAAAGCATAGCCGCGCGCCAGCCCCAGATAGGCAAGCGCCGAATGAGCGCCGTTGAGCATGCGCAGTTTGGCGGTTTCGTAGGGCCGGACATCGGCGACGAATTCCGCCCCGCCCGCCTCCCAGCACGGCCGCGGGCCGGCAAATTTGTCCTCGACAATCCACTGCCGAAAGGGCTCGGTCACAATTGCGGCTTCATCGCGCATGCCGAGGCTTTGGGCGATCAGATCACGGTCGGCGCCGGTAACCGCCGGAACAATGCGGTCGACCATGCTTGACGGGCATGCACACTCGGCGCGGAACCAATTGCGCAAGCCGGAATCGCGGCGCTCAAGAAATTCCTCGAGCAGCGCCGATAATTGCGCGCCATTTTGCGCAAGGTTGTCGCAACTGACCAGTGTGACGCCGGGCAGGCCCAGGGACCGGCGTCGATGCAGGCCGCGCTGGATAAAACCAAAAATGGTTCGCGGCGCCGCGCCGGCAAGGTCGCCTGCGAGATCGGGAGCGGCGAGGTCCAAACCGCCCTCCGCGCCGCGTTGATAGCCTTTTTCGGTGATGGTGAGGCTGACGATTTTTGTAGCCGGCGAAGCGATGGCGGCCACGATTGCGTCCGGGGCTTCGGGCGCGACCAGAACCTGCTTCACCGCGCCGATCAGCCGGACATCGTCGCGGCCGCCGCGCGCTGTTAGCGTGTATAGCCCCGCTTGCGGCGCTAATTGTCCGCGCGCGTCGTCGGAGCGAAGCGACACACCGACAATGCCCCAATTACGATCGCCGCCGTTCATCGCATCGTCGGTGTAAACCGCTTGGTGCGCGCGGTGAAATGCGCCAATCCCGAAATGGACGATGCCGCAGGCTTGCGCGGCGCGATCGTAACCAGGCCGGGCGATTGCGGCGGGCAGAAGCGAAACCGCGCCCTCGCCGAGCCTCACAATTTGTACGCCTTTTTGGCTAAATTGTACGAAAGATCGACCGCCAGTTCCGCCGCCTCCCAATCCTCCAAGCGGTGCTCGACCACCAATTCGGCCAGGAAGCCGCAGTCGATGCGCCGCGCCACATCGTGGCGGGCGGGGATCGACAGGAACGCGCGAGTGTCATCGTTGAAGCCCACGGTATTGTAGAAGCCGGCGGTCTCGGTGGTCTGCCGGCGGAACCGGCGCATGCCTTCGGGACTGTCGTGGAACCACCAGGCCGGGCCCAGCTTGAGCGCGGGATAATGCCCCGCCAACGGCGCCAATTCGCGCGCATGGGCGGTTTCATCCAGCGTGAACACGATCAGCGTGAGCCGCGAATCATTGCCATAACGATTAAGCAGCGGGCGCAAGCTGTGTACATAATCAGTGGCGGTCGGAATATCGGCGCCCTTGTCACGGCCGAAACGCTCAAACAAGCTGCGATTGTGATTGCGGAAACTACCAGGGTGAATTTGCATCACCAAACCGTCGTCGATGCTCATAGCCGCCATCTCGGTCAGCATGTGCGCGCGAAACAATTCCGCATCCGCCGGCGATGGCGCGCCTGCGACGACGCGCTTGAACAGGGCTTGCGCCTCGCTTTCGGACAAATCGGCGGTGGCGGCGCTGGGGTGGCCGTGATCGGTCGAGGTCGCGCCCATGCTGGCGAAGAATGCACGCCGTTTGCCCAGCGCGGAAAGATAACCGCGATAGTCGAACGCGTCTTCGCCGGTGAGCGCGGATAAAGTTGCAAGGTTGTCGCGAAAGCCCTCAAACTCTGGGTCTATTACCGGATCAGGGCGGAAGGCGGTTATGACTCGGCCGTTCCAGCCGCTGCTGCGGATAGCTTGATGGTGCTCCAGCGCGTCGTTTGGCGATTCAGTGGTGGCGATCACTTCAATGTTGAAGCGATCGAACAAGGCCCGCGGCTTGAATGCGTCGGAGGCGAGCGCGGCGTTGATGGCATCGAAATATTGCTCGGCTGTCTCCGCTTCCAAGCGCACTTCGAGGCCGAACACTTCGGCGAACACCCAGTCCAACCACAGCCGCGAAGGCGTGCCGCGGAAGACATGATAATGTTCGGCGAAAAGCCGCCAAGCCGCGCGCGGATCGGCCGGGGTCGCGCCTCTCCCTTCCAGGCCAAGCGCTTCCAGGGGCAGTCCGAGGCTGTAAAGCATACGCAGCACATAATGGTCCGGCTTGAGCAGCAAGTCGGCGGCATTGCTGAAATTCGCGTTGCCGGCAAACCATTCCGGATCGGTGTGGCCATGGGGAGAAACGATCGGCAGACCCGCGACTGTTTCATACAACGCCCGTGCGATCGCGCGCGCTTGCGGTTCAATCGGAAACAGACGATCCGGCGAAAGCGCTAGCGGCCTTGCCATCTCAGGCCGTGCTGGCGCGGGTCAGCCGTTCGCGCGCCGAATTCGTGGCTTTTCGCGCCTCGGCAATGGCCTTTTCCTCGGTGGCGAACAACAAATGGTCGAGCACGGCGCTCAGATGCGCGCGCATCGCCGCGCGGGCGGCGCTGGAATCGCGCGCGCGCAGCGCCTCCAATATATCGCGGTGCTCGTCGATGGCCGGCTTGACGCCAGCACGGCGGGATTTCTCGTGCAAGGACGCGCACGCTGGCGAATTCGTGCGCAAGCGCCAAAAATCCTCGATCGTGCTGGCGATCGCGCCGTTGCGCGTCGCCTGGGCGATCAGCAAATGGAACGCGCGGTCGGCGGCTTCGCTGACAATAACATCGGCATCGCCGATTTGTTCGACCAGTTCGCTGAGCTCATGAAGTTCCTCGTCCGAAATATTGACCGCCGCCAACGAAGCCGCCTCGCCTTCGAACAAGACCCGCGCCTCGGTCAGTTCGAACGCGGTAATATTGAAGCCCGGCGCTTCGCCCGCGCCCGGCAATTGCACCACATAAGCGCCAGAGCCGACACGTACTTCCACCAGGCCCTGCACTTCCAGCGCAATGATGGCTTCACGCACGGTTGGGCGGCTGACGCCGAACTCCGCCGACAATTCCCGCTCCGCCGGCAAACGATCGCCAATTGCGTATTTTCCCTCGGTCAAATCGGCGAACAGCTTGCGCACCAGACTCTGGTAGAGCCGATCATGTCCACCCTCGGCAGCCGCGCCGTTGGCTGCAGCGGCACGGTCCTTTCTTACGCGTTTCTTTTTTTCGGGGATTTTCTTCGCGGGGACCGCCACGCTTGGCTCCTGACTTTATTGGCTTTACCAACGGGGTTATTATTGACAGGCCAATTCGCCTCGGTCAAGTGTTGGGGAACGTCAGTGCAGGCAAGGCCCGATGAAGATCAAGTCCGCGAAAGTCATTGTAACCTCGCCGGGGCGCAATTTCGTGACCCTCAAGATCGTCACCGATCAGGGCCTCCACGGCATTGGCGACGCGACCCTGAACGGCCGCGAAAAAGCGGTCGTGTCCTACCTAGAGGACCACATCATCCCGTGTCTGATCGGCCGCGACGCCCACCAGATCGAGGACATTTGGCAATATCTTTACCGAGGTGCCTATTGGCGGCGCGGCCCAGTGACCATGTCGGCGATCGCCGCCGTCGATACCGCGCTCTGGGACATCAAGGCGAAAGCGGCGAACATGCCGCTCTACGATCTGCTCGGCGGCAAGTGCCGCGACCGCGTTATGGTCTATGGCCACGCCAATGGCGACGACCTGAGCGAAACGGTTGATGAAGTCGGCCGCTATATCGACTTGGGCTACAAGGCGATCCGCGCGCAATCTGGCGTGCCGGGCCTGAAGGATGCTTACGGCGTCGGCCGCGGCAAGCTCTATTACGAGCCCGCCGACGCGGCATTACCCAGCGAGACCGTGTGGGACACCCGCAAATATCTCAATTTCGCGCCCAAGCTGTTTGAAAAGCTGCGCGAGAAATTTGGGTTTGATCATCATCTCCTGCACGACGCCCATCACCGGCTGACGCCGATTGAAGCGGCGGGCCTGGGCAAAGCGCTTGAGCCTTACGTTTTGTTCTGGCTCGAGGACGCGACGCCCGCGGAAAATCAGGACGCATTCCGTCTGATCCGTCAGCACACGACGACGCCGCTGGCGGTGGGCGAAATTTTCAACACCATCTGGGACTGCAAGGACCTGATCCAGAACCAATTGATCGATTATATACGCTGCACCGTGGTTCGCGCCGGCGGCATCACCCATCTGCGCCGCATCGCCGATCTGGCCTCGCTCTATCAAGTCCGCACCGGCTGCCATGGCGCGACTGACCTTTCGCCGGTGACCATGGGCGCGGCGCTGCATTTCGACACTTGGGTTCCTAATTTTGGCATCCAGGAATACATGCGTCACACCGAGGAAACCGACGCGGTGTTTCCACACGCTTATAGTTTCAAACAAGGCTTCCTCTATCCAGGCGATCAAATCGGCCACGGCGTCGATATCGACGAACAAAAAGCCGCCAAATATCCCTACAAGCCAGCTTACTTGCCGGTCGCCCGGCTCGAGGACGGCGCCATGTGGAATTGGTAGGTGCGCATTTGCGTCATCGGCGAAGGGATGCTGGAATTGTCGCGCGTCGGCGATGCCTGGCGGCTCGGCTATGGCGGCGACACGCTCAACACCGCCATTCATCTTGCGCGCTTCGGGCTTGACGTCGCCTATCTCACCGCGCTGGGCGAGGATGCCTTCAGCGACGATTTGGTCCGCGCCTGGGGAAACGAGGGCGTCGATGTCAGCTTGGTCGCGCGCGATCCCGCGCACATGCCGGGTCTTTACGCTATCCGCACCGATCAGGCCGGCGAGCGCAGCTTCCATTATTGGCGCGGCGACAGCGCCGCGCGCGGCATGTTTTCGCTCCCCGGCTTTGCGCGGGCCGAGGCGAAGCTGCGCAATGCCGACATCATTTGCTTTTCGCTGATCACTTTGGCGATTTTGCCGGAGCAAGCCCGCCATCGCCTGCTGGAGCTTTGCCGCGAGGCGCGCGCGCGCGGCGCGAAAATTCTGTTCGACGGCAATTACCGCCCGCGCTTGTGGGAAAGCGCTGAACTAGCCCGGCGCTGGCGCATGCTCGCCGCCGGCGCGTGCGATATCGGCTTGCCGAGTCTTGACGATGAGCGATCGTTGTTTGGATTTGCCAATGCCAACGAAGTCGCGGCGCATTGGCGCGAATCCGGCGCCAAGGAGACTATCGTCAAACTCGGCGCCGCTGGTTGCCATCTGCCCGACGGAGAAATTGTCGCGCCGGAAAAGCAACTCGCAGCCATCGACACCAGCGGCGCGGGCGACGCCTTCAACGCTGGCTTTCTGGCGGCGCGGCTCGCCGGCGCCGGACCAGCCGATGCCGCGCGCCGCGGTCATGAACTTGCCGGCTGGGTCGTGACTTCGCCGGGCGCCATCCCGGCGCGCACTCCCGATGCGCCTTACCAACACACCACAACGCCAGAAGCGAGATAAGCATATGTCCGTTGCCGCAGACACAGACAAACGCTCCTGGTGGCGCGGCGTTACCCCCTATCAGTGGATCGTGTTCTTGATCGCGGGCGGGGCCTGGTATTTCGACAATCTCGATCAGCGCCTGTTTTCGCTGGCGCGCATTCCCGCGCTATCGGACCTGATGCAGCTCCCTTCCAGCGATGTTGAGGTGCAGGCCTTCGCCAAGATCGTCACCGCGCTGTTCCTGATCGGTTGGGGAATTGGCGGCCTGACCATCGGCGCTCTGGGCGATCGCTTCGGGCGCGTGCGGTTGATGAATTGGTCGGTGTTGATCTACGCGCTCGGCACTGGAGCGACAGCGCTGGCGCAAACGCCGGAGCAATTCGCGGTTCTGCGCGCCTTTACCGGCTTTGGCATTGGCGGCGTGTTTGGCCTGGCGGTGGCGATCATCGCCGACAATTTCAGCGGCGCCGCGCGGGTGGCGATGCTGACTGGACTGCAGATCGTTTCCACCATAGGCAATATCAGCGCCGCCTTGACCAAGATGGGCGTCGACGGACTTTCGCAGGGCGGTTTGCTTGCTTCTGACGATGTTTGGCGTTGGCTGTTCGCCATTGGCACGGTTCCGATCGTGCTGGTGCTGGCCTCGATCCTGTTACTGAAGGAATCCGATGCCTGGCTGCACCTCAAAGCCAACGGCCAATTGCCGAAGGGTTGGCTGGGATCGTATCGCGAGTTGCTGGGCGACGCCCAGCAGCGGCGCAATCTGCTAATCGGCACGCTGCTCTCCATGGGCGGCGTGGTCGGCCTGTGGGCGATCGGCGAATTCGCGGTCGACTTGCAAGACGCGGTGTTCACCGCGCACTTCGCCGCGATCGACCCCGCCGGCCCGATCAAGGCGCAAGTGGCTAACGCCAAGAACTTGGCTTATCTGCTGCAAATGCTCGGCGGCGCCACCGGCATGGTGATCTTCGCTTGGATCGCCAATCATTTTGGCCGCCGGCCGGCTTTCCTGATCGGCTTCGCCGCCGCCTTCGCGGTGACCATGCTGGTTTATTGGAAACTGAATTCGCCGGCCGACGCCTATTGGATGATGCCGATCATGGGCGCGGCGCAATTGAGCGTGTTTGCGGGATTTTCCATCTATCTGCCGGAATTGTTCGCCGCCAAGTCGCGCGGCACGGGGGTTTCGTTCTGCTACAATCTCGGGCGATTTGCGGCGGCGGCGGGCGGCTTTGTCTCGGCCGCCTTGTCGAGCCAAGTCTATGGCGCCTTGGCCTCGCCGCTGCCGCTACGCTATTCAGCCATGACCATGTGCGCGGTGTTTATCGTCGGCTTTACCGCGGCGCTGTTTGCGCCAGAAACGCGCGGCGCGGAAATGAAGGATTAGAGTGCTAGGAATTGTAAACCACTGTGACATCACAAGCACCCATCCCCGGATGCCGCGCTGCGGCATTCCGGGGCCCATAAACACAGCGTTTGGACGCATTGTCGCTCGCCTTTGCAGGGCTGCGCTTATGGATCCCGGACTTGCGCTTCGCGCAATCCGGGAAGGGGTGGAGTACAAGTCAGGCTTCAAAGAGAGCGAGTGCTAGCCCGTGAAAACTCCGCCCCAAGTCAGGATTGGCGTCGTCGGCTCGGGCTTCGCCGCGCATTTTCATTTGGCCTCCTATCGCAAGGTCTATGGCGAAAACTTCGCAATCGTCGCCATCGCCAGCCGCAATGGCGAGCGCGCAGGCGCGCTCGCCAAGCAATTCGCCATTCCCAAAGTATGCGCCGATTTCGAAGCTTTGCTTGCCGATCTCGATGTCGACGCCATTGATTTATGCACCCCCAATCGCTTGCATATCCCGATGGCGATGGCGGCGGCGCGCGCCGGCAAACATGTGTTCTGCGAAAAACCGCTCGGCGGTTTTTTCGGCCCCGATGACAATCCCGACTGGTCAGCCGATTGCTATCCCCGCGCCGAGATGCGCGCATCGGTGCTGGAGCAAATGCGCGGGCTCTCTCAAATCGTGGCGCAAAGCGGGATTACTTTCGGCTACGGCGAAAACTGGGTCTATGCGCCGCCGATCGTCAAGCTCAACCGGCTAATGGCGGCGAGCGGATCGACGATCCTGCGCATCGAGGGCGAGGAATCGCATTCCGGGTCGCACTCGCCATTTTCCAGGCGCTGGCGCGATAGCGGCGGCGGCTCCTTAGCGCGATTGTGCGTGCACCCGATCGGCGCGGCTTTGCATTTGAAAGCTGAGGAGGGTCGGCGCACTTCAGGCGCACCGATCCGGCCGGTTTCGGTTCTGTGCCAGGTCGCCAATCTGACCGCCATGGCCCGCTTCCGCGCCGAAGACCCCAAGCACATCGCCGCCGATTGGGTCGATGTCGAGGATTTCGCCAGCATCCTCATCACTTTTGAAGATGGCGCGGTCGCGCAATTGACCTCCACCGACACGCGCCTCGGCGGCATTCGCAATTTCATCTCGGCCTACGGCTCGCGCGCAATCGTCACCGCCAACATCAACCCCAACAATGCCTGCCAAGCCTATACGCCGGACGGACGCTATTTCGCCGATGAATATCTGGTCGAGAAACTTGAGACCAAGCAAGGCTGGTCGTTCCCAGCGCCTGATGAAGACGCCATCACCGGCTATCCGGACGAATTGCGCGATTTCATCGCCGCCGTTTCCCAGCGCCGCCAACCGATCAGCGATCTGCGCTTGGCGATGGATGTGCTGGCCGTCGTCTATGCCGGCTACCAGAGCGCCGAGGCCGGCGCGCGGGTAATGGTGGGCGGTGAGGGGATCGAACCCCCGACCCTCTCGGTGTAAACGAGACGCTCTACCGCTGAGCTAACCGCCCCTGAACCCGCCTCTTAGGCGCGCCGCCGCGCCGGCTCAAGCCTCTGCTCGCTCAAGCCTTGGCTTGGTTGTTGGTCATGCCGGCGAGAAATTGCGCGGCCTTCTCGCTCGCTCCTGTTGCTTCGGAGGGAACATCCTCGCAGAATTTGACCCAGGGAATACGGCTCTCGACCCCAAATTGACGCTCGATTGGGGCTGCGGCTGGATCGTCGAGAGAACCGATGGTGACGTAAAAATAATCGTTCTCCCGGTTGTAGCTGAACGAAAGTGGCGTGCCGCAATCGCGGCAAAAAGCGCGCGTCGCGAAGCTCGACGAGGCGAACACCCCGGGGGCGCCCTTGGTCCAGGCAAACTCTCCCTTCGGCGCGCCAGCGAGCGCCGCAAACAGCCCGCCCGTGGCGCGCTGGCACATCCGGCAATGGCAAACGTGACTTCGCCGCGGCGGCGCGTAAAGCGCATAACGCACCGCACCGCATTGGCAACCGCCGGCGGCTACGGGCTCTCTGGCTTGGCTCATCGTGCGCGCTCTAGCATGCAAACGAAATTGCGCAAGCGGGACGCGACAAGGAAAACCGGCGGACGATGGCTCGTCCGCCGGCGAATTTTTTTCGCGTCGCTTATTGCTTGAAGCTAACCCGAACGTATCCGAAGCGGCCTGGCACGTCGTGAACGCTCGGGTCCATGTTGTTGACGTCGCAGCTGAAGCAGCCTGGCGTGTCTTCGTCGAACATGTTGTTCAACGCCAAGTGCGATTTCTCCGCCGTTGGGCAAAGCCCGGCGCCCACCGCAGCTGGAGGTCCCAGGGCGCGTAGGCATCCATCTCGGTGCCGCCATTGGCGGTTTCGATCAGGCTCGACGTGTAGCGGTTGGTGAGCGTCAGGCCCCACCCGCTCAACTCCCAGTTCAAGCTGGTGGTGGATTTCCATTCCGGGAAAGCCCTGCGAGGGACTGCCGCGCTCGGTTCCTTCGCGCGCCACCGGTGGGCTAGTGGCCCCGTCGATGTATTCGATCAGATGGCTGGTGAAGGACGAGACACTAATCTGGCCGACGATCCCAATCCGGCGAGGTCCAATTGATGTTGAAGTCGACCGCGCGTCGTCTCGACGAAGCCCGCATTGGTCAGCGGATCGTCGATCGAACGCACCGCCCCGCTCGGCGAACGGCTGATCGTCGAGCATTGGCCGGTGGTGGCGCAAAGCGGCATGACCGTGTTGGGGTCGGCGGCCTGGATCGCGTCTTGGATCTCGATGTTGGCGTAGTTCACTTCGAGCGTGAGGCCGTCGCTCCAGCTTTGCCCCTCGGCCCAAGTCGGGCGCCACACCGCGCCGACGTTCCAGCTTTCGCTGGTTTCCGGCTGCAGGCTCGATGTGCCGCGAACGAACACCGGCAATTGCGGATTGCGTTGCGTATAGCTGCCATCGGCGGGCACGCCGTTGGCGATGCAATTGGCTTGACGTTAGTGGGGCTGGCGATGCGTCAGCAGATTGTTGCATGGATCGTTGATGGTCGCGTCGAAGCGCGAGCCGCCGCCGAACAATTCGCCGATCGAGGGCGCGCGGAAGCCCTTGACCCCAGGAGCCGCGGAACAGCACCTCCTCGACCGGGCGCCAGCGCAAGCCCGCCGGAAACGGTCGAATCCTGGCCGAAGGTCGAATAGTCGAATAGCCGACCCGCAAGCGAGGCTTCCAGAAGATGAGCGCCGGGCTGGTCAGCGACGATCGGAACGCGGACTTCGCCGTAGAGTTCATTGACATCGTACTCGCCGCTGCCGGCGCGCGCCGGGATGTCGGAAGTCAACCCCGCCTCGGTGATCGGATCGGGAGTGAAGCTGCCCTCCACCCGCCGATGCTCATAACCCGCCGCCACGCCCAGCGCGCCGGCGGGCAGTTCGGCCAAATCGCCGGTGATATTGAAGGTGAAGTCGGTGAGCTTGGCTTCGCTGGAATTGTGCTCGGTGTAGCCGATGAAGTTCAGCATCGCCGGGGTAATCGTTCCGCCGCCGCCAAAGATGTTGAGCGGCGTGCACGCGCCGGTGCACAGGGCGACCGGCCCCAGCGCTTGCTGCACGCGCGCGACGTTGATGTCGCCGGTGAAGCTTTGCTCGGCGGTGTTCTCGGCCGCGCTCACGTTCGCGTCCCAATACCAGTCGCGTCCGAACAGTTCCACTGCCCCTCAAGCGTGGCCGCCACGTCCCAGGTTTCGACCTCCTGCTCGAAATGGCGCGGACCAGCTTCGATCATGCGCCGGCCGATAAACGAATAGGTCGAGGTGTTCAGCGTGAAGCCGAAGGGATTGAACGGGTTGGTGACGTCGATGACGGTGTCATCGAGGATGGTGCCATTGCCGGCGTCCTGGCCCAGGAACAGCGGCAAGGGCGCGGCTTGGTTGGCCGACTTGCGGTCGGCGTAGCTCGCGCGCACGCGCAACGAGGTCGTGTTGTTGAAGTCGTGGCTGAACGAACCGAACACGCCGAAGCGTTCAGATGGCGTCTGCAGGTAATTGAACGGCCCGAAATTGAACCGATCGGCGGTGGTGAAATCGCGAAACGAATTGGTCGGGCTCAGACTGCAGCTGGAAAACCCAGCATCGGCCGTCGGCACGCATGCGGCGGCATTGAAGAGAGCGGCAGAACCCGGCGCGGCGCCAAAGGTTACGTCGATGTTTTCAAAACCCACCAGGCTCGGAACGATAAGGTCGATACGCCCATTCACTGCGCCCGAGGAACATCCGCCCGCGGCGCAAGAGGTGGCGTTGGGCGCGGGGAACGCCGAGAGCGGACGATCGGCGGAAGATACCAATTCCTGGTTCTGGTAATTGAGGCCGAGAACGATGTCGGTGTTGTCCGCCGGGGCTGAAGCCGTAGGTCAGCCCATAATCCTGGGTCTCGCCGTCGCCTTCTTCGAAGCGGCCATATTGGGCGTAAGCATCAAGCCCGTCCTGGTGGCGGCGGGTGATGATGTTGACGACGCCGGCGATGGCGTCCGAGCCGTAGATCGGCGAGGCGCTTTCCTGCAGCACTTCGATCTTTTGGATCATCGCGGATGGGATGGTGTTGAGGTCAACCGAGCCGGGAATGCCCGATCCCGCGGTGCCGCTGACCCAGCGCTGGCCATCGACCAACACAAGCACGCGCCGCGCGCCCAGGAAACGCAGATCGACTTCCGCCGCGCCGGCGCCGACGCCGCCGCCGTCAGGCGGGATTGCCGATGTTGCCGGAATTGTTGTTGCGGGTGTTCAAGCCGCCGCCAGAGACCGGCAGGCGCTGCAGCACGTCGGCGGTCGCCGACAGACCGCTGCGGGCGATGTCTTCGGCACCGAGTTCGGTCACGGGCTGGCGGTGGGTCAGCGGATCGGTGCGGATGCGCGAGCCGGTGACGACGATGGCCTCTTCTTCACTGGCGTCTTGCGCAGCCGCCGGCGCCCCACCCAACAGCGCAACAGACAAAGTCAACACGCTGGCGCACAGCGCCAATTGTGAACGTTTGCTCATACTAGGCTCCCTCAAAGATCTTGGATAATGCCTACGCCTTCACTTTTGGTCCGGCTTCCGGTAGCCCCATGCGCGGGAAGTGCGCCGCTTCGCGCTCGCCCCGCGCGCGAGCTTGTATGGGCGAAATCTATTGCGGCCATTGCCCGATCCGATTGGACGGCGCGCTCGCGGCGCGCGATAAGCTGACGCCGCTTTCACGCCCATGCGAATTGTTCGCATCCAAGGAGACCCCACCCATGGCGCTCAGCACCAGTAAGACACTCAAGAACCTGAAGGACGCGTTCGCCGGCGAGAGCCAGGCCAACCGCCGCTATCTCTATTTCGCCCAGAAGGCCGACGTCGAAGGCTATAACGATGTCGCCAGCAGTGTTCCGCTCCACCGCCGAAGGCGAAACCGGCCACGCGCACGGCCACCTGGAATTCATGGAAGCCGTCGGCGATCCCGCCACCGGACTGCCGATCGGCCCCACCGGCTCGAATCTGAAAGCCGCCATCGCCGGGGAGACCCACGAATACACCGACATGTATCCCGGCATGGCCCGCACCGCGCGCGAGGAAGGCTTTGCCGAAATCGCCGATTGGTTCGAGACGCTGGCGAAGGCCGAACGCAGCCACGCCGGGCGATTCCAGCGCGCGCTGGATCAGTTGGATAAGTGAACATCTCGCAACTCCCAGCCAGAGCGCCGTCACGCGGATCCGCGGCGGATGCGCAGATTCAGCGGGACCGCATGAGCACAGACGGTACGTGTTTATGGGCCCCGGACTTCGCTTCGCGCACCTCCGCGGACGCGTGAGGGAGGATCTATTCAACGCATGACAAACCGCCCACCCGCCGAAGGTTCGCTCGGAGCCCCACGCGCCACGCGCTCGATTGGCGCTCGGAGGAATTTTACGATCTCGCCGCGATCGAGAAGGAAATGGAGCGCGTGTTCGACATCTGTCATGGGTGCCGGCGCTGCTTCAATCTGTGCGAGAGCTTTCCGCGCCTGTTCGATCTGGTGGACGCTTCGCCGACCGGCGAGATCGATGGCGTCGCCAAGGCCGATTTCGGCCAAGTCGTCGAAGCCTGCACGCTTTGCGACATGTGCTTCATGACCAAATGCCCCTACGTGCCGCCGCACGAATGGGCGCTGGATTTTCCGCATTTGATGCTGCGCCACCGCGCCGCCGAATTGAAGCGCAACGGGCAAGCAGCCGCTCTCGGCACCAGCTCGCCGAGACCGACCGCAATGGCCAACTCGCGCCGCCTTGCCGCGCCGGTGGCGAATTTCGCCTCGGCGCGCGGCAATTGGGCGACGCGCCCGCTGATGGAGGCCGTGCTCGGCGTCGATCAGCGATGTGGAACTGCCCGAATATCACACCAACACGTTTCAGCGCGCGCCGCGCTTGAGCCGCCGCGCGATCAATGCCGATGGTCAGGCGCGGGCGCGCAAGGCGGTGCTCTACGCCACCTGCTTTGTCGATTACAACCAACCTTCAGCACCGGCACCGCCGCACAAGCCGTGCTGGCGCACCAGGGTGTGGAGACGAATGTCGTCTATCCGGCCTGCTGCGGCATGCCGCAATTGGAGCATGGCGACATCGCCGAAGTTGCCGCGCCGCGCCGAACAAGTCAGCGCCGAACTGGCTCCCTATATCGACGCGGGCTATGACATCATCGCGCTCACCGCCTGTTGCGGCCTGATGATGAAGTTCGAGTGGCCGCTGATCCTGCCGGAGAACGAACAGGTGAAAACGCCTTGCCGCGCGCAACGCGCGACATCTGCGAATACGTGGTCGATATCGCCAAAAACGAGGGCCTTGCGCCGGCGCGCTTGCGCCGATCGCAGGCGGCGTCACCGCGCATATGGCCTGCCACGCGCGGGCGCAGAATATGGGCGCGAAATCAGCGGAAATGCTGAGCTGATCCCCGACACGCAAAGTCGATGTGGTCGAGCGCTGCTCCGGCCATGGCGGCACCTTCGGGTGCTGAAGCAAACCCGCCCGCTGGCGCTGAAAGTCGGCCGCCCCGCCGCGCGCCAGGTCGCTGCAGAAGCAAAACGACACGCTGTGCTCGGACTGTCCGCTCGCCTGCAAACATCTGGGCCAAATGGTCGCCGACGAAATGCTTGAACTTGGCGCGGCGCCCGGCATGCGCGCGCACCCGATCGAAATTTTCGCCAGGGCCTATGGGCTATAGATTGAGAGCTCTATGACCCGCTTCGCCCAACGAAAGATAACGCCCGCCGACATCCTCCCGCCCGCGCCAATTCGCGCCGAGCGCGCGGCGCGGCGCGCGGCGCTGTTGCCGATCAAGCAATTGCGCCGCGTCGAGGTCGGGCCCTATTGCACGTTCTATTTCGAATGCTTCGACGACCATGCTGTTTCAGGTCCAGGAGATGCTGCACATCGAGCGCGGCGGCGAGGCGCAACTGGCCGACGAACTCGCCGCCTACAATCCGCTGGTCCCACGCGGCGATGAACTGGTCGCCACGATCATGTTCGAGATTGACGAGCCGGCCCGGCGCGAGCGCGCGCTGGCGCAGCTGGGCGGCGTCGAGGATCGCTTCTTCATTCAGGTCGGCGCAGCGCGCATCGCCGGACTGCAGGAAACCGACGCTCGAACGCACGCGCGAGGACGGCAAAGCCTCGTCCGTGCATTTCGCGCATTTCCGCTTCACACTAGACCAAATCGCCGCCTTCGCCGATTTCAGCGGTCCGATTTTGGTTGGCGTCGATCATTCGAAATACGCGCACTTGGCTCAACTTTCACCCGCCACACGCGCCGAACTGATCAAGGATTTCGCCGCCGCATAAACATTGGTTCCAGTGATTGGGAGCGCGGGATCATTCTGGTTTTGCGCCCGCGATCTCGATCAGCATTTTCGCCACGGCGCGCGGTTCGGTGATCATCAGGTCGTGGCCAGTGTCGATTTCGTAATTCCGCTCGCCCTCGGTTTGTCGGGTGACGGCGTTGGCCTCGCTGGCGCGCAGCGACGCGGTGCAATTAATGTTGCTGCGCCGCACGCGCTGCGCGGCTTCGCCGTTGAGCAAGCGAAGTTTCTGGTCGAAGCACTTCCACGGATGCGGCGTCAGCTTTGCTTCAAGCCAGGCCGCGTCGGCGGGATCGCTGATCCCGAAGAACGCCGCCATGCCGGGCATGGGCCACATCACCAATTCCGCGCCGCTGACCATGCGGGCCCCGGCGTAAAGCGGCTCGATCTGACCTCCCGCGATCATGCGCAGCGATTCGCCATCGCGCGGATGGGCGGCATCGAGATAGACAAGCTCCCTGATGCGATTTGGGGCGCGATCGGCGACGCCCGTGATCACCATGCCGCCATAAGAATGGCCGACAAGGATGATGTCGGCGAGATCCTCGTAATCGAGCAGATTGACGATGTCGGCAATGTGCGTATCGAGATCGACATCGGCGCTGATCAAGTGCTTGCGATCGCCGCAGCCAGTGAGGCTCGGCGCGTAGACCAAATGTCCCGCCGCGCGCAACAAGGGGCTCAGCTTATTGTAGCACCAGCCGCCATGACCGCCGCCATGCACGAGAACAAAAATCGCCATCAGTCTCCTCCAGTTCGCGGTCGCCCGAATTGATATGGCGCGCACTGTCGGTTAATCAAATAACATGACTTTGCGAGCGCATAGAGATCGAGGCGATACTTGGCATTTCTTCCGTTCCCCTTCGAGTTCTTGTTGTTCGGCGCGACTTTGCTCGGCGTGGCGATCTTGCATCATCGCACGCTCAGCGTAGCGCTCATTGGCCTGGTGGCGATCCTCGTCTACAAATTCACTATTACCGGCTTCAGCCATGGCGATGGCTTGGCCGGGCTCGCCGCGCACCTGGGCCATCATTGGGTCGAGCTTGCCAATCTTGGCCTCCTATTGCTCGGTTTTGCGCTTTTGTCGCGCCATTTCGAGCAAAGCAACTTCCCCGATCTCGCGCCCGACATCCTGCCTGACGATTGGACCGGCGGCCTGGTGTTGCTCGCGCTTGTGTTCGTGATGTCGGCGTTCATCGACAACATCGCCGGCGCCCTAATCGGCGCCACCATTGCCGCACATGTCTATGGGAAAAAAGTCCATATCGGCTATCTGGCGGCCATCGTGGCGGCGTCAAACGCGGGCGGCGCGGGCAGCGTCGTTGGCGACACCACGACGACCATGATCTGGATCGCCGGCAAAAGCCCGCTTGACGTGCTGCACGCCTATATTGGCTCGCTGGTCGCGTTCGCGGTCTTCGCGATACCCGCCTCGCGGGCGCAACAACGATATGCGCCGATCGTCAAACACCATGTCGGCGCGATTGCAATTGACTGGATGCGCGTGGCGATCGTCGTGTTCATGCTCGCCTGCGCGATCGCGGCCAATATTGCCGCAAATCTGCTGGCCCCGCATTTATCGCACGCCGCGCCAATTATTGGCCTTGCGCTTTGGTTTGGAGTTTTCGCGACGGCGTGGTTGCGGCAACCGCAATGGTCGGCGCTTCCAGAAGCGGCCAAGGGCGCTACTTTTTTGCTGTCGCTTGTGCTTGCAGCTTCGCTGATGCCGGTTGAAGCCTTGCCAGCGGCCTCAGCGCACTCGACGCTGGGCCTCGGCTTTGTCTCCGCCGTGTTCGACAACATTCCCTTGACCGCGCTGGCTTTGGCGCAAGGCGGATACGATTGGGGCGTGCTCGCCTACGCGGTCGGCTTTGGCGGCTCGATGCTGTGGTTCGGCTCATCGGCGGGCGTGGCCGTCTCGAACTTGTTCCCGGAGGCCAAATCGGCGATCGCGTGGCTGCGAGCGGCGTGGTGGATGCCGATCGCTTATGTCGCCGGTTTTGCCGCCATGATGCTGCTGCTCGGCTGGCGCCCGCACGATTAAGCGCGCGGCGTCCACACGAGCGGCAGGTTGCGGATCGAGAGCAGGCCGGGGAACACGGTCGTGTCCGCGCCGGGCTTCACGCGAAATTCCGGAATCCGCTTGAACCATTCCTCAAGCAATATCCACAATTCGCGCCGCGCCAGAGGAGCGCCAAGGCAGCGGTGAATTCCGGCGACAAAAGTCGTGTGGCGATTGTTCTGCCGGGTCGGATCGAACGTGCGTGGATTGGGAAACACGGCGGGGTCGAAATTGCCTGCCGGGTTGAGGCACTGAAACACATCGCCGGCCTTGATGGCGAGGTCGTGCCATTCGAAATCCTTCTTCACCGTACGCGCCGAACTCAGGATCGGCTGCGTACGCAGGAATTCCTCGACGCCGCTTTCGATCAGTTCAGGATGAGCGCGCAATTGACGCTGGATTTTCGGCTCGAGCGCCATGCGGCGGAACATCTGGCTGATCGTAGCGGCGACCGTGTCCAGTCCGCCCAGCCACAGGAACCAGACCATGCCGATCTTTTCTTCCTCGGTTGGCGCGACCCCTTCGATCTTCCCATGCACGATGCTGGAGACCAGATGCTCGTCGGGATTAGCCTCCTTTTCGGCGATAAAGCCGCGCAAAAATTGCAGTACGCCGCGCAGCGCCGCGCCCATTTTGGCCTGATCGTTGGAATGGAGAATGTCCCATTCCCAATCGAGAAATTGCTCGAACATGGCTGGGGGAAAGCCCATCAGATTCATGAAAATGCGCACCGGAAAGACGCGCCCGAAATCCCATGCGACATCAACCTCGCCCTTGTCGGCGAAATCTTCAATCATTTCGACGGCCACGGCGCGGATTTGATCCATCATGCGGTTGAGGCGCGCCGGCGAAAAATGCGGCATCAGATAGAGCCGATATTTGGAATGGTCCGGCGGATCGACGCCGAGCGGGATCGAGCGAAAGGTCTCGCCGATCATCCGCTGGAATTCGGCAGCGCCCTTGTTGGAGAAATGTTCGTCGTCGGTATAGACGCGGTTGATGTCTTCGGAATGCGCCACGATCCAGGCGCCAATGCGGCCCCCGGCGAGGGCGCCGGCCGCGCCAGGTATCGCGGGGCTGAACAAGAGGCGCGGAATTTCGGGGCCGCTGAGCCAACCACAGGGCTCATATGGGTCAACCAGGTCGTTTGGCATCGACCCCAGCGCCCAAGTTAGATCGACCAGCCGATCCTTGGGCACGTGCGCCGGGGCCGGTAGATCAACCCTGATTGCGTCAAGCGTGCGGTGCTGGGGCATGTGTTCTCCTGCGGCGAGCATATGGGCTAATCAGGTTTGCGACTAGGCAATGCATATCGCCGCAGCGAATTCGCCGGTCACACGAGCCATACGCTGCGGAAGAACAAGCGGACGAAAGCGCTGGCGCGCCCTCCGCGCTTGCCTAGGGGCCGGGAGCGACCATAATAAAAATATTACGCCGTGATTTCCGGTCAATGACAATTCGTGGGAAAGCCAAAATGGGCAACGCAGTGGAACGCCTGACGCGCCTGGTCAGCGCCCCGGGCCGTTTCGACATCCCCTACGCTGACCTTCACAGCGCCCAGATCGAGGCGATGAATGAGAGCTTTCAGGAGCGCGGCGGGCGCATAAAGCTCGTCGGCGTACGGGCCAAGGAAGCAGGCCTTGAGGCGGTTGGCGATCGCGCGGATATGGTTCAGCTGCTGCTGCCGCATACGGCCTATAAAAGTTATCCCGAAAGCTGGCTCTCCGGAGAGAAATGGGATCGGTTGACAAAGTGGCTAGGCACCGTCTCGCCCTATCCAATAGCGCATTTCGATCTCAATAATATCGCCGATGTCGACGAATGGATCGCGCGGCTGCAGGCGGTCGGCCATTTCATCTCGTGCTCCAGCGGAACAACCGGCAAATCGGCGATGCTGATCGCATCGCAAAAGGACATGGACTGGTCGAAGATCGACACTGTGAACGTGTTCTCCTGGGGGTCGGGCGTGAAGCCGGAGCAGGACCGGATGATGATCGGCTGCGCGCCTGTCGCCAGCGTGCCGAAGAACAACATTATCGGCGAGGCGCAAGTCGCCGCGTTTGCCAACCCCGCCTGGGAACGCTTCCGCTATCCGGTGCCGCCGATCACCGTCGGCTCGCTGACGCAGATGGTGGTCATGCGCAAGACGATCGCCGATGGAACCGCCAAGCCGGCCGATATCGCCGCGTTTGAAAAAACCTCGAAAGAGCGCCAGGGTTATATCGAGAGCGCCGTGGGCGTCGCCGCGGATGCGCTGATCGAAAATCGCGCCAGAAAACTGATGGTTTCGGGAATGTGGAACGGCCTCTACCAGGTCGCGAAAGCCGTGCGTGAAAAAGGTTTCAGCGCCAAGGATTTTCATCCCGACAATTGCATCTATGTCGGCGGCGGCCTCAAACGCGCGCAATTGCCGCCTGATTACCAACAATTCGTGCACGAGACCTTCAACATCCCGCCCAACCGGCACTTCCAGAATTATTCAATGCAGGAGCTCAATTCCGGCATGCCGAAATGCGGCGCGGGGAACCGCTATCACGCGCCGCCCTGGGTCGTACCGCTCGTTCTCAACAAGAACGGCGATGCGCTGGAGAATTCTGAATGCAAGGGCGAGATCGAGGGACGCGCGGCTTTCTTCGACTTGTCGCTTGACGGGCGTTGGGGCGGGGTGATTTCCGGCGACAAGATAGCGCTCGATTACAGCCCCTGCGCCTGCGGCGCCAAAGGCCCCTCGATCCGCGACAACATCGCCCGCTACGCCGATCTCGAAGGCGACGACAAAATCGGCTGCGCCGGCACGGTCGACGCCTATGTGAGGGGTATGTCATGAACGCTTCCGTGCAACATGACACCGGGCCCGGCGCCGTCGTTTCGGCGCCATTTTATTTGCGCGGAAAAGTCGTCCACGGCCAGGAGGCGACGCACCGGTCGCGCGACCTCGGCGTCACCTTCGCCACACCGGCGCTCGATCTTAATCGGGCCGTGCCATCCCGCGCGGAACCGCCGCCGCTTCTGAATGTGAAGCTCTCGGAGATCATCGACTTTCTGGTGGAGACCGGCGAACGCATACGCGATCCCGGCAACCCGTTCATGCAAGAATGCATCGACCGCATGTGCGCAACGCACATCCTGCCGCGGCAAGTGGTCGAAAACCAAGCCATGTACGCGACCGGATATCTCGATAAACGCAGATTGTGGGCGGAGGTTGAGCAGAATTTCCCCGATCCAAAAGCGCTCGATGATTGGGTCCCAAAGCAAGATTTCACCGGCCGAAAGAGCTATGTACGCGCATTCGCGCCGCGCTTGATCCATGTGCTGCCCGGTAATTCGCCCGGCGTCGCCGTCAAGTCGATCGCCCAAGGCGCAATGGTGAAGGCCGTCAATCTGTTCAAGATGTCGTCCAGCGATCCGTTCACGACTGTCGCCATTTTGCGCACCATGTCCGCGATCGATGCCGAGCACCCGATCGTGAAGTCGATGTCGGCGGTGTACTGGCGCGGCGGCGACGATACCGTCGAGCGGGTGCTCTACAGGCCGCAATATTTCGACAAGATCGTCGCCTGGGGCGGCGGCGATGCGATCAATAATGTAGTCAAATATGTCGGCCCCGGCTTTCAACTGGTCTCGTTCGATCCCAAGACGTCGATTTCCATGGTCGGCAGGGAGGCGTTTGAGAGCGAGGAGACGCTTGAGCGTATCGCGGACCTGGCGTCGATGGACGTGATGACGCTGAACCAGGAAGCCTGCGTGTCGAGCCGCTTTCTCTATGTCGAGGCCGATCAGGCCAACGCAGACCGCTTCTGCGAAAAACTGCATCGCCGCATCGCCGAGCGCGCCGCCGCTTCCGGCGATGTCCGCGCGCTCGACATGGATTTGCGCGAGCAGATCGAGACGCTCGCCATGCTCGATGACGATTACCGGGTGTGGGGCAAGGCTGACGGCAAGGGCGTCGTGATCCGCTCCGATGAGCCGGTGGATTTTCACCCCATCAACAAAACCGCCAATGTCGTGCGCGTCGCGGATCTCCGCGAGGCGATCAAATACGTCAACGTCGCCACCCAGACGGTGGGATTTTTTCCATCCAATCGCATGGCCGATTATCGCGACTATCTCGCCAGCGGCGGCGCCCAGCGCGTGGTCCGCCTGGGCGAAGCCGGCCCAAGCACAATCGGCAACCCGCACGACGCCATGTACCCCCTGCACCGCTTCGTGCATTGGATGGTCCACGAAGACGGCTGCGAACCGCCGTTACCCGGCGCTCCCACCGCCAGCGCGGCAGGGTGTGCGCAATAGGACACAACGTTTGGGCGGGGCGATTCTGGTGGGTTTGCTGCGAGACGTTTGAACCTCGCGTTAGGCCAATCTCTCTCCCCAAGCTATCTCGATTCTCAGTACGGGGCCCTCAAGTCAAGCGCGGCGCTTCCGTAGGGCGACTTGGTTTGCTTGGCGGGCCGGCCCTGGCGCAATCACACCGCAAGGCCGTCCGTCGCGCCCCCTCAGCGCGCGACCATTGTTCATGCGCTTGCAGGCGCTGTGGCGAGCGCGTCCGACTGACGGGCCTTGGAATTCAGAAACCGCCGCTGGCGCCAGCGGTCAATGGGATGTTCCACCATGACCAAGACCAGCGCCGATACAGCAAGGGTGGCGGTGATCGCCGTCCACATTGGGAAAGGCGGCGAATAGGTCAGCACTAAGCCCAAGCCAGCCCTCGTTCTCTACCACTGGCTCGGCCCAATTTCGCCGAAGATGCGCCGCCTGAGCCGCACGCCCCAGACAATGGATACAAAGCTGTCGTCGGCGGGCACCAGATCGGCGGCCTCGCGCGCGACATCTGTCCCCTTTTTGCCCATGGCGATGCCGATATGAGCGACATCCGAGGCCAGCGCATCGTTGACGCGATCCCCGGTCATGGCCCAATTTCGCCTTTGATCTTCCTCAAGCGACAATTAATCTCCGAGCGATTTTGCGCCGAATCAAACTAGCGCGCCTGCGCCGGCGCCAAAATGGGTTGCTTATCGGAGCGACGCGGACTTATGGCTGAGCGTGTACTGGTCATCGACGCCCACCCCGACCCCGATCGCGCCAGATTATGCCATGCGCTGGCGGAGGCCTACGTTGAGGGTGCGCGCGCGACCGGCAAAGAAGCGCGGCTAATTGCGCTCGCCGAGGCGGAACTTCCCATGTTGCGTAGCGCCGCGGAATTCGCGCGCGCTCCGGATGCGCCTGCGATCGTGAACGCGCGCGAGGATATCGTGCGCGCCGATCATCTTGTGCTGGTGTTTCCGCTTTGGCTCGGGGGAGCGCCGGCGCTGCTGCACGTCTTCCTCGAACAGATCGCGCGCGGCAATTTCTTCGCGGAAACTAGCGGCGCCGGCATTCGCCAACGGCTTAAGGGCAAATCCGCACGGCTGATCGTAACCATGGGCATGCCGAGTTCGATCTACCAATTCGTATTTTGCGCTCATGGCATGAAAAGCATCGCCCGGAGCGTGTTGGGTTTTGCCGGCTTCACGCCAGTGCGCATGACCCTGTTCGGCATGGCGGAGGCCGCCTCCGCCGCCAAACAGAAACGGCGCCTAGCGCAAGTTGCCGCGCTTGGGCGCGAGGGCCGCTGAACTAGCGTGGCGTTTTATTTTTCTTCACGTCACTCGACCTGGCGCGAACCGAGCCCAATTCGGCCGGAAAACCAAGTGCTTGCCCCTAAGCCCATGATGCGATCATCTGATTTTATGAGAGAAACTGCTGGTGGCCAGCAACGATATGAAAACGGCGGCCACGCCCGCCCACAACTCACGGCGCCTCTCGGCGAGCACTGACGCAATTCGCATGGTCGGAATCGAAGATATGCCGAACTACCCGCCGGAATTGCACGCGACGGTGAGCAGGATTCTTGCGGATTTGTTGGAGGACCGCGTCCTCATGAACTACCGCGCCATCAAGGAGTGTTTTGGCATCTCGCGCGCCACGGTGGCGCGCCGGGTGAAGGAGGGGCTGGTGCCAGGCGTGCGCATGGCCAATGGTCGGGTCCTCGAGGACGGATCGGTACGCCGCTTCGACCGCACCCAGTTGCGCTGGCTTTTGCTCGCCGTCCGGTCCGCAAAGCGCCTCGATGTGGGATGAGTGTGAACGACAATTATCATGAGGCAACACGGGCAGATGAGGCCTTGGGGCCTCCCACCGACCTGGCAGCGACGCCCGCACTCAAGAAACGGATCCGTTTGTCGTGACTCTGCCTACGGCGGGCCAGCGCCTTTGCGACTTTGAACCGAACCAAGCAATCCGCCCACGCCCGCGGGAATGTCGCGGCCGCGCTGTCTCAAACGCGCTCACTCACCGTCGCAAACCGTCTCATACCACGTCTCCAAGACACCTGGCCCTTTCGCTACCAATTAGCTACCAAATCATCACTTGACTATAGAAACGGCGGGTGGAGCTTTGAATATTTCATTGTTTTAATGGGAATTTTTGGTGGGCGCGGCAGGGATTGAACCTGCGACCCCTCCCGTGTGAAGGGAGTGCTCTCCCGCTGAGCTACGCGCCCGAAGCGCGCGCCAAACGCACCCCGAAGGGCGCGGAACATATGCGCCGCCCGTCCGGCGTCAAGCGCCCCCGCTTCGCACACCCATTTGGCGCACCGGTTTGGCGCGCCGGCTTGACCAAGCTCAAGGCGCAGGTCATTTAGGGGGCTAATTGCGAATTATTCGCAACTTGGCTTGATTGGATACCCGAATGGGAGACGCCCCGCCCCACGCCGCCACCCGCCGGCGCTTTGTCGCCGCCGCCGCCGCGGCCTTGGCCGCCTGCGATGGCCCGGCTGCGAAGAATTACGTCAACGTCTATTCCGCTCGCCATTATGACAGCGACCGGGCGCTTTACGCCGCTTTCGAACAAGCCAGCGGCATCGCCGTGCGCGTGCTCCCGGCCAATGCCGAACAATTGCTGGAACGCCTGCGCGCCGAGGGCGAGGCCACCGAGGCTGACCTGGTTGTCGCCGCCGACGCCGGCAATTTGTGGCGCATGCAGACGGGGGATGTTTTGCAAGCGGCGACGAGCGCCGCGCTCGAGCAAAACGTGCCGGCGCATTTGCGCGAGCCGCAAGGTTATTGGTGGGGTTTTTGCAAGCGGGCGCGCGTGATTGTCTATCGCCGCGACGCGCTGGCCCCGGCGCAGGTCGCCTCAATGGACGACCTCGCGCCACCGCAATTTGCGCGGCCAAGTGGTGGCGCGCACTTCGACCAACACGTACAATTTATCGCTGCTGGCATCGCGCATCGAGCGTCTCGGCGCCGCTGACGCGCGCGCGTGGGCAGCTGGCGTGCGCGCCAATTTCGCCCGCGACCCGCAAGGCAGCGACACCGATCAGATCAAGGCGGTGGCCGCGGGCGAGGCCAAGGCGACCATCGCCAACCATTATTATTATCTGCGCATGGCGGCCTCCTCCGATCCGGCCGAGCGCGAAGCGGCGGCGAAGGTGGCGCTGTCGTTTCCGGACCAGGCCGGCGCGGGCGCGCACATCAATATTTCCGGCGCGGGGATAGCCAAACACGCCAAGCGCCCGGCGCAAGCGCTGCAATTGCTGGAATATCTGACCAGCGAGGAAGGCCAGCGCGTGCTTGCGCCGCTCAACAACGAATTTCCCATCCGCGACTCAATCGCTCCGTCCCCGGCGCTGGCGGCGCTCGGCGCGTTCAAGCAGGAGAGCCATTGCGCTTGACGCGCTCGGCCGCCGCCAAGCCGAAGCCGCACGCATTTACGAGGCGGTAGGCTGGCGATGAAGCAATGCGCAGCCGCATGAAATCGCGCCTTGACGGCATGGGTGTAGCGGCCTTGATCGCGACGCTGATCTGCGCCGCGCCGGCGCTCGCGGTGATCGGGTTTGCGTTGGCGCCTAGCCGCGAAAGCGTGAGCTTTGGCGGCGATCTTTTGCGCGACGGCGCATTCGGCACGCTGGCGCTGACCCTTGTCGGCGGCGGCGGCGCGCTGTGCTCTTGGCGCGGGCGCCGCCTGGCTGGTGAGCCTGTGCCGATTTCCTGGGCGCGGCTGGTTCGAATTCCTGCTGGTGCTGCCGCTGGCCGCGCCGTCCTACGTACTCGCCTATGCGTATTCCAGCTTCTCCTGGGCGGGCGGGGTAAGCCCCATCCCGATTATTGGATTTTGGGGCGCCGCTTTCGTCTATGCGGTGGGGCTTTACCCTTATGTCTATCTATCGGCGCGCGCGGCGTTCACCAGCCAATCGGCGTGCGCGTCTCGAGGCGGCGCGCAGCCTTGGCGCGCGCCCGTGGCAGGTGTTCTGGCGCGTCGCGCTGCCGATGGCGCGGCCAGGTTTGGCGGCGGGCGCGGCGCTCGCTTTGATGGAAATCGCCGCCGATTACGGCGCGGCGCAGCATTTCGGGCTGACCACGCTTTCGACCGCCATTTTCCGCGCCTGGTATGCGCACGGCGCCCCGCATGCGGCGCTGCAGATCGCAGCGATGCTTCTGCTTGCAGCGCTGGCGTTTCTGGCGTTGGAGCGGCGCGCGCGCGGACGGGCGCAATTTTCCGGCGCATCGATCCGCTGGCGGAGCATGCCGCGCACCCAGCTTGGCCGAGCCGCCGGACTTGCCGCTTCTGGCTTTTGCGCTGGCCTGGTGATTTTCGGCGCGGCGCTGCCGCTGGCGTGGCTGGCGCGGCTTGCGCTGCTGCACGCGCACCTGGACGAACTGGCGCGCCCATTGCTCAATTCTATCTTGCTGGCTGGCGCTGGCGCCGGCGTCACGCTGGCGCTGGCGATTGTGATCGCGGTCGCGGCGCGCCGCGCCGATGCTTGGGGCAAGACCTCGCTGCTCGCAGCCGGCATGGGCTATTCGGCGCCAGGCGCGGTCATCGCCATGGGCGCGCTGTCGCTGTTCGGCGCGGCGCGCGAAGCGGGGCTAGTCGCTGGGCTCGGCGCGGGATTGGCGCTCAGCGCGCTCCTATGGACGTACGCTGCGCGTTTCGCCGCCGCCGGCGTGCAGCCGGTGGATGCAGGGTTGACCCGTTTGTCGAAGGGCGTCGATGCTTCTGCGCGCACGCTTGGCGCGGGCCCGTGGCGGCGGCTCATGCGCGTTGATTTGCCGATCGCAGCGCCCAGTCTCGCTGCCGCCGCCTTGATCCTGTTCGTCGAGATCTTGAAGGAATTGCCGGCGACATTGATACTGCGGCCGTTCGATTTCGACACCTTGGCCGTGCAAGCTTACGCCAATGCCTCCGATGAGCGCCTGGTGCAGGCGGCGGCGCCGTGCTTGCTTATATTCGCCGCTGGCCTTGCGCCGACCTTGCTGCTCTCGCGCGGCCTCGCACGGGCAAGGCCGGGCGCGCCATGAGCATGATCGTTCTTTCGCATGTGCGGCGCGCTTACGACGGAGTCCCCGCGCTCGACGATGTGTCACTCACCGCGCCGGCCGGCAAAGTACTGGCGCTCCTAGGCTCGTCCGGATCGGGAAAATCCACCTTATTGCGGCTCGTCGCCGGCCTGGAGGACCTCGATTCCGGCGAAATTTCGCTTGGCGAGGAACGCCTTTCGGGGCCAAGCCATAACGTGCCGGCCGAGGCGCGCCGCATCGGCATGGTGTTTCAGGATTTTTCGCTTTTCCCCCATCTCAGCGTCGGCGCCAACGTTGCCTTTGGATTGCACACTCAGCCTCGCAGCGAACGCGATGAAGCGGCCTTGCGCTGGCTGGACCGCGTCGGCCTCAAGCACCGCGCGCACGCCTACCCGCACGAACTCTCGGGCGGCGAACAACAGCGCGTGGCGCTGGCCCGCGCACTCGCGCCGCGCCCGCGGGCGCTGCTGCTGGACGAGCCGTTCTCGGGCCTCGACCCGGTGCTGCGCGCCGAATTGCGCGAAGCCACCATGAACACGCTGGCCGAGACGCACACCACGGCTTTGTTTGTCACCCACGATTCCGAGGAAGCGCTGATGATCGCCGACCGCCTGGCGATCCTCAAACGCGGTCGCGTGCTGCAGGAGAGCGCCCCGCGCGAAGCCTACGAGCATCCCGCCAGCGCCGACGCGGCGGCGGCGCTCGGTCCGGTCAATTTGTACGACACGCGGATCGAAAACGGCGCGGCGATGACCCCGTTTGGCGCGGTCAGCGCGCCTCATCTGGGCCAAGGCGCGCGCGCGCGCGTGGTGGTGCGCGCCGAGGCGCTGGCGTTGCGTCCCGGGACTTTGGCGCGCCTGCGCGACCTGCGCCCGCACGGGGCTCACGATTTGGCCCGCATCGAGGCGGGCGGAATTGTCTGGAACGCGCTGATCCCGACCAGACTTGGCCTTGGCGAACGCGTCGATGTCGAACTGCAAAGCTGGGGCGCTTTCGCGTTTCACCACCCATCCCCGGATTCGCCGTAGGCGAAGTCCGGGGATGGGTGTGGGTCACGTTTCAAAGGCGCCGCTTATGCCGGCCCCGACACAGTCGCCACCCATGCCTGGACCAGGCTCTCCGTTACTGAAAGTGGCGTCGAGCCGTTGGTGAGCACGGAATCGTGGAACGCCTTGATGTCGAAATTCGCGCCCAGCGCCGTACGCGCGGCCTCGCGCATGCGGTTGATCGCCTGACGGCCGACCATGTAGCCGCACGCTTGCCCCGGCCACACGCAATAGCGCTCGATTTCGGTGACGATATTGCTTTCCTGATCGCCGGTAGCGGCGACCATCGAGGCGATGGCCTGCTCGCGCGTCCAACGTTTGTGATGGATGCCGGTATCCACCACGAGGCGCGAGGCGCGGAACGCCGCCGATTGCAGATAGCCAATGCGGCCTAGCGGATCGTTGGCGTACATCCCCATTTCATCGGCAAGTTGCTCGGCGTAAAGCCCCCAGCCCTCGGCGTAAGCGTTGAAGCCAAGCAGCGCGCTGCGGATGAACGGCAATTCGCCCGCTTCCTGCTGAATAGCAATTTGCCAATGATGGCCGGGAACGCCCTCGTGATAGGTCAGCGTCGGCAGCGTGAATTTCGGCCACTCGGTCGCGGGATCGCGCAGATTGATGTAATAGGCGCCGGGGCGCGAACCATCGAGCGCCGCCGATTGGTAATAGCCGCCGGGCGCGCCGGCTTCGGTATATTCCGGCACGCGCTTGATCTCGAGCGCCGCCTTAGCCAGCGTGCCGCACACTTCCGGCATGCGCGCGGACATCGCCGCCACCTGGGCGTTGAGCGCGGCCAGCAATTGCTCGCGGCCGGCAGGCGTGCTCGGATAAATCTGATCGGGCCGGCGCGACAATGCCTGTATACGCTGGGCAATGGTTCCGCGCGTCATGCCTTGCGCTTTCAGCCCGGCATCCATCTCGGAATTGAGTGAAGCCACCAGATCAAGGCCCATTTGATGAATTTCATCCGGCGACATTGAGGTCGTGGTGTAATTGCGCAGACCCGATGCATAGAGTTCGGCGCCGCGCGGCAGCTTCCAAGCGCCGGCATCGGCCGTCGCGCGCGGTAGAATGGCGTTCAGGGCGTCGATCTGACGCTGGTAGGCCGGCAACACTTCGTCGCGCACGATCGCTTCGGCGCGCTCGGTCAGCGTGGTTTTGTCCGACGCCGCGATTTCGGCGACCTCGCCCAAGCGTGTTTGTAGCGATTGCACAAGCACCGTCTGTGCTGGGGCGAGCGCCGCGAACTTGCGCAGCAGATTGATGGCGCCGGCATCCTCGCCGCGCCGCAAGCAGAAGCTTGGAGGTATCACGCCGGCGGCGGCGTCATCGGCGATGCGTTTGGATTCCTGGTCGAGGACGCGCGGCATAGGCCGACAAACGCGACAAATAGGCGTCGGCCATTTCGCGGCCGGTGACGGCATGCTGACTGGCGAGAAAATCCGGAATGAAGGTGTAGGCGCCGGCCAATTGGCTGACGACGTAAGGCGAAGTGGCGCCGCCGCCAAACTCGAAATTGGCGGAATCGACATTATTGCCGATGGCAGTGACTACGACGTCATAAGTGACGCTATCCTGACTTTCGAGCTTGGTGCGGTCGAGCGCCCGCAATTCCGCCAACACGCGCTCGCCGATCTGCCGCCCGCGCAAAAAGCCTTCCTTGGAAAAGTCGCTCAAACGGTCCATTGTAGGGGCCGCCCGCCTGCTCTTCGGAAATCGCGAGGCTAGTGGCGAACTCAGGAGATTCGCGCAGGAAATCGACGCAGGCGCGATCCAAGATAGCGCTCAGTTCGCTGCCGGGCGTGACCCGTGTGCAAGCCGCGAGCACCAAACTGGCGGTGGAGGCGGCCAAAACCGCGCGTCGTGACAAATTCATCGGATTTCCCCAAGGTTTCAAGGTTGAACTTGGCGCCATGCTAGCGCAAACCACCGTGCCTGCACCATGGGTCTGCGACGAAATGCCAGCGCGGCGCGTGCAATTGGAGCCATGCATGCGCCTAATCCAATCCTTGGACGCCGTCGCCAAGGCTTATGACGCCATCCTGTGCGATGTTTGGGGCGTCATCCATAACGGGCGCAAGGTGTTTCCGGCGGCGGCGCGAGCGCTTACCAGCATGCGCGAGGCTGGCAAGCGCGTCGTCTTGTTGACCAACATACCGAAACCTCGCGGGCCGATCCCCGCTCAGCTTGACCGCCTCGGTTTTCCGCGCGAGGCCTACGATTGCATTGTCACCTCGGGCGATGCGATCCGCGCCGAACTCAGCAAACGCGCGCCGGGGCCCATGTTGAAGATTGGGCCAGCGCATGATCTCGCGCTTTGGGAGGGCCTGGGGCTGCAATTTGCCGGCTTGGATGAGGCCGCTTTCATCGGCGTTTCCGGGCTCAACGACGATGCCGAAACCCCGGCGGACTACGCCCAAACACTCCGCCTCGCTCGTGCTCGTGGGCTCGATATGTTGTGCGCGAACCCCGACATTGTTGTACGCGTAGGCGAGCAATTGATCTGGTGCGCGGGCGCCATAGCCCGCGACTATGCTGCGCTTGGCGGCCGCGTCATCATGGCGGGCAAGCCGCACGCGCCGATCTACCACCTGGCCTATGCGGAATTGATCCTCGGAACCGACAAGTCGCGTATCCTCACCATTGGCGACGGCGCGGGCACTGACATTGTCGGCGCAAATTCCCAAGGCCTGGATTGCCTGTTCATCGCCTCGGGCATGCACGGAGAGGCGCTGCTCAGCAATGGCGCGCTCGACTTGGCCAAGGTCGGCGCAACGCTCGCCGCCGAAGCCGCCGCCGCCAGCTACGTCATGGCGGAACTGGCGTAGCTCCACTTAATAAGTGCGCACCCCGAGCTGGTCGAATTCCTTGTCGATGTTGCGGCTGAAATCGCGGGCCTGGTTCATATCCTCAGTTCCGCCATCGTCGCCGCCGCGCCGGCGGGCGATACCGCGTCCAAATAACGCCGTCGGGTTGCCCGGCGCCAATTCCAGCACGGCATCATAGGATTCGCGCGCGCCACCCCATTCACCGGCGCGCAATTGGTGCAGGCCGCGGCAGAGCTGGCCTTGTGCGTTGCTGGGATCGGAGGCGGCGGCGGCATCGGCGTCCGCGCGCGCGCGCGCCATGTCAGGCTCGTCTTGCAGCGTGCGCGACCAACAGCGGCCCGCCAATGCCGGCGCTTGGCGCGAATTGATCGCAATCGCGCGATCGTAATCGGCGATTGCAGCAGCATAATCCTCGCGCGCCTGCAGAATCGCGCCGCGACTGCTGTAAGCGTCGGCGTGGCGCGCATTGGCGGCGATCGCGGCGTCAAAGGCGGTGAGCGCGGCGTCGGGATCGCCGCGCTGAGCGGCAATCCGGCCCAGCAGATAATGCGCAGTGTCTTGGTATTCGCCGCTGACCTCTAAACGGCGCGCCAAGTGCTCCGCGGCTTCACCTTGCCCGCTCTCGATCAGAATCGCGGCGCGTCCCATCACCGCTTGCATATTGCCCGCATCGGACGCGAGCGCGGCCTCGTAATCCCGCAGCGACGCGGTGACATCGCCGACGCGCGCCGCGCCGCGATTAGCCAGAACCGCGGCGCGTTCGGCCTCGTCTAGAGCGCCGGATTCAAGCATCGTCGTGCATGCCGCGACCCGCGCCTCGGCTTCGCCGTTGGCGCAGGCGGCGCGCGCGTCCGCCAACGGATCGGATTTTCCGCACGCCGCCAGCGCCAGAAAAACGCACGCGAGCCAAAATTTGCGCCGTTCCATCAGATCCCCTTCTGTGTCAGCCTGGACGCGACTGCCGCAGGCGCCTTACAACAACTAGCAGGGAGTAACGGCATGGCCAATCTGTTCGATCTCAGCGGCAAGACCGCCATTGTCACCGGATCTTCGCGCGGCATCGGCAAGGCCATCGCCCACCGCCTCGCCGAACATGGGGCCAATGTGGCGGTCTCCTCGCGCAAGGCCGACGCCTGCGAGGCGGCGGTGGCTGAGATCAACGCGGCGGTGGACCGCAAGGCCGCGATCGCAATCCCCTGCAATATCGCCGTCAAGGAAGCGCTGCAAAACCTCGTCGACGAAACCCGAGCCGCATTCGGCCGCATCGACATCGTCGTCTGCAACGCCGCCAGCAATCCCTATTTCGGGCCCATGGCCGGCATCAGCGACGACCAATTCACCAAAATCCTGCAAAACAACATCATCTCCAACCATTGGCTCATCCACATGTGCGCGCCGGAGATGCGCGCGCGCAAGGATGGCGCGGTCATCATCATTTCCTCGATCGGAGGATTGCGCGGCTCGCCGGGCTTGGGCGCCTACAACGTCTCCAAGGCCGCTGACATGCAATTGGCGCGCAATCTGGCGCTGGAGTTCGGCGCCGACAATATCCGCGTCAACGCCATCGCGCCGGGCCTGGTGCAAACCGATTTCGCCAAAGCGCTATGGGATAATCCGGATATATTGAAAAACTACACCGCCCATTCGTGCCTGCGGCGCATCGGCCAGCCAGATGAAATCGCCGGCATGGCGGTGTATTTGGCCTCGCCAGCGGGAGCGTTCACCACCGGGCAAACCATTGTCATCGACGGCGGGCAGACTTCCGTGTGATTTCCGGCGGCGCTCTGTTAGAAGCTTCCGAAAATCGGGGCCAATTTCGATTTCAGCGCCTGCGCGCTGAACGGCTTGACGATATAGCTGGACGCGCCCGCCCCGGCATTGCGCCTGTGCGCCCTCTTCGTTGTCGTTCGCCACCATGATGAACGGCGTCGCCTTGGTGCGCTCGTCGGCGCGCACGCGCCGCAACAGCTCGATGCCGCTCATCGAATCCATGCTCCAATCGGAAATGACCAGCGCATAGTCCTTGGCGCGCAGCTTGGCCAAGGCGGTGCGCCCGTCGCAGGCTTCGTCGATATTGGAGAAACCTAGTTGACGCAAAAGATTGCGCGTGATGCGGATCATGGTGTTGTAATCGTCCACGATCAAAATCGGCATCGTCATTGATACAGCCATAGCCCACCTTGTGGCGCGGCGGTGCGACGCGCCGCCGGATCGGGGTGCGACGATCCGGCGGCGTGACGTACCGGCATAAGAGGTGCGCCGTGTTGTCAGGGTAGAAATAGCAAACACACAAGAATATTCAGTAAAACAAGACTTAAGCATGAGTGAACAACGCGCCTCAAAGCAACCCACATTGGACACGATCTAAAGGCTTCATAAACCATGCGCCGCCACCCCCCCCGCATGCCAATTCCAAGCGACGCGCGCGGCGCAGCGATTGCGCTGGGAAATTTCGACGGCGTGCATTTGGGCCACCAAGGCGTGATCGCCGATGCGCAAGCTGTCGCCGCCGCCCGCGGTTTGAGCCTTGGCGCGGCCGTGTTCGAACCGCACCCACGCCGCTTCCTCTACCCGGGTGCGGCGCCATTTCGCTTGCAAACCTCCGATCAACGCGCCGCCGCATTCGCTGGCCTCGGCATCGAGGAGATATACGAGATTGGCTTCGACGCGGCATTGACCCAATCAAGCGACGCCGAATTCGCGGAGACCATTCTTGCGAACCATATCGGCGCGGTCCATGTCAGCGTCGGGCTTAATTTTCGCTATGGCAGAGATCGCGTCGGCGACGTCGCCTCCCTGACCCGATTGGGCGCAAGCTGCGGCTTCAGTGTAAGCGCGGCGACGCCGGTCGAAAGCGACGGGCAGCGGATTTCTTCCACCACGATCCGCGCCGCCATCGCCGCCGGCGACGTCGCGCGCGCCGCCGCTTTGCTTGGCCGGCCCTGGGCTATCGAGGGCATCGTTCAACCCGGCTTTGCGCGCGGGCGGGCGTTCGGCTTTCCCACCGCCAATCTCGGCCTGGGCGATTATGTACGCCCGCGGCTTGGAATTTACGCCGTGCGCGTCTGCATTGAGGGCGCGCGGCTACCGGGCGTGGCCAGCGTCGGAATTAATCCCACCTTCGGCGCGCTGCCGGAGCCCTTGCTGGAAGCGCATGTCTTCGATTTCGACGGCGATCTCTACGGCCAATCCATCGAAGTCGAATTCGCCGCATTCCTTCGCGATGAAGCGAAATTCGCCGACATCGAGGCGCTGAAGGCGCAGATGGCGCTGGATTGCGAACAGGCGCGCCAGGCGCTGGCTACGGACTGATCGGCCGCGCCGGGATCTTCACTTCCGCTTCGCCTTCCAGCACCAGGGTTTCGCCGACGCGGCACTCGCAGCGCAGTTTGGCGCGGCGGCCCTTCTCGCTCAGTTCGGCGATCTCAACGCTCGCGACCACCGTGTCGCCGATGCGCACTGGCGCGAGGAAACGCAGCGTCTGGGAGATGTAGATCGCGCCGGGCCCAGGCAGGCGCGTGCCGATCACCGCCGAGATCAGGCTGGCCGTGTAGAGCCCATGGGCGATGCGCCCGCCGAACGGGGTTTGCGCCGCGAAATGCTCGGAGAGATGGATCGGATTGCGGTCGCCAGAAAGCTCGGCAAAGCCCACGACGTCGGAGGACTTCACTTCCTTGGCGTAACTCTCGCGCATGCCGATAGCGAGGTCTTCGAAATACAGCGTACGGGTTTCGGGGAGGGTCATGGGCGCTTTATGGATCGAGCGCATGCGCGGGGCAACGCCGTGTTCGTCCTTCTCCCCTTGTGGGAGAAGGTGGCTCGCATGCGAAGCATGCGAGACGGATAAGGGGTGCGCTCACACCCCTCACCCGCGTCCGCGCGGCTTCATCGCCGGCGCTTGCGATCCCTCTCCCACAAGGGGAGAGCATGCGACGTTGCGCACTCGCTCAGCCCGTCTGCAATTATCCGTGAGAATTCGTTCCAGCCCTCAGCGCCGCGCCTTGAAAAAATCGCGCAGCAGCGTCGCGCTCCCTCCGCCAACACGCCGCCGCTCACCGCAGGCTTCCAGTGGCAGGTCGAGTGCTCGAACACGCGGCTCCCATGTTCCACGCCGCCGCCCTTCTCATCGCTGGCGCCGTACACCAGCCGCGCGATACGCGCATGCGAGATCGCGCCCGCGCACATGGCGCAAGGTTCGAGCGTGACGTAGAGTGTAAGGCCTGGTTTCAGCCGATAATTGCCAAGCGCAGACCCTGCCTGCCGCAGCGCCATGATTTCGGCGTGGGCGGTGGGATCGCGGCAAGCGATCGGCGCATTGGCGCCCTTGGCGATGATTTCGCCGGCGCCATCGACGATGACGCAGCCGATCGGCGCTTCCCCAGCGGCGGCCGCCGCCCGCGCCAGTTCGAGCGCTTGGCCCATGTGGGTTTCATCGTTCATCACCGCCTCGCGACAACTCGCCATTATCCCTGATACCAACGCCAAACGGAAGCTCATGGCCAAACACCCCTCACCCCTCTCCGCCCAGGAAGGCGAGCGCATCGCCAAATATCTGGCGCGCGCGGGCGTGTGTTCGCGTCGCGACGCCGAACAATTGATCGCCGATGGCCGGGTCAAGCTCAATGGCAAGCTGCTGGACACGCCCGCGGTGAAGGTGACTGGCCAGGACAAAGTAACCGTCGATAACCGCCCCGTCGGCGCCGCCGAACCGCCGCGCTCTGTGGCGCTATCACAAACCCTCGGGCCTGGTGACCACGCACCGCGATCCCGCCGGCCGGCCGACCGTTTTCGAGCGCTTGCCGCGAGACTTGCCGCGCGTTATCTCCGTCGGGCGGCTCGACCTCACCTCCGAGGGCTTGCTGCTGCTCACCAATGACGGCGAATTGGCGCGGCGCCTGGAATTGCCGTCAAACGCCTGGCTGCGCTGCTACCGCGCGCGCGCTTATGGCCGCGTTACGCAGGCTGAGTTGGACCAATTGAAGCAGGGCATTGTCGTCGAGGGCATGCGCTATGCCCCGATCAATGCGCAATTGGAGAAATCCGGGGCCAATTCCTGGATCAGCCTTGAGCTTACCGAAGGCAAGAACCGCGAAGTGCGCCGCGTGCTGGAAGCGTTTGGCCTCAAAGTGAACCGCCTGATCCGCGTATCTTACGGACCGTTCCAACTCGGGACGCTAGAACCGGGAGCGGTGGAGGAGATCCCGCCCAGATTGCTCAAGCAATTGGGCGAAATTGGCCGCTGATCAGGCGTGGCCGCCGAGCCAGGCGGGAATACCGGGCACGTCGTTCGGAAGGAAATTGTGGGCGTCCTCCCAGATCATGCGTGCGCCAGCAAACAGGATGATGACGATGCCAAGCACGGCGATCCAGCGATGCTTGTGAATGATGCGGGCGATCAGCGATGCGGCCACGCCCATCAACACCACGGAAAGAATCAGTCCGAACGACATGATGTAGACGTTGTGCTTCGACACCGCCGCCACCGCGAGCACGTTGTCGAGCGACATGGAAACGTCGGCGATAATGATGGTCAGCAGCGCGCGGCCAAAGTCGGTCGGCGGTTTGCCGCCGGAGGCGATCGCCTCCGCCGCGTGCTCACCCGCCACCGGATCGCCAACCATGACCGGCTGATGCGCCTTGAGATCGGCCCACATGCGCCAGGCCACCCAGAACAACAGCACGCCGCCGATAAACAAGAGACCCTGGATTTGCAAGAGCTGCGCGGTCACCGCCGCGAACGCGATGCGCAGCACCAAGGCCAACATCACGCCCCAGAAGATCACCCGTCGCTGTATCGCCAGCGGCAGCGCCGCCGCCGCCAAGCCAACCGCGACCGCATTGTCGCCGGCCAGGGCAAGATCGATCAGCACGACCTGGAACAGCGCTGCGACATCGGCGATGATCAATTCCACGCGGCGTCTCCCCTGCAATTCGGAGCGCGCTTGTTTGCGACCCCGCTGGCCTAGGTCAAGCCCGGGCGCTAAGGCGGACATATGGGGAGCAACGGGGCCCGTGTCGATGCGGATCGTTGGAGGACAGTATAAAGGGCGACCTATCGCCGCGCCGGCCGGTCAAGGCACCCGCCCGACCGGCGACCGCGCCCGCGAAGCTATGTTCAACGTGCTCGCGCACGCGCCTTGGTCTCCGGGCCCTGGAGGGACGACGGGTGCTGGATTTGTTCGCGGGCACGGGCGCGCTGGGGCTAGAGGCGCTCTCGCGCGGGGCGGCGTTTGCTTTGTTCGTGGACACCGACGCGGCGGCGCGCGGAACCATCCGCGACAATATCCAGGCGCTCGGCCTGTTCGGAAACACCCGCATTCACCGCCGCGACGCAACGGATCTGGGGCAGAAGCCGGCAGGCCTCGGCGAAAAATTTGATCTCGTGTTCCTCGACCCTCCGTACGGGCGCGGTCTCGGCGAAGCGGCGCTCGCACGGCTGGAAGCCGGCGGTTGGATTAGTCAGGGCGCACTCATCGTGTTCGAGTGCGGCGCCGATGAGACGCCGGATATTTCATCGTTTACGCTTCTGGATGAGCGCACCTATGGCGCGGCGAAAGTTTTGTTCCTCACGCTTGCATAAATCGCTCACGGACTTGGCGCGACACGCTGCTCCTGCACGGGCGCGGTTTCTTGTATCGGCGCGCGCCGGATGACGCGCTGCTCGCGCAATTGCGGGGCGAGTTGCACATCAGAGCGCAACCGCACCCGCAAATTCTGGCAGCGCTCAAGCAATTCCTGATCGGGAGCGGCGACATCGTGCGCCTCTTGCGCTTGTTTCAAGCGATCGCATGCTTCTTGGGTGCGGCCGCTGCGATCGAGCACGCGTACCAATTGCTGCGCATCGGCCTGGATCGCTTGCGTTGGCGCGGCCCCGGCCGGTTGCTCGGCAATACTTTGCTCGCGCAAACGATAGGCATTGTCGAAGCGTGAACTGGCGACGTTGAGATCGCCGCGGCTTTCGGCGATTTGGCCGAGATCGGCCTCCACGCTAGCGCGCAATTCAGGAGACGCCGTCGCCAAATTTGGCAGCGCTTGCTGCAGACGTTCTTCCGCCACCGCGCTTTGCCCCGCCTGTTGCGCCTGCACCCCTTGGGACACCAGCGCCGCGCCCTGCGCTTCGGCGCTGCGGTTTATCCGACGATAGGAGCGCGACAGCATTTGCCAAACCGTTGGATCCTGCGGCGTGAGATTGGCGGAGATTTCCAATGCCCGCTGGCCAAGGGGATTATTGTTGCGCTCGCCGACCGAGCCGCACAGCAGGTAAATCTCATCGACTAACGGATCGGTGGGGTTTGCTTGGGCGTAGCTCCACATGGTTTGCATGGCCGCTTCGCGCGCGTCCGGCTGGGCTAATTGCGCGGCGGCGATGCGCACCGAGGCGTCAGGGTGCGCGGCCACTGCCGAGAAGGCCTGGAGGTAAGTCGCGCGAGCGGCGTCGTTGAACTCAGCCTCGCTCACCGACGCCAATTGCGCGCCGCCCGTATCGGTTGCGCCAGAGCCGGCGCCCTGCGTGCCAGACGCTGACGGCGCCGGCGCGGTCTCGCCCGCGACTGGCTCACTGGCCGCGACTTGCTGCCCGCCCAACGCGTCGGATTCGAGCAATTGCGCCAACTCGATCGCCTGCTCCGGCGTGATCGTGCCCTCGGCCAGCAGCTTCAATAATTCCGCGCGCACATCGGGCGCGGGCGGCGCGAACAGATATTTGCCGCCAACGGCGATGCCGACCACCAGCGCGATCACTGTCAGCAGCGACACCATGCGAATGCGCGCGCCAAGCTTGCGCCGGCGTTTCTCAATCAGGCGCCCATCGACATCGCGACCGGAGAGCTTGGCTTTCAACACCTCTTCCAGCAATTGCATTTGCGGCGCGTTCGAGCCGCCGTTCCATTTGCTGAAATCCTCGGCTTGGAATGAACCAAAGCCGAGCGGGATTTGCACCGGATCGAGCATTACCGGCACAAGCCGGCCCTGGTCACGCGCAAGGCCGGCCTCGTCGCGGACAAAGGTGGAGGCGACCGAACCGCGCGTCCACACCACGATCACCGCCTTGGCGGCGCGCAATTCGCGCTCGATAACCGCCGTATAATCCTGGCCCGCCGCAAGCGCGCGGTCCCACCACACGTTAAAGCCGCGCGATTGCAGCGCCTGGGCGAGCGGGCGCACCCGATCACGATCCTCACTGGCGTAGGAAAGAAATATGTCCGCCATTCAAGCGCCCCTGCCTTCTGCGCGCCCATCCTAGTCCCTTGCGGGCGCGGCGGGAAGGTACTTATAGCGGTCCCAAATAATCATGCACCCATCCCCGGATTCGCGGAACGCGAAGTCCGGGCCATAGACGACCAAACGCTTGTGTTTATAGGCCGAGCTCGTCGCTTTCGCGCCGCCCCGGGATGGTGGCGAGTCAGTGCGTCGGGACGCCGGTATCTTACCGCTCCATGAACAGCGCCGCTGGGTGCTCCAGCATGCCCTTCACGCGCTGGATGAAGGCGGCGGCGTCATAGCCATCGACGACCCGGTGATCGAAGGACGAACTCAAATTCATCATCTTGCGCACGACGATGGCGCCGTTTTTCACCATTGGCCGCTCGACCAGCTTGTTGACGCCTATGATCGCCACTTCAGGGTGGTTGATCACCGGCGTGGTGACGATGCCGCCTAATGCGCCGAGCGAGGTGATGGTGATGGTTGAGCCGGAAAGCTCATCCTTGCCGGCATTGTTGGCCCGCACGGCGGCGGCGAGCCGCGAAACTTCCGCCGCGCAATCCCAAACATCTCGCGCCTCAACGTGGCGCACCACCGGTACAATCAGGCCGTTTTCGGTCTGCGTGGCGATGCCGATATCGATCGCCTCGTGGCGAAAAACCACCCCCTGCTCATCGTCGAAACGCGCGTTGATTTGCGGAAAATCCGGCAGACAAAGCGCCAAGGCGCGCATCAGGAACGGCAGCACGGTGAGCTTGGGCTGCTCGCTGCGCTTGGCGGCGTTGAGATGCGCGCGCAATTCCTCCAATTCGGTGAGATCGCATTCCTCGACATAGGCAAAATGCGGAATGCGGCGCTTGGCTTCCTGCATTTTCTCGGCGATCTTGCGGCGCAGGCCAATCACTTTCACTGGCTCGATGCCGCCTCGCTGCGCCAGCGCGCGCCGCGCTCCGGTCGTCGGCGTGAGCACGGAATCGAGGTCATCATGAGTGATGCGCCCGTCCGGGCCGCTTCCCTTGAGCGACGATAGATCGACGCCCAGTTTTTGCGCGCGCGCGCGCACCGCTGGGGAGGCTTGCCCCTGGCCCCATTCCTTTACCGCCGGGGCGCTGGCTTCGCGCTTGGCCAACGATTGTGCGGGCGTTTGCGCTTGCGGGGGCGGCTTGGGCGCCGTTCCGGTCGGCATTGCCCCAGCCGGCACCTTGATGCGCGGCTTTGGCTGCGCCGGCGCCTCATCGCGAACCTTCAGGTCCGCCGGCGCGTCTGAAGACGCGTGGTCCGTGGCGGTTTCGAAAACCACGATTTCCGAGCCGACAGCGGCCATATCGCCTGGCTGGCCATTGATGCGGAGCACCTTGCCGGCAACCGGCGAAGTCATCTCCACCGTCGCTTTGTCGGTCATGACATCGAGCAGCGGCGCGTCTTCCTTGATTACATCGCCCACCCGCACATGCCAGGCGACGATCTCGGCTTCGGCGGTGCCTTCGCCCACGTCGGGCAGCTTGAACACAAATTGACCCACGCTTCAGGCCTCCATCACGCGGCGCATGGCTTTCATGATGCGCGACGGGGTTGGAAAATATTCCCACTCGAGGGCATGCGGATAGGGCGTATCAAAGCCGGTGACGCGTTCGATCGGCGCCTCCAAATGATAAAAGCAATGCTCCTGCACCAGCGCCGATAATTCCGCGCCGTACCCGGAAGTGCGCGTCGCTTCGTGCACGATCACGCAGCGGCCGGTTTTGGCGACCGATTGGGCGATGGTTTCCATGTCAAGCGGCAGCAGCGTGCGCAAATCGATCACTTCGGCGTCGATGCCGCTGTCTTCGGTCGCCGCCAAAGCCACATGCACCATGGTTCCATAAACAAGCATCGTCACATCCGCGCCAGCGCGCACCAAATTGGCCTTGCCAAGCGGGATTGTGTAATGGCCCGCAGGCACGTCGCTTGCGGGGTGCTTGGCCCAAGTTTGTACAGGCCCGTCGCGGCGACCGTCGAAGGGACCATTATAGACGCGCTTCGGCTCCAGGAAGATCACCGGATCATCGTCCTCAATGGCGCTGATCAACAATCCCTTGGCGTCATAGGGCGTTGACGGGATCACGGTCTTGAGGCCCGAAACATGGGTGAACAAGGCCTCCGGGCTTTGGCTGTGGGTGACGCCGCCGAAAATGCCGCCGCCATAAGGCATGCGCACTGTCATTGGCACGGTGAAATCGTTGGCGGAGCGATAACGAATGCGCGCCGCTTCCGAGACCAATTGATCGTAGGCGGGGTACATATAATCAGCGAACTGGATTTCGATCACCGGCCGCAAGCCATAAACCGCCATGCCCACGGCGACGCCGGCGATGCCGCACTCGTTGATCGGCGCATCGAAGCAGCGCTTCGGCCCATGCTTTTTCTGCAAATGCTCGGTGACGCGAAAAACGCCGCCAAAATAGCCGACGTCTTCGCCGAAAATCAGCACGTTCGGATCGCGCTCCATCATCACGTCGAGCGCCGAATTCAGCGCCTGGATCATATTCATCGACGGCATGGAATTGTTTCGTTGTTTTTGTGGAATGTTGAACAGAATAAACGCTGCTCGAAGACCTCCGCGAAACGCTGCGACCGTTGCGAGCATAGCGGCCCTCTCCCCAACGGGGGGAGGGTAGGGAGGGGGGGCGTGCAGGATGTGGCGGATGCGGCGCCGTTTGCATTTCCTCCTGCACGCCCCCTCCCCCTACCCCCGCCCCCGGGGGCGGGGGGGGGCGCCGCGGCGCTCTTCGTACAATCCGCTCATGTCCCCAATTCCTCGCGTTGTTTACGCAGATGCCAAGGCATGTCCTTGTAGACATCTTCGAACAGGGAATCCTTGTCGTGAGCGCCCGCGGCGCCAAGCACGCCCATTTTTTCTGCCTCCCTGCCCGCTTCGCGCACGGTTTCAACCGCCTCCTCCTCAACCACACGCTGTTGCTCTTCGCTCCATTCGCCCAGGGCGATCAGATGCGCTTTCAGGCGTTGAATCGGATCGCCGAGTGGCCAGGCGCTGGCTTCATCGGCGGGCCGGTAGCGTGTGGGATCGTCACTGGTGGAATGCGGACCGGCGCGATAGGTGAAATGCTCGATCAAGGTCGGCCCCAGATTGGCGCGCGCGCGCGCGGCAGCCCATTGCGTCACCGCGTAGACCGCCAGGAAATCATTGCCATCCACCCGCAGCGGCGCAATTCCGTAGCCGACGCCGCGGGCGGCAAACGTAGTCTGCTCGCCGCCAGCTATGCCCTGGAACGAGGAGATCGCCCACTGATTGTTGACCACGTTGATGATCACCGGCGCGCGAAACACGGTTGCGAATGTCATGGCCGCGTGGAAATCGCCTTCCGCTGTGGCGCCGTCGCCAACCCAAGTGGAGGCGATGCGCGTGTCGCCGGAATAGGCAGACGCCATCGACCAGCCGACGGCTTGCGGAAGCTGCGTCGCCAAATTGCCGGACACGGTGAAAAACCCGTCCTTCTTGGACGAATAATGCACCGGCATCTGCCGGCCCTTCATGGGGTCGCGCTGGTTTGAATAGATTTGGTGCATCATGTCGATCAGCGGATAGCCGCGCGCGATCAAGATGCCCTGCTGACGGTAGGACGGGAAACACATGTCATCGGCATTGAGCGCCATGGCCTGGGCGATCGACACCGCCTCCTCGCCCTTGCACTGCATGTAGAAGCTGGTCTTGCCCTGGCGCTGGGCGCGGTGCATGCGCTCGTCGAACGCGCGCGTCAGCACCATCAGCTTAAGGCCGCGGCGCAAAAAATCAGGCGAAAGCCGCGGCGCCCAGGGCGCATGCGCACGGCCCTCCATATCGAGCACCCGAATGAGGCCATAGGCGTATTCGCGCAATTCAACCGCGCGCTCGTCGATGTCGGGACGCGCGGTCGCGCCCGCTTCGGGAAAGGACCAGCCGCCAAAATTTGGCTTGTCGCCCGGGCGCGCGCTGGGCGCTGGGATGTGAAGCTCAAGCGCGTTGGTCTTGCGGCTCATTGCGTCCCTGCCCCTTTGGCGATACGCGCGCGGACGATGCGGTCCGCGGCGACGTGCGGGGGTATCCCCTCGCGCTTGGCGCTTGCTATAACATCCAGCACTCGCCCCGCAATCGCCCGCACGCGCGCATCGACCGCAGCAACGCTCTCGCCCAGATATTCCGCCGAGACGTTGATGATGCCGCCAGCGTTGACGACATAATCGGGCGCATAAACCAAGCCTCGCGCCAGCAGGCGCGCGCCGTCATCGTCGGTTTCCAATTGATTGTTCGCCGCCCCGCAAATGATCGGAGCGCCCAATTCTGGTACTGTCGCCGCGTTCAGGATCGCCCCCAAGGCGCACGGCGCGAACAAGTCAGCCGTGACCGCGTGGATCTCATGCGCCGCCGCGACCTCGGCCCCCAGCGCCCGCGCCCGCGCCAGGTTCGCGGCATTGAGGTCGGCGATCACCAAGCGCGCGCCATCTCGCGCCAGCAATTGGCACAGGCCGAACCCAACCGCGCCCACGCCCTGCACCGCCACGCGCTTGCCACGCACCTCGCCGCCCAGCAGCGCCTGTATGGCCAAGAACACGCCGAGCGCCGTCCATGGCGAAGGATCGCCGCCAGCGCGACCCTCTGGCCGGGGAATGCCGGTCACAAAATCGGTGCGACGCGAAATCGCTTCCATGTCCGCCGCGCTCGCGCCGACATCCTCCGCCGTAATGTAGCGCCCGTTCAGCGCCTGCACCGCCTCGCCGAATTTTTCAAAACAAGCGGCGCGATCGGCGCCCATTTTGTAGATCACGCCCTTGCCGCCGCCGAGCGGCAATTCAGCCATGGCGTTTTTGTAGCTCATCCCGCGCGCCAGTCGCAGCGCATCGGTGAGCGCGTCTTCGTCCCTAGCGAAAGTCCAAATGCGGCAGCCGCCAGCGGCGGGGCCAAGCACGGTTGAATGCAGCGCGATAATCGCGGCCAATCCCAGGGCTTCATCGCGCACGAACGCGACTTCCTCGTGCGCGTCGAACGAGGGATGATCTCTCCAATCCATCATCGGCATTGGATCGGCTCAGTGCCGGCTCTGGAGGCGAAAACGCAATCGGTGCGGCCCAGGTATTCGGCACACGCCCGCCCCGCCGCCAATGGCGCAAGCAAGTCCGGTCCGAGCGCGGCAACGACCCGGCGACGGGAGGTTTTCATGAGGACGTCCACTCCCAGCAAAGTCGCCCTCGGCAGCTCTCTCGATTTATTGCCTGATAACATAGCCGTGCGAGAGTTTCACGCAACAATAAGCGCAACCCAGGGGGAGTTTTCCCCACTATTGCCTTTTGTGAGGTATTTTCTTCCATTTTGAGCGTTCGACGCTTGGAAAAAAAAAGCATGCTCCCCTGGCTATTTTCGACCGCACCATGGCCGAACGCTCCGGCTTGCGAGCGTGCGCGCGCACGCGTATCCATGCGCGCCTTTGGTGGCGTAGCTCATCTGGTTAGAGCGTGGGATTCATAACCCCAAGGTAGGTGGTTCAAGTCCACCCGCCACCACCATAAAACTAATGGGATTTGTTTAAAGGCTGAACTCTGAAGCTGAAGTCTGTGTATCCCCTGTGAACCCCATCGGAAGAAACACACGGCAACACGAAGCAAATCCTGCTATGACGTCGCGACAAAGAATTCTGGGGACAACACCGCGAAATAGTGCCGTACACTCCCCACGGTGAGCTCACCGAGCACAAGGCGTGCTTCCTTTTTTGCCCTCGTCCCTTGCACGACGCGCCGCAGGCCGTCGTGCTTTATTCAGACGTCCCTCGCACCGACGCCCCCAGAACGACATCGCGCGCAGGCTGGGTCAAGGATCGCGCGCCAGCGCGACCCGAAGGGCCGCGTCCTTGACGCAGCCAAGCACAGGCTTTCTGCTCGGAGTGCTGCTCCTCAGGGCCCCAGGCGAACGCGGGCTTCGCGCCAGATCGATCAACCCAGCGTAAAACCGTCCTCAAACGTTGCGTAGCGCCCGTTTTTCGGATATTAGACGCCCGTTTTTCGGCAACTGAACACCCGTTTTTCGGCCCGCACCCATGTACCCACGGTTTCTCGAAGCCCCCATCCGGGAGGCCCTGAAAGACACCAGGGTCGTCGCCATTGCCAGCCCGCGCCAATCAGGCAAGTCCACGCTGGCCCGTTCGATCGCGGGCGCGGGCGCGGCCTATTTGAGCCTCGACGAAGCGATCACCTTCAAAGCGGCGAGTGACGATCCGACCGGCTTCATTCGCAGAACCCGCGGGCTGACAATCATTGATGAAATCCAGCGCGTCCCCGAACTGATGCTGGCCATCAAGCTCGCCGTGGATGAGGATGCGACGCCGGGACGATTTCTGATCACCGGCTCCGCCGACATCCGCACGCTGCCCACGATCCAGGGATTCGCTCGCGGGCCGCATTCAGGTTTTCGAGCTGCTGCCGCTTTCGCGCGACGAGATCGGCGGCCGCCGCTCCAATTTTCTCACCGATGTATTCGAGGGCCGGCTGCCTGAGGGCGAAGCCTTGGATCCGGTCGAGATACAGCACTTGGTGGCTGCGGGCGGCTTTCCCGAGGCGATCGCCCGCACCAACCGGGCGCGTCGCCGCGACTGGTTCGAGGCCTATGCCCAAGCGCTCATCGAACAAGACGTAGCCGACATCGCCAACCTCGATCGGCGGCGCGACATGCCCAGGCTCGTCGAACTCCTCGCACAGCATTGCGGCGAGATGGTCAATCTCACCCAACTCGGCGCGCAATTGGGCATGGATCGCAAAACGGTCGATCGCCATGTCGGGGTTCTCGAACAGATGTTTCTGGTGAGGCGCGTGCGTCCGTGGTTCCGAAACGAACTGAAGCGCCTTGCTAAAGCGCCAAAACTGCACTTTCTCAACTCAGGGCTTGCCGCCGCCATGCGCCGGCTGGAGCCGGAGACGCTCGGTCCAGATCGCGTATCGCTGGGGCCAATCGTGGAAACGTTCGTGTTTTCCGAACTCTCAAAGCAGGCGAGTTGGAGCGCTGATCGGGTCAGCATTCACCATTATCGCGATCACGACGGCGGCGAGATCGATTTCATTCTCGAGAATTGGCGCCGCAAGGTTGTCGCCGTTGAAGTAAAGGCTGGCGCCACCGTGAAACCGGAAGCGTTCGCGCCGATGCGTAAGCTCGCCGCTGCGCTAAGAGACAATTTTGCGCTCGGCATCGTTTTGTACGACGGACGCCAGCGCCTGCAATATGGCGAAAACCTCTGGGCGGCGCCGATCGCTTCGCTCTGGGCATAGGCGAGCACGCCGCAAGGCCGTTCTCACGCTTACCACTGCCTTCCCATTGCCCCTTGCACGACGCGCCGCAGGCCGTCGTGCTTTTTCAGACGCCCCTCGCCGCGACACCTTCGACCAGACACCGCGCGCAGGCTGGCGTCAAGGATCGCGCGCCAGCGCGACCCGAAGGGCCTTGTCCTTGACGCGCCGAGCACGGTGTCAGGCTCCGATCGTCGCCACGCGCCGCGCCCCGCGCCCGAAAATCAACTCGACCCGATCCTTTCGGGCGGCAAGCGGCGCCAGTTCCAGATCGACGACGCGAGACCGTATCACCGGCCCCTGCGGACGGTGAGGCTCGGGAATGCGCGCGAGTGCTTCCGCCGAAAGCGTCGTCTCGACCGGGCGCTTCGCGAGATAGCGCCCGAGCCGATTGGCGATTGGAAACGCCTCCATCGAAACGCCGATCTCGGCCAGCATCGCCACGAGCTTGGTGGCGGACTTGCCATGCAGTTGTCTCAGCGGTGAAGTGCGCCTGCGCCACCATTTGCACTGCGTTCCGGGCGGCGTCCTGTTCGCGCCAGATCAGCGCGTTGACCGCTTCGGCGCGCGAGGGGACGTTGAACACGCGGCAATCGAAAGACGGAATGATGCGTTCAACGCGCTCGGGCCATGCGTCGGCCGCAAGCAGCGTGAATTTTGCCGACGCGATCGCCGCCAGAACGGACATGATCTTGAACACGCGCCCGCCGAAGATCAACTCGCTCTCGGGCGTCTCGCGTTCGAGGATCAGCGTGATCTCGTCGCTCTGCGTATAGCCGACCAGTGCTTGCGTCTGTTCGATCAGGTGCGCCGTGACGGCGCGCATGATGTCCGACATGCGCGCGTCGAAGGGCTTGTTCATGCCGCGCGTGAACGTCGAGAAGGCGCGACCGTCCAGCCGCACGACCAAGGGCAGTTCTGGGGCGATCAGGCGCTCGGTTTCGAGGCCCTCATAAGCCTTCATGCGATCGCCGAGGTCATCCTTGCTGGCCATGCTTCTGTCCTTGGCGTCGTGGCTCGTGCGCCCCGCTGTGCAAAGCACTGCGATTGCGCGCCGCCGTGTCGAGACAGCCCTCCACCAACGCCGCAGAAGCTGAAACGTAGGCCGCATAACTCACAATAATCTTTTGGCGAATTGCCTCGGCGCCTTGCAGATGCGTCGTGTGGTTGGCGTCGAACGTTTCTAGGTTTCTGGACATCAATCAGGGACGCGGCTCACGCGGCGGATCGGATCGACTTGAGAAACTCAACCTCCTCTGGGTGCCGATGGAGGATTTCGATCAAGGCCACCGCCGCATCGCTCGGCGGCATTACGCCGCTCTCATATTTTTGGAATGCGCGCCGGCCGCCGCCGATCAGCCGGCCGGCTTCTTCCTGCGTCAGCTTGAGCCGCTTACGGACCTTGCGCACATGAGCAGCATAGGCAGCTTTCAGTTCCTGAAACACGCGGTCGGATTCGGCCAGGTCGGCGCCGGAATGGATGGAGTTGCTGTGGTCATCGGGATACCAGCCCGGCACGTTGACCACCCGCGCCATCGAGCCGAACTTCACCGTCTGCCGGCGCACGCCGCGCCGCAAGGTCTTGCCGGTCTCGGGATGAATGCGCGTCTTAGTCATTACCGACCTCTTTGAATGACGTGAGCGTGACGTCGATCAGCGTTTCGCCCGCGAACTTTAGATATAGCGACCGACCGTCCCACAGCATGTTGTAGGTGTCGTGCCATACCTTCGAGTTGGGCGGACTGTGCGCCGTCTCCGACTTGATAAAGTCGCCAAGCTCCAGCTCCCGCACCGCCTCAACGATGTCTTTCAGTGAATAGCCCAGAGCGCGCGCGCCTTCGACAGCGGTGCGCGTGATTTCCAGGGTCTCCACCCGCGCGAATTTCGCTTGGACCGCTGCCAGATCGTGATGCGGCTTTCGCTTGATCGCCATAGGTAGATACACCTTGAAGGTTTATTTTTCAAGTGGGGCTTTTGGGGGATCGGCACACCTGCCGCCATTCCTCAAAAAGCCGAACGGGAGCGCATGCACGCTGCCTACGCCGATCCCCGCCCATATTCGCTGGTCGAACGGTGCGCTCGCCCGGCCGCCCATTCGTCGAGCACGCGCTCGACGTAGCGCACCAGGCGTGGACCGTATTTCACGAAGGGCGGGCCTTCGCCGGTGACGCGCCAGCGATTGAGTGTGTGCTTTGAAATCTTCAAGCGCGGCGCGGCTTCTTCGACGGTGAGCAGAATTTCGGCGGACATTGGCGTCTCCTTCGTCGCGTGCGGCGCCGATTTCGACGCTGCGCATGGTTAAGGAGAACGCCGACAATGCGCGCTCACCAGCGCTTTCTGCCGACGCTTGAAAACCCGAATTTGGCGCACAATGACGACATCGTTTCCTTTCGTTTCCGGCGCGGATCAAGCTGTCTCACGAAATCCCTTGCTGCCCGCCGTTGGCCCTTATTGTCCCATATTAGCCCACCGCCATAATTCGCGCGGGCGAAGAAAACTGAAATCGCCCGATCGGCGGAAATTCGGCCGAACTCAGCGCTTGGCGCTGTTATCGTCGAGGAATTTCTCGAGATCGGCGGGCCGATACGCCACCAGGCGGGCGCCGCGCATAGTCCATTTCGGGCCGACCCTCTTGGCGCGCCAGTTCTTCAACGTGCTGACCGACACGCCAAGATATTGCGCCGCTTCGCTTGGGCTCAACACCACCGGTCGTTCGATCCGCTTCGGAACGCGGCGACGTTGCCTTCCGCGCCTTCACGCGCGGCGGGCGCACCGGCGTTGCGGGCGCGCGCTCCAGCGCATCGAACAAGCCCATCTGACGCGGATCGATCGCCGCCCTCGGCGCGCGTTTTGGTTTTCGCTTTGCGGGCGATTTCGTTGCTGTTCGCTTGGCCATGGACGCTGCCTCCCCGTGTCGCACGGCCCGATCCAGCAAGCACGACGCCAGGGCTCAGCGGCCGAGCCCGATCCCAAGCCCGCGGCCCAGTTCGAGTTCCTTGGCGAGCTGTTCGGCGCGATCAGTTCAACCGCCTTGCCGCCACCGCGCTCCAATATTTTCACGCCCACCTGATCGCCAATTCCGATCTCCTTGCCGCGCTTGATCGCAACCAGCGCGATATCGTCGCCGCGCTCGATAATTGCGGTGCGGCCAGCGAACAATTCCTTCACCTCGCGCATCTGCCAGACCTGCTCGGAGCTCGAGCGGAGGATCGATGCTGAGATCGCGATACTCAAGCCCATGTTGCTTGGCGTGGTCGAGCCCGGCGCGGTCCAATTCGTCGGCGCGCAATGCCTCGCGCGCGCCGTCGCGGAAATAGAATTTGCCGCTGTCGCTTCTCACGCCCCAACCCTCGCGCTCCAAATGCTCGGCGCGCTCAGCCAAGCGCTTTCTCCACGGTTCCAAGCGTGGCAGCTCGCGTTTCTGTCCGCGCGCGATGCGGTCAGTTCGCGGTCAAGCAAGGTCTCGGCGCGCGCGTGCACTTGCGCTGCCAGCGGACTGTCGCCGAAATGACTCTCGATCTCGGCGCGGCGCCCGTCGGGCTTTAGCGCCACAAGCGAACCCTGCTCCAGGCCCTCGATCTCACGCATTCCGGTGTTGAGCAAACGCGGCCATGGGAGGGCGTCTCCACCACCAGCAGCGCGCGATCGGGATTGTCGCCGCGCGGGCCCAATTCCTGCACCTCGCCCACCACCCGCCCCAGGCGCGGCTCATAGAGCCGCCCGCGCGCCAGTTCGCGGCGGATATCCAAGGGCCGCGCCGCCTCCAGCCGCTCCAGCCAACCCGGTTCGAACTGCAGCACATTGCGCCGGGTTTCCTGCGCCAAGCCCACGGCTTCCAATTCGCGCGCGCGAGCGCGCAAGGCGTTGGCGAATTCCGGCGTATGGCCCCGCCCCAGTTCCTGCATGCGCACTTCGCGGCGGGAATTAAGTTCCTGCTCCAGCGCCCGGTCCAGGCGATTGAGGCTGCGCCCCTGCACCTCGCGCTCCAGCCGCAGACGCTCATCGGCGATGGAGCGCTCGCCGATGATTTCGGTGGCGATATCGCGGGCGGCCTCCCGCAGCCCGTGGGAAACGTATTCGCGCGGCAGGAGAAGCTCGGCCCCGTCGCGGCGCACGCCGCGCACGATCACATGCACGTGCGGGTTATCGGTGTTGTGGTGATCGACCGCGACCCAATCGAGCTCGACGCCAAGATCGCGCTCCATCCGCTCCATCGTCGAGCGGGTGAAGTCCTTGAGGTCGCCGTCCTCGCCCACCATCCGCGCGCCGCTCTCCGGCGCCAGCATGATGCGGAAGTGGCGCTTGTCCTCGACGCTCCAGTCCTGCAAGCCGCTCGCGAGCATCCTCGGCGATGTCCCGCTCCTGGTCGTAGAAGTGACCCCGCTCGCCCTCACGCGCCGCGCCGTCGCGTTCCAGATATTGCGCGTGCGCCATCAGCTTGCCGCCGCCCCGCCAGCAGCGCCGCCAAAGCCATGCTTGTGGAAGCTCACCTTGGCGACCACGCGTTGCCGCTGATCGCCGGCGAAGCCGCGTGATCCGCGCGCGCCGCCGCGAACATCGGCGATGCACGCGGCGCGCGCGCCCTTCATCGCCTTGGTGAGCCGCGCGCCGAGTTCGCCGCTGGTTCCGCCGCGCTCACCGCGCGTGCGTCCAAAGCGAGCGCGAAATTCATCGTCGCGCGGCAGCGTTTCGAGCTTCGGCGGATTCAATTCCAACATGTCCGCGCTCCTTGCGCCAACTTGCCCACGAGTCGTCGAGCAATTTTTTTCATTCGCGCCTAACTTGCCGAAACCCTAGCAAAACCAAGCACTCGCCGCAACAATAACTTGCTCTTTATCTTGCTGTACACGGTATTTTCTGTCATAATTGCAGTATTAGACGAACCAATACTAAGAGCGGCAAGTCATGGGCATTTCGTACAACATAAGCCAAGAGCGCGGCGGCCTTGAAAAGACGGGGAAAGTTGCTCGCTGCTCCCGTGCAACTTGGATTTGCGCCAGCGTGCGGGCCTGCCAATGAGCGTTTGGCTCGCCTGGGCGCGCAACGCACTCATCGCTTGGGCGGCGCTGACGCTGTTCGCGGGGATCACGACCCAATTGATCGCGGCGATGTTCGGCTATCGACCGCAATTCGGTGAACCGATCGCGTTTTGGTACGGGCATCCGCTCTACGATCCGTGGCGCTTCCTCGCTGGGGTTTGGACCTTGCGCCCGAGCGCCCCTGGATTGCGTTTCTCTGCGTTTCGCTTGCAATGACGTTGGTGCTGGCGGCGTTTGCAGTACTGGTGTTGGCGCGTTTGATGCCTCCGATCACGCTTCCGCGCTTTAAATCGCATCGCGGTTTCGCGCGCTGGGACATTCTGGGCAACAGGGGCTATTGGGGGCCAACGGGTTGGCGTTGGGCGCCGTGCGTCGTCATTTCTTGGCTCAGCCGGACATTATTTCCGCGCCAGCGGGAAACGTCCTCATTGTCGGTGATCCCAGGCATACGGACGGCGCATTGCTCGCCGCGATCTCCGCCTGGCGTGGGGCGTCTGGTGTTCGTCGATGCACGCGGCCTGGCGCTGAAGCTTTCGCGCCAGAACGTCATCCGTTTTGCACCGGGCCGCGCCGATGGCGCCAGCTACAACCCGATGCTGGCGATGCGCGGCGGCGCCCATGCCTGGAGCGGTGCGCGCTTGCTGGCGCAATCGTTTCTCCAATCAGGCGACGAAGCGCTCATTGATGCGTGCGCGGTTCTGGTGCTCGACCAGATGCTGACGGCGCCACCGGAACTACGAAACTTCACCGCGCTCCGCACGCGTCTAGCCCAGCCCCATCTCGTGCTTGCCGAAATCTGCGCCACTTGGCCGCCGCGACAATCTTCCGCGCCGGCGCCGCACTGCGAGATCGCTAGAGCTGTGCAGATTCTGGCGCGCACATCCCAACGCCACGCTCGGTCATCTCGCCAAAATCAACGCCGCGCTCGCGCTTTTCGCTGATGGCGCATATGCGCAGGCGACAGAGGCACATCAGTTCCGTTTTGCCGATCTCGTCGCCAGCGATGGCGCCGACACGTTGGTGATTTCACCGCCTCCGGGCGAGGCTGAACGCGCCGCGCCGCTGATCTCCGCAATGTTGGCGCAGCTTGTCATGGAGTGCGCGTCCGCTCCGGACGCCGATCATCTCGGCCGCACCAAGAAGCGTGAGCTGCTGATCGTCATCGACGCCGGCATAAGCGCCGCGCTCAGCGCGATCGGCGCGGGCGCCCCGCTTTTGCCTGAGCACGCGTCGCGCAATGGCTGCCGCCTTCTGCTGCAAGCTGATGCCTTGGAAAGTGCGCCGCATGCCACCTTTGACGCCATTGCCGCGATCCGCCCGCAGCGCGAGGAGACCGCAGCCAAGCTCTCGGTATTGGGCGGGAGTGTCCCGGTGTGGACGCGCGTGGAATCCGAGCGCCTAGTTTGGCGGGACGTGGCGTTGCCAGCCTGGGAGAAGAACTTCGCGCCCGATCGTTGCGCAAGAGGACTTGACTGGCGCCCATATCGACGACGCTCTCCTGTTTCTCAAGGGCCAGGCCCCGGTCCGCGCGAGCGCCGTGCATGTGAATGCGCGGCAAGGCGCTTTCATCAACGGCGCCAATCTCGCGTCCGTCGCGCACGACTGGATCGCGCCGCCGCTGCCGCAGATTGAAACTCCGGCACCGCCCACTGGCTCCAGACCGGCCGGCGCCCACCCCATCGGCGCACAAATCCGCAAGGCGCTAACCCGCAGGGCTCTCCCTGCTTCCCGCACGAAAACCAAGTCCCCATGACCAGCAAACGCCAACTCACCCTGCACTTCGACGCCGAAGTCGCTGCCGCAATCGAGACCGAAGCCGCCAAGCGCGGCCTCAACCTTTCGCGCGCAGCCAACGACGCGCTGCGTCGCGCGCTGATCGATGAAGCCGGCGAAGCGCTCGCCGATACAGTGCGAGCCCGGCTCGACCGGCTTGACAAGCGCGACCACGCGCGCGCCCGTGAGCTAGCGTTGATCAAGGAGATCGTGCTTTTGTTCGTCCGGGTGTGGTTTGAATATTCAGGCACGCTGCCTGATGACGACCCCGACGCCAGCGCCAACGCCGATGTGCGGTTCCGGGGATTCTTGGAGATGCTGGCGGGGCAGAATACTTGAGGCGCCTCCGCCACCGCTCAGCATAGCCTAAGGCACGTTGATTTCGCCCGGCGTCTCTCTACCCGCGCCCGTGCCGCCTGACCCAACTGATTGCCAAGTGTGCCAATGGCCCACGCGTGCGCTTGTTTCCGGAACAACGGTGAAAACTGTGGAACGAAGCGACGACAGCGCTAAGGTGCCTCACCTTGATGTGCCACACGACGGACACCTTGCATGAACATTGTTGAACTTTTTAGGTCCGCCTACTCAGTAGCGCTGGATAGCCCCTGCATCAACACGCCCAATGGACTCGCGCTGAGCTTCGCCGACCTCGACAGATTGTCCGCGCAGATTGCGGTAGCGTTGCGCGAGGCGGGCCTTCAGCCTGGCGACCGCGTGGTTGCGCAGGTCGAAAAGTCGGTCGGAAATGTCGCGCTTTATCTGGGCGTGCTGCGCGCTGGCGGGATTTATGTCCCGCTCAACACCGGGTACACATCCAGCGAAGTCAGCTATTTCATCGAGAACGCGCAGCCGCGCATCGTGGTTTGCCGGCCTGCTGACAGGAATGCTGTCGACGCCATCGCCGGTGAGCATAACGCGGTCGTCTGCACTATGGGCCGCGACCACGCGGACGGTCTGTGGGAACGCGCGCTGAACGCCGCGCCACTGGCGGATATTGTCCATCGCCAACCCGACGACATTGCGGTGATTGTCTACACCTCCGGCACGACTGGCCGCTCGAAAGGCGCGATGCTTTCGCATGCCAATCTGATCGACAACGCCAAGGTCTTGCATCGCCTTTGGGGGTTCAATGCACAAGACGTGCTCATTCATGCGCTGCCGCTGTTCCACGCTCACGGCCTGTTTGTGGCGCTTCACCTCTCGCTGCTCAACGCGACGCCGATGATCTTCATGGAATCCTTTGACGCCGACCTCGTGCGTGCGCATCTCCCCGAAGCGACGGTGCTGATGGGAGTTCCGACATTCTATTCGCGGCTCGTAGCGCTGCCGGGCTTCGGTCCAGATGATTGCCGGACCATCCGCGTGTTCATTTCCGGCTCAGCGCCGCTGACCCAGCAGGCGTCCGACGCCTGGACGGCGCAAACCGGACACAGAATTCTTGAGCGCTACGGCATGTCGGAAGCCTTGATGATCACGTCCAACCCACTGGACGGTGAACGCATCGCCGGAACAGTGGGATATGCGCTTCCCGGCTATGATGTGCGCGTCGCCGATGGCGAAGGCCGCGAAGTACCGCGCGCCGAAATCGGCGTTATCGAAATCAGGGGACCCAGCTTGTTCAAGGGCTATTGGCGCATGCCAGAGAAGACCGCCTCGGAATTTCGTTCGGACGGTTACTTCATCACCGGCGACAATGGCGTCATGGATAGCACCGGACGCGTGACCATCGTTGGGCGCGCCAAGGATCTCATTATTTCCGGCGGGTACAATATTTATCCGAAGGAGATCGAAGAAGTCCTCGACGGCGTCCCCGGCATCGCGGAATCCGCTGTTATCGGTGCGCCGCACAAGGAAATGGGCGAAGGCGTGGTCGCTATTCTCGCGCCGCGCGGCGAGCCTGTGCCGGATGAAGCTATCATCGCGGCGCTATCGGCGTCGTTGGCGCGTTTCAAGCACCCGCGCCGCTTCTTCTGGGTCGATCAACTCCCGCGCAACACCATGGGAAAAGTGCAAAAGGCAGAACTTCGCGAGCAGTTCGCCGATGCGTACAATGATTAATAACGCGTCGGGCCGGCAAACGACGCGCCTCAATCACCGTGTTTGCCGACGCGCCAGCCGCTGGCGTCGAGACGCTCGCGCGCGAAGCCGCTTGGTTTGGCCTCGAGCGGGGTCCCCAATGTATCGTTCCAGCGATTGAGAAATCCAAACAGCGCGATGATTGCGACAATGTCCAGAATTTGCTCCTCGCTGAAATGCTTGGCGAGTTCTCGATAATGCGCGTCCTCCACCGCATTCGGCGTCTGACCGGCCGCGAACGCAAACGACAGCGCCGCGCGCTCGCGCGTATCAAACAGCTCGCTGGTCTCGAATTGCCACAGATTGGCGACCTTCTCCGCATCAATCCCGGCTTGTTCCGCGCCGTGCGAGGTGTGCGCCTGGCAATAGGCGCATCCCGAGCCGTAGCTGCTCATATAGCCGATCATTTGGCGTAGACCCCGCTCAATGCTGAGGTCGGGGCCGTTGATGTAGCTCCCCAACGCCACGAAGCTTTTGAGCAAGCCCGGACGCTTGGCCATGATCAGCGCGCTGTTGGGCAGAAAGCCCGCGATCTGCTGCAGCGCGCCAAACAGCTGCTGGAGTTCTTCGGGTGCGGATTTAAGCGGCTTGGGGCGGTGCGACATGCCGAACTCCTTCTGGAAAGTCATTGGATCTTCTTGTTCGACCGGGTCGGCCTCAAACCTTGAATTGCCGCACCATGCTCGACACTGCGTTGATCAAGTTGGGATTTGAAAGGTTAAGCGTTCGCAGGTTTTCGTCCCGTTCAAAGCGCTCACGCTGCGCTTTGAAATAACGATCCATGACCCTGCGCGCCACAAGTGGGTCGCCAGAGCGCAGTCCCTCCAGAATTGCTTTCCGGTGCGGCTGAAACTCCATCGCCCGCGCACGCCAAAAGCGGGCGCCGCGCCCGGTCAGCGATTTGACCTGCACTTCGGTCAGCAAGGCAAGCAAGAAAGCTTCCAGGGAGTGCAACAGCGGGCTGTGCGAAGCCGCCGACACCGCCCGCTGAAAGTCGACTATGTGGGCAATGACCTGCTCGACCTCCTTGACCTGGTCTAGCCGCTCAAAGCTGGCGCAAGCCTGGGCAATGGCGGCGATATCTTCGTCGGTGGCGTTGGACGCGGCGGCCTCGATCGAAAAACGTCCCAACACGTGGCGAACATCAAGCACCTCCATGACGTTCACGCACTTGAGTTGCACGAGTGTTTGCAGCGCGGAGGCCAGCGCGTAATCCCCCTCGCTGCGCACGAACGACCCGTTGCCGTGAAAGACCTCGATCAGGCCAAGCGTCTCAAGCGCCCGGATCGCCTCTCGCACCGTTGGCTGGCTGACGCCATAGCGGTCGGATAATTCCTTCTCGCTGGGAAGGCGTTCGCCATGCGCCAGCCGGCCCGTCACGATATCCTGACGCATCGATTCTATGATCTCGTCGGCGATCTTGACCCGGCGTCGGCGAGGCTTTTCGACTTCAGCGGTCGGAGGCGGCGTCGGTTTTTTTGGGGTCCTCATGGCAGCTCAAATTCTGTGGCGGCCTGCGTTGACATAAGTAGAATTATCCAAATCTGGGCACGCCTAACGCGCGAAGCACCCGCGGTCACCTAGTGACCATATCATACATTGCCTTCAAGCCCAAGCCAGGATAGCTATTGCGCTCCGCCACAATTTCGGGCTCGCGCGTTAACCGACTGCATCATGCCGCTCTACGCCATCACCTACGAACACCCCGACGAAACCGGATGGCGCCAACATCTCGTACCGCACATCGCTTGGCTACAGGATCGCTTGAAGGATGGGTCGCTGATCGCGTCGGGCCCGTTCAGCGATGTCCCTCAACAGGCCGCGCTGCTGATTGTGTCTGCGCCCGATCGAGCGGCTCTCAATGACCTAATCTCGAGCGATCCTTTTGCGATTGCAGGTTTGATAGAGAACATGATTGTCCATGAATGGGACCCGATCTTCGGCGTCTTCAACGAGCGATCCAGCATGCCCGGGCAGATGCAGGGCGACTGATGCGCGGCGGGCAAAGGTCGGAGGAATCGAAGATATGCGGCTTACTGGATATGTCGGTGAACTTGGGCCCTCGATTGCGGTGGTCGGCGGACATGGCCGCCTCTCACACCTCTGCCGTGTTGAAGAGTTTTACTCCGATATTGCGCGCTGGCTGGCCGTTGGCGGCGAACAGCCAGAGAAATCCTTCAACCTCACGGGTGTCCGTTTGGCGCCTCCTGTTCCGGCGAATGCGAAGGTCCTTTGCGTCGGCCTCAACTACTCAGAGCATATCGCCGAAATCGGTTTCCAAGCGCCGCAATATCCGATGATCTTCGGGCGCTATTTCGACACGCTCTCCGTCGATGGCGCGCCGATTCCGGCGGTTGAGGAGAAGCTCGATTGGGAGGGCGAACTGGCGGTCGTCATTGGCAAGCCGGCTTTTCGGGTGACCGAGTCCGAAGCACTCGCCCACGTTTTTGCCTATGCGCCGTTCAACGACATCAGCGCGCGCACCTATCAGCGCCACACCACCCAATACACGCTTGGCAAAAACGCCCCCGGCAGCGGCCCCATCGGCGCACTGGTCACCGCCGATGCGGTTGGAAACATCGATGCCGGGTTCAGGCTGGAGACGCGCGTCAACGGCGAAATCGTCCAGAGCGCGTCAACTAAACAGATGATCTTTGGGATCGCCCGGATCGTGTCCTACATCTCCGAGATCAACATGCTGCGCCCAGGCGATGTCATCGCGACTGGAACGCCGTCCGGCGTCGGCTTGGGCCGCACCCCGCAATGGTTTCTCAAACCAGGCGATGCCGTTGACGTGAGCATCGAGCGCGTCGGGAGCGTGAGTAATCGGGTGACGTCGATGGCGGAATATTTGGAATGGCGCGCGCGGCAATAATGGCGGCTGGACCTATGCTCAAACGCCGTGGAGTTCGATCGCGGCGCGCCGCTCCGCGAGCTTCCAAACGCCGCCATCGCGGACGACGCGATCGGCGAGCTGGCCCACATGGTGCGCGGTGTTCTCGAAATTGATCGGGAATGTTTCCGGTGCTTTCGGCAGCTCGAGCCGATAGACCGCAAGGTAGGAATGGCAGCGCGCCTCAGTCTCGGAGACGAAGTCCACGCGCGCATTCGTGATCAGATGACGGCAGAAAAAACCGGCGGGAAGGCTGCGCATCAATTCACGCACGCCCTCATGCCCGCGCACCGGCCCGGTATGGCGATGCCAACACCCGTCTTCGCTGAAGCGCCGCACCATGCCATCCGCGTCCTTTGCGTCGAACGCGGCAGTGAAGTCATAGATGACGCGTAGAACCTCGAGTTCCGACAGCAGGCGTTCGCTCATTCGGCCGCCTCAGTCGACAGCGCTCCGCGCACTTGTTCGACGATCCGCAGGAATTCATCCTCAGAAACCAGCCCGCGCTTCTCGATGCTGAGCTTCTTCACCTGCTGCAGCATCTCATCAACCTGAGCATCGCTCGCCGTAAGCCCAATCCGCTCAAGGTTGTAGCCGATAGAGGCGCGCCCACTCTTCTTGCCCAGAACAATCTCGCCTTCGCGGCCGGTGAGCGCGGGGTGCGTCGCAAACATCGCGAGCGGCTGTTTGATGACGAGATCCACGCCCAAGCCGAACTTGCGGGTGAAATTCATCGAACCGAGGATCGGCTTGTTGCGGGCGATAGGTATTCCGGTGATGCGCGAAACCAATGCGCCAACCTCCGGCAATTTGGCGAGATCGTAGCCGCAATCATAGCCGTAGAGCACTTGCGAGCCGACCATCAATTCTTCCGTCGCGGCATTGCCAGTTCGCTCGCCCAGGCCGTTGAAGCAGCCGTGCAGAACTTCCGCGCCAGCTTCCATACCAGCGAACTCGGTCGCGACCGCCATGCCAAAATCATTGTGCGTGTGCACTTCGACAGGCAACTTGGTGAGCGCTTTCACCCGCCGCACCATGTATTTGATCGCCTCGGGCAATCCGCATCCCATGGTGTCGACCACGCCCACCGAATGGGGCGGCGCCTCCTGCATCAGGCGCGTGAGGAGATTGTCCAAATCCTCCTCGCGCGCGCGCGTGGTGTCATAGGGGAAGTAGTTGACGTAAAGGCCGCGCTCGGTGGCGTACCGGATCACGTCCACGCTCTTCTTCAGCACGTCTTCCCAGGTCCAGTTGAACTGATATTTGAGCTTCGGATAGCCGATCGGAACTTCGACGACGATGCCATCCGCGCCGCACTCTAGGGCCTTATCGACATCGGCGCGCATGGCGCGTGCGAAGGTGAAAATCTTGGCTTTGAGCCCGCGCGATGCGAGCGCTTTCATCGCCTGGAAATCGTCCTCCGACACAGCCGGGAAGCCGCCCTCGATGCGGTCAACGCCGGCTTCGTCCATTTTTTCGGCGATGGCGATCTTGTCGGCGACACTCATCACCACGCCCGGGGTCTGCTCGCCGTCGCGCAAGGTCGCGTCGTGCACCTGCACTTTCGCGGGAAGGCTGCGCGTCGCTTTCACCTCCGGCTTATGATTGTACGGGCTGACCCAAAATTGGCCCTCGCGCAGATATTCGTCACTCATTGCCTAACCTTTCGATATAACAGCACGCGACCGCGTTCAGACCGCGATCTCAACCAACACTTTGCCCTTGGGGCTGTTCTGCAACAGACCCCATGCTTGCCCACAATCCGCAAGCGGCGCCCGCACGCCGATCGCGATTTTCAGTTTGCCCTCCGCCGCCGCGCTGAGCGCGCGCGACACCGCCTCGCGCAGGCGCGGCTGCGGCTCCATGGCGCCAGCATAGCCACGCATGACCGCGCCACGCCGATAGAAGTGGAGCATATTTATCTCCGCCACAGGACCCGCGCTCACGCCGAACACAACGAGCCTGCCGCCATGAGACAATGCTTCGACGGCGCGTCCGGTCCATCCGCCTGACAGAGAATCCACGACCATATCGACTGGGCGGCCGCGAAGCGCGTCCGCCAAGCCTGCTGCGTCCTCGATGACGAGGCATCGAAACGCGAGCCCTTCAAGCAGATCGGCATCCGCTGCACGGCGAATTTGCGCCAACACCTCAATGCCGGCCTCGTGCAGGAGCGAGCAAACCGCGCGTCCCACAGCGCCGCTCGCGCCAAGCACAAGCGCGCGCTGGCCGGCGATCGGTTCCGCAAACTCGGCAATGCGAACTGCGGTCGCGCCCACATTGCCGCATGCGGCGGCTAAGTCGAGCGGCATACTTTCAGGGATTGCAAAGATCGCGCTTTCAGGTGCGGCGACCCATTCGGCCAGCGTGCCGTCGCGTGCGATCCCCAAGCCCGCGCCGTGCACCACGGCGGGGCGGCCATCGACAAAACCTACACCCTCGACCCCCAAGGTGCGCGGCAAGAGAGCATTGGCGGCGATATGGCCGGAGGCGACGCGGAGGTCGAGCGGATTGAGCGCGGCCCGGCTCATCCGTACCAGCACTTCGCCCGCGGCGGGCTTCGGTATCTCAGCCGCTTCGAGCGTTGGAGGCGCGTCAAAAGCGCGGACGCGGAAAGCGCGCATCATTTTTTCGCGCGCCTCCTAATTGTCGAACACGACCTTCTCATGGAACACGACATCGTGGGCTTCCATGATGGGGCGGCGATCGTCCACTTGCGAAGCCGCATTCAGCGCCTCGAAGAAACGCTCATGGCCAGCCGGCCCATTCATCGTCAGCATCCGCACCGGCTTGTCGCCGCTATTGAAGAACGAATGCTTGCAGCCTTTCGGCGCATAGGCCGAGGCGCCGGCTTTTACGACGCGGGATTGATCGTCGATGGTGATGTCGATCTCGCCTTCGAGGACGTACCAAAATTCGTCTTCGTTGCGCTGATGATGGTTCGGCGCGCCGAACCCGGGGTGAATCGTCAGTTCGAAAATCGCCATGTAGCCGGCGGATTCTTCGCCGCTCAGCAACAGCCTCGTATCCTGCCCGGGAAAATCGAGCGACGGCGCCTCCGCCGAACTCGCAAGGACCTTTGGGGTCTTAGTTCCCTCGCTCCAGATCTCGCGCAACCGGTAGAAATCCTCCACCGTCTTGACCTCAAACGGGAGCTTTTCCCGGCCGGTCTGGTTGCTGTTACCACTCATCGCCGCGTTCCTTTCGTCTCGCACTCGGAATGCTCGAACAGGCACTAATCGCGACCGGACCCTAGTAAGAAAGTGATTTTGAGTCAAATACGATTGCGCTTTCGTTTTCGGATCGATAAACCGCCCCCAGCGCCGCTGGCGCAAGATAAGGTGGACGCCGGATGGGAACGCTCGAGAGCTTCTTTGGCAACACCGTCGTGGTTCGCATGCCCGACGGAAAGGAGGCGCAATATCATTATGCCGCCGACGGCTCGTACACGATGACCGCGGGCGGCTCGACCACGAACGGGGCGTGGGCCAACACCGACGAGGGCCTCCGCCTGACGCCGGCAAGTGGCCCGCCACGATCGTTCAAGCTGCCGGAGGGCAAACAGGTCGGCGATACCTGGACGGTGCCCGGCCCCAACGGCGAATTTACGCTCCGCATTGTCGCGGGCAAATAGAACCGCGCCGGCGTCGGGGCGGTGCGCCTATCACTCAGGCCAGCGCCAGCTTTTCCCAGCTGGGCCTAAAAGCTCGCTCCTGTTCGATAGCGCGCCGGGCGCCGGGCGTTGTGATCACACGGCGAACGTGCGCGGCCACATTGGCATAAGGGGAAAGATCGAAGCTCGTATCGCCAGCACGCGCCCACAGCCAAACCACGTAGGCGTCGGCGCCAGAGCGCTCATCGAGCCACCAGTCTCGCCCCGCAAGGCGCGCATCCAAGAGCGCAAACTCCTTCGCCAGCGCAACGCTCGCCAGCTGACGGAGATTGCCGACGCAATCGGAATTTTCCACGAAAAGGTCGGGCCGCGCCATCCGCGTAATCAGGGGATGGATGCCGGACGCGAACCAAGCCAGGTCGCTGAGCGCCTTGAGGCCGTGCTCTGTTCCTAGTTCGGGCAGGAGGTTTACATCGGGATAGCGGCGAGAAAGCCAGCACAGGATCGCCAAATTCTCAGTGATCACACCGGAATCAGTCGCGAGCGCCGGCACCTTGCCGCGTGGATTGACCGCAAGATATTCAGGAGATCGCTGCTGCCCTTTGGCCAGCTCGACATACTCAACATTGTATGGCTGCCCGATCCATTCAAGCGCGATGTGAGACACAATCGAGCAAGCCGGCGGGCAGGCGTATAGACGTAGGCTCATTTGTGCTCCCTTTTGCGAAGAGCCCGGGACAGCCGGGCCCTTGTACACATTACCCCAAGCCGAAAACTCGTTTCGCATTGTCGGCGTAGATCATTCGCTTGTGTTCTTCGCTCAATTCCATTGATGTCTAGGCATGCGCACGCTTCCGCGTCGTCCTCGTAAGGATAGTCTGCAGCAAACAAGATCCGTTCCACGCCCAGCACATCGATCGCCAGACGAAGCGCCGGCGGCGCGGTCACGCCCGCCGTTGTGATGACGAAATTTCTCAGGAAATATTCGCTCGGCAGAAGCCGCATCTTTGGCACGGCGTCGATCTTGACCTGCAGCAAATAGCGATTGTCGATCCGCTGCAGCCAGAACGGAATGCCCTCCCCCATATGGCCGAGCACGATCATCAGCCCGGGCCAACGATCAAAGACGCCCGACATGATCAGCCGCATCGCATGCAAGCCCGTCTCCGCCGCAAAACCCCAACCGGCAAAATAGAGACCATAATCCAGATAGGGCGTAACCATCGAAGGCGACGGCTCGCGCGGATGCAGATAGATCGGCAGCTTCTCACCTTCCGCTGCCTCGAAAATCGGCGCGAATTTCGGCAGGTCGAGATACTCGCCCATGGTATGAGAGTTGACGATCAGCCCACACAAACCCAGCGAGCGCGCACGGCCGATTTCCTTCGCAGCCGCCTTGGGATCTTGCGGCGCGATAGCGCCAAGCCCGGCAAACCGTGAAGGACGAGCACGCACGGCTTCCGCCAATTGGTCGTTCGCGTCCGCCGCGAGGCGCGTGGCGAGATCAGGCGCAAACACCTGCACTCCCGGCGAAGTCAAGGACAGCACCTGCATGTCGATGCCAATCTCGTCCATGTGCGCAATGCGCCCCGCGCCGATGTCGGCCAAGCGCGAGTGCAGGAGTTTGTTGCCGGGTGTTTCGGCGAGAATGGACTCGCACATCTTACGGAACCCAGGCTCACAATTCGGGCCGGAAGCCACCTTCGCCCATTCACGTGCGATCTCGTCGGTGACGAAGGCTTCTTCGGTTGCAATGCGGGTGAGTTTCATAGCGCCCTCTCTTTGTGCTCAACGCAATGCGTCAGGCCAGCTGCGCGGCAAGCGCGGTGTGATATTCAGCGGCACTCGGCCAGTATCGGCTCGAGCAATTGAAGTGACTTACGCGCGCAGCCTCAGCGAGTGCGTCCAGATCGCGCGCCACATAGCCTGCTTCGCGCAGGCTGCATGGAAGGCCAACATTCTTCATCAACGCCTCGATGCACGGCTTGATCGCATCCGGCGCTGTCAGCCCGAGGGCCGCCGCGAGATCGTCCGCGCGCGCGCCTGCGTGCGGAAGAACCAGTTCAAGCGTCGCCAAGAGACCGATGCCGCTGAGAACGCCGTGGTGCAGCCCCTCATCGCTGCAGCTAATTGCCATTGCGTGCGCTGGCCCGAGCCCTTTGCCGATAGCGACCCCGCCAGCATACGCCGCCGCTTGCATATTCAAACGCGCCTCAATGTCATCGCCAGCGACGACAGCGCGTGGGAGCCAACGCACGGTGCGCCTCACGCCGTCCATGGCGAACGCTTCAACGAACGGAGAATCGCCCAACGAAAGCAACCCTTCTACGCAATGGGAAAGCGCGTCAATTCCGGTCGCCGCGGTCAGCCTCGGCGGCAGCGTGAGCGTCAGCTCTGGATCGAGAATGGCAATTGCGGGGACTATTTTCGCGTTGGTCGTGCCGACGCTTGACGTCGTCTCATCGGGATGAATGCCAGCGTCGGGCGAACACTCGCTGCCTGTGCCCGCCGTAGTGGGGATCGCGATCAGTGGCGGCAGCGCACACTCAATGTTGCTTGGACCGACATAATCGGCCACTCCGCCGCCGTTTGAAACCAGGATTCCTGTGAACTTGGCCGCATCGATCACCGAGCCGCCGCCTAGCGCGACGATCGCATCACACTTCTCGTTGCGATAGAGGTTGGCCGCCTCCTCAGCATCCCTGAAAACAGGATTGGAATGCACCTCCGCGAAGGTCACACAATCTTCGAGCGCGCTCGCGACACGATCGACGATGCCGATGGCCATCAAGCCCAGGTCAGAGACGATAAGCGGCCTGAAGCTGCCAAGCGATCGCAATTCCAGCGCGAGGTGCTTGATCGCGCCGATCCCCAGATACGTGCGCGGGAGCTGGAACAGCACGGCCGCTCCTCCCCTATTTTCTGAACAGCATCGCAAGCAAAGTGAAAATAAGCTTCAAGCTCGCGAACTTGACGCCCGCGCGCATTTCGGCAGGCCGCAGAACGCCTTTCATCGGCATCGCCCCCATGATCGTGCCTGAAATCGCGATACCGTTTTCAAATGGCTCAACTGCGGTCACGGTGATGAGTTCTGATCCTTCGGGCGTGAAAATCTTCATCTTAGCCCAGCAGCTTGTCGAAATTGATCTTGAGATCCTGGCACGCCTTCATCGCCGTCGCACGGCCCGCGCCGCTGACGCTTGAGACATTGATCGCCGTTCCCGTGAGATAGAGGCGATCGATCCCCGGGACTTTGAGCTTGGCTAGTTCGGGATTGGGGCGGTGCCCCCCAATTTGATGCAGAAACTCGCCGGCGCCGCTGACATCGCCTTTCTGGAACATCGGTGAATGGCGCGAGATTTCGAGCGGCGTGTCGAAACGGCGGCCGATAATGTTCGCGTCGGTGATGTTGGTCGTGTACTCGCGATATCTTTCAAGCAGCCAGTCGGCCACTTCGTGTTGGCGCTCGTCCCAGGTGTGTGCGCCGCCGCGCAGATCGAAGGGTCCGAAACCGTAGACCGTGATCGCGGCCTTGCCCGGTGGGCATTGCGTTGCATCGAACTGGCACTGCATGTGGGAAGCCATGATGCAGTCCGTCGATCCCTCGCCCCACATGTCGCCATAGCGGAAGTTATCGAAAATACGCAGGAAGCGTTCGAGCGTTGGCGGCGCGTAATTTGCAAGGATCACACGCCCCGCTTCGGCCCCGGCCTTGTAGATCGGCGGCTCGTTCAACGCATAGTGCTGCGGCATGATCGCAAAACTGCCCGTCTGCACACGCTTGGCCCGCGCGGCGACGCCGGAATCCAGGCCGTCGATCAACTTGTCGAGAAGCCAGGGGTGGATCTGGCCGATCACCGCATTGCGTGCGCGAATTTCTTCGCCATTGGCGAGACGCACACCCGCCGCGCGGCCGCTCTCCACCAACACCTTGGTGACTTCGGTTTCCATGCGGAAATCGGCGCCGTAGGAATCGAGACAGCGGATCAGCGCCTCGACGAGCGCGCCGGAGCCGCCGACCGGAACGCCGATCGGATAGGTGTGCACCATGCCGGGCATGGTGTAGAGCACGAAGCCTGTTCCCTTGTCCTCCGGAGCCGTCAGCGTCTCGGCCGCGAATTTCAACAGGTGGATGATCAGCTTGTCGCTCTCGAACCATTCGCGGCAAATATCGAGCTTGCTCATCTGCAGAGCCCGGAACATCTCCTGTCCCTCGATGCTCTGGTCGAGCAAAGCGTAGAACGGCCCCTGCATCGGCGCGGGCGTAAACAGGCTCTGCGTCACCAGCGGGATGATCTTCATGCTCATCTCGGCGAAGCGCCGATAGGCATCCGCGTCGCGCGGCGATATATTTGCGATGTTCTCGCAGGTCTTGCCGACATCCTTGAAGGTGATCAGCGAGGTTCCATCCTCGAACATCGTCGAATAGACGCCGTCGGGGTGAAGATATTTCAGGCCATACTTGGAGACGAGGCCAAGCTCGTCGTTACGGATCAGCGGATTGGCCTGGATGTTGACGTGCAAGGACGAGTGCAAATCGAACTTGAACCCAGGCGCCAGGATTTCCTGCGTGACGACGCCGCCGCCGTACCAATCGTTCTTCTCCAGGATCAGAACCTTCTGGCCCGCCTTGGCGAGATAGGCGGCCGTCGTCAGGCCATTGTGGCCGGAGCCAATCACGACGACATCATAGGTGCTCGACAAGTTTCTCTCCGTCGTTCCTCATGAGTTCAGTGTGGCGCCGGCCCCCTAAACGGCCGCGCCCTGATCAAATCGGGTAATGCTGGTTCGGGTCCTCGATCGTCAGCCACTGAACTTCCGTAAATTCGTGCACGCCGGGCAGACCGCCGAAGCGCCCGTATCCACTCGCCTTCATCCCGCCGAGCGGCATTTGAGCTTCGTCGTAGACGGTCGGTCCGTTGATATGGCAGCAGCCGAAGTCGAGCCTGTTGGCGACCTCGATCGCCAGTTTCACGTCCCGGCTAAAGATCGCCGACGAAAGTCCATATTTGGTATCGTTGGCAACGCGGATCGCGTCCTCGACGCTGTCAACGCGAACCACAGTGACGACCGGTCCGAACGACTCGTCCTGATAAATCTCCATGTCAGGCGTCACATGATCGAGAACGGCTGCGTTCATGAATGGCCCCTCTACCAGGCCTCCAGTCAGCAGCTTCGCACCCTTCTTGACTGCGTCGTTGATCAACCCACGAACGCGCTGGGCTGACGCACCGCTGATCATGGCCCCGAGTGGCGCATTGCTCGCGGCAGGCGGGCCCGCGACAAGCGTCGATGCTTTTGACGCCAGCTTCCCGGCAAATTCATCGGCGATGCTGCGGTCCACCACGACGCGCTCGGTCGACATGCATATCTGGCCTTGATGCATGAAAGCGCCAAAAGCCGCGGCGCGAACGGCGTTGTCGATGTCGGCATCCTTCAGCACGATGAGCGGCGCCTGGCCGCCCAGTTCAAGCAGCGCCGGCTTCAGGTAGCGAGCGGCGACCTCGGCCACGATTTTTCCGGTGCGGGTAGAGCCGGTGAAATTGACGCGGCGCACAGCCGGATGTGCGATCATCGCTTCCACCAGCGGACCGGCCTCGCCCGGGGCATTGGAAATGAGATTGAGGACGCCAGGCGGCAGCCCGGCCTCCGACATGATCTGCGTCAGCAGAAATTGCGTCCCCGGCGACGCCTCCGATGATTTCATCACCACCGTGTTGCCGCACGCCAAAGCCGTGCAGAACGAGCGAACCGCGAGGATGATTGGCGCGTTCCACGGCGCGATCGACAAGACAACGCCCGCCGGGCGCCGGATCGCCATCGAGAACATGCCGGGCTTGTTGGCGGGGATGATTTCGCCTTTGATCTGCGTGGTTAAGCTCGCCGCCTCTTTCAACATGCCAGAGGCCAGGTGCGCGTTGAACCCAGCCCAGGCGTGTGTGGCGCCGGTTTCGGCGACCATCATGTCCTTGAGTTGATCGCCACGCGCTTCAACCAAGCTGGCCGCATTCAACAGGATGTCGCGACGAGCGGCGGGTGCTGTCGCGGCCCATCCAGGCAAAGCCGCAGCGCAGGACTCAACCGCGCGCACGCCGTCTTGGGCAGAGGCCGCAGCGGCGGTCGTGACGACACGACCCTCTATCGGATCCTTGCACTCGAAGCACCGATCGCCAGTCGCCGGCGTCGCTGCGCCGTCGATGACAAGGAGAGCCTTCATCTTCGCCATTCGCCTGATCCCGTTCCGAAGTTCAAAACTCCACCAAATCCTGCCCCTTGAGCCCCAACATCTGGCGCGCCTCGGTCGGCGTCGGCCGGCTCAAGGCCAAACTCTTCGAGTATTCGCCGAATCTTGAGCACCTGCTGGGCGTTTGATTCTGCGAGCCTGCCGCGGTCGATGTAGAGGCTATCCTCCAGTCCAACGCGGACGTTGCCGCCCAACATAGCTGCCTGACTAATGATCGCCATTTGGCTGTTTGCCCGCCGCGAGCGCGGACCATACATATTGATCGCCGAACAACCGGTCGGCAGTACGCCGCATGAAGACGACGTTGTCAGGGTCGGCGCCGATGCCGCCCAATATGCCGAAGACACTTTGGATAAAGAGCGGCGGCTTCAGCAGCCCTTTGTCGAGGAAATAGGCCAGATTGTAGAGGTGGCCGATATCGTAGCATTCGTGCTCGTATTTCGTTCCGTGATCTGCCGTAAGCTCGATCACGCGCGCAATGTCGCGGAACGTATTGCGGAAGATAAATGCTTCACTCTCGGCGATGTAGGACTGCTCCCAAGGGAACTTCCATTGCGTGACCTTGGCGCCCATGCCGTGGAATGAGAAATTCATGCTGCCCATGTTGAGCGAGCACATCTCGGGCTTGAAGCGCAGCGTTGCGGCTAGCCGTTCCTCCGGCGACAGGTGGGGCGCGCCGCCCGTGGTGAGATTGATGACCGCATCGGTTCTTTGCTTGATGACAGGCAGGAAGCGCGCGAACACGTCCGGATCGCCGGTAGGGCTGCCGTCCTCCGGATTTCGCGCGTGCAGATGAAGGATTGAGGCGCCCGCCTCTGCCGCTGCAATGGCCTGATCGGCGATCTGCTGCGGCGTGTAGGGCAGACCATCCGATAGCGTCGGCGTATGTATGCCGCCGGTCACCGCACAGGTTATGATGACCTTGTTATTGGACCGCGCCACTGATCAGGCTCCGCGACATGGACTGCTCAACAGGTGAAGGGAGATCTGACGGGGTGCGCTCGGCGCCGCCCCAGGCTTCCCACCTCTCCGTATTCGCAGCCTCCTCCTACATTATTGATTTTGTATCACTTACGATTGTATATCAGTTATCCTTGCCAGACGCAAGGGGCGTGGCGGACATTTGGCGCGGCTCACACCGGCGCGAGCCGTCGTCGCGGGCGCGTCTCCTTCAGCATGAGGGCGAGCACAAAGCCGACCATCAAGGCTGCCATCGGCAGCCAGAGGATGTGCCCGATCCCGAACGTCTCCGCGACAAAACCGGCAAGAACCGGAGCAACGCCGCCGCCAAAGAACTCTCCTGTCGCGATGATGATACCTGCTGCCGTCCCCACCAGATGCGCCGGCGTCAATTCCGCGCAAATTGGACCGACCGTGAGGGTGATCAGGGCGTTGTTGAAGAAGTGCACGCAGAACAGCGCCCAAAACAGAAGTTGGACATCGGACCCGATCGAAGAAAGCGCCCAGAGCGACGCCGCCGCCCCCACGCTCGCCAACAGCATGACCGGCTTTCGACCAATGAAATCCGACAGCCACGGCAAGGTCAGCGTGCCCGCCGCAGCGCCAAGGCCTATCGACGACATCACAATCCCCATCTGCCCCAAGTCGAGCTTGAGATGGTCGGTGAGATAGCTCGGGAAAAGCGCGCTGGTTGTCATCAGGCAAACCAGCCAGCACAGCATGAACCCCATCAGAGATGCGGACATTAGGAATCCCCAGCGCTGTTTTGATGTCGCTCAGAGTTGTGCGATCCGCCGCACGCACCGGCGCCGGCGACGGCTTCGGGAGATAATACCAGGCGACGATCGCCAGCACGATCCCCGGCGGCGCAAACACCACGAAGATTAGGCGCCAGTCGATCACGTGCAGAAGCGCCGCCACGATGAGCGGGCAAAGGCCGAGGCCAAACAGCGTCAGCGTCATTTGCTGCAGGCCGATATTGCGTCCGTGGCGTCGCGGCGGGCTCGCGGCGAGCGTCTCCAAAATGCCAGCGGGCGCAAACGCGCCGTCGGCAAAGCCCATCAAAATGCGAACAAGACAAAGGCCGATCAAGCCGGCGGCTAGTCCGCTCAGGCCGATCAGAATCCCAAACAGGGCGAGCGAAACAACAACCACGATCTTGCGGCCGATGCGGTCGGAAATAATCCCCGCGACTAAGGCCGCCGCGCCCCAAGCGAAAGCCAGCACGCCAGAGATGATGCCGATGTCGCCATAGCTCAAGTCCAGATCGCGGGCGATGACGGGAAACATCGTCGAGATCAGAAAGCGATCGATGCCCACCAGCCCAAAGCCCAGCGCCATGATCAAGACGGTGCCGAACTCGCGGCTTTTGACAGCGGCGCCTGCCGCACTGCTGATGCTCATGTTTTCCCCCTCTCGCGTTGGGCTCGAACGAGATGGCTGGTGAGCCGCGCGCGCAGCGCCTGCATCTCGTCCGTCGGTCCAATCTCGGAAGCCCTGTCCTGTTTTGAACCCAAGATGGCCATCGGCCACCTTCGCCTGAAGGAAAGGATGCGGGCCGGCGCTGCGATCAAGCTCCGGAATGATGGTGCGATGGATGTCGAGCGTGAGGTCGAGGCCGACGAGATCGGCGTTCTCAAGCGGCCCCAGCACTGCGAGGCGCTGGCCGAAACTGTTCTTCACGCAATCGTCGAGCGTGCGCGCATCGCAAATGCCTTCAGCGACCATCGCGATGGCTTCGCGCCAGAGCGCATGCTGAAGCCGGTTGGCGACGAAGCCGGGCACATCCTTTTTCACATGCGCCGGCTTTTTTCCGACGCTCGTCAGCAAAGCCATCGTCCATTCGATGGCGGCGTCGGATGTCGCCTCGGCCTGGATCACCTCCACGAGCGGAATGAGATAAGGCGGGTTCCACCAATGCGTGCCCAGAACACGCTCCGCCGTCTTCAGTCCGTCTGCGATCTGCGTGATCGGGATAACGGAGGTATTGCTCGCGAGAATGGCGTCCGCGGGCGCGAGAGCCTCGATCTCAGCAAATATCGCGCGCTTGAGTTCCAACTTCTCTGGGACAGCCTCGGTCACGAACTCCGCGCGCGCGACTGCATCGCGAAGCGAACGCAGTCACATACGACGGCCGCCGCTAGGTGCAGATCGCCGCCGATGGACTGCGGAAATCGCTTCGATGCGCGTTTCTTACGCTCTCGCGAACGCTGGTCCGCTGGCTCGTAAACCACCACGTCGTGGCGCGCAGCGGCGAAGACCTGCGCAATGCCCGCGCCCATCAGTCCGCCGCCGATGATCCGCGATCCGCGCCATCACCCAGCCGTATAGCCGCCGTCGGCGTAGATGATGTGCCCGGTGTGAAAATCAGATGCGCGCGAGCAGAGGAAAAGCAAAGGGCCCGCCAGGTCTTCCGGCTCTCCGAGCCTGCCGATCGGCACGCGCGCAAGGAAACCCTCGCGCACGCTGTTTGCTTTTTCGTCGTCGGCGAACATCCATGCCGTAAGCGGGGAACGAAACACGGTCGGCGCGATCGCGTTGACGGTGATGCCGTATTTGCCCCACTCGCAGCCCAGCGCCTTGGTCATGCCGTCCATCGCCGATTTGGAGGTGCAATAGGCGGAATACCCCGCCGGATGCCCGAGCTTGCCGCGCGCCGAAGAGGTGAACACGACCTTGCCGCCGCGACCCTGCGCGATCATCTGCCGGCCCACCGCGCGCGCGATGAGCCAAGCCCCCTCGACATTGGCCAGCATGATCTTTTGGAACAGCTCCGGCGGTCGTATCGACGATCGGCGACACCTGGTTCATGCCAGAAGCAACAACCAGAATATCGACCCCACCGTACGCTGTCGACGGCCCTGCGCGTGATCGCTTCGCAATCGGCTTCGGTGTTCGGCCGCCGCGCAATGCTTACGTTCTGCGACGTCGGCCTTCGACAACTCGCCCGACAATTCAGCCAAATCGCTCTCGCTGCCCGCGCTGATCACCAGCTTGGCGCCGGCGTTGCCAAGCGTCGCGCACGCCACCTTGCCGAACGAGCCGGTGGCGCCGACGACGATCGCGGACTTGCCCGACACGTCGAACAGCCCCTTAGTGTCGATGTTCGGCAGCGTCATGGCTTGGCCTCGGGTGGCGGCATGATCACAAGCATGGTGGCCACGTCGTTGCCGTCGATGCGAACGGCGCGCGCTTCGTTCGGCGCGATGAGACAGCTATCGAGCTTGCGCAGGACGTGCTCGCTGCCGTCGCTCAGCGATGATCGTGATCTCGCCCTCGAGCACCACGTAGATTTTCTCGGTCGGGCCGGCGCCCATCTCGACGCCGCCCCCGGGCAGGAAATGCGACACGCCGACCCTGGCGAACTTCGCGTCGCTCATGTCGAAGCCCTGCAGGCGCATCGCCCGCACGTCGAAATGCTTCGGCGCGTCGTAGCGTTTGGCCTCGGAAAAGCGCGTGATTTGCATCGTGCGGGCTCTCAGACTGTTGGTTCAGGAATCCTTGCCGGTCTCGATGCGGAACTTTCCGCCTGGATCGAGCATGGCGACCAGCCGGACGATGCAGCCATCGCCCTTCTTCCAGCGCCAGGGGAAAGCGGCGAAGGTGACGCGCTTGCCTGTCACCTTGTCGATGTCGCCGCCGATGTTCTCGAAGCCGCAGATGCCCGGCGGACAAAATCGCGTTGTGGCAGGGCTCCCACTCCGGGAAGTCCTCGATGACCGCGCGGCCGGTGAGTTCCTTGTATTCCTCGTTGATGCGCGGCAACAGCCCATGCGGCGCGCCCGGACCATGCGGGCCGATGGCGGTGCCGAGCGGATGATCGAGCGCCTGGGTATCCGAGCCGACCATCTTGACTTTCCGCTTCACGAACCACTCGCCGGCTTCCTTGTAGAAGCCTGGCGAGTAGCCGTAATAGTGCTGATTATCGCCGTAATATTTGTGCCAGCCGGTGTTGACGATGGCGATGTCGCCCTCGCGAATTTGCGGGCGCGCGTTTTCAAGGTCCTCAGCAGTGATGACTTCCCATTTCTTCTTCGGGATGGAAACCACCACGCCGGTGCCGAAAAAATACGGCAGCGGCACTTCATCCATGAAAGGCGTACCAGGCACGACGTGCGCGGGCGCATCGATATGGGTGCCCGAATGCATGACCGTTGTGATCCGTTGCGTCAGCACGCCGGATTTCGACATGCCGTGCAGACGCTCGATCTTCACATCTTCAAAGTACGGCCAGCAGGGCTGCCCCAAGCCCCAGGGGTGAGAGAGGTCGTAAAACTCGAGCCCCATCTTGTTCTTGAGGTTCGATTCCTCAAACTTGCACAGGTCCGTATTGCGCCAATCACCTTCTTCCCAGCCCGGCATGCTCGCTCCTCCTCCCAGCTGCGACGGCGGCGCCCGAGGCCATTTTGGTCACGACGACCCGGGCAGAAGCCGAATGCGGCCTTTCTGATTTGAAATCATTATAGGCACCCAATCACCTTTGGTTCAATACCCTTGAGGGAAAGATGACGTCCGACCGAAGAGGATGAACTAAGCGCACGTGTCCGCGCCATGGCCGGACGGGACGCTTTCAGATTTTAGCGCGGCGCCGAGCGAGGCGATCATGTCAGCGCGAAAATCTCGTGCAATGCCGGTGTTTCCGAACGCGTCGAACAAATGGAACGCGCCCGGCACGACGTTCAATCGGGTCGGCACGCCGGCTTCGATGAGCCGTCTGGCGTACTCAATATCCTCGTCGACGAAGAGATCGATTGAGCCGACGCCAATCCATGCTGCGGGCAGCCCCCTTAAATCGGCGACCCTTGCAGGCACAGCCCCATGGGGTGCGTTCACCGAGCCAGCGGCCTCCCCCAAGAAACAGTTCCAGCTGAACCGATTTCTCTCTTCATTCCACCCAACAGCGCCAATGTGCAGGGGCTTGTTGATTGTCCTGCCGGTTCGGTCGTCCAGCATCGGATAAGACAGAGCTTGGAAAGCGATCGGCACTTCGCCGCGATCGCGGGCGGCGATCGCCAACATCGCGGCATGACCGCCGCCAGCGCTCTCGCCAACCACCGCAATGCGCGCACGATCCACCGCGAGTTCATCCGCGGAGCCATAAAGCCACTTCAGCGCCGCGTAATTATCTTCGAGCGCGCCTGGAAATGGCGTTTCGGGAGCGCGGCGATAGTCCGTAGAAACCACGACACACCTGAGAACTCGCGCGAGTTCCTGTGTGTGCCACAAGCTCATTTCGGGACTTCCCCCGACAAACCCGCCGCCATGCATGTGCACGATCGCAGGCCGGGGCGCGGCCCCGACGACGCCGGGATCGACAATGACGACCCGCACGTCAGGCGCGCCCACAGCGCCCGGGATCGTCCGCACACTCCACGACGGCGTGAGTTGCGCGGGCGCCGTCACTTCTGACTCCCTCGCCCGGAGCTGAGGCAAGGTCTCCAGCGTCAGCGGGAAGTCGCTGGCCATTTGCACCAAGCCAGCAACGAGGTGTTGGAGTTCAGGGTGGACGTAGGGCGTCACATCGAAGGGCATGACGCCGCCTTGCTCTTACTTCGCCTTGATCGCTTCAAAGAACCTGATCTTGCCGCTCGCGGCGAACTTGCTCAGCACATTCAGCCCCATGTCCGGATGATGTTCGGGAACGGGCACGGGGACGAGCGGATTTCCGTTCCATGACACAAGCTTGGCGATGCGGTCGCGAATACGCCAGCCGTTGGGCGTGCGGACGAGTTCATCATCGTACCAGCCCGACCCCAGCCAGGACGAGCCGCCTTCGGCACCCTCGCGCACAAGCAGCCAATTGCCGTAGGTAAACGAATTCGCCTTGTCGCCGTTCACATGCACAACATGCCCCATCATCTGGTGCATGTGATTGGTTAGTGTGTCGTGAAATTCCAGGAACGTACGCTTCAGGTTCGCCAAGCCCGACCACACCGCGCCGGCGGGTCCAAACTCCGCCCGCACGTCATCGGTAAACACCCGGTCGAAGAGTTCAAATTGATGCGAATCGAGCGCGAAGGCGTAGAGGTTCAAAGCCTCGATGATTTCAGCCTTGTCCTGTGCCGACATGTTTGCGTCTCCCTAGGGTAAAATTAGAATCGATCATTGATCATCCGGCTGCTTTCGCGGGGCTCGGCGCAAATCGGTCGATCGCAGCGATGCCGCCGAATTGGTGCGGCTCCAAGCCGGCCATGAGCCGGCCGTAATTTTCCGAAAGCGCTTCCAGGTTCAACGCACCGTGGAGCGTAACCACGCGCGCATCGCGCCATGCGCGCTGGATCGGTTCAAATTCCATGATCGCGGTTGAGCCTGAGTTGCGTTGCAACAGCTCGATAGCCTCGGCGCACCATCTTGCTGCGTAAGCGGTCTCCACAAGCACGCGACCGTTGAATTCCTGCATCTCGCGAGGATCAATCGGCTCTCCCGCCGCGCTCATCTCGCCGTAACGATCCGTCTGCTCAGCGTTCGCGCGCGCAAGCAACTCCGCCGAGCGAATCTTGGAATGGACCTCGGACAGCAACAAATGGGTCATCGGCGCATGGAGCTGATCCTTGTAGGTCGTGCCGCGAATGGGACGCCCAGCCGAGCGCTCGAGGAAACGTTGCAGCGCGCCTTTGGCGATGCCGATTGAAAGCGCGGTCATGGTGCTGAACGCCCATCCCAGTGTTGGCGCCTGCCAGATCGAACCCTTCAAGCCGTGATCATGGGTCCCATCGACGATTTCGGTGAACGGCACGCATCGATAGTCAGGCACGAACAGCTCATCCTTGATGAGCTTCACAGAATTGCTTCCCGAGCCCTTCATGCCGGCTACGTGCCAATCGTCCAGGAACGTCAATTCTTCCGCGGGCGCCTGGGCTGCAACGAGGAAAGTCCCCTTCTCGCCCTCGGCCATGCAACCGAGATTGGTCCATGGCGACCACAATGCGTTGCTTGCGAACGTCCACGGGCCGCCTGAGACGATCCATCCCCCGTCAGCGCGGCGCGCACGACCGCGCGAGGCGGGAAAATGGCTGGAGCCGGCTATGCGCGGGCCAGTCCAATCTGGACCATAGACTTCCTCGACGACGCGCTTGCCCGTCCGCACCGGAATCCAATTCGTCGTGGCGCCGACCCACGCCGACCATCCACATGAACCATCCCACTTCGAGACTTCGGCGATGACGTCGAGCTGTTGGGCGACTGGCAATTCATACCCGCCATACTCCGCGGGCGTGCCGATCTTGTAGACGCCCGCCTTATCCAGATCCTTCACGGTGTCCTGAGATATCCGGCCTTCCTGTTCAGCCAGCAGCGCACGTTCACGAAGCGCGGGGCCAAGCGCGCGAACATTCCCGAGCACGGATTCAAGCTTGGCCTTTTTCTTCGAAGCACCCGACATCATTCAATCTCCAACACTCTCAAGCCCACCCCACGCCGCCGACGGCAAGCGAAGAGAGGGCGTGCAATTTGATAATCATGCCGACGATCTCTCCTTTGCTGGGACGATCGGCAACTGGATGAAGCTGGGAAAACCCGGGCCGGTGTGCACCGCGTTACTGGCGCCAGCATGGTAGCTCTCGTCATAGAAGCGAACCGGCAAGCCCGCCGGAGAATAAGGCTGAACGTCAACGCGCAGGCGGCTGCCCTTGGGAATCAATGCGGTGCTGGGATTGAGCCCGACTTCAATAGGTACGACCTCCCCGCCTTCGAGCGGGGCATAATCCGCCTCAGTGTGGGTGTGGTGCGGCCAATATTCCGTCGATCGCGCCGCATCGAGCTTGCGATGCGATACCTTCAGCTGTCCGTGTCCTACCGGGTGGGCGTGCATCGGATCAACCGGCATGATCGCGGCATCGTAGCGTATCTCTTTGTCGTGTTCGTCGAACACGCGCAGGGACACGAAAACATCCATATCGCTGCACGTGGATGACACCCACAATCCGACTTTCATATAGCCGATCAGCACAATCTCTTCTTCAAGCGGCTCGCTCACGAACGAGATTCCGGTCTGCCAACGCGGCGTTCCGCCGATGCGGCCCAGCGGCGCGGGTATGGGCTTCCCGAGTTCGATCTCGGCATCGTAGCGTGCGCTGCGGTCAATAGCGGGAGGCGCAGGCGAAATGCGCAAGAAGTCCGCGCGCAGCCCGTCGCCCCTCCAATCGGATGGTGCGGCGTCCAGGTACCAGCGGCGATACTTGGTCCGCGCGAGCGGCCACTCCCCCTCCTCCAACATATAATACGCAGCGTTTCCGGTGCGAACCTGAATGCGAACCGGCGGGCCATCCATCACGCCATTGTCGATGCCCTTGAGCCAGTGATCGAAAAATCGCATTTGGTCCGCGATGGTCGAGGGCGCGTAGCAATAGGAGAACCATGCATCGATGAAGTCGAACTTCTTGGCTCTGGCGCCGGTGGAGCGAGTGAAGGTCTCGCTGCTGCCGAGCTGGTGGATCACGGCGCCGATCTGAGGCCCGACGATCCATACCGGCGCAGTGGCTTTCTCGATATCGGGGCTCATGAAGATCGACCCGCGAGGTCCATAGGCGGACGGATCGTTGAAGGGAGTGGACAAGACGCGCGCCATCCAGTCGGTTTCACGCCGCTCGCCGCAGAAATTGTTGCCCGACCAGACCTTCCACCACCAATTCCAGAACCCTTCGACGAAGAGCCCGCCGCCATAAACGGCTTCGTTGTACAAGTCGGAATCCGTGCCTTGGGCGATCATCGCCTTCAAGTGGGGCGGCTGCAGGCTGGCGACACTGTGCTGCGCCATCGCCAGATAGGACATGCCCCATAGGCCCACATTGCCATTTGACCAAGGCCGCGTTCCCGCCCACTCGATTGCATCGTAATAATCCTCCGCCTCTTGCACGCTGAACGGGGCTTGCACGCCGGGGCTCTTGCAAACACCGCGCGCGTCCACGCGGATGCACACATAGCCGTTCGGCACCCAGGTCGAGGTATCGACGCTTTCGTGATTTTCGTATTGGAGCCCATCGGGGTTGCCCGAGAAAAAGCGGTCCTCCAACTTCTCTTTGGCCAACGCGTCGTCATCGTTGCAGATGCACTCGTGGTAGAAGGCCTTTCCGTAGAAACCCTTGCTCATGACCACTGGAAACTGACCATCGCCTGCCGGGCGGAGCACGTCCGCATACACAAACGAGCCGTCGCGCAACGGGACTTTGACGTCCGTCATCTTTACGATGCCGCGGATATTGCGCCGGAGTTCATTTCGCGCCGCCGCGCCATCGCGCAAGGTGCGGGGCGTGTTCGCCGTGAACACGCTCGAAGTTGCGTTGAGCTTCTCCAGGAGGCCCGCGATCATCGGATCGCTGGCGAAGCCAGCTTCGGGCTGGCCGAAATTGATGATCGTTGAGCCGACGAGGTCGTGCACGATCGGTGCAATGGTGACGCCCGTCTCGATGGCGCCGTCCTGGTCCAAGCTCTGGATCAGCCGCGCCAGATTGGTCACTGCCGGATCATGAAGCTTGTCGACGTTTCCACCTACTCGGGGCACAAGCTGTGCCAAGTTCACTCGCGGCGCACCCCTGACAGTTCCCAGGACGAGTGCGCCGAGTAGGAAAGCGACCGTTTCTCCGTCTCTGTACTTAAATTCACCGCGGACGTTTGTGACGCCGGCTTGCGTCGGCGTCTGGAATTTGAGGCCTGAGATCGGGCCGGCAAGGACACCGGTGAGGGCATCACTCCGTTCTTGGGCCGCGCTGGCCACAGACATCTGACTCGCGCCTCCAAATATCATCGATAGGAGACGGCGCACCACGCCTCCCCTCGGATCGGTCAATCTCGCCATGGGACTAGAGGACGCCGCACGCCGATTTCCCGAAAAGCGGCGACTGGCCAGCGCTCTCGCAGGAAATCCGACATACGCGCTCCCTATCGCCAACCGGGCTCGCTCTTCGGCGAGCCTCTGATCTCGGAATATGCGCTAACACCAACATGATCGCATGTCAACTATGATCAGAAACCACTTTACTTCGGTCGTAGCGTCCGGGAGATCGCTCCGAAGCCAGCGGGCTACAGCTCCAGCCCAAACGCGGACGGATGCGCCCACATTAGGGATTCCAGCTGGCGCGCGGAATCCTGCGCTTCCGCCGGCCGCACGACGGTGTATCGGCCATCTACGTAGATCAATGGGTCGACCGCGCCGGAGGTCACCGCTTCTTGGACTACACCGATATAGATCGTATGGGTGCCATAATCGATCGCGCGATCGTTGCGGCACATGAAGCGCGCCTGGGCGTCTTCGAGATAGGGCAATTCCGAACCGCTTCCTGCCCATGCGCCCTTGCTGAAGCGCTGCTCTCCCCGCTCTTTGCCGCCGCAATCGGCGGATATCGCTTCGTGTGAGCTGTGCAGGATGTTCAGGCAAAAATCCGCGCCAGCAGCGAGCGGTGCATTGATCGCCGCGTTCCTATTGACGCACACGAGCACTGAAGGCGGGTCCATGCTGACTTCGCTCACCGCCGTCGCCGCCATCGCATAGCGCTGCTCGGCGTCCCGCGTGGTCACAATCACCACCGCCTTGGCAAGCCGGCGCAAGCCGGCGCGCATTTCCGCTGTATCCATATTAAACTTCCTAGCCGGAGCTAGCCCTCGTTCGCGCGTCGTTTATTCCAATCGTTCACGCCAGCGAAAAACATCTAGCGCAAAAGTGATTTATGGTCAAACTTGATTTGACTTGGGTCAAATGGCATACTGGGTATCACAGGCTAAAATAAGAAACTGGAGGAAAATCCCATGCGCGAAGACCAAGCGGTGCTCGTCCCCGCCTTCCCCGATGAAGAAGCCAAGCAGGGCTTGTTCAGCCGCTTCGAGCCAGGGACGCGGACCCTTCAGGCGGGTTTCCAAGTAAGTCCGCGCTTTAAGCCGTTGCCCGTCGATATTGTGCTCGAGAAGGACATCGCCGTCACCCTGCGCGACGGCGTGACGATCTATGTCGATGTGCTTCGCCCAGCGGGGGCCGAAAAGGCGCCGGTGATTGTCGCGTGGAGTCCGTACGGGAAGAGTTGGGGCAATGCCCCGCAATATGTCGGTCTGTTCGATCTGCTCGGGATCGACAACGGCAAATTATCCGGTCTGATGAAGTTCGAGGGCCCCGATCCGGCCTTCTGGTGCGCCCATGGTTATGCCGTCTGCAATCCCGACCCGCGCGGCGCCTATCATTCCGACGGGGACATACGCGTGTGGAGCAGGCAGGAGGGTGAGGATTTTTATGACCTCATCGAATGGCTTGGCGTCCGGGATTGGTGCAACGGCAAAGTCGGAACCACCGGCAATTCCTATCTCGCGATCTCGCAATGGTTCGGCGCAGCCGAGCAGCCGCCGCACCTCGCCGCCATTGCGCCGTGGGAAGGCATGAGCGACATCTATCGCGACCTCGTCATGCGCGGGGGAATACCCGACCTCCCCTTTGCGCGGCAATTCGCCAGCAGTTTCGTCGGCAAGAACCGCCGCGAGGACCTCGTCACCGAGGCTGAGCGCCACCCGCTGAGGGACGCATTGTGGGAGTCGAAAACTCCGGCATTCGAGAACATCACTGTGCCGGCCTATGTCGTCGCAAGCTATTCAAACTCGATCCACACGCCAGGAACGTTCCGCGGCTGGCGCAGCATGGCCAGCAAGCAGAAATGGCTGCGCATCCACAATTCAATGGAATGGCCTGATTATTACGAAGAGGCCAACCAGAAAGACTTGCTGCGCTTCTTCGATCACTTCCTCAAGGGCATCGATAATGGCTGGCGGGAAACCCCGCGCGTGCGCTACGCACTGCTCGATCTCGAAGGCGGCGATCGCCTGAACCTGCCAGCGACAGAATTTCCGCCCGAGGACGTGAGCGCGGTAAAACTTTATCTGGATGCTGCGTCCGCCTCTTTGACCGCCGCGGCGCCTGGAGCCAGCGCCAAGGCCAGCTACGAAGCCGAAACCGAAGAAGGCCGCGCATCCTTCACCGTGCGCATCGACTCGCCAACGGCGTTCGTCGGTTATCCCAAGGTGCGCCTCTGGGTCGAGGCGGACGGCGCCGACGATATGGATGTGTTCGTGTTGCTCGAAAAGCTGAATGCTAAGGGCGAACGGCTCGAACAGTTCAACGTCCCCAATCACGGCCCGCAAATGCAGGGGCTGACCCAGAACGGCGCGGCAATCCTGAAATATAAAGGGTCCAACGGGCGCCTGCGCGTATCCATGCGCCATCTCGATGAGGCGCGCTCAACGGACTCCATCCCGGTCCACAGCTTCGACCGCGTCGAGAAGCTAGCGCCCGGGGAGATCGTTTGCGTGGACATCGACATGTTCCCAGTCGGCTTGGCGCTGAAGCCTGGCGATCAGCTGCGGCTTGTGATCAGCGGCCAGCATCTGCTAGGCGGCGTGATGCCCGGCATGGGGAACGTTCAGTCCAGCAACCGAGGCAAACATGTTGTACACACCGGCGGCGCCCACGCTTCCTATCTTCAGCTGCCGCTGAAATCGCTCGCCGTCCCATAATCGGCGCGACCGCTTACGGGGCGGAGGGAGCGACGCTCGCGGCTAGAAATTTCTGCGTGCTCGCGATCACGACGAGCAATGCGGCGATCAGCGGCAGGATTGGATACGTCAGCAGAGCGAGATCGTACGCCTGACTGGCGTCGAATATCGCGCCCATCACGATCGGGCTGGCGACCAGTCCGATATGCGAGATGGCGAAAGAGCTGCCGAATATCCGCGCGTAGGCCAAGCGGCCGAAGCGGCGCGCCATGACAAAGCCCATCATGTCGAGTTCGGCGCCCACGGCCGTCCCCATGAGGAAAGCCGCGGGCACGACCCATGCCACCTGATACCAGAGCATGAAAATGCCGAGCGCTTGTGCGGCGAAGAAAGGGATCGCAACCAGCCAGACCGGCGCGCGATCCAATAGCGGGCCGGTAACAATTCGTCCGAAAAGCGAGCCCATGGCCATCGCCGCCAGGAAAGCGGCCGACGAATCCCCTACCAGCGAGGGAAGATGGGCGTTTGGTCCCGCGCCCGCAAAAACCACCAGAGCGAAGGCGATCGAGAACAGCCAGAAATGCGTTGTGCGCATGGCTTGGCCAAGCGATTGTCCGGTGAGGGGCGCCTCGGCCTTTGCGTTCGATTGCTCGGGCGCGGGTAGCGCCCCCCGGTTTTCGCGCACCAGCAAGAACAAGGCAGCCAACCCGACAGTCAACGCGACGGCGGCGGCCGTAACGAAGGCGCTTCTCCAGCCGTTCGCGTCAATGTTTGCCTTGATGAGAAAGGCAAATCCGGCCACGCCGACAGACACTCCGGCTGAGGCGACGGCAAGCGCGAAACCTAAGTTCTTATCGAACCACCCGCGCACGATGCTGAAATAGGCGGGATACACCGCCAGGCATCCCGATGCGGTTGCGAGGCAGCTCACGGCAACGAACGCCGGATAGGTTTTGACGAGCGCCAGCCCCGCACACGCGAGGCAACCGCCGATCAATCCAACCAGGATGCACCGCACCGGGCCGAACCGATCCACGGCGTAGCCGGCCAATGGCAGGGCGATCATATTGCATACCGCGACGGCGGAGAGCGTCGCGGCAAATGCGGTTCGCGACCAACCAAACTCCGCGGTCATCGCCTCCATGTAGAGGCCGAAGGGAAACATCAGCATCGCGGGCACGGACACGCCCAAGCCGATGAAGCAACCGAGCAAGACCGCCCAACGGCGCATCAACCCTCACACTAGGCTTTGCCCGCGCGCGCCTTGGCTGCGGCGAGCATTGGGGCAGGATCAAAATAATATGGACGGACCTCGCAAATCTGGTTCTCTCGGAACCGGAGCAGTTCGGCGACGTGAAACGGCTGGCCGCCACTTCCTGCCAGATTGAACTCCACAAGTACGACTGCGCAATCGTCGCCGACAGTCATCCCGCCAACCTTCATCTCGATCACCTCTGCCGCCGCAGTCACGATTTGAATCAACTCGCGCATGGCGCCCTTGCCCCGGTAAGTGCCTGCGAACGGCATGGGCGGCGGCACGGTAACGAAAAAATCGTCGGTCAGAAGCCGTTCCGCTGCCGCGTAGTCGCGGGCAACGTTCAGCGCATAGTGCTTTTTGACGTGCTCTAGTCGTTCTTCGGGTGTCATGGCTTTCCTCCCATTCTCTATCGAGTGGTGGAACGTCGCGCGCCGTACCGAGCTTCCGCGACGCGTGACTTGCAAAGCGTTGCACGATGCGACGCTGTCGCACCGCGCACACTCTCGCAAACCGAAAAGGCGCCCAGTTGGCTAGAAGTGATATCTCACGCCGGCGCCGTAGGTGCGCGGATCGTTGAGCGCGCCGGTGGAATTGCCGCCAATCGCGGCGGAAACCCCGATAAAGCGCTCATCCGCCAGATTGCGGCCATAGATGTAGAACTCAGGTCCGCTTTCCAATTGCAGGCCGACACGAGCGTCAATTCTCGTCCAGCCATCATTGGCCACGAGAGGAAGGTTCGCTGTCGTGAAATGCTCGCCCGACTGATACGAGTAACTGAGGTTTGTATTTAGCGTCAGAGCCGAAGTGATCGGGGCGCTATAATCGGCTCGAACCCCCGTCACCCAGGACGGCGCAAAGGGCAGATCGTTGCCAGATCGGTCTGACGAACCTACCGGGCAGCTGCCGGTCGTAATGCCTGTCGGTTCGCAGAATTTGTCGAACGTGGCTTCCTGATAGGTCGCATTGGCGGAGATCGTCAAAGCATCCGTCACGTTCCACGACACCTCGGCATCGACACCCATTATCGTGGCTGCCTCGGCGTTGTTCGTAACGGCTTGACCCGCTCCAAAAACAGTCCGGACCTGGATGTCGCTATAGTCGGAGTAGAACGCCGCCAGGTTCAATGTCACTTGCCGATCGAAATACTGGCTCTTCAACCCAACTTCATAGGCCCAAAGGTCTTCTGCGTCGAATAGGACACTCTCCGCCGTAAACACTGCGGGAGGCGGATTTCCGGCGTAATAGTTGAAGCCTGGAGACAGATAGCCTTCACTTACCTTTGCGTAGAGCAGCACATCTTCCGACACGTCGTAATTGACGCCGATGCTCGGCAAGAACTTGCCTTCAGAATCATTGCCGGCGACAGAGCTTCCCGGCGGCGGCGCGGGAATGGCCCCAGTCAGGTCGATTGTGTAATCGCGCGTCTCGTAATTGTATCGCCCACCCACTATCAGGGTAAGGCGATCTGTTGCGTCGTACTCAATTTGTGCAAAGGCGGCGTAAGCATCGAGCGTCGACGTACTGTAAGGCTCGTGGAAACTCGTGGAGGCGAGGTTCGCCAAGGGGAGAATATTTATGCTCGACGCGAAGCTTCCGTCCTCGTGATAGAGGTTCGCCCCGACCGCCGCGCGCAGGCGTTCGCCGGTGAATACACCACGAAATTCTTGACTGAACGATTCCGTTTCGTTCTGCGAAAGAGCAATCGCAAAAGCAACTGCTGTCGCGTCGTTATCAAACACGAAGTCGCCGTTGAGCTTATGAAACCCCGTGATTGAAGTCAGGGTCCATTGCGGACTCAATTCGTAATTCATAACCAGGCCGCCGCCCTGGTTGACGATTTCGCGAAGCTCTGCACTACGCGGAATCTCGCTTTCATAAGTGTCCACGGCGTTGGTAAACAGCCCACCGCCGGCTGTGCCGTAATTCAGCGCGCCGAGGGCAAACCTCTTGAAGTAATCGGCGCCGGTGGCTTCGGCATAATAAGCCGAGAGGCGTGCATCGAATGTGCCGGCCTCGTTCTCCCAACGCAGCGAGGCGCGGGCATTGTGATCTTCGTGTTCCTGACCTTCGACGCCAGTGACAACATTAGTATAGAAGCTATCGCGGTTCTCAACGGTGCCCGCGAATCCACCTGAGAACCCTCCGCCCAGCGGGCCGCTGATCGATCCAGCAACGCGAGTGTTGTTATAGTCGCCATAACTGGCGTCGATTCCGCCAGTCAGTGTATCGCTCGGTTCGCGCGTGATGACGTTGATGGCGCCGCCGGTTGAGTTGCGGCCATAGAGCGTTCCCTGGGGGCCGCGCAAAACTTCCACGCGCTCGACATCGTCCAAGGAAAACACTGACGCAAGGGTGCCAGGCAGATAGACGCCATCGAGATAGAACGCCGTGCCGCCAGAGGCCCCCAACGCAACAAGTTGGCCGGACACACCGCGCATAGAGAATACGCCGCTGCCGCCGAACTGCGCGCCACTACTGACCGACAAGCCCGGAACCGTGCCGCGTAATTCGTTTATGTTGGTTATGTGCGCATCAGAGAGCGCCTCTGTTCCAAGCGCCGTGATCGAGATCGGCACATCCTGCAAGCGCTCTTCGCGTCGCTGCGCCGTTACGACAATCTCATCCGAGTTGGCGCTTTCGACGCTCGGCGCGGTCTGCGCCAGCGCGGCGGGCGCTGTGACCCCCGCAATCGAGGCGGCCGCAAGCGCCAGGCCCAACGCGCCGGCTACCCGCTTCGCGCCCGTCGCTACCCGCGCACTGTCATCTTTCTGACTCAAGACCGCCTCCCTCGTTTATCTGATTTCCAATCATCTATGACCTCAAATTCGTATATGTCAAACCCCTAAGCACATGATTGGTCGCAACAGGCGGCCCGCGTGGCGGGCCCGCAACAGCGGCTGACTCAGTACCGCATTATTTCGGCCTAGGGCCGTGGGCCACGCCATTGCGGCGGAAAACATTATAAAATTCGAGGGTTGTGGACCAGCCGAAACCGGCACAAGCAGAGCCTTCAGCGGAAGAGCGCTAGTTGGACCTTACCCGGTAATGCGCGGGCGCCAGCCCAGACGCCACCGGGGTTTGGATCACTTTCGACGCGTTTTCAGCTTCTCGTGCGGAGCGAAAGTGCGCCGGTTAGGAGGCCGCGCTCAGCTCCGCGGAGGCCGGCGCAGCGCTCAGCGCAAACGTCCAATCGATCCGAGACGATGGATATTTCGGGAGTTCTGTCCTCGACACCAGCTTGGCGATGTCCGGCGAGATTCCCCATGACCTCATGATCAATTCTGTCACGAACGATTCGCTCTCCTTGGGCGCATCGCCGACTACGACATCATGGATACCGCCAACCATCATCCACACGGCCAACGTCCACGCCGTCTCCACCTTGTCGTCGTCGAGACGAATTATGCCGCGCGCCAAGGCCTCGCGCATATCAGCAGTGGCGAAGGGCGCGAAACCTTTGTCCATTCGCGTCGCCAAGAGGTCGGGACGCAGCGCCCACCATTGCCACATCGGCGCCGACATGGCCTCCCGCAGTACGAGCCGCGTGGAAACAGGCATAACCAGCGCAAAGTCGCGATCGCGCAGCGGGCGCGTGGCCACGATATTCCGGCGGCCGAGATCGTTGATCACACAGTCGAGCACTTGGGCGGCGAGTTCGTCTCGCGTCTCGAAATAATTGTAAATTGTACCGAACCCGATGTCGGCCCTGTCGGTAATGTCCTTCAACTTGGCGGCGTCAACGCCCACTTCAGACATGACCTCATAGGCAGCCCCCAACAGGCGCGCCCGGGTGACCCGGCGGCGCTTGGCGTTCCGGCCCTCCTCCTTCACTTCGGTAGTGGCTGCGTTAGCTCTCGACACCGCGAAACCTCTTCGATCACGAACACCCTAGCGTAAGGTCCAAGCGGCGCTGGAAGCAAGGGGCCACACTTGATCTTACGCCAGTGTTGACTGTAAATCAAATCGGAGCTGCCAAAACCGTGCGCGATTGCCGCTTCAAAGCCACCCGCTCGAGGGCGATCGAATTCGCCATGTGGGCCGCCCGGCGCATTTGGCCTGTCGACTAGGATGAGGCGCCAACACCACCGCGGGAGCTATTTAATGATTCTGGTAACCGCGGCCAACGGCAATCAGGGCAAGCTGCTGATCCCCAGGCTTTTGGCGGCCGGCGGCGCTATTCGCGCTTGCGTCCAATCCGATGCTTCGGCGCAGAGCCTTCGCGCCGCTGGTGTGCGCGATGTGATCGTCGGGGATATTGCGGATCCAGCCGTGCTCGCTGGCGCCATGCTGGGCGTGGAGCAAGTTTACCACATCAGCCCAACGCTCCATCCCAAGGAACGGGAAATCGGCTTTGCCGCCGTCGACGCGGCGCGCGAGGCTGGCGTCAGGCATTTCGTTTTTAGCTCGGTGCTGCACGCGATCACCACCGATCTGCTCCAGCACGAGATCAAGCGCGACATTGAAGAACATCTGCTCTCGTCGGGGCTGGAATTCACGATACTGCAGCCCGCCAATTACATGTTGGCTCACAGGCTCAAGCCCGCGTTCGAGGAGAGCGTTTTCCGGCTTTCGTGGGCGCTCGATCGTTACCAGTCGATGGTCGATCTGGCCGACCTGACGGAAGTGGCCGCAGCTGTACTCACCAACAGCGACCGGCACGCAGGCGCGACCTACGAGCTTGTCGCTCCAGGCCGCTTCACGGCGCACGACATCGCGAAGGTTATTTCCGACGTGATGGGCCGCGAAATCTCCGCTGAGCGCATCGATTCCGAGGTGTTTCTCAAGCAGTTCCTGAAGGGGGCGAGCGTAGAGGATTTTCCATACCAAGCCCGGGTCGCGCGTGCGATCAGCGCGCGCTATAGCAGCCATGATTTCATCGGAAACCCCAACGTGCTCACGTGGTTGCTCGGCAGGCAGCCGACGACCTATGCGCAGTTCGTGCAGAGGCATTACGACGCTTTTCAAGCCGCAAAAAAAATACGATCTGATCCGGAATTCCTCAGCCCGCGCGCGCGAGCACATTGGTCAATGTAACCGCACTTTCGATGCCGCAAAGTTGTCTGCCGTAATTCTCCATGCAGGTCTGGATATTGTGGGCGGCGTGCATGCTGCCGGCGCGGCAGTTTCGTGCGACAAGCTGCAGCGTTTGCTTCTTGGCAAGCGCGGATGCTCCCGACGCCTTGAACAAAGACTCAATCGCGGTAGCGCAGGCATCCCAAACATAGGCCGCATCGGCATGATAGCGCACGGCATCGGCGGGCGTTACGTCGCCGCCCTGCTCATGCAAGCGGTCGAGATCGGCGAGCGCCGCTTCGGCCACGCAGCGCGCCGCCTTGATCTGCATCTGGACGTAGCCGACGTTCAAGTGAGTCACCGGCGCGTCCTGCTGCCGGTTGTAAGGCGAATAGGCGATCGCCTTTTTCCCGATATTGCCAAGAAACAGTTCGAGCGCGTGCTCGGCCATGCCAACAGCATTGCCAGAACCCACCATGATCGAACGTCCAAGCCCACCCGGGCGCGGCCCCGTTCCCTTCGTCTTGAGCTCGCCCAGCCGATCAATCAGCATTTGCGGCGAACTAAAGCGCTCGTCAGGAACGAAGAGCTCCTCCTCGATCGCAATCGTTGCACTGCCGGTGGCCGCCATGCCGATCACGTCCCAATCGTCTCGAAGCATGAAGGATTCCTTCGGCAGCAACACCATGCCGACCTTGGTATCGTCGCTCTCGTCGTAATATACCGCCAGATAGGCATGCGAGGCGTGAGCGCTAGCGGTCGCGAAGGGCCACGCGCCCTTGACCATCCAGCCACCATCGACTTGCCGTGCCGAACCAGAAAGGCGTCGCGAACTGCCGCCCACCGCACACGTTCGATTTCCGATCCACGGCGCGTCGTAGATTGGCGTCACGACTGCTTCTGGGAATGCCGCGCTCCATAGATTGCCTCCCGTGGAAGCCCAAAGTGTCCACGCCGTCGCGCCGCATCCGCAGCCTAGAGCCTCATAGATGCGAAAAAGATCCAATGCCGAAAAATCCGCCCCGCCAAAGCGCGCGGGCGTCGCAAGGCTATATACGCTCGTCGCGTCGAGACGTTCGATTGTCTCCTGCGGAATGCGACGCTGACATTCCGCCTCATTCTGCATGCCGCGCAGCCACGGACGCAGAGAGACAAGTTGCTCGATGATAGCTTCGGCTGTTGGCAGGTCTTGCGCGGTGCCCGTGACTGCAGCCGGCGCGGCTCGGTTATGGAGCTTCGTCATTAAGTTTTCTCCGCGTTCCTCAAGGCCACAAAGCCACCCGCGGCGGCGGGCGCATATCCGCCGCGGGTCCGGTGAGGTGCATATTGCACTATGCCAGGCCCAATGTTAAGTGTCCCCAAGAGACCAAGTGAATTACCAGCGCATCTGTTGCCCTGGGTTCGGTCCGGGTTCCGCCTGCGGCGGCCCCGAAATGACGGACTGGTGTGTGCGCTCGGTCAAGGTCTCGGGCGGTTGGTATGAGATAAGGAGCCCGCTTTGACCCCATCAGGCGCCCTTCGCCCCGTGCTTCTGATCGGCAGCTTGCCCAGCGAGTTGCGAACGCCGCGAAACGTGTTCGAGCTGCTCTCATCCAAATTGGGCAGCCTCATCACGCACTTGCCCGACGGCGAGCAGAACGAGCGCGGCGGGTGGTTCTGGACGCAGATCGAGGCGATGCAGAAGTCACCGGCGCTTGAGCCAGACAGCGAACCGGCGTGGGCGACCGGGCGATCGCCTGAGGTCATCCAAAAGCTCTACGCAGACGAGATACGCCAGAAGCCCAAGCTTTTGGAATACTACATCCACGGCCATGAGGCTTACAAAGCGCGCGCCGCCGCGGGCGGCATGCGGCGCAAGTCCTTGCGGGTCAAGGACGGCGTGACGCCCGGTCAGATTGAGATCGGCCGGCTCGGCATCGCGGAAACAGAAGTCGAGTTGTACAAAGAATTTGTTGAAGCGCGCAAAGCCGGCGCCATTTCAGCGCATGCCCGCTACCAGATGACGCTGCCGACGCCTTTCACGTTTCTCCAGTCCCAAGTCCGCGCCGTCGACATTCTGAAGGTGTTGCCGGCCTATGAGCGCGCGCTGACACGCGAGATCGAACTTCTAACCGTGAACATCCCCGCCAACGATCTCACAATCCAGTGGGACGCTGTGGAGTTCAACTTTGGCTTCCTCGAGGAGCCGACAATCGATCGAGTGAACATGGTCACCCATATGCGCCGCCCAAAATTTCCACTGGAAACGATCGTCGGCGCCGTGGTGCGGATATCTAAAGTCATCCCGCCAGAGGCGTCGATCGGCTTCCACTTCTGTTATGGCGACGCAATCTGGGGAGAAAACCAGAAGCATCATGCGCTCGAACCCGCGGACATGCATTTGATGGTCGAGTACGCGAACTGCTTCATCGCATCGGGCCTGCCACTGGGTTATGTCCACATGACAGTGCCGATCGAGCGCGACGATGACGCCTATTTTGCGCCGCTCTCCAACTTGATGCTGCCGGCAGGCGCCGAGCTATTCCTGGGATTGATTCACGAAACTGACGGCGTCGCCGGCGCCTGGCGGCGTGCAGATAGGGCGAAGACTTACGCGCCTGCATTCGGCGTCGCGTGCGAATGCGGCCTCGGGCGCCGGCCGGCGGGCGCCACCGAGGCGCTCCTTTCGCTGCACCGGGCGGTTGCGGAAGCTGTGTGACGGCTCGACGCCCTACCCCTATCGCTTCCGATCCGGCACAATCGGCAGCTGAATGTAGCTCGGATGATCCGGCCCAGTGTAGATCGCGTTTCGCGCGCCGTCATGGTAGCTCGGATCATAAGCGTGGCGGGTCCCATGACCGAAGCCATCGTATGGTTGGATATCAACGCGTATACGATGGCCCTTCCGGATCAGCGCGACATTGGGGATAATCTCGACCTCGACCGACACCACTTCGCCATCCAATAGCGGCGCATAATCCGCTTTCGCGTGGGTGTGCTTGACGGTGTATTCGGTCGTCCGCGCTGCATCGATCTTGCGATGGGATACCTTCAGCCAGCCCTTCGCCAGCGGGTAATTCTTGACCGACAGGCCCATCGTCGTTGGCCCGGCGTAATCCATCTCGACACCATTCTCGTCAAGAATGCGCACCGTCACGAAGATGTCCATGTCGGCGGCGGTCGAGGAGACCCAGAGCTTTGCTTTGCTGTAGCCGGCGAACACCATGTCTTCGGCCACCGGATCGCTGATGAACGACACGCCGGTCTTCCAGGCCAGTAGCGCCGATGGCGGCTTGACCGGAAGCAAAGCCGGCGGCGGGCCGCTGCGGCATTCCTTAGGAATCTCCGCCGAATAGCTCACCTGCTGCGCGCTGTCGGGTTCGGCCCGCAAGAGGCGCCCGAGATCATTCCGGTAGGCATCGCCCTGCCAATCCGAAGGCGCCAGATCGAGATAATATTTGCGGTACTCGGTCCGCGCGATCGGCCATTCCTGCTCATACTGCATGTATGAGCTGCCATAGCCGGCGCGGATTTCAAGCTGGACGGGCGGTTTGTCCATCACGCCATTGTCCACGCCCTTCAGCCAATGATCGAAGAACGCCTTGTGCTCGGTGGCCATTTCACTCGAATAGGAGCGCGTGAACCAGTCCTCCCGAAAGTCGAGCTTCTTGTTTGGCGTCTTGGTCGTCAGATAGGCTTCGCTACTCCCCAATTGGTGGAAGTGCGCCGGATGCGTCGTGCATGCGACTGCCCAGAGCGGAACATTCACCTTGCTCATGTCGGGGCTCATGAACACTTCGCCCTTGGGCCCGAAGATCGCGCCGGGTTCCGAATCCTTGAACGGACAGGCGCGCGCGACCGCCATGAAGTCGATCGCATCCGGCTCGCCGCATACGGCGGGAACGACGCCGCCTTTGTACCAAAACGGAAAAAATTCTTCGTTCAAGATGCCGCCGGTGTAGAGAACCTCCTCGTACATATCGACGTCGGTGCCGATGGCGATCATCGCCTTGAGATGCTTGGGCTCGAGGCTCGCAGCCTGATGCTGGGTCATCGCATAATAGGACATCCCCCACAGCCCGACATTGCCGTTGCACCAGGGCTGCACGCCCGCCCAATCGATCGCGTCGCGAAATGCCTCGGCGGTGCTGTAGCCCCAGATCGCGAGCTTGCCAGGGCTCGCGCCCATGCCGGGGCCGTCACATCGCATGACAATATAGTCGTGCGGGACCCACACCGCAGTATTTACGCTCTCGTGGTTCTCAAAAACCAGACCACCTGAATTTCCGTGAAAATAATCCTCTTCCTCCTCCTCGTGATGCTCGAAGTCGGCGTCACTGCAGATGGTGTGATGATTGAATGCGCGGCCATAGGGCCCGCAATTCATGATGACCGGATATCGGCCCTCCTTGTCTGGTCGAAAGATGTCAGCGTAGACGAAGGAACCGTTCGCAAGCGGCACCTTCACATTGCGGAAGCGCAGGATGCCCAGAATGTTGCGGCGGACTTCGTTGCGCGCAGCCGCGGCGGCGCAGAGCTGACGCGGGGTGTGTGCGGTGAACATGCCGCTCGCATTAAATTCGGCGAGCAACTCCGCCAGGGCCGGGTCATTAGCGAAGGCCTCTACCTGGTCGCCCACGGGTCCGGCGAACGACACGTCGTGGCGGAAGGAGAGCCTGCGCCCGCCCATGATCTCATGCACTGACGCCGCGATCTCGATGCCGTTGTCGAGATTTCCGTCGCGATCGAGCGTGCACAGAAATCGTGCGACATTGGTGAGCCCTGCATCCTTCAACTTGTGAATATTGCCGTCCACTCGGGAGACGATGTCCGCTAGGGTCAAACGCGGCCTGGCGAGCGCGTAACCGATCGGACTCTCACCGACGAGGAACGCAACACGTTCGCCCTCCTTGTACTGGAACTCGCCCTTCGCATTTGTCACGCCAGCGCAGCTTGGCGTCTGATATTTCAGGCCGGCAATGGGCCCAGCGAATACGCCCGTGAGAAACATGCGTTCTGTCCTTCTTGCCTGATCGGATGGCCTGCCTGCTATGGCGCGCAAAACTACCCGTGCTCAAGTACGGCTTCCGAGAGCTGACGGGCGTCGCCCGTCAGCTTAGCGCCGCCATATTGCATAGCCCGCCCCGCATGTTAAGTAGTCACCAAGAGACTTGTTGCTTTGATGGGCGATGCCTCGCTTGATCGGGAACATTGGAGACGGTGATGACGCTTGAGGAACTCAGCGCGCGGGCGCAAATCCACGATGTGCTCCTGCGCTATTGCCGCGGCCTCGATCGCGTGGACATGAGCCTGGTCCGGAGCGCCTTCCATCCCGACGCGGACATTCAATTCCCCGACAGCCTGCATAAGGGATCGGTCGATGGGTTCTTCGAATTTCTCTCGAACGAAATGCCCAGGTTCGTGCGCACCATGCACTTTCTCGGCAACAGCCTGATCGAGTTCGATGGGCCGGAGGTCGCCTATGTCGAGACTTATCTGAACGCCGATCACCAGGGATCGGACCGGCATCACTGGAAAAACAGCACCGTCAAGCTGTGGGCGCGATACCTTGATCGATTCGAGAAGCGTACCGGCGTGTGGCTGATCGCCCATCGCGCCCTCATGGTCGATTGGATGTACAGATATCCGCCCGAGAACTTCTTCGACGACCATCCCGACGCCTCGGTGGGACGACGTGACGGCACAGATCCCAGCCTCCGCAAAGTCGCCGGCTTTCACGGGGTGCGAAAGAACGGATAGACGCTCTGGTCCATACCGAGCATCCTGTAAGCCAAACCATTGATCAAGCTGCGGACAGAAGCATGGCGCATAGCGCCGCTGCCGCGGCTTGTTTCCCGCAAATTGATGCATTGGAGCTGGGAAACAGGCGCCCCGGCTCGCACTTTGCGCGGTAGCCCAGTGGTAGCCCAGTCGAATTCGGCGCGAAAATCGCGCCGCGTCTAAGCTCTTGAAAAACCTCGTGGACCCGAGGAGGATCGAACTCCTGACCTCCGCATTGCGAAGGCCAAAGAGAGTGCTCCGCTGTTTGCGCCAGCGCGACGCCTGACCTAAGCCCACAGCGCCGAAACCGGCGCGGACCAGAGGCGGTCGCCGAAGGGCAGCACTTGCGCGCCGTCATGGAGCAGGATGCCGGCGCGGAAGCGTTTCCCCAGCGCGTCTCGCATCGTCGTCAAGGCGCGGAAATCCTCGGCGCGCACGCCGACTGACGCCTTCACTTCTACGCCGACCACCATATCGGCGCCCGCCTCAAGCACGAAATCGACCTCCTCGCCGTCGCGCGTGCGATAATGCATGATGGCGGGCGGATCGGGCTGAAGCTCGGCGAGTTTCAAGAGTTCCCCATAGACGAAGCTTTCCAATAGCGGGCCCAGTGAGGCGCGGTTCTTTGGCTGGTCAAGAGCAGAAGCGCGCCGCAGTGTCGCCAACAATCCTGAATCGAGGAAATGGATTTTTGGCGCCTTGACCAGACGCGACAAAGTATTGGTGGACCAAGCGGCAACGCGCTTGATGAGAAACACATGCTCGAGCAAGGCGGCATAGCGATCAACGGTCTTGCCATCGAGGCCAAGTTCGCCGCCAAGCCGCCGCAGATTGACCAGGCCACTCGATTGCGCGGCGAGTGCGGTGAGCAAGCGCGGGAGATCGGCAAGCTTGCCAACTTCCGCGATGTCGCGAACATCGCGGCCCGTCACCGCGGCGAGATATTCCCGCATCCACAACGCGCGGGCTCGGCCCTCCAGTCCGAACACGATCTCGGGATAGCCGCCGCGCGATACGCGTTTGCTCAGCGGCCCGCCGCCGGGGGATGGCATGAGCGGCGCGCGGCCCGCCAATATTCTCGAAAGAAAGCTGGGCTTGGAGATGCCTTCGATTTCTGCTTGAGCGAGGGGGTAAAGGCGGACGACGCCCGCACGCCCCGCCAGTGAATCCATAATCCGTGGCAGAGTGAGCACGTCCGCCGAGCCGGTGAGCAAGAATCGCCCCCGCCGCGAATCCAGATCGACTTCGCGTTTGACCGCCAGGATCAGTTCGGGCGCCCGCTGCACCTCGTCGATGACCAGGCGCGATGCGCCGCGAACGAAGGCTTCCGGATCGGCGCGCACCGCTTGAAGCGTCGCCGCATCGTCCAGCGACAAGAAACTGGCGCCGTGGGCAAACGTACGGGCAAGAGTTGTTTTGCCCGATTGCCGCGGGCCGACCAGAACCGCGACCCGGAACGTCGCAAGGGCGTCCCGCAGCAGACCCGCAGCCAGGCGATCAACATGTCTCTCCGCCAAAAAGGTCAACTCCCAGCGGCGCGGCGTGCGCAAACCGCACCCGGCTGATTCGGATTATAGATCCGGCTAATGCGGAATGAAAGGCCGGCTATTGCGGAGGCATTGGCAGCGACCTACCCCGTTGTTTCCGAGAAAATGCTCCGCTGAACGCTGGCGGCAACCGCGTGCAAGGCATCGTCGCGCAAATGGGCGTAACGCTCCGTGGTTTGCGCCTGGCTGTGCCCCAAGGCCTTGCCGATGATGTAAAGACTGGCGCCGCTCGCCGCGGCGAACGAGGCGAATGAGTGGCGGAGGTCATGGATACGCACGCCTTCAAGCCCGGCCCGCGTCCGAACGCGTTCCCAAGCCTTCTGAAGCCCTTGAGCAGGGCCTTCGCCGCGCCGAGCCGGGAAAACGAGCCGTCCATCGACGATTTGAAGTTTTCCTGGCGCGGAGAATTTTGACCGCCTCCGCACCCAGCGGGATGTGTTTTTCTCCGGTTTTCGAGCGCTCCCTCGGCAAACGTATAATCTGCCGATCAAAGTCGATCTCGCACCATTCCAGGTTTTGAACTTCGGACTTCCTCGCCCCGGTCAGCAAAAGCAATCGAACAACATCGGCAAATCCGCTATCGAGATCCAACCGCGCTTCCATATCGTCAAGGCAAGTGAACAATCGGATCGCCTCCTCACGGGTCAAGAAGCGTTCGCGCTTGCGGGGCTTGGGCTTCTTGAGGCCCTGGCAAGGGTTTGCGTCGATGATGCCTCTCGAAATTGCCCAACTGAAGCACGCCGACAGACTCATCACCGCCGAGCGCGCCACCCCTTCGCCGCCGCGGACGATGGACCTGCCATGGGGTTTTGTTTGTTTGTCATTCGCGGTAACGCCCTGGGCTATCTTCCATTGCGTGTTCTCAACGTCCGCTCGCGTGATATCGCCAGCGCCTTTTCGACCAAGCAGCGGGATGATATGAGCGCGAAGCTTTCTCGCGTCGGTGCTCCAAGAACTCTCACGCTTAGTGGGGGCAGCGGCGCGCCCCTCGCGCAACCAAGTCTCGACTAGTTCCGAAATACTGATGGCGCGAAGGCGCGCGCCTGCTTCTACAGCTCGCTTCTGGGCAGGACTTTGCCCTTCGTACATTCTGCCGCGAAGCGCCGTGGCGCGACCGCGCGCCTGCTCCACGGTGATGACGCCATGCTCGCCAAGCGTTTCGCGCCCCTGCTGACCGCGCCGCTTCCACTTCAGTCGATAAAATTTCCGCCCGCTGCGCATCGCTTCGACATGCAGGCCCGCGATCTCGGAATTGAACAGCGTCACCCGCACTTTCTCAGGCGGACACACCAATGCATCGACAACACGTTTCGTGAGCTTTGTGCGCGCCATGAGAATCCCCAGATAAAATCCCAAGGTGGCCTGTGACCCCTATGTGAACCCTTGGGGCCACTATCAGCGCTCATCTGAGGCAACTTGGCAAGCACGCGCCGCCGTCACAATCCAAGCAAAACAACGACTTACAAATCGTGCAAAACTACGCCAAATTGGCCACCTCAATTTCATAACCCCAAGGTAGGTGGTTCAAGTCCACCCGCCACCACCATAAAATCAGTGACTTAACTCACGTCCCTTTCTGAATTTTGCCTTTTTGTGCGCACCGGTGCGAAAGTACATCACGGAAGCGGCGGCGTTTTGTCGTTCGCGGGCGGAGTAAAAATGCTTCGCCGTTAATCCTTTGGCCCGTTTTGGCGGTTCGAAGGGCCGGGGATGTACAAAGTGTTAAGCTACGAGATTGTGCGCAGAGCGGTGTTTGTCGAGGGTTTGTCGCGGCGTGAGGCGGCCAAGCGGTTCGGCAAGGATCCGCGCACGATCAAGAAAATGTGCGATTTTTCGGCACCGCCGGGCTATCGGCGCGCGGCGCCGGCGGTGCGGCCGAAGCTCGATCCGTTCTTGGGCGTGATCGAGGCGATCCTGGCCGCTGACTTGCACGCCCCGGTCAAGCAGCGCCATACCGGCAAGCGCATTTTCGAGCGCCTGCGCGAGGAGCATGGCTATGCGGGCGGGGTGACGGTGGTGCGGGATTTTATCGCCGGCGCGCAGGATCAAGGCGCGCGAGATGTTCGTGCCGCTGGCGCATCCGCCAGGCCATGCTCAGGTCGATTTCGGCGAGGCGGTGGCGGTGATCGCCGGCGTGCGCCAGAAAATCCATTTCTTCTGCATGGACCTGCCGCACTCAGACGGCTGTTTCGTCAAAGCTTATCCGGCCGAGACCACCGAAGCGTTTCTCGACGGCCATGTCGCGGCGTTTGCGTTCTTCGGCGGCGTGCCGGTCTCGATCCTCTACGACAATCTCAAAATCGCGGTGGCGCGCATTCTTGGGCGACGGCAAACGGGTGCGCTCGCGCGCTTTCACCGAGCTGCAGAGCCATTATCTGTTCGCCGACCGGTTCGGCCGGCCCGGCAAAGGCAACGACAAGGGCAAGGTCGAAGGCCTGGTCAAATACGCGCGCAAGAATTTCATGGTTCCGATCCCGCAGGCGCCGAGCTTCGCGGCGCTCAATGAGCAGCTTCTGGCCGGCTGCATCCGCCGCCAAGGCGATGTGTTGCGCGGCTTTGCCTCCACCATCGGCGAGCGCATGGGCGCTGATGTCGCCGCGTTCCGGCAATGATCCAATTGGCCGCCTTCGAGCCGTGCGAGAAAATCCCCGCCAGCGTCAGCGCGTTTTCACTGGTGCGCTACCGCAGCAACGATTACTCGGTTCCCACGCGCTACGGCTACCGCGAGGTGCTGGTCAAAGGCTTCGTCGACGAGGTTTTGATCGTCTGCGGCGCCGAGATCATCGCCCGCCATCGGCGCTGCTATGGCAAAGCCGATCTGATCTTCGATCCGCTGCATTATCTGGCGCTGTTGGAGCGCAAGCCCGGCGCGCTCGACCAAGCCGCGCCCCTGCAAAACTGGGGTTTACCCGAGGAATTCGCGACTTTGCGCCGGCTGCTGGAGAGCCGGATGCAAACGCGCGGACGGCGCGAATTCATTCAAGTGCTGCGCCTGATCGAAATTTTCAGCGTCGAGGATGTCGCCGCCGCAATTGGACGGCGCTGTCGCTCAGCGCCATCAGTTTCGACGCCGTCAAGCAGTTCGTGCTCGCCCGCATCGAGCGCCGCACCGTTAAGCTGGACCTCACCGCCTATCCGCATCTGCCGCGCGCCGAAGTGAAGACCACCAAGGCGGCCGATTATCTGGCGCTTACCAATGCTCCAGAAATTCGGGCCCAAATAACCGAGCTGGCCGCATGAGCGCGCCGCCGGAAATACTGCTCGCCCATCATCTCAAGCAGCTGAAGCTGCCGACCATCCTGCGCGAATACGACAAGATCGCAGCCCATTGCGCGGCCGAAAGGCTCGACCATCCGCGCTACCTGTTGCGCCTGGTCGAGCTGGAGCTGATCGATCGCGAACGGCGCACCGTCGAGCGCCGTATCCGCGAGGCGCGCTTCCCGGCCGTCAAATCGCTCGACACGTTCGACTTCACCGCCATCCCCAGCGTCAACAAAATGCTGGTGCTGGAATTGGCGCGCTGCGAATTTGTCACCCGGCGCGACAATGTCATCGCGCTCGGCAATTCCGGCACCGGCAAGACTCACACCGCTTTGGCGTTGGGCCTCGCCGCCTGCCAGCGCGGCTTCTCCGTCGCCTTCTTCACCGCCGCCGGCCTCGTCCACGCCTTGAGCGAAGCCAGCGACGAGCGGCGCCTGCTCAAGCTGCAGGCGCAATTGCAGAACGGTGAAGCTCTTGATCATCGACGAATTGGGCTATGTGCCGCTCTCGCGCAGCGGCGCTGAATTGCTGTTCGACGTCTTCTCGCAGCGCCACGAACGCGGCTCGACCATCGTCACCTCGAATTTGCCGTTTGACGAATGGACCTCCGTGCTCGGCTCCGAGCGGCTCACCGGCGCGCTGCTCGACCGGCTCACCCATCACGTCCACATCCTCGAATTCAACGGCGACAGCTTCCGCCTGAAACAATCCAAAACCCGCCGCCGCACCGCTGACGCCGCCGATCGAGGCCTAGGCCGCACCCGAGCCAGGAATCGATCCCGAAACCGGCGAAATCCTCGCCCCCTGATCGCCTCCAAATAAAAGCCGCCTAACGCGAAGGGCCCCCAATTGGGGGCCCTTCGCGTTAACACCTGCGCACGCCCGTCAGTGATGTAGTTTTGCTCCGGCAGCATGATGTATTTTTACTCCGGCGTTGACACCTTTTACACTGCCTCTGTATAGCCCTTGTATAGCCAGCGGACGGTGATCAGCGACAATAAGCGAGCATATCCGCAGCTATGGAACGGGCGCCGCCAGCGACTGGATCGGAAAAGTCAGCACTGGCCGGCACGCCGCGACACCTCCAATCCGACAGGCGCGCGGGAGGCGCGCTCAAGGATCGCGCAGAGCGCGGTCCTCAGGGTTCGTCCTTGAACACAGCGAGCACGCTGCCAGGCTTGGCCCGAGCGAGACGCTGCCTTTGGCGAGGGCGGTACCCCGAGCGTTGCGTGGCGCCCGTTTTTCGGATACTACACGCCCGTTTTTCGGTAACTGAGCACCCGTTTTTCGGCCCGCACCATGTACCCACGGTTCCTCGAAGCCCCTATCCGGGAGGCCCTGAAAGACACCAGGGTCGTCGCCATCGCTGGCCCGCGTCAGTCGGGCAAGTCCACGCTTGCGCGTTCGATCGCGGGGGCGGGCGCGGCGTATTTGAGCCTCGACGAGGCGATCACCTTCAAGGCGGCGAGCGACGATCCGACAGGCTTCATTCGCAGAACCCGCGGGCTGACAATCATTGACGAAATCCAGCGCGTCCCAGAACTGATGCTGGCCATCAAGCTGGCGGTGGATGAGGATGCGACGCCAGGACGATTTCTGATCACCGGCTCCGCCGACATCCGCACGCTGCCCACGATCCAGGATTCTGCTCGCGGGCCGCATTCAGGTTTTCGAGTTGCTGCCGCTTTCGCGCGATGAAATCGGCGGCCGCCGCTCCAATTTTCTCGCGAATGTATTCGAGGGCCGGCTGCCCGAAGGCGAGGCCTTGGATCCGGCTGAGATACAGCGCCTCGTGGCGGCGGGTGGCTTTCCCGAAGCGATCGCGCGCACCAACCGAGCGCGCCGTCGCGATTGGTTCGAGGCTTATTCCCAAGCGCTCATCGAACAAGACGTAGCCGACATCGCCAACCTCGATCGGCGACGCGACATGCCCAGGCTAGTGGAACTGCTCGCACAGCATTGCGGCGAGATGGTCAACCTCACCCAGCTAGGGGCGCAATTGGGCATGGACCGCAAGACCGTCGATCGCCATGTCGGGGTTCTCGAACAGATGTTTCTGGTACGGCGCGTGCGTCCATGGTTTCGCAACGAACTGAAGCGCCTCGCGAAAGCGCCCAAACTGCATTTCCTCGACTCTGGTCTAGCCGCCGCCATGCGACGACTGGAGCCGGAGACGCTGGGGCCAGATCGGGTATCCCTGGGACCAATCGTGGAAACGTTCGTGTTTTCCGAACTCTCGAAGCAAGCGAGTTGGGCCGCGGATCGGGTCAGCATTCACCATTATCGCGATCATGACGGCGGAGAGATCGATTTCATTCTCGAGAATTGGGGCCGCAAAATTGTCGCCCTCGAAGTGAAGGCAGGGGCCACGGTGAAGCCGGAAGCGTTCGCGCCGATGCGCAAACTCGCCGCCGCCCTGGGAGACAGTTTTGCGCTCGGAATTGTCTTGTACGACGGACGCCAGCGCCTGCAATATAACGAAAAGCTCTGGGCGGCGCCGATCGCTTCGCTCTGGGCGTAGGCTATGACACCGCGGTTGCCATTCTGAAGTTCGCGATGCCATGGTGGAACAGCTGGCCGACAGGATGAAGAAGGCAGAGACGCCGAAAGAAGACCAGCGCCAAGAGCTCACTGACTTCCCATTGCCCCCTGCACGACGCGCCGCAGGCCGTCGTGCTTTTATCAGACGCCCCCCGCCGCGACACGTCCAATCGGACACTGCGCGCAGGCTGGGTCAAGGATCGCGCGCTCGCGCGACCCGAAGGGCTTGTCCTTGACGCAGCCGAGCACGGTGTCAGGCTTCACGGTGAAAGCTGCCGGCGCGCCCCGGCCACCAAGCCCGAGGGCGGCCTGGCCCCTGAGGTTGATTTGTCCGAAATATGTGTCATATTTCGGACATGGCAATCCAGGCCCCCGACGCTGATCTCCGTTCCCGGCTGCTCGACCGGATTGCGTCTGGCCCAGACGAGGTCTGGACGCCCGGCGATTTCGCAGATCTCGGCGGCCGCGCCGCCATCGACAAGACCCTGCAACGCCTCGCCGCCGCCGGCGAGCTGCGCCGCATTGACCGCGGCCTCTACGACCGGCCGCGCCAGAATGCGCTCGCCGGCCGGCCCGCCGCCCCCGACTACCGAGCCGTCATCCGCGCCGTCACGCGTCGCGATCAGGCGCGCGCCGTGATCGACGGTATGACCGCCGCCAACGAACTCGGCCTCACCACCGCCGTATCGGCGCGCATCGAAGTACTGGCCGATGCGCGCTTGAAGCCGATCAAGCTCGGCGCCCAGGAAATCCATTTCAAATTCGCCGCGCCTAGCCGCCTCTATTGGGCCGACCGGCCAGCCATGCGCGTCGTCCAAGCGCTCCACTGGATGCACGACATGCTGGGCGAGGACAAGCATCGGCGGCGCGTCCAAGACGCGCTGCGGCGTATCCTCAACGATCCACGGCATGGGCGCGCGACCCGTGACGATCTGCGCGCCGGTTTCTCCGCTCTGCCAATCTGGATGCAGGAATTCTTGCGCGAACCACTCGGCCCCGTCAAAGCGGACGAGGCGCGCGCATGACCACCGCCGCGTATCGGGAGGTCATCGCCGCGCCGGCGCGCGACCGGCTTGATCTGTTTCTCGCCGCCGCCAACCGGCTCGCATAGGCGCCGCTCGCGTCGAATAACATGCGACCCCCTTGGCAAATCGCTTCGCTGGCGTCGTGAAGGCTGGTACGGCGGTGGCATGCTTCTTTGGATCGTGTCGGACTTGCACATAGAATCCTGCCGCTGGGATTTGCCCCAGCCTCGGCCGGACTATGATGTCCTGATCGCCGCCGGTGACATTCATAGTCCGGCCTCAAGAGGTGTTGAATGGCTGGCGGCGCGATCCGGCGGCAAGCCGGTCATTTATGTGCCGGGCAATCATGAATGGTACGCGCCGCACCGGCTCTTCTGCGTCAGCGAGGAAGCCGAACGCGCCCGCAAATTCGCGGCGCGATTGGGTGTGCACTTTCGACGGCGAGCGTGACCATTAACGGTGTGCGCTTCTTGGGGACGACGCTGTGGACGGACTACGACCTGAACGGCGACGTGGGAACCGGCATGAAGACGGCGGAACGCTACATCAATGATCATCGCCTGATCTTCCCGGAACGGCATGGCCCGGTACTATCGGCAGAACAAGCGCGCGCATGGCATGATGCCGAACGCGCATGGCCCGAACGCGAACTGGCTCAGCAACGAGTGGCGGATCTATTGTGGACGAAGACCGTCGTCGTCACGCATCACATGCCGCATTTGCGTTCGATCGACGCCAAATATGCCGGCGACGCGCTGAACCCTTCATTCTGCTCGAACCTCAACGCGCTGGTCGAAGGCTCGAATGCCGCCCTCTGGGTTCATGGCCATACCCATACAAGTTGCGACTACGTGGCGGGCGACGTGCGCGTCATCTGCAATCCAAAGGGCTATGGACCTCGCGCACCACGAGCGCTGATCGAGAATGAGAGTTTCAACCCGGCCTGCGTGGCGGAAATCTGACGGCCCTCGGATTGACGCCTGATCACGGCATTCCGGCTGGGGATAGCTTGGAAGCGCCTTGCGCTATTTCGTCGTGAGCGTCCAAGCCGTACGCCCCACGCACGAAGATCAACTCGACCCGATCCTTCCGCGCGGCGAGCGGCGCGAGTTCCAGGTCGACGACGCGGGAGCGGATCACCGGCCCCTGCGGGCGATGCGTTTCGGGAATGCGCGCGAGGGCCTCCGCCGTCAGCGTGGTCTCGACCGGGCGCTTGGCGAGCGCCCGAACCTATTGGCTACCGGGAACGCCTCCATCGAGACGCCGATCTCCGCCAGCATCGCCACCAGCTCAGCGGCGGACTTGCCGTGCAATTGTCCAGGTGTGAAGTTCGCCTGCGCCACCATTTGCACAGCGTTCCGGGCGGCGTCCTGTTCACGCCAGATCAGCGCGTGACCGCCTCGTCGCGCGAGGGAACGCTGAACGCGCGGCAATCGAAGATGGGATGATGCGCGCGACGCGCTCAGACCACGCCTCAACCGCCAGCATCGTGAATTTCGCCGACGCCATCGCCGCCAGCACGGACACGATCTTGAACACGCGCCCGCCAAAGATCGGTTCGCTTTCCGGCTTTCACGTTCCAGTATCAAAGTGATCTCGTCGCTCTGCGTGTAACCGACGCGCGCGCCCGTCTGCTCGATCAAGTGCGCCGTGACAGCGCGCATAATGTCGGACATGCGGGCGTCGAAGGGCTTTTCCATGCCGCGCGTGAAGGTCGAGAAGGCGCGACCGTCCAGCCGCACGACCAAGCGGCAGCTCAGGGGCGATCAGGCGCTCGGTTTCGTGCGCCCTCATAAGCCTTCATGCGATCGCCGAGGTCATCCTTGCTGGCCATGTCTTTCTTCCTTGGCGTCGTGGCTTGTGCGCCGCTGTGCAAGCCTCACGCGGCGGGTCGGATCGATTTTGAGAAACTCAACCTCTTCTGGGTGCCGATGGAGGATTTCGATCAAGGCCACCGCCGCATCGCTCGGCGGCATGACGCCACTTTCATATTTCTGAAACGCGCGCCGACCGCCGCCGATCAGCCGTCCCGCTTCTTCCTGCGTCAACTTGAGCCGCTTACGGACCTTGCGCACATGGGCAGCGTAGGCGGCTTTCAACTCCTGAAACACGCGGTCGGATTCGGCCAGGTCAGCGCCGGAATGGATGGAGTCGCTGTGGTCATCGGGATACCAGCCCGGCACGTTGACCACCCGCGTCATCGAGCCGAACTTGACCGTCTGCCGGCGCACGCCGCGCCGCAGGGTCTTGCCGGTCTCGGGATGAATGCGCGTCTTAGTCATTACCGACCTCTTTGAATGAACGTGAGCGTGACGTCGATCAGCGTTTCGCCCGCGAATTTCAGATAAAGCCGCCGACCGTCCCACAGCATGTTGTAGCTGTCGTGCCATACCTTCGAATTGGGCGGACTGTGCGCCGTCTCCGACTTGATAAAGTCGCCAAGCTCCAAATCCCGCACCGCCTCAACAATGTCTTCCAGCGAATAACCCATAGCGCGCGCACCCTCGACAGCGGTGCGCGCGCAAGCACATTCTGCTTCAATCTAGCACTATCGCGTGAGAAAATTTGGCGGATTCCAATGGTGTCTTCCCGATCTCAAAAAGCTGGCAGCATCAAGCGCGTGATACGCCGCCAAGAGCTGCGCGCCATCGTGCCTCTTGCCGACAGCACCATTTACGAAATGGAGCAGCGCGGTGAATTTCCGCGGCGCTTCCACCTCACGCCTCGCTGCGTTGTATGGGATCTTACTGAAATCGATGCGTGGATCGAGGAGCGGCGGAAAACGTCCGCCGCGAGAGCGGAAACCGCACCGCATCCCGATGTCCGCTTGAGAAAATCACGCCCGGTCGGAGCGCAGCAGACCGCGTAAGGCTACTTCAGACACTCAAGCCGTTGGATCATGCGCCACAATTTGCATTGAGGGCGGCAAAAGGATGGGCGTGTACTTCGCGCCTTTCGTCCACGCATCGACGAGATTGCCCCATTCCTGAAGCATATGCCGACGTTGCGGTTCGTACTCGGCTTTGTTGTAAACGCCGCGCGATGACCGGCCTTCCTCGTGCGCGAGACACTTCTCGATCCAATCGCCGTTGAAGCCCAGCTTCGTTGAGCAGCGTTGACCCCGTGCGCCGCAGGTCATGGACGGTGAACGGCGCCAGCGGCAGACTTTCTTCTTCTGCAAGTTTCCGAATGGCGCGTCGGTGACTCGATTGAAGGTGGCGCGCGACATCGGCTCGTCGGCCTCATAACGAGACGGCAGCACGATAGGGTGAATTCCCAGCGCAGGTCTTTCAGCGCGATCAGAATATCCAGCGATTGCTGCGACAGATAGACATTGTGCGGCTTGGAACGCTTCATCCGTTCCTTCGGAATTGACCAGACCGCATTCTCGAAATCCACCTCGGTCCACACCGCGTCCTGAAGCTCGCTCTTGCGAACCATCGTCAGCAGAATGAGCTTCAGCCCCAGGCGAATGGTCGGAAGCGTCGCGATGCGCTCCAGCAGCGTGAACGCAATGCGTATCTCGCTCGGCGACAGGGCGCGATCGCGCACCTCGAATGTCGCGATGGACGCAGGCCCCACTTCATCGGCCGGGTTGGGCACCTTCTCGCCATGCAGGATGGCGAACCCGAAGATTTGCTTGACGATGTCACGGACGTGGATAGCGGTCGCCGGCGCGCCGCGATCCTTTACCCGCGCGCAGAGCGCGCGGAGGTCACCGGGGGTGATTTCCGTCAGAAGCCGGTTCTTCCACGCGCTGGCGTATGTCGCGATCATAGATGTGCGCGGCGCATCGCCTTGGTGCTCTCAGCCATGCGTCCTTGCATAAACCACCGCTCTGCCGAACTGGCCGAAGCTCTTGGCCTCCTGCAAACGCCGCTTCGCGCGCTGCTCTTCCTGCGCCGGTGACTGGCCGTCCTGAACGGCCTTCCGGGCAGCCAGCGCCCTGCTTCCCGCGCCTGTGCCAGCGACAGCCCATCTCGCCCATACTTCCCTATGGTCAGGGTCTCCCGCCGCCCGTGCAGGCGGTAGTCGAGACGAAAACACAACTCCACCGGTTTTTTTTGACCACAACGTACATGCCGTCGCGATCGGCAAGTTTGTAGTCTTTTTCTTTTGTTTTCAGTTGCTTGAGAGCGGTATCCGTCAGCATTTGTCGCCTCATTCCGGCCGAAAATACCGTCAGCCGAAGACCCCTCCAAAATCGACATATAATCTTGTTTTAACAAGCCTTTTCTCCCATTTTCATACCGTCAAAGGGAGATTTCGGCCGACGGTATCGTCTGAATGGCCCAGACGCAAGATTTCGGAGGACCGTCAGGCGCGCCGTCAAACGTCGTCGCTGGCCACCGATAGACATCGATAGACATCGGACACTTTATCTTTATAAATCAGATCATTAGGTGGGCTTTGGCGATAGTCCTCGATAGCCGCCAAAGGCTACCGAATCATTCCCACTCGATTGTGCCGGGGGGTTTGCTGGTGATGTCGTAGACGACGCGGTTGATGCCGCGGACTTCGTTGATGATGCGCGTTGCGGCGCGGGCGAGGAAGTCCATCGGGAAGGCAAAGAAGTCCGCGGTCATGCCGTCGGTCGAGGTGACCGCGCGCAGGGCGCAGACGAATTCGTAGGTGCGGCCATCGCCCATGACGCCCACCGTGCGCACTGGTAAGAGCACGGCGAATGCCTGCCAGATCGCATCGTACAATCCGGCCTTGCGGATTTCATCG
>CAVTAT010000007.1:0-53833 GCA_963732745.1 uncultured Alphaproteobacteria bacterium | reverse complement strand
CGCTGATGCCCGAGATCCTCGAGGACCCCGTACCCGATCTACAAGCAGCTCCGCGCCGAGGCCCCCGCCTACTATGTCGAGGAGTTCGACTGCTGGGCGCTGTCGCGCTTCGACGACATCTGGGAGCAGAGCGGGGACAGCGATTCGTACTCGGCGGCGCTGCGCGGGACGACGCCGTGCCACCTGATCACGAAGCAGCAGACGGTCTTCCCGAGCGTCAACATGATGGACCCGCCGGAGCACGTGCAGAACCGCGCGCTCATCTCCGGCGCCTTCAAGCCCCGGCGCGTCGCCTCCCTCGCGCCGATCGTCGAGGAAATCGTGCGCAAGCACGCGAAGAAGCTCGAGTCGGGCGCGCGGGTCGATCTCGTCCGGGACTACATCGCGAAGATCGCGATGGAGTCGGCCTGCGTGCTGCTCGGCCTCCCGATCGAGGACGCGGACCACGTCTACAGCTATGTGACACGCTATTTCGATCGGGCGCCGGGCAAGGCGGGCTTGACCGACGACGGACTCAAGGCGGCTGCCGAGCTGAATGACTACCTCGGCGCCCTGATCCGGCACCGCAGGTCACACCCGACCCGGGACGACGTGCTCCTGAACGCCTACCTGAACGCGCGCTTCGACGGCAAGGGGCTACCCGACGAGAACATCGCGTCGCAGATGGCGACCCTCGTCATCGGCAGCACCGACACGATGCCGAAGATCTACGCCGCCTTCGTGCTCGAGCTCTTCCGCGCGCCGGAGCAGCGCCGGGAGCTCGATCGAGAACCCTGCGCTGATCCCGAACGCCTTCCGCGAGGGCCTTCGCTACGGCATGCCGACCCAGTTCCTGGGCCGCACCGTCGTCAAGCCCGTGCAGCTCCACGGCCACACCTTCAAGCCGGGCCAGGCCGTGATCTTCCTCTTCCCCTCCGCCAATCGCGACGAGCGGGAGTTCGTCGATCCCGACCGCTTCGACATCCACCGCGAGTCGAAGCGCATCCTGACGTTCGGCCACGGCAACCACTCGTGCCTCGGGATCCACATCGCGGCGCTCGAGGGCGAGCTCGCGACCCGCCATCTGCTGGCGCGCATGCCCGAGTATCAGATCGTCGAGCGCGACATCGAGCGCCTGAAGAGCGAGTTCGTGGCGGGGATCGTCGGGCTGCCGGCGCTCGCGGGATGAACGACGGCGCGGATGCTCACGCGGCCACGGGTCTCGGGTCTTCGGAGAGTCTCGCACTCCTCGACGCACTCGAGACCCTCGCCGCGCGGGGGGAAGATCACGGATGCGATCTATCCGCTCTTTTTCGACCGGCGGCCGGACGCGCGCCCCCTCTTCGGCGTCCATGCGCTCGCCGAACGGGGAGAGATGATCCGCGAGACGCTGCGGTCGCTACTCGCCCTCGCCGAGGGCGAGAGCTGGCTCGCGGGCAATCTCGAGGCCCTCGGCCGCAGCCATTTCGAGTACGGTGTGACGGGCGACATGTACCGAGATTTCGTCGACGCCTTCGTCGAGGTCGCGGCCCCGGGACTCGACGACGCCCGGCGCGAGGTCCTCCGCCGAAGGCTCTCGCGGATCACGATTCGATGCGGCAAGCCGGCGATGCGGCCGCTCGCGAGCGTGTTCCGCTACCCGATTCGACAGCGCCCGGGCCCACGCCCGCGAGCACGGCCCCCTTCGTCCGAGACTGATCGGCGGCGCAGGAGTCGGCGCTATCGTGCGCGGCAGGAGATCCGTGCCCATGCCGCGCACCCGCACGCTGTCGTCGGCATTGGTGCGTGGCTCGATGATGCGGCCACCGTCAAAATTGCCGAACCCGCCCTCGGCGTTGAGCCGTCGCCAGAGCATCGTGTATAGCGGGCCGCGACTGTCGGCGGTTTTCGCCACACCGATAATCACCAGCGCCTTGGCGGATTGATCGACGGTAAAGCGCTGCTCCTCGGAGCTGGCGCATTGCGCGAGCAGCAGAGCCGCGAAAATTACCGCCAAAAACCGCACGTATCCATCCTCGCCCAGTTTGGCTTACAATGTTGCCCTAGCATGCCGATGGGCATCGCGCCTATCCCCCAACCGGAGCGCCAGATGGAAACCAGAGGCGACGCCCCCTACGGCAATCCAATTGTGCTGAGCGAGGGGCCGTTCCAGGGTTGGACAACTTGGGCGCCGGCGCCGATCCGTTTGAGACCGTCATGGGACCGTTCTGTTTCCGCCAGGAAGGCTCGGCGATGGTTTGCGCTTTCCAACCCAGGCGCGAGCACCTGAATGGCGGCGGCGCTGTACATGGCGGGGCCTTGATGGGGTTTGCGGATTTTTCTCTTTTCGCAATTGCCTACAACGCGTTAGCTGACGTCAAAGCGGTCACGCTGACGTTCAATTGCGAATTCTTGAGCGCCGGCGGGCCTGGCCCGCGGATCGAAGCCAGGGGCGAAGTGTTGCGCCAGACCGGATCGCTGCTATTTGTGCGGGGCATTGTCACGCAGGCAAAGCGGCCTTTGCTTGCGTTTTCCGGAACGCTGAAGAAAATCAAAGCGCCGTAGCGGCGCGGCCGAGGGTAAAACCATATGCGCTCACCGGCGCCTGCATTCGATCTACGCGCAGCGCTCGCCCGCGAAATCCGCGAGGCCTTGACCGAGTGCGACGCGGCGCTCGCCAAACCCAAGGCGCTCCATCGCTGCCGCGTACGCATCAAGCGCGCCCGCGCGCTTGCGCGGGTCGGCCGCTCCTGCGCGCCGGGGCTGTCAAGCGTGTTTAACGATTCCGCGCGCGCGGTGATGGCGACGCTGAGCGCCCGGCGCGATCTCGCCGCGCTTGCCGAAACCGCACGCACGCTGGCCGCAACGCAGCGCACCAAGCGCGCCGCCGCGCCTAACGCCATCGCCGAGACGCTGGAAACCGCGCACGCCGCGCACCCATTGCTCAATCTCGACGGCGCGCGCGCGGGCTTGAAGGATTTGCTGGCGATCGCGCAGGTTTGGCCGGAAGCCTCGCCGCGGCAAATTCGCAAAGGGGCCGAGCGGATCGCCCGCCGCGCGCGCCGCGCTTGGATCCGCGGCGACAATTCCGACCAAGCCGCCAAGCGCCACAAGTGGCGCAAGCGCGAGAAGGAGCGCTTTCATGCGGTCATCCTCCTGGAAAAAGCATGGCCCGACGACCGAGCGCGCCGGCGCAAGCTGGGTGAAAGACTAGCTCATGCGCTGGGCCAGGAGCGCGACGCGTTGCTGCTGATCGAGCGGGTCGAAAACGGAACGCTGGCGACCGGCAAAACCGCGCGCCGCGCGCTGCGCGCGCTGTCGGCGCGGCGAAAAAAGCTGGCGCGCCGCGCCGATGCGCTCGGCGCCAAATTGCACCGCGCCGGGGCTTGAAGCCAATCCTACCGCCGGCTTCCAGCCGGCTGTTTTTTTCGATCCAAAAAAACAAGAAAGAGCCGGCAGGATGCCGGCGGTCCGACTAAGCGGCGACTTTCCCCGCCGCGCGTTCGCCGATGGCTTCGCGCCAGCGTTTCAGGTTTGGCAGATCCTCGCCCGGTCGCCATTTCATCATCTTGGCGAAATCGACGCCGCAGGCGGCGGTGATGTCGGCGATGGTGAAACGCCCGCCGGCGATCCAGGGGCGCGAGCCCAGTTCGCGGTCCAGCCATTTGGCCATGCGCATGGCGTTGCCGTGGCTGAATGAAGCAAGTTCCGGGCTCTGGTTTTTTTCCACCACCGCCAGCGCCGGCGCGCCATGGCGCACCCACAACATCAATTGCATGGAAAATTGCAGCTCCGCGCGTCGGTCCCACATTTCGATGTGCGCGCGCTCATAAGCATCGACGCCCATGAGATTCGGCTCCGGGTAAAGCGATTCCAGGTACGAGCAGATGGCGCGGCTTTCAGTGAGACAGCGGCCATCGTCCAATTCCAGCGTCGGCACTTGCGCCAGCGGGCTCTTGGCGCGGAATTCGACGCTGCGATGCTCGCCCTTGAGCAGGTCGAGCGCAACCATTTCAATATCGGCAATGCCCTTCTCGGCGATGAACATGGTGACGCGGCGCGGATTGGGCGCGTAGGGCGCGGTATAGAGTTTCATTGGACCTCTTTAGAATAATCCCGCAGGCAACGCCGCCACCACCGCCGCCGTCATCAATGTCGCCATAAACCCCGGCGCCAGCGATTTCCAGGCCAGCGCGAAAATCTCCGCCCGCCGCTGCGGCATCAGTACGGTCATGCCGCCGGTCATGATGCCGACCGAGGCGACATTGGCGAAACCGCAAATCGCATAGGTGAGGATCATGCGGCTGCGTTCGCTCAGCGCATCGACCGGAATGGCGCCCAGTTCGATGTAGGCGATGAATTCAGTGAGGAAGAGCTTGCTGCCCAAGATCGCGCCTCCCTGCTGGGATTCCGCCCACGGCAAGCCGATCAGATATGCGACTGGCGCGAACACATAGCCAAAGATGCGCTGCAAAGTGAGCGGCGCGCCGTTCACATCGGGGGCCATCGCCAGCATGTTGTTGACAATCCAGACGAACGCCACAAACACCATCAGCATGGCGGCGACATTCACCGCCACCATCACGCCATCCTGCACCCCGCGCGTGATCGCGTCGATTGAGCTTTCGTATTTTAGCTCAACGCCCGGCTCCAAATGCGCGCCGGATTTGTCCTCCGGGATGATGATGCGGGCCAGCAATATTCCGGCCGGGGCCGAGATGATCGAGGCCACCAATATGTGGCCGGCGGCGTTCGGCAAGGTATCCTGCAGGATCAGCACATACGCCACCATGGTCGAGCCCGCGACCGTGGCCAATCCCACCACCATCATCAAGAACAATTCCGAGCGCGTCAGCCGGTCGAGATAGGCGCGGATCACGATCGGGCTTTCAACCATGCCCATGAAAATATTGGCCGCCACCGCCAGCGCCGAAGGCCCGGTCAACCCCATGGTGCGCTGGAACAGAAAGCCAAAACCGTGGGTGATCCATTTGAGAATTCGCCAATGCCAGAGCAGCGCCGACAGCGCCGAGATCACCAGAATAAGCGGCAACACCCGAAAGCCGAAAATAAAGAGGTTGCCCTCGCTTCGAATTGGAAACGGCTGCTGTTCGGGCGCCCCGCCCAGATAACCAAACACAAAGGCCGTGCCCTTGTCGGTGGCGCTGGCAAGCCCGCCGACGACGCCGTCTATAGCGCCCAGCGCCGCCTCGGAATCGGGTAGCGCGAACAGCGCCAGCACCAGCCCCGCCTGCAAACCAAGCGCGCCAAGCGTCAGCAGAAACGGAAACCGCCGCTTGTTTTCCGACAATAGCCACGCAACCAGCACGATCAGCGCCAGCGCCATCAAGCTGCGCGCATTGTCGAGCGAATAGATCAAGACCCCCTCCATGCCTTTGCCAAGCGTTCTGTGGCCAAACAAACCAAGTTGCAAATTTCCGGCGAATTTGGAGCGCGGCTTAGCCCCGCCTGCCGCGCCGCGGAGGCGTGCTAAAACCCCGCGCTCCAACCCACGAACGTAGCGCAACTTGCTCCTCCCCCTGCAAGGGGGAGGCTGGGAGGGGGTGCGGGCGCCGAGCTTTGTCGCTAGCGGCGCGTGCGATTTTTCGATCGTCGCGCTGACCCCCTCTCAATTTCCCCCTTGCAGGGGGAGAAGCAGGCGGTGCTGATAGTAAGGCGGCATTTTGGGATCGCGGTACCTTACTACCGTCGTCGCTGCCGCTAGCGCGACCATTGGACCCATGCAGTCACCGTTTATTCCAGTAAATCAATATTTTATCGCAATGGGCGGCGCCCCGGCCTGAGGCTGGCATGACCGGCGCCCGCAAGACGGGCTAAAATGGCCGATGCTTTTGATTCTGCTCCTTGGCGTTGCGATCCAATTGGCCGCCACTTTGGTCGGCTTTGCGCTGATGCGGCGACGCGTCGAGGGTCTGAAAGCTGAGGTCGCCGAACTGCGCGAGGCGATGGCTCGCCAAGCCATGGAAAACGAAGCCGCGCGCAGGGCGGCGCCACGCATGCGCCGGGCGGTTGGCGCGGCGGTTCACCCGGACGCAATCGTCACCGCGCCCGCGCCGGCGGCGGCGCAACGCGCGGCGCGCGCGTGGAATCTACCCAAACCGCAAAGCGGCGAGCCGAGCCTTGCAAACGCCACCCCGACGCAGCGCGCCATGGCCTTGGCGGCGCTCGCGCTCTTGCCCGGACTCGCGCTTTTCCTGGGCGCCGAGAGCGGCGCGGTTGTCGCCGCGGGCCTCGGCTTTGGCGCGGCGATGATGCTGATCAGCCTGCGCGCGGGGTGGGGGATCGCGGCCTGGGCGGGGGTGCTCACCGCCGGTTTCTGGGCGCTTGCCGGCTTGGCCGCGACCGGGTTTGCGGCCACCGCCCCCGACCCCGCGCGTTTCAGCGCCGCGCTTGCGCTGGCCGCTGCGGCGGGGCTCACCCACGCGCGCTCAGGGCCAAGCGCGGCGGGATCGAGCTTGACCTTGCTGATGGCCGCCGCCGCCTTGGCGCTCGGCGTGCAGATCGGGATCATTGGTCCGGCCGGCGCAGCCCTTGGCGCTATTCTCGCCTCGGCGGCAATTATCGGAGCGGTCAATCTGCGGCTTGAAGCCCTGCATTTTGCCTCATTCGGCGCGGGCCTCGCCTGCCTTTACGTCCTCAGCGGCCAGGACGCGGCGGCAATTTGGTTCAGTCCCGCCGCGACTTGGACGGGGGCGATATTTTTCGCCATTGCGCTCGTGCGTACGCCGATGCTGGGCGCGCGCGGCGCCGGGCTGGCGGCAACCGGCGCCTTGGCGCCGGCATTTGCCATCGTCGCGCTGCACTTGTCCGGCCATGCGCTGGGCGATAACCGTGAAGCGGCTCTGGCGCTGGCGGCGCTGGGGCTTGGGCAATGCGGCTTGCTTGCGCTTGTCGCCTCGCGGCGCGAGCGGGGAATTGCCAGCCTCGGTCTAACCCTCTGGGTGCTCACGCTCGGCGCTTTTGGCGTTTTCGCCGCGGCGATCATGCTGGCCGCGCCCGCGCCGCTGGCGGCGACGGCCTTCGCCGCCCTGTCTCTGGGGTTGTTGCTGCTCAATGTTTCAATGCCAAGCGCCGCTTGGCGCGCAGCAGCCGTCTGCAGCGGGGTTTTGTGCTTGGTCGCGTCCTGGCGAGGCGGCGCCATGCTGCTCGGCGAAACTCCATTTTGGCCAAGCGGGGCGCTGGTGTCGCTCAGCTTCGCGGCGCCTGCCTTGGTCACCCACGTCGCCGCGCGCGCGGCGAGCCAATTCCGCGCGCTCGCGACGGCGACATGTCTGCAATGGGTAAGCCTTGCACTCACGGTCGCGGGCGCAAATCTGGCGGTGCGAGCGCTGTTTTCCGGCGGCGCGCCGCGTGCGGAGGCGGTCGGGTTTTTTGAGGCGGGCGTCCAGATCGCGATTTGGCTTGGCGCGGCGTTGGCGCTTGGCAAGGGCGCCGTGCGCGGCGGCATGCGCGCGTTCGCCGCCGCCTGCTTGAGCAGCGCTGCGCTGGCGGCGAGCGTGCTTTCGGCGGCGCTGTGGCTGACGCCATATTGGCGAACCCGCGAGGCCGCCGGCGACTTGACGCATGAATTGGCACATGACTGGGCGCATCTGGGTTTTCTGATTCCAGCGCTGTTGCTGCTGGGCAATTGGCTGATGTGGCGTGAGCGCGGGGCCCATCGCCTCGCCCGGCTGACGCTCGCGGCCGGCGCCTTGCTGTGCGCCTGCTTCATCGCCTCCGCCATCGCTGGCGCCGACGACATGCCGGTATGGGCGAGCACCCTGCTCAGCGGAACCGTGTTCGTGCTGGCGATCGCGGCCAATTTTGCACCAGGAATCACCACGCGCCGCTCCTATCTGCGCCGCCGCAGGTAAACTTCAATACGGATTGAAGTTGAGCTTCAAGCCGGGCGCCGGCCAGCGCGCCTTGATCAGCTTGCCAGTGCCCGAGAGCGTTATGTACGCGTCGCGCATATCGGCGCCGCCGAAACAAATATTGGTGACCAGAATATCTGGGCACGCCGCGTGCGATGCCGCACCGCTCGGGGAAATCGTGGTGATGCCGCCCTTGAGGATGGTGGCGACGCAGACATCGCCATTGGCTTGCACGGCGAGGCTGTCGAAATACGAGAGCTCGCTCATGCCAGCTACAAAGCGACCCATGGAGCCTGGCGTCCCAGGCGCGACTTCGCCGGCGCCGACAATATCGAACGCCCAGAGCCGCGCGGTTTCGGTCTCGGCGGCGTAGACAGTTTTCTCGTCGGGCGACAATCCAACGCCGTTGAGTCCGCTCGCCGAACCGAACGCTGCTTCCTTGATCAGCGAGCCCTCCGGCTTGGCGTAATAGAGCCCGCCCTTTTCCTTGATGCGAGCGCGGCTCTTGCCGAGATCGGTGAACCAAAACGCGCCGGATTTGTCGAACACGATGTCGTTGGGGCCAGACAGTTTGTTCCCGTCCACACTCTCATAGATGCGCTCGGATTTGCCGCTGGCGATGTCAACGCGCTCGATGCGGCCGGTTGTGTAATCGGCGGCGGCATCGCCAGGAATGGTGAGGCCGCCAAAATCGTGCCAGGCAAAGCCGCCATTGTTGCAGACATAAACCGCGCCATCGGGCCCGAACGCGGCGCCGTTGGGCCCGCCGCCGAGCGCGGCGATGACCTCGGTGCGCCCGTTCCAGACCCGCGAAAGCGTCCCGCGCTTTATCTCTACCAGAATGATCGAGCCGTCCGGCATGATTATCGGGCCTTCGGGAAAGCCCAGGCCTTCGGCGACAATCTCAAAATCCATGGCGCACCTTCGCGGAGGCAACCGGAAAACTCCACACGCCCCACAACACCGCGGAAGAGTGGCGCAGCCTGCTCGTCCCCCTGCAAGGGTAACGATATACGAGTGTGACCCGCTCAATCAGCGGAACACATCACACGGAGGGCGTTGCAAATTTGATCAGGGCCGCCGGGGGCACAAACACTGCCCTGGCGAAACCGATTAACCGTCAACTCCCCATAGGCATTTCCCTGCCGATCAACTAAAATCGGCGGATTGGTGGAGTACTCATTGCGAGCGGATGTGGTGCTGTATCGGCTCTTGTGCGGTCCGTAACTATTCCAAGTTCCGTAGTTGTTTTCCCATCCGTGCTCCGAATAAGAATTCCAAACGGAATTGCGACTACTTTCACTACACGTCAAACAACCCAGAAATTCGTCGTGATCGCGACCGCCCATAATCAGAATTTCGGGCCGCGACTGCGCGAAGGCAATTGATGCAAGTGCAATCCAAGCAATTGCCACAAGAGCCCCATTGCGCATCGCTAGTCCTTCTTTTTCGCATTGGACGATGGCGCGGGAAGTTGCGGCGCCTCTGCCGCCTCAATGCGTTTGCGAGCGTGCTTGATGTGATCAGCGGCGGGCAGTTTCTCAGGAGGCGTACCGCTGATCTCGATCATCGTCTGGCGGACTTTGCGGCCAATATCAGCGTGCGTCCGATTGGCTGCCGCCTTTGTTGTTATGTCGCGCTTGCGCAACCGCTCTTCAGTTTGTGTCAAGCGAAACAAATTCGCGGCAAGCTCGGCGCTGCCCATGCGGTCCAAGATTTGGTCTTTCGCAGGGATATTTTTTGCGCGCTTGATGCCATCCACGTTGAGGCCGCCATACATCCCGTTGTATCCGGCCCCGTGGAAAATTCCGAAGTCTTTCGGCGTGGTGACGCCCGCAGCGTTAGCCGCAGATGACAGGCCCTTGTTCTGCTCCGAGACTTCGTCACGGATCATCACGCGGCGCTGGTCTTCTGTAAGTGCTTCTAAGCTTTCGTCGGCAATTTCCTGTCGCCGCGTTTGCTCGGTAAAATAGCGCTGCGCAACGGCAATCGTGAGCTTCGACGGATCGCCATTTTCGGCAACCAGATATGCGGCTCTCCGGCTAAGGATTACGTCCTCTGACGGGCGGCCACCCCGAGGGTTTTTACTGACCCCAGTAAAAACCTCGTCGGGCACCCACGGACCCGACCCATCGGCCTTTTGAAAATGCCCCGCCGGATCGACGCCGCCAGCACGGCAAGAATTCCAGGCGCGCTCAAGCGCCTTCCTGAAGTTTTGCCAGTTCTTATATTCAAGAACCGGCATCAGATCGCGCGCATACCACAATTCTGCGCCGTCTTCAGTCAGGTGACGCGCCTCCTCAAACTGCGTCAGAAGCGCGTTTATTTGCCGCTCAAAACGGCTTACACCTGCCGACTCGTCCACCTCAACAGCCTCGGATTGCGCGAAGCGCTGGAGTTCTTCGCTGAAGTCCATCGGCAGAGATACGGGCGGGTCGTCTGCACCGCGTTTCGTCATGCAATCAACGCCTTATAAGTCACACGGCCTTCGGTCTGGCCAAGGGATCGTTGACGCGCGCCCTCGCCCATCTCGCACCGATTCTGACGATAGCACATTTCCCCAACGGAAGCGTCCAAGTGCTTCGCGGATCTGTGGCGATGGGTGCTGCCCTTTTGCGCGCCACTTGCTCTCCCCAGTTGGAGGCTCAGAGCGCCGCTTCCTTCCGCGCCTTCTTCAGTTTGCGCAAGGCGTTTTCGCGCTTTAAGCGCGAGATATGGTCGATGAACAGCACGCCTTCGAGGTGATCCATCTCGTGTTGGATGCAGGTCGCGAACATGCCCTCCGCATCCTCTTCGACCAGTTCGCCCCGGTAATCCAACGAGCGCAATTTCACCCGCTCTGGCCGCTCAACATTGTCGTAAAAATCAGGCACTGAGAGGCAGCCTTCCTCCCAAAGCCGCTTTTCCTCCGACACCCAGACAAGTTCCGGGTTGACGAAAAACCGCGGCGCTTTGGAATCCTCGTCCTTGGACAAATCCATGACGATAATGCGCAGCGGCTCGCCGATCTGGATGGCGGCGAGGCCAATGCCGGGGGCCGCGTACATGGTCTCGAGCATGTCATCCATCAGCGCCCGGTGTGCGTCGATAACCGGCCCCTGAATGGGCTTGGACTTTTGCTTGAGACGGTAGTCCGGTGCGGTAATGATAGTGCGAAGCGCCATGGACTTCAGGTATTAAGCGCCGGCGCCGGCGTCAAGCGCACCAGGCCAGCGCATAGGGCCAGTGCACGGGGAATGACGATGAACACACGGATTTTGCTGAAGCTTTCGGGCTATGCCGCACTCACGGGGGGAATTTTGCGCATCGTTTCGGCGCTGCCCTTGCCGCTTGGGCAAGTCCAAAGCGAAGCGCTTTGGGATTTGATCGATGTGCTTTTGACCTTAGGCCTCATCGGCATCTACCTGGTGCGCGCCGACAAACTTGGCCTTCTTGGTCTGGCCGGGTTTGTCCTGGCAATGGCCTCGCTCAGTTTCATCGGCGGGCCGGACTTAGATGTTTTCGGCTTTTCCACCTACCAGCAAGGCGCGGCCGCGCTGGCGATCTCGCTGGCTGGATTTTCCCTAGCTTGGCTGCGCGCCGGCGAGCGCCCCTTGGGGCCGCCTCTGTGCTGGCTTGCGACTTTGCTCGCTTCCGCGCTCCCTGACTATGGCGGGATCGCCGCCGGCGCGCTGTTCGGGCTTGGGTTTGTGCTGGCGGGCTTGGATGTTTCACCCTTGCGGGCGCAGCGCCGAACAGCGATATGAGCCGCGCAGGCAGGCGGCGGACGGTCGCCCCGCCAACCCGGTCAGGTCCGGAAGGAAGCAGCCGCAACGGGTTGCGCACGGGTCGCCGTCCTGTCTGCACCTTGGGAAACACGGAATCCTGTCGCCAATTCACCAACGGCGCACAACGAGGAGGAATTCGCGCTTGGATGAAACAACGCTTACGTTTGTGTTGCTCGCCCTGGGGGTGGCAGTTCCAGTGTTGCTCCAATTCCTCGCCCGACCTGGGCCGGCAGCTGAGCAGGCGGATAGTTCGCCCCGAGCGCCTTGAGTAAAGGAACTGCGTTGCCGTGACCGCGTCTAGCTTGAGGCGGTCCGCGCGTTAGACTGCTCCGGTGCGATTCGGAGATGCTGACGTGGAGTGGCTCACGCGCGAGTTGACGCCGATTGAGAAGGTTCGGCGCAACGTAGTGTTGCTGGCGACGCTGGCCATATTACCTTCGTTCTTTCCAATCCGAACGGACGAAGTGACATTTCTAGGCGCGCGTTTCACTGGCGATGTCGTAGCGTTCGGACTATTCCACTCGTTGACATTTTACACATCTGTGTTCGCGCTGCGCGCTTACGGTCATTGGCGAATATTCGACCAAGCCGCTCGCGGCGATTTGGCCATCAATTGGGAGAGGACGCGCACAAGCGTAATGGATAGTAACGCCCATACGGAAGCCGTTGACCGGCTTCGGGCTGGTCGAAGTCATTGATCCGGTCAGCCAGCAGATAGTTACCTCGGCTGGAACAGATTTCGAAGCGTCCGCTGGCAGGGCCTTGGAGGAAGCACGCCAACGACAGGCTCGAGCAAAATCGGATGTTCAAAATCTCAAGTCCGATCGTGCATTCTTACATGTCGCACGGACCTATGTCGGGGTCGGCGAGTTTGCCTTTCCTGTGGCCTACGGCGCCATAGCCGCGTACTTTCTGGGTGTGAGCCAGGCGTTTCCAATGTTGTTGGAACTGCACTTGCGCACCGGCTAACGCGCCGCCGAGGGCGGGAGGGCGGGTCTGGTGTGGCAGTCCAGCGTGAATTTGGGCGCCCGGCGCTCGCGAACCGGCACGCGGGAGGCTATGTTGCGGGCGTGAGCGATGAATCAGCCCCCGGCCTGTTCGGCGCAGCCCGCCCCGGCGGCGGGTTACCTCGTGCTGGCGCGCAAGTACCGGCCGCGCACCTTTGCCGACCTGATCGGCCAGGAGGCGATGGTGCGCACCATCGCCAATTCGTTCGCGCTTGAGCCGCATCGCCCACGCCACCATGCTCACCGGCGTGCGCGGGGTCGGCAAAACCACCACGGCGCGGCTGCTGGCGCGCGCGCTCAATTACAAGCGCGGCGACATCGACGCGCCGCACATCGATCTCGATCCCCCCGGCGAGCATTGCCAGGCGATCATGGAGAGCCGCCATCCCGACGTGTTCGAGATGGACGCGGCCTCGCGCACCGGCATCGGCGACATCCGCGAAATTCTGGACTCGCGTGCGCTACGCCCCGGTGATGGCGCGCTACAAGCTCTACATCATCGACGAAGTGCACATGCTCTCGACGCAAGCTTTCAACGGCCTGCTGAAGACGCTGGAAGAGCCGCCGCCGCATGTGAAGTTCATTTTCGCCACCACCGAAATCCGCAAAGTGCCGGTGACGGTGCTGTCGCGCTGCCAGCGCTTCGACCTGAAGCGCATCGATAGCGAAAGACTGGCCGAGCACCTCGCAAGCATCTGCGCCAAGGAAGGCGTCAAGGTCGATGCCGACGCGCATTGCCCTGATCGCGCGCGCGGCGGAGGGCTCGGCGCGCGACGGGCTTGTCGTTGCTGGATCAAGCCTTGGTGCAAAAGCCGGGCGCGAGCGTCGGCGCCGCGGACATTCGCGACATGCTGGGCCTCGCCGATCGCGGCCGCATGCTCGACTCTGTTCGAGGCGATCGCCAAGGCCGACGCGAAATCCGCGCTTAGCGAAGCGCGCAAGCCAGTACGATAGCGGCGCCGATCCGGCGCTGATCCTGCGCGACTTGCTCGAGATCGGCCACGAGGCCGCGCGCGCGCAAGCGCTTGGCGCGGAAGCGCGCATCGTCGGCGGCGCCGATTGGGTGGCGCGGGTGCGGGCGCTGGCGGGCGCGCTTTCGCCAGCGCAGCTTTCGCGGCTGTGGCAGATGCTGCTGAAAGCGCTCGAGGAAGCCGGCCGCGCGCCCGATCCGATCGCGGCGGTCGAAATGGCGATGGTGCGCCTGTGCGCGGCGCAAAGCTTGCCGCCGCCGGAAGAAGCCGCGCGGCTGCTGCGCGATGGCGCTTCCTCGACCGCCGGCGCTCGCGGCCGGCGAGCGCAAGAAGCAGAGGAAGCGCGCGCAGCTCCCCAGCAGCTGCCGGACAGCTGTCCGAGCGAGGCGAGCAGTCCCACGCTTCCCCTCCTTCGAAGCCGTCACCGCCGCTGTCGCCGACGAACGCGACATCGAACTGGAGCTCGCGCTTGAGCGCTTGAAGATCACGCATTTTTCGCCCGCCGGCGAAATCGTGTTCGTCGCCAACCCCGAGCAGCCGCGCGATCTGGTGCGCCGGCTCAAGGCGTTTCTGGAGGAGCGCACGCCGTTTGAGTGGAGCATCCGCGCCAGCGATGAGACCAGCCGCGCCAGTCGAGAGCCTGGCCGAACGGCGCAAGCGCGAAGAGCGACGCGCGTTGGAGGAACTGAAGCGCCATCCCTTCGTCGCCGAAGCGCTGAAGCATTTTCCCGGCGCCGAGATCGCCGCGGTGCGCGAGCCGGCGGCCGAAGGCGGCGGCGCGGTGCTGGCGATGCCGCAGAAACCTAAGCCCGCGCCTGGTCCGGCGCGCAAAAAGGAAGCCGACCGATGAAAGACATCTCCCAGATCATGCGCCAAGCGCAGGCCATGCAAGCCAAGATCAACGAGGCGCAAAAAAAACTGGAGGCGATGGAAGTCGAAGGCAGCGGCCGGCGGCGGCGCGGTGCGTATGCGCCTCTCGGGCAAGAACGCGCTGCTCGCCATCCATATCGACCCATCGCTGTGGCGGCCGACGACGCGAAATTCTCGAAGACCTGATCAAAACCGCCCACGACGACGCCCGCAGAAAACTCGACGACGCCCAGAACGAAGAAATGAAAGGCTTAGGCGGCGGCTTGGGGATTGCTGCCCGGGTTTAAGATGCCGTTTTGAGCGGCGAACGCGCATCCCGGTCGAACGACCGGCGCAAAGACCCGCGACACGCGAGCATTGAAGCATGCGCCAGGACGCGGTAGGCTCAGCGCATGACCCAATCGGTAGTGTCTCGATCGCCGGACGTTATGGGCGGCGCCGCTGTATTCGCAAGCACGCGCGTGCCGGTGCAGACTCTGCTCGACTACATCGAAGCTGGCGAAACCATTGACGACTTCATCGATGGCTTCCCGTCGGTCACGCGGGCCCAAATTGTGGCTTTTCTGGAAGGGGCCAAGGACCGCCTGCTCGAAATCCTTGCCGTGAGAGTTTTTCTCGACGAGTGCGTCGACCGTCGCCTGGCGCGCCACATCCCAGGCCATGAGGTCAAGACGGCGCGCCAAATGGGCTGGACAGCGATTAAGAATGGAGAGCTACTCGCCCTCGCTGCGGCGCAATTCGAAGTCTTTGTGACCGTGGACCGAAACCTTGCGTTCCAACAGAACATATCATCGCTACCCCTGGCGGTCGTCGTGCTTTGCGCCAAATCGAACCGGTTAGCCGAGCTCGCGCAGTTGGCGCCGAAACTCATGCTCGCGCTCGACGTTGCGCGAATTGGCGTGGTCACGACGATCGGCGAAACCTGATGCGCTCCAAATCCGTCACCGCCGCGCCTGAGATTGAGGCGTTGATCTCGTTGCTGGCGAAGATACCGGGACTTGGGCCGCGTTCGGCGCGGCGGGCGGCGTTGCAATTGCTGAAGAAGAAAGACGCGTTGATGGCGCCGTTGGCGGCGGCGCTGCTTGACGCGGCCAACAAAGTGAAACCCTGCTCCACTTGCGGCGCGCTCGACACGAGCGACCCGTGTGCGCTGTGCGCCGCGCCCGACCGCGACGACGGCCTTATCTGCGTTGTCGCCGAAGTCGGCGATGTCTGGGCGCTCGAACGCGCGGGCGCGTTCAAGGGCCGCTATCATGTGCTGGGCGGCGTGCTCTCGGCGCTTGACGGCGTGCGGCCGGAGGATTTGCGCTTCGCCAAACTGATCGAGCGCGCCTCCGCCTCTAATGTGCGCGAAGTGATCCTGGCGCTGGCGGCCACGGTCGATGGCCAAACCACGGCGCATTATTTGGCTGAGCGGCTCGCGCCTATTGGCATCACTCGTCAGCCGGCTCTCGCACGGCGTGCCGGTCGGCGGCGAGCTCGATTTGCTCGATGACGGCACGCTGTTCGCGGCGCTGCAAAGCCGGCGCCCGTCCTAGCACTCGCCATACAAGATTCATTCGGCGTGCTGTTCCAGACATTGCGTGCGCGCATGGGTGATGCGTGTGTCCATGGAACCGGTGGCGCGAAAGCGCGTGAGGGCGGCCTCATATTCCTCGTAAGGCATGGTGCGGATGATCTTGTCCCAGGCGCAGACGCAGACCTGGCTGGCCGGCGGGCACGACAATTCAAAGCGGGCCCGGGCCGCTTCCGGGTAGGGGTTCGGCTCAGGCTCGGCGCACGCCGCCAAAAGCGCCAGCAGACCGATCGCCGCCAATTGCGATGCTTTTCCAATCATGCCCGCACCATACCGCGCCCCGCAGAAAATGGCAGCCGTGTAATGGCTTACCCATTGCGAGCGCCTTGTGCTCGTGGAAAATTGACAGCTGCCTAGCATCAGGTTGGGTTCGGAGGGGACAATGGAAAAGAAAACTCTGGCCATAGCGGCCTTGCTTGGGTTGTTTGCAACGCCAGCCTTGGCGCAAACTGCGGAGCCCGCGCCTAAAGCGGAATCCGACAATGGATCAGGATTCTACGCCGGCGCCGGCATCAATCTCTATTTCATCGACAAAGACGATGCTGCCGAGGGCCTCCCAGTCGCTTTCATTGACCAGCCCTCACCCGGCGCGTTTCTTGGTCGGTTCGGCTATGCGTTCAACAAATATATCGCGGTTGAGATCGAGGCCGGCTTCGGCGGCGCCGATTCCGAATTCGAGGGCGGCGGCTCGACGCTCAATATCGGCGTCGATACCCCCCTGGGCGCCCACTTCGTATTCACCCCGCCAATCGGCGGCGGCGGCGGCTATTTCCTGGGCAAGGTCGGTTACGCCAGTGTTACGGTTACACGCGAATTGAACGGCGTTCAGGCCCCCGACGTAGAAGTCAACGGCGTCTCAGTCGGCGCTGGCGGCGGCTTTCGCGGCGGCTCGTGGGATTTCCGCGGCGAACTCGGCCTGATGTCCGGCGGCGACACCAGCAGCGCCGTGCTCGGCATGTACGCGCTGAACCATTTCTAGCGCCGCGCGACCTGCTTCTCCCCCAGCAAGGGGGAGGGCAATCGCATTTGGGCGGCGCGTGCGTCCCGCTCCCCCTCGATGGGGAAGCTGTCAGCGCGCGTGAGCGCGATGACTGAGGGGGTGAGGCCCGCCGGCGTTTCCAGGTGAGCCTCGTGAGGCTTCCCATTCACCGACAGCGCGCGCACCCCTCCGTCCCGCCATATCGCTGTCGCGACACTGCCGGGCCACCTCCCCATCGAGGGGGAGGCGGGGCGCGCTGCAAATGCGATTGCCCCTTGCGGGGGAGGAGCGGGCTACGCCGCCACGAAACGCGCCGCTTATTCGGTCTTCCAGCAATCTGCGCCCGATCACCTGCGCCTGGATTTCGCCGGCGCCTTCGAAAATGTTGAGGATGCGCGCGTCGCACAGCACGCGGCTGATCGGGTATTCGAGCGCAAAGCCGTTGCCGCCGTGGATCTGCAGCGCGTTGTCGGCGGCCGCCCAGGCGACGCGCGCGGCCAGCAGCTTGGCCATGCCGGCTTCCAGATCGCAGCGTTTGCCGGAATCCTTGCGCCGCGCGGCGAAATACGCGATCTGCCGCGCGCGCCATGATTTCCGCCGCCATCATCACCAGCTTGTTGGCGACGCGCGGGAAGGCGAAAATCTCCTGGCCGAATTGCTTGCGCTCCAGCGCGTATTGCAAGCCCAGCTCCAACGCGCATTGCGCGACGCCGACCGCGCGCGCCGCGGTCTGGATGCGCGCGCTCTCGAACGTCGCCATCAATTGCTTGAAGCCCTGGCCCTCGACGCCGCCGAGCAGATTGGCGGCGCGGCACTGCGAAAGCCGTCGAAACCGATCTCGTATTCCTTCATGCCGCGATAGCCGAGCACCGCGATCTCGCCGCCGGACATGCCGAGCGCGGGAAACGGCTCGCCCTCGTCGCCGCGCGGCTTTTCCGCCAGCAGCATGGACAGGCCGCGATGGTCGCTTGACTGCGGGATCGGTGCGCACCAAGCAGCGTCATCAGATCGGCGCGCGCGGCGTGGGTGATCCAAGTCTTGTCCCCGGTGACGACATAATCGTCGCCCTGCTTTGACCGCGCGGGTCTTGAGGCTCGCGAGATCGGAACCGGTGTTGGGCTCGGTGAACACCGCCGTCGGCAGAATTTCAGCGGAGGCGATCTTCGGCAGCCAATAGGCCTTTTGCTCGGCCGTGCCGCCGCTCAAAATCAGTTCCGCCGCGATTTCCGAACGCGTGCCGAGCGAGCCGACGCCGATATAGCCGCGCGACAATTCCTCGCTGACCACGCACATCGCCATCTTGCCCAGCCCCGCGCCGCCGAATTCCTCGGGGATGGTGAGGCCAAACACGCCGAGCGCGCCCATGTGTTCGATGATTTCCATCGGAATGAGTTCGTCGCGCATGTGCCAGCCATGGGCGAACGGAACCACTTCGGCATCGGCGAATTTGCGGAATTGATCGCGGATCAGCTCCAGTTCGGCGTCGAGCCCAGTGTGCTCCAAGCAGGCGCGACCGCGCCCATCGCGCAACAATGCGGCGAGGCGGGTTTTTTCCGCCTGCGTGATGGCGAGGCTGAATGCCGGCGCGGCGATGCCAAAATCCGCCGGCCGGATGTTTCGACCTGGTTCATCGGCAAGCCGCCAGCGAGCTGCGCGCAATATTCATTGAACAAGAGTTTCGCCAGCAGCGCCTCGGTCTCGCCGAACTTGCCGTCCTCGTTCAAGCGCGCGCGCCCAATCGGCGACTTCGCGCAGCGTTTCGGCATAGGTCGCGACCCAGGCAAGCCCGTGCACGATGTGCTGCTCGCGGTCCAGCGCGCCGCGATCGGCTTGCCCAAGCCGCGCCTTCACCGCCGCGCGTGCGGCCTCGGCGTAAGCGCCGGCGGCGCTCGCGGCGGCGGTGAATTGAGCAAATCGTCAGCCACCGAGCACCTCTAAACCGCAAACAGCGCGCCAATCGCGGCGGTGGCGGCCATCGCGACCGCGCCCCAGAACGTCACCCGCGCCGCCGCCCGCACCATGCCCGCCCCGCCAGTCAACGCGCCCACCGCGCCAAGCGCCGCCAGAAACAGCAGCGACGCCGCCGTCACTGCAATCGCCATATTTTCATCGGCCCACCAAGCCGCCACCGCCAGCGGCAGCGCCGCGCCGCTGCCGAAGGCGATGGCCGAGGCGAGGGCCGCTTGCAGCGGCCGCGCGCTGGTCGCTTCGGTGATGCCAAGCTCGTCGCGCGCGTGCGCGCCGAGGGCATCCTTGGCGGTCAATTGCTCGGCCACTTGCCGCGCCAAGCCGGGTTCTAGTCCGCGGCGCGCATAAATCTGGGTGAGTTCCTCGAGTTCGAATTCCGGCTGCGCCGCCAGTTCCACGCGCTCGCGCGCGAGATCGGCTTTTTCGGTGTCAGATTGCGAACTCACCGACACGAACTCCCCCGCCGCCATCGACATCGCGCCCGCCACCAGCCCCGCAGCGCCGGCAATCAAGATATCGCCGCGCGATGCGCCCGCCGCCGCCACGCCGACGATCAAGCTCGCGGTAGAAACAATGCCGTCATTGGCCCCAAGCACCGCCGCGCGCAGCCAGCCAATGCGGGCGAAAAGGTGGCGTTCTGTATGGAGACGAGACATGCGGGGTTATGGACCGCGGGCGCCCTCGCCGGCAAGTCCCGGATCGCGCGTCTTGAAGACGCGCGATCCGATGCCCCTAACTCATCCACCGCAACACCGTCGCCTCGATCGGATTGACGAACTCTCGGCCCTCTTCGCGGCTCGCGATCCATTCGCGCTTCAGCTTCAGATACCATTTCGCCTGCACGTCGATGTCGTCGATCCACAGCATGGACGGGCTGTAGCGAAGGCCCTGGTTTTGCAGGTCGACCATGTCGCCGTCCTGATCCAGGAATTTGCGACCGGCGGGAATGAGGATGGGCTTCAGCACATCCAGCAGCGGCGCGTTCTTCCAATAGGTCACTTGGGTGATGCGGGTGGAGTTTTCGTTCTCGGGCGTCAGGCAAGTCAGCGTGAACAGGCGCGAGGTCGCATTCTCCACCACTTCCCAGCGGAAGCCGGGCAGCATGAAGCAAATCTCGGTGGTGACCGCGCCGCCGAACAGCATGCGATACGGCCAGCGAATTGCCGCTCGGCGCGTGGCGCTCGATGGCCCAGCCGCGCTCGCGCGGGACGAAGCGTTTTTCCTTGAGCTTCTTGCCGGCGCTGCGGCGGACGCCACCACCATTGGTTATGGACGTAAGGCACATGAGCGGGGTCCATCAGCCCGACCACGGCGTTGTCCATGCTCGCGGCGAAGATGCGGTGGATGACGAATTTCGGCTCGGGAAAATCGCCGAGTTCGAATTCCGGCGGCGGCCGGCGGCGCATCGGCAAAACGCGCATCGGCGGCGACAAACACAAGCACAATGCCGTTGGCTTCGTGCGTCGGAAAATGGCGCACGCGGATGCGGCCCGCTTCGTAGGGCTGGCCATCGACCAGCGAGGGGATCAGCTTGCACACGCCGTCGCCTGTGCCGAAGCGCCAGCCATGATAAGGACACTCAACGCGTCTGCTCGCCGTTGTTGGCGGTGATGCGTCCCGGCCGAAAGCGGCACGGCGCGGTGCGGGCAGATATCCCGAAGCGCAAACGCGCGGCCCTCTTGCGTCGCGCCCCAGCACCAAGGGCTCGCCCAGGATTTCGCGGCGGAACATCGCCCCGCGCGTCAGTTCGCGCGAAGTGGCGGCGAAATACCAAAGGTCGCGGAGAAGCTCGCTCATTGCCGCGCGAAATACATGATCGCGGGGATGGCGACAAAGCCCAACCCCGCCGACGCGACAATGCCGCACAGGCAAAGCGCGGCCAAGACGCCGCGGCGGAGGCGAAATTCGCGCGGGCGCGCCCGGTTCAGCGCGCCGCCGGCGAAGAAAATCACGCCCATGGCGCAGGCGACAATGCCCGCGAGCGCGGCGAGTAGAAAACGAGTTGGGCGAGCAGGATCATGGCGCCTTCGGACCGCGCGTCTTTAGACGGCGCCTGCCGCCGGCAGGCGCTTGAGGGCGCGTCTGAAGACGCGCGGTGCCGAAGCGCCGGCGGTCCATAGGCTACCGCGCCACGATGGTGACGCGGAACACATTGCTTGGCGGTTCGCTGGTTTCCCAGGGGCGGCGCTGTTCGAGCACCAGTTCGCCCGTCCCCGGCGCGGTGGCGACGAACATGAACACTTCCCAATGATTGCCGCCGGTGAAGCCGGGCTGGCTTTGCGCGCTGCGTGGTGTCGCCGCTGGCTTCGCCGGCGCGGGTGACGAAAGCCGGCAATTGCGCCGGCGCCCAGAGATAGCCCGCCGTCGGCACGCCGACGAGTTCGACCGCGAAACGCTGGTTCACCGCCGACCGCAACGCTTTGACCGTTCTGCGCGGCATTGATGCGAATGGCGACATCGCCAGGCGTTGGCGCTGGAACCGACGAAGAAACCGCGGACGTCACCGGCGCCTCCTGCTTAGGTTGTTGCACGGGCGCGCAGGCGCTCGCGACCATGGCCAATGCGGCGCTCGCTGAAAATGCAAGAGGCCAATTCATTGCATCGCTCCTGATTCCATAACGCCAATATAAAACCGGATCATGCGCTCGAGATTGACGATCGAAAGCCGCTCATTGAGACCGTGCAATTGCTGGGTTTCCTCGTTCGTCAGCTGTATCGGCTGAAACCGATATACGTTTTCGGCGACATCGGCGTAAAGCCGCGAATCCGTCCCGGCGATTACCAGCGCCGGCGCGACCGGCGCCTCGGGCAATATTTGGCGCGACAAGCCCGCCAGCAAGGCAAAGCTCGACGATGTCGCGCTTGAGACTGGGCTGGCCTCGCGCGTGAACCCCTCCCATTCCACGTTTACGCCCTCAAGATCGGCGACCGCCTCGCGCGCGCGGGCCAGCAAATCCTCGGTGCTGTCGCGCGGATGGATGCGGAAATTGATCATCGCCACCGCTTGGCTCGGCAGCACGTTTGGCCGCACGCCGCCGCTGATCATGGTCGGCGCCACGCTCGTTCCCATCAGCGCAAGCGCGGTCGGGTTGCCTTGCATGCGCTCTTGCAACAGCACCCCGAACAGCCACTCGTTCGACACCGCGACGCGGTTGACCAGGCTCATCTCCGGGGCAAGCGCGCGCAGCATGTCGAGCGCTGGCCCGCCTTCGAGGCCGCGCTCAATCGGCATGGCATGAATGCGCCCCACCGCCAGGGCCAGCGTCGACACCGCCGTCTGCGGCGGCGGCATCGAGGAATGGCCCGGCGGCGCCGTCGCCGTCACGCGCATGGTCGCGCCGCCCTTCTCGGCGACGCCAATCAAAGCGGCGGGCCCGCCAGTGAAAGGATGGCTGGCCACGCGCGATCATGCCTTCGTCGAGCGCAAACCAAGCGCGCACCCCGCGCGAGGCCAAGTCCGCCGCGATCAATGCCGCGCCGCCCTCGCCGCCAATCTCCTCGTCATGGCCGAACGCCAAGATGATGGTGCGCGTCGGCTTGCGCGCCAGCGCGCGCCAAATATTCCGCCGCCTCCAGCAGCGCCACAAGCGAGCCTTTATCGTCGACCGCGCCTCGGCCCCAAACCGCGTCGTCGCGGATCACGCCGCCAAACGGATCGACGCTCCAAGCGGCGCGGGTTTCCGGCGCCGCGGGCACAACGTCCTGATGCGCCAGCAAAAGCAGCGGCGGCTGCGCCGGATCGCTGCCCTGCCAGGTGTAGAGCAGCGACAATTCGCCGATCACCTGCGCGGCGGGCGAGCGCGTGAAACGCGGGGTAATTCGCCGCCATCCAGGCATGGAATTGCTGGAACTGCGCGCGGTCGTCGCTGGCGTTGACCAAGGACACGGTTTGAAAGCGGATGGCTTGGCCCAGCCGGCGTCGCGGCGGCGGCGGAATCGATTTCGTAAGCGTCGAGATCGGCCGCTTGCGCACTAACGGGGCGGCGGCGGCGCGGCAAACGTAGAGGCGCGATAGAGCACAAATCCCGCCAGCGCCGCCAGCAGCACTGCAAATCCCGCCAGAATTAGCCGTACCATGCGTGCGCTCCCTTGTTTATCCCGATTAAGGGCTGGTGCGCGCGTTGGTCAATCGCGTAACAATTGCACCACCAATTCCCGGTTGTGGAAGCGCAGAGTCGCGGGACCTATAAACACGCAGTCGTTGGCGTTTATAGGCCCCGCGACCGAATGCAGGTGCATTCAAAATCCGGGGATGGGTTGCGCGGTTCAATTCCTGGCGCTACGCCTTGACCCTACTTCTCCCCGGCAACGGGGAGCCATTGAGAGGGGGTCGGCGCGATGATTGAAAGTCGTTTGCGCCGCTATGCGACCAACCTCGGCGCCCGCACCCTCTCCCAGCCTCCCCCTTCGGGGGAGGTGCGGTTGCGCCACCTTCGTAGGTTGGAACACTGGGCTTCCGCCCTTAGTCTTACGCCTTAACCTTGACCTTCGCCTTCGCGGCGGTCTTGCGCGCGGCGGGCTTGCGGGGCGCGGGCGCGCGCGCCTTGCGCTCCGCAAGCTCGGCGTCGATCAACGGCGTCAGCCGCTCGGACTCGCTCTTTTGACGGACCGAACCCGAGAGACCCAAGCGCGCCGCATTATCCTTCAGGCTCGCAAGTTCCTTGTCGGAAAGCGATGGAATGCGTTCGTCGATCGACACTTTTGCCTCCTATTCGGCGCGCAGATTGCCCGCGGATTCACGGCCGCGTTGGTCTTTTTCCATGTCGTAAGACACTTTTTGACCTTCGTTGAGACCGCGCAGACCGGCGCGCTCAACCGCGGAAATGTGGACGAAAACGTCCTTGCCGCCAGTGTCCGGCGCGATGAAGCCGAAACCTTTTTGGGTGTTGAAAAATTTAACTGTACCAGATGCCATAAGACCGTCTCCTGAGGGTCGAAAAACCCGCCAGGAACATCCAAGCGGGGTCGAACTCGAAGGAAAAACGGCAGATCCGGCGCGACAGCGGGGGACAGGGCGCGTGACGCGACGAAGAACGATGGCGCACATGTAGGCGCTTTTTCCACAAAGGTCCAGGGGGCGCGCTTTTAAGCGGCTAGCGCGGCTGAGCGCCGCCGCGCCAGTTCGGCATCGCCGCCTTGCCCAGCGCGACCGCCACCGCCGCGCGCGCCAGCAAGCGCGTTGAATCGAGCGTCGGCAGCGGTGAAACCTCGGGCGTAATCAGCAGCGGTATTTCGGTGCAGGAAAGCGCGACGGCGTCGCAGCCATCGCGCTTCATACGCTCGATGATGCGGACGTATTCGGCGCGCGAAGCTTAGCGTGACCACGCCCTGGCAAAGCTCCTCGAAGATCACGCTGTCGATGAGCGCGCGCTCGTCCGGCTCGGGCGATTGCAGCGCCAGCCCCGCGCGCGCGAACGCGGCGGGATAAGCGGGGCCGGTCATGGTCCAGCGCGTGCCGAGCAACGCCACGCGTTTGCGGCCATCGCGCTTGGCTTGTGGCCGCCACCACGTCGCAGATGTGCAGGCCGGGAAGCGGATAAGGCTCACGCGCGGCGTCGAGCGCGATGTGGGCGGTGTTGTCCGGGCAGACGAAAAAATCGCAAGCCGCGGCGGCGAGGCGCTGGGCTGTGCGCATGAGATGCGCGTTCACCGCCGCGAGATCGCCCGCGTCGTACGCCGCAAACGTCGCCCCCATCGGCAAAATCGAAAGCGTAATCTCGGGATGTTGGTGTGCGCCAAGCGCGCGCGCCCCCTCGCGCACCATCTCAGTGAAACACAAAGCCGCCCCGTCCGCGGAATGGGCGAGGATGCCGATGTGTTTGGCGGTCATGGTCAACTGCGATCAAAAGTCAGCCCGTCGTAAATTTCCGCCAGCGGTAATTCAACGCCGATTGCGCTCAGCGGCAGCGTCGCCTCGAGGCCCTGCAGCTCTTCGTGCCCCCACGCGCCATCCGTTCCGCGCGAAAACAACAATACGATGGGCGCGTCGGGGTCGATCAAAGCGACGTGCCGCATGCTGGCGACGATCTTGTACTCTTCCAGCTTGCGGAAACGGTCAGTCTTGCGGGTCGAGGGCGAAAGCACTTCGAAGGCCACAGTCGGCTGCGAGGATTCGAGCGCATTGGCGGCGGTTTGCCCGCAATCAACGGTAACGTCGGGGCGGCGCAGCGTGTCTTCGTCGATGCGCAACGCCTGATCGGCGGTCTGCGGCGAGCAAGGGCCGCCTTTGAGCCGTTTGTCCAACGCCACAATGAGCTTGACGACGATCGTGTCATGGCGCCGCGTGGCGCCAGTCATGGCCCGCGTCGGCAGGCCCCGCACCAGCTCCCAGCGTCCCTCCTGGCCGCGGCACCAAGCGTGGAATTCCTCGGCGCTCATGAGCTTGAGTACTGGTGCGTTCATGGCGACATTCTAACACAATTGGGCTCAGAACCAATATCCCGCGCAGCTACCGCCCCCCACTTCCCTCCAGCACATCCTCCCACGTCCTGAGCCCGCTCCGTTGCGCATTCACCAGCACCGCCATGTTCCCGGGCGCGTGTTTGTTATCGAGCATTTTTTCGTGCGCGGCGGGGATTTTTTCCCAGGGGAAAACTTCGCTCATCGCCGGGTCGATGCGGCGGTCGATGACCAGCTGGTTGGCTTGGCTGGCGTGATAGAGATGCGCGAAGTGCGAGCCTTGCACGCGCTTCTGCCGCATCCACAAAAAGCGCGCGTCCATGGTGAGATTGTAGCCGGTGGTGCCGGCGCAGATCACCACCATGCCGCCACGCTTGCACACCAAAACTGAAACCGGAAACGTCGCCTCGCCCGGATGTTCGAACACGATGTCGACATCCTTGCCGCCAGTGATTTCCCAGATCGCCTTGCCGAATTTGCGGCTTTCTTTCATGTAATCGCCGAACTCAGGCCCGTTCACTTTCGGCAATTGTCCCCAGCATTTGAAATCGTTGCGATTGAGCACGGCTTTCGCGCCCATGCTCATGACGTAATTCTTCTTGTCCTCGGAGGACACCACGCCAATCGCATGCGCGCCGGAAACTGCGCAGAGTTGTACAGCAAAGATCCCGAGCCCGCCTGACGCCCCCCACACCAGCACGTTCTGCCCGGGGCGCAGCACGTTCGGCCGCCAGCCGAACAGCATGCGATACGCCGTCGCCAGCGTCAGCGTGTAGCAGGCGCTTTCTTCCCAAGTGAGATGCTTGGGGCGGGCCATGAGCTGGCGCGCCTGCACTTTGCAGAATTGCGCGAACGAGCCGTCGGAGGTTTCATAGCCCCAGATTTTTTGGCTGGGCGAGAACATCGGGTCGCCGCCATTGCATTCCTCGTCGTCGCCATCGTCCTGGTTGCAATGGATCACCACTTCGTCGCCGGGCTTCCAGCGCTTCACTTTTGCGCCGACCGCCCAGACAATGCCGGAAGCGTCGGAACCGGCGACGTGGTAAGGCTGCTTGTGGCCATCGAGGGGAGAGATCGGCTCGCCCAAAGCGGCCCAGACGCCGTTATAATTCACCCCCGCCGCCATCACCAGAACCAGCGCCTCGTCCTCGCCAACCTGCGGCACCGCAACCTGCTCGAGCTGCATGGCTTTTACCGGTCGGCCATGGCGCTCCTTGCGGATCGCCCACGCCCACATCTTCTCCGGCACTTGAAATTGCGGGGGAATCTCTCCGATCGCGTAAATTGGCTTAACCGCCTTCAAATTCGCCTGCGCCATCGCCGCCTCACAAATGCTGCACTGCACCATGGGCCGGAACTCACCGAAACGTCAATGGCTGCTCGGAGGCAGGGTTGAGCGGCGTTGGAACCGCCGGCATCCTGCCGGCATGCTCCCTACACAAACCCACAGGCCGGTGAAGACTGAAACGTCGCTTGCTGGCAGGATGCCGGCGGTCCGAAGCGGCGCCGCCTTGCAATCTATCCCCCACCCATCCCCCACCCATCCCCGGATTCGCGGAACGCGAAGTCCGGGGCCCATAAACACAAAACCCCAGTGTTTATGGGCCCCGGACAGCGACTGCGTCGCTTCCGGGGATAGGTGTAAACTCGTACAACACAAGAGAAAATGCAGAATCTATCCTACACAAGCCGCGCGGCCTTACACTGTGCTCATGAAACCCGATATCCGCAACGCTCCGCTTGAACTTTGGCGCATCGCCGGCGCCTATCTCCAGATTGTGTTCGACCTGTTTGGCGAACCGCAATCCATCGCCTCGCAGCGCGTGTTCGTCACCGCGCAACGGGCGCTGGCGCTCAGCTGGATCCGCGCCGGCGAATGGCTTATGCGGGAATTGTTGTTGATCGAAGCGGCTTTGCTGGGGTCGCTGCCGCAAGCCAAAACCCGCGCGAAACAAGCCAAAACACGCGAGAAAACCCCGCCTTTGCGGCGTTATCACTCGTTCGATCCGGATGATTGGCGGGTGTCGTTTGCGGTCATTCCGACAGCGCGTACAACAAAACGCGCCAAGCGCTCGGCCCGGCTGATGGCGCGCGACCATTACGGCGCCTGGCCGCTGGCGCAAAGATGCGAAGCGCTGCTGCGCGTGTACAACAATCCCTTGGCTTATGCGAAACGCCTGGCGCGGCGTTTGTTCGCCAAGCCAGCGCGCATCGCCATGTTGCGAAAACACGCCCCCGGCGCGGAATATAAGGTCGGCCCCAACGGCGCTGCCGCCATAATTGCCGCCGCCGACAAAGCCGCCGGCGCGTTCGACAGCTCGTAAATCCGGACCGCCGGCTTCCAGCCGGCAAGCAACCGCCAAACTTACAACAGACCTGCGCGATTGAACGCTTGCTTGCCGACGGGGCGCCGGCGGTCCGGGGGCGTGAAAACGCCGAACGCAACGCGTTCCGGCGCCGCGCGCGCTTGCGCCAAGCGGTGCCAAAGCGGCGCTGTACAACATAGGCTGACGCCCCCGGGCCGCGCTTTTTTCGCGCCGCCTCCTCGTCCGGTTTTCGGCGTTTCGGCGCCCGTATGCGCGTCTTGAAGGCGCGCGATCGACTAGCCTGGCGCGCCGGCGTCGATGCGGAAGCGGCGGCCGTCGCGGTTGAATTGCAATTGCTCGGGGGTGAGTTCGAAGCCGACCAGGATTTCGAAATTCTCTCCAGATGTTTCCGGCGTGGCGCGCGGGATCACGATCTGCTCGATCTCCTCGGTCCGGGTCACCACATTCTGATTGCGCGGAAACCGCACGTCGACGTCGAAATAGGCTTTCTCTATCGGCGCCCGCCCGCGCCGCGTCACCGCCACCCAATAGCGATAATTCTGCCGATCGGAAGTGGCGGCGGGTCCGCGCCCAAACGCCATTTCGATCTCGATGCGCATATTGATCGGATCGTCGTCGACATAGCGGCAGAGCCCGGCGACGCCCTGCATCTCGCCGGTGAATTTGATGTTGGCGTAGCGCTGGCTATCGGCCGCGGCGAAATCGACCAGGCGTGAATTGTCGTAAAGCACGCCCATGAGCGGGCACGGGCCAACATTGGGCCGGTCATCATTGCCCAGCATCTGATCGAACCAGTTCGGCGCGCGTTGCTGGGGGTTGCCTCCTCCGGCAACACCCCGCCCGGCAGCTCGACAACAGCTTGACGCGTTGCCGCCGCAGGCGCCGAGCGCGGTCAAGGCAAGCGCAAGCGCGATGGCTGCCGGAAACTTCATCAATGACCTCATCTTATCCCAAGCGCGGCGAGCGCGCCCGGCAGCGGTGCGTGATAGCTTCGCGCCCGCCGCGCCGCAACACGCACTGGCGCCTGAAGCTCCCCCGTGCGAGAAGTCTTGCCAAACACCCATGCCAAATCCCGAAAAAACCCCCGATTTCAATCGTCTTGGCCGCCCCGAGAGGATTTTGCGCCGGCGTTGACCGGGCCATCCAGATCGTCGAACAGGCGATTTTGAAATGGGGAGCGCCGGTTTATGTGCGCCATGAAATTGTCCACAACCGCCACGTGGTGGAGCGGCTGGAGGGCTGGGGGCGGTGTTCGTCGAGGATTTGGACGATTGCCCCGACGACCGCCCGGTGATTTTCTCCGCCCACGGCGTGCCCAAGGCGGTCCCCGCCGAGGCGCGCCGGCGCGACGATGATCTATCGTCGACGCCACCTGCCCGCTGGTGTCGAAAGTGCACGTGGAGGCCGAGCGCCATTTCGAGGCCGGCCGCGAGATCGTGCTGATCGGCCATGCAGGCCACCCCGAAGTGATCGGCACCATGGGGCAATTGCCCGACGGCGCGATCGCGCTGATCGAAACCGTCGCGGACGCGCGCAAGCCTTCATGCCGCGCGATGCGAGCCAAGCTCGTCGTTCGTGACGCAGACGACGCTTTCGGTCGACGACACCGCCGAGATCGTCGGCGTATTGCAGCGACGCTTCCCCGCTATCGCCGCGCCGCACAAGGAAGACATCTGCTACGCCACCACCAATCGCCAGGACGCGGTGAAGGCGATGGCGCGCGACGCCGGACTGGTGCTGGTGATCGGCTCGCCGAAGAGCTCCAATTCGGTGCGGCTGGTGGAAGTCGCCAAACGCGCTGGCGCCGCGCGACGCGCAGGCTGGTGGGCTCGGCGGCGGAAGTGGACTGGGCCTGGTTCGAGGGCGCTGCGTGTAGTTGGCGTTACCGCCGGCGCCAGCGCGCCGGAAGATCTGGTGGAAGCGCTTGATCGCCGCGATTGCCGCGCGGTTCGATGCGCGAGTGGAGGAAATCGCGGTCACGCGCGAGGACGTGGTGTTCAAATTGCCGCGTGTGTTTGGCGGAATGAGCGACAACATACAATCCTTGATCGCTGCAACCATCGCCTCCGCGCGCGCGCGGAAGCCAATTCCGTCTGATCGGCGTCGCCGGCGCGCAAGGGTCGGGCAAGAGTTTTCAATGCTCGCAAATTCGCGGAAGCAAATCCGCGCGTTGCGCATTTTTCGCTCGACGATGTCTATTGGCCAAAGCTGAAACGCCGTGAACTGGCGCGCTTTACCCATCCCCTGTTCATCACAAGAGGCCCCCCCGGCACGCACGATCTGGAATTGGCCAAAGCCACCATCGAGAGCCTGCGCGGCGCTGGTCAGCAAAGCTCCACGCCGCTGCCAAGCTTCGACAAAGCCCGCGACGATCGCAGGTTGGAGCGCCCGATTTTTCATGGCCGCCCCGACGCGATCCTGATCGACGGATGGTGCCTCGGCGCGAGCGCTCCTGGCGAGGGCGCGCCGCTGAATGCGCTTGAAGCAGCGGATGAAGACGGCGCCTGGCGTGGCGCGCAGGTGGAATTTTTGCGCACTTCCTACGCCGATTTCTTTGCGTGCTTCGACGCCATCATCTATCTGCAAGCGCCAACTTGGGACAGCGTGCGGCAATGGCGCGGCGAGCAGGAGGTGGAAACCTTGGGTCGCCCGCTGATGCCGCGAAGAACATCCGCGCTGGATCGCTTCATGATGCACTTCGAACGCGTGACACGCGCCATGATGGCTGGCAATCATTGCGCGGATTGGATCGTGCGCCTCGGAGAAGCGCGCAACGTGGTTAACATCGAGCGGCGATCCCCGACCCATGGCCGTATACACGCCCCTCCCCGCTGACGACCTCGCCGCGCTGCTGAGCGAGTACGATCTCGGCGCGGCGACTTTCTCGAAGGCATCGCCGCCGGCGTGGAGAATTCCAACTTCAAGCTCACCACCGCGCAAGGCCGCTTCATCCTCACGCTGTTTGAGCGCCGCGTCGCCGGAAGCCGGCTTCGCCGTTCTTCATTGGCGTCATGGCGCGCTTGGCCGAACGCGGATTTCCCGCGCCAAAGCCGGTTGCAACCAGAAGCGGCGCTCCCTCGCCCGCGCCAAATCCGCAAGCCCGCCGCAATCGTCAGTTTTTTCGATGGCGACTGGCCGCGGCAGCCAAATTTGCGGCATTGCCGAACCATAGGCGAAGCGCTGGCGCGCATGCATGTTGCGCTAGAGGGATTTCCGCTCACCCGCGCTAACGCGCTCGGCCCGAACGGGTGGGACGCGCTGATCCGCCCGCGCCTGGCGGCGGCGGAATTCTTGCGCCCGGGCCTTGCCGCCGCCCTTGAGGCTGACCTCGATGAAGTCGCCGCCCGATGGCCCACTGACTTGCCGCGCGGCGCCATCCATGCGGATTTGTTTCCCGACAACGCGCTGTTTGTGGGCCAGCGTCTCTCCGGCGTGATCGACTTCTATTTCGCCTGCACGGATTTTCTCAGCTACGATCTGGCGGTGTGCCTCAACGCCTGGTGTTTTGAAGGCGAGCGCACGTACGACATTGAAAAAGGCCGCGCCATGATCGGCGCCTATGAGAGCATACGCAAGCTCAGCGCGGCCGAACGCGAAGCGCTGCCAACGCTGGCGCGCGGCGCCGGCTTGCGCTTCTTCGCCACCCGCCTCGCCGACTGGGCCGAAACCCCAAAAGGCGCGCTTGTAAAAGCCAAGGACCCGCTGGAATATGCCGATAAACTGGCGTTTCACCGTGGGGCCAGAGGAGTTACGAATTATGGCGGATGAGGAAGCTGCGGCTGCGCAATCATCGACATCTGGACCGACGGCGCCTGCAGCGGCAATCCCGGGCCGGGCGGCTGGGGCGCGGTGTTGCGCGCGGGCGAGCACGAGAAGGAACTCTCCGGCGGCGAGGCCGCCACCACCAACAACCGCATGGAGCTGATGGCGGCGATCGAGGCGCTCAACGCGCTGAAGAAACCGAGCGTCGTGCGGCTGCACACCGATTCCAAATACGTGATGGACGGCGCTCACCAAATGGATTCACGGCTGGAAGAAGAACGGCTGGAAAACCGCCGACAAGAAGCCGGTGAAAAACGAAGACCTCTGGCGGCGGCTCGACGCAGCCAACGCCCGCCACCAAGTGACCTGGAAATGGGTCAAGGGCCACAGCGACGATGTCATGAACAACCGCGCCGACGAATTGGCGCGCGGGGCGATCAAGAGCTTGCGTTAAGTTCGATCGCAGAGCGTCCCCTCTTGCGGCAGATAGGTCATTCGCAGGCGCGCGCAGCGCGATCCGGAACCCAGGGACAACAATCGCGACGTACGCCCCTGGGTTCCGCCCCTCGCCCTCCGGCCGCCCTGGAAGGAGCGGAAGCGCTTGACTTGACTTGTAGTTCAATGTAGAACTATCTTTTAGTTCAATCTTAAACCACTGGAGTCGCCCATGCCCACCCGCCGCCACGCGCTCGCCCTGCTCGCCGCCGCGCCGTTCGCGACATCGGCGTGCGCCGACCCGCCCGATTACGCCGCCGCCTGGCGCGCTCCCGGCGCGGGCGAGGCCGATCCGCGCCGCTTTGCGCTGGCGCATGCGCATCCTCGCGCCCAATCCGCACAACACCCAGCCCTGGCTAGTGGCGCTGCGCGGCGAGGACGACATGCTGCTCTATTGCGATCTCGACCGGCGCCTGCCGTTCACCGATCCGCTCGACCGCCAAATCACCATGGGCTGCGGGGCGTTCCTTGAACTCTACCGCATCGCCGCCGCAAGCCAGGGACGCGCCGCCGAGATCGAGTTCTTCCCCGAAGGGCGAACCTGCGCCGCGCCTGGATACGCGTCCGCTGGCGCACGTGCGGTTCAATCCCGTCGCCAACGCCGCGCCAGACCCGCTGTTCGCGCACATCGCCGCGCGCCGCACCAACCGCAACGATTACGATGTCCGCGCGCGCGCCGAGCGAGGCGCAGCGTGCGGAGATCGCAGCCTCGACGGCCGCGCCCGGTGCGATTTCTGCCGCGGCGCTGATGGTCAGCGCTCAGTCACGAACCCGGCGCACTTGCGCAAATCCGCGATCTGGTCTGGCGCGCGTTCGACCGCGAAATGCGCACGCGCGGCGCGCAAGTGGAGACCTACCAATGGCTGCGCTTCGGCAAGCGCGGAACGCGCGCGCCATCGCGATGGGCTCTACATCGATGTGCCCGTGCCCGGCGTGCTGCGCGCGCTTGGCCTGCTCAACGAGGGGACGGTGGTCAATCCCGAATTCGAGCGCCAACAAGCACGTCGCCGCCGATTGGAAGCGCAAAGCCGACACCGCGCCCGCCTTCATGTGGCTCACCACGCCCGACGACACGCCGACCACGCGGCTTCTCGCCGGCATGGCGTATGCGCGCATGAACCTCGCCGCCACCGCCGCAGGGCCTTGCCATGCATCCCTGGAGCCAGGCGCTGCAGGAATACGAGGAGATGGCCGATCTCTACGCGGAAGCGAAGACCCTGCTCGGCGCGGGCGCGGGCGAGACCGTGCAAATGCTGGCGCGCGTTGGCTATGCCGAAGCCGGCCGAGCCCGCCGCGCGGCGCGACCTCGCGCGTTCGTGCGCGCATGAAGCAAGAGCGACGCGCTGCGCACCGCGTTCCAGGCGCTGTCAGGAGATCGCCATTATCGGCCACCTCGCCGACACCGCGCTTGCGCACACGCTGCCCAAGGAACTCTCGGTCGCCGGCTTCGGCGTGCTGAACCATTTCGTGCGGCTCGAGCTCGAGGGCGAAAGCCCCAGCAAGCTGGCGCGCGCGTTCCAGGTCACCAAGGGCGCGATGACTTACACGCTGCAGCAACTGGAGGCGCTGGGCTATGTCCGCATCGATCGCCGATCCCGCCGACGCGCGCGGCAAGATCGTGCGCATCACCGCAAGGGGGCGCAAGGCGCGCGAGTGCGGGCGCCAATTCGGTGCGGCCAGGCATGATGAAACTGCTTGGAGATCGATCGGCGCGGACGAGTTCGCCCGCGCCCTGCCGTTTCTGGTGAAACTGCGCCAAGTGCTGGATGCGGCGCGGGATTGACCTAGTCGCACCGCCGGCTTCACCCATACGGGAATCTGCACAGGCCTGGTGCGGCACCGATGCCGGCTGGAGCCCGCGGTCCGGTCAGCGCGCTTTCACCTGAGCGTCACGCCGTCGACGCCGGCGATCTCCACGCTCGCGCCCGCCGCCAGCGCCTCGTCGCTGACCGCGCGCCACATCGTGTCGCCGACCTTCACCGAGCCGGCGCCGTTCGCGAAATCGGCGACGACCGCGCGCGAACCGATCAGCGCTTGGCCGCGCTCATTGAGGCCGCTCGCCCCGCCTTCGCTGCGCCAGCGCTGCACCAGCGGGCGGCCGAACGCGGTGAGCGCGATCACCAGCGCGGCGAACACGCGCAAGCTCGGCTACCCAGCCGGTCGGCGCGACCCAGGCGACGCAGCGCGGTGAGGAACGCCGCCACCGCCGGCCACAGCAGATACGTCGTGCCGCTCGCCATCTCCGCGATCAGCAAGACAAGCCCAAGCACCAGCCAATGCTGCGGGCCGAGTTGAGCGAGGAAGTGCAGCAGCTGAGTCCATCATGGGATTCTATGTAGCGATTGCGCGCGGCAGCCGCCAGACGCGATCAGCGCGGCGCCGGCGTCGGCGCGTGCGGGGCGGACCACGGCACGGCTTCGCCTTGAGCATTGAGCGCGCGCAGGCCCTTCGACCAGGCCGGCGAGCCCGGAAAGGTCGGCGGGGATGATCACGGTGCGCTGCTGGTTCGAACTGGCGAGTTGGCCGAACGCTTCGACATATTTGAGGCCGAGGAAATAGCGGATGGCGTTGACATCGCCCTTGGAGATGGCGGCGGACACCGCTTCGGTGGCTTTGGCTTCGGCGTCGGCGGAGCGCTCGCGCGCTTCGGCGTCGCGGAAGGCGGCTTCCTTGCGGCCTTCGGCTTGCAGGATGGCGGATTGCTTGGCGCCTTCGGCGCGCAGGACGGCGGCGGCTTTGTCGCCCTCGGCTTCGAGGATTTGCGCGCGGCGTTCGCGCTCGGCCTTCATCTGCCGCGCCATCGCTTGGGTGAGGTCGGCGGGCGGGGTCAGATCCTTGATCTCGATGCGCAGCACCTTGGTGCCCCAGGTGTTGGTGGCCGCGTCGATCACCGCCAGCAGGCGCGCATTGATGGCGTCGCGCTGCGACAGCACTTCGTCGAGGTCCATCGAGCCGACGACCGTGCGCGCATTGGTGACGCAGAGATTGAGAATGGCGTGGTTGAGGTTTTGCACTTCATAGGCGGCCTTGGACGCGTCGATCACCTGGATGAACACGACCGCATCGACGGAGACGACGGCGTTGTCCTTGGTGATCACGTCCTGGCGCGGCACGTCGAGCACGGTTTCCATCATCGACAGGCGCCGGCCGATGCGGTCGACGAAAGGAATCAGAAACGAAATGCCGGGCTTCAGCGTGCGGACGTAGCGGCCGAAGCGCTCGACCGTCCATTGCTGGCCCTGCGGCACCACCTTGATGGCGCTGAACGCCAGCACCAGGGCCATGACCACGAAGAAAATCGCAACGCCGCCGAACATTCTGTTCTCCTGTCACGAGGGACATAGGGCAGTAGGCGAGTGGTGAATAGCGGAGCAAGCGATGCGTCCGCAGGCGCCGCGAATTCGCCTATTCCCTGCTCACCATTCCCTACAATTGCCCGAGCATATGCTCGGCGCTGGAAACCTTGTATTCACCAGCCGTCTTCAATGTTCAGTTGTTGTACCACTCCATCCTTGACGATCATTGAATAACGCTTCGAGCGCAGCCCCATGCCGAATTTGGAGAAATCGGCGTCGAGGCCGATCGCCTTGGCGAACTCGCCGGTGCCGTCGGCCAGCATGACGATGTCGTCGACAACGCCCTGATCCTTGGCCCAGGCGGCCATGACGAAATGATCGTTCACCGAGGTGCAGGCGATCGCATCGACGCCCTTGGCCTTCAATTCGCCGGCCTTTTCCTTGAAGCTCGGCAGGTGCTTGGCCGAGCAGGTCGGGCGTGAACGCGCCGGGCACCGCGAACAGCGCCACGGTCTTGCCGGCGAACACCTCGGCCGTGGTCAATTGCTTCATGCCGTCGGCGGTGGGCACGCTGAACTTCACGTCCGGGAGCCTCTCGCCGATCTTGATCATGGTCCATCCTCCTTGCAATCCAGGCGGGTGTATGTAGGGGCCAAATGGCCGAGATGCGAGCGCCCTCTTGCGCTCGGGCGCGGCAAAGCGGGAGCATTGACCCCATGAGCGACAATCTCGCGGGCAAACTCCTGGTGGCGATGCCGGGGATCGGCGATCCCCGCTTCGACCGCACCGTGATCATGATGTGCGCGCACGATGCCGAGCACGCCATGGGCGTGGTCGTCAACAAGCCCAAGAGCGACATTACGCTCAGCGAAGTGCTGGGCCACCTTGGTCTCGAAGCGGAAACCGCGCTGGCCGCGCGCGCGGTGCTCGATGGCGGGCCAGTGCGCCCGGATCGCGGCTACGTGCTGCACTCGGAGGATTTCGCCGCCGGCAACGCCACCCAGTCCGTGGCCCCTGGCATCCGCCTCACCGCCACGCGCGATGTGCTGAACGCGGTCGCCAGCGAGCAAGCGCCCGAGCGCTTCGTGCTGGCGCTCGGCTGTTCCGGCTGGGGCGCGGGGCAATTGGAAGACGAACTGAAGCACAATGCCTGGCTGGTGGTCGACGCCGAGGACGCCATCGTTTTCGGCGAGCGCCACGACGACAAATGGGAGCGCGCGATCAAAACGCTTGGCCTCGACCCCGCCCAGCTTACTGGCCCAATGGGCCACGCTTAAGCGGACCGCGCGTCTTCAGACGCGCATTTGGTTTCCGCAACGTGTGCGCGTCTGAAGACGCGCGGTCCGGGCTTCAACGTGCGGCCAAAGCCACGTGTAGCTTTTCCAGCCCGCGAATAATGTAGGTCGGCTCGTAGACAAGATTATCGAAACCCGGCGAACCGTGATGCTGTTCCGAGAGTGTGATGGCGGAAGTTTGCGCCAGGAATTGCTCCAAAATCACCCGCACTTCGACGCGCGCCAGCGGCGCGCCGATGCAGGTGTGAACCCCGCGTCCGAAGGCGAGGTGTTGATTGATCTTGGGGCGACCAAACTGGAATTCGGCGGGACATTCCCAGCGGCGCGGATCGCGGTTGCCGGCGGCGAGCGCGACGATGATTTTCTGACCGGCAGCTATTTCCATATCGCCGATGCGCGTTTTGCGTTTGGCGAGACGGAAAGTCGCCTTGGTTGAGCCCTCCAGGCGCAACGTCTCCTCCAGGAACGCACCGATCTGGCTTGGATCGGCGCGCAGATCTCGCTGCATCTGTGGGTTTTCCAGCAGAAAGCGGATGGCGTTGCCCAGCAGCTTGGCGCTGGTGTCCTGTCCTGCGGCGAACAGGAACATCGCCGCTTTGACCACCTCGATGACATCCGGCGTCGATCCATCGGGGTATTTCGCGCTCGATAATTCGGTCAGCACGTCCTCGCGCGGATTGGCCCGGCGGTCCTGGACATAGCCAAAGAAGAACGCGCCCATGAATTCAAGCGGGCTGCCGGCCGCGCGCTCGTCTTTGCTGTCCATATTGCCGGCGGGCGGGCCGGAATCGATCACGGCGCGGAATTTTTCGCGGTCCTCCGCGGGGACGCCGAGCAGATCGGCGATCACCAGCGTCACGAACGGGGTGGCAACTTCGCCGATCAGTTCGCACCCGCCCTTGGCGACCATTTCGCGCACCATCTCGGCGGCGAGTTTGGTCATGTATTCCTCGTTCTCCTTCAGCCGTGTGGGCCTGAACATGCCGTTGAGCAGCGAGCGGACGGCGCGGTGCCGCTCACCGTCATAAGCGACCATCAGCTCGGTCAAGATGTTGCCGCCGCGATGCGCTTCGATTTGCGCGGTGATGTCGTCGCCTTGCGGCTCGAAAGGAAGCGGCGCAACCGGATCGACCGAGATCACCGAGGAGAAATCATCCGAGTTGACGAGCACATCGGTCGCTTCCTGAAAACCGGTGACGATAACGATATCGCGATGCTTCAGCCGATGCACCGGCCCATGGGCGCGGATCGCTTCGAAATAATCGTAAGGATCGCGAAGCACCGCGAAATCGGTGAAATAATCCCTCTCGTCGAGTTCAGTCATCGTTGCCGCCTACTCTCAGTGAAAATGGACTCAACTCACCACCCATTCCCGGATTGCGCGAAGCGCAAGTCCGGGACCCATAAGACGCAAACCGCTGTGTTTATGGGCCCCGGACTGAATGCTGCGCATTCATCCGGGGATGGGTGGCGGAGCGTGTCACTCACTCTTGATACCAAGTGCTAGATCTCACCCTTAGGCGGGTTGCGGCGCGTAGCCGAGCAGCGATTTGACTTCCAGATATTCGTGGAAGCCGTATTCGCCCCACTCGCGCCCATTGCCGCTTTTCTTGTAGCCGCCGAAAGCGGCGTTGAAATCGAAGCCGTCATTGATCGACACCCAGCCGGCGCGAATCTGCCGCGCGACAGAGCGCGCTTTTTCAAGGTCGGCGCCGGCGACATTGCCAGCGAGGCCGAAATCGGAATCGTTGGCGATGCGCACGGCATGGTCGAGATTGTCGTAGCCGATAATGGTGAGCACCGGGCCGAAAATTTCCTCGCGCGCGATCACCATGTCGTTGGTGACGTTGGCGAACACGGTCGGCTTCACGTAGAAGCCAGCGTTTAACCCATCCGGCCGCCCGGGCCGCCGGCGACCAAAGTTGCGCCCTCCTCAATGCCTTTCTTGATGTAGCCCTGCACCGAGACCCATTGGTTTTTCGACACCACCGGCCCCATCGCCACTTGGCCGGTGGGATCGCCGACAGTGACGCCGGCGGCGGCTTCGCGCGCGGCTTTGATTGCTTCGTCCATGCGCCCCTTGGGGACTAGCATGCGCGACGTGGCGCTGCAGGTCTGGCCGGAATTGATCATCATGCCGCCAACGCCCTTGGCGACGTTGGCCGCGAGTTCGCCATCGTCGAGGATGATGTTGGCGCTCTTGCCGCCGAGTTCCTGGCAGACGCGCTTGACGCTCGCGGCGGCGGCTCTGGCCACCTCGACGCCCGCGGCTTCCGAACCGGTGATCGAAATCATGTCGATGCCTGGATGCGCCGCCATTGCGGCGCCGACGACGGAACCCTTGCCCTGGATCATGTTGAAGACGCCGGCCGGCACGCGCGCGGCGTCGAAAATCTCAGCCAGGATTTGGGCCGAGAAATGCGATTCCTGCGACGGCTTGAGCACCACGGTGCAGCCGACGGCGAGCGCGGGGAAAACCTTCACCGTCACTTGATTGATCGGCCAGTTCCACGGCGTGATCATGCCGACGACGCCGATCGGCTCTTTCACGAACCGGGTCGCGCCGCGCTGCTCTTCAAACTCGAATTTCTTCAGCACTTCGATCGCGGTGCTAAGATGGCCGGCGCCAAGCCCGACATGAAAGCCGTTGGCGAGCGGCGCCGGCGCGCCCATTTCCTCGGTCACCGCCTTGCCGAGATCGGCGGCGCGCTTCTGGTATTCCTCCAGGATGCGCTGCAAGCACTTCCAGGCGCTGCTCGCGGCTGGTCTGCGACCAAGAAGCGAAGGCCTTACGCGCGGCGGCGACGGCGCGGTCCACGTCGGCGGGCCCGCCGAGCGCGATCTTGCCTGATACTTTTTCAGTCGCCGGATTGATGGTCTCCACGCTCTTGCGTTCGACCGGATCGACCCATTGGCCATCGATGTAGAATTTCAGATGTTCGCGCATCGCCTCATCCTTTGAGTTTTATGCACCGGACTATTGCGTGCCCTCCGCGTACCAGGTCCGGAATTCCTGATAATTGGGCATTTCCTCCGAATTCACCTTGGGGTCGATGGTCACGTGTATCACCGCGGTTCTGCCGCTGGCGTAAGCGCGCTTGATCGCCGGGCCGATATCTTCCCCGCGTGTGACGTATTCGCCATGGCAACCGAGACCCTCGGCGATTTTGTCGAAGCGAACATCCTTGCTCCAGTGCACGCCGGTCTCGGGCGATTGCATGCCGAAGGTGCGTTTGTAGACGCCCACCTCAAGTCCCCATTGGTGATCGACGCCGACCACGCAGACCAAGGGCAGTTTCAGGCGCGCGGCGGTTTCCAGTTCCGAGATATGGAACAGGAAAGCGGAATCGCTGGTCAGCAACATCACTGGCCGCTTGCCGCCTTCGGCAACCGAAGCGCCGACCGCGTAGGGAAGCCCGGTTCCGAGATGGCCGAAATTCTGGTTCCAGATCACGTCGTGCGGCTTGGCCTGCGAATACGTCCATTGGAAAATCACCGTGGCGCCGCCATCGCGCACCATAATGCCTTCCGGCGGAAAAGCCTTGGTCGCCTCGACGACGAAACGCGCGGTATGAACTAGGCCTGCGCCCCTGGGCGCGGATTCGGCCAGCTCCGCCAAGCGCTCCGCCTCCTGCTTCATCCAGCCCTCGAGTTCCTTCGTCGGGGTGCGCGGCGCATCCTTCAGCGCCTCAACCAATTGCGGCACGATGGCGCGCAGATCGCCAACTAGCGGCACATCGACGGGGCGGTTGACGCCGATCGCCGTCGGATCGAGTTCGACATAAATCCATTTGCGCTTGGCGTTGTTCTCCGCCCAGTGGCGGCCTCGGCCATAATGCACCGGTTCGCCAAGTTCGGTGCCGATGGCGATGCAGAGGTCGGACTTCACCACCGCTTCGACGGCGGCGGCGGAGAAACCATAGGGAAAAGTGCGATCTTCAAGGCCTTTTATAAAAGAAGTGCCGCCGGAGGTTTGCACCAATGGGCAATTGAGCAAATTGGCCAACGCCGCCACGGATTCTTGCGCCCGCGCCGTGTGCACGCCATGGCCGACGAGCAGGATCGGCTGCTTGGCTTTCTTCACCAATTGAACCGCCTTCTGCACCATGGCCGCGCTGGCGCCCTGGTTGACCAGGCGGTAGGCTTCCGGCGGCAACGGCGGCTTTACATCGAGTTCCTCCAGAATGACGTGCGATGGATATTCAATATAGACGGGCCCAGGCGTTCCTGTTTGCGCCACGCGCAAGGCTTGGCGAATAATCTCGTCGGTCTGGTCGGCATATTCGATGCTGGCGCAATATTTCACCGACGCTTCCACCAGCGGCGCTTGCTTGACGAACTGGATGCGGCCGCGGCGCACGCGCTGTTCAGTCACACGCGCGCGCTGGCCGCCGAGGAAAATCACCGGCGAGTTCTCGACCTTGGCGCACATCATGGCGCCCGCCAAATTGGCGATGCCTGGCCCAAGCGTGCCAATGCAAAGCCCTGGCTTGCCAGTCATGCGTGAAGCCGCTTCCGCCATGAAGCCCGCGCATTCTTCGTGGTGCGGGGCGACCACCGTCCAGCCGCGCTCCTCGGCCTTGAGGAACATGTGCACGAAGTTCGGATCGGGAATCCCGAACAGCGTATTGATGCCCTCGGCTTCAAACAATTGCAGGATGCGTTCGTAGACAGGCACGGCCATGGTCGATTTCCCCGGTTCTTCGGCAGTTGTTTTTTCTCGAGGTTTTCGTAGAGGTTTTGCCCGGCTTGGCAAGACCGGCGGGCCGCGCGGCAACTTGCGCCCCGCCAATATTCCCGCCACGATATTTAAGCGCGCAAAGACACCCTGTCGGCCAAGGGAGAGCCATTGAATGTCTCAGCAACAAGTCCGCCAAGGAGGCCGCTACGCGGCGGCAAAACCGGAGAGCCTCGCCGAGGGCTGGACGGCGCGGCGGCTTACCCCGCCCAGCCGCCTGTTCGGCGCCAACGGCCTGCGCACCGGCGCTGACGGACGCATCTATGTGGCGCAGGTTTCCGGCAGCCAGATCAGCGCCATCGACATCGCCACCGGCGCGATCGAAACCATCAGCCCAATGGGCGGCGACATCGTCGCGCCCGACGACCTCGCCTTTGACGAAGCCGGCAATCTCTACATCACCGAGATCACCGAAAACCGGGTGAGCATGCGCGCGCCCAATGGGCAAGTGCGCGTGCTCAATGGCGACATGCCGTGCGCCAACCCCATCACCTTCCATCAAGGACGTCTGTTCGCCGGCGAGTGCCGCATCGGCGCGCGGATCATGGAAATCGACCGCAATGGCGGCGCTCCGCGGGTGTTGATCGAGGACGTGCCGATGGCCAACGCCATGGAAGTCGGCCCCGATGGCAAACTCTACTTTCCGGTGATGGGCGCCAACGAAATCTGGCGCATCAGCCTCGAAGGCGGCGCGCCGGAAAAAGTCGCCGGCGATCTTGGCGTGCCGGACGCGGTCAAGTTCGACGCCGAAGGCTTTATCGTCTCAACCCAAGTGGCGAGCGGCCAGGTGCTGCGGATCGATCCGCGCACCGGCTCGCGCGTCGTGCTCGCCACCATCGCGCCGGGCCTGGACAACCTGACCTTCGTCGGCAAACGCCTGTTCGTTTCCAGCATCTCCGGACAGATCAACGAAATCCTTGGCGATGGAAAGCTCAAGAATCTGATACCCGATGGCCTCAACTGGCCGCTCGGTTTGGCGATGGGCGCCGACGGAATACTGTTCGTTGCCGACGGGCCTTATTGCTACACACTGCGGCCTGGCGAGCCGATGCAACTTGCGGGCATGCTGTTCTCGCCGGGTTCGCCCGGCTACACGCGCGGCGTCGCCGCCTCCGCGCCCGGCGAATTCATCGTCGCCACCGCCAATGGACAAGTCTCGCGCTGGTCGCCGGCCGAGCAAACCAGCGAAGTCCTGGCCGACGGATTTAATCGGCTTTACGGCATCGCCATCGCGCCCGGCGGCGCCATCTGTTTCGCGGAAGCTGGCGGCGGGCGCTTGCTGTCGCTTGAAGCAGGCAAAGTCCAGGAATTGGCCACCGGCCTGCGCGAACCGATGGGCGTCGCCATCGCCTCGGACGGCGCGCGTCTGGTCGCCGAGGAAGGCGCGGGCCGGGTTGTGAAAGCGGTTCGCGGCGGCGTTGAAACCGTGCTCGACGGCTTGCAGCGCCCGCAAGGCATATTGGTGCGCGGCGAGCTGCTCTATGTCGTCGATGCCGGCGCCAAGCAACTCATCGAGTACGACATGGCGCGCAAAACGCGCCGCAGCATCGCCGCCGATTTGCCGGTCGGGCCGCCGCCGGGTGTGACGCCCAAATTCCTGGGTCCGATCGGCTTGCTTTCCGGTCCCATGGGTCCGTTCGCCGGCATCGCCGCCGGCGCCGATGGAACGTTGTACATTTCCGCGGACGCGGAAGGCAGCGTGATTGCGATCAGCCGCACGGAGTGAGAGAATGCTGAAGCAAGTCGTGTTCCTGAAAAAGCGTGATGACCTGACCATGGAGCAATTCATGGATTATTACGAAAATCAGCATTCGCAATTGTCCAAGAAAATGGGCGCCAAGCCTGCGCTGCCAAACGCGCAGCGTTATGTACGCCGCTACATCAAGCCGGAAAAGAACCCGCTCACCGGCGAAGTGATCCAATCAGGTTATGATTGCATCATGGAAATCTGGTGGAATAGCCGCGAGGATTTCGAAGCGGCGATGAAGGGCCTGGCCGATCCAGCCATGCTGCAAACGCGCATGGCAGATGAGCGCAAGCTGTTCGCATCGAACAACAATCCGGTGTGCATCGTGGAGGAATTTGATTCTCCCGTCGGCCCGGAGAACAAAATCCACCAATGGGTCGCGAGCGAGGGCTGAAGAGCCGCCACCCCGGACCGCCGGTCACCTGAAAATCTCGATCGGCTCGAGCACCGACATCATCACCAGCGGAATTTCGCGGCTGGTCGAGGCCTGGTATTTTAAGTAGGGCGGAAACACGCCGGCCATGAAATCCCACACCTTGGCGCGCTCTTGGCCCACGGGCTCGCGCCAGCTTGCTTTGTAAGCTTGGCTGGCGATCTGGAAGGCGAGTTCGTTGCTTTCCCTCAGGTTGAGATACCAGGCTGGATGGTGATCGGCCCCGCCCTTGGAAGCGACAATGACCACCTCGCCACCGATATCGCCATAGATGAGCGGCGTGATCATTGTCTTGCCGCTTTTGCGACCGAGATATCTGAGCAGCAGCGTCGTAGTGAATTTATGCCCGCCAATATCGCTGACATCGACAATATGCCCCTTCACGCCGCCAGAGCCCAGATACGCCTCCATGTGCTCGGTTTTCCAGTCGCGCCTCGCCGCCGCGATCTTGCCGCTGCTTTCATTGCTCATGGTTCTTCTCCTTGCGCGACAGACTGGGAAAGCAATGGGCGCAATTGGTCGGCCCGGCAAGTTCGGGACATTTTTCTGCGTGCCGCGGTCTTGTGCGCCCCGGGAAAGTCAATCAGACCTGGGCTCGATCACAAACGGAAGGCCATCCCATGGACCCGAACCTGTTGAACTTTGGCGATCGCGTTGTCGTGGTCACCGGCGCCGCCGGCGGCGGCATTGGCACTGCAACGGCGCGGATGGCGGCGCGCGCCGGCGCAAACGTGATCGCGGTGAGCCGCTCGGAGGAAAAGCTCCAGGCCAACATCGCCCCGCTTGTCGCGCAGGGCCTTTCCATCACGCCGGTCAAGGCCGATGTTTCCACTGACGCGGGCATCGCCGCGACCATGGCGGCGGCGCGGCAAGCCAAGGGCGCGCTTTACGGGCTGGTCAACGTCGCCGGCGGCGCCGCGCCATCAACCTGGATGCGCGCCGAGCGCGTAACCCGGGCCGATTGGCGGGCTTTATTCGAGCAAAACCTCGAAACCATGTTCTTCATGAGCCAAGCCTTCATCCTGGAATTGAAGGCGAAAAAATTGCCCGGCGCGATTGTCTCGGCATCTTCGATCAGCGGCATGAACACCGCGCCCTACCACCTCGCTTATGGCGCGGCAAAATCGGCAATCGTTGCAGTGACCCGCACGCTTGGAGTTGAATTGGCGCTGGACAATATCCGCGTCAACGCCATCGCGCCCGGAACCACAATCACGCCAGGCGCCGGCGCCTATATCGATGACGACCTCGAACGCGACCGCGCGGCTGTCGCCATGGGCAGGCGGGCGCAACCGGATGAACAGGCCAGCGCCGCTCTGTTCCTCTTGTCGGACATGGCCAGTTACATTACCGGACAAACCATCCTCGTCGATGGCGGCCTCAATCTCAAATGGACCCATCTCGGCGCCGACAACACCTCCCTGTTCCTGAAGAACGAGGATTTCCGCGCAGCGGTTAAGCGGTAGCGCGCCACATTCATAAGTTGGACCGCGGGACTTCAGCCCCGCATGCTTCAAGCGCCGCGCACCGCGCACAGCTTCAGCCTCGCTCCCCCTCGATGGGGGAGCTGTCATGCGCAGCATGACTGAGGGGGTGAGGCCCGCGAGATTACCGGCATCGCCTCTCGAGGCGTCACCTTCACACTGGGCGCGTCTCAAGCCACCACTTTCGACGCGCGCAGCGCCTCTATCTGCGCGGGGTTGAGGCCGAGGACATCGCGCAGAATTTCGTCGGTATGCTCGCCAAGCAGCGGCGGCGCGGGCGGCGGCGGCTGTTCGTCGCCGGGAAATTTAATCGAGCGCCCGACCATCGGGATTTTTCCCAGCACTTTATGATCAGCCTCGACCACCATGTCGCGGGCCAATGCCTGAGGTTGGCGGAGCGCATCCAGCACACCCAGGATCGGCGCATGGGGCACTTGATGTTCGGTGAAGATCTCCACGAGTTCTTGCACGGTTTTTCGCCGCGTGAACGCCGAGACCAATTCATTGACGGCGGCGCGGTTGTCGCGGCGCTTCTCAAGCGTATCGAAGCGCGCATCGCCGGTCAGCTCGGGCGCGCCTAGCGCGTCGCAGATGCGAGCCCAGAAGCCGTTGGTCAGGCAAGCGATGATGATCGAGCCGTCCTGCGCGGGAAAGGCGCCGTAGGGAACCAGGTTCGGATGTTGCGAGCCTTGCGGCTTTGGGTCTTCGCCGGTGAAAAACGCCAATTGCGCCAGATAGCCAAGCAAACCCAACAACCCATCCAGCAGGCTGACATCGATCAGCCGCCCTCGGCCGGTCAGGTTTCGCTCATGCAGGGCCGCAAGTATGCCGATGGGTCCATTGATGCCGCCCACCAGATCGCCGAGCGGTATGCCGAGCTTGGTGGGCATAGCGCCGGGTTCGCCATTGACGCTCAGCGCTCCCGAGAGCGCCTGTACGACAATGTCAAAGGACGGCTGATCGCGCATCGGGCCGGTCATGCCAAAACCGGAAATCGCGCAATAGATCAGCCGCGGGTTGAGCGCGGCAAGCGTGTCATAGCCGAGGCCAAGCCGGTCCATGATTCCGGGCCGATAATTCTCGATCAGAATGTCGCTTTTGCAGGCGAGGTCCTTCGCCAGCGCGACGCCCGCTTCGGTTTTCAGATCGATGACCATGCTTTTCTTGCCGCGATTGCCGCTCAAAAAATAATGGCTCTCGCCTTCGCGAAACGGCGGAAAGGTGCGCGTGTCGTCGCCAGCGCCAGGCGGCTCGATCTTCAGCACCTCCGCGCCAAGATCGGCGAGAGCGAGCGACGCCGCCGGTCCCGCGAGTACGCGGGTAAAGTCGAGCACGCGTAGGCCCGCGAGCGGCCCGGCCCAGTTCGGCGCTACAGCCATGTCACGCCTCCGGCTTGCGAAGAAATTCTTCCGGCACGTGCGGCTTGCCGCTATCGCCAGCCTCGAACTCGGCATTCTTGTTGCGAATAAAGGCGTCGGGCGAGGCGGCGAGGCGTTTCAGGGTTTCCCAGACTTTCTCATCGGTGGGAATGATGATTTTCCCGTCGCGCATGCCGTCAGCGAGAATACGCGCCGCCTCGGCCTGCGATTTTAGCACCAGGTGAGAACCGGGCGCGCGCATGATGTAATCGGCGGTATAATGTTTCATGCCCTGGACCGAAGTGGTCATCACCGGTCCGGGGCACAGGCAACTCACGCGAATGCCCTTGGGCATCAGATAGAGCGCCAGATTTTCCGACATCGAGATCACCGCCGCCTTCGACGCGGCATAATGAATGCGGCTTGAAGCGAACGGATAAAGCCCGGCGAAGGAGGCGGTGTTGACGATATAACCGCTGCCGCGCGCCAGCATTCGCGGCAGGAAGACCTCATTGCTCCGCACCATGCCGAAGAAATTTATGTCCATCATCTGGCGCCACGCCTCGACAGGAATATCCTCCGGGTTGCCGCCGCTCAGGATGCCGGCATTGTTCATGACAATGTCGATCGGGCCCAGCGCGGCCTCGGCTTCGTCGGCGGCTTGGCGAACCGAGGCGTCGCTGCCGACATCGCAGCGCAGCGCGTGGGACTTTCGCCCCAGCGTCCGCACCAGATCGGCAGTCTCGCGCGCGCCGTCGAAATCCAAATCAACGACGGCCACGTCGGCGCCGCGCCGCGCGAATTCTTGCGCGATTGCGCGGCCGATATTGCGCCCGCCGCCGAATATTATGGCGACGCTGCCGGCAAACGGCGCCGTAACGTTGGCTGCAAGATCGGGCACTCGTCCCGCTCAGCGCGCCGCGCGGCTTGGCAGTTCGACGATGGAAGCGCCAGAAGCGGAAAGTTCGCCGCGATGGGTCTCGGCGCGCTGGCTGATCTCCACCAGATGCTTGCCTCCCTCCACGAACTTGCGGCTGACGATGCCGTCAATGAACAGCGCGTCGCCGTCGGGATTGTGGCGGCGGATTTGGCATTTGCTCTTGCGCAGAAACCCGTCATCGCCCATCCAATTGGTGATGTGGTGGGTCAGCCAGGAGCAGCGCTCCGGCCCGTAATCATAGGCGCCCGGCGCGCCGACTTCGAGCGCGAAGGCCTCGTCCCAATGCACGCGCTCGGGGCAATCGGGCACGTTGAACCGGTTCTTGATGCCGAGCCCGGGATGCTTCTTCTGCATCAAATAGGCCAGCTTGTTGGCGCGAATGTAGAGACCGCCCCAGCCTTGCGCGTAGCAGATGAAACCAGTGACCGTCATCGGTCCCTTCATCATGCGCGGCAGCGCTTCGCCCTCGTTCACGTCTTCCCAATAGCGCGGCGTTGCGCCGCGAATTTCCTCGGCATCGTAGATGGCCGAGAATTCCGCGAGTTGCGCTTCGGTATATTTTTCAACGCGGCCGCGCGCTTCGGTGTATTTAGTGCCGCGCTCGCGGGCTTCGTCGCGATCGGTGCGGAACACCCAGGAATCGCATTCCGCCACCTTATCGCCATGCTGGTTGAAGAAATCGACATGGTAGATTTGCTGGAACGATCTTCCGGCAAAACGAGTTTGATGCTCGATCAGATCCTTCAGATGCGCTTGCGTGGTGATCACGTCGCCGCGCTGCACATGTTTGTGCCATTGCCAATCGGCGCCCGCCCACATGGCGTGGACGCCAGAGAGGCCGCCGCAATAGCCCGACACGATCCGGCTGGTGGTAGAACAGAAAGCTCGGCAGCGCCAACACCGTCCCGGCCTTGGTTTTTGCCGCATAGGCAGGGTCGCACCAGAGCGGATTGTCGTCGCCGATGCCGTGCGCGTAATGGCGGATGGCGTCGCGGGTCGCCTCGTAATTCCACGGCTCGATCGTGTCGGTGATCGCAACGCCAATCCGCTTGCGCAGATCGTCGAGCCCCGCTTCGGTGATTTTCGGGAAACGGTTGGCGGCGGCGCGTCAGACATTGTTGTTCTCCTGGGGCTTATCGTTGATTGCAGCGGCTTCGCGGTCGCGCAAGATTTTTCGGTTGACCTTCCCGGCCGGCGTCTTGGGCAGTTCGTTCACAAACGCGATGTGGCGGGGAAACTCATGCTGGCTGAGCCGCTCGCGGGTGAAATTTTTCAATTCATCGACGAATTCCTCGCTTCCCGCGCGGCCCGAGACGACGAAGGCCTTCACCACCTGGCCGCGCGTCGCATCGGGTACGCCGATCACGGCGGTTTCCTTGACGTCGGCGTGCTTCAGCAAGGTGTTTTCGATCTCGACCGCGCTCATGGTCCAGCCGGCGGAGATGATCACATCGTCGGCGCGGCCGGCATGGTAGAAATAGCCGTCCTCGTCGATGCGGGCGAGATCCTTGGTTGTCTCCCAGGCATCGCGCCGCCACAACATGAGTTCGCCGACCACGCCCGGCGGCGTCGGCTTCCCATCCGGCTGCTGCACTTGCAGCTTCAGACCGGGGATCGGTTTCCCGAGCGAGCCTGGTTTGACGAAATAATCCTTCGCGCCGGGATAATTCACCAGCACCACGCCAATCTCCGTCGTGCCGTACATGCTGCAAGCCGGGATGTGGAATGTCCGGTCGATAAAATCCAAAGTGGCCGGATCGATCGGCTCGCCGGTGTAGGACAGCTTTTGAATCGAAAACGCGAATTGCTCGGCCTGCTCCGAATTTTTCATCATCCGGTAATGCGTGGCCGCCGCCGATATGTTGGTGATCTTGTAATCCTGCAGCGCTTTCATCAACCGTACAGCGTCAAAACGGCCTGCAAAAGTGCCGGTGGTTACGCCCAGACCCAGCGGCGCCAGCGTGCCGTGCCAAAGTCCATGCCCCCAAGCTGGAGAGGACGGACAGAAAAACTCATCGCCCGGACGGATGCCCGTGCCGTAGAGCGCCGCGAACATCAGCGTCACCAGCGCGCGATGCGTATGCTTCACCGCCGCCGGCAATTCGCGCGTGGTGCCGGATGTATATTGGAACACCGCCAAATCGTCGGCGCGGGTTTTCACATCGTAGACGCCCGGAAAGTGCGCCATCTCTTCGAGCAAGCCATCGTCCGCCACGACGACGCGCAGACCCTCGATCTGGTTGGCGATAGCGGCCTTTTCCGTGTTGGTGATCAGCAGTTTCGGCTTGCAATCATCGACCCGCAGCCGCAGGCCATCGAGGCCGAACAGCGTGAACATCGGCACGCTGATCGCGCCCATCATCATGGCGCCGAACAGGCTCAGATAAAACGGCAGCGACGGCTCCAGCATGAAGGCGATGCGATCGCCGGGCTGGATGCCGTTTCGCTCCAGCCAATGGGCGAAGCGCGCCGAGCCGGCGGCGATTTCGTCGAAGCTCAGGATCTCGTCCTTGCCGTCGGCATGAGCGATGCGCACGGCGGCGCGGCCCGAGCCATCGGCGTGGCGGACAATGCATTCGTGGGCGATGTTGAGCTGGTCGCGGTCGCCGTCGAACAGCTCCCACAGCGCCGCGGAATTGGCGTGCGCCTGGGCGTCGGAATAATCCGTGAGGTCGGTCAGCTTCGCCATGGCGGCGGCTATGCCACAAATGGCGACGTTTGCAAATATAGAATGTTATTCTATATATTGAATGCCGCCGGAGCGCGATTCCATGATTGAACCCCGTAAACGTCCCTCGCGGCCCGACCGCGCTCTCGCCAAGGCAGTGGAGGCGAGCAAGGCCCCGGCGATCTCGCGCGCCGCGGCGGTCTTGCGCTTGCTTGGCAGGAGCGATGCGCCGCTCGGCCTGCAATTCATAGCGCGCGAACTGGGCCTGGTGCCGAGCACCTGCCTCTATGTGCTACGCGCGCTGACGGCGGAGGAATTCGTGGCCTTCGATCCCGACACTAAGCGCTATGCGCTGGAGGCGGGGGTGCTGACGCTGGCGCGGCACTGGCTGCGGCGCGACCGCTTCAACGACGCCGCTCAACCGGTGCTGGATCGCATCAGCCAAACCTTCGATGTGACCATGCTCGGCGTGCACATTGTCGGCCTCGAACACATGATCGTGGTGTCGGTTTCGCAGTCGGGCCAGGACCTGCAGCTGAGCGCGCAAGTGGGCAGCCGCTTTCCGGCTCTGATCAGCGCGACGGGCCGCTGCCTCGCCGCCTTCGGAGATCATTCGCAAGCGGAGTTGGAAGCGCGGTTCAATACGCTGCGCTGGGACGACCCGCCGACGCTCGATCAATGGAGAGCGCAAGTCAGCCTGACCCGCGCCAATGGCTTTGCCATCGACGAGGGCAATTATATTTCCGGCGTCACCGTGCTCGCGGCGCCGGTATGGAACACGCGCGCGAAACTGAGCCACGCGCTGGTCGCTCTCGGCATCGGCAGCGCGCTCAAACGCGCCGGCCTGGCCGCGCTCCAGGACGCCCTGCGTGCCGCAGCGCGAACCTTGTCGAGCCAGCTCTGCGGCGAGGTTTAGCGCCGGTCCAGGCCACAAGACACGAACGAACTGGGTTTAGCACTACGAGGGCAGGCGGCCCATAACGCACGCTCGATTTGTGAGCCCCGTACGAAGCAAACACGCCGCCGCCACTTGCCGAGTTTCCCGCATTTGGCGCAGAAAGGTCCCGGGGTCTTGACCCAGAACAAACCCAAGGCGGCGAGAACGATGACAAAGACAGCGTTGATAACAGGTGCGGCGGCCGGGATCGGCAAAGCCTGCGCCCTCAGGCTGGCGCGCGAGGGCATTGCCGTGGGCGTGCTCGACCTCAACCTTGGCGGGTGCGAAGAGGTAGTCGCCGAAATCAAAGCCGCGGGCGGAAAAGCCGTTGCCCTGCAGGCCAGCATCGCGGACCGTTCCCAGGTTAAGGCCGCGGTCGAAAAATTACGCGCCGCGTTCGGCCCGGTCACTATCGTGGTCAACAATGCGGGCATCTCGAATTTTATCCCCTTCGAGGACCTGACCGATCAGGATTGGGACACCATGTTCGAGATCAACACCAAGGGCACCTTCATCGTCACCCAGACGGTGCTGCCGGACATGAAGGCGGCAAGTTGGGGCCGGATCGTCAATATTTCCTCCTCCTCCGCGCAAACCGGCAGCGTCGAGCAGGTGCATTATTCGGCCTCGAAGGGCGCGATGATTTCCATGACGCGCTCGCTAGCGCAGGCGCTCGGCCCGTTGGGCATCACCGTCAACAACATACCCCCGGGCTCGGTGATGGGTACGATTATGTCCGAGGAGAACCGCCATCGCTTTAATTTGGAGCAGTTCGTCAATTTCATTCCGGTGCGCCGCACCGGCGTGGCCGACGATATCGCCAACGCCTGCGCCTGGCTGGTCTCCGAGGATTCCGGATACGTCACCGGCCAGACGATCGGCGTCAATGGCGGGCGCGTAGTCAGCTGAGCGGGCGGCGGTTTCACGGACGGCGGTTTTTGTTGCAACTACAACAAGGTAATGCCAGCCATTTAGACCTTCCCAGGGGCTGATTTGGCGGCGGCCTTGCGGCGTTCGATGTTGCGCTTGAGCGCCTCGGCAAGCTTGGCCGAGCGCGATTTTTGCGGCAACTTTGGCTTCATTACCGAAAACCCTTCCCACTTTTCCAGAAACCAGTCTAGAAGCGCCGGCTTGGAAGCCTAAAGGCCAAGAAAACGCCGCGGTAGCTCAGTGGTAGAGCGCACCCTTGGTAAGGGTGAGGTCGAGAGTTCAATCCTCTCCCGTGGCACCATGGTTTTTGGGGTTTGGGGTTTTCTGGTACCGCCTGTTGGGCTCGAACCAACGACACCCGGCTCCACAAGCCGATGCTCTACCAACTGAGCTAAGGCGGCACGCGCGCAAACGCTTAAACGCAGCCGAGCGCTGACGCAAGCGGAGCGCGGGCGCGCGCCAGGGCGAAGTCCTGAATCGTTAAGCGGCGAGGATTTTGGCTCGGAAATCAGGGTTCATGCAGGCTTTTGCGCGTTTTCGGCGGATGGAGAGCGGGGTGGGCTCGCGTTTGAGCAGGTTCAAGGCCGCCTTGCGCATCAGCGCCAGTGCGCGGGCGGAATTGTCCTTGCGGGTGCGGCAGCGGTCTTCGTCGAAGGCGACGTCGAGCACCCAATGGAGATTGTTCTCGATGCTCCAATGCGCGCGCACGCAAGCCAACAGCAATGCCGGATCGGGCGCGAGCGAGGAGATATAGAGCCTGGTCTCGAGGCTTTCGGCCCCGGTTTTCTTGTCGATGCGCCGGGCTGTGATCGCCGCGATTGAGCGCAAGCCCTTCCAGTCGGGATGGCGCTCGGCCAACCAATCGGCGCTGGCGGCGCGGCAGCTGCGCTCTTCGATGCGGCCGTGGCCGCACGCGGTTTCAGCGTGGGTTGTACAATTGGCGACGAGCACGGAATCGGCGAAGAACAAACGCGCGTCCTCATGCAGGCTCGTCTGATTAGCTTTCAGCGCCAGCACGTAATCGCCGCGTTTGTCGAGAATGGCGGCGGCGATGTGTTTCTGGGTTCCGATCGCATCGATCGAAACGATCGCGCCATCGAGCGCAAGCAGCGCTAAAACCGCCGGAATTGCGGTGATTTCGTTGCTTTTGTCAGCGACCGCGCGCTGCGCCAGCACCAGACCCGCATCGCTGGCGTAAGCCGAGACCAGATGCAGCGCGCCGGCGCCGTCGGCGGCTTGCTTGGAGCCGCGCACGGTCTTGCCGTCGATGGCGATGTGTGCGCGCGCGGCGTCGGAGGTTTCGCCGCCAAGGCGCACGCGCAGCGACCCCGCCCACGAAGCAAAGCCTCGCTCCAATGCGTCGGGGTCAAGCACGCGGAACACTTTGCGAAACGTCTGCGCGGTGGGAATGCCTTCGGCGAACGGCAGATAGCGGCGCAGCCAATCGAGGCTCTCGCTGGCATAATCCTCCACCCGCTCCCAATCGTCGGCCCCGCACACCACCGCGACCAAAGTGGCGAGCAAAATCTCGTCCAGCGGAAACGTCACCATCCCGGCCACGCGGTGGTCGGGCACTTGTTTCATCTCGTCCAGAAATCCGCTTCCCATCGGGGCCTCCCATGAAAGCCCCGGTCGAATCGATCCCGGTTAACGTCCCGCTAACAATTCAGGACTCTGCCCTAGGGGGGGGTAGCGTTGCGCCCAGCGTCGTCATGGAGGCGGATATGCTCAAGAAACTGATTGTTGCGGTGGCCAGTGGTGCCGTACTTGCAAGCTGCTCGCCACCGCTCGGCGTTACCGACGCCGAGGCAGCCGTCCAGCTGCCGAACGGACTGAAGATCGTTGCCGCGACGCTCAATTCTGGAATGAGTGTAGGTAGCTTATACCAGCGGCCTGATGGATCCTTGTTGGCCTGCGAATACGATGACGGCAGGGTCGAACCGGAGACGTGCTTTGACGTCCATCCGCCGCAGGGCTAGCCAGCCGACGACTACTCCGACCCAATGTCATCGGCGGGGGCGCTTGTCCAGCTTAGATTGACGCGCGGGTCGAAG
>CAVTAT010000006.1:0-6854 GCA_963732745.1 uncultured Alphaproteobacteria bacterium | reverse complement strand
TTACAAGCACGCCATTCCGGAGATGGAGAAGACGGGCGGGGGTAATTTCATCAACATTTCCTCGCTGACGGCGACAAAGGCCTATCCGGGGCTAGCCGCCTATTCGACGTCCAAGGCCGCGCTCGATGGCTTGTCGCGTCAGGTCGCCGCCGACTATGGCAAGAGCAACATTCGCAATTGCATCGGCGTCGGCGCCATTCGCGTGTCGCAAAGCGCGCCGGTGCATGACCATCCCGTTGCAGGCCCCGCCATCAGGGACGGGCAGATCATCACTCGATCCGGCGTTCCCGAGGACGTCGCCTCGATGGTCGCGTTCCTTGCGTCCGACGAAAGCAGTTTCATTTCCGGGGAATTGCTTCCCCTCGATGGCGGCGCAGGAGTGAAACAGAACGTGCCTGATCTGGGGGCCATATACCGACAGCCAAGCGCCAAACAAAGTTCGTGAAGCGCAGGCTCGTTTCGCTACCGATAGGCCGGCGGACGCGCCACCCAGCCGTATGACGCGTGCAGGCTCGGCGGCAGGCAGAGCATTTCGAGCGAATCGCCCAGCGGGTCCGCGATGTAGGTCGCGGCGATCTGGGCGTCAGGAAGAGGCGCATTGACCGCGCAGCCGCCGGCAATCGCGCGCGCCATGGCGCGGTCGAGCGCCGATCGCTCCCGATAGCCAAAGCTGTTGAGCGGCGTGCAAAAAGGACCCCTTAGGGGGGGTGATCGGCGTCGAAAAGGGACCCCTCATCTTGCTCGGTTAGGCCGGGCCGCTTGGCAGCAAGCGGTCGAGATCAGGATGTATGGGGTGGACAAGCGGGTTGAAGTTCGCGCGGCGCACGCCGCGGGCCAGAACATCAAGCAAATGATGCGGCAGCTGGGTCTGTCGCGGCGTTTTGTGCGGAAGGCGCTGCGCGCGCCGAGTGCGGAAGCGGGGTATTCGGCGCGCAAGAGCCAGCCCTTGCCCAAGCTCGGGGCCTTTGCCGCGCGTTTGGATCAGCTGCTGAGCGAGGACGCGGCGCGGGCGAAGAAAGATCGCCTGCGGCTGACGCGGCTCCACGATCTGCTGCGGCGCGAGGGCTTCGATGGCGGCTACGACGCGGTGCGCCGCTATGCGCAAAAGCAAAGGCGGGCGAGCAGACCGACGCCGCCGAGCGAGGCGTTTGTGCCGCTGAGCTTTGCGCCCGGCGAAGCATTCCAATTCGATTGGAGCCACGAGTTGGTGGTGCTGGGCGGAATCACCATGAGTGTGAAGGTGGCGCACATGCGGCTGTGCTGCAGCCGCAAATTCTATTTGCGCGCCTATATGCGCGAGAGCCAGGAAATGGTGTTCGACGCGCATGCGCGTGGGTTTGCGTTTTTCGGTGGGATCACAGCGCGCGGCATCTACGACAACATGACCACGGCGGTGCAAACGGTGTTCATGGGCAAGCAGCGGGTGTTCAACCGGCGGTTTTTGCTGATGGCCGATCATTATGGCTTTACCCCGACAGCCTGCACGCCGGCGGCGGGTTGGGAAAAGGGTCAGGTCGAGAAACAAGTCGGCACGGCGCGCGAGCGCTTTTTCAAGCCGCGCCTGCAATTTCAGACGCTCGAGGAGCTGAATGGCTGGTTGGAAGCTGAGTGCGTGCGCTGGTGCGCGGCGAGCAGCCATCCCGAACGGCGCGAGCTTTCGGTCGAGGCGGCGTTCGCGCTCGAGCGGCCGGCGCTGGCGCCGTTGCGAGAGGCGTTTGACGGCTTTCATGAGCGCGAGGCGACCGCCAGCGCCACCTGCCTGGTCAATTTCGACCGCAACAAATATTCGGTGATGAGCGAAGCGGCGCGGCGTGTAGTGCAAGTGCGCGCTTATGCGACGCGGATCGTCATCCGCTGCGGCGGCAAAATCGTCGCCGACCACGCGCGTCAATTCGGCCGCGACAAGACCATCTACGATTTCTGGCATTATGTGCCGATTTTGACGCGCAAGCCGGGAGCGCTGCGCAACGGCGCGCCGTTCGTGGATTGGGACTTGCCGCCAAATCTGGCCGAGCTGCGCGCCCGGCTGGGCAAGAGCGACGAAGCCGACCGGCGCTTCGTGCGCGTGCTGGCGATGGCGCTGAGCGACGGCTTGGGAGCGGTGGAGGCCGCGATCGCTGAAGCGCTTGCATCGAATGCCGCGAGCGACGACGTAATCCTCAACATCCTGGCGCGCCGGCGTGAGCCGCCCGCGCCAGAGCCGATCGCCGCGCCCGAGGCGCTGGCGCTCGCCCATCCGCCGTTGGCCGATTGCGCCCGTTACGATCATCTGCGCGAAGGCATTGTCCATGCAGCGGCATGAGCTGATCGCGGCGATGAGCGAGCTTGGCCTCAAGGGCATGGCCGCGGCTTACGACGAGGCTGTCACCACTGGAATCAAGCGCCAGCGCGATGTGACCGAAATCCTCGCCGATCTCATCAAGGCCGAGGCGGCGGATCGGGCCATGCGCTCGATCCGCTACCGGCTCAGCGCCGCCAAACTGCCGCTGGCGAAGGATCTCGACAATTTTGTCTTCGAGGGCACGCCGATCAATGCCGAACTGGTGCGCGCGCTGCATGGCGGCGGTTTCCTCGCTGAAAAGCGCAACATCGTCCTGGTCGGGGGAACCGGATCGGGAAAAACGCATTTATGTATAGCCATCACCGCCAACGTCGTGCGCGGCGGCGTGCGCGGGCGCTTCTTCAACGTCGTCGATCTGGTCAATCGCCTGGAAGCCGAAGCGCGCGCGGGCAAAGCCGGCGTGTTGGCGGCGCAATTGGCGCGCCTCGATGTCGTGGCGCTCGACGAACTCGGCTATCTGCCGTTCGCCAAATCCTCGGGGCAGCTGCTGTTTCATCTGATCTCGAAGCTCTACGAAACCACCTCGATCATCGTCACCACCAATTTGGCGTTCGGCGAATGGCCCAGCGTCTTCGGCGACGCCAAGATGACCGCCGCGCTGCTCGACCGGCTCACCCATCATTGCGACATCGTCGAGACCGGCAATGAAAGTTGGCGGCTGAAGCACCGGGGCCGGGTTAAGCGCGCATCTTAACCGACGGGCGCGCCCCCGGCAATTCATCAACCACACTGGGCCCGGACAGGGCGGGCGCGCTGCGCTCCGCATGGTTCCGCGCGCCCGCCCTGTCCTACCGAGAGAGGGGTCCCTTTTCGACGCCGATGGGGGTGCTTTTTCAACGCCGATTGACAGCCAAAGCCAATATTCATGATGCCCTGGTCACTCAAACGCATGTCGGCGCGCCGCTTGCCCCTCGGATCAGCGTACTGCACCAACGAGAAACATGCTGTCGCCGTCGAGCAGAAACATCCCGCTTGGCGCCGGGCAGACCCCACAAACCCTCCATATCGGGAGAGTGCAATGGCGCCGACACAGGCGGCATTTCCATGGCGTCGGCATAAAACGCCCGCGCCGCGGCGAGATCGGATACCGAAAGCGTCACGTACACGAGCCGGGGCGCAGCGCTTGGGGCAACGCACGCTTCCGTTCGAGACAGCGCCGCACCCTCCTCCATCAACTCCACCGCCACCCCGATGTCGGGATCGCGAAAACATACCCGCCGCAGGCCGCTGACGGCGACCACCTCGCTCAACTTGGTTGGAGCGCTCTTGAGACAGGCAAGAGCGGCATCGAAATCGGCGACGGCGAAGCCCCAGCGCACCCACCCCACAGCGTTGGGCGCCCAGTCGGCGGGCAGCGGTCGTTGCGCGGGCTCGCTATGGTGCCAGAATTCGAGGTTGAGGAATTCCTGCTCGCCGACCAGCCACCACAGCCCGGCGGTCATGTCGTTTCCAACCTGCTGGATCCGCGCCGAGCGCTCGCCCCAAGCCATGCGCCCGCTTCCTGGAACCCGAAGCCCTCGCAATAGCGCCGGACGGCCTGGGGCAAGTCGGCCGTGCACAAGCCTAACTGGACGATGCGCGTCTTCATCGCATGTTTCCTCGCCAGCGTTTCCTTCCAGATCACACCCTCGGCCGATGCGGCATTCAGGCGCCCACTCCCGGCTTGCTCACGCTGGCTTGAGGCGCTTCCCGAACGTTTCGACATACCGATCCAGAAGTTCGAGAACGGGCTTGGTTCGCTCGTTTGGAATCGGAAAACACAGCCGGGTAACGCCCATTTGTTCGTATTTGTCGAGCAGTTCATCGGTGATCGGCGCCGCACCAGCCCGATAATCCCACGTTCGCTCCTTCAGGTGCTCGACGGTGTGAAAGACGGTGATGTCGAGCGCCTTTGGGTCACGACCCGCGGCCTCGAACCGCTCCTTGAGCTTCGCGATTTCACCCGCCAGATTGCCTTTGGCCATCATGGCTGTTGGAAGCCAGCCGTCCCCCCACTCCACGATGTGGTCAAGGGTCTTAGGGATGAGCTGGCTCCCAACCAGGACCGGCGGCCTTCTCCGCTTATACGGCTTTGGATGTTGCCAGCTCTCCGTGAACGACACGTGGCCACCTTCGAAGCTCGCCGTCTCCTGGCTCCAGAGCGCTTCCATCGCCAGCATCTTCTCGCGCACGATGTCGCGTCGTTGCTTGGCGTCGATGCCGTGATTGCGAAACTCAAGCTCGTTGTAGCCGTAGCCCACGCCGAAGATGAGGCGCCCACGGCTGACATGGTCGAGGGTCGACACCGCCTTCGCCAAGATGATCGGGTCATGAATGGCGACCAGGCAAATCGCCACCCCCAACTTGATCCGTTGGGTGAGCGCGCTCACTTCAGCCAGCAAAATGAAGGGATCAGGATAGTGCCTGTACCATTCAGGATAAGGCTGACCCCCAACGGCGCCCATCCAGTCTGGCAGCACTCCCGCTACCGGAGTATGCGAATGCTCGCCGATGAAAATCGATTCAAAGCCTCGCGCTTCGGCCTCTTGAGCCACCACCCGGACCGGGACCGTGTGATATTGCTCTTCGCTCGCCGCCATGGCGGATCCGTAGAGGCCGATTTCCATGATCGTCGTCGCGCCCCCTACAGGACGCCTCAGGCTTGAGGCCGCCCACTTGGTAACGTCAAATTTTCAACCAAGCAAGCGCCCGTTCACACAGATACAATCAAGCTTTCTAGGGTCTAGTTTCTGGCCTCGATACCTTCAGAACGATGGGCTACGCTTGCGCCGTCTCGACTTCGCGCCGCGCTCAAGTTCATCGGCGTTTCGCTGCGTGGACATTGCGTTGAGGGGCTCGCGTTGGTAGCGTCGGGTGTCAAGAAGCGCGAAACGAAGGAGCTGAGATGGGACGGCTTTCAGGCAAGGTGGCTATCGTCACCGGCGCTGGCGGGAGGCTTGGCTCGGCTTCCGCCCTCGCCATGGCCGAACATGGCGCGGAGGTTCTCGTCGTCGATGTGAACGGGGAAACCGCGAAGGCGACCAGCGACCTCATCAAATCGCGCGGCGGGCGGGCCGAACCCCACGTCACCGACGTTTCCGATGAGTCCGCCGTCAAGGACATGATCAACGCCGCAGTCAAGCATTTCGGCGGCCTCGACGCGCTGTTCAACAATGCCGGTCTCATCGGCCGCGAATGGGGCGTCGGCTTGCTGGACCTCAGCGTTGAGCTCTGGGATGAGGTGCAGCGCGTCAATCTGAGAAGCGTGTTCCTTTGCTGCAAGCATGCCGTTCCGGTCATGATTGAACGCGGCGGCGGGTCCATCATCAACCAATCCTCGGGATCGTCGTTGTACGGCGACCAGGAGAACTTCTCTTATGCGACTTCGAAGGCGGGCGTGAACCTGCTTACGCAATATGTTGCGGCGTCTTTCGGAAAGCAGAGCATACGCTGCAATGCGATCTCACCCGGGATTTGCCTGCGCCAGGAGGATTGGGATCGGCTCCAGGATCCGCGTTCGAAGGCGCACTTCGACGTCTACAAGGTGTGTTTAGATCACATCATGATGCCTCGCTTCGGAACCCCCGAGGACATCGCCAATGCAGCGGTGTTCCTCGCCTCGGATGAATTGTCCTTCATCTCCGGTCAGCTCTTGCCTGTCGATGGCGGGTTCTGCAAAGTCGCCCCGCAATTGGCGGGGATGCGCCGGCTCCGGGCCGAACAGGCCGGCGGGGCCTAGAAAGTCGATCGTCCCTTCACTCCAAAGCCAAGGAGGTGCAAATGGCATTCCTGTCCATTGAGGACCACGATTTCTGGGGGCGCAATACCGGAGACTTGAAGCCGATAGGCGACGCCGGGGGATTGGACGGCATCGCATTGTCGCGCTTCGTGCTCGGCAAACCCGGCGAAGGCGACCCACCGGCGGTGACGGCCTTACGCATGACGCCAGGCTACGTGTTGCCTCGCCACACCCATGATTGCTATCGCATGGAAATTGTTGTGCAAGGCGCCCTGGAGGTCGAAGGCAGAACTCTGAAGCCAGGAGACATCATGATCTCCGAGCCGCGCGTCTTTTACGGGCCCCATACCGCAGGGCCCGATGGCTGCATCACCATGGAGATCTTTTCCAACTACCACGGGGCGCAATCCACCTTCATGGAGGGCCCTTCGGGCGAATTGGTGGAGTGCAACATCACGACCGAAGAAGGCGCCAAGAAGATGATGGAATTCGTCAAGCAGCAGCGGGCTTCGCGAGCGCCTTGACAACCACCTGAGCAACGCTCGCCAAGTTGGGGATCAACCACCCCAATGAACTGTCAGCGCGCCGTCTCGCCTTCAGGAAGCAGAGCGGCGTGCGTAAGCAGCCCCCCCCCTCCTCGTCCGCCTTCGGATAAGGACCGAGCGTTGCGAACGAATAGCTACTCAAGAGGCACAGCGGAATGAGCGCCCAGAGCACAGGGACATACGAGCCGGTAGCATCGTAGATCGCGCTCGCCAAGAATGGGCCGAGGCCAGCGCCGAGCGCGGCAAGGCT
>CAVTAT010000005.1:0-173243 GCA_963732745.1 uncultured Alphaproteobacteria bacterium | reverse complement strand
ACGCCGACGCCCGCGCGGCGACATCGCTCAGCAACGCGCGCAAATGCTGCTCGTCCATTTCCCCACCGCCAATCTGCCGACCGTTCGACCCGAGATCATCACGGCATAGCGCCACAATGCGCTATTGCTGCGGGCCTTGCACCTGGCCGCTGACGACGTTGCGTATGGTGTTGGACGAGGGCCGCCCGGCATAGCCCATTTGCGGCGCGACTTGGATAATGAGCTGATCGCCGCGCTGCACCACGGCCGGGCCGGGTCCGAAAATGATCACCACGCGGCGCACGCTTGTCATTGGCGCGGCGGCCAAGCCTTCGGCGGCGCGCTCGGCGGCGTCGACGACAACACCAGCGGCCGGGCCCGACAATTGCGCCGGCGTCGCGAAAGTCACGCTCTGGCCAACATTGCGGCGCGCGCGCGCTTGCAACAGCCGTACGCGCTCCTGCATTTCCGCGAACGCGAGCGCGGCTGGGGCCAGCGGTGAAACGCGCTCCTCCTCGGAGGCCGGCGCGCCGGCGCTTTGCGCGCGGGTGTAAACAATGATGCCGCCATGGGGCGTTACGCGCAGGCGCACGCCGCCATCCTCGGTGCTGTAAATTTCGCCGCCGCCGGCGGCCATCACCGGACGCAGCACATGCACTTCAGTATCGCCCTCGAAGCGCAGCAGCGCCGCCCGCCCGCCAGACGAGCGGTCGAACACGAAGCGTACAGCGCCATCCGGCGTGGAATAGCGGCTGGCGGCGGACGTTGCGTAGAGCCCCTGCACCGGGGGCGCGGATTGTTGCCGCTGCGCCTCCGCCAAGCCCGGGAGTTAGGGCAAGCGCCGCAGCGAACGCCGCTGCTCCGTGTGCCGCCAGATTGGTGGAGAGACTCATGTGACCACCCAGAAGCGCCAGGACCTAGGCGGATTTTTGGCGGTGTTGCAGTTACCTGGCGCCTACTGTTGCCCAAAAGGCACAAAATCGCTCAGCCAAGCGGCAATTCGGTGGTGTCCTTCAGTATTCCAGCACGATCGAGCTTTCCATGTGCGCGATGGCGGCGCAGCGCAGCAGCTTGGACTGCACGATCTCCTGGAAGTGCGGCAGGTCGCGCGCGACGATCTTCACCAGATAATCCGCCTCGCCGGTCAGCATCACGCAGAACGTCGCCTCCTCCATGCGCGCCACCACGTCGCGAAACGCGCGCACGTTTTGCGGCGGATGATCGCGCAGGCGCACGCGGATGATGGCCGCGCAGGTAAGGCCCGCGCGCTGCGGGCATCGACCAGGCCGACGATGGCGCGCAGCACGCCGGCTTCCTTCAGCCGGCTGAGCCGGCGCGAGACCAGGCTCGGCGAAACGCCGGCCTCCTCCGCCAGCTCGGCCTGCGAAACCGAGGCGTCGCGCTGCAGCGCGCGCAGCAAGCCGCCGGTCGGCCTCATCGATCGGACGAGTTTTCATGTTTCATGCCGAATCTTGACTCTGTCATGCAATGCATACTTCATGCATATTATCAGCGAATCTTGGCGCCTCATAGCGCACTGAATATTGCGCGCAGAACTGCGTGTATTCTCTGCAGCCATGAGCGCCAAGCCGAAGCCCGCCCCGCGCGCCGCTGCCAGAAACCGATTGGAAGCGCGTCGCTCGAGTTGGTGCAATGCTCGCGCGCGCATGGACGCGATCGAGGAAAAGCGAACTCGTTCCGGGCAAGAAGATTTTCTACCAGTTCAGCGCCCGCGGCCACGACATGGCGCAAGTGCTGCTGGGCCTGCAGCTCACGCACCCGAAGGACGCGATCTGCGGCTATTATCGCTCGCGCCCGATCCTGCTTGCGCTGGCGTTGCGCTGGAGGACGCGCTGGGCTCGGCCATGGGCCGCGCCGGCGGCTATTCGCGACGGGCGCGATATCGGCGCGGTGTTCAATTATCCCAACCCGACGGCGCTTCGGCGCTGCCGATGTGCGGCGGCGTCGGCGCGCAATACACGCCCACCGCCGGCTACGCGCAGGCGATCGAGTATCACAAGAACGTGCTGAGCGATCGCGCGCTATGACGGCGCGATCGGCGTCGTGCTCGGCGGCGACGCTTCGGTGGCGACCAACGGCTTCTGGTCCGCGCTGACCATGGCGACGACGCTGAAGCTGCCGATGCTGTTCTACATCGAGGACAATGGCTACGGCATTTCCACGCCGGGCTGGCTTGCAAACGCCAGGCGCCAACATCGCCACGAACCTCGCGAGCTTTTCCGGGCTCTGCACGTGCTCGACGGCGACGGCACCGATCCCGCGAAGCGGCGCGAGCTTGATCGCGCGAAGCGGTGGCGCATGTGCGCGCCGGGCACGGGCCCTGCGCTGCTGCGCCTCACCGTGCCGCGCCTGCAGGGCCATTCGTTCCAGGACACGCAAGCCTACAAGACCGAAGAAGAAGATAGCCGCCGAATGGGCGCGCGATCCGCTGCCGAAGCTGAAGGCGCATCTTCGTGCCCGTCGCTGATGAGCGAGAGCGAATGGGACGCGCTCGAGGCCGAAGCGAAGGAGCGCGTCGCGCGCGCGCGCGCAGATCGCCGATCAGCGCCCGGTCGCCGACGCCCGAGAGGTCACGCGCTTCGTGTTCAGCGAAGACGGCGCGCTGCAAGACGAAGGCGGCCTGTGGAACGCCGGCTATGCCGCGCCGCGCGCGAGCGATGCGCCCAAGCCCGAAGGCGCGCGCATCAACATGATCACCGCCATCCGCCGCACGCTCGATCACGAACTCGCGATCAATCCGCGCGTGCTGGTGTTCGGCGAGGATGTCGGCCCCAAGGGCGGCGTGCATGGCGTGACGCTCGGCCTGCAGGAAAAATACGGCGCACGAGCGCGTGTTCGACACCTCGCTTTCCGAAGAAGGCATTATCGGCCGCGCCGTCGGCATGGCGATCGCGGGGCTGATGCCGGTGCCGGAAATCCAGTTCCGCAAATACGCCGATCCGGCCTGCGAGCAGATCAACGATTGCGGCACCATGCGCTGGCGCACCGCCAACCGCTTCGCCGCGCCGATGGTGGTGCGCATGCCGGTCGGCTTCTTCAAGTGCGGCGATCCCTGGCACAGCCAGACCAACGAAGTGCAATTCGTGCATGCGCCCGGCTGGCGCGTCGCCTGCCCGTCCAACGCCGAGGACGCGGTCGGCCTGCTGCGCACGGCGCTGCGCGGCAACGATCCGGTGATGTTCCTCGAACACCGCAACATGCTCGATGCCGCCAGCGCGCGCCGGCCCTATCCGGGCGACGATTTCGCGCTGCCGTTCGGCGTGGCAAGGCGCGTGCGCGAGGGCGGCGACATCACCATCGTCGCCTGGGGCGCGATGGTGGAGCGCTGCGAAGCGGCGGCGGACAAGCTGGCGTCAGCGCCGACATTATCGACCTGCGCACGCTCGCGCCGTGGGATCGCGAAGCGGTGCTCGCCTCGGTGCGGCGCACGCATCGCTGCCTGATCGTGCACGAAGATATCGGCACGGCCGGCTTCGGCGCGGAGATCGCCGCGGTGGTCGCCGACGAAGCGTTCCTCGATCTCGACGCGCCGGTCGCGCGCCTCACCATGCCCGACATCCCCAGCCCGCATCATCCCGAGCTGATGGAATGGGCGCTGCCATCGGTCGAGACGCATCGCCGCGAAGATCGAAGAACTGGTGCGCTTCTGATGGCGCGACACCGTCAACATCCTCATGCCGCTGGAGCAGGAAGGCTCCAAGTCGGTGGTGCGCGCGTGGCTGAAGAAGGTCGGCGACGCGGTGACGCGCGACGAGCCGCTCGTTGAGCTGGAGACCGACAAAGTCGCGGTCGAAGTGCCCTCGCCGGCTGATGGCGTGCTGGCGGAGATCGCGCTGAACGAAGGCGATGAAGCGCGCGCCGGGGGCGGTGCTGGGTGTGCTGACGCTCGAGAGCCGTCGACACCGGACGCGCCGGCTTCCAGCCGGCACGGCTGCGACGTCGCCAGCGGCAAGCAACGACGCCGGCTGGAAGCCGGCGGTCCGAGAGCGATGCGCCTCTCTCCGCTGGTGAAGCGCCTGCTCGCCGAACACAAGCTCGACGCCGAGCGCCATCCCCGGCACCGGCCGCGACGGCCGCATCACGCACAAGGACGTGGAGGCGTTCTGTGGACCGCGGCGTCTGCAGCCGCGCAGCGCGGCGCCTGAAGCGCCGGCGGTCCATAGCAGCGCATCCCGCACGACGCGATGCGCAAATCCATCGCCGAGCACATGGCGCGCTCGGTCGCAGACCGCGCCGCACGTGACGGCCGTGTTCGAAGCGGATTTCTCCGCCATCGCCGCGCATCGCGCCAAGCACAAGGACGCGTACGCCAAGGCCGGCGCGCCGCTCACCTATTCCGCCTACATCGTGCGCGCCGCGGCGCGAGGCGATGAAGGCCGCGCCGAACGTCAACGCGCGCTGGCATGACGATTTTCTTGAAGTGTTCGAGGACGTCGAACATCGGCATGGGCGTGGCGCTGGGCGACAAGGGCCTGATCGTGCCGGTGATCCAGCGCGCGCAGGCGCTTTCGCTGCAAGCAAACCGCGGCGCAAGCTCGGCGATCTCACCGAGCGCGCGCGCAAGCAACGCGCTCAAGCCCGCCGACGTGCAAGGCGGCACGTTCACGATCTCCAATCACGGCGTGTCCGGCTCGCTGCTGGCCGACGCCGATCATCATCAACCAGCCGCAATCGGCGATCCTCGGCGTCGGCAAGCTGGAAAAGCGCGTCGTGGTGCGCGACGATCGACGGCGCCGACGCGATGGTGATCAAGCCGATGGCCTATGTGTCGCTCACCATCGATCACCGCGTGCTCGACGGCCACCAGACCAATGCCTGGCTCGACGCGCTTCGTGGAAATTCTTGAAACCTGGCCGCTGGAGAGACGAGATCACATGATCGCCGACCTTGCAGCTCGCCCGCCCGATCCGCTGCTGAAGATCATCAAGATGTTCCGCGACGATCCGCGCGCCGACAAGATCGATCTTGGCGTCGGCGTCTATCGCGACGCAACCGGCAACGACGCCGGTGATGGCGGCGGTGAAGGAAGCCGAGCGCCGCTTGCTCGCGACGCAGACAGACAAAGACCTATGTCGGCCAGCAAGGCGATGTGGAATTTCTGCGCCTGCTCGGCGAACTCGCGTTTGGCGACGATGGCGCGCGATTTGGTTTCGATCCAGGCGGTCGGCGGCACGGGCGCGCTGCGGCTGGGCTGCGATCTGCTGCGCGAAACCGGGCGCCAAGCGCGTGCTGCTGCCGCGCCGTCCTGGCCGAACCATCCCGCCATCGTCGCGCGCGGCGCGGCTTGAGCCGGTCGATGCGCCGTTCTTCAATGTCGCCGAACAGCGCATCGATCTGGACGCGCTGATCGCCGGCATTCGCGCAAGCTGAACGCGGCGACGCGGTGCTCCTGCAAGCGTGCTGCCACAATCCGCTCGGCGCGGATTTCTCGCTGCGCGCAATGGGAAGCAGCTCGCCGAGGCGATCGACGCGCGCGGCATCATTCCGTTCCTCGATCTCGCCTATCATGGCTTTGGCGACGGCATCGATGAAGACGTCGCCGGCGTGCGCGCGTTTCTGGAGCGCGTGCCCGAAGCGATGATCGCGGTGTCGGGCGCCAAGACGTTTCGGGCTCTATCGCGAGCGCGTCGGCGCGCTCTATGTGAAAGCCGCCGAGCAAGCGCGCGCCGGCATGCGATCGCGAGCAATCTCGCGGCCATCGCGCGCGCGAACTATTCGATGCCGCCCGATCATGGCGCGGCCTGCGTGCGCGAAGTGCTTGGCCGACGAGGCGCTTGCGCGCGTCTTGGCGCGACGAACTCGACGCCATCCGCGCGCACATCAAACGCACGCGCGCCGCGCTCGCCGGCGCGCGCGTCAACTCCTTGCCCATGCATCTGATCGCGGCGCAAAAGGGCATGTTCTCGACGCTGCCGCTGTCGCCGGCGCAAGTCGAGCGCGCTGCGCGAGAGCACGCGCATCTACATGACCGACGCCGCGCGCATCAATGTCGCCGGGCTGCGCGAAGCGCGATATTCCGCGCTTCGTGGAAGCGCTGCGGGCGGTGAGTTGAACTTGAAGCTTTAGCGCGTGCGCAGATCGCCCCAGCGGCGCGAATCGCTGAGCAGGCCGCGCAGATAGACGATGTTGGCGGCAGCTTGTGCGGGCGGCAGGTCGATGCGTTCGATCTGCTCGGCTTCGTCGAAGCGGCCCATGAGCGCCAGCGCGACGGCGAGGTTCTGGCGCGTCTCCGGCGGCGCGCCGGCAATGGCGGCGGCTTGGCGCAACAAGGGTTCCGCGGTTTCCGGTTCACTGGCCAAGATGTGCGAGACGCCTAGATTGGTGAGGATGCGCGGATCGTCAGGAGCAATGGCGAGCGCTTCCTGATAGGCGCGGCGCGCCTCGGTAAAGCGGCCGAGTTGGTCAAGCGCCGCCCCCAACGCAGAACGAACGCGCCAATTCTGAGGTTCGGCCTGGGCGACCAGAGCCAGCGGCCGGAGCGCTTCCATGGGCTTGCCGGCGGCGATCTGGGCAAGACCGAAAGTTCTTAACAATTCCCGATCCTCTGGAAAACGCCCGAGCGCTTCGCCAGCGATCTGCGCCCCGCGGTCAGCGCGGCCCCCCTTGCGCAAGGCCTCGGAAAAGCGCTGCGCCGCCTCGAGATCGTTGGGAAAGCTCTGATATTCGCCGGCCCAGAACGCCATTTGGGTCAGCATATCGGCGCGTTCGATGCGCGCGCGCGCCTGCCGGTCAACGCCCGCGCTCACCCCCTCCCCGGATGTGGCGCAAGCGGCAAGCGTGGTCAGGGCGAGAAGCGCGGCGGCAGGCAAACGGAACATGGCCAACAAATCCTTAACGTGGCGGCAGCATGGCTGAACCTGCTCAACAAAGAGCTAATGAGGTAGGTTGCCGATCCATGTCGCCGTTCATTCCCGATTCCGCCGCCGCAATCCCGATTTACGCGCTGCGCTCGCATGAGTGGGCCAGCTGGCTCGAGAGCCGGCCGGAAGCGCTGAAACGGCTCGCGGTCGCGCACGGCTTCCAGGCGCAGAGCGGGCGCATTTTGCTGGTTCCGTCCACCGATGGCGCGATCGAGCGGGTGCTGTTCGGAATCGGTGACAAAGCCGGCGCAATGGCCGTGGGCGCGCTGGCGCAGCACTTGCCGGCCGGCGATTTTCGCCTCGCCGCGGCGCCGCGCGAATTTTCGGCGACCAATGTCGCCATCGCCTGGGGGCTCGGGGCCTATGCGTTTGAGCGCTACAAGAAGCGCAAGCGCCCCGCCCCGCGCCTCGCCCCGCCGAGCGGCGCCGATATGGAAGAAGCCTGGCGCATTGTCAGCGCCTCCTGGTTGGCGCGCGATCTGATCAACACCCCCGCAAACGAGATGGGACCGGAGCAATTGCAGGCTGCCGCCGAAAAAGTGGCGCACGCGCATGGGGCCAAGATCAGCGCCATCGTCGGCGACGATTTGCTGGCGCAAAACTATCCCTTGATCCACGCTGTGGGACGGGCGGCCGCGCAAGCGCCGCGACTTGTACACATAAGCTGGGGAGAGCCGAACGCCCCGCGCGTGGCGCTGGTCGGCAAGGGCGTTACCTTCGACAGCGGCGGTCTCGATTGAAAACCTCGGCCGGCATGCGGCTGATGAAAAAGGACATGGGCGGGGCCGCGCACGCGCTGGCGCTGGCGCAAATCATCATGGACGCCAAGCTCAACGTGCGTTTGGATCTGTGGCTGCCCTTGGTGGAAAACGCGGTGTCGGACAAGGCCTTCAGACCGGGCGATGTGATCGCCAGCCGCAAGGGCCTGAACGTCGAGATCGACAACACCGACGCGGAAGGCCGCTTGATCCTCGCCGATGCGCTTGCGCGCGCGTGCGAGGAGGCGCCCGCATTGCTGATCGATTTCGCGACGCTGACCGGCGCCGCGCGCACGGCGCTGGGGCCGGATCTGCCGCCGCTTTATTGCAATGACGAGGCGCTCGCGGCTGAATTCGCGCTAGCCTCGCAAGAAACCTGCGATCCGATTTGGCGCATGCCGCTATGGGATCCCTATGACGGCGACATGGATTCGCCGATCGCCGATCTCAAGAACGCCGGCGACGGCGGCTATGCCGGATCGATTTATGCCGCGCTGTTTTTGCGCCGTTTCGTCACCGCGCCGGCCTGGGCGCATTTCGACATTTTCGCCTGGGCGCCGCGGAAAAACCGGCGCGTCCCGCCGGCGGCGAAGCGCAAGCCCTGCGCGCCAGCTGGCGCGTGCTCAAGGGAAGGTATGGCGCGGGTTAGGTGTTGGACCGCGCGTCTTCAGACGCGCTGCTTTCACGGTCGGCGCCATGTGGTGTTAAATGCCCAGCGCTCCCGGTCACCACGCACTCCCCTGGACCGCCGGCTTCCAGCCGGCATACGACCGCCAGCCAACTTTTACTATCTCAACTCCGTCATCCCGGACGCGCGGAGCGCGATCCGGGACCCAGGGGATCGTAGAGCGCGGTGTTTGAGGCCCCTGGGCTCCGGGTTCCGCTGCGCGCGCCCCGGAATGACGGAAATGTTTTGTGAGTCACGATCAAGACTTGCGTGATTGACCGGTCGCATGCCGGCTGGAAGCCGGCGGTCCAAGGTAGCTTCAGCGCAGTTTTTCGACTTGGCCGTATTCGAGGTCGACTGGGGTTTCGCGGCCGAAGATCATCACCGCAACTTTCACCCGGCCGCCGTCTTCATCGACTTCGGTGACCGTGCCCTCGAAGCTCTGGAACGGGCCATCGGAAACGCGCACGCGCTCGCCGGTCTCGTAATGGATGAGTTGGCGGGGCTTGGCGGCGCCCGCTTCGGCGGCGCGGCCGAGGATGCGCTCGACTTCCCGATCGGTCACTGGCTGGGGCTTGTTTTGCTGGCCGAGGAAGCCCGTCACCTTGGGAACGTTCTTGACCAAGTGATAAGTGTCGTCAGTCAGCTCCATCTTGACCAGGACGTAGCCGGGAAAGTGGCGGTGCTGGCGCACTTTCTTGGCGCCGCGCACCACTTCGGTGACTTCCTCGGTCGGCACCTGGATATCCTCGAACTGATCTTCGAGGCCCTGGCGGCCCGCCTGGTCGCGGATAGCTTCGGCGACCTTCTGCTCGAAATTCGAGTAGGCGTGGACGATGTACCAACGGGCGCGTCCCTGAGCCTTTGGGCGCGGCCAGTGCGGGTTGTTCTTGCGCTTCGACCATGAGCTTCAACCGATATTCAAGAGCCAGCCGATGAGCAGGCGTAGGATTAGATCCACGAGGTAAAAGAACACCGCTGCGGTTGCGCCCATGATGAGCACCATGATGGCCGAGATCGTCACTTCTTGCCGGGTGGCCCAAGTGACCTTGCGCCCCTCGGCGCGGACCTCGCCAAAAAATTTGAACATGCCGCCCTTACGTTGAGGTTCGTTGTCCTGATCCGCAGTTTCCATTGACATCTACAAATTCCAGCTTTCAGGGTTTTGATCACACATAGATCGCGTCGCGATGATGGCTCGGCAAGTGGCATGCGGAGTGGAGGGACTCGAACCCCCGGCCCTCGGTTTTGGAGACCGATGCTCTACCAGCTGAGCTACACTCCTAAGCGCGGCTAGAATTTTCAAACCAATTGAACAAAACAGCACAAGACCGGCGGAAGCGTTCGCTGCCGCCGACCGTCTAAGGCCTGGGCTTATGCCCCAAACAGTGAATGCCGGCAAGAGCGCTAATCGGGAGCGCGAGCCTCCCGGCTCCCATGGCGCGGTGCTTGAAGTCGTGCGGGGGCGGGAGCCCCGCGCTCCAACCTACAAACCTAGCGCAACTTGCTCCTCCCCCCGCAAGGGGGAGGCGGGGAGGGGTCCGGCGCCGAGGTTTGATAGTGAGCGGGCGCATGCAATTCTTCAATTGTCGCGCTGACCCCCTCTCAATCTCCCCCTTTGTAGGGGGAGAAGTAGGTTGCGCATGTTTTCGCAATTCAGGCTTCGACTTGGAAGCGGTCCACCACTTTGCGCAATTGGCGCAGCACTTCGGCCCGCGCTTGCAAATTGCCGGCGAGTTCCGGGCGGCGTAGCGCGCGCACGGCATCGACATGCACGGCAATGGCTGCAGGCGATCCCCTGCCCGCCGTCAGCAATCGCGACAGGCTTTGGGCGGCGGAGCTGAGCTCGCTGAGACCGGCCGCGCCCGCCTCACCAAAGATTTCGCCGGCGCGCTGGCGGATTGCCATCAGATTTGACGTGTCCAGCCCAGCGGCGGCGAGCGCAACGACTTCCTCGATTTTCTTGTCGATTTCAACGAGACAATTGTCACGCGTGGCCTCAAGCGCCTTGTCGGCGCGTTCCAGCGCCTGCGCCATGGTGACACCGCCGGGTTCGTTCATCAGCTTGGCCAGCCTCACAACCGGGTGAAAAGTGCGCATTTGTTTAGTCAAGCATCACCCTTTGCGGTTTGATAAAGCCGTCAATTTCGTTCTGCGACAAATTTGGCGCGCTGGCGTCGCCGATGGCGCCGCCCACATCATCCTTGCGGCGTCCATCAACGGAAGCCGGCGGCCCTTCGAACTTGAAGCGTCGGTCCGGTCCAACATAATGGCCGACATCGACGAACGGCCTTCGATCGCGGCCGAGCCACAAGATGCGCTGCAACAGCACTTTTGGCGTGATCGGCTTGGCGACCACGAAATTCGCCCCGGTGTCGCGCGCGCGCGCTATGTCCTTGGGATGGGTAAGCGCGGTAATGATGATGATCGGCATGCTGCACGCCGGTTCCTTGCGTGAGCCCCGCAGCGCTTTAATGAACTCGAAACCATCGCTGTCGCGAAGCGCCGGCTCAATGATAATCAAGTCGATGTTTTTATTGAAAACAAAGGTCTCCGCCTCGTCCGTGGTGAGCGCGCGGTGGATTTCGCCGACCCCAAGCCCGGTCATGATCTGAGCCAGCGTATCGACGGCGTGCTGATTGCTCTCAACCAGCAGAAAACTGGCCTGACGCAAATTTATCCGTGCGTTAAGATTTTCGCCTGTGGACACGCCAATGGCCCCACGAACGCTGCCGCGCTCTGAATGGCGATAACCTAACCCTCAAAAACTTATTTTTCATTTACGTTCGCGCGCGGCCGTCAAGCGGGGGCCAGATCGCCCCCGCCTGTTAGCCGCTGGGATTTAGCCGGCGTCGTGCAGAACTTCCCAAGTGTGGCCGTCCGGGTCGGTGAAATAGCCCGAATAGGTGCCCTCATCGTCCTCGGGCGCGGAGATTGTTGCCCCGGCGCCCTTGGCCTTGGCGATCAGCGCATCGACTTCGCCGCGGCTGTCGGTGAAATAGCTGAGGATCGCTTCAGATGCGCCCTTGGCGGCGGGACGATGGCCGACGCTTTCCACGTAGACCCCGAACTCGGAGCGGTCGAGCAGCACCAGATAAACGCCGTCGAGATTGAAGGCGGCGTGGTCGCCGTCCTGCTCCTCCGGGGTCAGCCCCAGGCCCTTGTAGAAGGCCAGCGACTTCTGCAAATCATCGACCGGAAAGGTCACGCACGAAATCGCTGCGGGCATTCTCACCTCCATCACGGCGCAACTTGCGCCCCCTGATCGATGAAGGGATTCTCGGTCCGGGAAAAGCGCGATTCGCGCTTTTCCCGCCGACGAAAATTAACAAATCGCTCAAGCCCGAATGGGTCCAGGCGGGCTTTAGGTCCGCAGCTTGGTCAGCACGTCCTGCGCCACCGCCTTGGGCACTTCCTCGTAATGGTCGAACTCCATCACGTAGCTGGCGCGGCCTTGGGAGAATGAGCGCAGCGTGTTGACGTAGCCGAACATGTTGGCCAGCGGCACCATGGCGTTGATGATGGTGGCGTTGCCGCGCATGTCCTGGCCGAGGATCATGCCGCGCCGCGAATTCAGATCGCCGATCACCGAGCCGACATAATCTTCCGGGCTGGTGACTTCGACTTTCATGATCGGCTCCAGCAAGCGCGGATCGCCTTTGTCCTTGAGTTCGCGATAAGCCGCCTGCGCGGCGATCTGGAAGGTCAGCACGTTGGAATCGACGTCGTGATAAGCGCCGTCGATCAAGGTGGCGGTGAAATCGATCAGCGGGAAGCCGGCCAGGAGGCCGTTTTCCTTGCTCATATTGAGGCCCTTTTCGACGCCGGGGACGTATTCCTTCGGCACCGCGCCGCCGACAATGGAATTCTTGAACACAAAGCCGGTTCCCGGTTCGCCCGGGCCGAACTCGATCTTCACCCGCGCGAACTGGCCTGAGCCGCCAGTTTGTTTCTTGTGCGTGTAGTCGATGGTCGCGCCGCGGCCGAGTTTTTCGCGGTACGCCACTTGCGGAGCGCCGACCGTGGCCTCGACCTTGTAGGTGCGGCGCAGAATATCGACTTTGATGTCGAGGTGCAGTTCGCCCATGCCCTTCAGAATCGTCTGGCCGCTTTCCTGGTCGGTGGAGACGCGGAAGCTTGGATCTTCCGCCGCCAACTTTTGCAGCGCCACGCCAAGCTTTTCCTGGTCGGCCTTGGATTTCGGCTCGATCGCCACTTCGATGACCGGCTCGGGGAAGATCATGCGCTCGAGGATTACCGGCTTTTGCGGATTGCAGAGCGTGTCGCCGGTGCGCGTATCCTTGAGGCCCGCCAGCGCCACTATATCGCCGGCGAAGGCTTCCTTGATGTCTTCGCGGTCGTTGGCGTGCATCAGCAGCATGCGCCCGCAGCGCTCTTTCTTGTCGCGCGTCGAGTTCACCAGCCCATCGCCGGTGTTGAGCACGCCCGAATAGATGCGGCAGAAAGTGATGGTGCCGACAAAGGGATCATCCATGATCTTGAACGCCAGCAGCGACATCGGCTCGCTGTCGGACGCGGGCCGCACCAGCACCTTCTCGATATCGTCCGGATCGACGCCGGTGATGGCGGGACGGTCAAGCGGATGGGGCAGATAATCGACCACCGCGTCGAGCAGAGGCTGCACGCCCTTGTTCTTGAACGCCGAGCCGCACAGCATCGGATACCAAGTCCCCTTCAGCACCGCGAGGCGGATCAGACGCTTCAGCGTGGCGATATCCGGCTCTTCGCCGTCGAGATATTTTTCCATCGCCGCATCGTCCATCTCGACCGCGGCTTCGATCATCAGATTGCGATATTCGAGCGCCTGTTCCTTGAGATCGTCGGGAATTTCGACGGTTTCGAACTTCGCGCCCAGCGCTTCGTCCTTCCAGACGATACGCCCTCATCTCGACCAGATCGACGACGCCGCGGAAATTGCTCTCAATGCCGATCGGCAATTGCAACGGAACCGGGCGCGCGCCCAGGCGCTTCTTGATGTCGGCGACGCAATTGAAGAAATCAGCGCCGATCTTGTCCATCTTGTTGGCGAAAATGATGCGCGGCACGCTGTATTTGTCACCCTGGCGCCAAACGGTTTCGGTCTGCGGCTCGACGCCCTGATTGCCGTCGAGCACCACCACCGCGCCGTCGAGCACGCGCAAGGAGCGCTCGACTTCGATGGTGAAATCGACGTGGCCAGGGGTGTCGATGATGTTGAGCCGCTTGCCGCTCCAAAACGTCGTCGTCGCCGCCGAGGTGATGGTGATGCCGCGCTCTTGCTCTTGCTCCATCCAGTCCATGGTGGCCGCGCCGTCATGGACTTCGCCGATTTTGTGGCTCTTGCCGCTGTAAAACAGAATCCGCTCGGTGGTCGTGGTTTTGCCGGCGTCGATGTGCGCCATGATGCCAAAATTGCGATAATCTTCGATCTTATACTGACGGGGCATGACTATTCTGTCCGTGGGTTACACTTGTACCGCCGGCTTCTAGCCGGCATGCCGCCTGCAAGGCGGCGGTCTGATTTACCAGCGATAATGGGAGAAGGCGCGGTTGGCTTCGGCCATACGGTGGGTGTCTTCGCGCTTCTTGACCGCATTGCCGCGATTGTTCGAGGCGTCGATCAATTCGCCGGCGAGCCGCTCCTCCATGGTGTTCTCGTTGCGGGCGCGGGCAGCGCCCACCAGCCAACGAATGGCCAGCGCCTGGCGGCGCTCCGGACGCACTTCCACCGGCACTTGGTACGTCGCCCCGCCGACCCGGCGCGAGCGCACTTCCACCGATGGCGCGACATTGGTCAGCGCATCGTGGAACGCCTCGATCGAGGCGCGCTTCAGCTTCTTTTCCACCGATTCCAGCGCCCCATAGACGATCTGTTCGGCGGCGGATTTCTTGCCCTCGTACATGACGTAATTCATGAATTTGGTCAGCACCAGATCGCCATAGACGGGATCGGGCAGGACTTGGCGAGGCTCGGCGCGGTGACGGCGGGACATCTCTTTTTTCCTTACTTCGGACGCTTGGCGCCGTAGAGCGAGCGGCGTTTCTTGCGGTCCTTGACGCCTTGGGTATCGAGCACGCCGCGCAGAATGTGGTAGCGGACGCCCGGCAAATCCTTCACCCGGCCGCCGCGGATCAGCACCACGGAATGCTCCTGCAGATTGTGGCCCTCGCCCGGAATATAGCACACCGCCTCGATGCCAGTAGTCAGGCGCACCTTGGCGACCTTGCGCAACGCCGAGTTCGGCTTTTTCGGCGTCGTTGTATAAACCCGCGTGCAAACCCCGCGCCGCTGCGGACAAGCTTTCAGCGCCGGCGACTTGTTGCGCACGGGCTTTGGATGCCGGGGCTTCCGGATCAGCTGGTTAATCGTCGGCATTTCGCCCTTTTCTTCTTCCGTAGCGCCAAACCCAATTAGCGCGCCGGGCGGCCCATTCTTTAAGGGACCGCCTGAGCGCGCTGTGCGTCAATTTCCAATCGGCGGGGCCCTCAAAACGCCAAGCGACACGGGGGCATCCGTTCCGAATGAGCGGGGAGCTTTAGAGGGGCGCGAGGAGCGGGTCAAGCGCCGCGCGAGGCCATCTTGCCGGCACTTCACTAGCCAGGCCCGCGCGTGCATCCTGGCGGCATCATGAACCCCATGGAACGTCTGCGCCAAGAGCTCCTCGCCGGGCCCGACCTGTTTGCTCACAAGATCGATCCTATCAACGAGATGATCTTGTTCGTTCAGCTCTCGCGGGAAATGTTTCAAGCAGCGAGCTTCCTGGACGACCGCATCCTCACGCCGCAGACCCAGGGCAGCTGGTACAAGCTGGCCAGCATAGAGGCGACATTGTCGGGCGCCGCCGCCGCTTTGCCGCTGCATTTCATTTTCCACGCCGGCCATGTCGGCTCGACGCTTCTGTCCCGGTTGATCGAGCAAGCTGGCGGCGTGCTGGCGCTGCGCGAACCGCTGCCGTTGCGCACCTTGGCCGAGATCCAGGACGATATTGGCGCCGCTCATGCCCTCTTTGGCGAGGATACGCTCGATCGCGTGGCGCGCCTGCAATTGCGGCTCTGGTCCCGCGGGTATTCCGATACAAGGGCGGTCAGCGTAAAGGCCACTAGCGCGACGGCGCGGCTCGCGCCGCGCTTGTTCGCGCTGGCCCCGGAAGCGCGCGCGATCTACCTTCACCTCCCTGCCGAACCCTATCTGGCGACGCTGCTGGCCGGGCAGAACTCGCCCATCGATCTGCGCGGAATGGCCAGGGAGCGCTACCAGCGCTTGCTTCACTTGGCTGCGGTCGAAGCGCATCAACCGCTGCATGCAATGAGCCTGGGCGAGCTTGCCGCCATGACCTGGTGCGCTGAAATGCTGAGCCGCGAGCTTATCTTCCAATCCGCGCCCGATCGTGTGCGCGGCGTTGATTTTGAAGCGCTGCTCGCAGAGCCCGCGCGCGCACTTGGCGCGATATTTTCTTATCTGCGGCTCCCGCCCGCGCCCGATTATTCCGAACGCATCGCCCCGTTGTGGCAGAGCTACGCCAAGGCGCCCGAAGCGCCCTACTCACCACAAATCCGCGCTGAAATTCTCCAGCAAGCGCGTTTGCTGCATCGCGACGAAATCCGCAAAGGCCTTGCCTGGATTGAAGCGCTGGCCCGCCGCGCACCCCGCGCGGCGGCGGCGTTTACCGTCCTGACCAGCGCCGCGTGAGGTTCTGCCGCACGACCTCCAATCGCATGCGATTGGCCCAATGCATGTTGTTGCCCTCCAGCGCGCTGATTTCGCCTAATTCGTAGATAACGTCGCGGTCGGCCTCTTCGGGGACAATGCTCTCGATGAACGTAATCGCCACAAGGCGCTCGCCCGATCGTACCGGCGTGACCTCGTGAAGCGTCGTTGAGGGATAAACAATGGCGGCCCCGGCATGGAGCTTTATCGGCACGGAGCGCGCGCCCAGGTGCATGACCAATTCGCCGCCCTCGTAGCTTTCGGGCGGATTCAAAAAAACAGTCATGGACAGGTCCGAGCGAAGCGGTCCGGTAGGCGTGGCCAGCAAGGCGGCATCGGCGTGGGCGCCATATTTCATGCCCGCCGTATAGCGCGTGAGGAGCGGCGGCAGAACGCGCTTGGGGAAAGCAAAATCCGTGAATTCGCGCGACCTCGCCAACGCGCCCGACACGATCTTTGCCGATTCCCGCGCCTCGGCGGCGCCAGGATCGGCCTGGAGATTCATTTTTTCGGCAAAGCCCGTGTTCGAGGACCGCCCGTCCAAAAACGTCATCCGCGACGCCATGCCTCGCAACTGAGCGAGTTCAGCCTCGGTGAGCACGTCCTTGAGTTCGAGAATCATGAATGCAAGATGCCTTTGGCGCGACGCCATGGTGGCGGTAACATAAAATAGGCCCCAAGAAAACGTATGAGGTTAAGCTGGGGATTGAACTTGAGGCGGCTCAATTGCGGCAACCGGCGCACTGCATTAGGTGATTTTGCATGCCAGCAGCCTCGCTAGAAGACCTCATCAAGCGCGCCGAACTCGCCGAACGCATCGGAGGGGGAAGCGCGAACGCGCTTTGGGACCAGCTTGTTGCGGTCGCCCCAGAGCATTCGCGCGCACTCTATATTCAAGGCCGGCGGCTTGTGGAGCGCGGCCAGGCCGCCGCCGCCCTCGGCCTGCTGACGCGAGCGGAAGCGCTCGATCCCATTTACCCAGAAATTCCGCTCTATACCGCCTTGGCCCATCGCATGCTCGGCGCCCTTCCCGAAGCGATCGGCGCTTTGGATCGGGCGCTGGCGCGCGATCCCTATTTCTTTCTTGCCCTCTTGTCGAAGGGCGCGGTCCTCGATCAGCTTGGCAAGCCGAAGCAGGCGGCGCAGGTTTACAAGAACGCGATCAAGATCGCCCCTCCGCCAGAGAGGCTGGCGCCTTCGTTGCGCGGCGCGCTTGAGCGCGCTCAAGCGGGTGTCGCCGCCAATGCCGGCACCTTGGCCGACTATCTGCGCGCGCAAACACCTGCTCTGAGGACGTCGAGCAAGGGCGCCGATCTGGACCGCTTCCAGGAAAGCATCGATATCCTTGCCGGTGCGAAGCCGCGCTATGTGCATGATCCGGCGCTGCTCAATTATCCCCGCCTGCCAGCCATTCCCTTCTTCGATCGCGATTATTTTCCCTGGCTCGGCGAATTGGAAGCCAGCGCCGCCGCTATCGCTTCGGAGTTGAATGAAGTCTTACGCGAGGATATGGCCAAGTTCGCGCCCTATATTCAATATCCGAAAGGCGCCCGGTCAATCAGTGGGTCGAACTCAATCACTCGGAGGCGTGGAGTACGTATTTCTTGTGGCGCGACGGCGTCCGCCAGGACGCCAATTGCGCGCGCTGCCCAAAAACCACGGCGCTGCTGAAGTCGCTGCCGCTGGCGCACCAAGCCGGCTACTCGCCCACGGCGATGTTCTCGATGCTGCGCCCGCACACTCATATTCCAGCGCACACTGGCTCAGCCAACACGCGCCTCATTGTCCACTTGCCGTTGATTTTGCCGGCGAGTTGCCGCTTCCGCGTCGGCGCGGAAACCCGCGTTTGGAAACCGGGGGAAGCTTGGATATTCGATGATACGATCGAACACGAAGCTTGGAATGACAGCGACGAAACCCGAATCATCCTGATCTTCGATGTATGGAACCCCCTGCTCAGCGAGGCCGAACGCGCGCTCATCACCCAAATGATGTCGGCCTACAGCGCTTATTATTCGGATGCGGGCTGATCGAGATAGGCGCGCAGCGCGGAGATGTGGCGCTCATAGCGGCGCCAACGGCCGGACGAAGTCTTGTACAGCGGCTCGCGCACCTGCCAGACGCTCGCGGTTTTCACAACGTTTTGCTGACGATGGAACGACAGGCAAGCATCGTCCCAATCGAGCCCGCAGAAATCGAGAAGGCGCTCCAATGCCGGCCTTGGCGCGGCGACGAACGCGTCATAGTCGAACTCAAATATCTCCGCGCCATAAATCGATTTCCAGTGCGCCATGAGGCGGCGATGCTGCCGGTAAAAATGAGCGATATCCATAAGGTCGAGCGCATACGCCATCGAATGGTCGAGGTGCAGAAAATAGACGGAAAGGCAATTGTCAACCGGATCGCGCTTGGTGTGCACGATCTTCGCCGCCGGAAACAGCGCTTTGATCAAACCGACATAGAGGAAATTATCCGGCCGCTTGTCGGTGACCAGGTGAGCGCCAGGAAACAGCAACGCGAGCGAGGCCGCGTAGCGATGCGCAAGCGCGGCAAGTTGCTCCGACGACGCCCGTGCGGCGGCGGCGGGGAAAGGCGTCAATTCACCAGCGAGCGCCGGTAGAAGCGGCAATTCACCGCCCGCCGTTACAAGTGGATGTGCAGCGAGCGCCTGCTCGGCCAAAGTTGAACCGGAGCGAAACATGCCGCAAATGAAGATCGGCGCGCGTGCGTCGGCGTCGGCTGGGCGGCGCGCGGGAAAGGCCGCGATCAAGGCATCTACCAGATCTTCTTGGGCTGAACGGTCATAACGGCCAGTCCCAGCGGGCGCGCTGGCGCGGCTCTGGCGATTGGCATCCTGGTAGGCGGCAAACGCCGGGTCATATTCGCCGACGGCGTCGAGCATGCGCCCAAGCGCGAAACCCAGGCTCGCCTTGTCGGCGGCAGACGCGTTGCGTTGGGAGAGCGCTGCGCGCAGGCGCGCGATCAGCGGGTCGCCCGGCTTTGGCGCCCGCACCAAGTAACCGAGGCGCGCCAGCGCCTCCCAGCAATTTGGGTCCTGATCCAGCGCCCGCTCATATAGGCGGCGCGCGGCTTCGCCGTCACCGCGGTCTTCGCAGAGATTGCCAAAATTTAGCAGCGCCGGGACGTAATTGGGATTGAGTGCGAGCGCGTGGCGCAACTCGCGCTCGGCGTCATCGGGGCGCAGTAGGCAATCGGCATAGATGACGCCGCGATTAAGATGGACCTCCTCAGGTACTCGTATGCGCCGATCGAGGGCTTGCTGGTAAGAGGCGAGCGCCGCTTCGTAGCGACCGAGTTGGCGCTGCAGCAGCGCCAGATTGTACCAGCTGTCGGGAAGATCGGGATAACGCGCGAGCAGCACTTCAAAAGCGCGGACGGCGGCTACGACATCGCCTTCGCCACGCAACCGCGTGGCTTCCTTTAGCATACTTTCCAACTCGCTCGCCATCAGGCCAAGCCTAGCCAAACGCGGCGGGAATAAAAGCGGCGGGGTTCTGGAGTTTCACCGCCATGGCGGCGATTTACCCGTCCCATGGGAGATTTCCGGCAAAGGCGTCAAGCGCCTCGCACAGGGTGACGACGCCGGCTCGTTCATCCTCGGAAAGTTCTGGGCGCCAAACATCGAAGAGCAGCACATAACGGTCTTCGCTACTTCGAATTCCAAGCTTCATGCTCGATGGTGTCGTCGAACACCCAGGCTTTCCCTTCCTCCCATGATTGAACTTCGTTACCGACGCGAAACTCACATCCCGCTGGCACGATCAGAGGCAGGTGGCAGATCAGCCGCGCATTGAGCATGCCATTGTGCGCGGGAATTTGCGCCCCTGCCGCTAACTTCGAGAACAGGATGGACGGTGTGCGGTTTGGGATTCGCGTTAAGGGCGCCCTCTCCAACGCCGCAATCGTTCGCGGACAGCGCGCCGCGCCAGCTTGCGCGGCGCCATTTTTCCACAAGAAGAAAGCGCTCCAGCTGGGATTATCCAACATGCCTGCTTGGTTGCGCTGAGGCCGCCCTGGCGTCCGCGTCACGTAAGGCTTAAAAGCTCCGCCGATGACGCCGTTTAATTCTGTGCGGATATCAGCGGTCGCGGCTTCGACGGCCTCGAGCCAGGGAAAAGCGCGCCGATCAAAAAACTGAATTGGTGGCAGCTCGGGGTAAAAGAAATATTGCGGCGCTTGCGGGTAAGCGCGCCTCTTGCCAAGCAGCAAATCAACCGCGCGTGCAAATCGCGGCGGCGCCTGTGCGGCGCCAAAACCATCGGCCTCGAGCTTGGCGCGGATGAAATCCTCGAGTTCGGAAGCGACCCTATGATTGGCGGCCTGGGCGCGACGCAGCCCTTCCTGCAAATGCGGCGGCAATTGAGCAAAGCGCGGCATGTAGTGTAACGCTGCACCGTAGAACGCCGAGGCGCCGCGTCGGTCGCCTTCGCTGGCGAGATAATCGGCCTTGGCTAACAGTGCGGTCAAATCATTAGGGCTCAGCGTCAAGGCGTGGTCGATTGCGGCGGCCGAGCCGGGCTTATCGCCGAGCATCGCGCGCGTATGCGCCAAGGCGAGCCAGACACCAGCATCCGCGCGCCCTGCGCCAATTATTTGGTCGAGAAAATCGCGTGCGCGCGCCGGCTCCCCTTTAGCCAGCTCCGACATAGCGGACTGCACTAGCGCGGCTACGTCAATCGAGGCATCCCGCGTCATTGGCCCGCTGTTTCAATTTGATACCGCAACACTCAACACCATCGCGTTGAAGGTTTCGAAAAAATCCACTTCATTGACCAACAATAATTCATCCGCTCGAGCGCTCTTGAGATCGCTTGCGAATTGGCCCACCAGTGCGCGGTAGCGCGGCAAACCCACATCCGCCTCGCCATAAAGTGACCAGAGAGCGCGCCACCTGTGCAAAAAGACCGCCGCGATCCTCGCAATATCCACGGCAACTGGCTGGTTTGGCTCTGTTTCACCCAGCAGAAAATTGAGATGCTCTCGAATCTCCCACGGGCTCATGACTTTGGGAATATTTACCACCTCGAATTCGAGCGCCGGCGTCGCGCTGCTTGGCGAAATATTGCGGGTTGACCAACCGGGCGAGGTTGATTTGCTGGGGGAACGACCAGCTGTCAACAGACGCAGCATCCCCTCGCCGCCAACGGTATCGACGACCAGATGAATCCGCGCGCGCGTCGCATCGTTTATGACCCGGTGCAGACTCCAGGTGTCGAACACCCAGCACTCACCGGCCGCCATGTGCACCCGCTCATTGCCGCAATGGAAACTCACGGTGGGCTGGGTGATGATGGGGATGTGCACGCGCATCCGCTCGCGCCAATAATAATTCACATCCGCATGCTCTGTGACTTCGGCGTGTCCGGACAGCCGCATCAGTCGGGTGCGCCCTAGCGCCGCGCCAAGGCTGCCAAGCACTTCGGTCAAATAAGGTCGCTCTGGCGAAATATGCGGCGTCGGGCGCATTGGCCCTCCGAACGCCTCGTTTTTCGGATCGCCGTTCGCCGAGATAAGCGGGAGAAAGTCATTGCCCTCATAGCCGGCGGGATGCGGCATCCAGGCGGATTTATCAAATGAAGCGACCTCATGCGCCAATAATTCAGCGTCGAATTGAACAGGCAATTGAATGAAACGGGTCTGCAGTTTCATCTTTCAATTTCTATCGGTGTAGATGGGGTGTCAGTTTTCTTAACTACCCCCACTCGCGAGCCATCCGCAAGGCACAACCCCAACGAAGAGGCGTCGCCTCTCGACATTCGGTGCGGTCACGCTTTAGCTTGGTCCTCGCATGTCCCTTGACCCTAAACAGCTCGCGGCGGAGGCTCAAACACACAAAGCTGCTGGTCGACTCGACCGGGCAATAGCTCTTTACCGGCAAGCGATCGCTGCCGCGCCTGCTAGCGCCGTTGCCGAGCACAACCTCGCTGCGGCACTTGGCGATTTAGGTCGTTGGCGTGAGGCTGCACCCCATATCCGCCAAGCATTTCTCAAGGGAATCGACGCGCCGGAGAGCTGGCTGGTGCTTGCACGTTGCCAACAATCGCTGGGACGCTTCGATGATGCGGAACGAGCGTTCAAAGAGGCGATTCGCCGGAGGCCCTCTTTCTCAGACGCGCATAACGATTTGGCTCAGTTAAGTTGGATGCGCACTGGCGACATCTCGGCAGCACTCGCCAATCTGGAAGGCGCCATCCTCGCCGCGCCGCACGATATCCGCCTGCAAGTATTGAAGGCACAGGTGCTGGAAAATGCCGGTCAGGCCGATTGGGCGTTTGCGCACCTGACATCTTTGGCTTCCGTGCACTCGCGGAACGCCTTCGTCCTTACAGCCGCCTCGCAGATGGCCGCCGCCATCGGCGACGGCACGGCATCATTAGCGCTAGCGGAGCGCGCAGTGGCGGCGGCGCCGAACGACGCGGTGGCAGCCATTGCCCTGATCACTGCTTGCCTTGCAAAAGACCAGCCCGAGCGCGCAAGCATGCTCGCCGAATCGATGCGGCGCTTGGCCCCAATGAGCCAACACGCTATCGCCCTGCAAGCGACGGCGTGGCGCCTTCTGGGCGATCCGCGTTACCGGGCACTTTATGATTACGAAGCCTTCGTCTCGACTACTTGGATCGATGCGCCAAAGGGGTGGCCCGATCGCGATACCTACGTCGCCGATCTCGCCGTCGGCCTGAATTCCGCGCACAATTTCCGCACGCATCCGTTTCACCAGTCAATTCGGCATGGCACACAAGTGCCTGATATTTTCCAGCAGACGCACCCTGCGGTTCGCGCCCTGCCCGAGGCTCTCGATGGCGCGATCATGCGCCACATTGCTGCTCTCGGCCATGGTGGTGATCCGCTGCGGTCACGGAATACTGGCGCCTACGCATATCAGGGCGCTTGGTCGATCCGCAGTGGAGCGGGCGGTTTTCATATTGATCACGTCCACCCCGAGGGTTGGCTGTCTTCGGCGTGTTATGTCGAAGTGCCTAACGTTCTCAATGGACGAGAAGGTTGGCTAAAATTTGGCCAGCCTGGCGTACACACTATTCCTGCTTTGGAGCCCGAATATTTTGTCGAGCCGGCGCCAGGAAAGCTGGTTCTGTTTCCCTCTTACATGTGGCACGGCACTGTGCCGTTTACCGCCTCCGCCAACCGATTGACGGTCGCATTCGATCTTTCGCCCAAGTAGCCAAAACAGCTCAACGCGCGCCAGCCGTTTAAGGCGAAGGCGGGCCAAGATGTTGCGCCAGGAACGCCTCAGTCTCGCGAAACAATATTGTCCGGTTCTCGATCGACCAGGAATCCCAATAATGGTCCGCGCCGGCAATCCGCACCAAACGCGTGGGATGGCCAGCCCTCCGCATCGCTTGCTCCATGAGTTCGGATTGCCGGATCAGAACCGTCTCGTCCTCTTCTCCGTGGATCAAAAGAAGTGGCGCGGTAACGTTCGCCGCGAGCCTGGCAGGCGAAGTGGCGGCTAACGCGTCGGCATTGGCGGCGGGATCACCGATCGAGCGGCGCCAATATTGGTAGGACGCCGAGCGGCGCCCGGTGTCAATTCGCTCGCTGCGGAGAAAGTCAGGCAAGTCTGAAACGCCGGCAATCGAAATGGCACAGCGATAGAGATCAGGCGTCAGCGCAATCCCGGCGAGAGCGGCATACCCCCCATACGAGGCTCCAACGATACAAATTCGACCGGGATCGGCGACCCCTGAGTTGATCATGTGCCGAACGGCATCGGAGACATCGTCCTGCATGCGCTTGCCCCACTGGCTGCGCCCCGCGTCCGCGAACGCACGTCCAAACCCAAGCGAGCCCCGAAAATTTGGCTGCAAAACTACGTAGCCATGCGCTGCAAGAAACTGCACATAGCCGTCATAGCCGTATACATCTCGGGACTCTGGCCCTCCGTGCGGCATTACGACCATGGGCCGCAACCCTTGCCCAGGGCGAGCTGTAACGTAAGCCCAAAGCGGGGTTCCATCGCGAGATTGGTACTCAACAATTTGAGTCGGCGACAGCAACGCCAGGTCAACACTTGGATAAATTGCCGCCAATGGCGTCACGATTCTTTGCGATAAGTCGTAAACAAAATAGCCTGCCGCCTCGGTTGGTGATTTAACATGCAACAACCATTTCGAAGCATCACCTGACATGTCCCGCAGGCGCACGGTCGCGCTTCCTTCGAAGAAAGCGTCAACGGCATTCATGTGGCGTTGCACAGCTCTATCTCGCGCCTGGCACGTCAAACGCCGCACAAATGCGCACCCTCCAATCACCTCGCCGGTGCCAGCGCGCACCCACATCCCACCAGCGTCTGCATCGGCGCTCGCATATACAAGATCGCCAAAGATTCCTGTGCTCGTGTCGTAGAGGTAGATCGCTCCACGATCTTGATCGGGCTGCCGTGCAAACACATAGATTTGGCTTGGCCCCGGGCCCGCCGCGACCGCCGCGAAATCGGGTGAATTGGAGCGCAAGATATCGCCTCGGACGTCCATGACAGGCGTCCAGCTTGTTGCGCCTGAAGCACGGCGCGACACGCGATATCCTGAGCGATCGCTCAACGCATCAAACCGCAGCACCGGATACCCCGCGCCGTCAGTCTGGTAATTTCGTGTATCCCAGCTGCCGTCCGCGACGCGTTCGACTTGCCCCGTGGCGATATCGGCCTTCCAGACCCCAATGCCAAAATTGTCCGAAGCTATCAAGAGCACATGGCCAGGGTCGTTGGAAAGATCGTCGAGCAATTGAGCAGAGCCATACCCCCCAGCCAAGCGATTGAGCTGGCCTTCGAACATCTGTACAAAGTTATTCCCGTCGCGGCTAATCGAGACGACGCGATGCACTGAATAATCCCGGCCCCGCTGCGGGATGTTTGTACCTATACCAGTACGCGTCTCGCCTATCATAAACGCCTCGACGCCGGCCAGAACATGGTCGTCTCCCTTCCAAGCGACCCAGTTGATCACACCGTGGGTGCGACGCACCGACTCGATAGTCCGGGCGCTATTGGCGGCAAGATCGACGACAACGATTTCCTCGCCGGCAGCGCCCCTTCGAATATAGGCTGCATGGGCGCCGCTCGGCGAAATACCCGCCGACCGAACTGTAACGGGGTCAACAAAACGCGCTATGTCGATCACTTGGGCGTGCGCGCTTACAATTGGCAGGAAACTGGCAAACACTGCGCCCAGCAAAACCCGAAACATGATCGCCCCCGAATGCCTTTTCACGACCTCTTCCTATAGCCCAAAATCAATGGGCATGGAAGCACCGGAGAGAAACTCCATCTTTACGTACCGGTGACGCAAGCTGACGCGAGATCAGATCGGCGGCGCCGCGGGGTAAGTATCGAGCACTGCGCCGAGAGCAGATTTAAGCGGCGCGAGCCAGGGCTCAAATGGGCGCCAATTGTCCAGTCCGGAGTTAAAAATGGGCCGACGCACCTGCTCCGAACTTGGCGTCCGGATCGCTCGGTCATTATCGTAAAACCGTAGACAGAGCTCTTCGAACTGGAGCCCGCACACATTCAGCAAGCGGCGAATTTCTGCTTCGGGGCTGGCGACCAGGTCCTCGTAAATGACCCGATACACGCGCCCAGGTAACACGATGTCAAAATGCGCCATCAGTTCGACGTAGTTGCGATAGGCAACGCCGAGGTCAGTCAAATCGTACGCGAAATTCTGCCCTGTAGCCCAATGTTGTTTGAAATTGGAGACGCAACAGGCGAGCGGATGTCGGCGGACGTCAATGATGCGCGCGCGGGGCAAGATCAGGTGTATCAAGCCTGTGTGCGCGAAATTGTTGGGCAGCTTGTCGATGAAACGGCCAGCGGCTGTTTTGCGAAACACGCGCGTGCGCTTGAGGTATTCTTCGCCCAGGGCACGTAGATCGTCCGCACGCATGTCGGCCAGGAGTTCCGGGTATGATCCGCCCGCCTCCAGTCGTTTCACCATTGCGATGAGTTCGACTAACTCCATCGTGCCCTCGACAGACGAGTGGCTTGCCAGAATTTGCTCAACCAAGGTCGATCCCGAACGAGGCATGCCAACAATGAAGATGGGATCTTCTGCGGGATACCCGAGATTTTGCAGCTCTGAGAACATCGTTGGCGTGAACACTTGGCGCGCACGCTGCGCGAATGCGACGCTCTCACTTCGGTCAAAAGGAAATCGAATGCGCCTTGCGGCATTAGCTTCGCTGTAGGCGGCGAAAGCGGGTTCGAAATCGCCAATATCCTCGAACGCTTTGCCAAGGGCGAAGAGCAAAGAAATCCGATCGTCTCCAGGCGGCATGAGCGTGGCATGTTCTCTCATAGCGGCGAGATCGCTAGCTCCGAACCGGAAGGTCTTCAGGTTAGCTAAGCCCCAATATGCTTCTCCAAGCGATGCTTGCAGCGCAATCGCGCGCCGATATGCGGACTCGCATTGTTCACGACGACCCAACGAGCGCAAGACATGGCCGTAACTATGCCAAGCGCTCGCCTGATCCGGGTTGATCGCGATGATAAGTTCAAGGCAAGTCGCCGCAGCCTCGAAATCGCCGATGCGGCCCAGTGCGTCGGCCTTCAGGTTAAGGTACTCAAGCCGCTGCGGGTCGCGCGCCAGGAGAGCCTCGGCTTCCTCCAGCGCCGGCGCGAGTTTGTGGTTGTGGAGCAGCACCATCGCCAGGCCGAAGCGGCCCAGCGCAAACGAAGGCGCACGTTCTAGGCACTTGCGCAGCACTCCCTCCGCTTCATCGAAGCGACCCGACGCGGATAACAGTTCGGCGAGGTGCCGCAATGCGAGCACATCACTCGGGTAATGCGCGAGCTGCATGCGCAAATCCCGCTCGGCGCGGGCCGCATCATTGCGCTGAGCCGCCGCCAGCGCTCCGTGCACGAGCGGTTCGAACGTCCGCGCCGACAGATGCAGCAGATAAGCTTGCTCGGCGCCGGCGAGGTCGCCCATGGCGTACATTTGATCGCCGATCTCACGCGGGAGTCCCGGGATCGCGCCCAAGCTTTCAGCCCTGCGCAACGCATCCAGCGCGTCGGCATGTCGGCCGAGCCTACCCAGCGCCATGCCATGTTCGAATTGGGCGCCGCCCCAATTGGTATGCTCACCCGCGACTCCTTGCGCAAGCGCACAAGCGCCTGCGAAATCGCCCAAGAGGCGCCTCGCGCCGGCGAGCATCAGGCGCGCACCGGGGTCATCTCCCTCTGCCAGCACGGCGCGACAGAGACTCTCGCTGCGCTCGGGCCGCGCGTGTAGACATTGAAAAGCTTCCGCGAGCTTCGCCTCGGCGTTCGCGGCCTGCAATTTGCTCACCCAGGCACGCCCAACAGTTCACGCAGCCATTCTGGCTCTGACTGATCAAGATCGAAATATTCAAAGATGAGGTGAATTCTGTCGCGATCACCCTGATTGGCCACGGCATGAACGCCCATATTGTTGACCTCCACCGCGAGCCCCTCCGGAAAATGATGGCCCACGCCATCGACAAAGAATGTCACCTTGTCATTCGTCTGCAGCGGAATGTGGATCTTGTGCGGCCACTTCGCCGCAGGGTTGGCGTCGCGATGGGGGTGGATCGCGCCGCCAGGCGGCATGCGCGCCAGCATAATGCGCGGATAGGCGCCGCTCGCGTAACCATACGGCTCGGTGGCCTGCGATAGGGCCGGCTCAAGCAAGGCGCGCCATTGCGCCCACAGCGGAAAATCATCGGAACGCCGCCAATCGTCTGTCTCAGTGACAAAGCGGAACACAATATGACGCGCTTGGTCAAGCGCATCGTACCGATTGGGCTTGGCGTTGTTTTCGGCGGCCCACACGGCCTCGGGGATGGCGAGCACGGCCGCGCGCAGTTGCACTATGTCAACGGGGCAAAGTTGGCGCACGGACTGGGTCTTGCGCGGGTTTGCGTACAGGTTCATGTCGGTCCCTCGCAGAACTGGTATCCGAACAATTCCAAATCGCGCTGGTAGAGCGCGGTGACGGCATCGATTAGAGCCTTATCATAATAGGACCGATATTTGTCCCGTTGCGTGCTGTTGACCTTGTCGAGTGGGGTGCTGGCGATGCCAAGCCGCTGACAAATCGCATCGTACGAGCCCTGCATCTCCTCCACTCTACCAATTACGTCGGCCAAAAGAGCGCCTTCAGCATCGACGACAAAATGGTGCTGGGGCCAGAAAAGAAGGTGATCAAAGGGCGGACGCTCAAGATAGTACCGCATCACTTCGCGCGGATCGCGCTCGAAATCGCCGTCCTCGCGAGTGACGAACGCACAATAGGAAACGAAGCGATCGAACGGGTTGCGCACGAAGGCGAACTTTAGATAATTGGCGAACGCCGCCTCGCCCACGAAGGGGCGGACTTGGGCGAGGCTGATGTGGCCGTGGCCGAGCTTTGCCAGCGGCTCGAACGGAAGGCTCTTTTGCACGAACAATCCCACCTGCTCGAGGTCGTCCGGCCCCATGTGCCCGCGCAACGCCCGCCGCACTGAGTGCGTGCCGGTTTTGGGGATCGCGGCGAAGATAAAACGGTGCTGGTGGGAGATGATCATCGGGCAAACTCACCGCCATCGGGTAAGGTCTCGACGCGAGTGTGCGAGGTTCGACCAACCGGTCCAGAGAGTGGGTTCTTGATTTCCACAAAGGACTGAGTAAGCCTTGGCCTAGCAGCCCGCAATGTCAGACCCAATCCGGGAGAGCGCCGACGTTGCAGCACGCGCACCAAAAGCGGCGGACCGACCGTAGCCCACCGCCACTCAGGTCAATGGCGCTCCCGCTACACCGGTCTCAGTTGACCGGCGCAGTGCTCCTTGAACTCTGTATTCGCTCGAGCATACGCCGAGATTCATCAGCTATCAGCAGGTCCTCCGCAGCCGTAGTGCAAATACGACGTGCAAAGCGAGACCCGATTACCGATTCGCTTCGACAGCGGAGAGGCTCCGCTTGTCCGTCTGTCTGGGCGCCATTTGCAGCCGGTTCACCGGCCTGTTGGCCGCTAGTGGCGCCAGCATTGGGCGCAACGGGTTCGGCGGCGGCAGGGGCGCCAGCAACCGCCTGAAGCAGCGCAATAAACACCAGTTCAACCATTTGAGCTCGCTCCTGTTCAAAGGATAAGAGGGCTTCATATACCCTTCAACAAGAGGTCTGTCGAGGCAGGAGACTCGCAACTTGGGGCACTGTCGCGAGGTCGAGCCGCTTGTCTCTACGCCGAAAAAAAAGCGGCGGTCCGGGGCCCGCCGCTTAATTCAGTTAAAGATGTGCGATCCTAGAAATCGACCGTCGCGCCTACGAATATCCAACGGCCCAGCGCATCGTACACCTGCGGGAACGTGTTGCCGTTGCCGGCCCCCGCACCCACGTTCGTCGAAGTACTCAACGGTGGGTCCTTGTCCATCACGTTGTTGATGCCGAAGCGTAGCCGCGTATTCTCGAACAATTCCCAATTACCCGCTATGTCAAAATAGTTCTGAGCGGGGAAGTCCCTTCCCAAACTATTTGCGAGGGTATTCGGGGGCGGAACCCCTTGTCCCTGTTCGCGGGTAGCTTCACTGTAATAACGCCAGGTGAGTATTGCCTCGACGTTCCATGGCGTTTCCCATGAGGCGCGGAGGCGATGACGCCATTCAGGAGTTGGAGTACCGCAACTGGCGTTCCCACCCCAAAGCCCATTGCAATCATACGGCGCGTTGCCAGTCGCGGCGCCTTCATCGACGATGAGCGTATCCACCCAAGTTCCAACGAGTTGGAACCCGAGCGCGCCGGCTGCTCCGATCTCAAAATTGTAGTTCGCATTAATATCGATACCCGTCGTGTGCAGTCCGCCGATGTTGGTATTGAGGTCAACCACTTGCCCCGCACCCCTGAACAAACTGCCGTTGCCCGGGTTTCTGGTGATAAGCGCGCACGAGGCAAGATTACCGTTCAGATAACAATCATTGACGGTATTCGCCGCCCCAACGACCGCTATCAAATTAGTCACCTCGATATCGAAATAATCAACCGTGACAACCAAGCCATCAAGGAATCTGGGCTGGAAGACGAAGCCGTAAGTGAGCGTCTCTCCTTCTTCGGGGGCCAGGTTCGGGTTCCCGCCGAACAAGCCATTATATTGGCCCGCCGGGTTGGTCAGAGTACCGCCGGTGGATTGCGCCGCAGTAACCTGATACGGCGCAGGCGTGGCCGAAACGCAATTTGCGGGGACAGCCGCCGCTCCGTTAGCCACATCATCGCACGGGTCCGGCCCTTGGTTGTATAGTCCGGCGCCCTGAGCCGAGAACAATTCCACGATGTTGGCCGCGCGAACGGCCTTCTGGAATGCGGCCCTAAACCGGATGTCTTCAACAGGCGCCCACTCGCCACCAATCTTGTAGGTGTCGGTTTGAACGCCAAAATCGTACTCAGAATAACGATAGGCAACATCGACGGCCAACAAGTCAGCCATGGGCGCACCTTCAACGATCGGCATTCTAGCTTCGCCAAAAATCTCGAATACATCCGTCACGCCATTGAGCCCGAGAGTTGGCCCGCCTTGGCCAGCGCCATCACCGGTCAGGAAGGACGCATCGAGCGTGTTGTTGAGTTCGTCGCGGCGATACTCCACGCCGAAAGCAGCTTGAATGTTGCTCTCAGCCGCCGGGCTGCCAAAACCCAAATCCCCTGACACCGTGCCAATAACATTCTGCTGAGTCATCTCGGCAATATTGACCAGTGGAACCTGCAGATACGCTAGCGCCGCTGGAGTGACACCGCCCGGCGTGAAGATATCATAAGGCACGCACGCGGGATCACTGCCGTTAAAGACCGACCGGCATTCCGGGACGCCCGCAAGCGGATTCGCGTTCCCATTCGGCAACAAAGCTGGCCCAAGGATAACGTCAAACGCCTTGATCTGGCGCGCGATCGAGAGTTCGTTGAGGTAAGCGCGCGAAAGCCGCGTCCGTGAGATTGCGCCGGAAACATCATAATCCCAGCTATCGTTGACCGCCCCGCGAAGCCCCGCGACAATTCGGAAGCTCTCATTGGTTCTGTGATCCTGGCGTGGGCCGCCTTCGACGTTGCGCCGACCGACATAAAACGTCTTGGCGGTTCCGGCCGCAATTTCCGCGGGCGTGCAATTGACCAAATTGACCGCAGCGGTATTTGCCGGCAACAACGGGTTGTCGCAATTGATAGTGTTGGTATTGCCGAAAAAGGCACCCGACGGAGCGATTTGCGCGTTCGAAGTGTATTCCATGAACATCGCCTGTGCGTAGGCCTCAGCGTGTTCGTTTATTTGGTAGTGCGCGAATGCACCCATTGTGTAGCGCTCGTCCGGCCGCTGATAGAAGTTAAGAGGACCAAAATTGTATTGGTTGTTTGCGGCGACGAAAGGCACGAATAGGCCCGTCGTCTGGCTGATGGTAAACGCACCGGTAGTCGGGCTCGTGAAATATCCCGGAAATGAAGTCGCCGAACCGGCGCAGGTCCAATGCGCAGCGCCGGCGGGCACGCCCGGAACAGCGGCTACGCTCGCGTTACCAAGTACGCAGGCGGAATAGTCTCGGTCGCGCTGCAACACGGCATCATTGCTACGGTAGGTGGCGTAAGCGGTCACATTGCCGCGCCCATCAGGTGAGGATGCCCCGAAAATGAGCGAGATTTCTTTGCCGAAGCCATCGTTCACATCGTCCGGAGGCAGCTGAAACTCAGCTGGGTTGGTTGTGCCCCGAGCGGCTATAACTTCGCGGAGGTAGCCATTGTCCGAATCGTTGTCGTGCTGATAAAAGCCGTACTGCGCATCGATGCGGAAACCCTCGAAGTTGTCGCGCATGATGAAGTTGACGACGCCCGCAACGGCATCCGACCCGTAAACGGCTGAAGCGCCACCCGTCAGGATTTCGACGCGCTCGACCATGGCGCCCGGAATTTGATTCAGGTCAGCGGCGGAATTGTTTGGAGACCCGTAGCCCACACGGTGACCATCAACCAACACCAGCGAGCGCTTCGAGCCCAAACCGCGGAGGCTGATTTCCGCAGTGCCTGACGCTCCGTTGGAATAATTCGAACCTTGGGTCGCGAACACTTGCGGCAGCTGGTTAGTCAGATCTTCGATCCGAGTCACACCCTGGGTCGTGATGTCTTCCGACGTCACCTGCGTAACTGGGCTGGTGCCCGTTAAATTCGGCTGCGGAATCCGCGAGCCAGTCACCACGATCGCTTCTTCTTCCTCGGCGTCTTGCGCCAGCGCGGGCGCGCCGGCCATGGCGGCGGTGGCGGCGGCGATAACGGAAGCGCCCATCAGCAGTGAATTGCGTCCGTGGTGCGGTTTCTTCGATGACATATTTCAAACCCCCTAGGATGGTTCCTCGGCAGGAAATCCCCCGTCGCGAACCCTGGTTAAGCCCGAACGAAAAACTCGCCCGAACGCAACGGGGGCCGTGCCAAATTGGCTCAGCTTCGACTCCCGCCTTCTGGCGGCGACGTTAACGACACATTTCGAACAAGGTCAAATACAGTTCGCCGATTTTCTGTTGAACATTAGGCGAACACACGCCCTTTTGACGAAGATGTGATGAGGGTGTGGCGCCTTTGCGCCAGGACATCTCGTTAAGCGAATCATGTTGCCGGCTGGGCAAGGCCGTGCCGCTCGGTTAGATACTAAGGGCTTGAGCTTGTGGAGATTTCGGATGCGGTACATGGCGCTCGTATTCCTGGCGTTGGGGGTGGAGGTCGCCTCCGCGCAGCCCGCCGCGCCGCCCACGCCAGAAGCGCTCGCCGCCGCCTATCGCTGCGCCGAGGTGCAGGAGGATGGCGCGCGCCTAGCCTGTTATGACGCGGCTGTCGGCAGATTGCGGCAGGCCGAGGCGCAAGGCGAAATCGTCGCGGTCGATCACGCGCAGGCCGCCAGCATCGAGCGCGACGCGTTTGGGTTTAACCTGCCGAGCTTGGCAAGATTGATCCCGCGCTTTGGCGGCGATGGCGAGCGGCCTGAAATCGCGACTGTCCAGATGCAGGTCGAGCGAATAGTCGAGCGCGCCAATGGCAGGCGCATTTTCATTATGTCCAACGGGCAGGCCTGGGCGCAAATCGAGTTCGGAGAGCGCGCGCAACGTGCGCGTCGGCGATACGATTCGGGTGCGCCGCGCCGCGCTCGGCAGCTTCATGCTGGTTGGCTCGCGCGGCGGCGCGGGACACCGGGTGCGGCGCGAGGACTAACCGCACTCGCCCTGCGGTGCGGCGCGCACTACCTTAGCCACCCATGCCCCGCTCCCGCTCCCCCGGCGTATCCGAAGCGCCCGCAATCTTTGACGCCACTGCCGCGATCTGGACCCCGCACCGGCCCGAGCGCGCCTGGGAAAAGCTTGAAGGCGGGCGCAAATTCAAACTGGTGTCGGATTACCAGCCGGCCGGCGATCAGCCCACCGCCATCGACGAACTGATGTTAGGCCTGGAGGGCCGCGAGCAGGACCAGGTGCTGCTCGGCGTCACCGGCTCGGGCAAGACCTTCACCATGGCGCAAGTGATCGCGCGCGCGCAGCGGCCGGCGCTCGTCCTCGCCCCCAACAAAACGCTGGCCGCCCAGCTCTATGGCGAGTTCAAGCAATTTTTTCCCGAAAACGCGGTCGAGTATTTCGTTTCCTATTACGATTATTATCAGCCGGAAGCCTACGTGCCGCGCACCGATACTTACATCGAAAAAGAATCCAACATCAACGAACAGATCGACCGCATGCGCCACGCCGCCACACGCGCGGTGCTCGAGCGCGACGACGTCATCATCGTCGCCAGCGTGAGTTGCATTTACGGCATTGGCTCGGTGGAAACCTACACCTCCATGACCTTCACGGTGAAAACCGGCGAACGCATCGATTCCCACGATTTCATCCGCAAGCTGGTGGCGCTGCATTATAAGCGCAACGAGGCGGCGTTCGCGCGCGGCATGTTCCGCGTGCGCGGCGATACGGTGGAGCTATGGCCGGCGCATTTGGAGGATCGCGGCTGGCGGTTTTCGTTCTTTGGCGACGAACTCGACGGCATCGACGAGTTCGACCCGCTCACCGGCCACAAGGTCGGCGCGCTGCCGGCGGTGAAAATCTACGCCAATTCGCACTATGTCACGCCGCGGCTGACGCTCGACCAGGCCGTCGGGCAAATCCGCGAGGAACTGAAAGCACGGCTCGAGCAATTCCGCGCCGAGGGCAAATTGCTGGAAGCGCAGCGTCTGGAGCAGCGCTGCACTTTCGACATGGAAATGATGCTCGCCACCGGCTCTTGCGCGGGGATCGAAAATTATTCGCGCTATCTCACCGGGCGCCTGCCCGGCGAGCCGCCGCCGACCATGTTCGAGTACATCCCCGACAACGCCATCATTTTCGCCGACGAAAGCCACGTCACCATTCCGCAAATCGGCGCCATGTACAAAGGCGATTTCTCGCGCAAGCGCACGCTCAGCGAATACGGTTTCCGCCTGCCCTCTTGCCTGGATAATCGCCCGCTCAAATTCGAGGAATGGGAAGTGATGCGCCCGCAGACCATCCATGTCTCGGCCACGCCGGGTCCATGGGAGCTGACGCGCACGGGCGGGGTGTTCGCCGAGCAAGTGATCCGCCCCACCGGGCTGATCGATCCGCCAGTGGAGGTGCGTCCTGTACAAGCGCATGGACATTCCCAAGTCGATGATTGCATCGCCGAGGTGAAAGAGGTCGCCCAACGCAACATGCGCTCGCTGGTGACGGTGCTGACCAAGCGCATGGCCGAGGATTTGACCGAATACATGCACGAGCAAGGCGTGCGCGTGCGCTACATGCATTCCGACATCGACACCATGGAGCGCATCGAGATCATCCGTGACTTAAGGCTCGGCGCGTTCGATGTGCTGATCGGCATCAATCTGCTGCGCGAAGGGCTCGACATTCCCGAATGCGGCCTGGTGGCGATTTTGGACGCCGACAAGGAAGGCTTCCTGCGCTGGAAACCTCGCTTGGTGCAAACCATCGGCCGCGCCGCGCGCAATATCGACGGCAAAGTAATCCTCTACGCCGACAGCATCACCGGCTCGATCGAGCGCGCCATGGCCGAAACCAGCCGCCGCCGCGAAAAACAAGACGCCTTCAACCGCGCCAACGGCATCACCCCGCAAAGCATCAAGAGCCAGATCAAGGATATTCTGGACTAGCGTGTACGAAAAAGATTCGCTGACCATCGATCCGCGCGACCCGATGGCTTCGAAACGCGGCGCCGGCGGCGACAAGACGCCAGAGCGCCGCAGGCGTAGCCGAAGATTCCACCCCCTTCCTCGGCCACAACATCAAAACCGTCCTCGCCGACCTGGAAAAACAAATGCGCGAAGCCGCGGCTGATCTGGAATTCGAAACGGCCGCGCGGCTGCGCGACGAAATCAAACGCCTGCAGGAAACGGAATTGTTCATCGCCGACGATCCGCTGGCAAGGCAAGCGGATGTGAGCGCGGGCGTGGAAGCGAAGATGCGCGAGAGCGCGGGGAAAGCGCCGAGCACGCCGCGGGGGCGGAAAAACGCGTATCGGGGGCGAAGGAGGAAGGGGCCTTAATCGGACCTGACCTCATTAGGGGGTTCGAATCGCCCCACTGCAGCGAGCAGCTTCGGGTAGTTCGCGGGATCAGCAAGCGGACAATTTCCACGTTCGGAAGCCCTACGAGCGCTAATTACTTGATGCCCAGCGTAGCTCGCTTCTTCTCGGTTATATGTTCTCTCCAAATCCCTGGCGCTCCGCTTCGCCTCAATTTGCAAATCATGCGCGAACTCCTGCAGCCCTTGGCGCACGACACTCCCGGAAACGCGATGCGAGAAAATCTCCCGCGCATCCGCTTTCACCCCCCGATGATTTGGTCTCGCACCCCAGTTCGCAGGTCGGAAATTAATAGAGGCAGAAGATAAGGCATCAGCAAAGGCGTATTGCCCGTCAATGCACAACAGGTCTGCAGACGATCCACCAGACCAAAAACATCGCGCGCATTCGCACCATAGCTGTCGACATAAGCGGCCACGATCTCAGCGACAGGCATCGTCTCGACTATTCCTGGAAAATCGAGCTTACTTTCGGGAATACCCGCGGACGCAATGAGTTGCCCGGCAAGGGCGGTCATGTCGGGCGACTGAAGCGTGAATTGGCGGTTTATGAATCTGCGCAGATACGACTCTCCATTGAATGCGGCGCCGTAGGCTCCGCAGATCGACTTGGACAATTGCTCGGTGTTGGTTCCCAGCAAAAATACCAATCCCTGCACATCAAACAGGTGCTTGATCTCTTCGAGAAGTTTGACAGCGTAAGTCGGTCGGCACCGATCGAGTTCATCGACGATAATGACGATGGGCGCACGAAGCCCATCAATAGGAAGTGCGGAGACGATGGCCGCCAGGGATTCTTTGAGTTCTCGAATTGCCGCCTTCCCCTCCTGGAACCTCGCAATGCGTTCATCCATGAGGCCGGAGGGAGTTGCTTCGGACAGCGCTTTTGCTCCCGCATCAACTACCTCAGAAGGTGTTTCCTTGAGCGCCGCGAGAGCATCCGCCTTAACAGCATCGTTACCGCCAACTGCCGCAGTTATTTCGTCCGCGAATTCCGCGGTTACCAGAAGTGACAGCGCCCGCTTCGCCGCTCCAAAGCCGGCAAGCTTCGCAACCTTACCAGCGACCCTTGCAAAGCGAGCCCACGCCTTCTCGGCCATTGGGTCTTGGATGAGTGGCCCCAGGGCATCCTTGAGCGTTGCCACCAACGCGGTCAGAGGTTCGTCCGCGAGGTCATCAGCCCACGCATCAACGAACGCAACCGGATGCTCAGAACCAATGTACTTCGCGAACCGCCTCAGGAAAAATGACTTGCCTACCCCATATTCGCCGTCAATGGCGATGGTGAACGCCACTCCATCCTCGCGGTCAACTTTTCTGTTGCCTACGCTGTCTAGATAACCTGCCAGCAAGTCAGCATCGGCGCGGCGCCCTAAGAGGTCACCCTCCCATTCTCCTTTCAGCTGCATCGAATTGTTGCTCCTTAGGAACGAATTGTGGCGCATAGTTTATCATCCACAGACAGGAGAACCAGCTCCGTCATTCCGGGGCGGGCCGTAGGCCGAGCCCGGGTTCATCGCTTCGCGATGCCCCGGAATGACGGCGGTGGGTTCTTGGGATAGGTGTTTGTCATGGCCCGCTACGAGTGCATCGCGGTTTATCTCATGGCCAGCCAGCGCAATGGCACGCTTTACCTCGGCGTCAGCAGCGATCTGGCGCGCAGCAGCATCGCGAGGGATCGATTGAGGGGTTTTCGCAGAAGCACAGCTGCAAGCTGCTGGTCTGGTGGGAGCAGCACGAAGAGATGCACACCGCGCTCGCGCGCGAGAAGGCGATCAAGAAATGGCGCCGCGCCTGGAAGCTCAAGCTGATCGAGCAAGCCAATCCACAATGGCGCGATTTGTTTGAGGATTTCCTATTGCCGCAACATCTGCGCCGCTACGCACATCCGTGGCATGAGCAATGATGGTTGCGTAGCTTCACCCCCACAAACCCAAACACCGTCATTCCGGGCCGGCCGTAGGCCGAACCCGGAACCCAGGGGCAAACGCACGGACGCTTGCCGCTGCGTTGATTGAGTGAGAAAACAGTTGCGCGAGTAGCGCCCCACGCTCCCGGGTTCGCACTCCGCGCGCCCGGAAAGGCGGAGCGTTTTATCATCTCAGTCCCAGGTTTCGCCGACGATGCGGCCGATTTCCGCGTGCGCGGCTTTGCGGGCGGGGAGATCGACGGTGCTATCGCTGAGGAAGGCGGCAACAACGATCGGCGGGCGCCGAGCGGCGGCCAGCCAATGGCGACATCGACGGTCGCGTTGTTGACGTCGTCGGAGGTTCCGGTTTTGTCGGCGGCGCGCCAGCCGGCGGGAAAGCCGCCGCGCAGGCGATCCAGGCCAGTGCGCGCAGCGCTCATCCAGCCGATCAATTGTTCGCGCGCGGGCTGCTTCAGCACCTCGTCGGTCAACGCAAAGCGCCGCAGCGTGTGCGCCATCGCATGCGGCGTTGAAGTATCACGCGGATCGCCCGGGAGGTTCTGGTTGAGCGCCATTTCATTACGGTCGAGCCGCGTCACCGCGTCGCCGTGCGCGCGCAGGAAGCTTGTGTGCCCCTCGGGGCCGCCAGCCGGGACCAGCAGCAGGTTTGCGCAGGTGTTGTCACTGGTGACAACCATGCCTTCGCACATCTCCAGGTTCGACATGTAGCCGCGCGCCACGTGCTGGCTCGCGACCGGCGAGTGTGGGATCAGATCGCGGCGGCCGAACAGCAGGATTTCGCCAAGCCAGCCGGGGGTTTCCTGATCCATGTGCAAATGCTGCGCGGCAAGCAGCCATTTGAAGCTGGAACACATGGCGAAGCGCTCGTGAACGCGGTGAACGATCATGGCCCCGGTCGCGGTGTCGATTGCGCAAACGCCGACGCGCCCGCCGATGCGCGTTTCGATGGCGGCAATGCGCGGGTCTTCTGGCGACGGGTCAGCGGTCGCCGCCACTGGCGCGCACGCCGACAACGCCAACGCCGCCGCCAGTGTTTCGCGCCGCGTCAACCCCATCGCTCAATCCTTCGCCCGCTCCACGTAAGAGCCGTCTTCGGTCGAAACAACAACGCGCGTGCCGGGGCCGATGTGCGGCGGCACCATGGTTTTCACGCCATTGGAGAGCATCGCCGGCTTGTAGGACGAAGACGCGGTCTGGCCCTTCACCACCGGCTCGGTGCTTTCGATCGTCGCGTCACCCGCGGCGGCAATTCGATGGAGAGCGCCTGGCCCTCGAACATGGTCAGATGCACTTCCATTTCCGGCGCGAGGTAATCGGCGGCATCGCCGACCATGTCGCGCGTCAGCGTGCACCTGCTCGTAATTGACCGGGTTCATGAACACGAGGCCGGCATCGCCATCGTCGAACAAGAATGTGTGCTTCACCTCCTCGACGAAGGCCTTCTCCAGGCCGTCCGTGGTCTTGTGCGTGACGGTGGTCTTCACCCCGTCGACGATGCGGCGCATGACGATGGTGGTGGTCGGCGTGCCCTTGCCGGGACGGAAGGTTTCGTGGCTCATGACCACGTATAATTTGCCGTCCTCATGCTCGAGCACGTTGCCTTTGCGCACGTCGCTGGCGATGACTTTGACCACGTAAACCTCGCTTGGCGCCGTTTCTGGCGCTGATGCCGACCGAAAGGGTTGGGAATTGGCGTTTCTCTTAGCGGTGTTCGGGGCTGGGGCCAAGCGCAGCGCCGCGCCCCTCCCCCCTTGCGGGGGAGGTGGCGAGCGAATGCGAGCCGGAGGGGGGGCGGGCAGCGAAGCGGCGCAAGCGACGGCGCTTGCACGCCCCTCACCCCCCGCCCCCCCTCCGTCGGCCTCGCCGACACCTCGCCCCGCAAGCGGGGAGGGGGAGCATGAGCCCGCTTCTGGTCCCCGCGCGCGCCACGCCGACCGCGCGCCGTTCCTGCGCGCGCGCGCCGCTATCGTGCGCGCGGTGCGGGACTGGTTCCATGACCAGGGCTTCACCGAAGTCGAGCCGCAAGCGCTGGCGCTTTCGCCGGGCGCGGAAGTCCATGTCGATGCGTTCGAGGCTGCCAAGAAAAACGGAGAGGCGCGCTACCTGCACACCAGCCCCGAATTCGCGATGAAGAAACTGCTCGCCGCCGGCGAGGAAAAAATCTTCTTCCTCGGCAAAAGCTGGCGGCGCGGCGAGACCGGCCCGCTGCACGCGGAAGAATTCACCATGCTCGAATGGTACCGCGCGCGGCGCGCCGTATGAGCGCGTGATGGAGGATTGCGTTGCGCTCGCGCGCGTTGCGGCGCGCGCAGCGAACGCGAACGCGCTGCGCTGGCGCGAGCGGACTGCGATCCGTTTGTGGAGGCGGAGACGGCTGAGCGTGCGCGAGGCGTTTGCGCAGGTTCGCACCCTTCTCCCTTGCGGAGAAGGTGGCGCGCGGCAGCGCGCCGGATGAGGGGCGTACCGACACGCAGGCGGCGGAGCGTTTGCACGCCCCTCACCCCCTAGCCCCCTCCCCGCAAGGGGGAGGGGGAGGACTTACCCACGACGCCTTCTCCGCCGCCATCACCCGCATCGAGCCCCACCTCGGCCATCCCGCACTCACGCTCTTGTACGAATATCCCATCGCCGAAGCCGCCCTCGCGCGCCGCTGCGCGCATGATGCGAGCGTGGCGGAACGGTTCGAGCTTTATGCCTGCGGCGTCGAACTCGCCAACGGCTTCGGCGAACTCACCGACCCGGTCGAGCAACGCGCGCGGCTGATCGAAGCGATGGCGGAAAAGCAAAAGCGCTACGGCAAAACCTGGCCGATCGACGAAGATTTCCTCGCCGCCCTCGCCCACATGCCGCCGGCGAGCGGCGTGGCGCTGGGGCTTGATCGGCTGGTGATGCTGGCGAGCGGCGCGCGCCACATCAACGATGTGCTGTGGACGCCGGAATTGGGTTAGTCGTCAGCGCTACAATTTCCGCCAATGCACACAAGCAGCGCAAGACAGCGTCTCACCGCGAAGTTCGGCCAATTTCACAAGCGGCCCGTTGGGGCCGCACCAAGGCATGCGCCGCCCGCGCCAACGGGCCGCCAGACCCTGCTTCATAAGCATCTCGCCTAGGTCGGCGCCATCAACAGAAACATAGCCAACGGTGCGGCCGTGGCGATCCAGCGCCATGAGCACCGAACCGACACAATTGTAGCGTGCGCGATCAGCCTGATCGCAGTCGACTTGGCAAGTTCGCCGACGCAGCGTTCATTGTGGCATTTTGCGTTATCGCCGATCTCAGGTGCGTCGATGTTGGCCAAGCGATATCGTACCTTGGTGACGCCATCCTCAATTGTGTCGCCGTCCAGCACCACCGGCCGGTGCAGCTGCCGCGGTTCGCCAACGCCGATACGATCGCCCAGGGCGCGGAGAACTCGGAAAAATTCCTGCGAAATCGCCGGTTCGCGAGGGCGAGCCAGGCGAGAGCGAGGCCGGCAATTGAAGTAAGCTGCGAATTCTGCCGCCACCAGGCGCCGATCTGGTCAGCGAAGACGACAAACAGGCCGACTATTGTAACAACGCAAAAGGCAGCCCCGCCCAGCCAAAGGTCCCACCGCGTAACCGTTGGACCTCGCATTGCCATGTTGGAGATCGCTCCCATTGCAGGAGCTGCAGATAGCAGAAAATAATTACGTTCGACCGAAGCCATTGGGTAAATCGACTTTAATACGTACAGCGGCGAGTGCGCCCGGTCGGAGCCATGCTCCGTAACCCACCACTCGCTCGGAGCGCGACCAACTCAAATTGAAATGCCCCCCCCCCATCCCCCCGAGGAGAGGGGGTTTTTCAGCGCTCGCTGGCCAAATTTGCCACTCCCGTCTAGGCAAGCGCCATGAAGTCTTCCGCGCCGGCACAGCCCTCCCCCCTCGCCCAGGTCGCGTCCCGCTATGCCGTCGCCATCAGTCCGGCGATGGAGGCGCTGATCGATCCGAGCGATCCCGCCGATCCGATCGCGGCGCAGTTTCGACCCGATGCGCGCGAGCTATTCATTGCGCCCGACGAGCTTGCCGACCCGATTGGCGATGGCGCGCATACGCCGGTAAAGGGCGTGGTGCATCGCTACCCGGACCGCGTGCTGCTGAAGCCGCTGCATGTGTGCCCGGTCTATTGCCGCTTCTGTTTCCGCCGCGAAATGGTTGGGCCTGACGGAGATGGCGCGCTGAATGCAGCCGAACTCGACGCAGCGCTCGGCTACATCGCCGCGCAGCCGCAAATCTGGGAGGTGATCCTCACTGGCGGCGACCCGTTCATGCTGTCGGCGCGGCGCGCCCGCGAGATCACCGGGCGGCTGGCTAAGATTGCGCACGTGAAGATCATCCGCTGGCACACGCGCGTGCCGGCCGTCGATCCGCCGCAGGTGACGCCAGATTTCGTCGCTGCGCTGAAGACCGAAGCCGCGACCACGTACGTGGTGCTGCACGCCAACCACGCCCGCGAACTCACCAGCGAAGCCCGCGCCGCGATTGCCCGCATCATTGACGCCGGCATCCCGATGCTGTCGCAAAGCGTACTGCTAAACGGCGTCAATGATACGCCCGAAGCCTTGGAGGCGCTGATGCGCGCGCTGGTGGAGGCGCGGGTCAAACCGTATTATTTGCACCATCTCGACAAGGCGCCCGGCACATCGCACTTCCGCTGCAGCATCGCCGAGGGCCAGGCGCTCATGCGCGCCTTGCACGAGCGCGCCTCCGGACTGTGCCAACCGGCTTACGTGCTCGAACTTCCCGGCGGCCGCGGCAAATCTTCACTCGCCGCGCCGGGACTTCGCGAAACCGACGCCGCGCGGGGTTAAAGCCCCGCGCCCCCAACCACACGATGTTGTACACTCACGCCGCCGGGCGGATTGGGGCGGGGGCGGATGCGCTAAGGAATGGGCGCAGATCGGCCCAGGGGATGCTCACTTCCGCGCCGCCCATCACGTAGGGCGCGCCAAACGAATATGGCGGAAACAGCATGGTCAGGCCCCGTTCGGTGATCAGCCATAAGTGCGCCTTGGTGGCGGTTTCGCGCACGTCGCGCTCGGGAGGCACGAAACTGTCCTCGCGGTACTGGGCCGTGAGATCTGCGACGGCGCGCTGGGTCAGGAAATCCTCCCAGCCGGACGCGGCGCTGAACACATCGCCCTCACTCAGAACCCGGCGCTGTTGCATCAGCACCGTCACGGCTTTCGAGGTGCTGTTGGGATGGGCCGCGCCCAGCGTATCGGCGCTCAGATCGAAGCGCACCGAGATCAATTCCGGCCCGGCGAAGGCGATGCTGTAATTGACCAATTCGTTGGTGACGTCCTCCAGACGATATTGCGGTTGCTGCGCCACCAATTCGTTGAAGCGCTGAATCTCTGGAGTTTGCGGGCCGTCTATGCGCGGAAAGCGGATGTCGCGGGTGATCGCCGCCGGCGCGCTGTCGCCGAGGCCGGAAGCCGCGGCCGCCGCCGCGCTTACTGGAATGGCGTTGACCAGTTCCAGGCGCTGAAAGGTGTAGCCGCCGATTTCCTGCACCGCGCCTTTGGCGTCCTGCGCCCGGGCGCGCAATTCGCTTTGCAGACATGCTTGCTGTTCGGCGGTCGGCGCGTCGCTGGCCTCGGCAATGCCGCAGGCGATGCGCCGCGCTTCCAACCAACGGCTTTGGTTGCGCACCAGGAGCTGCGCGCCGGCATCGGAAACTTGTGCGGCTTCGGCGACCAGCACTTCGCGCACCTCGCCGCCAAGCGCCGCGAGTTCACGATCCGCGCACAAGCGCCCCTCGAACGCGCCCTGACCCTCGGCGCAGAGATCAAGCGCCGCGCCGACATCCGGCGACTGCTCGGCCTTGCCCGCCTGATCGCCGCAGGCGGCCAAGCACAACGCGCCAATAATAATGAGTCCGCGCACCATGATAGCTTGCCGCACTCCGCCGCCCCTGCGCCATGCTTGCCATAGAAGCAAGGCGCCGTCACCGGGCGTCGCTTATCAAGCGCAGAAAGACTAGAAAAGCCCGATGCCCACATCCGCCTCGTATCGGCCCGACCCGCTATTTGCCAAATTAGGTCCGGATTTCGCCGATCCCGTGGCGGCGGCGCGATTTCCACAATTGGTTGCACGTTGGCGCAACCAGGCCTGGGCCGCGCGCGTGGGCCTAGGCGGTTTGCGAGGCGCGGGAATGGGAGGCGCATTTTGGCCGCTTCGAGCCGCTGCCGGAAAACATGCAGGCGCCGCTGGCCATGCGCTATCACGGCCACCAATTCCGGGTCTACAATCCCGACATTGGCGATGGTCGCGGCTTTTTGTTTGGCCAGCTCCGCGACGATTGCGGCCGGCTTCTGGACCTGGCCGCCAAAGGCTCGGGCCAGACCCCCTATTCGCGCCGCGGCGATGGCCGGCTTACCTTGAAGGGGGGCGTGCGCGAGGTGCTGGCGGCGGCCATGCTGGAAGCGCTCGGCGTGGTCACCTCCAAGGCGTTCTCCCTGTTCGAGACCGGCGAGGCGCTGGTGCGGGGCGATGAGCCTTCACCGACCCGGTCCTCGGTGCTGGTGCGCTTGCAGCACAGCCATATCCGCTTCGGCACGTTTCAGCGGCTGGCTTATTTCGAGCGTCCCGACCTGATCCATATACTCGCCGAACATTGCGCGGAGGCTTATTTTCCGGAGCTTGTGCAACGCGAGGCGGAAGCGCGCATAGCCGGGCTTTTGGCTTGCGCGGTGCGGGAAAATGCGCGCCTGGCCGCAAGCTGGATGGCGGCGGGCTTCGTGCACGGCGTGCTCAACACCGACAATCTCACGCATCACCGGCGAGAGCTTCGATTACGGCCCCTGGCGCTTCCTGCCGACCAGCGATCCCAGCTTTACCGCCGCCTATTTCGACGAACACGGGCTCTATGCGTTCGGCCGCCAGCCCGAGGCGGTGTCGTGGGCGTTGATGCAATTGGCCGGTGCGCTGTCGCTGGCCTGCCCGATTCCGGCGCTGGAGGCGGCGCTCGCCGAATTCGGGCCGGCTTACCAAAAACACTTGCGCCAAGCACTGTTCGCGCGCCTGGGGCTTTCGCCCGGCAAGGCCGAAACCGACCTTGCCTTCATGCAGGACATGTTCGCCTGGCTGAGCGAGACCCAGATCGGCTGGGATCAGTTTTTCCATGATTGGATCGGCGCCGACGCTGCCCGGGCGGCGCAGAGCCCACAAGCTGGCGCTTACGCGGCGGCAAGTTTTCATGGCGTGCGCGCCGGCCTCGAAGCGCGCGCGATACCGGCGCCGTTGCACCCCTATTTCGAGCGCCTTCGTCCGGTGAGCTTGTTGATCGACGAGGTCGAGAAGCTGTGGGCGGGAATCGCCGAGCGAGACGATTGGTCCCTGTTCGAAGCCAAGCTGAGCGAGTTAGATATTCTGCGCGTCGCTTGTCACGGGATCGTCGCGAAGCAGATTTAGGAGCAGCCATGCACACGAGACACATCCAAGAACTGATCGCCTCGCGGCGTGGTTTGCTGGGCGGCCTAGCGGGCTTGCCGCTGCTGAACCTGGCGGGCTGCGCGGTTGCGAGGCAAGGCCCGATCCCCGCCGGCCCCGCCCTGGGCTTCGCCAGCGTCGCCGCCACCAATGCCGACACCATTACGCTGCCGCCCGGCTATCGCTGGCGGAGCCTGATCGCCTGGGGCGACGCTTTGTTCGAGAGCGCAAGCACAGCCTTCGATCCGGACGCGCTCACGCGCGACGCCCAAGAACAGCGCTTCGGCCAGAACAATGACATGCTGGCGCTGTTCCCGGCGGAATTCTCGTTCCCGCCAGCGCGCGACCAGGTGCAAATGCTGCTGTGCGCCAACCATGAATATGTCGATCCCGCCTTGATGTTTCCCGCTCTGCGCTCGCCGCGCGAACTGACCGCTGTCCACGCCGAAGCGATGCTGGCGGCGCTGGGCATTAGCGTCGTGGAATTGCACGCGGGCGCCGGCGGTTGGGAAACAAAGAAGGATCCCGCGCCAGGCGCCGGCCGCAACCGCCGCATCACGCCATTTTCGCCCATGGTGTTTTCCGGGCCCGCCGCGCGCCATCCCTGGATCGCCGCTGCAGGCGCATTCGTGAACCGCGCCGAACCGGGCCGTCCTTATGAGCCCAATCCGCAAGGCGCGATCCGCTGCGGCACCTACGCCAATTGCGCCGGCGGCAAGACACCGTGGGGCACTTATTTGTCGGCGGAGGAAAACTTCAACTTCCTTTTCTTCGCGTCAGACCGCGACGCCGCGGCATTGACCCGCGCCATGGCCGAAGCCGCATTCGCGCTCGACGCCGGCAATTTTGGATTTCCCGCGTCCAATCCGCTGGCGCGAGTGCTGCCGACGCAATTCGACATGAGTCGAAACCCATGCGGGCCCGCTCTTTACGGCTGGACCGTGGAGGTCGATCCCTACGATCCAAGCTGGGCGCCGCGCAAGCGCACCGCGCTCGGCCGCCGCAAGGCCGAATGCGCCACCACGGCGCTCGCGCGCGATGGCCGCGTCGCGGTCTATTCCGGCGACGACCAGATCGACGAGTTTGTGTACAAATTCATCTCGCGCGGCCGCTTCAACGCTGGCGACCGCCTGGCCAATCGCGATTTGCTCGACGACGGTCAATTACATGTCGCGCGCTTTGAGGCCGATGGCTCAGGCCGCTGGCTGCCGCTAACGCTTGCCGCCGCCAATTCCGCCGCGCGCGCGGCAGGCTATGCCGCTTTGTTTCGCGACGAGGGTGATTTGCTGATGCGCGCACGTGAAGCGGCGCGGCTCATGGGGGCGACCCCGATGGATCGGCCGGAGGACGTCGAAGCGCTGCTCGATGCCAATTGGGTGGGGCTGGGGCCGGTGCTGATCGTCTGCACCAATAATCGCCAACCGGGCCTCGATCGTCCCGGCAATCCGCGCCGCGAAAGTGAAAGCCCGGGTCGCGCGCAGGCTAACGCCGCCGGCCACATCATTCGCCTTGACGAAGCCGGAGGCGATTGCGCCGCCAGCCGCTTTTCATGGGACGTGTTCGCGCTCGCCGGCGACCCAAACGCCAGCGCGCTCACCGCCGCCCAGCGTCAAGGCGGGCCGGCCCATGTGTCAACCAAATGGCGCGGCGCGCCAACGATTAGCGGCGATCGCTTCGCCTGCCCCGACAATATCTGCATCGATAGCGCCTACAATGTTTGGATCGCCACTGATGGCGGCGACAGCGTGTTCGCCGATTGCAATGACGCGGTGCTGGTCACGCCCGCCGCCAGCGATGGGCCTCGCCCGGTCAAGAGATTTCTGGTCGGCCCGATGGGGGCGGAAATTTGCGGGCCCACGCTTTCTCCCGACGAACGCACATTTTTTGCTTCGATTCAGCACCCCGGCGAGGGCGACCTCGCCGGCGCGTCCATCGCCGAGCTGCGCTGGACCCATGGGCAGCGCCCGCCCTCCTCGTTTCCCGACGGCGGCGCCGCCTGGCCGCGCGCGGCCGTGATCGTGGTCACGCGCGAGGACGGCGGCAAATCGGAGATTGAGTTGTTTTGGCGGGGCGAGGGATGTACCACCACCCATCCCCGGGGCGGCGCGAAGCGGCGAGCCCGGGGCCCATAAACGCCAACGGCTTGTGTTTTATGGGCCCGGACTGCCGCTTCGCGGCATCCGGGGATGGGTGGTGCTGGAAAATATAAGACAAGAAAAATTGGGAGGTCATGTTGGGTAAATTTTTCGCGGCGGCGGCAGCTTTTTTGTTGTTGGCGAGTTGCGGCTCAAAGGCGTCCTGGCCGGATTTCCAGAACCGCTTTGTCGAGCAGAGTTTCGCCATTGACCCCGCCTTCGCCGCTTATCAGGGCCGCCATGAGTTTGACGGCAAGCTGCCCGATTGGAGCGAGGAAGGCATCGCCGCCGAGATCGCTTTCCTGAAATCCTCAATCGAAGAAGCCAGCGCATTTTCAAGACTGGACGAACAGCAAGGCTTCGAGCGCGATTATCTGGTGGCGGTGGCGCGCGGCAATTTATTCTGGCTGGAAACCGCCGATCAGCCCCATACCAATCCCGCCTATTACATGGGCAGCCTCGATCCGTCCGTGTACGTGACCCGGCCCTATGCGGCGGCCGACGTGCGCTTGCGGGCTTATGTTGCCTACCTGAAGGAAATTCCGCGCGTTGTGGGGCAAATCCGCGCGAACCTGCGCACGCCGATGCCGCTCTCGTTTGTCGATTACGGCAAGGCCGCTTTTGGCGGGCTGGCGGATTATTATCTCGGCGACGGCAAAGCCGCGTTCGCCAGCGTCGCCGAAGCGGCGCTGCAGGCCGAACTGACAAGCGCGTCCGCCGTCGCCGCCGAAGCCATGTCGGGGCTGGCCGCATGGATCGAAGCGCAACGGCCAAATGCAACGCAGGATTTCGCGCTTGGCGCGGAACGGTTTTCGCAAATGTTGCGCGATACCGAAATGGTTGACCTCCCGCTCGACCAGCTCGAAGCCATCGGCCGCGCCGATCTTGCGCGCAATCAACAAGCGTTGACCCAAGCATGCGCGCAAGCCGCGCCGGGGCTTTCTCTGCCCGCCTGCATGGAGCGCGTGAACGCGCGCAAGCCGCAAGGCGGCGCGGTCGCGGGCGCGCGCGCGCAGCTCACCGGCTTGCGCGCCTTCATCGCCGAACATGATCTTGTCACCATCCCGGGAACCGAGGAAGCGCAGGTCGCCGAATCGCCGCCCTTATGCGCGGCAGAACTTCGCCTATATCGACATTCCCGGTCCCTATGAGACCAATCTGCCGTCAGTGTACAACATCTCGCCGCCCGATCCGAGCTGGCCGGCCAAGGTGCAGGCCGATTTCGTGCCGGGCGAGACCGAATTGCTGTTTGTGTCGGTGCACGAAGTGTGGCCCGGCCACTTCCTCAATTTCCTGCACGCCAACCGCTCGGATTTGCAATTCGGGCGGGTGTTCGTCGGCTACGCCTTCGCCGAGGGCTGGGCGCATTATACCGAGGAAATGATGTGGGAAGCCGGCCTCGGCGAAGGCGATGCGCGCGTGCATGTCGGTCAGATTTCCAATGCGCTGCGGCGCGATTGCCGGTTCTTGTCGGCGATCCTGATGCACACCGGGCGCATGAGCGTCGAGCAATCGCGGCAGATGTTCGTGAACGAATGCTATCAGGACGAGGGCAATGCCCGCCAACAAGCGGCGCGCGGCACATACGACCCGGCCTATCTCAATTACACCCTCGGCAAGCTCATGATCCGGCGTCTGCGCGAGGATTGGACCGCAGAGCACGGCGGGCGCGCCGGCTGGCGCGATTTCCACGACGGCTTCTTAAGCTATGGCGGCCCGCCTATACCGTTGGTGCGCGCGCGGATGATGGGCGGCGCGCCGGCGGCGGCGTTTTGACGATCAGCGCAAGCTATGGGAGGGCGCGTTCAGCATCAGAGTCGCGCGGCGAATTTCGGTCTCGATGATGGGGCGCAGGTCGGCGCTGCGCGGCGCGTCGAGCCTGCCGGCCAAATTCATCAGGACGTCGGCGACCGGAGTGTTGCCAAATTCCTTGGCCAGTTTCGAAGTGGTCGATACACGCTCGCGAAACCGCGCCAGCCCCGCTGGCGAGCCGACCTCCAGCGTACGCATCGCCAGCTGACGCAAGGCGGCGGGCAGCGAGGGCGGCGGGCCGGCATGGTCGGCATAGCGCCGGTTGCGCAAGCGAAGCGCACGGCCCTTGCGACGGTCCGAGCCGAAATAAGTAGGATCGTCCACCCAACGCATCTCAGCGCTCCATCGCCGAGGAGGAATGCGAGGCGAATTGTCGGTGTGCCAATTCGCGCACGAACTGCAGCAAGCGGCGATTGATTTCCGCCAATCCGCCCGCCGGCGGATTCACTTTGCGCGCCGGCTCTGTCGCGTCGCCGCCGGCGAGCGCTCGCACAATGAAGGGAGCGACCACGTCTTGGCCGAGATAATAGGCTTGGCGCGCGGGCGGAAGAAAGCGAAACTCGCCGATCAGGCCGCGGCACTCGGGCGCGCGACACTCGCAGCGCATCAGCCATTTATTGTTGTGCATCGTGGTCGAATAATCCCAGCAAATTTCCTCGCCGCGCGCGATTTCCCGCAACGCCACCATGATGATGCCGTGATCAGTGAACCTAACGCCGCAATTTGGATCGCAGGAATGATTGACGAAATCGTCCACCGCCCCGGACGGACCCAAATACGCATCGTGATCGACCTGCATGAACCGATCCGCGGCGCCAAACTGGTGTTTCGGCACCGCGCCGCTGCCCACCGCTCGGCCGCCAAACCGCATCAGCACAGCGCCGGCGTGAAACCCGCGCGCGGCGAACACCGCCCGGCCGAGATGGTTGCCGCCGAGCGCCACGTACCTGCCGGTACTGAACGAACGCAGCCTTTGCACCGCGCCGCGCATGACTAAGCCGCCATTCGCAGAGCGCGCGGCGAGACCGCCGGCAAGGTCAACGTGAACGTCGATCCGCACCCGAGTTCGCTGCTCGCCGACACATCGCCGCCCATGGCCCGCGCCAGCCTGCGCGTGATCGACGGGCCAAGGCCGGCGCCGCCATAAGTGCGGGCGATCGAAGCGTCGGCTTGTACGAACGGCGCAAACAATCGCGTCAAGGCCGCCGCGTCAATGCCGATGCCGGTGTCGGAAACTCTGATCTCCACCGCCTCGCGGTCGTTCGCGCTGGCTCGCCGCGCCTCCACGCGAATCTGGCCGCCATGGGTGAATTTCGCGGCATTGGCCAGCAAATTCAGCAAGCATTGCTGCAAGCGCACATGGTCGGCGTAAACGTCGCTGACATCCTCGGCGACGGAGATGTGCAGCGTGTTGTTCTGTTCCAGCGCAAGCGGCTCGACCAAGGTCGCCGCCTCGCGCAGAGAATCTGAAAACGTTGAGCGGTTCGGAATCAATTGACAATTTGCCGGTTTCGGCCTTGGCGTGGTCGAGGATATCTTCGATCAACCGCAACAAATGCCGCCCGGCGCCTTCGATGCGATCGAGATCAGCGCAGGATTGGTCGATTCCGAGGTCCGCAAGCTCTTCCTTGACCAGTTCGGAATAGCCGATAATGGCGTTCAAAGGCGTGCGTAGTTCATGGCTCATGGTGGCGATGAATTCGGATTTGGCGCGGCTCGCCTCGGTCTCCGCTTCGGCGTGGGCGAGAAGCTCCAAATGCCTGGTCACCGAACGACGCGTCACCCAAACCGCCATCAATCCCGCCAGAAGCAGCAGCGCCACCAGCGGCAGAGACTGGTTCAGCAGCCCGGCGCTGCCCGGGCGCTGGTTGCGCCATGTCAGCCAACCCGTCGCGCTTGAGTTTGGCAACGCCATGGCGATCACATCGCTCGCCTCCGGTCTTGCCGCCTCGGCGTTAAACGTAAGGTCGGCGAGACCGACATATCCGCCATGCTCGTTCAATTCAGCCTGATCGAGGATGTCGAATGAAGCGACAAAATCCGCTGGCCGTCCGCGCGCCCTCTCGCTGGCGCGTACGCCTTCCCGGCTTATCGGCGCGGTCGAGGCGATGACCAACTGACCCCCGACATTCAGCATGCGTCCCACAACCATATCCGAGACATCTCGCGCGCTCGCCATGCGGCGCAAATCTTGTTGCGAGGCGGCCTGCGACGCGATGGCGGCGGCGAGCGAATCGGCGTCCGCCGCCGCGCCCTCGCGGAACCATTGGTGGCGAATCGTTCGATCGGCGCGGAACACAACGATGCCGTCGGCCACCGCCGAGGTGAAATTTGTCTCCACCCAACGACGATCCGCGCCAAGCGTGATGGCGTCGTAGGCATCATTCCAGAACGCGTAATCCTTGGTGGTGTTGGATGAGGCGCGCATGCGCCCGCGCAGCGCACTGGCGACCAATTGCTGGCTGCCTTGCTCGAATGCCCGGTCCTGACGCCCGGCAAAATCCGCCAGGATCGCCACCCCGCCCAAAGCCGTGGCCAGCGCGAGCAGCATGATCGGCAAGCCGACGCTCAGCCATAACCGGCCTCTCGAATGCTTAATCGCCTGTTTCATCTCTCGGCCGCCCACAAGCGCCGCTAAGCCGGCCACTCAGGGGCCGTTTTCTTCGCGCCGCGATCAATGCTAATATGCGGCGGTTTCCCGCCAGCCACTCACATAAGCATTATGGCAAACACACCTAAAGGTTAGGTTACGACACCAGCGCCGCTCGGCAACGAAGCCTTTACCATAGTGGCGCGGCGCCGCCTGATCAGCAGCCAAACGCCGGCGTGGCACAGCATTTCAACCGCCGCATACGGCAATTCTTGTACATTATCGTGACGCACCCAGACGTACGCCATGGCGAGCATATCGCCGATGGTCCACAACGCCCAGCTTGGACTGTCCTCGCGCCGATAATCGACCCAAGCGCTGCGATACGTCGGTAGGAACGAAACCGGGATCACCGCCAGCATGAGCAGATGCGCCCACCAATCGCTGATGGAAAACCAGCCAGACCACGGAGGCCGCCAGGCAGACGCCGCACGCAGATCAATTCGGTTCTCGTCGGCGCCCGCCAGCACGCGCGCCGCCAGACCAGCAAGGTGATGGCGATGCAGGCGAACACCGACGCGATGAACACAGCACTCGTAGCAAAATCGCCGGAGACAGCCTGGAACGTGGCGACTTCCGTGCCGGTGGTGGCGCTCCAGATCAACCACGACCAGCGATTGGGCGCGACCTTGGCGCGCGCCGTGTCGCGATAATATTCTCCGTAGGCGCCCACCGTCAGCAGTACGGCGAAAAACAGGAGAACCAATTCCATCACGCGCGCCCCGCCAGCGAGGGCGCAAACTTATTCCAGAATTGTTAACCAGTTACGACCCGCGCAACGAAATGAACCCATTCGGCCAGGCCATGCGCGCCACATCGAGGCTGGCGCGGACTTGCACCGCATCGTTGTCGCGATCGGCTTCATTCAAAGCGTCCCAGCCGACCAGCTTGTCGTGCGACCATCAGATCGTTGTCGCGCTTCTCGCCTTCCAGCACTGGCCGCCAGCCCGACATCAGCCGCTCGGCCACCCAGCGGTCGTGTTCGCGCGCGCGCCAGTTTCTCCGCGATTCAGCCGGAACCGATGGGGGCGGTGTCGCCCTTCTCGCCCTTGGCGGCGGGCGCCAGCCGGCATCCCATAATTTGGTCATGGCGCTGTCGGCGACGGCGCGGTTGGCGGCGCGGTAGGTCTCCAGCACATCGGCCCAATCGCGCATCGCCGCCTGCAATTCGCGCATGCTCATCGGGATCCTGGTTGCCGAGGCCTTTGTTGTAATGCTCGTGCGCGACGGCCGCGCCGTGATCGAGCTCGCCGTCGATAATCCGCGCGCGCGTCGCGGTGATCTGATGGGCGCCGAAGGCTTGCAGATAGGCGTCGAGTTCGGGCGTCTCGTCGCCCTTGGCGTATTGCTGCGAGAATTCCGATTGGCTTGTCTCGCGCATGAAAATCGGAACCGGCCAGCGCTGGCCGATGATTGCAGGCGCGCTTGAGCGCGATCGCGAGATGGATGTTGCCGGGATCGGCGCCGGTGGAGACCACTGCCGCGCGTAGGCTTGCCGCGCGCGGCTCTCGACCGCATCCAGCAATTCGGCGCCGATCGAGGCGGCGTCCCAGTCGAACTGCATGAACGCGATATCGGCGCTCCACAGCTGCGGGTGCGCGAACGCTTCGCGGTGGCGGGCGCGGAAACCCGCTTCGACCGCTTGCGGATTGGGCGCGAGCACGGTCAAGCGCGGCGCGGCGAAATGCGCCGACCACAGGCTCTTCAGCACGCGCATTGGCCACCGCCTCCGCGCCTGGCGTCGAAGCCGAAGAACACGATATGCACGCGCTCCTGCCGCAATTGCGTCGCCGAGCGAGAGCAGCGTCTGGCTCTCGCTGCTGCACCAGGCGCGCGGGCGGCGATCTCCTCCAGCGAGAACGGCTTTGGATCGATCGGCGGGCGGCGCGCCTTCGGTTTGCTTGCGCGTCTGCGCCGAGCGCATTTCGCGCGCTTCCTTCAACAGCATTGGCGAGCGCGTGGCGACGTGAACGCCGATCGGCGGCTTGCGGCGTGGCCTTGCCGACCAGGCGGCGCACCGCCGCCTCGATCTGCAAGATTCGCCGTGTCGTCGGGCTCGAACGCCACCACGTGCGCGGCGTGATCGGCGCGCGCGGTGCGCAGCGTCTCGATTGGCTGGCGTCGCCCTCAAGCACGATCACGCCCTTGCGGCGCAGGCCGAGCGCGGTTTCCTGCGGCGATGTCCCTGGCGATCAGGATCACCGCGTCGCCGCGCCTGCGGCAATCGAGCGCCAGCGACAGCGCCGCCGGACTGTCGCCGGCGATGACGATGTGGCGCGCGGCGCCAAGATTGAAAATGCGCGCCAGCGAGCCGCCCAATTGTCCCGAGAAGGCGAAAATCAAGCCGACGGCCGGCGCGGCCAGGGCCGCATAGCGCACCACCTGCAACATGTCATGTCGCTGGGCGCTCGAAATAGCCGTCCCACATGCCAACGGCGCTGATGGTGAGGTAGATCGCCTCGAGCAGACCACGGCCCGCGCCAATAATAGAGCCCGCCGCCGATCCAGATCAGGGTCAGCAAGATCACCACGCCCCAGCGGATCACGCTGGCGCGGGTGTGCGACAGCGCGGTCAGCCCAGCCGCCGCGTCCGACCACAAATTTGCGTAGCGTCTGCGCCATGACGTCCCCTCCCCACTCGAGCGGCGCCATTGTGGCCCCGGCGAGCGGGCGTGTCCAGGCGCACGAACGGCTGGAGGCAGGCTTGTCGTCGCGGCGCCGCTTTTGCCTAGCTCTGGCGCGCGCATGGCCCCGTAGCTCAGCTGGAAGAGCAGGTCCGTCCTAAGGACACGGTCGGGAGTTCGAGTCTCTCCGGGGTCGCGCCGACGGCAGCGAGGATTGCGCCGCGACCTGGGCTTTCCTCGACGTGGCATCGACAATGTCATGCAGTTTGAAAAATTTTAGGCGCGTTTATAGCCGGTGGGCGAGGCGGCTGAAACCGCGCTCGGCGTAGCGGCACGCCGGGAGCTAACGCTCGGCGCCCCCTCGCGAGAGTCCGCGCATAACTCGCGCGACAGGCGTATCGTCGTGCGAGCTTATCCCAGGCGCGGCATCTAAATTCAAGGTCAGCGGAGGGGGAGGCGATGACGGAGCAAAGCGAAAAGCGCCGTAAGGCCGAAAACGAGGGAATGCGCGCCCGCGGCAAACTGTTCGGCGGCATTGGCAGCATCCTGAGCGGCATTGCAGGGGTGATCAGTGGCCTGGTCGGCGCCGCCGGCCTGCTCTACGCCAAGCCCGATCTCATCACTGTTATCGTGCCCGTGCAAATTCTAGAGCGCGTGGTCGAGCGCGCGCAAGCGGAAGCGGCTGCAGCCGCGCCTGCGCCGGCGCCAGTAGAAGTCGCGCCGCAGCCGGCGCCCGTCGTCGTTGCGCCGCCGCCTGCTGCGGCGCCGGCGCAATCACTGCAAGGCGACCTCTCCGCAACCCTTACCAGCCTCGCCAACACGTCCGATACGCTCGTCGCAAATGTGCGTCTAACCAACAACGGCGCCGCTCAGGCGTTGATCGCCGGGCGGCTTGCCAGCATTGCAGCCGGCGATTTCAGCGTGAGCAATTCAATGGGCGGCTCCTGTCCGTGGACCAATGCCTCGCGCGCGCAGCTGCCGCTCGGAAGCTTGAAGATAGATAGAGGCACGATCAGTGGCGGGCATCTTTTATACCCCGACAACTACACACCTGTTGGCCCTGGCCAATCCGTGTCGGTGACGCTCCTCTTTCATAAGGTGCTCTGCTCAACGCCGATCTCAGGAACGCAGCCCATGACAGTGAGCGGCACCTTCGTAATCGTCGAGAACGGCCAAGCGCGTTTCGCATCGGCCTCGTTCGAGAACGTCACGCCGGCGCAAGCGAATTAGCGCTTCAGCCGCGTCACGTGCCCCATTTTGCGGCCGCTGCGGGCGTCGCGTTTGCCGTAGAGGTGCAGGCGCGCGGCTGGGTCGGCGGCGAGCGCGGACCAGCGTTGCGCGTCCTCGCCGATCAGGTTTACCATCTCGATGTCGGCGAGCGCGCGTGGTCGCGCCGAGCGGCCAGCCGGCGATGGCGCGGATATGTTGCTCGAATTGCGAGGTGAGCGCGCCCTCGATGCTCCAGTGGCCGGAATTGTGCACGCGCGGCGCCATTTCGTTGGCGACCAGCGAGCCGTCTGCCATGACGAAAAACTCGATGGTCAGCACGCCGACATAGTCGAACGCCTCCAGCACCGCCCGCGCCGCATTATGCGCGCTGCGGTTCTGGCCGCATGCGCCGACCCTGCGCCGGCACAATTGTGCGCGAGAGAATGCCGCCTTCATGCTCGTTTTCGCACAGATCGTAGCACGCGACCGCGCCATCGGCGCCGCGCGCGGCGATGATCGAGACTTCGCGCTCGAACGCGCAGAAGCCTTCGAGAATGCCGGGCGCGCCGAGCTTTTCATAGGCGCCGGCGCGCGTCGGCTTTTGTGTTGATGCGAATTTGCCCGCGCCCGTCATAGCCGAGCCGTCGGGTTTTCAGGATCGCCGGCGCGCCGATGTCGGTTCAGCGCCGCATCGAGATCGGCTTGGCTGGCCACCGCCGCAAAGGGCGGCGTGGCGATGCCGATGCGCGCCAAAGAAACTCTTTTCGTCGAAGCGATCCTGCGCCACCGCCAGCGCTAGCGGGCTGGGCCGCACCGATGCGCCAGCGTCGAGCAAGGCCTCGCGCGGTTTCAGCCGGCACGTTCTCGAACTCGGTGGTGACGACATCGACGCGGCGGGCGAAATCAGCCAGCGCCGCATGGTCGAGATAATTGCCAACGAATGTCCGCGCCGAGACCCGCGCCGCGGGGCTGTCAGGCTCGTCGGTGAAAATGCAAACGTCAAAGCCAAGCCGCGCCGCCGCGAGTGAAAGCATGCGACCTAATTGTCCGCCGCCGAGGATGCCGATCACGCTCGCCCGGCGCGAGCATGGTTCACGCTGGGTCTTCGCCGACCGCGGCGGTCTGCGCCGCCCGGTACGCATCGAGCCGGCCGGCCAGCGCCTCATCGCCAAGCGCCAGCATCGGCCGCCGCCAGCAGCGCCGCGTTGACCGCGCCGGCGTCCCCAATCGCCAGAGTCCCCACCGGCACGCCCTTGGGCATTTGCACGATCGACAGCAAACTATCGAGACCCTGCAGTTCCTTGCTTTTGATCGGCACGCCCAGCACCGGCAACGGCGTCATTGCGGCGGCCATGCCCGGCAGGTGCGCCGCGCCTCCGGCGCCGGCGATAATCACTTTGAGCCCGCGAGCCTTGGCGGCGGCGGCGTAATCGTAGAGACGCTGCGGCGTGCGATGGGCTGAAACAACCTTAGCTTCAAAGCCAATATCCAGCGCTTCGAGCGTCTCGGCGGCGAGTTTCAAAGTGTCCCAGTCGGATTTCGAGCCCATGATCAGCCCGACCAGAGGGAGGGGAAAGCCCATGCGCGGCCGCTCCTAAAAAAAGGCGCACTAAAGGAAGCCGGGCGGGACGTCTAGAGCTGCGTCTCGCCCAAATGGCGGGGTTAATCCGGCCTTAACGAGGGCGCGTGCATGGTTGGCTCATGCTGCTCGAGACTTGGTAAATCCGACACCGAAACGAACCAGCTTTTGCGCCGGCTGGGGCTGACGCGTTCGGATGTGTCCGGCGCTGGCCTGCGGGCGCTGGAGCGGTTGAGCGCGCAAAGCTGGACGCCGCCGAAGCTCTGGCTGACCGCGATACCTTGACGCCGACCTTCAATCGCCGCGCTTTCCTGCGCGAACTGCATCGCACCATGTCGGAAGTCGAACGCTACAAATCGCCGGCGGCGGTGCTCTATATCGACCTCGACGGCTTCAAGGCGCTCAACGACGCCTATGGCCATGCGGCGGGCGACGCGGTGCTGCGCCAAGTGGGGCGGATGTTGGTGGATTCGGTGCGCGAATCCGACATTGTCGGGCGTCTCGGCGGCGATGAGTTTGGAATCATTCTCAACCGCGCCCCGGCGGAGGAGGCGCGCGCCAAAGCCGCCTCGCTGGCCGAGAAGATCAATTCCGCCGCCATCGTTCACGGCGAAACTTCGCACCGCGTGTGCGCATCGTTCGGCATGCACGCCATCGCCATGGTCGAGGACCCGGAAACCGCCATCGCTCGCGCCGACGAAGCCATGTACGCGGAAAAATACGCCAGGCGCGGTATCGGGCAAGCGGCTGACCTCACAGGCGTGTGAACGCCCACCCATCCCCGGATTGCGCGCAGCGCAAGTCCGGGGCCCATAAACTCCAAAGCGTCGTGTTTATGGGCCCCGGACAACGACTTCGTCGTTTCCGGGGATGGGTGGTTTGTTCCAATTACAAGTGTCACTCTCGGGCAGGCGGCAGTATCTCCAGCTGAGTTGAATGCTCCAGGCACAGCTGCGGCTGCTCGCGGAATACGCCGAGCGCGCCGCGCGCGCGGATGCGGACGCCGGCCAGCGTAGCCAAGGCCGGGCCGTCCCAAACGCTGAAATTTTCGCCGAACACGACGATGGAAAATTTATCGTTCAGGTCAAGCGCCGCGCGCGTGTCGAAGACTTGCGCTTGCGCGACGACGCCTTCGACGATGCGATAGGGCGCCGCGCCGCGCAGGCAAGATTGCGCGAAGCCGAGCGCAAGCTCGGAAGCCGCCTCGGCATTCAGCGGACGATAATCGCGCTCGGCCCAAAGCCCGCGCTCGCTCGCGCGCGCCGCATTTTCCAGCGCCATCAGATCGGCGGCGCGGGCGTGATTGTCGCGGCGCGGACGCACGAACGCGGCGCCCGCGCGACACAAGTTCGTGCTGCAACCAGAACCAGCGCCCGCCCTCGCTCTGCACGAACACGTGCGCGACGGCGGTTTCCGGCGGCGGCTCGCTTGCCGGCGCTCGCCCTTCGCGCACGCGCGGCGTCCAGCGCCGCGTTCCGCCATAGGCCAGGCGCACGTTGCGGTGCAGCGCCAGCGCCTCCAGTTCGCCCTGCGCCTGGCGCGCATACTCCTCATCGCCGCGCGGCGCGTCGATCTCGGCCAGGAACACGCGCAGGCCAGAATCGAGTTCCAGCGTGTCGCCATTGTACGCGCGCACCACGCGGCCCTCCTCGCCTTTTTCCAACGCGCCAAGGTTTGGGCCGCAGGCGGTGAGCAGAAACGCAACGGCTGCAAGCAAAGCGAACCCCCTCCCCTTGAGGGGAGGGGGTAGGGGGTGGGGTGAGGCGCGACGTTGGTATGTCCGCGCCCGCGCGCAATGCGGCGGCAGCGGCCTTCCGGAACTCCAAGTGTTGAGCATCACCCCACCCCCCACCCTCCCCTCGCGGGGAGGGGGAGATTGCAAGCGCTGCGCATCAATACGCCGCCCGCGGCTGCCGTCCTTGCGCATTTCGGTGGCGGCTTCGTACACGCCGTTGGCGTTGCGCATGATCGCCTGATAGCCGCCGAAGCTGCCGTCGGCGGGGCGGATGCGGTGGCCGCGGCGTTCGAGTTCGGCGCGCACGTCGGGCGGCACGCCGTTTTCCATGGCGACGAAACCGACGCCGTCAGGCGCATCGCCGGTCGGCTCGGCGCCGCCATAGAAGCGATAGCGCGCGGCGTCGCCGGCGGCCTGCAGATCCAAGCCGTAATCGACGAGGTTGACGATGATCTGCACATGGCCCTGCGGCTGCATGTCCCCGCCCATGACGCCGAAGGCGAGCCAGGGCTGGCCGTTGCTCAGCGCGAAGGCGGGGATGATGGTCTGGAACGGGCGGCGGCCCGGCATGTATTGATTGGGATGGCCGCGTTGCAGCGAGAACAATTCGCCGCGATCCTGCAGCATGAAGCCGAGCCCATCGGGCACCAGCCCCGAGCCCATGCCGCGATAATTGGACTGGATCAGCGACACCATCATGCCGTCTGCAGTCCGCGGTGGTGAGATAAGTGGTGTCGCCGTCGATGCGCAGCTCCGCGTGCGGCGGCGGGGCCATGGCGCGATCGTTGCGAGATCATGGCGCGGCGTTGGGCCGTGTACTCATCGGTGAGCAGACGGTGCACGTCGAAATGCGTGAACGCGGGATCGCCGTAGAATTGCGCGCGGTCGGCGAAGGCGAGCCGCGTCGCTTCGATCTGCGTGTGCAGGGAATCCGCCGAGAGAAAGCCCATCTCGCGCAGATTGAAGCCTTCGAGGATGCGCAACGTCTGCAGCGCCGCCACGCCTTGCGAGTTCGGCGGCAATTCGCACACCTGCACATCGCGATAAGGCGCGCACACCGGATCGACCCACTCGCCTTGGTGCGCGGCGAAATCCTCGTAACGCAGCCAGCCGCCGATGCGGCGCATGTAGGCGTCGATGGTGCGCGCGATTGGGCCGCGATAGTACGCATCGCGGCCGCCGCGCGCGATCAGCTCCAAGGTGTTGGCGAGATCGGGGTTGCGGAAGAGCGAATGGCCGTCCGGCATGCGCCCACTCCTCGGAGCAAAACTCCGGCGGATAGACCGGATTTCCCTGCGGGTCGGACCTGGCTACGGTTAGCACGACGGCGTCACCGCAAAAATAGGTGTTGCGCGCGTTTTCGAATCTCCTCCAGCCGCCCCGCGGCGAATTCGCGCTTCCAGCCGCCGCCTGTTGTTCGCCCAATACATCGCGATCGTTTGCGGGATCGGCGCGCCTTCGCGGGCGTAGCGGATCGCGGGCGCGAGCAGTTCCGCCATCGGCGTGCGCCCGAAGCGTTCGTGCAGCGCGAACCAGCCGTCGACCGTTCCGGGCACGCTGACGCTCGCCGCGCCGAAGCTTGGCACGGCGTTGGGATTGCCGCGTTCGCGCGCGACGCGGCGCATTTCGTTGAACGAGAGCCCGCGCGGGGAGCGGCCCGAGCCGTTATAGCCGTAGCAGACGCCGCGTCGCGGGATCCCAGACGATGACGAAAATATCGCCGCCAATGCCGTTGCCGGTGGGCTCCACCAAGCCGAGCATCGCGTTCGCGGCAATCGCCGCATCGATGGCGCTGCCGCCGGCGCGCAGCACATCGAGCGCGGTTTGCGTCGCCAGCGGATGCGCGGTCGCCGCCGCGCCGTGCGCGCCGAGCACAGGCGAGCGCGTGGCGAAGCTCTCGCCGGAGACCCGCTCGCCGCGGCCGAAATTCGGATCGCGCGGCGCCGGGGTTTGCGCATTGGCGGCGGCGCTCATGAGCAGCAGCGCCGCGAACAGGGCGCGTGATAGAGATTGCATTGTCGGCCTCCAACTCCACCCATTCCCGGGCTCGCCGCTGCGCGCCGCCCCCGGGACCCATAAACACGAACCGCTCGCGATCTTGGGCCCCGGACTTGCGCTTCGCGCAATCCGGGGGGTGTGCATATGTTGAGCGATATCCGGCCACAACGAGACGGCGCTGGCAAGTTATGCGTGACGCTTTCTCCGCCGGCGCGTAAGAAATGCCGATGAGCTCCCCGCTGATCGTCTCCCGCGCCTACACCGCGCCACCGGAGACCGTTTTCGATGCCTGGCTCGACGCTGAATGCGCGGCGCAATTCCTGTTCGCCACGCCCGGCGGAGTGATGGAACGCGTCGAGATCAATCGGCGCGTGGGCGGCGGCTTCGTCATCGCCGAGCGGCGGGGCGAGATGCTGGCGACGCATAGCGGAACTTATGTCACGCTGCGGCGCCCGCGCTTTCTGGCGTTCGATTTCAGCGTCGGGCCCGATATTCCCGCCACCCGCGTCAGCATCGACATAGCGCCCACGCCTGCGGGATGTGAACTCAGCTTAACCCATGACGGTGTCTGGCCCGATTATATCGAGCGCACGCGGGCGGGCTGGACTGGCATTCTCGATGGCTTGGCGCGCACTCTTGGCGTGGCGTAATACGGAGAAATTCATGAAGCAATATGTGTTGGTTCTCGCGGCAATGCTTGCGGCCTGCGCGCCGCCGACGGAACCGCCCACGCAAGAAGCGCCGATCGTTCACGACGCGCCGGCCGGCCAATACAAGCTTGACCGCAGCCATGCCGATCTCAGCTTCCGCGTCAATCATATCGGCATATCAAACTATGTCGCGCGCTTCTCCGATTTCGACGCGGCGCTGAATTTCGATCCGGCCAATCCCGAGGCGATGAGCGTCAGCGCGACGATCAATGTGGCTTCCCTAACCCTGCCTTCTCCGCCCCCCGGCTTCACCGCGGAAATGCTGGGCGCGCCATGGTTCGACGCGGCGCGGTTTCCGCAAATGGAATTCCGCTCCACCGCTGTCGAACAGACCGGCCCCAACAGCGCGCGCGTCACCGGCGACTTCACGCTGCACGGGATCACCAAGCCGGTCGTGCTCGATATAAGCTTTATCGGCGGCTATGGGGGTCACCCGATGGACCCCAATGGCCGCATCGGCTTTTCCGCGCGCGGCGTGCTCAAGCGCTCCGGATTCGGCATGGGCCTGGGCGTGCCCCCGCCAGGCTCGACCATGGGCGTCGGCGATGAAGTGGAAGTGGCGATCGAAGCCGAATTCACCGGTCCGCCGTGGACGCCGCCGGCGAGCGCGCCATGAAACTCTATTATCACCCGCTCTCCTCATTCTGCTGGAAAGTGCTGATCGCGCTTTACGAGATGGAACTCGTTTTCGAGCGTCAAATCGTAAACCTGGGTGACGAAGGTGAGCGTGCCGCGTTCGCCAAGCTATGGCCGCTGGCCAAGTTTCCGGTGCTGGAGATTGACGGCGAGGCGATTCCAGAATCCACCATGATCATCGAGCGGCTGGCGATGCGGTGCGGCGGCGCGCTTGTGCCGGCCGCATCCGAGGCGGCGTGGCGCGTGCGGGCCGCGGATCGCTTCTACGATCTTTATGTGCAGGTCCCGATGCAAAAAATCGTCACCGACAATCTACGCACGGAAGGCGGCCGCGATCGTCTCGGCGTTGCGCAAGCGCGCGCGCAGCTCGATATCGCGCTTGCGCTGGTCGATCAAAACATGGCGGGCAAGATTTGGGCGATGGGCGAGATATTTTCCATGGCCGATTGCGCCGCAGCGCCCGCGCTCTATTACGCCGACCGCGTCGCGCCGTTTGCATCGAGTTTGCCGCACGCTTATGCATATTTGGAGCGGCTTAAGCAGCGCCCGTCTTTCGCCCGCGTTCTGAACGAAGCCGAGCCGTATTTGGCGATGTTTCCGGGTTGAAACATCTGATTTGGAGTTAGACACATGGCCGACGATCTCGTTTTCTACACCAATCCGATGTCGCGCGGACGCATCGTGCGCTGGATGCTGGAGGAAGTGGGCCAACCGTACCGCACCGAGGTGCTCGATTACGCGACGACGATGAAAGCGCCGGCATATCTGGCGATCAATCCGATGGGCAAGGTTCCCGCGATTCAGCACGGCGACGCAGTGGTCACCGAAACCGCCGCAATCTGCGCGTATCTCGCCGACGCCTTCCCGCAAGCCGGCCTTGCGCCGGCGCCGGCGAGCAAGCAGCGCGGCGCATATTATCGCTGGATGTTCTACGGAGCGGGTCCGGTTGAAGCGGCGACCACCAATGCGGCGTTGAAAGTCGAAATCCCGGCCGAACGCAAAGGCATGGTCGGCTACGGCTCGTTGTCGCAAGTGCTCGACGCGTTGGAACTTGCGGTGTCGAACGGCGATTACATCCTGGGCGACAAATTCTCCGCCGCCGACGTCTATCTCGGCTCGCAGATCGGCTGGGGCGTGCAATTCGGCACGCTGGAGAAGCGCCCCGCCTTCGAGCCATACCTCGCGCGCATCATGGCTCGCCCCGCCGCGATCTGCGCCAAGGAAATCGACGACGCGCTGATCGCCGCGGCGAAGACATAAGCGCGGCCTCTTGCTTCCCTGGCGCCTCCCGCCCGATACTGGCCCCCAACCTTGGAGCCCGCCATGCAAGCCGCCACTCTCGAAAAACCGCTCGTGACCATCGACCTCGCGCCCAGGACCGCAACCGAGGTCAAGACCGACGCTTCGACGCTGGCCAGCGGTGTCCACGCCGCCCAATTGCGCCAGCTGCTCGAACAGCGCGGCGCGCTGCTGTTTCGTCAAGTCAATATGAGCAACGAGCAACAGCTCGCCTTCGCGCGCAGCCTCGGCACGGTCGTGCTGCAGGGTGAAGAGGGCATCCAGATGCTCACGATGGACAAGAAGGTAAATCCTACCGCCGACTATCAGCGCGGCGCCATTTACTGGCACATTGACGGCGCCTGCGACGGCACTCCTAATTTCGCGGCGATGCTGAATGCGCGGGTGCTTTCACCCACGGGCGGGCAGACCGAATTCGCCAACACCTACGCAGCCTGGGACGAGCTTCCGGATACCGAAAAGAAGTCGCTCGACGGCCTGCGCGTCATTCATAGCCTCGAAACCGCGCAGCGTATGATCGTGCCGCAGCCGGCCTATCATGAATTGAAAATGTGGCAGAGCATGAAGCCGCGCTCGCAGCCGCTCGTGTGGACGCATCGCGACGGCCGCAAATCGCTGGTGCTGGGCGCCACCGCCTCGCACATCGAAGGCATGGATTTCAACGAAGGCCGCTTGCTGCTGTGCCGGCTGCTCGAATGGGCGACGCAGCCGCAATTCGTCTACACCCACGCATGGAGCATTGGCGATCTCGTCGTCTGGGATAATACCGGCACCATGCACCGCGTGCTGCCCTACGATTTCAACGCCGGCCGCCTCCTGCACCGCACCACGCTGGAAGGCGAAGAGACGCTGGCGTAATGACACTTGATTGAAGGTTGAAAGCCCGCGCTCCCAAATTTTTGCGTCAGCTGCCGTAGCGAAACCGCGCCGCCATGCCGAGGGCTGTTTCGGCGGCTTCGCCCAGCGGCTTTAGCCGCGCCTTGAATTTTTCAAACTGCATGACGTTGTCGATGCGGGCGTCCAGGAAGGCCCAGGTCGCGGCGCAATCTTCGCTGTCATCGCCGAACCAACGCGCATAAGTGCTAGCGAGCACGCCGGCGAGGATGGCGCGCTTGGAATAGAAATTGCCGTCAGTGGAAGTATCGCCCAGCGCGCGCCAGATCAGGTCGGCGGTGCGCCAGAGTAGACGCGCGGCCTCCGGGGCGCGCAGCGGATTGGCGAGCGCGCTTGTCATGGCGCGGGCGGCTTGTTTGTAGGGGGCTTGCGCTTCCAGCCGCAACTGCACCGCGGCCTTGACCCGCTCCCGGTAACGCATCCGCGCCAACTCCAGACCGTCCAGAGCCGCCAGCATCGCCGAGTCGGCCCGGGCGGCGAAGGCGTCAAACAAATCAAACGCCCCCGCCGGGCAAGCCAGTGCCGCCTCGCCGTCACTCAGGCCAGCTTCGGCCACCGCCCCGCGGAACGCGGCCGCGGTCCAGCCCAGCCGGGCGGCATGAGCGGCGAAAGCCTGCAAAATCCGTGAGCGGAAGCGGGCGGAGGGAGTGTCGGACATGGGCAAAGAATAGCGCTTTCCGCCCTTAACGTCGATCCAACACGCATGGACATAGGCGCCGCCTTTTGCTAAGCCGCCGCCTTCGCTTCAAAACGGCCAGCGACGCCAGACATCGCGGGGAGCTGTTTTGTGATTGGTTTTCGTTTGGGAGAATGGTCCTGGTACAGATATTTGTCCGCGATAACAACGTCGACCAGGCGTTGAAGGCGCTCAAGAAGAAGATGCAGCGGGAAGGCACTTTCCGCGAAATGAAGCGCCGCAACCATTACGAAAAACCCTCGGAAAAGCGCGCCCGTGAAGCCGCCGAAGCGGTTCGCCGGGCCAGAAAGCTCGCCCGCAAGCGCGCCCAGCGCGAAGGCTTGCTGCCGCGCCCGCCGGTTAAGCCGCGCGTCTAAGCGTTTTTTATGGACCGTCGGCGTCCGCGCCGGCATGGTTCCGCAATGTCCCTGCTCAAGGGCTTCGCCCAAATCGGCATCGTCACAGGCGATCCTACCAGGATTGTCGCCTTTTACCGCGACGTGCTGGGCTTTCCGGTCCTGTTCGAAGCCGGCGGCATGAGCTTTCTGCAAGCCGGCGCCATTAGCCTGATGATCGGCGCCGCCAGCGAGCCGCAGAGCATCGGCGGCGACATTCTGCTCTATTTCGAACCGAACGATTGGCGCGCAGCGGAGGCGAAACTAATCGCCGCCGGCGTGGTTTTCGAGCGCGAAGAGCAAGTGGTGCAGCGCCACGAAAACCGCGAACATGTGCTGCGCCCGTTCCGCGACCCCGAGGGACGCCGGCTTTATCTGCTTGGCTGGCGGGAGGCGTAGCGCCCTATTCCATTGACCGTTTGCGCCCGAACAAGCTTGACACGCTAAGCTGGTTCGCCACGCCGGCGCGGAACACCCTGGCGGCGGCGAGCAGCAGCAGCGCGATCGTGATCGCCATCATCGCGCCCATGCCGGCGATCTCGCCCCAGCCGAGCCCCGCCGGCGCGCGGATCAGCAACAGGAACGGCGTGAAGATCGGAATCCAGCTCGCCGCCTCGATGATCGGCGCGTTGGGATTGTCGAGCGCCGGGCCGATCAGCAGCATGGGCAGCATGAGCACCAAGGTCACCGGCCCGAGCAGGCTTTGCGCTTCCTGGATCGAATCGCACAACGACCCCAGCGCCAGGAAAATCGCGCCATACATCAAATAGCCGGTGACAAACCCGATTGCGAAAGCGCTGGTCAGGCGAGGGTCGATGAAGGCGGCCGCGACTTGCCCCAGCATGGATTCATCCATTCGCGTCGCCGCCAGCGACAGCAGCCCGCCGCCCAGCGCGCCCCAGAACAAAAACAAGGTCGCGCTCACCGCGGCGACGCCCAGCAATTTTCCCAGCAGCAATTCGAGCGGCGTCACGCTGGTCAAAAGAGTGTCGAGGATCTTGTTGGCCTTTTCCTCGATCACCCCCGACAGCAGCATGTTGGCGACCGAAAACACCACGCTCCACAACACGAACGCCAACGCCACCGCCGCATAGAGCGGCGCCCGTTGGCGCAGCGTGACTTGCCCCCTCCCCGCGCTTGGGCGCGGATCGAATTGCGCGATTTTCGGATCGAATTCCTGCAAGCGGTCGGCCTCTTCCGGCGCAAGACCCTGTGCGCTCAAGGCCTCGCGCTGCATCGCCAGGCGCATGGCGCGCCAAGCAATGCTCGAAGGCTCTTCGTGCTGCAGATTGAGGCTCCAATAATCGATGACCGGCACGCCAGCCTCGCGGCGGATGTGCAACGCGCCAAACAGCGTGCGCCCATCGGGCAGCGCGCGCGCGCCGTCGAGAAATGGCTTCATCGCCTCGATATCGCCGGCCGGCGCGGCGGCGATGAAATAGCGCGGCGAAGGGGCGGGAAAAGCGGCGAGCGCGCCTGGCGCATGCGCGGCGACTTGCGCGCGCGCGGCCGCAATCGCTTGTTCGCGCCCGGGCGCGGCGTCGAACGCGGCCAGGCCCGCGACCTTGGCGGCGGGCGCGGTGGCGTCGAGAAAGGCGGCGATTTCCTCGCGCGCGTCGGCGGTGGCTTTCGAGGAAAACGCCGCAATGACCTCCGCGCCGTCTTCGGCGCGCTCGGCGATCACCGCCAGCACGCGCGGCGGCTCAGCCCGCGCCAACAGAACCGGCGCGAACACCAGCGCCGCCAGCAGCAGCGGCGCGGTGATCAGCGAAAGCCAGAAGCCCCAAGTGGCGACGTAAGCCAGATATTCGCGGCGCGCGACGAGCAATATGGGCGCCATTAGCGCTCGCCTCCGACCAAGGCCATGAAAGCTTCATGCAAGCTGGCCCGCGTTGGCTCAAACAAGCTGAGCGGCGCGCCCACCTCGACGCAGGCCGACAAGAGCTGGCGCGAGCCGATTCCGTTCTCGAGCCGCACGCGCCAGCGCCGCGCGCCGTGCTCGAAGCTCCGGCGTCAAAGCGAATCCACGCGGGAGAAGCGCGGCGGCGAGATCGAAATCACCCTCAGTTTCCAGCACCGCCGCACTCGGCGCCAGCGCCAGCGCTTGCCGAACCGTGCCCTCGAACGCCTTACGCCCGCGTGCGATCAGCAAGATTCGATCGCACAAGCGCTCGGCGTGCTCCATCACGTGGGTGGAGAATACGATTGTGCGTCCGGCTTGCGCTTCGGCGCGGATGGTTTCCTCCAATGTACGCTGGTTCACCGGGTCGAGCCCGGAAAAAGGCTCGTCGAAAATGATCAGATCCGGCTCGTGCGCGAGCGCGGCCAGCACTTGCACCTTTTGCGCCATGCCTTTCGACAGCGTCTTGATCTTCTTGCGCTTCACCGCGCCGAGACCGTGGTTTTCCAGCAAGGTATCGGCGCGCTCGAAGGCGCGCCGCGCCGGCATGCCCTTCAGCCGCGCCAGATAGGCGATGGCCGCGCGCGCGCTCATGTTGCGATAGAGCCCGCGCTCCTCCGGCAGATAGCCCACGCGCCGCAAGCTGGTGCGCGCGATCGGCCCGCCCAGCATGACGATTGAGCCCGCGCTAGGCTTCAGCACGCCCACCAGCATTCGCAGCGTCGAGGACTTGCCGGCGCCGTTGGGCCCGAGCACGCCGTAAATCGCCCCGCTCGGGACCTGAAAACTCAGCCCATCGACCGCGATGTGTGCGCCGTAGCGCTTGACCAAGCCTTCTGCTTCAAGCGCGACTTTCATGCCCCGCCATCAAAGCGGAGCTAGCCCAGAAGATCAAGCCGCACAATCGCGAGCGGCCGCGGACTTGCAAAACCGGCAGGCGCCGCGCAGAGTTTGGGGGCCAATCAGGAGAAAACGCCATGCGCGCCCTCGCCCTCGCCCTCACATTTTTCGCAATCGCGGCGCCGATCGCCTCGGCGCAGACCCCCCAACGCTTCGTGCTCGACGCCGCCCATACCCAGGTGTCTTTCTCAATCGAGCGGTTCGGCTTCAATCACGTGCTCGGCCAGTTCGACAGCGTCGCCGGCGAAGTCGTGCTCGACCAAGCGAGCCCGGAACGCAGCGCCGTGACCGCCACCATCCAGACCGCCAGCCTCTCAGCAGGCCTGGCGCTGCGCGATGAGCATTTGCGCAGCGAGCGCTGGCTCAACGCGGCGGCGTTTCCAACTATGACGTTTCGCTCCACCGCCGTGCGCCGCACTGGTGAAAACACCGCCGATGTGACCGGCGACATGAATATTCACGGCGTGACCCAGCCGGCGATTCTACATGTCACGCTGAACCGCGTCGGCGCGCTCCCCAACAATCAGCGCACCGGCGCGGGCTTCACCGCGACAGCGACCATATCGCGCGCCGCCTTCGGCATCGCTGCGGCGCCGAACTTGATCGGCGACGAAATTCGCATCACCATCGAAGCACTGGGCGAAGTTCCGCCCGCCTGAGGCAAGCATGGCGTACTGGCTGGTCAAGAGCGAACCTGGGACGTGGTCTTGGGGCCAACACGTAAAAAAAGGCGTCGATGCCTGGACTGGCGTGCGCAACCATCAGGCCAAGCTCCACCTCAAAGCCATGAAGAAAGGCGAGCGCGCGCTATTTTACCATTCCGGCGAAGGCAAGGAAGTGGTTGGCATCTGCGAAATCGCGCGCGAAGCCTATCCCGATCCCACCGACGCGAAGGGAGCGTTTGTCTGCGTCGATTTGAAGGCGGTGGAGGCGCTGAAAACGGCAGTGACGCTTCCCGCCATTAAGGCGGAGGAGCGACTGGCCAAGATGGTGCTGGTGAAAAACTCGCGCCTCTCGGTGCAGCCGGTAAGCGCGGAGGAATGGAAACTGGTGTGCAAGATGGGCGGGATGAAATGACCACCAGCGACCGGAAACAATCAGCCACCCATCCCCGGATTCGCGAAGCGAAGTCCGGGGCCCATAAACACGAACGGCTGGTGCTTATGGGCCCCGGACTGAATGCGGAGTTTATCCTCGGGCCGGCCTTCGGCCGGACCCGGGGGCATTCATCCGGGGATGGGTGTTGAGGCGTGTTCAAGATACAGGGCCGTTGACGCCCAACACCAGTCCGTACAACATCGGATCCACCTTCACCCCGTCCACGATCAGCTCATAATGCAAATGCACGCCGGTGGCGTTGCCGGTCGCGCCCATGCGCGCGACTGGGTCTCCGGCGCGCACGGAAGCGCCAGGCGTGAGGCGCGGGTCGAGTTCGCTCAGGTGGCCGTAGAAAGTACGCACGCCCTGGCCGTGATCGAGCACCAGCAAATTGCCATAACCACCGCTCCAGCCGGCGAACTCCACCGCGCCGTCGCCCGCCGCATAGATATAGCCGCCGCCGGGATTTGCGAGATCGATTCCCGTGTGCTCGCGCCCGCCGCCTTCAGCTGCGCCGCGCCAGCCAAAGCCGGACGACAGGCACGCAGCCTCGGTCGGACTGCGCAACAGCGGGCCGGCGGCGGTGTTGATGTAAGGAATGTAGAGCTTAATCTCGCCGCGCGCGCCGATGGGGCCAAGGTTCGATCCCCCGCCGCCATTGCAGGCCAACAATTCATCGTCCAGCCCAGCGCGCGGCGCGCTGGCATAGGGATTTGGCGCAACTGACGCTTCGGGGCGTACGAGCGGGCGGTACGGCGCATTGGCGGCGCAAGCAGTCAGCGCCAACGCCGAAAGCAGGGCGAAGCCTCGCATGCGCTGATCCTTCCTCGATGTTCAGACCATGCTTGGTAGACCAGCTCCAGTGAATCTGAAACTGAATTGCCGCTCCGGTATTTTCGCCAATTGGGTGAAAATGCATTAAGGCTGGAATAAAAGCCCAGGTCGCCGCGTATTCATCACGGAGCCCCCCAGGCGCCGAGGACCGCCCCCGCTTTGATCTGCGTGCAGACGCATCCCAATTCATCACAGGAACCCATGGGAGGGGTTCCAGCGGCGGGCGGCTTCTTCGCCTTCTTGGCTTCTTCCCCTCAGCGCGACATGCCCCCCTGCCCCGATACACGCGAACGGCCAGCTTTCAACGTCGCCATGATCAACGGATCGCGCTCGCGCAGCAATCCCTCGAAATAAGCGATCGTGCGCCCCAGCCCTTCGGCCAATTGCACTTTCGGCCGCCAACCCAAAATCTGCTTGGCTTTGTCGATGTTGGGTTTTCGCTGCTTGGGATCGTCGTGAGGCAGCGGCTTGAACACCAGCTTTGATTTGGCGCCGGTCAATTCGATCACCAACTCAGCGAGCTGTCGGATGGTGAACTCACCCGGGTTGCCGAGATTGATCGGCCCGGGCAAATCGCCTGGCTTGTCCATGAAGGCGACGAAGGCATCGATGAGATCGTCAACATAGCAGAAAGAGCGCGTCTGCTCACCGTCGCCATAGAGCGTGATCGGTTCGCCCTTCAGCGCCTGCACGATGAAATTCGACACCACGCGTCCGTCATTGGGATGCATGCGCGGACCGTACGTGTTGAAGATGCGGCCGACGCGGATGTCCAGCTTGTGCTGGCGGTAATAGTCGAAGAACAGCGTCTCGGCGCAGCGTTTGCCTTCATCGTAACACGAGCGCGGTCCGATCGGATTGACGTTGCCCCAATATTCTTCCGGCTGCGGATGCACGCTCGGATCGCCATACACTTCCGAGGTCGAGGCCTGGAAGATGCGCGCGCCGAGGCGCTTGGCCAGACCCAGCATGTTGATGGCGCCGTGCACGCTGGTCTTTGTGGTTTGCACCGGGTCGTGTTGATAATGCACCGGCGAGGCCGGGCACGCCAGATTGTAGATCTGATCCACTTCGACATAGAGCGGAAAAGTCACGTCGTGGCGGGTGAATTCGAAATTGGGTTTGTCGAGCAGATGCGCGATATTGCGCTTGCGGCCGGTGAACAAATTATCGACGCAAATGACATCGTCGCCACGCGCCACCAGGCGATCGCATAGGTGCGAGCCCAGAAATCCAGAGCCGCCAGTAACCAGAACGCGTCGCTCAAACATGATTTGACCTTTCGACGCTCAGGCGGCGCGGGCGGGGGAATGTTGCTCTGGATTTGTTTCAGCGACGGCGATGTCCTCGGCGGTCCATAGACGGCCGTCCGGCGCCATCGGGCTGTGGACATGGCGGCGCGCGAGCGCGGCGCGGTATATGTCATGATAAGCGTTCGCCGCGCCTATTTCCGAGCTGTCGTGATCGTACTCGATGCCGATCTCGAAATAAGCGTCCAGGTTGGCGAGATTCGGACGCGGCAGATCGCCGTTCTGGTATTCCGCGCGCATGGTCTTGTAGAGCCCCTCCAGCTTGCGCGCCAGGCCCGCCACGTCAAACAAGACGCTGCCGCCACGACCTTCGGTGAGGCGCCTGCGATATTCACCAAGCGTCGCGCGATCCTCACCGGCAAGCGCGATCGCGCGGGCGATGAACTGGCCTTGCGTATCGCACACCAATTCCGGCACGCCGGCCGCCCGCACCAAGCTGCCGCACACGCGCGCGGCAAAGCAGCGCCCGCTCAACGTCAATACCGGCACGCCCATCCAGAGCGCATCCGACGCCGTGGTGTGAGCCCCATAGGGCGCGGTGTCGATGACCAGATCGGCGAGAGCGTAGCGCGCCAGATGATGGGCGTTGGCGATCTTCGGCGCGAACACAAGCCGCGCGCCGCTCACTTCGTTGGTCTCGGCGAACGCGCGCAAGCGCGCATTGGTGTCGGCGCCGTAATCGAGCAGCCACAATACGCTGTCGGGCGTTTGCCGCAGGATTTGGATCCAGCGCGACGCCGCGTAGCGGGTGATCTTATGGGAAGCGTTGAAGCAGCAATAAACGAACGCATCGTCCGGCAGGCCGACGTCGGCGCGCGTAGGCGGCGTGTCAACGACCACGCGTTTGGCGTCGTTGGGCTGGTAGCACGGCAGGCGCAGCACGCGCTCGGAATAATAAAGCTCGGATTTTGGCGGAATAACCCAATCGTCGGCGATAATGTAATGGTGGAAGGCGCTGCCCATGGTTCCCGGATAACCCAGCCAATTCACCTGGATCGGCGCGGGCCGGCGCGCAAACACGCCCAGGCGCGCATCTCTGGTATGGCCGTTGACGTCAACCAAGATGTCAATTCCGTCCGCGGCAATTGCCGCCGCCGCTTCATCATCGCTCAGCGCGCGAATATTGGTCCAATGCTCGGCGGCCGCCTGCACACGCGCAAAAATCGAGTCGCTGGCGGCGATGCCGCAATAATAGACGAAGATCTCAACTGCTTTCGGGTCATGCTCCTCGAACAATTGCGCCATCAGATAGCCCACCGCGTGGGCGCGCAAATCCGAAGAGACATAGCCGATCCGCAAGCGCCGTCCGGTCTCGATCGGCGCGGCGCACCGGCTGCTGGCGGTATTGATTTCGTGCGGCGGCGCCAGGGCGGCGGCGTAGCGGCGCCCGGCGCTCAATTGCAACAGCGGATCGTCGGCGTAAGCGCACATCGACAACGGGTGAAAGCGCGACAATAGCGACCGCGGCGTCGCCCGCGAGGCGGTGGCGAGGATCGGCCATTTGCACTGCGCCAGTCGCACGGCGCCGAATTGCTCAGCCACGTCGCGTTGTTCGGGGTCGAGGTCGAGACATTGGAGCAGCGCCACTTCGGCGCTGTCGTGTTGGGCGTTGTCGGTGAAAACGCGACTGACCTGTTTCAGCAAGGTGATCTTGTAGTTTATGGAATCGCCGGTGATCGCGCCGAGGCGTTCGAGCCCCGCCTTCCATTGCTCCACCGCTTCCTTCGCCGCGCCGCGCCGCTCAAGGGCGCTGCCGAGATTGACGTAGGCGGGGCTGAAATCGGGATTGGCGGCCAAGGCGGAGCGCAGTTCGATCTCCGCTCCGGCTTCGTCGCCAAGCTGGCTCAGCAGCGTCGAGCAATTGAAATGGGCGATGTGGGCGAGCGGGTGGGCGCGGTTAAAACTGGTCCAGACCTGGTAGAGCTGGCGCGCCTGCTCGACTTGGCCAGCTTTCGTGAGCGCCTGGGCGCCGGCGATCAGCTCAGTCAGCGTGAGGTCGCCGGAAGTCACCTTCTGGATCGCCGTCAGGAACGCATTTTGTGACATGCCGCCGCACCTTCGCCGGGGACTCCGCTCGGACGGAACCACGCGCGTGCACGCTCAGGTGATTTCGGTTGTCAAAGGCTTAACGCCCGCACGCATTAACCAATCCGCGGGCGCTACACCGCCCCCAGCCATGCCTCGACCTGCGGCCCGTCGAAGGAATCGATCTGGGTGCTGCTGAAGGCGTAGATCTGGGTTGTGTTCATCGCCGAGATATTGGTGGTGCTGAGATAATCCAGCTGGCCGGTGGTCAGGGACGGGATTTGGCTGGCGGCGAGCGCGACAATTTGCGTCGTGTCCAGCCCGGCGATCACGGTCGTGGTCCAGGCTTGGATTTGGCTCGTGGTCAGCGCGCCGATTTGGGTGTCGGCGAACTCGGCGACATCAACGGTGTCGAGCGCGGCGATCTGCGTCGTTGTGAGGCCGCGGACCTGCGTCGTGCTCAGTCCGCCCACCTGCGTGGCGTCGAGCGCAATGAACGCGGCCGTGGTGAGCTGAGCCAATTGCGTCGCCGAAAGCGCCCCCACCTGGGCGGCGCCGAGAGCGGTGATGTTCGTGGCTTCGAGCGCCGCGACCTGGGCGTTGGTGAGCGCGGCAATATGGGTGGTGCTCAATTCGGCGACATCGGTGGAGGTGAGCGCGCCGACTTGCGTTGTCGTCAGCGCCCGCACCTGGGTCGTGCTCAGCGCGCCGATCTGCGCGGCGTCAAGCGCCGAGAGGTTTGTGTCGGTGAACGCCGCAATCTGCGTGGTGGTGATAGCTGCCACCTGCGTCGTGCTCAGCGCGCCGATCTGGGTGGTGTTGAACGATTGCAAATTGGTTGCGGTGATCGCCTGCACTTGAGCCGCGGTCAGCGCCGCAACCTGCGTGTCGGCCAGCGCGCCGAGATTGGTGGAGGTAATCGCCCTGATCTGGGTGGTGGTGAGTGCGGCGATCTGGGTGTCGGCAAACTCGCCAATGTCGGTGGTTTCAAGCGCGGCGATTTGCGTGGTCGTCAGCGCGCGCGCCTGGGTCGTGGTCAAGGCGGCGACCTGAGTGGCGGCGAGCGCCGATATGTTGGTGGTCGAGATCGCCTGCAATTGCGTCGCCGTCAGCGCCGCGGCCTGGGTTTCGGTAATGTCGGCGATGCTGCCAGTGGACAAGCCGGACACTTGCGTCGTGGTCAAGGCGGCGATTTGGCCGGCGGAGAATTCGGCGAAATCGGTCGCATCCAGTTCGTCGATTTGGGTGAACGTCAGGCCCGCGACCTGGGTGTTGGTTAGCGCCGCGATCTGGGTCTGCGCCAACACCGACAAATTGGTCGATGACAGCGATTGCAGCTGGCCGATTGTCAGTGCGGTCACTTGCGTCGTCGTCAGCGCGGCAATTTGTGTGTCGGCCAGCGAGCCGAAATTCGTCGTCGAGATGCCTTGCAATTGCGTAGTGGTCAGCGCCGCGATTTGCGTGTCGGCGAGGCCCGCCGAGGCTGGCAAGGCTCAGCGATTGAATTTGCGTGCGTGTCAGCGCCGAGATCTGCGTGGTGGAGAATTCGCCCACATCGGTGGCGTCGAGCGCGGCCAATTGGGTGGTGGAGAGCGCGCGCACCTGCGTCGTGCTGAGCGCGGCGACTTGCGTGTCGACCAGCGCCGACACCGCGCTGGTGCTGAGGCGCGCGACTTGCGTGGCCGTGAGCACGCCGACCTGGGTGGTGGTGAGCGCGCCGACATTGGTCGTCGTCAGCCCTCCGACCTGGCCGGTGCTGAGCGCGGCCACTTGCGTCGTGGTGAGCGCGGCGACCTGGGTATCGGCGAAAGCGGCAATATTGGTCGAGGAGATCGACTGCAGTTGCGTGACCTCGAACGCCGCGATCTGGGTGTCGGCGAGATTGGCGAGGTTGGTGGAGGTGAGCGCCTGCACTTGCGTTGTGGTCAGCCCCGCCAATTGGGTGATTGCGAAATCGGCGACGTCGGTTGCGTCCAACGCGGCCAGCTGGGTTGTGCTCAAAGCCCGCACTTGGCTGGTGTTGAACGCCGCGAATTGGGTCGCATCGAGGCCGGCGACCACATCGGTGGCGAGCCGGGTGATTTGCGATGCCGTGAACGCGCCAACTTGCGCGGCGGAAAGCTCGCCAATGTCGGTGGTGCTGAGATTTGTCGCTTGCGTCGTCGTCAGCGCGGCGATCTGGGTGGTGGTCAGCGCCGCCGCCTGGGTCGCGTCAAGAGCGGAGAGATTGGTGGTGGAGAGCGCTTGGATCTGGCTCGCCGTCAGCGCCGCCACCTGCGTCGCGGCGAGGCCCGCGAGATTAGTGGTGTTCAGCGCCTGGATTTGCGTGCGGGTGAAATTGGCGATTTGAGTAGTGGTGAATTCGCCGATATTGGCGCCGTCGAGCGCGTCGATTTGGGTCGAGCTCAGCGCCCGCACCTGGGTGGCGTTCAGCGCGCCAATCTGCGTCGTGTCGAGCGCGGCCAGCGCCTCAGTGCCCAGGCCCGCTATCTGCGTGGCCAGCAGCGCGCCGATCTGCGTCGTGCTCAGGGCGGTGATGTTTGTCGATGTAAACGCCTGGATTTGCGTCAAAGAGAACGCCGCCAACTGGGTTGAAGTGAATTCCGCCGCCTCGGTCGCGTCCAGGGCGCCGATCTGGGCGGCGGTGAACGCGCGCGCCTGCGTCGTCGTCAGAGCGGCCACTTGCGTCGCCGCCAGCGCCGCGGTTTGGGTGCTGGTCAAATTACCGATCTGGCTGGTGGTCAGGGCGCGGGCTTGGGTTGTGCTCAGCGCGCCGATCTGCAGATTGTCCAAGGCCGCGACATTCGTGGTCGAGAGCCCAGCGACTTGCGTGGCGACAAGCGCGCCGACCTGCGTCGTGGTAAGCGCGCCAATATTGGTGGTGTTGAGCGCGCCGACTTGGGTCAGCGTCAACGCCGCCACTTGCCCCGAGGTGAGCGCAGCCACTTGAGTGTCGGCGAGGCCAGTGACGTTGGTGGTGGTCAGCGCCTGCACTTGCGTCGTGGTGAGCGCGGCGATTTGGGTGTCGGCCAAGTCGGCGACATTGCCGGCGCTAAGGCCGCGCACTTGCGTCGTGCTGAGCCCGGCGATCTGCGTCGTTGTCAATTCGGCGACATCGGCTGTCGCTAGCGCCCCGATTTGCGTCGTCGTTAGCGCGCGCACCTGCGTGGTGCTCAGCGCGCCGACCTGGGCCGCGTCCAGCGCATTGAACGAAGTCGTGCTGACGCGCGCGATTTGCGCGGCGGTGAGCGCGCCAATCTGCGTGGTCGTGAGCGCGCCGACATTGGTAGAGGTGAGCGCCCCGGCTTGGGTCGTCGTCAGCGCCGCGACCTGGGTTGTGGTCAGCGCTGCGATTTGCGTGTCAGCGAGGGCGGTGAGTTTCGTCGTCGAGAGCGCCTGCACTTGCGTCGCGGTGAATACCGCTATCTGCGTGGCGGCGAGGTCGGTGAGATTGGTCGATGTCAGCGCCTGCACCTGCGCCACGCTGAGCGCGCGCAATTGCGTGGTGCTGAACTCGGCCACATCGGCCGCCGAAAGCGCGGCTAGCTGCGTGGAGTTGAGCGCGCCGGTTTGCGTCGTGGCCAGGGCGCCAATTTGAGTTGAGTCGAGCGCGGAAAGGTTGGTGGTCGATAGCCCGGCCAATTGCGTCGTGGTGAGCGCGGCCGTCTGCGTGGTGGTGAGCCCGCCGACTTGCGTGGTTGAGAGCGCGCCGAGATTAGTGGTGGTGAGCGCGGCGACATGGGTGGCCGCGAGCGCGCCGATTTGGGTGGCGGCGAGCGATGAAATCAGCGTCGTGGTCAGCGCGCGGGTTTGGGTGGTCGAAAGCGCGGCGACCTGGGTGGTGGTGAGCGCGGCGATCTGGCCGGCGCCGAGCGTTGCAAGCTGCGTCGATCCGAGCGCCTGCACCTGCGCCGCCGTCAGCACGCCCACTTGCGTGTCGGCGAGCGCGCCGACGCTGGTCGTAGTCAGCGCGCGCACCTGTGTCGTGCTCAGGGCCGCAACTTGGGTGGTCGACAATTCGCCGAAATCGCCGGCGCTGAACGCATTGATTTGGGTGGTGGTGAGCGCGGCGACCTGAGCGTTGGTCAGCGCCGCCACTTGCACGCCCGACAGCGCCGAGGCGTTGGTGGTTGAAAGCGCCTGCACTTGCGCGGTGGTGAGCGCGGCGACCTGAGTGTCGGCGAGCGCGCCGACATTGGTGGTGGTCAAGCCGCGCACTTGCGTGGTGTTGAGGCCGGCGACTTGCGTCGTCGTCAGCGCCGCGATCTGGGTGTTGGCCAGGGCGGCGATATTGGTTGAGGAGACCGCGCCCAATTGGCCGACCGTGAACGCCGCGATCTGCGTGTCTGCCAGCGCCGCCAGATTCGTCGAAGTCAGCGCCTGCACCTGGGTGTTGGTCAGCGCGCCGATCTGCGTCGTGGTGAATTCGGCGACGTCCGCGGCCGACAACGAGGCGATCTGCGAGGCCGCCAGCGCGCGTACTGAAGTGGTGCTGAGCGCCGCGATTTGCGTGGCCGCGAGCGCCGAGAGATTGGTCGAGGTGAAAGATTGCAGCTGCGTGGTGCTGAGCGCGGCGACTTGGGCGGCCGAAAGGTCGCCAAGATTGGTGGTGTTGAGGGCGCGCACTTGCGTGGTGCTGAGATTGCCGACCTGGGTGGTGGTGAAATCGGCGAAATCAGCGGTTCCGAGCGCATTCAATTGCGTCGAGGTCAGCGCGCGAATCTGCGAGGCGTTGAGCGCGGCGAATTGGGTGGCGTCAAAGGCGATCGCGGCGCCGGTGCCGAGCCGGGCTATCTGCGTGGCCGAGAAGGCGCCGACTTGAGTGGTCGAGAACTCGCCGATGTCGCCCGCCGAAAGTCCGCCGATCTGCGTGGTGGTGAGCGAAACCAGCTGCGTAGTGCTGAGCGAGGCGACCTGGGTCGTATCCAGCGCCGATATGTTGGCGGCGGAGAACGAGCGCACTTGGGTGGTGTTGAAACCGGCGACCGAAGTCGTATCGATCAGGCCGACCTGCGTCGAGGTGAGCACATTGATCTGCGCCCCGTTCAGGGTCAGCAATTGCGCCGAGGAGAACACGATATCGCTGGAAAAATTAGGAATTTGCGTGGTGGTGAGCGCGCGCACCTGGGTGGTCGTGAGGGCGCCGACCTGGGTGGTGTTGAACGCGCCGATGCCGGTCGTGGTGAAGGCGGCTATCTGGGTCGCAGTGAACGAAGCCACCGTCGTCGTCGACAGGCCCTGGATGGCCGTGGTGGAAAGCGCACTGATCTGCGCGGTAGACAAACTCGAAATCGGCATTGGCGGACCATCCTGGTCTAGAGAGCCGACGTTCGATCAGCCCGCACGCACTTCGAGAGACGGGTGCCTAACAACTTGCGTACCCGCGCCTTTTACGATGAATTCGTTTCCGAGACCTTTCCACCTAGGCGTGTTGCGCGAGCCGGCAAAAAAAATTCGCGCCAAGGTTGGCGAACGCGTTTGTACTTCATTAACGAATTCGCGCCTGGCGCCTGGCTCTGGTAAAAACCGGCGATTGGGAACACAATCCGCATCGACCCCGCCCATGCCCGAGCACGCGCTTCACATTCCTTATTGCGACCCGATAGAGGCGTTCGCGCCGTTTCGCGATATCCCCATGAGCATGCTGCTGCATGGCGTCGGCGCAGCGGCGCGCTGGTCCTATGTGCTGACCGCGCCGACGGAGACGCTGACCAGAACCAGCAATATCATGGCTGACATGCGCGCCCGTTTGGGTCCGCGCCGCGAGCCCAGCGGCCCTGCCCCGTTCAATGGCGGCCTCGCCGGTTTCTTCAGTTACGAATTCGGGGCGCTGTTCGAACCGGCGATGCCGCAAGATGTGAGCCCGCGCCTGCCCCGCGCGGCGGTCGGCGCTTACGATTGCGTCGCGGTGTTCGACAATGTCGAGAGTCAAGCGTATATCGTGGGCGACACGCCAAGCAAGGCGGCGGCGTTGGCGAGTCGCCTCGGCGCCGAAACAGTCGCGCCGAGTGTCAGCCGCGGCGAGATTGAAGCCGAGCACGGCGCCGGCCATTATTGCGCGCATGTCCGCGCCTTGTTGCAGCGCATCCGCGCCGGCGATATTTTCCAGGCCAACATTTCGCGGCTCTATCGCGGGCAATTGGGGCAAGACGACCACCCCTATATTTTGTTCGCGCGGTTGTGCAGGCAGAGCCCGGCCCCCTATTGCGCTTACCTTCGGCTTGAGGACGCGGCGATCGTCTCCAATTCGCCAGAGCGATTGGCCTCGGTGCGACGCAGCGGCGAGGACTTGATCGCCGCCGCAAGCCCGATCAAAGGCACGCGTCCGCGCGGCGTGAACGATGCCGAAGACCAACGCCTGGCCGCGGAATTGCTCGCCAGCGAGAAGGACAAAGCCGAGAACCTGATGATCGTCGATCTCATGCGCAATGATTTTTCCCGGGTGAGCGCGCCCGGCAGCGTGCGCGCTCCGGAATTGTTCGCGCTTGCCTCCTATGCCAACGTCCATCATTTAGTGTCGACGATTGAAGCGCGTCTGCAAACCGGGCTCGATGCGATCGATCTGTTCGGCGCCGTATCGCCCGCCGGCTCGATCACCGGCGCGCCCAAGATCAAGGCCATGGAATTGATCCATGCTGTCGAACAAATCCCGCGCGCGGCGAACTATGGCGCCATGGCCTGGTTCGGGCGCGATGGGGCCATGGATGCCAACGTCCTGATCCGCACCGCGACTTGTTACGCGCGCGCGGACGGCTGGGAGGTTGAGTTTCGCGTCGGCGGCGGCATCACAATCGGCTCGGACCCTGACGAAGAGGCGCGCGAAACCGAAATCAAGGCGCTTAGCTTAATCAGGGCCATCAGGAACCAAAACTCATGATCGCCTGGTGCAATGGACAATGGGTCGATGACCAAGTCGCGGCGATTGGCATCGCCGATCGCGGCTTTACGCTCGGCGATGGGTTGTTTGAAACTATTCTTTGGGACCAGGGACGCTTACATCGGTTCAATCGGCATGTTGCACGTCTGCATTCCAGCGCCGCCGCGCTCGAATTGCCGACGCCTCCTTCGGATTTGGAGCAGATTGCTCGCGAGACGCTGGCGAAAAATGACCTCGCCCTGGCGCGCGCGGCGATACGCATCAGCTGGTCGGCGGGCGCGGCGCCGCGCGGCTTGCTGCGCGCATCGCCTGCAAAGCCGAACCTAATTGTCGCCGCCGCGCCAAGCGAAAAACCCAGCGCGCCGGCAAGGCTGATTACATCCGCGATCCTTCGCAACGAGACCGCCCCCTCTTCGCGGCACAAGACGTTGTCCTACATCGACAATATCATGGCTCGGATGAGCGCCGCCGAGGCCGGGGGCGATGAGGCCTTGTTGTACAACACTAGGAGCATGCTCGCCGGCGGGGCCAGTTCGAATATTTTTCTCAGCGTCGATGGGCGCGTGTTGACGCCGCCGATCGCGGATGGGGCGCTGCCCGGCACGGCGCGCGCGGCCTTGCTGGCGGAGGCCCCAAGCATCGAAGAACGCTCGCTTGGCGCCAGCGATATCGCCCGCGCCGAAGCGGCGGCGATCACCAATGCGCTTATCCAAATCCGCCCCGTGGCCAGCATTGACGGCCGCGAACTACGCCAAGACCACAAACTGATCGCGGCGCTTTACAGCGCGCTTGGGTGAAGGCTCAAAACAACCCGCTAATCTTGCCATTATCATCGACATCGATATTGGCGGCCGAGGGCCTCTTAGGCAGACCGGGCATGGTCATGATGTCGCCGCACACCAGGACAATGAATTCCGCGCCGGCGGCCAAGCGCACTTCGCGGATGTTGACGACGTGGCCCGATGGCGCGCCGCGTAATTTGGGATCGGTCGAGAACGAATATTGCGTCTTGGCCACGCAGATTGGAAAATGGCCGTAGCCGGCTTGTTGCAATTCCTTGATCCGATTGCGAATGGCGGTGTCGGCGGTGATGTCGCTGGCGCCGTAGATTTCACTGGCGATCACCCGCATCTTTTCCCAGAGCGGTGTTTTTTCCTCGTAGAGCCGTTTCGGCGCGGCGCCTTGCGCGCAGAGCCGCACGACTTCCTCGGCAAGCTCGGCTGCGCCCTTGCCACCCTCGGCATAATGGCGCGCGATCACCACCTTGGTTCCCCGCGTCCGCCCCCAAGCCTGCAGCGCTTCGGTCTCGGCGCCTGTATCCTCGGCGCGCTGGTTGATGGCGACGACATGGGGCAGGCCGAATTTTTCGCCGATATTTTCGACATGGCGCTCAAGATTGGCGAGCCCCTTACTCAACGCCTTGAGGTTCTCGCGCGCCAGATCCGCGACTTCGACGCCGCCATGATATTTCAGCGCGCGCACGGTGGCGACAATCACCGCGGCCGCCGGCGCCAGGCCCGCCTTGCGGCATTTGATGTCGATGAATTTCTCCGCCCCAAGATCGGCGCCGAAACCAGCCTCGGTGACCACGTAATCGGCCAGCTTCAGCGCCGCCTTGGTCGCCGTCACTGAATTGCAACCGTGGGCGATGTTCGCGAACGGGCCGCCGTGGATGAAGGCCGGGTTGTTTTCCAGCGTCTGCACCAGATTTGGAGCGATGGCGTCCTTCAGCAGCGCCGCCATCGCTCCGTGCGCGTTCAAATCGCTGGCTCGGATCGGCGCGCGCTGGCGGGTGTAGCCGACTATAATCGCGCCTAGGCGTTTTTTCAGGTCGGCAAGGCTGGTAGCGAGGCAAAAAATCGCCATTACTTCAGAGGCGACCACGATGTCGAAACCGTCCTCGCGCGGAAACCCGTTCGACGGCCCGCCGAGACCAATGGCGATATCGCGCAACGCCCGGTCGTTGCAGTCCACCACGCGCCGCCAGCTGATGCGGCGTAGGTCGAAGCCGAGCTCATTGCCGTAATGGATGTGGTTGTCGATCAGAGCGGAGAGCAAATTGTGGGCTTGGGCGATGGCGGAGAAATCGCCGGTGAAATGCAGGTTAATGTCTTCCATCGGCACGACTTGGGCATAGCCGCCGCCCGCCGCGCCGCCCTTGACCCCAAACACCGGCCCCATGGCCGGCTCGCGCAGGCAAATTATGGCGCGCCTGCCGATCAGATTGAGCGCATCGCCAAGGCCGACCGTGGTGGTGGTCTTGCCCTCGCCCGCGGGCGTCGGGGAAATCGCGGTCACCAGGATCAGCTTGCCGTCGGGCTTGCCCTCCAGCGACCGCAGATAATCGAGCGCCACCTTGGCCTTGAAGCGCCCATAGGGCTCGATGCTATCTTCTGGAATGCCCAGCCCAGCGGCGATCTTGCCGATCGGGGCCATCCGGGCGTGCTGCGCGATTTCTATATTGCTGAGACTCTGGGCTTCTGTCATGGGCGCGGCCTCCCCCGCGTGGCGCACGTTCTTGCTGGAAATCGGCGGCGCTCGCAATGGGCTCGCGAGCGCTTTCATCACCGCCAGATTGTGTCTAATACCGGCGGAACGAAGCGCTGACCCATCGTGTTATGCGCAGCGCCCTTTCAGTCATTCCGGGGCGGCGAAGCCGAACCCGGAATGACTGAATCTGAGTTGCCATGGATGCAGGGGTTTATCTTGTGAGACGTGATCAGGGAGACACAATTCACTTGTCCAAGACGTGGGATGCAGCCCAGGCGCAGGCAATTATTCACAAGTATGCCGGCATCGAAGGGCCGCTGCTGCCGATTCTGCACGCGCTGAACACGAATTTTGGCTGCATTCCCGAAGCGGCGACGCCGTTGATCGCCGAAGCGCTCAACCTCTCGCGCGCGGAAGTTCACGGCGTCATCAGCTTCTACCACGACTTTCGGCGCGAGCCGGCGGGGCGTGTGGTGGTAAAGGTCTGCCGCGCAGAGGCGTGCCAGGCGATGGGGGCGCGCGAGGCGGGTGATGCGCTGTTGCAGCGTCTCGGAATTGGTTGGGGCGAAACAACGAAAGACGGCGCGGTTACGGTTGAGCCGGTGTATTGCCTCGGCCTCTGCTCGGTCGCGCCGGCGGCTTTGATCGATGGCGAACCCGCCGCGCGCTTCGACGCCGCCGAACTTGTCGCGCGCGTGGAGGCCGCGCGTTGAGCCGGGTGTTCGTTCCTGCGGATGTGAGCGCGCTGGCGCTCGGCGCCGATGCGGTTGCTACGGCGCTTGCGGGCGCGGGCGCAGAAATCGTGCGCACCGGCTCGCGCGGTATGGCGTGGCTTGAGCCGTTGATCGAAGTGGAGACCGCGCAAGGCCGCGTCGGCTACGGGCCGGTGAGCGCGGGCGATGTGGCGGAACTCGTGAACGCCGGCCTGCTTAAGGGCGGAGCGCACAAGCTTTGCATCGGCTTGGTCGAGAACCACGATTGGATGCGCGGCCAGAAGCGTCTCACCTTCGCGCACTGCGGCGTCGTCGATCCGCTTTCGGTTGAGGATTATGTGGCGCATGGCGGGCTGCAAGGGCTGAAACGCGCGCTGGAAATTGGTTACGCCGCCACCATCGAGGAGATCACTCAGTCAGGATTACGTGGGCGCGGCGGGGCGGGCTTTCCCGCCGGCATCAAGTGGAAAGGGGCCGCGGACGCGAGCGGCCCGCGCAAATATGTGGTCTGCAACGCCGACGAAGGCGACAGCGGCACGTTCGCCGACCGCATGCTGATGGAAGGCGATCCGATGGCGCTGATCGAAGGCATCGCCATCGCCGCCTTCGCCATCGGAGCGGGCAAAGCGTTCGTCTATTCGCGCTCGGAATATCCGCACGCCAATGCGACTTTTGCGAAAGCGCTCGCCGCCGTGCGCGCGACCGGCGGGCTCGGCCCCCACGCGTTCGGACCGAACCATGCATTCGACATAGAGTTGCGCATCGGCGCGGGCGCTTATGTGTGCGGCGAGGAAACCGCGCTGCTTGAAAGCCTCGAAGGCAAGCGCGGGCAAGTGCGCGCCAAGCCGCCCTTGCCGGTGCATGCGGGCCTGTTCGGCATGCCGACCGTGATCAACAACGTGCTGACGCTTGCGACAACGCCCTGGATCATGGCCAACGGCGCTGAGGCCTACGCCGCGCTCGGCCATGGCCGTTCGCGCGGGACCATGCCGATCCAGCTTGCCGGCAATGTGAAGCGGCCCGGGCTCTACGAGGCGCCGTTCGGGCTGACGCTCGGCCAAATCGTCAACGACATTGGCGGGGGAACGGCGACGGGCCGGCCTGTTCGCGCGGTGCAGTGCGGCGGGCCGCTGGGCGCTTATTTTCCGCCGGCTTTGTTCGACACGCCTTACGATTACGAAGCTTTCGCCGCGCGTGACGGCCTCATTGGCCATGGCGGCATTGTGGTTTTCGACGACAGCGTCGACATGGCCGCGCAAGCGCGCTTTGCGCTCGAGTTTTGCGCCATCGAAAGCTGCGGCAAGTGCACGCCCTGCCGCATCGGCTCGGTGCGCGGCCAGGAAGTGATCGACCGCATCCTGGCGGGGGAAAACCGCGACGCCAATCTCGCCCTGATCGAGGACCTCTGCCAGACGCTGAAACTCGGCTCGCTCTGCGCCCTGGGGGGCTTTACCCCCTACCCGGTGATGAGCGCCTTGCGGCATTTCCCTGAAGATTTTGGCGGCGATGTGGCGCACAATAGCGTCGGCGCAAAACGATGATCACAAATGCACTCCTACCAACGGCCCGAAACCTCGGTCCTCCACGAACTCACCGGTTCCGTCATTCCGGACGCGCGCAGCGCGATCCGGAACCCAGGGGCTACCATCGCAACCGCGGCCCCTGGGTTCCGGGTTCCGCCTGCGGCGGCCCCGGAATGACGGAGAGATTTTCCCAGTCACGACTTCGGTTAACTGGTGTTTCTATCGAGGGGGAGCGGGGCGCCCCATGACCCTGGTCCACGAACCCGATTATGGCACACCGGCGAAAGCCTCGGCCGAAAGCGTCACGCTCGATATCGACGGCCGCACCGTTACGGTGTCCGCCGGAACTTCGATCCTGCGCGCGGCGCGCATGGCTGGAACGCAAGTACCCAAGCTCTGCGCCACCGATATGCTGGAAGTCTTCGGCTCGTGCCGGCTGTGCCTGGTGGAGATCGAGGGCCGCGCCGGCACCCCGGCTTCGTGCACTACCCCGGTTGCGCCCGGCATGAAAGTGCGCACGCAAACGCCGCTTCTGGCCAAGCTGCGCCGGGGCGTGATGGAGCTTTACATCTCCGACCATCCGCTCGATTGCCTCACCTGCCCCACCAACGGCGATTGCGAATTGCAGGACATGGCCGGCGCGGTGGGTCTGCGCGAAGTGCGCTACGGCTATGCCGGGGAAAATCACCTCAATGCGCCCAAGGATGAAAGCAATCCGTACTTCACCTTCGATGGCTCGAAATGCATCGTCTGCTCACGCTGCGTGCGCGCCTGCGAAGAAGTGCAGGGCACGTTCGCGCTGACGGTGGAGGGCCGCGGCTTTGACTCGAAAATATCCGCCAGCGCGGGAGAGAATTTCTTCGACAGCGAATGCGTCTCCTGCGGCGCCTGCGTGCAGGCCTGCCCGACCGCGACGCTCTCTGAGAAATCCCTGATCGAGATCGGCGTGCCGGAACATTCGGTGGTCACCACTTGCGCCTATTGCGGCGTCGGCTGCGCGTTCAAGGCGGAGATGCGCGGCGAGGAAGTGGTGCGCATGGTCCCCTACAAGGACGGCAAGGCCAATCGCGGGCACTCCTGTGTCAAGGGCCGCTTCGCCTGGGGCTATGCCAGCCACAAAGAGCGCGTGCTCAAGCCGATGATCCGCGAGCGCATCGCCGACCCGTGGCGCGAAGTTTCCTGGGATCAAGCCATCGCTTACGCCGCGTCCGAGCTGAGGCGCATCCAGGCCAAGCACGGCAAGGCGGCGATCGGCGCAGTCACCTCCTCGCGCTGCACCAATGAAGAGACGTTCCTGGTGCAGAAGCTCGCGCGCGCGGCGTTCGGGGTTAACAATGTCGATACCTGCGCGCGCGTTTGTCATTCACCGACCGGCTACGGGCTGAAAACTACGTTCGGAACCTCAGCCGGCACCCAGGATTTCGATTCGGTCGAGCACACCGACGTCATGATCGTCATCGGCGCCAACCCGACCGACGCGCACCCGGTGTTCGCTTCGCGCATGAAGAAGCGCCTGCGCCAAGGCGCCCAGCTCATCGTCATCGATCCGCGCCGCATCGATTTGGTGCGCATGCCGCACGTGGAAGCCGCGCATCATTTGCCGCTGTTGCCGGGAACCAATGTCGCGGTGCTGACCGCGCTGGCGCACGTGATTGTCACCGAAGGCCTGGCCGACGAAGCTTTCGTGCGCGAACGCTGCGATTGGGAGGGCTTCCAGGCCTGGGCCGCGTTCGTGTCTGAACAACGCTGGTCGCCGGAGGCGCTGGAAAAAACCACGGGCGTTCCCGCAGCCGATCTGCGCGCTGCGGCGCGGCTATTCGCTGCTGGGGCCAATGGCGCGATCTATTATGGGCTCGGCATCACCGAACACAGCCAGGGCACCACAGCGGTGATGGCGATCGCCAATCTCGCCATGGCGACCGGCAATATCGGCCGGCCTGGCGTGGGCGTGAACCCGCTGCGCGGGCAGAACAATGTGCAGGGCGCCTGCGACATGGGCTCGTTCCCGCACGAATTTTCCGGCTATCGCCACGTTTCCGACGACGCCGCGGCCGCGGTGTTCGAGAATTTGTGGAACGTAAAGCTCGAGCGCGAACCGGGCCTGCGCATCCCCAACATGCTCGACGCGGCCATCGATGGCAGTTTCAAGGGCATCTACATTCAGGGCGAGGATATTCTGCAATCCGATCCGAACACGAGCCACGTCAGCGAAGGCCTCGCGGCGATGGAATGCGTGATCGTGCACGATCTCTTCTTGAACGAAACCGCCAATTACGCGCATGTTTTCTTGCCCGGTTCGACCTTCCTGGAAAAGAACGGCACCTTCACCAACGCCGAACGCCGCATCCAGCGCGTGCGCAAGGTGATGGCCCCGAAGAATGGCTACGAGGACTGGGAAGTCACCCAGCTCTTGTCCAATGCGCTCGGCTACAAGATGGCCTACACCCACGCTTCGCAGATCATGGATGAAGTCGCCGCGACTACGCCGACTTTCTCTGGCGTGAGCTTCGACAAGCTCGACGAACTGGGCTCGATCCAATGGCCGTGCAACGAGAAAGCGCCCGAGGGAACGCCGGTGATGCATGCCGGCCAATTCGTGGGCGGCAAGGGCCGTTTCATGCTGACCGAATATGTCGCCACCGATGAGCGCACTGGGGCGCGGTTTCCGCTGCTGCTCACCACCGGGCGCGTGCTCAGCCAGTACAATGTCGGCGCCCAGACGCGGCGCACGGCGAATGTCGTTTGGCACGAAGAGGATCTGCTCGAAATCCATCCCCATGACGCGGAAAATCGCGGGCTGAACGACGGCGACTGGGTCAAGCTCGCCAGCCGCGCCGGAGAAACCGCGTTGCGCTGCACAGTGACCGACCGCGTCGCGCCCGGCGTGGTCTACACCACTTTCCACCACCCCGACACGCAGGCCAATGTCGTCACCACCGAATATTCCGACTGGGCCACCAATTGCCCGGAATACAAAGTCACCGCCGTGCAAGTCTCGCCCTCGAACGGCCCGACCAAATGGCAGGAAGAGTACGAGGCGCTGAGCGAGCGCAGCCGGCGGGTGGCGCCACTCGTCGCGAAATGATCGCGACCACTTGCAACTCATTGATCCTCGCAACGGCGCCGTATCCACGGAAGCGCGTAGCGTGCCGGAGAAACCGCGATGCTTTGGTCGTCGACTGTTTCGCCGAGGCGGTATGATGGCGACGCCGGCCGACCTGGCGGATTTCGTTTTCGGCTTTGCGATGACCGCAGGCCCGGTCGCCGCGCACCACGCCATTCGTGACCGGCGTCTGGGAGGGCGCGCGCTCCCTGCCCGAAGGGACGGCGATCGCCTTCGTCGCCGAAGGCGGCGGAGGCGGTGATGATGGCCCGCCCGCTGATCGGAGGATTCGCTTACGGCTTTGCGCTGAGCGAAGGGCTGGCTCACCCCCTCGGCGCATTCGCCAACTGGAAATCGCGGAACGAGGAGCCCGGCATCGAAGCGCGGCTTTGGCTCAAGGAGGGCGCGCGGTCGCTGCATGCGCAGCGTCGGCGCAAGCGCGCGGGGCCAGTGGGCTGCGGGTTGTGCGGGGTGGAGAGCCTGGAACAAGCTTTACCCCCAATCACGCCGGTGCACAGCGAATTCCGCATTGACGGGGAGGAAATCCTCGCCGCCATGGCGTTGCTTGCGCCGCTGCAATTTCTCTACCGCGAAACCCGCGCCGTGCATGCGGCGGCGTTCTATACTCCGGCGAAGGCTTGGTCGCGCTGCGCGAAGACGTCGGCCGGCACAACGCGCTCGACAAATTGATCGGCGCGCTTGCGCGCGCAGGGACGCAATGGCGCGCGATGGCGTGGTGCTGATGACCAGTCGCGTCTCCATCGAGCTGATCCAGAAAGCCGCGCATGTCGGCGCGCCTGTGCTGGCGGCGATTTCGGCGCCGACAGCATTGGCGTTGCGCGAGGCGGAGGCGGCCAATATCTGTGTCTGCGGCATTGTGCGCGAGAATGGGCTGGAAGTGTTCACCCATGGCGAACGGATCGTCGCGATGAAGATCGAAAAACTCATCTACATGGCCAACCAGATCGGCAAATTTTTCGCCGCCCAGGGCGATGAAGCGATGGTCGCGGGCGTCGCCGATCATCTGAAAAAATTCTGGGACCCGCGCATGCGGGCGCAGATCCTGGCGCATCTGGACGCTGGCGGCGCGGGGCTTGACGCCCAATGTCGCCGCGGCCGTCGCGAAATTGACGGGCGAAGACCTGACGGGCCCGCGCCTTCACGCCCAGCCGCGCCTGCGCCAAGCGCAGATCCTCGCTGGTATTCACGTTGAGAAATGCGGTAACATCGTCAAACTTGACGCGCACCGCATCGGGCGCGACATCGCGGACTGGAGGATGAACCCCATCGGCGAAATATCGACGCAGGACAGCGGCCAAACCAGGCCGCCAGGCGGCGCACAAAGCGTGCGGGCCCTCGCTGGTGCATGCGTAAGCGGCGCTGGCCTCGGCGCGTTCGGCCGCATCGATCAACTTGGCGGCAAGATCGTGCGGCAGCAGCGGCGCGTCGCACGGCGCGGTGATGAGCCAGGGCGCTTGCAAACGCTCCGCCCAGTCCAGCGCCGCCAGCACGCCAGCGAGCGGCCCTGCGATCGCTCCGGAGCATCGACGAGATTTTCCGCTCCAAGCATTGCCGCCGCACCGGCATGGCCGACTATCGCCAGCGCCTCGCCGCCGAGCGCGCGCGCCACGTGCGCGATCATGGGCGCGCCGCCAAGCTCGGCCATCGCCTTATCGCCGCCGAAGCGGCTGCTTGCGCCGCCGGCCATGATCGCCGCCACGTAACCGATCCGCGTCATGGTCGGAACTTGCCATGACAGAAGCGTCGCCGCCAGCTTTGATCGACCCGTTCGGACGCGTGATCAGCTATCTGCGCGTTTCAGTGACTGATCGCTGCGACCTGCGCTGTAGTTATTGCATGCCCGAGCGAATGCAATTCTTGCCAAAGCCCGACGTGCTCAGCCTTGAGGAGTTAGACCGCCTCTGCGCGGTTTTCATTGGCCAAGGTGTGCGCAAGCTGCGCCTCACCGGGGGCGAGCCGCTAGTGCGCAAGGACGTGCTGGTGCTGATCCGCGCGCTCTCGCGCCATGTCCGCGCTGGCGATCTTGATGAATTAACGCTCACCACGAATGGCACGCGGCTTGCCGAATTCGCGGCCGCGCTCGCCGAGGCCGGCATTCACCGCATCAATGTTTCGCTCGACACGCTCGACCGCGAGACCTTCATTCGCATCACGCGGCGCGATCAATTGAGTGCGGTATTGCAAGGCATTGAGGCCGCACGGGCGGCGGGCCTTCATGTCAAACTCAACATTGTCGCGCTTAAGCACGACAATCTGCACGAAATTCCCGCTTTGATCGAGTTCGCGCATGCGCGGGAGATGGACGTATCCCTGATCGAGACCATGCCGCTCGGCGAAATCGAGCAGGATCGCACCGATCAATTCGCTTCTCTGACCGACTTGCGCGATACGCTGGCGAGTTTCTGGACCCTCACCGATATCTCCGATACCACCGGCGGTCCCTCCAAATACGTGCGCGTGCGCGAAACTGGCGGGCGCCTCGGCTTCATCACTCCGCTCTCACACACTTTCTGCGCCGCCTGCAATCGCGTGCGGCTGACCTGCACCGGGCGGCTTTATCTTTGCCTCGGCCGCGACGAGCACGTCGATTTCCGCGCCGCCATGCGCGCCGGCGCCAGCGACGGGGAGCTTGCCGCTTTGCTGCGCGCCGGGCTTGCGCGCAAGCCGGAGGCGCATGATTTCATCATCCGCGATTTCGGCGCGGCCCCCGCGCTCGCGCGCCATATGTCAATGACGGGCGGCTGAGATGGTGCGGGTTCTGTTTTTCGGGCGATTGCGAGACATTGCCGGCGCCAGCGAAATCGACGTCGCCGACGGCGGGGGTTCGGTAGCGGAATTGCGGGCGCTGTTGGGCGCGGCTAATCCAGCGCTCGGCGAAACCCTGGCGGCGCCGGAAGTGCGCGTCGCGATCGACCAGATCATGGCCGCCGCCGACGCCAGCATCGAAGGCGCGCGCGAGATCGCGTTCATGCCGCCGCTGAGCGGAGGTTGAGATGGAGGCGCAAACCCTCTTTCTGCTTTCGCTCGCAATCGGCATAGCGGCGGTGTTGTACTCCTCGGTCGGCCATGGCGGGGCCTCGGCCTACATCGCCATCATGGCGCTCGCCGGGCTTGCGCCGGAGCAAATCCGGCCCGCGGCCTTGGTGCTGAACATCGTCGTCGCTGGTTTTGCCGCGTTCCGCTTCGTGCGCGCCGGGCGCTTTGACTGGGCGACCTTCTGGCCGTTCGCCATCGCCGCCGTGCCTGCCGCGTTTTTCGCCGGCCGCATCGACGTTCCCGAGGCTTATTACCGCCCGCTGCTCGCAATTGCGCTCGCGGCGGCGGCGCTGCGTTATCTGATTTGGCCAAAGCTTGACGCCAACGCCGAAACCCGCGCGCCCTCGCCGCTAGTCGCCTTGCCGACCGGGCTCGGGCTCGGCGCGCTTGCCGGGTTCACCGGCATTGGCGGCGGCGTCTACCTCTCGCCGCTGCTAGTGTTCGCGCGCTGGGCCGACCCGCAAAAGGCGGCGGGGATCGCGGCGTGCTTCATCGTCGTCAATTCCGTCGCCGGCTTGGCGGGGCGCTGGACATCCTTGGCCAGCTTACCCACTTTTCTCCCCGCTTTGCTTGGCGCCGCGATGGCCGGCGCGATTATTGGCGCGGGGCTCAGCCTCGCTAAGTTCGATCGCGCGCTGATGTTGCGGGCGCTGGGTGCGGTGCTTGGCGTTGCGGCTCTGGCGCTCATTTTGTGAAGCTGGCGCCCAAACCCATGCGCATTGCGCTTACACCCACGCCCTTCAACGAGGCCGCCGAACTCGCGCGCTTCCGCGGCGGCGACCCAAGCATCGGCGCGCTGGCGAACTTCGTCGGCTATTGCCGTTCGTCGGGCGCGCACGGGCCGGTCGCGTGGCTGGAGCTTGAACATTATCCCGGCTTCACCGAGAAAATTATTGCTCGGCTGGGGCAAACCATTGTCGATCGCTATGACATCCAAGATATATTGGTGATCCACCGCGTCGGCCGCGTCGCGCCGGGCGAAGCGATTGTCTTGGTGGCGGCAAAGAGCGCGCACCGGGCGGAGGCGTTCGCGGCGGTCGAGGCAATGATGGATTTTCTCAAGACCGATGCGCCGTTCTGGAAACGCGAAGGACGCGAGGACGGCGCCCATTGGATCGAGCCGACCGAACAAGATCGCCAGCGCCGCGCCGCGCATGAAAGAGAGCAAGGGCAATGAGCGACCTTCCCCCCGCCGGCGGACGCCTCTCGGAAACCGCAATCTTCAAGCCGGTGCGCATCGCCGTGCTGACGATTTCCGATACGCGCGACGAGGAGAGCGACACTTCCGGCAAAGTGCTCGCCGACCGTATTGTACGCGACGGCCACCTGCTCGCCGCCCGCGCCTGGAGCAAGGACGAAGCGCCCGCCATCCGCGCGGCGCTGCAAGCCTGGATCGCCGATGCCGAAATCGATGTCATCCTCACCACTGGCGGCACCGGCCTTACCGGCCGCGACGTTACGCCGGAAGCGGTTAGGCCCCTGTTCGACAAGGAAATCGACGGCTTCCAAACGATTTGGCATTTGGTTTCGTACGCCAGCGTCGGCCTCTCGACGCTGCAATCGCGCGCCTGCGCGGGCCTCGCGCACGGCACTTTCATTTTCTGCCTGCCCGGTTCGAACGGCGCCTGTAAAGACGGCTGGGACAAGGTGATACGCTGGCAACTCGATAGCCGCCATTTGCCGTGCAATATGGTCGAATTGATGCCGCGCCTGATGGAAGCTTGAAGATGAAAAAGCCGCTCACGCATCTCGACCCGGAAGGCCGCGTCCGCATGGTCGATGTCGGCGGCAAGGCCGAAACCACGCGCGAGGCGTTGGCCGAAGGCGCCATACGCATGGAGGCGGCAACGCTCGCGCATGCGCTCGCTGGCGATTCCAAGAAGGGCGACGTGCGTGCGATCGCCGAACTCGCCGGCATCATGGCGGCCAAGCGTACCTCCGAACTCATCCCCTTGTGTCATCCGCTGCCGCTCAATTTCATCGATGTGAAGATCGAACCAGACCAGACGCTGCCCGGCTTCGCCATCACCGCCCGCGCGCGCACCCATGGGCGAACCGGGGTTGAGATGGAAGCGCTCACCGCCGTCAGCGTCGCCTGCCTCACGATTTACGACATGCTGAAAGCGATCGACCGCGACATGAGTATCGAGCGCGTGCGGCTGCTGGAAAAAAGTGGCGGCGCCTCCGGCGATTATCGGCGCCAGACAACATGAAAACCGTCGCCGAAGCGCGCGCGATCATGCTGGGCGGCGGTGAGCCCGCTCCCGACCGAGACTATTCCCATCGAACATGCCCTTGGCCGCGTTCTTGCCGGGCCGCTCAAGGCAACGCGCGATCAACCGCCGTTTGCCGCTTCGGCCATGGATGGCTATGCGTTCGCCAGCGCGCCCGAAGCGCGCGACTACGTTATCGTCGGCGAATCCGCGGCCGGCCGGCGGTTTCCGCGCGCGCTTGTACCTGGCGAAGCGGTGCGCATTTCCACCGGCGCGCCGCTGCCGCCCGGCGCCGATGGCGTGCTGATCCAGGAAGAAGCGAACATCTCCGGCGCGCGCTTGCTCGGCGCGCGGGTTGAAAAAGACCGCCATGTGCGCCCGCGCGGCGGCGATTTCTGCGCTGGCGCGCTGCTGCTTGAACTCGGGGCGGAGGCTCGATCCGATCGCGATCGCATTGGCAGCGAGCGCTGGGTTTGGCGCGGTTGACGTTGTACGCCGCCCGCGCATCGTTGTGCTGGCGGGCGGCGATGAGATTGTCGCGCCTGGCTGCGCGGCGGGCGAGGACCAGGTTTACGAATCCGGCTCATTCGCGGTGCGCGGGCTGGTTGAGCTTTGGGGCGGTGAAAGCAAGCGCCTTCCCTCCTTGCCCGACGAGTGAGGACGCGATCGTGAGCGCCGCGCAAGCTGCGTTCGACGACGGCCGATCTGCTGGTGCTGATCGGCGGGGCTTCGGTTGGGCCGCACGATCATGCGCGCGCGGCGCTGCGGCGCCTCGGTATCGAGACGCTGGTGGACAAAATCGCGGTGCGGCCGGGAAAGCCGACCTGGTTTGGCATTTCATCGGCGGGAATGGTGCTGGGGCTTCCGGGCAATCCGGCCTCGGCGATTGTCTGCGCGGCGCTGTTTCTGCGGCCCTTGCTCGAAGCGATGCTGGGCCGCGATCCATCGCCATGCACACGCACGCGCCAGGCCGCGCTTGCCGCGCCTTTGGCGGCAAACGGCGCGCGGGAAACTTATCTGCGCGCCGCGCTCGACGACGATGGCGTTTTGCATGCGTTTGAGGCGCGAGGATTCCTCGCTTCTGTCAGTGTTCGCGAAATCCAACGCGCTGATTGCGCGGCCAGCATCGGCGACAGCCCTCGCGCGCGGCGAGCCGGCGCCTTACCTTTGGCTGCTGTAGGATCCGGAATTAGTCCGACGCCGAGAATCGTCAGTGCACACTGGCGCCAGGCCGTCGATCTCGCCGTAAATCACATTGCCTGGCGCGAGCGGACCGACGCCAGCGGGCGTTCCGGTATAAATCAAATCCCCCGGCGCCAAATGGTAATAGCAAGAGAGATGCGCAATCAACTCCGGCGCGCTCCACACCATATCGGACAGACGCGCATCCTGCTTCAGCGCGCCATCAAGCTTGAGAGAAATGCGCCGCGGCCCGAGTTCGGCCAACGCGTCAGCCTTGGTGATCTCGGCGATGATTGCCGATTGCTCGAACGCCTTGCCAAAATCCCATGGCAGCTGCTTGGCACGCGCGTTCTGTTGCAGATCGCGGCGGGTCATGTCGAGCCCGGCCGCGTAGCCGTAGATCGAGCGTTTCGCCTCGGCCAAGCTCGCGCGGAACGCGTTTGCGCCAAGCGCAACGACCAGTTCCATCTCGTAATGGTAATTCTCGGTTCCCGGCGGATAGGGAATTTGCGCGCCGCTCGGCGTAATCGCCGTCGCCGGCTTGGTGAAATAGAATGGCGCTTCGCGGTCGATTTCGGCGCCCATTTCCGCCGCATGCGCCGCGTAATTGCGCCCGACGCAGAAGATTCTATGCACCGGATAGCGCGCCGCCTCGCCCTTGACGGAAACCAAGGGCGCGGCCGGAATCTGGAACAAACTTTGGCTCATGGGCGCGCTCCGGTTCTGTCGATTATTCGCTCGCATCCAATTGCGCGTCGCGCAGGATTTCCTGCGCTTTCAGCACATCCTCACCGCGCCCCATCAGCCGCCAGCCATGCTCCATCATCGAGGGATCAAGCTCAGCCATCAGCACGTTGAACTCCGGCATCAACGTCTCCACGCCCTCGCTCCGCAACAAGGACTGCGCCACCACGCATTCCGGCCGCGACGCGAAACGGGCGATGATGACGAGGGAGGTCATGGGGCGCTATTGGTCGACGCCGCGCGGGCCCGCAATTCCGTCTCCAAGGCTTGCACACCACCAAAAAACCTCGCTGGTTCAGGCACGACCGCCATTTGGTTCAACATCTCGGCTGCGGCTTGGCAGTATTCTATCTCCCTGCCCGCAGGGGGCACGCGGGAACTCAGAAGGTCAAAGCTCTCTCCGACGAAGGCGCTGGTCCGCTCTGCGACGCCCTGCATTTCAATCTGCAGTTCGTCACGTGTCAGCGGAACCACAGCAGAATCCTCCGCTCGAAAAGCCATCGTCAACAACCGCTCCTCGCGCCTTTGCAAGGCTTCGCTGGGCATGATTGGTGCGGCTCCCAGCGATTGTCCCAGGAACAACTGCGAGCATAGGTCTGGCCGTGACAGGCTGAGTTCGCGCATCTCGTCACGAGAGAGATGATAGAATTCTACGATTGATCCGTCAGGTAGATGAACCATACGCCGGCGCGCGGCCTCCATAATGGACTTTCGCGCGCGATCAATAGCAAACGACCGATCCTCGCCCTGCATTGAGGCTCGAATGTTATTGACAAAAGCACTGAATGCTTCGGGGTCACGCGCTTTGAACGCCGCCGCCATTTCGTCGGTGCGTTCTGACGAAAGTAGTTCGCGTTCAACATCATCGACAAACCGCAGGGTCGGTGCATTTGCACCAATCAGTCCGGCCACGATTGCAAACACGATAGCAATTGGCGTGCGAGACGGCTGCCAAGTCTCTGGCAAGATTATCAGCACCGCCCAAGCCACCACGCCAACCAAGGCACCCGCGCCAAGCCCAACCAACAGCCCCATCTGAGCCTCCTGCAAGTCTTATCGACGCTGACGCATCCTATCGCTGCTTAGGCAAAAGCAGAAAGCCCGCCTCTTGCGAAGCGGGCTTCTTTTATGGACCGCCGGCACCCCCCCCCGCTCCCCCTCGATGGGGGAGCTGTCGCGCGCAGCGCGACTGAGGGGGTGAGGCCCGCTGTTGTTTCCGTCTGAGCCTTTAGAGGCGTCTTCCTCAATCGCAGCGCACGCACCCCCTCCGGCCGCTTCGCGGCCACCTCCCCCATCGAGGGGGAGATAGGGTGGCGTTAGCGCCTAGTCGCGCCGACGGCGGTGGCCGCCGCCGCCGCCTTCGCTGCGGCGGGGACGTTCGCCGCCGCCAGTGTCTTCTTCGCCGGGCTCGCCGGTGGAGATGTCGGCGCCGGTGGCCTGATCGACCACTTTCATCGACAGCCGCGTCTTGCCGCGATCGTCGAAGCCAAGCAGCTTCACCTTGACCATGTCGCCTTCCTTGACGAAGTCCGACGGCTTTTCCACGCGCTGCTTGGACAATTGCGAGACGTGCACCAGGCCGTCCTTGGCGCCGAAGAAGTTCACGAAGGCGCCGAATTCCATCACCTTCACCACCTTGCCTTCGTAGATCTGGCCGACTTCCGGCTCGCTGGTCAGCGATTTGATCCACTTCACCGCCGCTTCAATCGAGTCCGCATTGGCGGAGGCGACCTTAACCGTGCCGTCGTCCTCGACATTCACCTTGGCGCCGGTCTTTTCCACGATTTCGCGGATCACCTTGCCGCCCGTGCCGATCACGTCGCGGATCTTGTCGACCGGGATGGAGATTTGCACGATGCGCGGGGCGTTCTTGCCGACTTCGCCGCGCGGCGCGTCCATGGCCTTGGCCATTTCGCCGAGAATATGCAGCCGGCCCGCATGCGCCCGCTCGAGCGCGACCTTCATGATCTCCTCGGTGATGCCGGCGACCTTGATGTCCATCTGCAGCGACGTGATGCCTTTCTCGGTGCCGGCGACCTTGAAATCCATGTCGCCGAGATGATCTTCATCGCCGAGAATGTCGGTCAGCACTTCGAAGCCGTAATCCTCGAGGATGAGGCCCATGGCCACGCCGGCGACCGGTGCGGAAATCGGCACGCCTGCATCCATCATCGCAAGCGAAGCGCCGCACACACTCGCCATTGACGATGAGCCGTTGGACTCGGTGATCTCGGAAACGAGCCGCACCGTGTAGGGGAATTGCTCGCTTGTAGGCAGCACCGCTTTCATCGCCCGCCAGGCCAGCTTGCCGTGGCCGATTTCGCGGCGCCCTGCCCCGCCCATGCGGCCGGTTTCGCCGACGCTGTAGGGAGGGAAATTATAATGCAGCATGAAGCGCTCCTTGGTGGTGCCGGAAAGCGCGTCGATGAATTGCTCATCCTCGGCTGTACCCAATGTCGCGACAACGATGGCTTGGGTTTCGCCGCGCGTGAACAGCGCCGAACCGTGCGTGCGCGGCAGGAAGCCGACCATGCTTTCAATCGGGCGCACTTTGTCGACGGCGCGGCCGTCAATGCGGCCCTTCTCCTTAACGATGCGGGCGCGGACAATGTCGCTCTCGACCGACTTGAACACTTCCTTGAACACATTGGCATCGACGCCGTTTGGGTTTGCTTCGCTCTTCACCAAGGCGGCCTTGGCCTCATCGCGCAGCGCGCCGACGGCGGCATAACGCTGATCCTTCTTGGTGACCTTATAAGCGTCGCCGAGGCGAGGGCCGACCAGCTTGGATATCTTGGCGTTGAGTTCGGAATGGTCTGCGGGTTCGAACTCGAACGGCTCCTTGGCGGCCTTCTCGGAAAGCTCGATGATCGCGTCGATCACTGGCTGCATGCCCTTGTGGCCGAGTTGCAGCGCGGAAAGCATTTGCGCCTCGGTGAGCTCCTTCACTTCGCAACTCGACCATCATGATGGCGTTTGCGGTGCCGGCGATGATCAGATCGAGCGCGCTCGACTTCATTTGCTCGATGGTTGGGTTCAGCATCGGCTTGCCGTCGATCCAGCCGACGCGCGAGGCGGCGATGGGTCCCATGAACGGCACGCCGGATAGCGTCAGCGCCGCGGACGCCGCCACCAGGGCGAGAATGTCGCTTTCGTTTTCGTTGTCCCACGAAAGCACAGTGATGATCACCTGCACTTCGTTCTTGAAGCCATCGGCGAACAGCGGCCGGATCGGGCGATCGATCAAACGCGAGAGCAAGGTTTCCCGTTCAGTCGGGCGGCCTTCGCGTTTGAAAAAGCCCCCGGGGATGCGGCCGGAGGCGAAATACTTCTCTTGGTAATTGACGGTGAGCGGGAAAAAATCCTGGCCCGGCTTGGCTTCCTTGGCGAACACCGCGGTGGCCAGCAGCGCGGTCTCGCCCCAGGTGGCGAATACTGCGCCATCGGCTTGGCGCGCAACGCGCCCGGTTTCGAGCGTCAAGGTGCGCCCTGCCCAGTCAATGGAAACGGATTTGGTATTGAACATCACTTCTACTCCAGGCGAACGGGCCCCTGCCCGCCGCCGCGGTCATACGTGCATGGCGCAACGGCGAATTCCGCTGCGCTTCGGTATTCCCTCTCCCCGTGAGGGGAGGGGGTTCAGCGGCGTGGAGGCGACGGTCCGCGCTGAAGTTTCGGCTGTCGCGAAGCGCGATGATTGCAAGCGCTGTCGGCCACGCTACCCCGGACCCGCGCGCTCGCCGGGGAGCCCCCTCCCCTGCAAGCGCGAGGGGGAGCGGGTTTGCGCTAGCGGCGCAGGCCCAGTTTTTCGATCAGCGCCTGGTAGCGCGGGGTTTGCCGGTCTTTCAAGTAATCCAGCAACCGCCGACGCTGCGAGACCATTTTGAGCAGGCCTTGGCGCGAGTGGTTGTCCTTCTTGTGAGTCTTGAAATGCTCGGTGAGGTTGTTGATGCGCTCGGAAAGGATCGCGACTTGAACTTCGGGCGATCCTGTATCTTTCGCGCCCTTGGCATTGTCCTTGATCAGCGCTTGCTTGCGCTCTGCTGTAATCGACATCGGGCTCCTCTATTGGTCTGAGAGATGAAACACGCGGTACGGCTTGAATTGGCCGGCCCGCACGTCGCCCAGCGCCACCGCCTTGCCTTCGAAAAGGGCTACCGCCGCGCGGGACGCGTCTTGTCCGGCGATGGTGCGGGGACGGAAATTCGGCCGCAGCGCCTCCACCACGTGTGGCAGAAGCACAATCGGCCGACCCTGTCTGAGCTTGAACGCGTCCTCCCCATTAATGGCCAGCGCCGGGATGTCGGCCAGCGCGGTCTCAACGGGCATAAGGCGTTCTAACGCGGCGCCCTTATGGCGCAAATCTTCCAGCCCGTCGAGGGTCACGGCTTTGCTTTCGTGAAACGGGCCCACGGATGTTCGCCGCAGTCGCCAGACATGGCCCTCGACGCCGAGTTTGGCGGCGAGATCGCGCACCAACGCCCTGATATAGAAGCCCTTTCCGGACCGAACGCGGAAATCGGCGAGATCCGCGCCCTCGCTTCCGGTCAATTCCGCCTCATGCACTACCACCAGGCGCGGCTCAAGTTCGAGGGTTTCACCGGCGCGGGCGAGGTCGTAGGCGCGCTCGCCATCGACCTTCACCGCCGAAAATTGCGGCGGGATCTGCTCGATCTCGCCGACAAAACCGGCAAGCGCCGCGCTGATCGCCGCAGGCGCTGGGCGAGCCGCGCTTTCGCCGATCACCTTGCCCTCGCGATCCTGGGTGTCGGTGGATTGGCCCCATTTGATGGTGAACAGATAAGTCTTCTGCGCCTCGACCAGCCAGGGCACGGTCTTGGTGGCTTCGCCAAGCGCGATCGGCAACACGCCCGAAGCCAGCGGATCGAGCGTGCCGGCGTGGCCAGCCTTCTGCGCATTGAAAATGCGCCGCACGGCCGACACGGCATGCGTCGAGGTCATATCCTCGCCCTTGTCGAGCACGACCCAGCCGGAAACATCGTCGCCCTTTTTGCGCCGGCTCATGCGTCCCCCTCCCCCTTGTGGGGAGGGGGTTGGGGGGTGAGGGGCGCGAAACGCGCCGACGTTGGCGTATCCGGAACGCCCCTCATCCGGCCGCTCCGCGGCCACCTTCTCCGCAAGGGAGAAGGGACGCTGTCGCGCGTTCGGCGCGCAATGATGAATAAGCGCAACCTCACTCCTCCTCCTCCCGCTTCAGATCGCGCGCGACTTCGGGGCTGGCGAGCAATTCGTCGATGTGGCGGGCTTCGTCGTAGGAAATGTCGGGCTGAAAATGCAGCTCCGGGGTGGCCCGCAAATCCACCATGCGCCCGAGCTTGCCGCGCAAGAAGCGCGCGCAGCGCGTCAGGCCATTCGCGATCAATTTCGCATCGCCGGGGCCGAGCGCGGAGACGAAAACCGTCATGTGCCGCAGATCGGGCGAGGCGCGGACTTCGCCGATGGTGATCGACACGCCCAGCAAATCCGGATCGCGGAGTTCCTCGCGCGCGACAATCTCCACCAGCTTGTGGCGCACCAATTCGCCAGCGCGCAATTGACGTTGCGAGGGCGCACCGCTCGCCTGGCCCCTTGCATTCGTTTTCATCTATTGCGCCGTGTACGCGTAGGAATTGCAGATTTCCGGATCGGCGCTGGAGGGGGGCGTCGCCTCGCCGCGAAACGCCGCGACCTTGAACACCCAGCGGCCGCTGCCGTCGACAAACTCGCTCACCGCCAGATTGCGGGTGCGTTTATCGCCGCACAGCCCGCCTCTGGCCGCGCTTCGGGTAACGTTCTCATCCAGCACGCGATAGAGATAGACATCGACGCGCGGGTCGCCGCCCAGGACAGCGGCAAAACTCTGTCCGCCGACGCCGGAGCGCGTATCGGCGGCGGTGACGTCATAAGGCTGCGCCCGAATGGTGACGCCGTTGGCGAAGGCGAACACAACTGGGCCGCCGCGCGCGCCCTCAAGGCTGACGCGCAAATTTCCCGCCACGGCTCTGGCCTGCTCGCTGGCGGCCCGCCACAGCGAACGGGCAACCCCTGGCTCTTCCTGCGGCACCGTATCGACCCGGGTTTCCGGTTCGACCACGGTCGAGGGCCGCACTTGCGGCGCTTCGCTGGCTTCCTGTTCGCCGCCGCAGCCGGACAACAGCATTGCAAACGCGGCCGCAAGGACAAATCCAAAACGCATAAGCCTCACGCCTCAGAGCGAGCGTTGCACCACTTCGACATTGAAGCATTCGATAACATCGCCTTGCTTGATGTCCTGGAATTGACCGAAGCTCATGCCGCATTCCTGGCCGTTAATGACCTCGTTCACTTCTTCCTTGAAGCGCTTCAGCGTCGTCAACGTCCCCATCTCCTGGATCACCACGTTTTCGCGCAAAATGCGGACCTTGGCCCCCTTGCGCACCACGCCATCGGTGACGCGAACGCCGGCAACCTTGCCCACTTTCGAGATGTTGAACACTTCCAGCACCGAAGCGTTGCCAAGGAAGGTCTCGCGCATGTGCGGGGCGAGCATGCCCGACATCACGCCTTTTATATCGTCGATCAGGTCGTAAATGATGGCGTAATAGCGGATCTCCACACCCTCGCGCTCGGCCAGATCGCGCGCTTCCTTGGAGGCGCGGACATTGAAGCCGATAATCGGCGCGCCCGAACCCTTGGCCAATTGCACGTCGGATTCGTTGATCGCGCCGACGCCGGAGAGCACGACGCGTGCGCGCACTTCCTCATGCGCCAACTTATCGAGCGAGCCGACAATGGCCTCGGCCGAGCCTTGCACGTCGGCCTTGATCAGGATCGGCAATTCCTTGGCGGTGGAATCCTTGAACTTGGCCATCATCGATTCAAGCGATGTTCGCACGGCGGCGCCGGCGCTTACGGTGGTGCGCTCGCGGCGCGCGCGCAGACGATAATCGGCCACTTCACGGGCGCGATTTTCGTTCTCTACCACGTTGAGCACATCGCCCGGATCGGGCACGCCTTCCAGGCCCATGACTTCTACCGGCTCGGAAGGGCCGGCGCCCTGCAGCGCCTGCCCGCGTTCATTGGTGAGCGCGCGCACGCGGCCCCAAGCGCTGCCGGCGACGACGATATCGCCGCGCTTCAGCGTGCCTTTCTGCACCAGCACCGTCGCCACCGTGCCGCGGCCGCGATCGAGTTTGGATTCGATCACGGCGGCTTCGGCTGGGCGATCAGGATTGGCCTTCAGATCCAGAACTTCGGCTTGCAGCAGGATGGTCTCGACCAATTTGTCGAGCCCGGTTTTCTTCAGCGCCGACACTTCCACCGACAGCGTATCGCCGCCATGCGTCTCGGTGACGATCTCGTGTTGCAGCAGATCGGTGAGCACGCGGGTCGGGTTGGAATCTTCCTTATCGACCTTGTTGATGGCGACGATGATCGGCGCGCCGGAAGCGCGCGCGTGATGGATGGCCTCGATCGTTTGCGGCATCACGCCGTCATCGGCCGCTACGACCAGGACCACGATATCGGTTACCTTCGCGCCGCGCGCGCGCATGGCCGAAAACGCGGCGTGGCCCGGCGTATCGAGGAAGGTGACGCGCTGGCCGCTCTTCACCCGCACCTGATAGGCGCCGATGTGCTGAGTGATGCCGCCATGTTCGCCGGCGGCGACATCGGTTTCGCGCAGCGCATCGAGTAGCGAGGTCTTGCCGTGATCGACATGGCCCATCACCGTCACCACCGGCGGGCGCGGCTGCAAATTCTCTTCACTGTCTTCGATCGGCCCATCCAAGCCGGATTCGATATCGAACTCGGCGACGCGCTTGACGCTGTGGCCGTGCTCGGTGGCGATCAATTCCGCGGTGTCGGCGTCAAGCACATCGCTTTGCTTGAGCATTTGGCCTTGGCGCATCATGAATTTGATGATGTCGGCAACCCGCGTCGCCATGCGGTTCGACAATTCCTGCACGGTGATGGTCTCGGGGATGATCACTTCGCGGGTGACGCGCTCGCGCTCGCCGCCGCCGGTCAGCTTGGCGCGGCGCTCTTTTTCCTTTTGCTGCGCGCGGCGGAAGGCGGCGAGTGAACGCACGCGGTCGTCATCGCCTTCGGTAATGCGCTCGACCATGTCGAGCGTGAGCTTGCCTTCGCGGCGTTTGGGCTCGCCCTTCTTGGCGGGCTTGACCGGCGGCGGCGCCAATGGCCGACGCGCCGATTTCAGCCGCCCGCCCAAATCGCCCAGCAGGTCGCTTTGCTCGCGAACCGGAGCGGGCGCCGCCTCCACGGCGCCCGGCGCTTGCGCCCTGGCGCTTTCGGCGGCGACCGGAATTTCGGTTTCCCCGGCCTCGGCGCGGCGGCGCGCCTCGGACTCGGCGTCAAGCGCGGCGGCTTCCGCGGCCATGCGGCGCTGCGCGTCGTCAAGCGCGCGGTGTTGTTCTTGTTCCGCGAGCATGCGCTGCTCTCGCGCTTCGCGCTCGGCGAGCGAGCGACGCACCGCTTCCTCGCGGCGCCGCGCTTCGGCGTCATTGACCGCTCCGGCGGGCGGCTTCGGCTCCGCCGCCGCAGCCGGAGCAACGACGCGCGCGCGCAGCGGCGGCGGCACACCCGCGCCCGCTGCCGGCGCCGCGGCGGCTACGCCTGGGCGTGTGACCGAACGCTTCTCACGCACCTCGACCGCCACTTGCTTGGTGCGGCCGTGCGAAAAACTTTGCCGCACCGTGCCCGCGCTCGCCGTGCGGGTGAGCGTGAGCGGCTTGCGGCCGCTGCCGGTTTCTTTTTGTTCGTTGCCGTCAGTCATGCAGTCCGGTTCGCCAATCCAAATCTCGCGCATCAGCTGCGCTGTTAAATATCCAACGCCTCGGCGCGTGCGCGAACCGAGTGTTCCGCGTCCGCGTCGCCCAGTCCCCATCCGTGAAAGCGCCAGGAATCGGGCCAAGAGCCTGGAACGATGGCGCGAAATCCCGCGAGGCGGCCAATGTCCACCGCCCAGGCCAGCGCCATACGCTCTTGTAGCAAGCAAGCATGTATCACACGTTCGCGCCCCAGCGCCACGCCCAATTCGTCCGCGGCAAAGCAGCCCACCGCCGGCGGCGGCGCTCCCCAGAGCCCGATATGCAGCGCCATGAACTTTTCGCGGCCCTCCCGAGCGCCGTCGCTGGCCTCCAGCAGCAGCAGCGCCGGCCGAGATCGCAAGGCGCCCTCCACCTGGGCAGCCCCCAGCGCCAAGGCGCCGGCGCGGCGCATCAGGCCGAGTTGCTCCAGGCAACGCCGCGCCAACGCTTGCTCAACCCGGTCGGCCAAATCCTCGGACGCCTTGGCGTTGGCTTTGAACGCGCGCGCAAATGCGCCCTTGCGGCTGGCTTGTTCGATGCTGGCGCGGTCGGCCCGCACCCACGCGCCGCGGCCCGGGAGCTTCGCGGCCACGTCAGCGACGATTGCCCCGTCCGGCGCCAGGGCGAACCGGATCAGCCGCGCTTCGGCAGAACTCTCGCCGCTGACGATGCAACGGCGCTCGCGCCCACGTCGGCGGTCATTTCCGGAAGACGCTGGCGGCATCGTCGCCGGCTCCTTCTTCAACCGCTTCCGGCTCGGGCTCGGGCGGCGCCTCGATCCAGCCGGCGGCAATGCGCGCATTGAGCACCAGCGCGTCGGCTTGCTCCTGGGAAAGCTGAAACTCCTCCAGCACCCCGGGCTCGCGCGTGCGCTCGCCGTTCTTGACCTCGAAATAGCCGCGCAGATCGTCGCCAATCAGGCCGGCGAAATCATCGAGCGTCAGCACGCCTTTGTGTCCTAGCGCAACCAACATTTTACCGGTCAGTCCCGGCACGTGCTTCAGCGCGTCCTCGACGCCCAACTCAAGCCGTTTGGCTTCCAGCTCAGCGGCGAGTTTGTCGAGAAATTCCTGCGCCCGCGCTTGCAATTCGCTGGCGATCTCCTCGTTCAAGCCCTCGATCGCCGCCAATTCCATCTGATCGATGAAGGCGATTTCCTCCACCGTCTCGAAGCCTTCGGAAGCAAGCAATTGCGCGAACATCTCATCGACTTCAAGCGCACGCACGAACAATTCGGTGCGCGTGGCGAACTCTTTCTGCCTGCGCTCGCTCTCCTCGGCTTCGGTCAGAATGTCGATCGACCAGCCGGTAAGCTGTGAAGCCAGGCGCACGTTTTGCCCGCGCCGGCCGATGGCGAGCGAGAGCTGCGATTCAGCGACCACCACTTCCACCCGCGCCTCTTCCGGATCGAGCACCACCTTGGAGACTTCCGCCGGCTGCAGCGAATTGACGATGAAAGTCGCCGGATCGGACGACCAGGGGATGATGTCGATCTTTTCGCCCTGCAGTTCGCCGACCACCGCTTGCACGCGCGCGCCGCGCATGCCGACGCAGGCGCCAACCGGATCAATCGATGAATCATGGCTGATCACCGCGATCTTGGCGCGCGAGCCGGGATCGCGAGAGGCGGCCTTGATCTCGATCACGCCTTCGTACACTTCCGGCACTTCCTGGGCGAACAAGCGCGCCATGAATTCCGGCTTGGCGCGCGACAGGAATATTTGCGGCCCCTTGGCTTCGCGACGCACGTCGTAAATGTAGGCGCGGGCGCGGTCGCCGACGCGTAGATTTTCCCGCGGGATCGCTTCGGATTTGCGGATCACGCCCTCGGCGCGGCCAAGATCGACGATGGTGTTGTAGAACTCGACCCGCTTGACCACGCCATTGATGATTTCGCCGACGCGATCCTTGTATTCGCCGTATTGGCGTTCGCGCTCGGCCTCGCGCACTTCGTGGTTGATGACCTGCTTGGCGGTCTGAGCGGCGACGCGGCCAAACTCGATCTGCGGCAGGCCCTCTTCATACATCTTGCCAAGGACGGCGCTGGGATCGCTTTTCAGCGCGACGTCCAGCATAATATCGGTGGACGGGTTGAACGGGCGGGTCTCGGGATCGAGCACGCTCTCGTCGACCACGGTCATCACCCGTTTCAGCGTCATTTCGCCGGTTTTGACGTCGATCGAGGCGCGGATGTCGTGCTCGGCGCCGTAGCGCGAGCGTGCGGCCTTTTGCAGCGCGTGCTCCATCGCCCCGATGACGATTTCCTTCTCGATGGATTTTTCGCGCGCCACCGCGTCGGCGATCTGCAGAATTTCCATCCGGTTCGCGGAAATGCCAGTGCTCATTGGTCGTTCCTTTTCTTCTCCCCCTCCCCTCGAGGGGAGGGAGCGGGGGGTGGGGTGATGCTCGACTTTGGCCGTGGGGGCGCGCTCGCTTTGGCGCCATTTGCCACCTCGCCAATTTCAGAGGACGGCGCTTCACCCCGCCCCCTACCCCCTCCCCTCCAGAGGAGGGGGGGCTCTTGTTTCTTCGCTCGTTTCAAATCCTGCTCAATCAATTTATCGGTCAGCACCAAGCGCGCATCGGAGAGCGCCGAAAAGTGCAGCCGCGCCTGCCCCTGCTCAGTCGCCAGCACGATGCAATCGCCTTCGACGTCCGCGATCTCGCCCTTGAAGCGGCGCTGGCCGTCAATCATCGCCGCGGTTTCCAGCTTTGCGACATGGCCCTTGAAGCGCACGAAATCCTCGATCCGCATCAACGGCCGATCAATGCCGGGGGAGGAAATTTCAAGGTCGTACTCGCCGCCCGGTATCGGGTCCTCGAGTTCGAAAACCGGCGACAGCGCCCGCGACAAGCGCCCGCAATTTTCAACGCTCATCTCACCGTCGGAAAGACGCTCGGCCATGATCTGCAGCCGCTTGCGCCGATTGCCGGACACGCGCACGCGCACGATGCGAAGCCCAAGCTCGGCCGCTTTGGGCTCAATCAGCGCGATCACGCGCTCCTCGAGGGGGTTGGTGGCTCTCAGGCCCGGCTCCAAACTAACAAAAAAGCGGCGGACCCGAGGCCCGCCGCCGCGCCTTCATCGAAGGCATCAGCGATGTGTTGGAGGGGGTATAGCGGGTTCGCGGACGCTTGTCAGCCCCCCGCCGCTTAAACTTACGGCGCGGGCGCCGGCTCGGCTGGGGCGGCGACCGGTACAAGCGTCACGACAAGCGGATTTGGGAACAAATTGTGGCTGGCGCCAGTTGCGGCATCGATGCCCAGACTGATCGGACCGCCGGCGATGCCAATCCAGGTCCCAGCCGTGGTGCGGTTATGGGTAATTTCATGGGTGGACGTTTGGTATCCTGGCAGAGATAGCGTCACCGTAAATCCCTGATTGCGCGGACGCCGTAATGTGCAGGGCGTGGCCGCGCAGGTTTCACCGGACGATAACGCAGCGTGCGCGCCCGCCGGACTCGTCTGGATCGTGAAATTCGCGCTGGTCCCGCGCGTGATCGAAGCGCAGCCAGACAATGCCGCCGCCAAAATCACGATGCCTGCAAGTCTTGAAAATTTCATGGCATTTCCCTCGCTTCTCGCAAGTTTGTGACGACCGATCCTCGCTGTCAATCATGACGAAACCGCAACCACACCGGAGCGCAGTCTCCCAGCCGCTTCGCTTCTTAGCGTGTCGTCACAAGCCCTGCTCACAATTTGCGAGCAGATGGCCAAGCGAAAACGCGTCACCCGAGCCCAGCGCAACTCGGGTTGACGGGTCGCGCCTTCAGTTTAGATTACTTGCCGCTCGATGGGAAATTGCATGAGACAGTTCGGATTTGCGGCTGTGGCAGCAGCTTGGTTTACACTCACATCTTGTGCCAGCGCGCCAACAGACCTCAGCTTCCAGCCCGACGGTGGTGAAGCACTCATGATCATGGCGGCTCCAGCGGATTCCTCGAACTACGTGCACATATTCCGCCGCGTTGATCGAGAAACTGGTCAGTTCGTCGGCAACGCGATCCAGTTTCACCTTTACAATGGCGGCTCGTATGACGCGCCGCCCAATCAGCTCAACCTCGACAGCCAGCATAGGCCAGTGGCGCTGGCCTACAAGCGCTTCCCGCCCGGTGACTACGCGCTCGTTGAGGTGTTTCAAGCCATGCCCAGCGAACACCCCGCTTATTACGGGCCGACTCGGCGCGGTTGCTTGAACAACGCGTCGCCGATCTTCTCAATTCGGCCCGGTGTTATTTCGGTTGTGCGCACGGACGTCATCTACCCGACGCCCGCACCAAACGACAGCGCAGTCATGGCGGAACTGCAACGCGCGCGCAACAATTATCCTGGGATCCAGGGCGAGGCTGTCTTGGTGGAACCAGCTGCGTGGGCACAGTGGCCAGAGAGGCGCCCCAGTGTGCTGGCGAGCAGGCAATGCGCTGAGCCCGACGGATTCTCGCTCCGCGACGCGCGGTAGGCGCTCACTTGCGAACAAACCGCAACCACACCGGCGCGCAATCGCCGAGCCGCTTCTGCTCATAGCGCGTCGGTACATGACCCGGCCACGGCTCGCGCCAATCGGCGGCGCGTTCGGCGAGCCAAGTGAAGCGCCCGGACCGCGCGTCTTCAGACGCGCTCTTTTGCGGGGCGGCAAAGAGCGCGTCTGAAGACGCGCGGTCCGGGCGCGTGAAAAGCTCCAGCGTCCAGGCGGCGTAGTGCGCCCAATCCGTCGCGAAGCGCACTTCGGCGCCGGGTTTCAGCACCCGCGCCAGTTCATCCAGGAATTCGCGCTGGATCAGGCGGCGTTTCCAGTGGCGGGTCTTGGGCCAGGGGTCGGGGAAGAGGATGTAGACCAGATCGAGGCGAAGCGTCCGGCAAGCGCGCAATCACGTCGCGGGCGTCGCCCTGGTGAAGGCGGACGTTCTGGACGCCGCTTTCCTCGATATGGCGCAGGCACGAAGCCACACCGTTCAGGAACGGCTCGACGCCGATGAAGCGCGCGCCGGGGTGGGCGGCGGCCTGGGCGACCAAATGCTCGCCGCCGCCGAAGCCGATTTCGAGGACAAGGGGATGACATTCCCCTCCCCCTTGCGGGGGAGGTGTCGCGAAGGCGGCGGATGAGGGGCGGGCCGACGAACCGCCGGCGGCGCCGGAGCGTTTCCGTCGACCGCCCCCCCCCCCCTGCCCCTCTCCCCCGCAAGGGGGAGGGGGTGCAAACAACGCCTCCACATCAATCGCCCCCTGCTCCGGCAGCGCCAGGTGCGGCAGCAGCGCCTCCACCAGCGCGGCCTGGCGCGGCTTCAGGGTGCGGGCCTTGGTGCGGCCGAAAGTGCGCAGGGGCGGGTGTTCGGTCATTGGGGTCGGTCTCGGTATCAGGTCTCACAAGCGCGCTGCACCCTGATACTGAGCACCTAGTGCTTGCAAACCTGGAGTGCGTGCAATGCGCGAGAAGCTGAATTTCTACATCGACGGCAAATGGGTCGCCCCGGCCAAGCCGCGCACGCATGACGTGATCAACCCAGCCAACGAAGAGCCGTGCGGGCGGATTTCGCTGGGCTCGGCCGCCGACGTGGACAAAGCCGTCGCCGCCGCCAAGCGCGCGTTCGAAAGCTTCTCGCAAACCTGCATCGATGAGCGCAAGGCGCTTCTGGACAAGATCATCGCCATCTATCAGCGCCGCATGGGCGAGATGGCGGAGACCATTTCCATGGAAATGGGCGCGCCGATGCCGCTGGCGCAAAGCGCGCAGGCGCCGGCCGGCCTTGGCTATCTGATGGATGCGCGCAAACAGCTCGACACATTCAAGTTCGATTACGAATACAATCCCGGCCACCGCATTCTGCGCGAACCCATTGGCGTCGTCGGCCTGATCACGCCGTGGAATTGGCCGATGAACCAGGTCGGCGCCAAGGTCGGCCCGGCGCTCGCAGCCGGCTGCACCATGGTGCTGAAGCCTTCCGAACTGGCGCCGCTGAACGCGATATTGTTCGCCGAAATCCTGGACGAAGCTGGCGTTCCCGCCGGCGTGTTCAACCTGGTCAACGGCGACGGGCCAAGCGTGGGCGCGGCGCTTTCCGCGCACCCCGACGTTGACATGATGAGCTTTACCGGCTCCACGCGCGCCGGCACGGCGGTGATGAAAGCCTGCGCCGACGGCATCCAGCGCGTGGCGCTCGAACTAGGCGGCAAGAGCCCCAACATCATTCTCGACGACGCCGACCTGCCGAAAGCGGTGGCGCGCGGCATGTTGCACATGGCCAGCAATACCGGCCAGAGCTGCAACGCGCCCTCGCGCATGCTGGCGCCGAAGTCGAAGTACGAAGAGGTTGTGGCGCTCGCCGCGCGAGACGGCGAAATCGATCAAGGTGCAAGCGCCTGACCAGGCCGAGAAAGGCGCCATCGGGCCGCTCGCCAACGCCAACCAATTCCAGAAAGTGCAAGGCCTGATCCAGAAGGGCATCGACGAAGGCGCCCGCCTCGTCGCCGGCGGGATCGGCCGACCCGACGGTTTCAACCGCGGCTATTATGTCAAGCCCACCGTGTTCGCCGACGTGAACAACGACATGACCATTGCGCGCGAGGAAATATTCGGCCCGGTGCTTTGCGTCATCCCCTACGAAACCGAGGAAGAAGCCATCCGCATCGCCAACGACACGGCGTATGGCCTCTCGGCTTATGTGCAAGGCAGCGAGGAGCGCGCGCGCGCGGTCACCAAGAAACTGCGCGCCGGCAATGTGCACATTAACGGCGCCCAAGGCGGCATGGGAACGCCGTTCGGCGGCTACAAGCAATCCGGCCTCGGCCGCGAAGGCGGGCCGTTCGCGCTGGAGGAATTCCTCGAAGTGAAAGCCGCGATCGGCTGGGGGCAATAGCGCTTCCCCGGACCGCGCGTCTTCAGAGCGCGCATGCGCGTCGGCGCTGTAAAGAAAACGAGCGCGTTCTGAAGACGCGCGGATGCCGGGGGGCGCGCGCCCAGTTATTGTACAAACTCACAACGCCGGCTTCACCGGGCATTAGCCTAAATCGGGCATAAAGGCGGCCATGACGCCGTCCGACGCCTTCTGCACCGCTTTCGATTCAATGTCGAGATCGCTTGCGCGCCGAGCCGCGAGGCGATCGAGCGCGGCGATGGAAACGTGCGTCTCCGAGCCAAACGCCTCCGAGCCGGGCTTTTATCTGCTCGACGATTGCGGCGGACGGTTTGTCGTTGACCGCGATTTCGGCTTGGTGTCCCTCAAGGACGCGAGCTTGCTCGAAGCGCGAGCGCGGGGCGATCACGCGCGCTAGTGTCGAGCCTCGCGCGTACGATCTGTACTGCGCTGCGGGTCAGCGGACGCTACCGCAACGGTCAGCGAGATGCGTCAAGCCTGCGCGGCACCGGCCTGGGTTCCGGGCGCATACATGGTCCTTGGCGGCGAGCGGCGCTTGGAAGAAATAAGCTTCGCCCATGTCGCCCGCGTTGAATTCGCGCTCGTTCTCCCATGGGCAACCGCCGCAGACAGGCAGCGCGCAATGGTCGCTCTGATCGCATTAGATTGAATTCGCATGCAGGCGATGGCTCGGCACGGAGGAACGCCATGGCGGAAAAGAAATGGCGCAAGCGCACGATCGGCAATCGCCCGCTCAAGCCCGAAACGCTGATGATGGGCTATGGCTACGATCCGATGCTCTCGGAAGGCTCGCTGAAGCCGCCGCAATTCCAGACCTCGACCTTCGTGTTCAAATCCGCGCAGGACGGCAAGGATTTCTTCGCCACCATCCAAGGCCGCCGCAAGCTCGGCCCCGACGAAGAGCCGGGCCTGATCTATTCGCGCTTCAACAATCCCAATCTCGAAGTGGTCGAAGATCGCCTGGCGCTGTGGGACGAAGCGGAAACTTCGCTGGTGTTCGCCTCCGGCATGGCCGCGATCTCAACGGCGCTGCTCGCCTATCTGCGCCCAGGCGATGTCATCTTGCAGAGCCGGCCGATCTATGGCGGCACCGAAACGCTTGATCCACTCGATCCTGCCGGAGTTCGGCATCAGCCAAGTCGCGTTCGAAGCCGAGCACGGCCCCGAGGACATGCGCAAGGCGGCCGAGGCAGGCGAAGAAGAAAGGCCGCGTCGGCGCCATCTTCATCGAGACGCCGGCCAACCCGACCAATGCGCTGGTCGATATCGCCGCCGCGCGCAAGGTGTCGGAGATGCTGGCGGTCGAGGGCAGGCGCCCGCCGGTGATCGTCGACAACACCATGCTGGGGCCGGTCTATTCCAAGCCGCTGCTGCACGGCGCCGACATCGTCGTCATGTCGCTGACCAAATATGTCGGCGGCCATTCCGATCTGATCGCCGGCGGCGCATCCGGTACAAAAGCCATGCTGGCGCCGGTGCGGCGCATGCGCTCGACGCTCGGCACCATGGGCGACACCCATACCGCCTGGCTGCTGATGCGCTCGCTGGAAACGCTGAAGCTGCGCATGGAAGCGGGCGCGGCGGGCGCGCGCAAGGTGGCGGAGTTCTTGCGCGATCATCCCAAGATCGAGAACGTCTGGTATCTGGATTTTCTGCCCAAGGATCATCCCGACCGTCCGCTGCATGAACGCCAAAATCTCAGCGCCGGCTCGACCTTCTCGTTCGAGGTGAAGGGCGGGGAAGCCGCCGCCTTCCGCGCGCTCGACCGGCTGCAAGTGATCAAGCTGGCGGTGAGCCTCGGCGGCACCGAGACCCTGGCCTCGCACCCTGCGGCGATGACGCATTCGGGCATGCCCGCCGACGAACTCGCGCGCTATTCCATCACGCCGGGCCTGATCCGCATCTCCATCGGGATAGAAGACCCGGATGATCTGATCGCGGATTTGGCGCAAGCGTTGGATGCGGCGTGAGTGTTGTACACAACTGCCGCCACAGCGGTTCCGCAACAAGGCCGTCAGCGCGCCTACACGCGCCATGCACGAACTTGCTAGTGGCTAGCGCCGCACGGCCATTGTGCTTGCAGGGCGGAGACGAAACCTGCTGCAGCGGACGAATGCCAAGTTTCTGGATGCTGTTCTGCCCAAAGAGCGAAAACCTGAGCGCGCTGGCCTATTGATGTACCATGTGGAAGGCAAAATCTGGGCCCGGCATCCGAGCCGTTACCGCCAATTAAGAATCCCATTATTACACCCTCTGTGTAACTAAAGCAGGACACGAGCTTCCGCCCGTCGTCATCACTTAGCTCGGCGACTTGCCCTGTCACGATCCGATTCGCCACCTGACAGGACAACATAAGTTCCTGCGCATTCCCCGGCATGAGAGTGACAGTCGCTTGTGCATGGGCCTCGGCGGCGGCCACTAGGATGACTATGCTTGCCAACAAGGATTTCATGCCGTCCCCTCACGAAACTGATTCGAAACAAGAACTATTCGCAATGAAGCCCACCCGCAAGGACGGGTCGAGAAACCTTGCTGGGTGAAGCTACATGATGTCCGAAATCGGAAGCTGTTGACGGATGGCCTTCATGTGCGCGCACGCGACCGCCAACGCGTGTTCGGGCGGGTGAGGCAAATCCACGGCATTCCCCTTCAGGTAACGGAGGTCAGTGCCCTTGGAGAGCGGCCCGAGGATTTTGAGCGTGTCCGCCACGTCGGCAGGCACCGCGTAGCCAAGCGCCATGGCCTCACCGAGCGCCCGTTCTAGGTCATGCCCCAAACCACCACGCCCTTCTTTGCCCGGCCATTTTCGGTGCTGGAGAAATGCCTTGAGCGAGAGTTCGTAGGCGAAGCACAAGTTCACGAAAAAGGCGAAGGGGTGCAAAACGACCTTGCCCGTGGTGAACATGGCACTGGCAGCTTCAAGGAAGCCGGCTGCGTTCTGGATGCGAAGGCGCGCTGCAACGCGGTGTGGCGCCGCGCGTTCCGCTTCGGTCAGTCCTGTCATGGCATCACAGATGGGAAGCGCTGAACGAATTCGAAAGCGGGACACACAGCATTTCCCGCCCGCGCTCCGGGGGTGCTGAAGGTGACGCTACTCTGGAACCCTCTCCCTCCTGTGGGAGGGAGAGGGCAGGGTGAGGGTGGAACGCCGCTGCTTGGGATTGGCGGGACACGCGGCCACGCTTGCAAACATCGGCGTCGCCCCCTCACCCTGCCCTCTCCCCCCTCTCGGGGGGAGAGGGTTCACTGGGCGGGCGTTCTCGCCGGCGCTTCCTGGATGTATTGCAGATACATCACCAGCGCATCGGCGCTTTGCGGGTTGAATTGGAACTCGGGCATGGGGTGGGAGACGCGGATGCCGTTGATCAATTCTTCTTCCAGCACTTCGGCGCGGTAGCGCGTGAGCAAGGTGCGAAACACGGGCGCGGCGGCATTGGGGCTTTCGCCGTATTCGCCGATCGCGTGGCAGCGCGCGCATTGCGCTTCGGCGATGGCGCGACCGTCCTCGGCGAGCGCGTCGAGTTCGGCGCCGACGCTGACGCCGCGCGCCGCCGGCTGGGCGCAGGCCGCGAGCATGAGGACGGCGGCGGCGAGTGTCGAGCGATGCATCGAGGGTCCGTCCTTTCAGTGGTCTCTCGCCCATCCCCGGATGCGGGCTTAGCGCGGCTTGGGCGATTGGCGGACGATCATGCGGCGATGTTTGAGCTTGCGCAAGCGCGCGCAATATGGACCGCGAGCCTTCAGGCTCGCTCTTGTTTCTTGGACAGGGCCAAAGGGCGCGTCTGAAGACGCGCAGTCCGGGCGGGACTATAACACCTCCATGTCGATTCGCGCCGCCGCCTCGGACCAAGCCGTCGACGAAGCCCTCGCGGCATTGGACGACCGCACGCCGGTGGTGCTGCTGACCGGACGCGCCGGCACCGGCAAGAGCCATTTCATCCGCTCGCTGGTGGACGCGGACCCCGGCTTTCCCCAAGCGCTGCTCGCGCCTACTGGGCTGGCGGCGATGAATATCGGCGGCCAGACCGTGCATTCCTTCTTCGGCTTTCCGCCGCGGCCGCTGATCGGCGCGATAGAAAAGCCGAAATGGTTTTTCACCAACACGGCGCGGGCGCTGCGGCGGCTGATCATCGACGAAGTGTCGATGTTGCGCGCCGACGTGCTCGACGCCATGGATCAGCATTTGAAAATCGCGCGCAAATCCTCGCGCGCGTTCGGCGGCGTGCAGATGCTGCTGGTGGGAGATTTCTACCAATTGCCGCCAGTGGTGCGCGGCGAGGAAGGCCAGCTCCTCGAAGACGCGGGCTATGCGAGCCCCTACGCGTTCGCCGCGCACGTGTTGCGCGATGCGCCCCTCGCCGCCGTGCAGCTCACCGAAGTGCATCGCCAAACCGATCGCGACTTCATCGCGTTGCTTTCAGCTATTCGCGAGCGGCGCGGCGTCGAGGATGCGGTGGCGCAGCTCAACCAAGCGTGCCTCGAGCGCACGCTGGAAAAGCGCCCGGTGCTGCTGTGCGCGACCAATGCGGTGGCGGATAGTTACAATCAACGCGGGTTGGCGGCGTTGGGCGGCGTCGCGGCGAAATATGCCGGCGGATTTGAAGGCGAGCAGCCGAAATCGCAATTCGCTGACCGGTTTCCCGCGCCGCTGGAATTGGTGCTGAAGCGCGGCGCGCGGGTGATTTTCACCCAGAACGATCCAGACGGGCGCTGGGTGAACGGCACGCTCGGCACGGTGATGGCGCTGGATGAGAACATCGTCAGCGTCGCGCTCGATGTCGGCGAAAGCGTCGATGTTGAGCGCGCGACCTGGCCGCAAGCGCGCTGGACCTGGAACGCGACCGAGAAGCGCATGGAGGTCAAGGAGGAGTTCAAATATGTGCAATTCCCCTTGGCGCATGCGTGGGCGCTGACCATCCACAAGGCGCAGGGCATGACTTTGGATAGCGTCGAGATCGATCTCGGTCGCGGCGCCTTCGCGCCAGGCCAGGCTTATGTAGCGCTCTCCCGCGCGCGCTCGATGGAAGGCTTGCGGCTGTCGCGCCCGCTCTCCCCGCGCGACGTGCAAGTCGATCCCGCGATCGCCGAGGGACTGGCGCGGTTGGGGGCGTAGCGGCGCGTTAAGTGACGACCACGCGCACGCGGGCGAGATTGTTGAGGCGCGCATAGGGCGTGGCTGTATCGCCTTGGCGTTGCGAGACGCCGCGCAGGGCGACGAAATACGTGCCGGGCGCGGTGTAAGCGTGCGTCTTCGTCACCCGCACCCGCCGCGCCGGCTGGACCGCGCTGGTTTCGCCGTAGCCGCCCGAACCGTCGAGATCCCATTCGGCGGCGACGACGCGGCCGGTGCGCGGCGGCGCTTCTATCATTCCGACAAACTCCACCGCCTCGCCGACGCGGACATCGGCGCGCACGCCGCCATTGACGCTGAGCGCGACCACCGGCTGGATGCCTCTCCGCTCGCCGGCGCGCGTGGGTACGATCACTTGGCCATCGTCGATGCGATAGGAAGTCGTCCGCGGCGGCGCAACGCCGCGCTCCACCCACGCGCTGAGATCGCGCAGCGCCTGCAATAAATGGCCGCGATACGAGATTACCCGGTTGTTCGCGGCCGGCGTCGGCGGCCCGCCATGCAGCGCATGGTCCACCATCCAGAGCCGATAATTGTCATCGGTGCGCGAACCCAAATGCTCGCGCACTCTGCTGCGGTACCAATCGGCGTGCCAGGGGAACGCGTCGGCGTCCATCAGCGTTTCGACCACGATCATCTTGCCGGAAAAGCGCCCGGTGGCGAGCGTGCCGCCGGCGCTGATCGCGAATTGCGGGCCGAGCAAGCGCGGCCGCTGCGGATACATGGGCGTTCCGTCCGGGCGACGGAATTGGTCGAACACGGGATAATCGCGGGTCGGCACTTGGTGGCGGTGGTAGGTCTGCACGGCGAGGAAGTTCGAATTGTCGATCCGCACTTCATCGCCCGCGCGCACCGTGCCGGTGATCTCGCGCCGCGAGCCGCTGACCGGCGTGAACTGGATCGTGACCATGTCGCCGATCAGGCGACCGACCGAAACGCGTCCGCCCGCTCCGGCGCCGGATTCGATGAAGAGGCTGGCGCCTTGAACGTTCTGTGGCGGCGGGGGCGTGCGCACTTGAAACGCTACCGGGAACGGCGCGCCGAATTGGTTCTGAAAATTCTGCCAAGCAACATCGGCGTCGCCCTGGTTGCGCGCAAGCGTGGTCGGCGCGGGCACGCCCGCCGCGGCCGCCTCGTTGGACATGATGACGCGCACCACCTGAGTGCTGTGCTGAATACGGTCGCGGAGCAGCGAGGCCGGCGGATTGGCGCCGAGATAGCCCGGCACGCGCCAGAATTCCTCGAAATAAGTGGGATCGTTCCTGACCACGAGATCGTTCACAACCGCGAACGCGCCGAGGCCCAGCGTCTGGTAATTGAACCAGCTGCGCGGCGGAAAGCCGAGCCGCGTGGCTTCGCGCAGCGCCTGGGCCTGCTCCTCGTCGAGCGTGGAATACATATCGCCGCTGCCGCCGGGATCGACCGCGTCGACGACATCCGCGAACTTGTCGCCCAACAGGCGCAGCGCATTGAGGCGCACGCTGTACATATTAGGCAGCGCCATCGGGCTCGGCATGATGAACGGCACGACGCCGTCCCAGACCGGGGTGTTCTCGAAACCGCTTATGGTGCGGTACGATCCGCCGCTGCCGCCGAAGGCGTAACCATAAGTGCGATGCGGCCCATACATTTGCGCGGCCAAGACGCGTGAATATTGCGCCGACGCGGCGCTGACGCGATAGCCCGAGATAGTGGGGTCGTTTGTACCGCCTGGCGAGCCGGCGGCGGCAAACCCGCCTTGGTTTGACTCGACGAAATAACCGCCGCTCTCAATGGAAAAGCCGATCGTGTTGGCTTCGCCGGCAGCGCCCTGGGTGGCGTTCTCGCTCACCGGAACCGCGGTGATGTGCTGGAAGAAGCGGCCTTGATACAATTCAGCCGGCGGAAAATAAAACGAGAAGCGCGCCTCGGTTTCGCGGAAGCCGCCATGCACGTAGCGATGGCGCACGGGCGCATCGCGCCATTCGTCAATGTCGGTATAAGGCTGAGTAAACATCGGGTCGGACCAAGTGGGGTTCGGCGTCTCAGCCGCCGCGCTTTCGCCGACCGCGCCGGCCAGCGCGCCTGCCAGCACCGCTCCGCCATGAATGAACCCGCGACGATTGACCGACATCAGCGCCTCCCTGCTCTCGAAATATTCCCGCAGGGGTGCATTTCTACGCCGCCTGGACCGCGCTTGGAAGAGGCGCACATTAGTTTGTGATTGGGGTTTGTGCTTGGGAGCGCGGGCCTCCCGGCCCGCATGGCGCGGCGCCGGCAAGCAGCAGCGCGGGCGAGCCGGAGGCTCGCGGTCCAACCTCCAAGCGCAAACGCGCGCCCTACCCCATCCGCCGGCGCGGACTGGCGGTGTGTTCGGCGAGTTCATCGCCGCCATCGTCGGCTTCAATCAGCTTCACGTCATAGCCCCAGAGGTCAGCGACGTGCTGCAACACTTTCTGGGCGTCTTCGGCTTCAAGCAGCACGCCGTCGAGCACGCGATGGTTCAGGATCAACTTGCGATCGCCGGCGAGATCGACATCGACGATCTGAATATCCGGGTCGCGATAGGCGATATCGTAATGCCGCGACAAGGCTTGGCGCACTTTGCGGTAGCCGCGCTCGTCATGGATGGCGGCCACCTCCATTTCCTCTTCGCCCTCGTCATCGACCACGCGGAACAGGCCGAAATCGCGAATGCAGGCCGGCGATAGAAATTGCGAGACGAAGCTTTCGTCGCGATAATTGGCCCAAATGTCGCGCAGAGTGCCGTAGGGATCCCTGTTGCCGGCGATATCCGGCATCCATTCGCGGTCCTCGTCGGTGGGCTTGGTGCAGATGCGCTCGATGTCGCAGCACATGGCAAAGCCCAGCGCATAGGGATTGATGCCGGAGAAACGCCGGTCGTCGAAGCCGGGCTGCAACACCACGCTGGTGTGCGAGTGCAGGAATTCGAGGAAGGCGCCGTCGTCGATCTGTCCCTTCTCGTGCAGGCGCGACATGATGCGATGGTGGGTGAAGGTGGCGCAGCCTTCGTTCATCACCTTGGTTTGGCGTTGCGGGTAAAAATACTGATTGATCAGCCGGACGATGCGCAACAATTCACGCTGCCACGGTTGCAGACGGGGGGCGGTTTTCTCCAGGAAATACAGCAGATTTTCTTCCGGCAAGCCGAGCAGCGTCTTGCGCCGCGCATCGCCGTCGCGATCGACCTTTGGCTTTTGCCCAACCGGAACCGTGCGCCACAAATCGTTGAACAATTGCTCGCCGTGCAAGCGCCGCTCTTCCTCGCGCCGCTCCTCGGAGCGCAGATCGGGCATGCGCTTGCGCGGGAAACGGTGCACGCCATGGCTTTGCAGCGCGTGCGCGGAATCGAGCACACGCTCGACCTCCTCCTGACCGTAACGTTCCTCGTATTTAGCGATAAGCCCGCGTGCGAAGTCAAGATAATCGAGGATGCCGTTGGCGTCGGTCCATTGCTTGAACACGTAATTGTTCTTGAAGAAATGAGAATGCCCATAGCCGGCGTGGGCCAGCACCAGGGTCTGCATGGTCGCCGAGTTTTCCTCCATGATGTAGACAATGCATGGATTGGAATTGATCACGATCTCATAGGCGAGCCCCTGATAGCCCTTGCGGTACATCGCTTCATTGCGGGCGAAATGCTTGCCGAAGCTCCAGTGCCGGTAAAACAAAGGCATGCCTGTCGATGCATAGGCGTCGAGCATCTGCTCGGTGGTGATGACCTCGATCTGGTTAGGATAGGGGTCGAGCCCCATTTCCTTGATGCCGATCTCGCCGCAGGCTTCGTGCACGCGCTTGATCAGATCGAAATCCCAGTCCGGCCCCTGGAACAGCAATTTAGTCTCGGCGAGCGCAATCATGAAGCCTCCGCGCCTTCCGAGCGCCGCGCGAACAGATCGCGGAAAACCGGGTAAATGTCGCGGCGGTGGCGCACTTTGCGCATGGCGAAGGGAGTATCTTCCGGCACGCGGCGATAAGCGCGCCAAAGATTGGTCGATGGTTCGCCCGCGCCGGGCTGAGCGGCCTCCTCATCGTCCATGCCGACTTCGACATAGGCGTAATATTGGCAGATCGGCAGAATGACGTCCTTCAGCTGCGCCAGCACGACGGAATTGTCGCTCGAGGTGTTGTCGCCATCGGAGGCTTGCGCCGCGTATATGTTCCAATCGCTGACCGGATAGCGCTCGCGCACGATCTCTTCCATCTTGAACAGAGCCGTCGAGACCACGGTGCCGCCGGTTTCGCGGCTGTAAAAAAACGTCTGCTCGTCCACCTCCTGCGCTTCGTGGGTGTGGCGGATGAAGACGACATCGACGTGCTCGTAACGGCGGTTCAAGAACAGGTAGAGCAGCGAGTAGAAGCGCTTGGCCAGATCCTTCATGTGCTCGTTCATCGAGCCCGACACATCCATCAAGCAAAACATCACCGCCTTGGCCACCGGCTTGGGCGTCGATTTCAAGCCGGCGGTAGCGCACGTCCACCGGGTCGATATATGGAATGCGCTTGCTGCGCAGGATGCGCTTTTCCAGTTCGGCCCGCAGCGGGATCAAGTCGTCAAAATGTCCGCCCTCGCGTTCGAGCCGCTCGATCTCGTCGCGCAATTGTTGGATCTCTTCCGCCTTCGGCCGCTTCAGAGCGATCCGCCGCGACATCGAATGCTTCAGCGTGCGCGGCACTGAAATGCGCGACGGCGGGCCGGCGTTGGAAAAGCCGGCTTGCCGCCACAGCAGCGAGCTTGCGCCCGCGACTTGCCGCTTGGCGAGGTCGGGCAATTCGAGGTCTTCAAGGTAGAGGTCGAGATATTCCTCGTCCGAGAGCGCGAAGCGAAACTCATCCTCGCCCTCGCCGGAATCGGATGGCGCGCGAACCCTGCCCGCCGCCTTGCTCGGGCCGGGGAATCGTGTCGCCGGAAATATATTTCTTGTTGCCCGGCAGCAGATAATCGCGAATGCCGCCTTGCGCGGAGCGGCGCAGCGTCGGCTCATGCACGCCGCCAGCGGGGATGGAGATTTCTCCGCCCTTGCCGGCATCCTTAATCGAGCGGCTCGATGACGCTTCGCGTACCGCCTTGCGCACTTGCGCGCGGGCGCGGCGCAAGAAGCGCTGCCGGTTCGCGAAGCTCTTGCCGCCGGGATTGAGCCGGCGGTCGATAATGTGCATGTGCGCCTACCCGGCTTGTTTGACCCGCATGTACCATTCTACCAAACGCCGCACTTGCCGCTCGGTATAGCCGCGCTCGACCATGCGCAGCACGAATTCCTCGTGCTTCTTTTCGCTGTCGCCGTCCTTCTTCGAGCCGAACGAGATGATCGGCAGCAAATCCTCGACCTGGCTGAACATGCGCCGTTCGATCACTTCGCGGATTTTCTCGTACGAAGTCCAGGACGGGTTCTTGCCGCCGTGCCCGGCGCGCGCGCGCAGCGTGAACTTCACCACTTCGTTGCGGAAATCCTTCGGATTGGCGATGCCGGCCGGCTTTTCAATCTTCGACAATTCCTGATTGAGCAATTCGCGGTTCAGCAATTGGCCAGTGTCGGGATCCTTGTAATCGATGTCCTCGATCCAGGCGTCGGCGAAATCGACATAGCGGTCGAACAGATTTTGCCCGAAATCGTGATAGCTTTCGAGATAGGCCTTCTGGACTTCGTTGCCGATGAACTCAGCGTAGCGCGGCGCCAATTCCGCCTTCACGAATTCGAGCAGCTTGTTTTCCTGCTCCTGGGGAAATTGCTCGCGGCGCACGGCCTGCTCGAGCGCGTACATCAAATGCACCGGATCGGCGGCGACTTCATGGGTGTCGTGGTTGAACGTCGCGGCCAGCACTTTGAAGGCAAAGCGAGTCGACATGCCCTCCATGCCCTCATCGACGCCGGCCGTGTCCTTGTACTCCTGCAGCGTCCGCGCCTTGGGATCGACTTCCTTCAGGCTCTCGCCGTTATAGACGCGCATCTTGGCGAACACGGTGGAGTTTTCGTGCTCCTTCAACCGCGACAGCACCGAGAAGCGCGCCAGCATTTCCAGCGTTCCCGGCGCGCACGGCGATTCCGAGAGCTCCGAACCGCGGATCAGCTTCTCGTAGATTTTCTGCTCTTCCTGCACGCGCAGGCAATACGGCACCTTGATCACGTAGATGCGGTCGATGAAGGCTTCGTTGTTCTTGTTATGGCGGAAGGTCTGCCACTCGGCTTCGTTCGAGTGGGCCATGATAATGCCCTGGAACGGGATCGAGCCGATATTTTCGGTGCCGACATAATTGCCTTCCTGCGTGGCGGTCAGCAGCGGGTGCAGCATCTTGATCGGCGCTTTGAACATCTCGACGAATTCGAGCAAGCCCTGATTGGCCCGGTTCAGCCCGCCGGAATACGAATACGCATCGGGATCGTTCTGCGCGTGCAGTTCAAGCTTGCGGATGTCGACTTTGCCGACCAGCGAGGACACATCCTGGTTGTTGTCATCGCCAGGCTCGGTCTTGGAAATGCCGATCTGCCGGAGACGCGACGGCATCGCCTTGGCCACGCGAAATTTGGTGATGTCGCCGCCAAACTCGTCGAGCCGCTTCACGCACCACGGGCTCATCAAACCGTTGAGCCGGCGCAACGGGATATTGTATTCGTCCTCGAGGCGCTGGCCCCAAACTTCCGGATCGAAAAGTCCAAGCGGGTGCTCGAACACCGGCGACATCGCATCGCCAGCCTTGAGCACATAAATCGGCTGCTCTTCCATCAACGCTTTCAGCCGCTCAGCCAACGAGGATTTGCCGCCGCCGACCGGTCCGAGCAGGTAAAGAATTTGTTTACGCTCTTCCAGGCCCTGTGCGGCATGGCGGAAGAAGGCGACGATGCGTTCGATGGTTTCTTCCATGCCGTAAAATTCGGCGAACGCGGGATAGAAGCGCACCGTGCGGTTCTGGAACACCCGCCCGAGCCGCGCATCCTTTGAAGTATCGACCATCTTTGGCTCGCCGATCGCCATCAGCAAACGTTCGTGCGCGCTGGAATAGGCCGCCGGGTCTTCCCGACACAGCGTCAGGAAATCCGCCAGCGACATTTCCGCTTCGCGGCGCTGCTCGAACGTGCGTGTGTAGCTGCGAAAAATATCCTCAGACATCTTGCCTCCGTCGCGCCTTTAGACGCTTGCCCGATAAGCCATGAAAATCTGGCATCCGTAAGGTAGACCAAGGCAAAACCAGAATCCCTGGCCCGTCGCGCCCACAAGATGACATGATTTGCTCGCCTGCGAGCACTGAAAGTCGAAAAATTAGCCGTCAGATTGAACGCGCTCTTATCGCGCTACCGCAAATACTTTCGGGCGATCCCTAAAATCATCGCCTTTACGGGACCTTAAGCGCGTTACCCCACATCATGGCGCAACGAGGCCATAATGGACGATGATACTTGGTTTCTGGACGGCGTTGCGCCGGCCGTGCGCGCGCAAACCGCAGCCGAGGCCGCGCGCCTAGGCGTCAGCCTGTCGGACTATCTCTCTGAAATTCTGCTGCAAAACCAAGACGTCGCCGACCTGTTGGCGCCCGACCCCATGGGCGCCCGCGTCTGGCGCGAATCGACCCTGGCCAGGGTGCGCCGGCCAAAACCAGCACCCGATCCCGCCGCGGAGCTTGCGGCGCGAATGATTGCGGAATTGCAGGCGATGCGCGAAGCGATCGAGCAACGCGTCGCCGACAACGCCGCCGAGACCAACGCGCGCATGAGGTCGGCCTTCGCCGACATCCATCAAGAGCAATCCAGCTTAGTCCAACGCTGCGGCCAGGCCGAAACGGCGGCCGCGCACCTAACCCAGGCGCAAGTCGCCCTCACGGCCGAGCTGGCGCATGAATCGCAAGAGCGCCGCGCGGAAATTCAGGCGGCGCTCGACCTCGTTGGCGGCGTGACCAGCGAAATGCGTGAGCAAGTTTCGGGCGCTCTGGCCCGCCTGGGGCAGCTCGAAACCAGCGCCGGAAGCGACGCCAGCGCGGCTCGCGCGGTGCGAGACACTTTCGAGGGGCGGCTGGAATGGATTGGCGCGGAAGCGCGCGCGCAGGCGGCGAAAACCCAGGCGGCCTGGGCCGAGCGCGCCGAGGCGAGCCGCGCCGACATCGAGCGGGTGGAAGCGTGCACGCTGGCGGCGCTGGAAAAGTTGGCGTCGGATCACGCGGCGCTTGCGCGTCGCAGCGAAGATCTCGCCGCGCAGATCAACGACCTGCGACTGGACTTTGAGCAAACCGTGCTCGGGATCGAGCAGCGCAGCGTACGCGCGCTGGAGCAGATCGGGCAAACCGTCTCGGTGCTTGAGCAACGCTTCGCCGAGGCCGAATCGCCATCCGCGCGAAGCGCCTAGGCGCAGCGCTTGTGCGAGCGCCGCTTGGGCCCTATGCGGGGCGCGCCTCACCAGGGAAATTGCCGCCATGGACGATCTGACCGCGACGCTGTCGCTCGAGCCCATCGAAGTGAACCTGTTTCGCGGGCGTTCGCCGGCGGGCCCGCGGCCGCGGATTTTCGGCGGTCAAGTGGTGGCCCAAGCCCTGCTTGCCGCCTACAAAACCATTGACGGGCGCATCTGCCATTCGCTGCAGAGCTATTTTATTCGCCCCGGCGACCCAGCCCAACCGGTGCTCTACCAAGTCGAGCGCTCGCGCGACGGCAAGAGTTTTACCACCCGGCGCGTCATCGCCATCCAGAAGGGCGAGCAGATTTTCAACATGGCCTGCTCCTTCCAGGCGCCGGAAGATGGCGTCGTCCATCAGAGTGAAATGCCCGCCGCCGCCGCGCCGGAAAGCGTGCCCGAAGAAACCGCCCGCTGGCGCGCGGAGTTCGCCGATATGCCCGACATCGCCAACGAAGCGCCCACCGCGCCGATCGAGATGCGCGCGCTCGCCCCGGTGAGCGTGCGCGATCCGAAACCGGCGGCGGCCGAGCACAAGGTCTGGTTCCGCGCGCGCGCCGATTTTGGCGACGATGTGATCATGAACCAGGCGCTGCTGGCTTATTCCTCGGATTTTTCGCTGCTGGGCACCGCCATGCGGCCGCACGGCCTGTCTTGGAAGTCCAACGTGCAAACCGCCAGCCTCGATCACATCGTCTGGTTCCACCGCCCGACCAATTTTTCCCGCTGGCATCTTTATGTACAAGACAGCCCCTCGGCGTCGGGAGCGCGCGGCTTCAATCGCGGCGCGATTTACCGCGAAGACGGTGTGCTGGTCGCCTCAACCGCGCAGGAAGGCCTGATCCGCGCGCGCGATTAGGTTCCCACGCGTTTTGACCCGAGAGGAACCACGCTCCCCGGCCGTAGCGTGCCTTGCACGCGCAGAGCCGGGGTCGATCAGTGTGGCAAACTGCGAAGCTTTGGTGCTTGCACGCACCATGGGCCCCGGACAATTGCTTCGCAATTTCCGGGGAGCGGTGGGTTGTGATAGCGCATTAAATTCCTACGCGTTACAGCATTTCCCAGATTTCGTCGGGATTGTCGCCGCTGAGAAAAGCGCCGCCAAGCCGGGTTCTGACTTCAGCCAGGGTGATGCGATCGAGCGCCGAGGCGGTGCCCACGGCGCCGAGTTCGCCGCCTTGCCGGGCCAGTTCGGCCACGTAATCGCGCAGCGCCGCGATGTGCTGCAGCACAGCGTCAAGCTGCTGCAATTCGCCAACCACGTCGCCATCGAGCGCGGAGCGCACGGCGATCGCGCAAATCGCGCCCTCGACGCGCAGACCCAAAACCCGAGCCCGCTCCAGCTCTTCCGCCAAAGCGTAAAACACGTCGCCGACCGGCGTCGGCGCCTCCTCAGGCGCCGAAACAATGGAGCGCGCGCTCGCCATGGCTCAGAACAATTCGACGGAACCGGCGGCCGCCGCGGGCGCAACCGGCGCCGGCCTGAAGCGCTCGGCCTTGATCACGTCGGCGTGCGAGGAATCCAACAGGATTTGCCCGGCGCGGCCAGTCTGCGGCCAAAACCGAATGCGCCGCGCTTGCGTGCCGCGCAAACTCTGCCCGGCGCAAGCGATGCCTTCCAATTGCAGGAATTTCAGCGCGAACTCGGCGTTCTTGGCGCCAATATCGGAAAAATTCTGGATGACGTTGCCGCCGCCGAACAATTTGGCCTGCAACCCAGCGCGCGAAGCGCCGCGCTGCAGCAGGCCGTTGACCAGCAATTCCATGGCGTTGACGCCGTACTTCATCGAATCGCCGCTGGTTTCTAGATCGCCCGGCAGCAGAAAATGGTTCATGCCGCCGACGCCTGCCCTGGAATCCCACAGGCAAGTGGCCACGCACGAACCCAGGATCGTGGTCAGCACGATGCCCGGTTCGCTCACCACGGAATACTCGCCCTGAATCACATGAACCAGGCGTTCGCGCACTTCTTCTGGGCGTGATCGGAGCGGCGCAACGTTCATGTGAGCTGGCCGAACACTTCCTGTATCTTCACCCGCAAGGAGGCCGGGGAAAACGGCTTGGTGATGTAATTGTTGACGCCAAACTGCATGGCCCGCTGCACCAGATCCTTGTCGGCGCGGCCGGTCAGCATGATGAACGCCGTCTTTTTGGTGGCGTCGTGCGCGCGCACTGCGCGCAGGAAGCCGAGCCCGTCGAGCTTGGGCATGTTGAAGTCGGAAATGACCAGATTGACAGGACGCGCGAGCAGCGCCTTGAACCCCTCCTCGCCATCGGCGGCGTCGGCGATGTCCTTAAAGCCAATCTCCTGCAACGCCGAGCGGATCAGCGCGCGCATGGTGAGCTGATCATCGACCACAAGAACTTTGATTGCCGCTGCTGTGGGCATTATGCCGCTCCCCTGAGTTCGAGTGCACAAAGATTCAGCGCCGCCGCGCCGATGCCGGTCAGCGACACCTGACGCTCCACGGCGCCGAGTTCAAATGCCGCCTTCGGCATGCCGTACACAACGCACGTGGCTTCATCCTGCCCCAGCGTGTGCGCGCCGATGTCGCGTAATTGCTTGAGGCCCGCCGCGCCGTCGCGGCCCATGCCGGTGAGGATCACGCCGACGCACCGGCGCCCGTAGATCTCAGCCGCCGAGCCGAACAGCACATCCACCGACGGACAATGCCCGCTCACGGGCGGCCCCTCGCGCAAGCTGCAATGGGGCTGCACGCCGCCGCGCACTTCGAGGTGCCGCGCGCCTCCGGGGGCAAGATAGATGTGGCCGTTCTTGAGCGGCGCACCCTCGCTGGCTTCCTGCACCTTGGGCGCGCAAACACGGTCCAGCCGGGCGGCGAAACTGGCGGTGAACGAAGGCGGCATGTGCTGCGTGATCACTGTCGGCGGGCAATTCTCAGGAAAGCCCGCCAGCATGGTGAGCAGCGCCTCAACCCCGCCGGTGGACGAGCCGATCGCCAGCAATTTATTGCTTGGGCGATAGTTCGTCGCCTGCACGACGGGCTTTGACCGCTCGCCAAGCGAGCGAACCCGGGCGCGCGCGGCGGTCTTCACCTTCTCGGCGATGCCGTCGAAATCGGGTTTGCCGACGCAATCGAACGCCCCCAGCTCCAGCGCCTCGACCGAAATCGCCGCGCCTTTTTGGGTGAGGGTTGACACCATGATCACCGGCATCGGCCGCAGCCGCATGATCTTCTCGAGAAATTCAATGCCGTTCATCTTCGGCATTTCGATGTCGAGCGTGAGCACGTCCGGCGCCAGCGATTTGATCGCTTCACGCGCCTCCAGCGGGTCGCCAGCCTCGCCGACGACGTCTATCTCGGGGTCGCGGCTCAAGAGACTTCTTAATAATGCCGCGGATCGTCGGCGAATCGTCGACGATCAGAACCTTTACTTTCTTCACTTTGCATCCCCATGCGCCAGTTTGTAGATCGTCAGGCCATCGCTCAAATAACCATCGACATTAATCCGCTCCGAATGGCCGATATAGAGCCGGCCCTCGGGCGGCAGAAAATTCTTGAAGCGATTCCAGAGCCGAGCCTGGGTGTCGTCCTCGAAATAAATAACCACGTTGCGGCAGAAGATAATTTCGAAGCGACCGCGCATCGGCCAGTCGCCGATCAAATTCAGCCCTTTGAACGCGATCAGCGCTTTAACTTCGTCTTTGATCCGCGAGACATTCTCGCCGTCGCGACTCTCCTTGGTTAACCAGCGTTCACGCAATCCCGCTGGAACGGCCGACACTACTTCCTCCCGGTAAACGCCAGCCTTCGCTTTCGCTAAAATGTTGGGGTCAATGTCAGTGGCCAGGATGCGCACATCGTAGCGGGCGGCGTCCGGGAACGCGCCCAGCAACGTGAGCGCGATCGAATACGGCTCCTCTCCGCTCGAACACGCCGCCGACCAGATCCGAACCCGCTCGCCTTTCTTGGCGGCTGCGATCAGGGCCGGCAGGGTCTTCTGGCGCAAATGCTCGAAATGATGCGGTTCGCGAAAAAAACTGGTGTGGTTGGTGGTCAGCGCCGCGAGCATTTCGCCGCGTTCGCCAGCGCCTTCCTTAGATTCAATCAGCGCGCAATATTCGTCGAAATCCCGCAAGCCGAGTTTGCGGATGCGCTTGGCCAGACGCGAATAGACCAAGGTGGCCTTTTCCTCGTTCATGGCGATGCCGCTTTGCCCGCGCAAAATCGACGCAATGTGTTGGAAATTGCGCGCGGAGAAGGCGTATTCGCCTTCGACGATCGTCTCCGACCGCTTGCGGGGAAGCGCGGCCTGCGTCATGCGGCTTCGGCAACCTCCTGCTCGGGTAGAATGTCGTCGAGCGCCACCCAGGAAATCATCCGCCCTTCAATGGCGATGATGCCGCGCACGAAATGGCTGACCGTTTCGCACCCGACATTGGGCGTCGGCTGCACCGATGAGCGGTCGGCGGCGAGAATTTCCGAGACCGCGTCCACCAGCAGGCCAACCAGGCGCGAGCCAATGTGAACAACGATGATGACTGAGCGAGCGCTGGGCTCAACCAGACCAAGGCCGAGGCGCGCCTTCAAATCAATAACCGGCAGCACCGCGCCGCGTAGATTGATCACGCCGCGCACATAGCTGGGCGAATGCGGCAACGGCGTCGCTGGCGTCCAGCCGCGGATTTCTCGCACCGCCATGATGTCGAGGCAGAATTCCTGCTCGTCGATGCGGAAAGAGATCAGTTCCTGAGTGTTGTTCAAGGATTCACCGTATTCCATGGGTCAACTCGCCTTCGCCAGGGGTTGGGTTTCGCGTTTCTCGTTCAGTCGTTTTGCGACCAGCGTATCTACGTCCAGGATCAGCGCCACGCGGCCATCGCCGAGGATGGTCGCTGCGGCGACGCCGGCGACCTGCTGGAAATTGGCCTCAAGGCTCTTGATCACGACTTGGCGCTGGCCTTGAATTTCATCAGCGACCAAAGCGGCACGGCCGCCCAATTCGCTTTCAACCAACAGCACAACGCCCTGCGTGGGATCGATCGGCGCACTGCGCTGCCCAAGCGCCACGCCAATATCGATCAGCGGCACATGCGCGCCGCGCACGGCCAGCACGAAACTGTTCGGACCCAGCGCGCGCACTTCTTCTGGCTTGGGCCGCAGGGTTTCGATGATGCCGGTCAGCGGCGCGACCAAGGTTTGTTCGCCGACGCTGACCACCATGCCGTCGAGCACGGCAAGCGTCAGCGGCAGCGACAAGGTAAAGGTCGAGCCCTTGCCCGGTTGCGAGGCGATCGAGATGCGCCCGCCGAGCGCCTGGATCGAGCGCTTGACCACATCCATGCCGACGCCGCGGCCGGAAATGTTGGACACTGTTGTGGCGGTCGAAAAGCCCGGCAGGAAGATGAGATTGTCGATCTCATCGTCGGTGAGGGTCGCGTCGGCCGCGATCAGGCCTTTCTTGACGGCGATGTCGCGCACGACCGGACGGTTGATGCCTTTGCCGTCATCGGACACCTCGATGACGATGCGGCCGGAACGGTGCAAGGCCGCAAGCCGCACAATGCCCTCTTCGCCCTTGCCGGCCGCGAGCGCGGCCTTCCGGCGTTTCCAAGCCGTGATCGATGGCGTTGCGCAGCATGTGGGTGATCGGATCGGAGAGCCGTTCGATCACGGTCTTGTCGACTTCGGTGCCCTCGCCCTCCATCACCAGGCGCACTTGCTTGCCGGTGGAGCCGGCGATCTCGCGCACCAGGCGCGGCATACGCTGGAACACCGATTTCACCGGTTGGGCGCGAATGGCCATGACGCTGTCTTGGATTTCGCGGGTGAGCTGTTCGAGTTCGTCAAGACCGATGGCCACGGTCGAGGAGCGCGCCAAGCCGCTCTCGGCGACGCGCTGGGCCAGCATGGCTTGGTTGATCACAAGTTCGCCGACCAGATCGATCATGCGATCGACGCGCTCGAGATCGACGCGAATGGTCGCCCCCGGCGCGGCCGCTTTTGCGCCGCCTTTTTCGCCGCCGGCGGCTGGCTTGTCGTCCTTGTCATCGGCGCTGGAGCGAGTTGGCGGCGCGCTTGGCTCGGGCTGCACGGAGCGCAGCAATGCCTCGATATCAATCGGCGCGGACGGTTCGGCCGCCGCCGCTTCAAACCGCGTCAACTCGATTGGGCAATCGTCGCCGACAAAATCGAAAACATCGCGGATCGCGGATTCCGACACGTTTTCGGGTAAATGAATTGTCCACGAGAAATAAGATTCTTCCGGATCCATTGCCGCGAACTCGGCGAGGGCGGAGGAATCGAGCGTGGTCTCGATCGGCCCCAAGCGGCCCAATTCGCGTAGAAACAACAGCGCGTCATGGCCCTTGGCGTACATCGCCGCGCTGGGCCGCATCACCAGACGCCACCCCCCCGTCGGCGGATCGTCGCCGCCGGCGAAACCAAGCGGGGTAAAGCCCCATTCATCGCCGCCGCCATCGTCGCCAGAATCGCTTCCCGCGCGCGGGCCCGGTTCGTCGCAGGTGAGCGCCGCCAATTCATCGGCCATGGCGTTGCCGCGCGCTTCATCGACCTTGCCTTCGCCCTTGGCGGCGAGCACATGGTCGGCCAAAACGTCGGACGCGCGCAGCATCAGCTTAACCACTTCGGGATCGGGGTCGAGCTTGCCCGAGCGCATGGCGTCCATGGCGTTCTCGAACACGTGCGCGAACGCAACCATCGGCTCGAAGCCGAACGCGCCGGCGCCGCCCTTGATCGAGTGCACCGCCCGGAACACCGCATTGATGGTGTCGCTGTCGCTTTCGCCGGAATCCATGGCCAGCAGACCTTCCTCCATGGCCGCGAGCAATTCGTCGCATTCCTGGAAATAGGTGACCTTAATTGCGTCGAGCGGATCCACTTGTGCCATCCTATGCAGACACGCGCCTGATGACGTCGATCAGGGTGTCGGCCTGGAACGGTTTGACGATCCAGCCGGTAGCACCCGCATCGCGCGCGCGACCCTTTTTTTCTGGGCTGCTTTCGGTTGACAGAACAATAATGGGCGTGGCCCGATATTTGGGATCCTGGCGCACGCCTTCGATGACGCCGTACCCGTCCATCCGCGGCATGTTGATGTCGGTTATGATGACGTCGGGATTGGCGCTCGCGAGCGCCGCCAGACCCTCAACGCCGTCCTCGGCCTGCACGACGTTGAAGCCGGCTTCCTTCAGCACCATCAGCAACATTTCCCGCATCATCCGGGAATCGTCGATTGTAAGGATTGTTTTGCTCACCCGCCTGCCTCCCGCAGCGTCAAATCATGGGCGGCCATGAGTTGCGATTCCCTCCACGAACGCCGGCGAAGCGTTAACGATGGAGAAATCCGCGCCCTCGCTTGCCCAGCGCGCCTTCGCCGCAAGCAATACTTGCAGGCAAAGACCGCCAATTCGCTCCACCTCCGAACCGTCAAGTTGGAGCGCTTGGCCGCGCGCGTCGTTCAAGCTCGACCAGAGCGGCGCGGCCGCGCCGAGGTCGAGGATCTGCGGCAACCGCATGCCCGGGCTCCCCGCTTAGAATTCCTGCCAATCGTCGTCATTCTTCACCGCCGCCGAGCCCTCGTTGGCGAACTGCGTCACGCGCTGGCGCTGTTGCTTGATCGGCTGGGCGGACGGGCGCGGCTTGCTGGCGGTTGCGCTAGGCTTGCGCTGATGGCCGCCGCCGCTCGCTTGCGCATGAGGCGCTGCGCCAACTTCGAAGCGACCGACGAGGTTCATGAGTTCGCCGGCCTCTTGCGTCAGCGAATGGCCGGCGGCGGTGGATTGTTCCACCATTGCCGCGTTTTGCTGCGTGACTTGATCCATCGGTTGATGGCGGTGTTGACTTCGGCGAGCGCGGTGGCCTGCTCCTGCGCCGAGGCCGCGATCTCCGATACCAGCCCGCTAATCTCGTTCACCTTGACGACGATGCCTTGCAGCGCCTTGCCGGCATCGCCAACCAACTCCACGCCGGTTTCGACGTGCTGCGAACTGGCGGAGATGAGACCCTTGATTTCCTTGGCCGCTTCCGAGGAGCGCTGCGCCAGCGAGCGCACTTCCGAAGCGACCACCGCGAAGCCGCGTCCCGCATCGCCGGCCCGCGCCGCCTCGACGCCGGCATTGAGCGCCAGCAAATTGGTTTGGAACGCGATCTCGTCGATGACGCCTATAATTTGCGAGATCTGCTTGGAGGATTTTTCGATCTCGGCCATCGCCGCAACCGTGTCCTGCACCACTTTGCCGCTGGCTTCGGCGTCGGTGCGGGTGGTGGCAACGACTTGGTTGGCTTGCTTGGAGCCTTCGGCGGTCTTGCGCACGGTGGCGGTGATTTGATCCAGCGCCGCCGCGGTTTCCTCGAGGCTCGCCGCCTGCTGTTCGGTGCGGCGCGACAAATCGTCGGAGGCTTGGCCGATTTCGCCAGCGCCAGTGCGTATGCCCCCGGCGTTGACGACGATGGTTTTCATCGCCTCCTGCATGGTGGTCATCGCGTCGTTGAAATCGGTCCGCAGCTTCTCATATTCGCCTGGGAATGGGGTGGCGATGCGGGCGACTAAATTGCCCCCCGCGAGGCTGCCAAGCCCTTCGGCCAACCCCTGCACGACGCGGGCTTGCTCTTCGGCGCGCGCGGCGCGCTCGGCTTCGGCGGCGTGGCGCTGCAATTCTATTTCCGTGATGTCATCGGCGAGCTTGACCACCTTGAACGGCTTGCCGTTGCCGTCGAGGATCGGATTATAGGACGCGTCGATCCAAATTTCCTTACCGCCCTTGCCGATATGCCTGAACTTGCCGGCGTCAAATTCGCCGCGATTGAGCTTTTCCCAAAAAGCCTTGTATTCGCCGCTCTGGCGATAAGCGGGTTCCGCGAACATCGAATGATGCTGCGCCAACGATTTCGGCCAGCGTATACCCCAACGCCTGGCAGAAATTGCTGATTGGCGGCGATGACCTTGCCGTCCATCGAGAACTCGATCAGCGCCTTGCCGCGATCGAGCGCCGACAACACGCCGGCGTTCGAGCGCGCCTGGGTCACGTCTTCCCATTGCAGGACGTTGCCGGCATAGCGGCGCTGCGCGTCGTAAACCGCGCTGACGTTCAATTCGATCTTTAGTTCGCCGATGGTGATGTCGGTCTTGTATGGCAACCGGCTCGGGTCGGAGAGAATCTGCCGCTGGTGCGCCGGGTTTTTGTGAAAATTGTCGATGCAGCTGCCGACGATGGTTTCGGGATCGAAGCTCGGCCAGATTTGGCGGAACGCCGCGGCGTTGTCGCGCAACAGTTTCAGCGTCGATTCATTGACGTAGGTCACCTTGAAATCGCGATCGACCATCATCATCGCCGACGACGAGCCCGCGAATGCCGCGCTCTTGAACATCAATTCCTGCGCGAGGTTTTCCTGCTCGGTGATGTCCGATGCGAATTCGACCACCTTAACCGTGCGCCCGTGCTTGTCGGCGATGGGATTGTAGGACGCCTGCAGCCACACTTCCCTGCCGCCTTTTCCGAGCCGCAGGAATTTTCCCGACACGAACTCGCCGCGCGAGAGTTTGTCCCAGAGCGCGCAATATTCGGCGCCGCGCGCGGTTTCCGAGGTGACGAACATCGAGTGCGAGTGGGCGACCACTTCGCGTTCGGCATAACCCATCATTTTCAGGAAGTTCTCGTTGGCCGCCAGGATCGTGCCGTCCGGCTTGAACTCGACCATCGCCTGGGCGCGCGAGATTGCCTTGATCATGCCTTCGGCGCCGAGTTGAGATTCCTCCAACCGGCGCGTGTCTTCCTCGACGCGCTTGGCGATGCCGTCGCGCAGCACTTCGAGCGTCGAGGCGATCTTGCCGGTTTCGTGGCCGTCGCCGGTGAACGGCACATCGACCTTGAAATCGCCGTCGCGCAGCCGGTCCATCGCCGCGGTCAGCGCCTTGAAGCGGCCGACCAGGCCGCGCGACACCAGGAACGCGAGCCCGCCGGCGACCGCCAAGAGCAGCCCGAGCAGCGCCAGCTGCATGTTCAATTCCGACTGCTTGTTGGCGATGCGCACGTCCAGCAGTCGCGACAATTCCGTCGCCGTCGCCCGCCAGGTTTCATCGGTCGATGCGGCAAATGCGGCGTGTTGATCATCGAGAACGGCGCCGGGAGCGGCGGCGCGTGCCGCGGCAATGAACTCGCCCGCCGCGGATTTGATGATCGAAACCGATTCCGAAAGCGCTCCACGGGTTTCGCCCGAGGCGTTGTTGGCGATCGCCGCTTCCATCGAGCCCGCAGCCAAGCCAGCCGCGCCCTCCAACCGGTTGGCCGCCACGTTGAGCAGGATGTCGCGGTCCGCGCCGGTGCTGGCGACCACGGTCTCAAGCTCTAGCGCAGCGCTGAGCATGTTCGGGATTTTCACAGTCGCCGCGTCCATGGCGTAGAAACTGTCGAGATCGGGATCGAGGGTCAGGTTCGATCCGTCGGCCACCGCCGTAATGAGCGTAAGGCCAGTGGAGACCCTTTCGACATCGCTCTGCGCATTGAGGAAGGAGGACGCCGCTGCTGAAGCGTTAAAGGCGTCCGCGCCCGCCTGATCGACCGCGCCGCCGGAGCGGATCGCGCTCCAGACATTGCCCAAATATTCCGCGCCAGCCACCTCTTTCTTCGAGAAATCGATCTGGCTGGTGGCGTTGCCGACAAGCAAATAGCCCCCGACCGCGGATGAGGCGACGAACAACCCTGAGACCAGCGCCAAGCGCGTGCCGATGGAAACCTTGCTGTTAATGCTATCGAACATTCGCCGCTCCAACCCTGAACAGGTCGCAACTCGCCTCCGAGTTACGCCGAACCAGCTTGGTGAATACGGTGGAAAGGTTGACAAATGCCTTATTTCGCACTCCGATTCTCGCACTGGACCGCGCGCCCCACAGGCGTTAGCCATGGGCGAAAATGGGGGAACATCATGCGCCTTGCGATTTTCGCCGCCGCGCTGGCCGCGCTTACCGTCACCGCCGCCGCACAAACCTCGCCGCAACGCATTGAGCGCGGGGCGCTCAGGGTCGAGAATGTACCGGAGACGCCGCCCGAAGTGTCCGAGCGGCTGCGCCAATATGTTAACACGCGCAGCGCCGGCTTCGCCGATTGGCTGCCCGATGGCGGGATGCTGATCACCACACGCTTCGCCGACACCGTGCAGCTCCACCGCGTTGACCAGGCCAATGGGCGCGCGCACGCAGCTCACCTTCTATGACGAGCGCATCGCCGGCGCGGCGCGGCGTCCGGGCAGCGACGAAATCCTGTTCACCCGCGATGTCGGCGGCAACGAGAATTTCGCCGGCTTCGTGCTCGATCCGGCGAGCGGCCGGGCGCGCGAAATCACCGAGCCCGGAACCCGCAATGAGAGCTTTATCTGGAGCGACGACGGGGCCCAACTCGCCTGGTCATACGTACCGGCGGACGAGTCGAATTACGATGTCTTTATCGACGCCGCCGGGGGCGCTCGCACGCGCGTATTCGACGGCGATGGCGCCGTGCATCCGCGCGACTTCTCCAGCGACGGGACCAAGCTTCTATTGCAGCGCACGATCTCGATCGCCGAAAGCCAATTGTTCGTTCTCGATGTCGCCAGCAAGGCGATCGCGCCGATCACGCCCGATCAGGGCCTTGCATTCAATGGCGGCGAATTCACCCCTGACGGACGGGCGATCATCACCATTTCGAACGAAGACTCACAATTCCGCCGACTTGTTCGCATCGACCTCGCCAGCGGCGCGCGTCAGGCGCTGACGCCAGAGCTTGGCTGGGACGTCGAAGAGTTCGATCTCTCCGGCGATGGCCGAACCATCGCCTACGTGATCAACGAGGCCGGCCGCTCCTCGCTGCGGCTCATGGATGCGCGCACGTTGCGGGCGCTGCCGGCGCCGGCGTTGCCGGCGGGCATTATCGGCGGCGCTGCGTTCGATGATGATGGCCACCGGCTTGGCTTTACCCTCAACAGCGCCACCGCGCCGGGCGATGTGTATTCGTGGGATCTGCGCGCGCGCCGACTCACGCGCTGGACGCAAAGCGAAACCGGCGGCATTCCCGGCGCCGACTTTTGTTGAGCCGGAATTGATCGCCTGGCGTTCGTTCGATCAGCGCGAGATCAGCGGTTTTCTCTATCGCCCGCGCACGCCGGGGCCGCATCCGGTGATCGTCCAGATCCATGGCGGACCGGAAAGCCAGTTCCGCCCCGGCTTTTCTTCGACCATTCAATATTGGGTCAACGAACTGGGCGTCGCCGTGATCGCGCCGAACGTGCGCGGCTCGGACGGCTATGGCCGAGATTTTCTGGCGCTCGACGACGGCCCGCTGCGCGAGGATTCGGTTCGCGACATCGGCGCGCTGCTGGACTGGATTGGCGGCCAGGCGAGCCTCGATAAGGGCCGCGTCGTCGTCTATGGCGGCTCGTATGGCGGTTACATGGTGCTCGCTTCGATGGTTCAGTATAATGATCGGCTTGCAGGCGCCGTCGATATTGTCGGCATCTCCAATTTCGCCACCTTCCTTGAAAACACTTCCGGCTATCGCCGCGATCTGCGCCGCGCCGAATATGGCGACGAGCGCGATCCGGAAATGCGCGCGGTGTTCGATCGCATCTCGCCCTTGAACAATATCGCCCGCGTCAACAAGCCGATGTTGGTGGTGCACGGTTTCAACGATCCGCGCGTGCCGGTGTCGGAGGCCGAGCAAGTCTATGCCGCGGTGCGCGGAAATGGCGGCGAGGCTTGGCTGATGATCGCCATGAATGAAGGCCACGGCTTTGCCCGGCGCGAAAATCAGCAATCGCAACGCGAAGCCGAGACGCTGTTTCTACGCCGAGTGCTGGGGCTGCGGTAAAGCGCGCTATTCGGGATCGAAATCCGGGAAGGCGCCGCCGCCTTGCTCGGCGGCGCTGGCGTTGAGGCGGAACAGAGCAAACAATTCGCGGCCGAGCCCGCGTGCATTGCCGGATACATCGATGCGCACCGGCGTGCGATTTTCCCAATCGGTCGGCGCGATCAATTCGAGGCGCCCAGCCTCGGCATCGACGCGGATAATATCTCCGTCGCGAAGCTTTGCGATCGGGCCCCCGTCAACGGCTTCCGGCGTCACATGGATGGCGGCGGTCACCTTGCCTGATGCGCCCGACATGCGCCCGTCCGTCACCAGCGCGACCTTAAACCCGCGATCGAGCAGTGCGCCCATGAGCGGGGAAAGCTTGTGCAATTCCGGCATGCCATTGGCCTTGGGCCCCTGCCCGCGCACAACCACGACGACATCGCGGTTCAGTTCGCCGACATTGAATGCCGCTTGCATGTCGGCCTGCGAATCGAACACGCGCGCGGGCGCTTCGATGATTCTGTGTTCAGGCGTGACAGCGGCGATTTTCACCACCGCGCGGCCGAGCCCGCCGCGCATGAGCCGCAAACCGCCATCGGCCGCGAACGGCGCGCGCGCGGGGCGCAGCACCTCTTCATCGCCGCTGGAAGTTGGCGCGGCGCGCCACGAAATTTTTTCACCCTCGAGGAACGGCTCGTTCTGCGTAAGCGCCAAGGCCATCGCCGACTACGCCGACCGCATCGCCATGCGCCAAGCCCGCTTCGATCAATTCGCGCACCAGAAAACCCATGCCGCCGGCGGCGTGGAAATGATTCACGTCGGCCGCGCCATTGGGATAGATGCGCGCCATCAGCGGCGTGATCGACGACAGCTCGGCGAAATCGTCCCAATCGATGAGCATGCCTGCGGCGCGCGCGATCGCCGGCAGATGGATGAAATGATTGGTTGAGCCGCCAGTCGCCATCAAGCCGACCATGGCGTTGACGATGGCTTTTTCGTCGACGACGCGCCCAATCGGGCGATAATCCTGGCCAAGCCCGGTGATGGCCGCGGCGCGTGTCGCGGCGGATCGGGTCAGCGCGTCGCGGAGCGGCGTGTTCGGATTGACGAACGCCGCGCCCGGCAAGTGCAGCCCCATCATTTCCATCAGCATCTGATTGGAATTGGCCGTGCCGTAAAACGTACAAGTTCCCGGCGCATGGTAGGACTGGCTCTCGGCTTCGAGCAGCGCAGCCCGGCCGATCTTGCCTTCGGCGAATTGCTGGCGCAGGCGCGCCTTTTCCTTGTTCGGGAGCCCCGAAGGCATCGGCCCCGCCGGCGCCAGGATCACAGGCAGCCACGGGAAGCGCAGCGCGCCGATCAGCAAGCCCGGCACGATCTTATCGCAGACCCCGAGCAGGATCGCCGCATCGAAGCTCGCATGCGAGAGCGCGATTGCCGTCGAGAGCGCGATGACATCGCGCGAGAACAGCGACATCTCCATGCCGGCAAATCCCTGCGTGACCCCGTCGCACATGGCGGGCACGCCGCCGGCCACTTGCGCCGTGGCCCCTACCCCGCGCGCGGCGGCTTTGATCAGGTCGGGAAAGCGCTCGAACGGCTGATGCGCCGAGAGCATGTCATTATAGGCGGTGACGATGCCGATATTGGGCCATTTGCCGGCGCGAAGAATGCCCTTGTCGAGCGCCGCGCAGCCGGCAAAGCCGTGCGCCTGGTTGGCGTCGGCCAGGCGGGTGCGCGCCGGCACGATGGGGTCGTGGGCGTCGATGAGTTCAAGGTAACGGCGGCGGCGCTTGGCGGACCGGGCGCGGATGCGCTCAGTTACGGTCTCGACCACGGGGTTAAGCTTGGGCATGGACACCATTATACCCGCACCTCGGTTTGTAAGCATGGCAAGAAAAAGCCGCGGACCCGAAGGGCCCGCGGCGGAAGGTAAATTAGGGAGGAAACGCCCGACAGGGCGGGAGCAGCGTCGCGAAACGCTGCAACGCAATAAACCTAGTGCTGCAGCGCACTCTGCGCAAGCCCGTTTGGGCTGTAACCGCACTGACACATATTTATATTGTTGTTATTTAGTGTTATTCTTGTTAGCCATGCATTGTGCAGTTGCTAACATGCGATAATGCATGGGTTCTACCCTTGGATTCTCGCCCCCTGCCGTTGAAGCGGGCGCCAGACCCGGGCAGAAGGCCTCGCAAGGCTCATTGTCTGTTGAAGCGAGGCCGCTTTCGGACATTTTCTCCTAGAATCCGGCCTCAAGAAAGCCCCTGATGGCCGAGCGCCTGCGTAACCTTGCGATTATCGCCCATGTCGATCACGGCAAAACCACTTTGGTGGACCAGATGCTCGCCCAGGGCGGCGCCTTCCGGGCCAACGAAGCGCATGCCGAGCGGGCGATGGATTCCAACCCCCAAGAGCGCGAGCGCGGCATCACCATCCTGGCCAAATGCACCTCGATCCTTTGGGGCAAGGGCGAGCATGAAACCCGGCTGAACATCGTCGATACGCCCGGCCATGCCGATTTCGGCGGCGAAGTCGAACGCATCCTCGGCATGGTCGATGGTTGCTTGCTGCTTGTGGACGCCGCCGAAGGACCGATGCCGCAGACCAAATTCGTTCTGTCCAAGGCATTGGCGCGCGGACTTCGCCCCATAGTGCTGCTCAACAAGGTGGATCGACCCAATGCCGATCCCGATTCCGCGCTTTCCGATATTTTCGACATGTTCCTCGCCCTCGGCGCCAGCGACGCGCAGGCCGATTTTCCGATCCTGTACGCCTCGGGGAAAGAAGGCTGGGCGGTCAAGGACATGAAGGAAGCGCGCAGCGATCTTTCAGCGCTGTTCGACCTGATTGTCGCGCACGTGCCGGAGCCCGAGCCGGTCAAGCATCGCGACGAGCCGTTCGCCGTGCTGGTGACGATGCTGGATTCCGACCCGTTTCTCGGCCGCGTACTCACCGGCCGGATCGAGAGCGGGCGCCTGGCCGTCGGCGCCACGGTCAAAGCCATGACCCGCGACGGCCGCGAAATCGAGCGCGGGCGCTTGACCAAATTGCTCGCCTATCGCGGCTTGAAGCGCATTCCGGTGGAGCGCGCCGAGGCTGGCGATATTGTCGCCATCGCCGGCCTGGTCGACGCCAGCGTTTCCGACACGATCGGCGCTCTGGAGCTGACGCAAGCCATCCCCGCGCCGCCGATCGATCCGCCTACCCTTTCGATCACCGTATCCATCAATGACAGCCCGCTGGCGGGGCGCGCTGGCGACAAAGTGCAAAGCCGCGTTATCCGCGACCGGCTGTTGCGCGAGGCGGAAAGCAATGTCGCCATCCGCGTCACCGAAACCCCAAGCAAGGACGCTTATGAAGTCGCGGGGCGCGGCGAATTGCAATTGGGCGTGCTGATCGAAACCATGCGCCGCGAAGGCTTCGAGGTTTCGATCTCGCGCCCGAAAGTGCTCACGCGCGAAGCAGGATGGCAAAATCCTCGAACCGATCGAAGAAGCGGTGATCGATGTTGACGGCGAATATTCCGGCATCGTCATCGAAAAGATGAGCCTGCGCAAAGCCGAGCTCGCCGACATGCGCCCCTCCGGCGGCGACAAGACGCGGCTGGTGTTTCACGCGCCCTCGCGCGGACTGATCGGCTATCATGGTGAATTCCTCACCGACACGCGCGGCTCCGGCGTGATGAACCGCCTGTTCCATGGCTGGGCCCCGTGGAAGGGCGACATTCCTGGCCGCCGCAACGGCGCGTTGATCTGCAACGATAACGGCCAATCGACCGCGTTCGCGCTGTGGAATTTGGAAGATCGCGGCAAGATGTTCATCGCCGATGGCGAGGACGTCTATGCCGGCATGATTATCGGCGAGAACTCGCGCGGCGAGGATCTCGACGTTAACCCGATGAAGGGCAAGAAGCTCACCAATGTGCGCGCCTCGGGAAAAGACGAGACCATCCGGCTCACGCCGCCGAAGCGTCAAACCCTCGAACAAGCCATTGCCTGGATCGAGGACGACGAATTGGTGGAGGTAACGCCCGCCGCCATTCGCCTGCGCAAAGCGTATCTTGACCCAAATGAGCGAAAACGAGCCGCCAAGGCTAAGGACGTGTGACGATCTTGCGGCGGTTTGTGTGGCCCTTTTGTCTCGTTCTGGCGCCGATTCGTCTTTCAGGTGTTAAGCGCAGTTGATTCTCCCCCATTAGAAAGGTGAATATTCATTAATGCCTGTGGCGCCGGTCTTGCTGATGATTTTGCAGGACGGGCCCATGGGGGAACCGCCAGGACAAGGGCGCTACATATGGCAAACGCCATCGATCTCCACGTCGGTAAGCGGCTACGCCGCCGTCGCCGGCTTCTGGGCCTCACTCAACAGCAATTGGCTGAGTCCATCGGCATACGTTTTCAACAAATCCAAAAATACGAGTGCGGCGCCAATCGCGTCACCGCCAGCCGCCTCTATGAACTCGCCGTCGCACTCAACGTGCCGGTCAACTATTTCTTCGACGGTTTGCAGCAAGCGGCGCCTGGCGCACCCGGGCGCCCGCCAACGACCGCGAACTCATCTCGGCCGACGTGCTGAGCCAAAAAGAGACGCTCGAACTGATCCGCGCTTATTACAAACTTGGCGAACGCCCGCGTCGGCGGCTGCTCGACCTCGCCAAGGCGCTGCAAGACGAAAACACCGACGCCGCCTAAAGCGCGACGTCTAGCCTTGTCCGGGGGCAATACGGGGGGAAACGGGCTCGCCAGTGGCGGGCCCGTTTTCATTGTGCTTTGGTCCGCCGCATGGCCGCACACGATATTCCGCGCTTTCTCGCTTTCGCCGACCAACTGGCCGATGCCGCGCGCGCCGCCATCGCGCCCTATTTTCGCGCGCCGCACGCCGTCGAACACAAGGGCGGCGAGCGCTTCGATCCGGTTACCGAGGCCGATCGCGGCGCGGAAACGGCGATGCGCGAGCTGATCGCGCGCGAGTTCCCCGATCACGGCGTCCACGGCGAGGAATTTGGCGTGCGCGAAGGGGCGAGCGGCTACCAATGGGTGCTCGATCCCATCGACGGCACTCGCGCCTTCATCGCCGGCCTGCCCACCTGGGGCGTGTTGATCGCGCTCGCCTACGAGGGCGAGCCGATCCTCGGCATCATGGATCAACCTTATCTCGATGAGCGCTACCGCGGTTGGAATTCCGGGGCCGAGGCGCGCGTGCGCGGCGTGACGGCGCCGTTGCAAACCCGCCCCTGCCCCACGCTCAGCCAAGCCATCCTCTCCACCACCGATCCGCACCTGTTTCAGGCCGCCGAGGCCGACCCCTTCGCCCGCGCCCGCGACACCGCCAAGCTCACGCGCTATGGTTACGATTGCTACGCCTATTCGATGATCGCCGCCGGCCACATCGATTGCGTCATCGAAAGCGGGCTCAAGGTTTTCGACATCGCCGCCCTGATCCCGATCATCAAAGGCGCCGGCGGCGGCGTGTGCTCGTGGAGCGGCGGGAGCGCGAGCGCCGGAGGCCAAGTGCTGGCCTATGGCGATGTGCGCGTGAGAGACGAGGCGCTGGGTTTGCTGGAATAGAAAACCACCCACCCCCGGATTCGCGGAACGCGAAGTCCGGGGCCCATAATCACAAACGGTGGTGTTTATGGGCCCGGGACTGAATGCTGCGCATTCAACCGGGGATGGGTGGTGGATACCCTAGCACGTCGGCGCCCAAGTGCTATCTTCGCGCCGCATTTGCGCCAGGGTCTTTACTTGGCCCGAGAGTCCGGCGCCGACATTGTAGAACGAATTGGCGTTAGCTGTTGGCGCCATGCGGCCATAGACGCTGAGCGCGAACGGCGCGCGCCCAGACGCTGCCACCCGGTATGCTTCGTTGTTTTCGCCCGCGCCCATGGCATAGCAGGCGACCATGACCACTTCGGCGCCGCGCGCCGCGCAATGCGCCGAGCACATCGTACGGGATCGCCGCGCCTGCTTCGCTCCAATAAAAATTCAAATTCGGCCCCGCGCGATCAACTTCTACGCTGAGGTCGCGGCCCAGGCGCCCGCTTGCGATCAGCGTACCTTCGGGGCGGGCGTCCCATTGCACCATGGCGAGGCGCGCGCGCAGCGAAGCGGGATCGGTCGCGCCGGAAACCGGGACCGCCGCCAGGATCGCTTCGGCCATCGGCCCCGCGGCGACCACCGTCTCCCATTGCTGCTGGCATTGAGCTGGCGCCCACTCGCCCGCGCGCGGGTTCTCCGCGATCATCGCGGCGGTGCAAGCGGCGAGGTAATCGGCCTGGGCGTTGGCGGGGATGGCTTGCGCCGACGCGTTCGATTGCGGCTGCCCGCAAGCGATCAGCGCCAAAGCGGCGGCGAAGCTAAGCAAAAAACGGCGCATGGCTTTCTCCTGTTTCCCTCGGTTCAGCGTTAAGCCGATAACGAGGGATTGCAAGGGATCGGCGCCTCAACTTGTATCGCACGCCGCCCAGGCGACGCGGGCGAAATGGGCGGCGTCAGCGACGGCATGATCGCCGGGCCTGCGCTGCAGCGAATAATAGCTGCGCGTCGGACGGGTGAAGTGCGCGGCGTGCGCACGATTGCGCGAGAGCCAGCGCGCCAGGCGCTTGGCGTGGCGCTCGCGCGCAAACGCAGCGCGCGCCATCGCTTCAAGGCGGCGCGCGAGCGGCCCGGACGGAACCCATTCCAGCGGCGGCGCGACTTGCCGCGGCGGCGCGCGCGTCAGCGCGCGAGCCGCGCGGCCGGCGGCCACCGGGGGTGCAAAAAATTGACGGCGTAGCGCCGTATACGCCAGCGCGCGTTTCCGGCTCTCGTCGGGATCGACGAATTCGCCGATGACGCGACGTAGCGATGGGTAACGCTTGCCGCGAGCGCCTGCGCGAGCGCCGCGCCGGGACGGGAGCAACGCGAAGCAAACCCGCCACGAGCCCGGATCGGCGGGATCGTCCGGATCGGCTTTCTCCGGCGCGGGTTGCGGCAGGCGCGCGGGGCGCACGCTGCGCCGGGTTTTTTCAGCGAAGGCGGGGAAGATTTTCAGCGCCTCGATGAAAATCAGCCGCCGCAGCATTTCCTCGCAGCGCCAGAGCCACGCGCAGGCATGCTTGTACTCCTTGCGCGACAGCAACAGCCGCGCCGCCAGCGCCTTGGCGTCGCCGAACATAACGGCCGCAGCGGCGAGAAAATGCTCGAACGTGTCCCACAAGCTTGCGGGCGAAGTGTGTTCCGGGACGTGGGCGGTGTTCATGGGCGGCAGTATGCGGACGCGTCAAGCCGGTCGGATAGATTTTTGCAGTGGGTTGAAAGGATTGGGGGTTTGGGCGGCGAGGGCTGGGTGAAGGCGCACAACTATCGCCGAGGCTGGTTGCGCTCCAACGCGCCCTCAATGCGTGCGGCCCTTTCACCGGTGTCAGCAACTTGACCTGTGAGCGCGTCTACTTTGGCGCCAACTTTCTCGGTTGAATCCCGGATTTCACCCTGCAGCATGAGAAATCCGCCTGCAAACGCGGCCAAGAGGAAGGCTGCACCCCCGACCGTTGCATACAAAACCTGGCGAACGTCGCCACGGAGTTCCCCCAGGCGCGTTTCCACCGATTGTTGCCATGGGTCCATGCCATCGAATGTGCCGTCGCCACGCGCTCCTTGCAAGGGGCCAGGGCCGCGAGACGAGCCAGAAAATCGCTCGTGCGTGTACACCGAAGCGCCGCGCCCATAATCTTGCGTCTCCTGGGCCATCATGGACCACGGGTGGCGGATAACATTACATCGGTCATAAATTGGCTGATCCGGTTTTCGCTCTCGGCGAGCGACACCTGGGATTCCGCCAAGAGTGCGTTCGCGCCCGCTAGGTCGCCTTGGCTGTAGCTAATCAAACAGGCATGAAACCTCGACTGGGCCTCCGCCATCTTCCGAAGTGCCATAAACAAATGATCAATGGTCGCGCGAGACACATCCAAGCTTAGATTCTGCGTCGGCGGAATCTGCACCCACTCGCGGACTGCCTGCTGGGGAATACCGATTAGATCGGGTATTTCTGGGCGGTGCAGTGTCAGCCATGTTCTCTCCAATTTTCTCAGGTATACACTATTACCGATAAAACTCCACGCGCCGGTCGCGGAAAAAACCCCACGCCGCGCGGTGGCGGTCGAGGAAATCGAGGTCGAAGCTGTGCACCAGCACGCCTTCGTCGCTCGCGTTCGAAGCTCTGCACCAGATCGCCGCGATGGTCGGCGATGAAGCTTGAGCCGTAGAATTTCTGCCCGCTCGCTTCCGTGCCGATGCGGTTTGACGCCACCACCGGGATCACGTTCGACACCGCGTGGCCCTGCATGGCGCGGCGCCATGGATCGCGCGTGTCGAGCGAGGCATCGTGCGGCTCGCTGCCGATGGCGGTGGGGTAGAACAAAACCTCAGCGCCCATCAGCGCCATGGCGCGGGCGCATTCGGGAAACCATTGGTCCCAACAAATGCCGACGCCAATGCGCCCGAACGCGGTGTCCCAAACCTTGAAGCCGCTGTCGCCGGGGCGGAAATAATATTTCTCCTGATAGCCGGGCCCATCGGGGATGTGGCTCTTGCGATAGGTTCCAAGCTGCTTGCCGTCGGCGTCGAGCATGACGACGGAATTGTAATAGCGCGGCCCGTCGCGCTCGAAGATCGAGACCGGGATGACGACGCCAAGTTCTTTCGCCAACGGCGCCAGTGCGACTACGCACGGATGCGTCTTGGCTTCAAACGCAGTCGCGAACCATTGCTCTTGCTGTGTTGTACAAAAATACGGCCCCTGGAACAATTCCGACGGCAGGATCGCTTGCGCGCCCTGCTTCGCCGCCTCGCGCACCAAAGCTTCGGTCTTGGCGATGTTGGCGGCTATGTCTTCGCCATAGCGAAGTCTGGATCGCGGCGACGGAGATGGTGCGGGTCATGGGACAGAGACCTTCACGAAAAATGTGGGCGGTCGGCGCCCCTCCCGCCAACGGCGGGAGGGTAGGGACGGGGGGACGTGCAGAAGGCACAGCAAACGGCGCCGCTTGCGGTTCCTTCTGCGCGCCCCCTCCCCCTACCCGCGCGCCCAGGGGCGGGGGTGAGATATCGCGCGCACAGCCATCACCCCACCTCCTGTTGCGTGATGCAGTGGAAGGAGCCGCCGCCGGTGAGGATGGCATGCGAAGGCAGGCCGACCACTTTGCGGCTGGGGAATATTTCCGCCAGCGCGGCCACTGCATCGTCGCCGGTTGCAGAATAGATTGGCGCGGCGACAACGGAATTGCCGATGATGAAATTCATATGGCTCGCCGGCGCGGCATCGCCATCCTCGTCCTCGACCAGGCCAGGCGAGGGAATGCGGATTACCTCCAGCTTGCGCCCTTGCGCGTCGCGCATGCCGGCGAGCGAAAGCGCGATTTCTTCCAACACATCGTGATTGGGATCGCTACGGCCCGCCGGCGCCTGGCACACCACGCGCCCAGGAGCGACGAAGCGGGCGAGATTGTCGATATGCCCGTCGGTGTGATCGTTGGCCAAGCCTTCGTCCAGCCACAGCACTTTCTCCACGCCGAGCGCGCGTTTCAATTCCACTTCCGCGCCGGCTTCGGTCCAATGCGGATTGCGGTTGTGGTTCAAGAGGCATTGCCGCGTGGTCAGCAGCGTCCCCTCCCCGTCCATCTCGATGGCGCCGCCTTCGAGGATGAAATCGCGGCGCGTCAGCGTCACGCCAGAAGCGCGGCCGATTTGGTCGCGCGACTTCCTCATCGTGCGGCAGAACATATTTTCCGCCCCAGCCATTGAAGCGAAAACCCAAAGCGCCGGCAGCGGTGAAAATCGGCCCGGTGTCGCGCAGCCAGATATCGCCGAACGCCGCCGGAATAATTTCGCCGCGCTGCGCCAAGCGCCAGCTTGGCGCTCGCCTCCGCTTCGCGGCCATGGGCGAGCACAAGCATGCGGTCGCCCTTACCGTCGTCGGCCAGAGCGCGGATCATGGCGGCGACTTCCGCGCGCGCGCGGGCGAGATTTTCGCCCCACAATTCGGGCGCCGATGGCCAAGCGGTCCAGATCGCCTTGTGAGGAGCCCATTCGGGGGGAATTCGGAGGCATGTCCGAGCCTTAGCGCATGTGGACAATTGCAGATAGACGCGTGTGACCCATTCTAGCGCCGCCGCGTCCTATAGGCTAAACCAGAGCGGGGGACTGGGACCGATATGCCGCCAGCACGGGGGAACGCATTCGACCGCGCAACGCTCGCCTTTTTGGCGGTGCTGATCGCGGCGACTTGGGCGCGCGTCGCGGCGCTGCACTTTAGTCCGATCGGGCTCTATTATGACGAGGCCCAATATTGGATGTGGTCGCGCACGCTCGAGTGGGGCTATTTCACCAAACCGCCCATGATTGCCTGGGCGATCGCCGCCACCACGGCGCTGTTTGGCGATGCCGAATGGGCGGTGCGTTTGGCCGCGCCGCTGGCGCACGGGGTCGGGGCGCTGGCGCTTTATGGACTGGCGCGCTCCATGTACGGCGCCTGGGCTGGCTTTTGCGCGGGGCTCGGCTGGCTGGCCATGCCCGGCATCTGGCTATCGTCGGCCATCATCTCCACCGACGCGTTGATGTTGCCGTTCTGGTCGATTGCGCTGCTGGCGATGTGGCGGCTCACGCACACGCGCGCCTGGTTCTGGGCGATTGTCCTGGGTCTGGCCTTGGGCCTCGGCGTGCAGGCGAAATACGCGATGTTGTACTTCATCCCCTGCGCCGCTTTTGCGGCGTGGGGCCAGCCGGCGGTGCGCCAAGCGCTGGCGGGGGGGCGCGCTATAATCGCCGGTCTCCTCGCACTAATCCTGGTCGCGCCCAATATCGTCTGGAATGCGCAGCACGGCTTCGCCACCGCCCAGCACACCGCCGCCAACGCCAGGCTCGACGCCGGCGATTTGTTCAATTTCGACGAATTGTTCGAATTCGTGATCAACCAGGCCGGCGTGTTGGGGCCGCTGATTTTCCTGGCGCTCGCGTTTTTGTTCTGGCGGGCGCTGCGCGAGGGCCGATCGCTGCGGCAGGAAGATCATTTCCTGCTGGCGTTCATCGGCCCGCCGCTGATCTTCGTCAGCCTGATCGCCTTCATTTCACGCGCCAACGCCAATTGGGTCGCGGTCGCCTATCCGGCGATGTTGGTGTGGGTGACGGGAAGCCTGCTGGTTTCCCGGACCGGGCGCCGCTTTTTCGCCGCCGCCACGCTGATCAATGTCTCCATTGGCGCGGCGATTGTTATCGCCAGCTTCAATCCGGCCATCGCCACTCAAGCCAAGGGCGTGCGCATGGCGCGCAATTGGGACATCACCGCCCGCGAAATCGCTCGCCGCGCCGCGGGCCAGCCTGGCGAGCCTCCATTCACCGCCGTCATGGTCGATCACCGCGCCGCCTATTTCGAGCTTAATTATTATTGGCGCGGGGCCCGGCAGGCCGGCGAGCCGCTGCCGCCAGTGCGCATGTGGCTGTTGCATGGCGAGGCGCGCAATTCCGCCGAACAAAACGACCCGATGCGTCCAGAGGAAGGCGCGCGCGTGCTGATCGTGCATTTGTCGCCGGAATTCGTGCCGTTCATCGCCGCCGACTATACCGCCTTCCGCAAAGTGGAAGATCTGGTCATTCCGCTGGGCGGCGACGTTAATCGTGAACTGGAAATCTCCGTCGGCGAAGGCTTTGCGCCGGTGCCCCGCGACGCCGCCTTCGAAGCGCGGTTGCGAAGCCAGGACGAGGAATAAATCCCGGTTGATAACCGCCAATTTCCGTGCGCCCGAAGCAAGGGGCCCATAAACTCCAATGACTGAGTTTATGGGCCCTGCTTCGATATTACTTTTCGTAGCCTTTTTACTTCTCGTAGCTCTCCGGAGTTGGCGCGCGGCGCGCGCGGCGGTGCCGGGGCAGCGCAGCGGGCACGATCTCCGGCGCCGGGGCCGCGACTGGCGCGGGCGCGACGATCGCCGCGGGCGCAACCAAAGCCGCAACTGGCGCTGCGTCCACTTCGCCGTTCGGGCACGCGGTCCCGGCCTGGCGCATCGCTTCGCGCACCTCCGGGTCGACGCACATCAGCGCGGTCGCGGCGCGATGGTAGCCAAGCGCCACCATCTGACGCGAATTCTTCAAGCGGCGGCAATTGTTATCCTGCCACGTGGTGCCGATCGAAAAACCGAACGCCACCGCTTGCGCGCCGACCGAGCTTGAACCCATGCAGGTGTCTTCGCCCGTGGCGAGCGGGGCCGCGTAAGCCGTGCTCACTGGAGCGCGCTCGTTGTAGGTGTTGACGTTGACGTCCTGGCTGGCGTTGTTGGAGTTCGAAGTGTCGTTCTGATTGCTGGCGGTTTGGTTTTGGTTCTGCGAGTTGGCCGAGCTCGAATTGTTGTTGCCGTTATAGCCGTTATTGTTGCCGTTATTGTCGGCGCTGGAGCTGCCGCCGGTTGCCGAGGTGGCATTGTTGGCGCTGTTGGTGTTGGCGTTGGTGGCGACCCCGCCAGCGCCGCCTGCCCCGCCCATCGCCGAACTGGAATTGTCGGCGTTGTTGGTGTTGGCGTTGGTGGCGACCCCGCCAGCGCCACCCGTACCGCCATTGGCGGTGTTGGTGTTGACGGCGTTGTTGGCGTTTGCGTTGGTGGCCGCGCCGCCCGCGCCGCCTGTCGCCGAACTTGAATTATCGGCGCTGTTGGTGTTGGCGTTGGTCATCGAACCGCCAGTGACCGTGTTGTTGGCGGCGTTGGTGTTGGCGTTGGTGGTGTCGCCGCCGGTGACGCTGTTGTTGGCGGCGTTGGTGTTGGTGCTGGAATTGTTCGCCGCGCCGCCAGCCGCGGTATTGGTGTTGGCGATGGTGTTGGTTGACGCGCCGCCAGTGGCGTTGCCGCCGGCCCCGCCGGTAGCGTTGCCGCCGGCCCCGCCGGTTGCATTGCCGCCAGTTGCATTGCCGCCGGCGCCGCCGGCGCCGCCGGCCGCGTTGCCGCCCGTTGCGCTTGCGTTGCCGCCGGTCGCGCTGGCATTGCCGCCGTTCGCGGTGTTGGAATTGGCGTTGTTCGCCGAACTGGCGTTGTTATTGGTATTGGCGTTCGCGTTGGAATTCGTGTTGGTGTTGGCGTTCGTGTTGGTGTTGGTGTTGGTGAGGTTGCCGCCATTGCCGCCGTCGCCGCCGCCATCGTCATCGTCGTGATTGTCGTGATCGTCGTGATCGCCATGGCCGCCGTGACCGCCGTGACCGCCGCCGTAATTTCCGGTGGCGAACGCTGGCGCCGAAAGCGCCGAGGCGCCGAGCAAGAGCGCCGCGGCCGCGGCGCCCAACATCAAATTACGCATGCTGAATCCCCTGTTCATCTTAACTCTGGCTCCGGGGGATGCATGGGGCGGGCCGCGCATTTCGCGCGCCAGTTTGGCACGAATGCACGCAAGCGGTTGAGTGCGATCTTGTCCAACACGCCTCGTTCGCTAGTAAAATCGAGAGCCAAAGCGCGTCGAAATGCGCGGCGCCAATTTGGCACAATGCCACTCAAGCCGGCAGGCGAACTTGCAGCAGCGCGCCTTTTTCGCAGTCGAGCACGCGGACGTCGCCGCCCTGAGCGCGGGCGATCGAGCGTGCGGCGGGAAGGCCGAGCCCCGCGCCATTAGCGTTGCCGCGCTCGCCGTTCTCCAGCCGCACGAACGGCTCGAACACGTTTTCGCGTTGATCGGGCGGAATTCCCGGGCCGTCATCGGCGATATCGACAGAAACCGCGCCCGCCTCGCGCTTCAGTACGATGCGCGCGCTCGCGCCGTACTTGAGCGCGTTATCGACCAGATTGTTGAACAAGCGCTTTAGCCCAAGCGATTGACCCGTGACGATCACGCGCTCCTCGCCAGCGAACGACACCGCCTTGCCAGCTTCGCATTGGTCGTCGGCGATGCTTTGCAATAGCGCTGACAAGTCGAGCCGCACGCGCGCTTCTTCCGCCGGGTCGTCGCGCGCGAAGGCGATGAAGCTCGCCACCAGCGCCTCCACTTCCTCGATTTCCTTGGCCATGCGATCGCGTTGTTCGGCTGGCGCGTGTTCGGCGGCCAACCTCAAGCGCATCAGCGGGGTGCGCATGTCGTGGGCGACGGCGGCGAGCGTCTTGGTGCGGTCGGCGATCAGCGCGCGCAGCCGCGCCTGCATGGCGTTCACGGCGCGCGCAGCGCCGCGCAATTCAAGCGGGCCTTCTTCGCGCACCGGGGCGCTCTGCGGATTGACGCCGACGGCTTGCACCGCGTCGGCGAAATTGCGGATCGGGCGGGTAAGCCGGCGCGCGAACAGGATCGCCAACACCGACAGCACGGCGAGCGCCGCGGCTATGATCAGCGCCGCGCGCCCGATCCAGCCAAGCTCCGCCCGGTTTTGCCCCTGACGCATCACCAGCCAGCGCCCGTCGGGCAATTGGGCGCCGATCTCGAAGCCGGACAAAAGCAAAACCCCCGCCGGCGCCGGCGCGAACATGGGCGGCAAATCAGGCGGCTCGGGCAATTCAGGCGGCTCGGGAAGCTCTGCGGTGCGCGGCGCCTCGCCGCCAGGCGGCGGCGTCATCACGACATGCCCGCCGTGCATTTCGATATGGGTCTCGACCCTGTGCCGCTGTGCGCCGCGCACGCGAAAAACCAGCATCTCATTGCGCACGATGTTGGCGGCGGCGACGCGCACTTGCCTCGGGCTAAGCCGCAGCCTGCGCGCTAAGTGTCGTTGCGCCATGCGCAAGTGCGGCGTTGCCGCAGCGGATGGCGGACCATCGCGGATGCTCCAGACCATGCCGTCGCCGCCCGGCGTTTCGCCGACCGCGCGCACCTGATCGTAGCCGGCCTGGAATTGGTCGGCGATGACATCGGCGCGCATGACGTCGGGCGGACGCGGCGGCAGCCACAACACCACGGCGAGCACGGCCACAAACGCAGCCGCCAAGGCCAGCGCCACCAACAGACCCAGATAGGCCGCGATCGGCAGTCCGCCGGTGGGGCCCAGAGGGGCGCGCGCGCGCCTCACCCGCTTGGGCTCACGACGAACATATAGCCTTCGCCGCGTATGGTGCGGATGATCTCCGGCGCGCCTGGCCGCTCCAGTTTGCGTCGCACGCGGCTGACTTGCACATCGACGGCGCGATCGAACACCTCGCAATCATTGTCAAAGGCGTAGTCGAGCAATTGTTCGCGGCTGAGCACGCGTTGGGGATGCTCGACGAACGCGCGCAGCAAGCGAAACTCGCCGGCGGACAAGGCGATCACCACATTGTCGGGATCGATCAGTTCGCGGCGGGCCAGGCTCAGGCGAAAGCCGGCGAAGCGGACGCCCTCGAACTGCCGCGCGGCGCCGGCCTCCCCATCGCGCGCCCGGCGCAACACGGCGCGGGCGCGCGCCACCAATTCGCGCGGATTGCAGGGCTTGGCCAGATAATCGTCGGCGCCGATTTCGAGCCCGACAATGCGGTCCGCATCGTCGCCCAGCGCTGAGAGCATAATGATCGGCGGGCGGCCTTCGCCGGACAGGCGCTTGCAAGCGGACAGCCCGTCTTCGCCCGGCATCATCAGATCGAGCACGATCAAATCAGCGCCCTTGGCCGCCAGCGCCCGCTCCATCGCCGCCACGTCGGCGGCGGCGGTCGCGTCAAAGCCGGCGCGCTGGAAAACCTCGACCAAACCAACGCGAATATCCTGGTCATCGTCGACGATGAGGACGCGGGGGGGCGCTGCGGCGGAGGACATGAGCGTGCTGCTTAGCGCATTGGCGGGCCGGTTCACAGGTTTGGCTCCTCACCAGGAGCAAAATCGATTAGCGCACCCCTGTTGCGGCAATGTTTCAACGGCGACGCATTGGGGCAACGAAACCGGGTTAAGCATGGCCCCGCCCGCTGGGGGTCAAGGTAAGGAAACTAATCATGAGAATGATCTTGTTGACGGCCGCCGCGTGCGCGGCGATGGCAATGACAGCGCAGGCCGACCAAACCCGCGTCGTTGTCCGCCACGGCGGGGAACATGCGAACATGGATGGCGACCATGACGGCTGGCTGAGCCGCGCGGAAGCCTCGGCTGGGTTCGAGCGCATGTTCGCCCGCCTCGATCGCAATAACGACGGCCGCCTCAATTCCGACGATCATGGCGACGACGACAACGATCTGGCGGACTTGCCAGACATGCCGGGCGGGCCAGGCGACGAAAATTGCACGCGGACCGAATCCGGCGACGGGGCCGAGCGTCACGTCACGGTGATCTGCACCGACGAAAGACAAGCCGGCGCCGGCGCTGAATCGGGCGAGCGAAGCGAGCGCCACACCGAGCGCCACGTCAGAGTGGTTCGCGGCGGCCATGGCGGGCATCCACCGATGGGGGCCATGCCGATGATGATGATGATGCATTCCGGCGAGGGCGACGCCAACAATGACGGCGCCACGTCGCGCGAGGAATTTCGCGCTCAGCATCTGCGCTTTTTCGACGCCGCCGACGTTAACGGCGACGGGCGCTTGCGCATGCCGGAACACCATGCCGGCGCCGCGCCAACGCCGCCAACGCCGCCAACGCCGCCTCCCCCGCCGCCGCGTCGGCGCTAGGTAGTGAGAAAAAAAGCGGGGGCCGCATCCAAATCCGGGATTGGGAGCATCTACAGATCAGAACACCAGCCAACGCCAGATAAGGAGCTCAAAATGTCAAAAATACTCTGCTTTACCGCCGCCATCGCGCTGTTCATCCCGGCCGCTTTCGCCGCGCTCAGCCAAGCCGCTTTGATCGTCGCCTAACCCCCAATCCCGCTCGCGACGATCCCTTAAGGCGCGAACCCCCTCCCGGGTTCGCGCCTTTTTCTTGCCGTTTTTCTTGAGCGCCGACATTCCGCCAGCGCACGCGGAAATTTTCGCGAGCCCGCATCCAATCTCCCCGCCGCCGGCATCTCTTAGTCAAACGCAACAACACAGCAGGAGCAAAGCAAATGACCAAATTCGCCACCTTCACCGCCGCACTCGTCCTGTTCGCGCCGATCGCCTTCGCCATCATCACGCAAGCGGCGCGGATCATCGCTTAATCCACTCTTAACGACCAAGCTGAAGGCGCGCGACCCAGCCCTGGGCCCGCGCCTTTTCTTATCCAGCGCCGGCGCATAAGACTTCCGCGCCATGAGCCCGGAACTTGTCACGCTTGAAATTCTCGCACGCGGCATCGCCATTGGCGCGCTTGTGGCGCTGGCGGCGGGCTTGTGGAGCAGCGGCGCGGGACGCTCGGCGCGGCTGGCGGGGATTTTGTTCTGCGCCGGCGTGATCGCCTACGTGATCAATTCCTCGCCGCAACTGACCGACGCTTTCGCCCCGGCAATGGCGCCGATCCATTTCGCCGCGCTCGGCGGCACTGGCCTGTTCTGGCTGTTCATCGTGGCGCTGTTCGAGGACCGCGCGGTGGCGCCGCGCACGCTTGCGCCTTGGGCGCTGCTGACAATGATCGGCATGATCGGCTGGGCGCCCGCGCCAATGCCGGAAATTTGGCTGCTCCACAATCTCATCGAGGCCGGCTTTGCCGCGCACGCGCTTTACGTGATCTGGCGCAGCTGGCGCGGCGATCTGGTGGAGGCGCGCCGGCGCCTGCGCGGGCCGTTCCTGGCGGTGGTGACGCTTTATGTGATGACGCTCTCGGCTTTCGAGATCGCCGAAGGCATGGGATTTTTCCAGGACTGGTTCCGGCTGCTGGGCGGGGTGTCGATGGCAATTTATTGCTCGGCCGGGGCGTTCGTGTTCCTGCAGGCGCGCGAGGCGTTGTTCGGCGCCGCCGCGCCCGCACCGGCCCCCGCCATCGGCTTGAACGCCGCCGAACGGGCGACGCTCCAGAAACTCGAAGCGCTCATGGCGGAAGGCGCCTGGCAAACCGAGGGCCTGACCATCGGCGCCTTGGCTGAACAAGTCGGCGTGCCCGAACACCAGTTGCGCCCGCTGATCAACGACCATCTCGGCTTCCGCAATTTCGCCGCCTTCGTGAACGCGCGGCGGGTGGAGGCGGCCAAGGCAATTCTGCGCGACCCGGCCAAGGCGCGCGTCACCGTCGCCGCCATCGCTTTTGAACTCGGCTTCGGCTCGCTCGGGCCGTTCAACCGCGCCTTCAAGGAAGCAACAGGGGTTACGCCGACGGAGTTTCGGCGCGGGGTGGGTTCGGTGGCGGGGGTGTAGCAGGCTGTCGGGGGCGTGTCCGAAGTGCAAGCGGGGTAATTCTGGATGTGGCGCGCGGCGCATGATAGATTGCGCAGATGGATTATTCGAAGATCATCACCGCGGGCCCAGAGGTCCGAAGCGGCAAGCCAACCATTCGCGACACGCGGATGACCGTCAGCGACGTGCTGGAATACCTCGCGGGTGGCATGAGCGAGAGCGAAATCCTCTCGGATTTCCCCTATTTGACGCGCGATGATATTCGCGCTTGTCTCGCCTTCGCCGCCGAGCGCGAACGGCGCATCCTCTCCGCCGCGCCTTGAAATTTCTGTTTGACGCGAACCTGGCGCCATTGCTCGCCAAGCGACGGGCAACACGCCGACCGAATTTCGGCGCCTTGGACCGCCGGCGTCCCCGCCAGAAGGAGCGTAAGCGCCCACCTCCCCCTCGATGGGGGAGATGTCAACGCGCGCAGCGCGTTGACGGAGGGGGTGCGCGCGTTATCGGTGAAGAAGAAGCCTCCAGAGGCTCAACCGGAAACGCCAGCGGGCCTCACCCCCTCAGTCCGCCTTTCGCCTTCGGCTACGGCGGACAGCTCCCCCATCGAGGGGGAGCGGGCGTTTTATCCTGCTCGTGAATAGCGACGGACAGCGCCCTCGCCGAATCCGGAAAACCCTTGCCGATTTCGAAAGTCACCGAGGTTTTCCGGCGGCGGCGAGACCGCGCCGCACGTTTCCATCAGCTTCGCCCCGGTTCCAACAACCGGAGACGATTCATGGACCTCCTCCTCGACACCGGCCTGCAATGGCTGCTCAACATGCAAACCGACCTGACGCGCTACGCGGTTTTTGCAACCGGCGTCTGGCTCACACTCTGGGTAGCGCTGGCTTTCCTGTTGCGTGGGCGCAAGATCCGCTCCGAGACGCCGCCGGCGCGGCAATTGTGGATAGAGTTCCTGATCTCGTTGCGCTCGATCGCGATCTTCTCCACGATTGGGCTGGCCACGTTCATGTTGGAGCGGTTCGGCCTGCTGCCCGGGCCGGCCATTGCCGCAGAACTGGGGCCCGGCCTGGTTCTGGGCGAGCCTGGTGCTGATCATCGTCGGCCACGACGCCTATTTCTATTGGGCGCACCGGCTGATGCACGACCCGCGCCTGTTCCGGCATTTCCACCGCCGCCACCACAAAAGCATGAACCCCTCCCCGTTCACCGCCTACAGCTTCGACCTCGCCGAGGCTGCGGTCATGGCCAGCTTCGTGCCCTTGTGGATGCTTGCCGTGCCGACGCAATGGGAGGCCGTCGGCCTGTTCATGCTGCACCAGATCGTGCGCAACACGCTGGGGCACTCGGGCTACGAATTGATGCCGGCGCGCGCCGACGGGCGGCCGTGGTTCGATTTCCTCACCACGACCACCCACCACGATATCCATCACGCGCAAGCCGGTTGGAATTACGGGCTCTATTTCACCTGGTGGGACCGGCTGATGGGCACCGAGCATCCAGAATATCACGCGCGCTTTGCCGCTTCCGTGCGCAAACCGCTGCAGCCCAAGCAACAAGCGGCCGCGCCGGCGCTGACGACCATCGTCGTGCTCGCAGCCATCGCGCTGCTGCCCGGATCGGCGCGCGCGCAAACGCAAAACCTCAGCGGCGAGTGGGCGACGCCGGGCCTCGGCGCGGTGGTCAGCTTCGAGCCGTGCGCGGGCGCGGCGCGCACGGTCTGCGGCCGGCTGATCTGGGCCTGGGATGTCGCCGACATTCCCCACCTCCGAGTCGGCGCGCTGATGATCGAAGGCTTGGCGTGGCGCGACGGCGCCTGGCGCGATGGACGTCTCATCAATCCCGAAGACGGCCGCTCCTATCGCGGCAGCATTCGCCCTGACGGCGACGTGCTGCGCCTGCGCGGCTGCGCCGGCCCGTTCTGTCAGCAACAGACTTGGCTCCGGCTGAGTTCCATTCCGCGGCCGGCGCTATGATTTTCTTGCATCCAGACTTCGCCGGCTCGGCATCATTTGCTCAGACACAGCGCAATTTCGTGGAGACACAACCATGCCAAAACTCCCAGGCCTCGTCGCAACACTCGTCACGCTGCATCCAAAGCCAGCGCCCGCGGCATCTCTTGATCAGACCCATACAAACTCAACCGGTATAACCCCAATGACCAAAATTCTCTCCCTGACCGCAGCGTTCATCCTGTTCGTCCCGATCGCCGCTGTGTTCTTGACGACCGCCGCAGGCATGATCACCTGATCCCGGCGCCGAACGATGCGCCAAGGCGCGGACTTTGTTCCGCGCCTTTTTCGTTGCGCCGGCGACGCACTTTAGGGGCGGCGCCCGCAACTGGACAGCTTGACCCGCGCCGCCCTGCCCTGCCATCTGCCGGTTAGCGAAACTTCCAAGGAGCCACCCATGGCCGACGAATGGAACCTACCCAAGGGCGATCTGATGAAGGGCAAGCGCGGCCTGGTCATGGGCGTCGCTAACGATCACTCGATTGCCTGGGGCATCGCCAAGCAGCTGGCGCTGCAGGGCGCGGAGCTGGCCTTCACCTATCAGGGCGAGGCGCTGGAAAAACGCGTGCGGCCGTTGGCGGAGAGCATCGGCGTGAAATTCATGGTGCCGGCCGATGTCACTGACGATGCTTCGCTCGACCGCGCCTTCGCCGAGATTGCCTCCAAATGGGGCCGGCTGGATTTTCTCGTTCACGCCATCGCCTTCGCCGACAAATCCGCGCTCAAGGGTTCCTTCATCGAGAATACCACGCGCGAAGCGTTCAAAGCTTCGATGGATATTTCCGCGTTCTCGTTCGTCGACGCCTGCCGGCGCGCCGCGCCGTTGATGGCGAGCGGCGGCTCAATCATCACGCTGACCTATCAAGGCAGCGAACGCGTGGTGCCGAACTACAACATGATGGGCGTGGCGAAAGCCGCGCTCGAAGCCAGCACGCGTTATGCGGCGCGCGATCTCGGGCCGAAAGGCATTCGCGTCAACGCGGTCAGCCCCGGGCCGATGCGCACGCTGGCCATGGCCGGCATCGCCGGCGGCAAACAACTGATGAGCACCGCGCGCGACTGGAGCTTGCTGAAAGAAGACACGACGATGGAGGGCGTCGCCGGCTGCGCGCTGTGGCTGCTCTGGATCTTGGGCAAATCGGTTGCGGGCGAATGCATACACGTCGACGGCGGCTTCCACGCCGTGGGCGTGCCGGAGGGCGTCGAGGGCGCGTAGCCATGTCAATGGCGCCACGCGCACAATCCAAAGCCGCCCGCAACGAACGGCGCAAGGCGCTCGCGGCGACGTTGAACGCCCTAGGCGTCGCTCTATTGGCGGCCGCCTTGTTCCAGCCGATCAGCAGCGGGCGGCTACCAAACTTGGCGCTGTTGGCCGCCGCCTTCCTGGGATTTGTTGTGTTTCAATGGGCGTTGCATTATATCCTCGGTAGATTGGAGGATTGATCGTGGACCCTCTGCTTTACGCCATTCTGGTGATTTTCGCTGCTGGTGCGGTCGTCGCAATCGGCGGCTTGATTTCCATGTGGCGCAACCGCTAGGCCCGTGGTGAAGCGCATCCTCGCCGCTTTGCTCGGCGCGGGCGGGGCGCTCAATGGCGCGTTCATGCTGATCGACGGGCCGCTTTGGTACGATAGCGTTCCCGGCCTTCCCCACACTGGCCCGTTCAATCCGCACTTTGTCGCCGATATCGGCGCGGCTTATCTCGTGGCCAGCGTGGCGCTGATCGCGCGCGCGTGGAGGCCGCGTTATTGGCCGGCGGCGCTTGCCGGCGCTGGCTTCATGGTCGCGCACGCCTTGATCCATGTGGTTGATCTGACCATGCAGCGCAGCGGCGATGCGCGCGTGGACATCGCGCTGGTGATCGTCCCCGCCGCGCTCGCGCTATGGGCCGCGCTGCCGGACAAGCGCGAAGCTTAGACGCGTTCAACACATCATGGCGATGACGCGCGTGTCGCAGGAGGCAAAATAGCTCGCCGCCAGCACGAATGGCGCGCGCACCAGCGAGGCGGTGGCGCCGGAAAGACGCGCCATCGACAACGCCACCTGCGATGGCGCCGGCGGGCGTTCCCAAACATCGTCGGCCTGCGAAAAGTCGAGCGCGAAATAAGCCACCGCGTCGAACATCTGGCGTTCGTTGGAATCCGACAGGTCGATCACCCCGGCCTGTGCATCGTTCTCCCGCACCACCAGCAGGTACGGCCCCCTGCCCTCAAGCCCGAACCGCAGTTTCAGCCGGCGCGCGCGCTCCCGGTCATAACGGGCAATGCGGGAGCGGCAGGTTTCCTCACCCGCCTCGCGGGCCATCCAATAGATTGGGCGAATGGCGCCGCCATCGATGCGCCGGTTGGCGATAACGTCCTCGACGCTGGCCTGCTCGAACTGGGAAAACAAGCCCCGGCACAGGGCGGCATTGCGATGGCCATCGTTCGCCGCCGCCGAGAGCAGCACCACGGCCGATCCGCCATTCCTGCCCAAACGCCTCTGGCCTGACACCAATTCAACCATCGCCGCGGTGATCCGTTCCCGTTCGGCTCGCGGCCGAGGCGGGCCTGGAGGCGGGCGAGGTTGCGGCGGGATCCCGCGTTCAATGATCTCATCATCGGCAGGCGATGAGGGAGCGGGAGGATCCGGCGAATGAGAATCCGCGCAGCCAAGATCGATCATGCGGGCGCGCGCCTGGGTCAGAAATCGCCCGCTCGGGTAAGCATTGATGTAAGCCTGCAGGGAAGCGCAATCGCGCGCGGCCTCCCAAGCGCTCTGCTCGGCGCCGGCGCCGGCGCCTTGCGCATGCGCGCGCGGGCCCGAGAGCAAAGCGACGGCGAACGCCAGCAGCAACCAAAAGCGCAAAATTTTCATTCTTATTGCAGCGGCAAATCCGCTCCCATCGCGCGCACGCCGGCGATCCTAGTTCCACTTCGGTGCGGTCGGCAAGCGGTCGCGACACGTAGAATCAAACATGTGTACCGGAAGGCGAAATTTGCTGCTTGGTCGGCGGTTTGCCAGCATCGCCGCTGAAATGGCATGCTGCTCCCATGACCCTTTCATTTGACTTCTATTATTCTTTCCGCAGTCCCTATTCTTACTTGGCCGCGCCGCAGGTCAGTGCGCTCGTACAGCGTTACGATATCAAACCGCGCATGCGTATCGTGACACCGATCGCGCTGCGCATTCCGGGTTTCTTCAAATCCGTCAATCCGCTCTGGCCGCCCTATCTGTTGCGTGACACTTTCCGCATTTCGCAAATGCACGCGATCCCTTATCGGTGGCCGCGGCCCGATCCGATTGTCATGGACCTCGCGGCGGGCGAGGTCGCGGCGGAGCAGCCTTACATTCACCGCGTAAGCCGCATGGGCGTCGCAGCCGAACGCGCTGGCCAGGGGCTTGCCTTTGTCCGCCACGCTGGGCGCGCGATCTGGTCGGGCGAGGTGGATAATTGGCACGCCGGCGATCACCTGCATCGCGCGGCGCGGGCGGCGGGATTAGACGCCGATGGGCTCGAAGCGGCAATCGTGACTGACGTAGCGGAACTCGATTTCGAGATCGCCCGCAACGAGGCCGATCAGCGCGGCGCCGGCCATTGGGGGGTGCCGTTGTTCGTGTTCAATGACGAGCCTTTTTTTGGACAAGACAGGCTTGACGCGCTGATCTGGCGTATGCGCCAATGCGGGCTCGCGGAACGGAGCGTTCCACTCGGCGCCGGCGAGGGCCGCTGATCCGCCGCACAACAAGAACAGGGGAGCCAGAACATGTCGCGACCTCTCGTATTCGGCGCCGCGGGCGCGGCGGTTCTCGCGGCGGCGGCGCTGCTGGTTTTCGGCGCGGTCCAATGGGATTGGTTTGGCCAAGCGCGCGGCGCCGGAACCATCGAGGGACAGGCGCTGCCGGATGAAATTGTGCGCGCGCGGGCGCAGCTTCAATCGTCGAGCGCGGCGGCGCTTGGCGGATCGGCGGACGACCGCATCCTGTTCGGCGACCTTCATGTACACACCACCTATTCCACCGACGCATTCGTGTGGTCCCTTGCCCATCTTCGGCGGCGAGGGCGTGCATCCGCTCGCGGACGCTTGCGACTTCGCCCGCTATTGCTCGGGGCTCGATTTCTGGGCGGCGACCGACCATGCCGAGGCGATGACGCCGATACGGTGGGCGGAGACGCGCGAATCCATACGCCAATGCAATGCCGTGTCGGGAGACGCGGAAAATCCGGACACGGCGGCGTTCGTCGGCTTTGAATGGACGCAAGTGGGCCGCACGCCGACCGACCATTACGGCCACAAGAACATCATCTTCCCCGGCCTGCAGGACGAGGAATCTGGCGCAGCGCGCCATCGCCGCCGCCGGCGTCGCGACGCAGACTTTGCGCGGTTCGCCGGTTACGCTTAATCGCTGGCTGCCGTTTCTGGATTGGCGCAATCGCCAGGATTATTTCGACTTCCAGCACTACCAGCGCGAAATCCGCGCCGTGCCGGACTGCCCGCCCGATGCGCCCTCGCGCGATCTTCCGGCCAATTGCTTCGAACAAGCGGCGACGCCCGGCGAATTGGTGGAGCGGCTGGATTCGCAGGGGCTGGATTATCTGCTCATTCCGCACGGCACGTCGTGGGGATTTTACACGCCTCCCGGCACGAGCTTGGACAAGCAGCTCGAAGCCGCTCAGCATCCGGAGCGGCAAACGCTTATCGAAGTGATGTCCGGACATGGCAATTCGGAGGAGTTTCGCAACTGGCGCGAAATCAATGTCTCCGCCGACGGCGCCGACCGGCGAATGCCCGGCGCCCACCTCCGATTACGAGCCTGCCTGTTGGCGCGCCGGCGAAATCATCCGCGGGCGCTGCGTGGCCGCGGGAGAAACCGAGCAGGCGTGCGAAGCGCGCGCCGTGGAAACCCGCCGCCGCGCCGCCAATCTGGGCGTCGCCTATCATCTCTTGATTCCCGGCGCCGAGCCCATCGACTGGCTCGATTCCGGCCAATGCCGCGATTGCTTCGTGCCGGCGTTTTCGCACCGGCCGCGCACCAGCGTGCAATACGGCCTCGCCATCACCAATTTCGACAATCCAACAAATCCGCGGCGCTTTCGCTGGGGCTTTATCGGTTCTTCGGACAATCACCGCGCCCGCCCAGGCACGGGTTACAAGGCCTACGATCGCTTGCGCCAGACCGAAGCCGCCGGCGCCAATAGCGACGAATGGCGCACGCGCATTCTGGGTCCGCGCCCGCAGCAAAGCGACCGGCCGAGCGACATCACCCAAGAAGAGCTGCTGACGCGCGCCGGCTTCCAACTTGACCGAGGCGGAGCGGCAGGCGAGCTTCTTCACCACTGGCGCGCTGGCGGCGGTGCATTCGGCGGGCAGATCGCGCGAGCAAATCTACGATGCGCTGCAACGGCGCGAAGTCTACGCAACCAGCGGGCCGCGCATCATGTTGTGGTTTGACCTCATCAACGCTCCCGGCGCCAGCGCCGCGCCGATGGGCTCGGAAGTCGACCATGAACGCGGCGCCCCGCTTCCGGGTGCGCGCCGCCGGCGATTTCAAACAGGCGCCCGGCTGCCCCTCGTTCACCGCGCCCGGCCTCTCGGCGCCGCGGCTTGAAAACCTCTGCGGCGGGGAATGCTACAATCCCACCAATGAACGCCTGCACATCACCCGCATCGAAGTGGTGCGCATCCGCCCGCAAATCCGGGCCGGCGAAGATGTCGCCAATTTGATCGAGGATACATGGCGCAGCTTCCCGTGCGATGACCAGGGGCAAGGTTGCACAATAGAATTCAGCGATTCCGATTTCCCGCGCGCGCGGCGCGACGCCATCTATTATGTCCGCGCCATCCAAGAGCCTACGCCGCGCATCAATGGCGACAATCTTCGCCCCACCCGCGACGCTCAAGGCCGCGCGACTAGCGTGGACCCGTGCTGGGGCGATTATCGCACCGCGCGCGACGATACTTGCGCCGCCAATGTCGAGGAGCGCGCTTGGGCCTCGCCGATCGTCGTCAACTCCGCGCGCCGATGAAGCGCGCCGACCTTGGCTTTGCGCTCGCGGGGTTTGTCGGCTTGGCGGCGGCGCTCTATGGCGCGATCGGCGCGCCGCGCCTTGAGTGGGCGGGCGATGCCGCGGCCATCGTCAACGGCGTGCCGATCCCGCGCGAGGCGCTGGCGCGCGCCGTGCTCGCCTTGGACGCCGATAGCCGCAACCCGGTCACGCCCGAGCGCGAGGCCGCGGTGCTGGAGCGGCTGATCGAGGAAGAATTGCTGGTGCAGCACGGCGTCGAACTCGGCCTGGCCGAAACCGATTTCGCCGCGCGCCGCGCCTTGGTTCAGTCGGTGCTCTCGCTTGGCGACGGCGCGAGCGCGCCGGCGCAAGAGCCAAGCGAGGCGGAGCTGCGCCGCTTCTACCGCGACAACGCAGGCTTCTTTGCGCCAGCGCCGCGCTTTGCGGCGAGCATTGTGTTCGTGCGCGAGGGGGCCGGCCGCGCCGACAAACTCGCCGCGGCGCGCGCGGCGCTTGCGAGCGGCGCCAGCGCGCGCGGTTTGGGCGATGCCATGATTATCCCCTTGCCTGCCGGCGCGCTCGACGCAATCGGGATGGCGGCGGCTGATCGGCCCCGACGCGGCGGCGGCGGCCGCGCACTTGGCGCCCGGAGAGGTCAGCGCGCCGATCGCAGCCGGCTGGCGGCTTTTATCTCGTCCGCCTTGACAGTTTCCTCGCCGCGCCCGCCCCGACTTTCGACCGCCATCGAGCCTGAACAGTTCGCGCGGAGTGGGACCGCCGCGCCGACGAACAAGCGGCGCGCGACTATATCGCCCGCTTGAGCGCGCGGCGCGGATCGAGCGACGACCGCAAGCATCGTGATGCGCGCGTGCGCGGCTCTTGCTGATCGCTGGGCATTGTTCTGCGCCGCTCCGGCCCAAGCGCATACGCGCTCGCAATCGCGCTCCAATTGGACGATCGCCGGCGATGCGCTTGAGGCGCGGATCGAAGCCGACGCCGTCGAGGTGACGCGCTTTTACGCGCTTGGCGGCGATGCGCCGATGGAAGCGCTTTTCGCTGGCGAAGTTTCGCGCTCCTTCCAGGTGAGCGCGGCGGGCGCGGCCTGCGCGCCGAGCGGCGCCGCCGATCGCCGCCTTGGCCCCGGAAGGACGCGTGCTGGCGCGCTGGCGCATCTGTGCCCCGCCGGCGCGCTTGCGCGTGGGCCGATTGAAATTGAGAGCGCGCTGTTTTTGTCGGTGGCGCCGTCGCATCTGCACTTTTTGTCGCTGCGCGGCGCCGACGGCGAGACCGCGGAAGCCGTGCTCACCAGGCCAAACCCAAAGCCGCGCTCGATCCGCGCCCCGCCCGGGCGACGCAATCCTTCTGGCGCGTGCTTGTACAATTTCTGCCGATCGGCGCGGCGCATGTTTGGAGCGGGCTTGACCACTTAGCCTTCATTCTCGCCCTGGTGCTGCTCAGCGCGACCGGCCTGCGCGGTTTGATTCTCGCCGCCAGCGGCTTCACGCTTGGACATAGTTTGACACTGGGCCTCGCCGCGATCGGCGTGCTGCGTCCGCAGACGCATGCGGTCGAAGCCTTGATCGGCTTCAGCATCGCTTTTGTCGCCTTGGGCATTGGCGCTGGCGGCGAGGAAAGATTTCGCGTCTGGTCAGCGCCGCTGGCTGGCTTGCTGGCGCTTGGCGGATTGGCGTCGTTGTTTTCCTTGCGCCCATGCCGGCGGCGATCTGGTTCGGTCTGGCGGCGTTTGTTTACGCCTATCCGCGCGGCTTTCCCAAGCAGACCGTTTGGCTCGCGCTGATTTTCGGCCTCATCCATGGCTGCGGCTTCGCTGGCGGGCTGACGGCGCTCGATCTACCCAAACCGCGCTTGCTCGCCTCGCTGCTCGGCTTCAATCTCGGCGTTGAGCTTGGACAAATCATGGCGATCGTCGCCGCGCTGGCGATCGGCGCCGCCGCGCGAAGAGCGCCGGGCGCAATCGCCGAGCAAGGCCAGACATGGGCCAGCGCCGGCCTGTTCGCGCTCGGATGCTTCTGGTTCGCCAGCCGCCTCATGGCTTGGCAATAAGCGGGGCGGTGCAGCGGCCGATTACGCTTGCACGTCGGCGGTGTCGGGGTGGCGCTTGAGATAGGCCGCCGCGAACGCGCAGCTGGCGCGCAGCTTCATGCCGCGGGCGCGCGCGTCGGCGACGATCTCGCCCATCAGCTTAGAGGCGTAGCCGAGGCCTTGCGCGTGCGCCGGGGTCTCGACATGCATGATTGCGCGGACGCCCCAACATCGCGGTATTCGGCGTAGGACAATCCCTCCGGCGCATCGTGTTCGTAGCGGTGAACGCTCGCATTATCTTGGAACGCGGCCACGGACGGCTCCCGGATCAGACCCATGAATTATCGCCACGCCTTCCATGCCGGCAATCATGCCGACGTGCTCAAGCATGTCGCGCTAGTTTTGTGCCTCGCAGGCGCTCGAACGCAAACCCGCGCCGTTCGCGGTGTTGGACACCCATGCCGGACGCGGGCTCTACGATCTGGCTCCGCGAGAGGCCGAGCGCAGCCCCGAATGGCGCGGCGGCATCGGCCGGCTGTGGGGACTGTCCGACCCGCCCGCAGCGGTGGCGCGCCTGCTGGCGGCGGTGCGCGGCTTCAATCCCGACGGCGAACTGCGTTACTACCCCGGCTCGCCGGCGCTGGCGGCAGAGGCGCTGCGCGCTGGCTGACGAACTGAACGCTTGCGAATTGCACGCCGAGGAGCACGCGGCGCTTTGGCGGCGTTGCTGCGGCGGCAAGCCGGACGTGCGGCTGCACCGGCGCGACGGCTGGGAGGCGCTGGGCGCGCTGTTGCCGCCGCCGCAGAGGCGCGGCCTGGTGCTGATCGATCCGCCTTATGAAGCAGCCGCGAGAATTGCCAGCGCGCCGCGCAGGCTTTCGGCCGGCGCTGCACCGCTTCGGGCATGGCATGTTTCTGTGGTGGCGGCCGCTGAAGAGCGCCAGCGCGCTCGCGAGCGCCGACGCCGAAGCTGGCGCAAGGCGCCCGCGCGAGCTTGCGCGCCGACCTTTGGGTGAACACGCCCGCGCCGGAGGGCAGTTGCTCGGCTCGAGCCTGCTGCTGATCAATCCGCCGTTCGGGTTGGAGAGCGGACTGCGCGTGACGCTCCCGCGCTGGCGGAATGGTTGGCCGCTGGGATAGAGCGGCTGGCGATTGAGCGCTGGAATGCGATAACGAGGCGCGACGATGTTGGAAATGCGTGTGTGTCACTCAGAACCTCGCTCAACCTTGGAATGCGGCTGTTAAGGTGTCATTAACCGAATCGATCCTGTGATTGGTCCAGGCTGGGCAATTATTGCCTATTGGGATCGAGAAGGAATACACATGGCAGGCAAAGGGCGTGGCGGCAGCACCGGAAAAGACCGCACGGTTTATCACCGCTCCAGCGATGACAAGTGGGTGGAAAAGCGCAACGACGCGAGCAAAGGCAGCGTGCACGACACGCAGCGCGCCGCAGCACAGGCGGCCAAAGAGCGTCTTCAAAATAGCAGTGGCGGCGAAACTCATCATCAAAGGTGAGGACGGCAAATTCCGCAGCAAGGACACGATTGACCGTCCCGATCCGAACCCGCCGAAGGACAAGGAGCATTAGCGCCCGATGTCGGATGGATGGATTGGCCCGCTCGCCGCAATCGTAGTCGAGACACTCGGCGCATTGGTCGTTGTTTGGCAGTTCGGTGCTCAAGCGCGAAAAGCAATTGAGCAAAACCGGATCAACGAAGGCCTTAAACTGAAGCTACGTGTCTACGAGGAAATCTTGCAGGGTTGCTCGGCGGCAATCGATGCAGAGACGTCCTTGTCCAACCTAGTCTTGATGTTTCAGACCGATGTAGAGGCCGCCCATCAATTCCCGCCGCCGAACGGCGTCTATCGCACTCCCGCCGCGCGGATGCCCGCTTACTTGGAAGCAGACCGCAGATTTTCCGACGCTACCATTGATGTCGTTCTTCTGACGGAGCGCTGGCAAATCATTGATCCGAGAATTGATCTCTTTCGCTTCGCGCTACTATCCGCAATGCACGGCCATCGAGAAGCGAGCGCCGCGTACTTTCCCTTCGCAATGGACGCGATGCCTCTGGAGCTTCCGGGACCGCCCGGACAGCCACCTCAATTGAGAGTGTGGACACCGCCTGACCTGCATCGAACCCAGGCGCTCTCGACCGCACTTTTTGACGCTGTCAAAACCTGTGAGAGCTACGTCGCGGATATGCAGGTGGAAATGCAGAACCTGTTGGTTGGTGGTCTCTTTGAGAGCCGTATCGCACCGCGTGAGCCGCTCGATCCCAAGTACGTCGCACTCCGCTTGGACCGCTACGAGCAACTCAAGGCGCACTTTGAAAACGACACCCCATGGGGACAGAGCAACAAGCGCATTATCGAGAATGAACGTCGCCGGTTGGTGGTCGAGAACGGAAACAGTGCGTAGCTGTTAACGGGGGTGTAGTTTACGAATTTCGCGCTGGACAAGAAGCGGCGCGTGGCGGCAGGAGCAATCATGAGCTTCACGGATATCTTCGCCTTCCTGCAGCAATGGCAGGTCGCCGTGCCGATCGTGCTGGCGGCGATGGCGGCGTTCTTTTTCGCCGGGCGGCGCTGGAGCGCGCTTTATGTCGGGCTGATGCCGTTCATCAATTGGTCGTTCGCGGCGGTGCCGACGGCGGCGATCCCGGATTGGCTGGGCGGGGGCGCGTTCCAGCCGCTGGCCATCGTCACCGGCCTGGTTCTGGTGGTGCGCGACTTCGCCCAGCGCGAACTCAAGCATTGGATCTGGGGGGCGATGGTCGTCGGGCTGCTGCTCTCCACGCTCACCTCCTGGATCGCGGTGGTGGTCGCCAGCGGCGCGGCGTTCCTGATCAGCGAAACCGTGGATTGGGCGGTCTACACCTTCTCCAAGCCCCGCTTTCGCAGCGCATCATGCTCTCCAGCCTGGCCTCGGCGCCGCTGGACCAGGTGGTGTTTATCGGCTTTGCCTCGCTTGGTCGTGCCCGGAATATTCGCCTGGGGGACGATTTTGACCGGCATCGCCTCAAAGCTGCTGGGCGCCTGGATCGTGTCGCGGATTGTGGCGGCGCAGGAGCAACGGCGCGCCAGATGAAACCGGCGTAAATCCGATTTTCCGCTTGCCCAGCGAGCCCGCCTCGCGCATAAGCGAGGCGTGAAGCGTCGGCAATTTCGCCGGCAAAGGTGCGAAGTTCCGCGGCGTGCGGCAAATTTTGATCCCCCCAACAAAGCAGACATTCGCGGTCAACGTGCGGGCGCTTTTGCGTCGCGCGCGGCCGATGGCGTTCGCCCTCGGTTGAATCAGGAAAAGTGGAAATGAGTTTCGACGACGAAAGCGACGACGAGCAACGACCGCAAGAAGAAGAAAAAGCGCGGTCGCGACAAGGCGAGAAGGCGCTCCGCCCGAATTCGGCGGCGGCGGAGCGGCTTTGGCGGCGGCGGCGGCAATGGCGGCGGCGGCGGCGGCGGCGGCGGTGGCGGCGGCGGTGGCGGCGGCGGCGGCGGCGGTTATCGCGGCGGCGGTGGCGGCGGCCGGTGGCGGCGGCGGCGGCGGCGGTTATGGCGGCGGCGGCGGCGGCTTCGCGGCGGCGGCGGCGGTTTCGGCGGCGGCGGCGGCAAGCGGCGGCGGCGGCGGCGGTGGTACGGCGGCGGCGGTGGCGGCGGCGGATATCGCTCGCGCGAAGGCGGCGGTGGCGGCGGCGGCGGCGGCGGCGGTGGTCCGCGTGTCGCGCGGCGGCGGCGGCGGCTTCGGCGGCGGCGGCGATCGGCGCCCCGCGCAACCCTTGGGCGATCCCCAGGACGGCGTCGTCAAATTCTTCAACGGCGCCCGCGGCTTCGGCTTCATCACCCCTGACGGCGGCGGCGCCGATGTGTTCGTGCACGTCAGCGCGGTCGAACGCGCGGGCCTCACCCAGTTGACCGAAGGCCAACGCGTCAACTTCCAGACCCTGCCCGACACCAAGGGCAAGGGCCCGAAAGCGGTCAATCTCAAGGTCGCCGATTAAACCAAAACCCCGCCAGGGAGCATGCGCTCCTTGGCGGGGGCTAGCTTTCTAGCGCTGCGTAAGCGCTATCTTGCCCGCCGCCGCGGACCGCGGCTGAAGGCTTGGACGCCGCCTGCACCTGGCGTTCGGTTTCGAGATTGTGGACCACAAGCGCCGCGATCGCGATCGACCTCATGGTCGATAATTCCTGATGTTCAGCCCTGCGGCACGACAACGCCGCCGAGCTAACGCCAGCCCAAGTATTGTATTCTGCAACCGCGGCATTGAATTGCCGCACGTTGGTCCCGCGCGCCGGCGGCTGCGGCGGAGGCGTCGACGGGGGCAGCGCGACTGATAGTCTGCGGTAAGGAAGCCGGGCGGGAGCTGAGTTGACGCTGTCGTGGTGCGATTGGCGCTGCCGCATTGCAGGGCGGTGTGGCCATCCCGCAGGGCGCTATTCATGACGGCGCGCGATTGTTGTTGGGCCGGATCGGCGGGCGGCGCCGCGGTCTGGTCCATCGCCGCCTGCAATTGGGCGCAAGCATCCGCCGGCTGCGCCGCCGCGGGCTGCGCCCAGGAAAACACCGAGGCCGCGAATATCGCGGACGCGAAAATTTTCTCCACCGCTCTCATCGGCGCGCTCCATTGTTGAGCGCGCTTTGGGCTTGCTGCCATGCCGCCGCCGAGGCCGCCGCTTCTGACCGGATGCGATCGTGCTCGTCAACCAGCCGTTTCAAATTGGCCTCCATCACTTGGCCGATTTCGGTTCCGCAGGTGAACGCCGCGTTGCGCTGCTCGATCCAGGCATTGTATTGCTGAACCGCCGCCATGTACGCTGCTTCGTTGGCGCGGCTGGAGGGCAAGGCGGGCGCCTCGCCGCCTTGAGCGCACGGCAATTGCGCCACCACCGCGTTCAGATCCTGGGCTGACGCCGTCCCGCACAGGCCAAGCGCCCCCAGCGTCAGCGCCCGACTAGAAAATTCCGCATGCCTCCTCCTGTTTTGCGACCTTTATGGGCAGTCCCGCCCCGGCGCAACGGCGTTGTTCACATGTGCGATGTTCGCCGGCGCGATTGTCCCGGCGCGGGCGATCCCGCAGGCAAAGCGCGGAGCACCGGCTGCGAGCTCCGCTAGGCCGCCTCTAGCACGCCTGCCAAACTTGGCGGCGCCCGCGCACTTTTCATCGACGCCCGCCACCGCCCGGCCCAGACTTCTTACGTTTCGGCTCATGCTGAACAAATTCAGGCATCACGCGTGTCATGTAGGCGTCAAACATTGGCACGGTGAACGCGATGTCCCCATGTGCGGGTGCGTAAGCCATCCCTTTTGCGATGATCTTCGATCTAACCGGCGCAACTTGCTCTGGCTTCCTCCCAAGCTTCGCCGCGATATCACCGGATCGATGTGGGCCGGGACCAAGGTCGGCCATGGCTCTAGGCAGTTCGCTCAGATGGCGTCAGCCTCTCCAGTCTGACTCGAAAGAACCCTTGATCCAGGGCCGTGATCGCCTGGTCTGTCGCCGTTCGAACGTCCCTAACAGAGATCGATGATTTGCTTGCCTCGTTCCAAGCGTGCAGGCCCCACTCCTGCAAGAAGTAGGGATAGCCTTGCGTCTCACTAACGATTACCTTCAGTGCGCCAGTGTCGATCTTAGCGCCCTCGCGTTCAATAGGGTCCCGCACGGCTTTCTCAGCATCAATTGGCCCGAGCGGCCCAACCTCCTGAAAGATGAACAATCGCTCCGCATAAGACTTCGCCTTCCCGGTTAGCCCAACCAATTGCGGTAGGCCCGCGCCGAATAACACCAGCGGCAGGTTAAGTTGGCCAACCCTGTGCAACCCAGCGATCAGCGCCGCAAGCTCGCTTTCTTCCACATATTGAAGCTCGTCGATAAACAGCGCCACGGCGCCCTTCTTCTCCGCAGCCGCCTCACCGACAGCCACCAGTAGATCAATCAGATCTGCTTCCAGGACACCGCTGTCGGCCACGCCAGCGCTTGATTTTACTCCAACACCAATATCTCCGATTCTGACCTCAAATGCGGACGCAAAAGCGCGCAGAGCTGCGAGCGCCCTTTTCGCCTTATCCTTCGCGCCCTCGATCATATCGAGCCTGAGCAGAAGCTGCCGAAGCGGAGGCGCTATCAATTCAGCAAGCCTGCGCCCCTCTGGCGCCTCAAGCATTGCCGTGTGAAACCCTTCCGCCTCGGCTTCGGCCTGAATGCGATTCAACAACACTGTCTTGCCGACACCACGAAGGCCCACGAGGAGAGCGCTCCGGTCGTGACGACGCGCTTTGGCGCGAGCGAGAGTCGTTTTGGGGCGATTTAGTATCGAATATTTGCCAGTCAGCTCGGGCGGCTGACTTCCCGCTCCGGGTGTGAACGGATTGCGCCTCGGGTCCATGGCCGCCTTTATACTATACTTCTCTATCTTATCAATAAGTGTAATAAGTTGATTATATATCAGTAAGTTTGGTACACTAACAGGCTGAGGAAAAAGTCGCTCGCCTGAAGTTGCGACGCATGATTCACTCGTTGGCGAGATTGTCGATGGGGAGGTTGCGATGCGCGGGTCGGATGAGCGGCGGGGGGCGTTGTTTTCGTATGTCGATTTGGAGTTGCGGGTGCGGGCGGGCCACCCGCTGCGGCCGATCCGGGCGATCGTCAACGCGGCGCTGACCGCGCTCAGCGCCGATTTCGACGCGCTCTATGTCAAGGATATGGGCCGGCCGTCGATTCCGCCGGAGCGGCTGTTGCGGGCGCTGTTGCTGCAGGTGTTCTACGGCATCCGCTCCGAGCGCCAGATCATGGAGCGGCTCGAGTTCGACCTTTTGTTCCGCTGGTTCGTCGGCTTGGGGGTGGACGATCCGGTGTGGGATACGACCGTGTTCGGCAAGAACCGCGACCGGCTGATGGACGGACATCGCCGGCAATTCCTGACCATGCTGGCGGAGCAGAAGCTGAAGCGGCTGTTGTCGAGCGAACATTTTTCCGTTGACGGCACGCTGATCGAGGCATGGGCGTCGATGAAATCGTTCAAGCCGAAAGCGACAAGCGATGCAGCGCCCCCGCCCGCCGCGCCCCCCGAGACCCCGCCCGATGCGCCGCCAGCGCCCCCGCAAGCGCGCAATGCCGAGCGTGATTTTCACGGCGAGGTCCGCGGCAACGACACCCACGAAAGCACCACCGATCCCGATTGCCGGCTCTATCGCAAATCCAAGGGCCGGGCGCCAAGCTCTGCTTCATCGGCCATGCGCTGATGGAAAACAGAAACGCGCTGATCGTCGACGCCTGCGTGACCAAAGCCGACGGCCACGCCGAACGCATCGCCGCCCTGCATATGATCGAACCGCGCGCCGACCGGCCGCGCCGCATCTCGCTCGGCGCCGACAAGGGTTACGATGCGGAGGATTTCGTCAACGAGCTGCGCTCCATGAACGTGACCCCGCACGTGGCGGCCAAGGCCAAGCATTCCGCGCTCGACGCGCGCACCACCGGGCGCGCGAGCTATCGCGTGAGCCAGATCATCCGCAAACGCATCGAAGAACCGTTCGGCTGGATCAAATCGGCGGGCGGTTTCGCCCAAACCAAGCTGCGCGGCCTGGCCAAGGTCGGCTGGCAATTCACTCTCAACGCCGCCGCCTACAACGCCATCCGCCTGCCGAAGCTGCTCGCCGGCGCCGGATGAGCGCGCCAACGGGCGGAATCCCCCCGCGCGCCCGCCGCCGCAAGAAAAATCTCCAGCGAACCTAATAGCGCGCAAACCAACCCAAGCTGGTGGCTATTTCCTCATCCTGCT
>CAVTAT010000004.1:0-125473 GCA_963732745.1 uncultured Alphaproteobacteria bacterium | reverse complement strand
GCGCGGTCGAGCCGGTCCTGCGCTGGGCGCGCCCCGACGCCGAACGCATCGCGGCCGGCGCGCCGCCGAGCGCGACACGGCGCAGGACGCGATCTCGATGCTCCTGGCCGAGAAGGCGCGCGACGGTCACACGGTCGCGCGGCTCAAGTGGGGCGACCGTTCGTGTTCGACAGCGGCGCCAAGGAGGCCTTGTTCCTGCACGAGCAGGGCATCGCGTTCGAGGTCGTGCCGGGCGTGCCGGCCGCCATCGGCGCGAGCGCCTACGCGGGAATTCCCGTGACCTATCCGGGCGCGGGCGACGCGCTGGTCCTCATCCGCGGCCACGAGGACCCGCGGGCGAACTGCCCAACGTCGACTGGACGGCGCTCGCGGCCATCGACGGCACGCTCGCCTGCTACGCCGGCGGACGCCTGATTCCCGACCATGCTGCAGCGGCTGCATCGATAACGGCCTCTCGCCCGATCAGCGACGCCGCGCTCATCTATCGCGGCACCGAACCGGCGCAGCGACGATCGTCGGCACCGTCGGCTCGCTGTTCGAAGCCACGTCGGGCGACGTCGCCTCGGAGCACGGCGCTGCTCATCGTCGGCCGGGTCGTCGGACTCCGCAGCACCTGCGCTGGTTCGACGAACGGCCCCTGTTCGGAAAACGCATCGTCGTCACGCGCTCGTCCGAACAGGCGCCGGAACTCATCGACGCGCTGGAGGCCCTCGGGCGCGCAGACGCTCCTTGCCCCGACGTTCCGCATCGCGCCGCCGGAGGACCCCGAGGCGCTCGACCGCGCCGCTGCGTCGGTCGACGAATACGACTGGGTGGTGTTCGAGTCGGCCAGCACGGCGACCCGGTTCCTCTCGGCGCTCACGCGAGGCCCGCGCGATCTGCGCGCGCTCGGACGCGTGCGCCTGTGCGCCATCGGCGCATCGACGGCCGACCGGCTCACGGCCGCCGGCATCAGGCCCGATGTCGTCGTGCCCGGAAGCCGGGCCCGGATCGGATCGCCGATGCGATGGCGAACGAGGCTCCGGTCGCCGGCACGCGCGTGCTCGATCGTGCGGCCGGATCACCTGCGCGGCACGCTCGCCGCGGATCTCGAGCGGCTCGGCGCAGCGGTGACCGATCTGGTCGCGTACCGCACGGCGCCGGCCTCGCCGGATTCACCGGGGCGCAGGAGCTGTATCGACGGCTGCTCGAAGGCACGATCGACGCCGTCACGTTCACCAGCCCGACGGCGCTTGCGCCGGTTCGCGGTGCTCATCGGCGAAGAACAGGCGGCCGACCTGCTCAACACGACGACCGTCGCCACGATTGGCCCGGTCACTGCGGCCGCCGCCGCCGAGATGGGCGTCCGAGCGCCGCTCGTCGCGCAAGACCTACACGGTGGCCGGCCTGGTCGAGACGCGCTCGTGGAGCACTACCGAGAGAAGAAACACGCAGGCTGAGTGTCGGCCTTGGAGCCGCCATCCGGCGTCCCATGGGCTTCAGCCGCTTCGCAGCGACGCGAAGAACGACGGCAGCGCCATGTCGCGCATCGTCCGAAGGCCGGGCGCGGCCTGAAGCACCTTGGGAATCGAGTTGACGACGATGGCCGCCGTCGCAACGTCGCCGTGCATGCCGCCTTCGAACTTCAGCGACAGCGGCGGCGTGCCGTTCGACGCGAATCGCGTCGTACGACTCGGGCGCGCCCAGGTACGCCTCCATGTGCAGCGCGATGAGCGGGCGGCCCTTCCGGTAGCCGACGCCGTCCTGCACGAGCCCGCACACCTGCCCGGCTCGCACCATCGTGGACCGCCCTCGACGGTCGCTTCGGCAATCTTCGGCTGCACCTCGTCGGTGATCCTGTCGAGCCGCCATCCCATCGCATCCGCAATCATCGAGACCGACTCGGCCAGGCCCACGTGCCGCACGCGCGCCGGTCTTGACGGCCGCGGCTGAACTCCTCGCATCGTCAGGCCGGCGCCGATCTTCTGCTGGAACGGCACCGCCGCATCCGCGCATCCTGCACGCGGTCGACCTCGATGCGCTGTCCACGGCCGCACACCGCCGTCAGCGCGATCGGCAGCGCATCCATCACGAAGCCGGGATTCACGCCGGTGCCGAGCACCGCGACCCGCGCGCGCTTCGCCATCGCGTCGAGCTTCTTCGCGAGCGCGGCGTGCGCCTTCACCGGATACACCAGCTCCTCGGTCGTCGACACGATCGGGACCTTGGCGCGCAGAATCGTCTCGAAGGTCGGCAGGACCTGCCGCAGCGACGACGACGTGGACTGACGATGGCGATGTCGGGCTTGAGGTCTTGAGCGCGGCGCCAGATCCGAGGCACCTTGACGCCATAGCGGCGGCGCAGACCCGGAGGCCTCGCCGACGTCGCGATCGATCTTCGCCGGGATCGGTATCGACCGCGCCGGCCACGACGGTATTGGCGTGGGCCGACACCCGCCGGAGAATCGCCACGCCGATTGGCCCTAACCCGACGTGCAAGCACACGAATCGGCACCAAGTCGCCCCTTGAAAGAAATCAATTGTAGGATCGGTCGGCCGCTCATGCGTTCTGCCGCTCCGGTTCGTCTGCTCGCCCTGGCGCTGCTGCCTGGCCGGGGCCAGCTCCGGCCTCATCGCGCGCCAAATGGGCCGACCCCGCGAAGGTCTCCGCGCAACGCCAGTTACGTGCTGCGCGCGACGCTCGATCTGGCGAACCGCCTGATTGTGGGCCACGGGCGCCTGACTGGCGCAATTCGACGACGCAGCCCCGTCACCGAACTTCGGTGTCCACCTCTACTGGAACGCCGGCGGGATCCGGCTCGACGCGCCTGGGCGAACAGGCCCGCGGGCTCGGCTGCGACCCGCCGGCCGAACGCTGGCTCCCGGGACCGCGGGTTCATCGACCTCGGCCAGCCTGCGGTGCGTCGCGTTTCGGCGATGAGGACTTCGCTCGCGCGTGTGCCAGGTCATCGCCCCGGACGACGGCAATGCGGAAGACCGGACGGTGTGGCCGTGCCGCTCGATCTGCCGGTCCGTCCGGTGAGTCGATCGACATCGAGTTCACATGGAACGCTCGCGGGTGCCGGCACTCTACGCGGCATGGGCGCCGACCGGCCAATTATTCCTCGCCGGTCAATGGTTCCCCACAGATCGCGGTCCTTGGAGGACACTGGCGCCGCCCGGAATCGGATTAGGTCTCACGTCTCCAGGAGTTCTTCGCCGATTCGCGGGCTCCGACGTGGAGCCTCACCGTGCCCTTCGGGCTGGATGCATCGGGTCCACGGGCCACGAAGCCACCCGGCAGGACATGGCAACGGACGACCGTCGCACCGTTACCGCGCCGCGACTGCCTGATTTCGCCTGGTCCGACGAGCCCCGATCTTCTCGAGCGGCCGGCGAGCCCGAGAAGCCTGGCTGCCCCCGGTGGACATCCGGCTGCTCCTGCAGCCGGGCATCGCGACCAGGCCCGACCGGCGACTTCGGGCGGCCGCGAGCCGCGTTGAGGGCACGATTCAGGCGACCGGCCGGCCCTACCCGTAGGCTCAACTCACGATCATCGACCCTGGTCAGACGTTCAACCGGTCGCGCAGGGTCGCCGGGCACGCTAGGGATGGAGGCCTCCGACCCAATCACGGCGGGCACGCGCGGTTCGCGCCGTGGGCGGACCGGAACCGGAGCCGTGATTGTTCACGAGATGGGCATGAGTTCTTACGCCGTGGTGGCGCCACCAAGAATTCGAGACGCGATGGATGGAGAGGGCCTGAACACTTATGACTGCGCGGGTCGTGCGCAGGGCGCTCGAGCCGCGAATTCGTGAGGGTCGAGCGGTATTTCGGCGGGCTCGGCGGGTGGTCTGTACACCTACGCAGCTGGTCCGTGGAGATTGACGCCGCGACCGTCTGAACGCGTTTCGGCTGGTGCGCGGCGTTCGAGCCAGTCACGCCTACGCGGCGCTATGGCCCGGCACCCTGCTGCACTCGAGACGAGCCTACAACAAGCACGGCGCTGTGGCTGACCACGCTCGAACGCCTGATTGGGTCGCGACGATCTGCAGGTCGTGCTCGCGACCTACGCGCGCGTGGCGCGTTTCGGCATCCCTCACCGGCCGAGTTCTTCGCGACCGCGAACGAGTGTGAGCGGACAGGATCTGACTCTGGTTCTTCGACGCGTGCACCGCAGCGCCGCGACTTCGACTACGGGTTGCACTTGTGAGTCGGCGCCGCAGATTCCCGGTGAAGACTCCGGCGCGACGCGATCGAGACGGGACGGTCGTGGCCGCCGGCGCCGACGGCGTGTTCCCGGTGGAGTCCGCGTGTCTTCGCGGATGGCTCGTCGGTGATCGAGCGCTGGGATGGACGCCTCCGTGGCGGCGCTTCGAGTTCCGGCGCGGATCCGCCCGGTCTAACCCGTGGAAGTCGATCCCGATCGTGTGCTGCGCTCGACCTGAACGGACGAACAACTCGTGGACGTCGTAGCCGCGCGCGGCCGAGGCCGCCAGCAAGTGGGCGATGCGGTGGGCCACCTGGGTACAGCATCTGCTGCTGACCTATGCGTTCTTCGTCTGAGAACACGTCGCGGGGTGGCGGACCTGGGCGTCCGCGCGGTCCCGCCCTCGGCGCATGGCTCGAGGGTTGGCGGCGTGCCCTCCGCGCGCCGCAACTCGCGTTGGGCGTGCTCGTCGCCGTCGCGGTGTCGAGGGTCCACTTGCCGCGATGTGCACGGCGCCATCGCCGCGCACCTGGGCGGAGCCTGACGGCCCACGACGCCCTTCGGGGGTGGGACGCGGAGTGGGCGGGCGAATTCGCGGCAGCGCACCCCGGCATTGGGGCCACATTCACGCACGAATATTCGGATTTGGCGGCACGCTCTCAACCCTCAGCCGCTTCGTCGAAGGAGGAGCGGTGCCGGGTCCGTTTCATGGGTGCGGTGGCGGCGTACCTGCTGGTGTGGGTCTTTCTCGGCGGGGTGATCGATCTGAGCCGGCGCGGGCCCGAGCGCTCGGGGCCGCGGTATTTTTCGCGACGTGTGGACGCTTCTTCCCGCATGCTGCGACTGGGTGCGATCGCGGGTCTCGGGTATTGGGCCCTCTTCCGCTGGATTCACCCGCTGCTGATGGGGCCGATCCGCTGGGTCTCACCGGTGAGGGCACCTCGGAACCCGGTGCCGCTGTCGGGCAGGCCCTGCTCTTCCTGGTGTTCCTCTCGATCCTCGCGCTGTTCACTGGTGCACGTGTGAATCTGGCGCGGGTGCGCCTGGTGGTCGAAGCCGGCGGAGTGTCATCGCCGCCCTGGCCGCGGGGGCCAGATTCGTGCAACGCCCCAATCTGGCCGTCTGTCCTGGCTGTTTCTGCTCAACATGCTGGGACAGGCGATTCTGGCGCGAATGTGGCTGCAGGCGGCACCGAACGCGGATACGGCTGGTTGGCTGGCGCTCCTCGCGGCGCAGGCCTACCTGGTCGCCCGGATCTGGGCGCGCCTCGCCTGTATCGCCTCAGAAGTCGTGTTCTTCCAGGGAGAACTGGCACACGCGACGTATACGGCTCCGCCGGCCCCGAGGTGGCCAGATTCCGCGTCCGTGGAGGCCATCCGGGATCTTAAAGACGGGCGCGCACCCGGGACAATCGGCCGGGCTGGGGGCCGATGGGGTCGGAGCAGCAGGGCTTTTCGTGCCCGCTCCCGAGGACGAATCGACTACCGTGTCAGCCACCGATCACTCACGGAGACGCCGCGCGAGCCTCCGAATCTCCGTTGACCTCCAGCCCCGACCGTCGCACGCGCGTGACCGTCAGCCGGACACACGGCACCGACGCGCAGCAGCGGCAAGTTCTGATGCGCATCGATGACGGCCCGACGGACACGTTGATGTTCGGCGATGCGTCCGCACGGGACATCGCACCCAGCAGGCGCGTCCTTCACGCGAACGATACTTCTCGTGTGGAAACGGATGACGTTCACGATCGAGCCCGGTGAACATGCCGTTTTCAGCTCATCGACAGGCCGGGCACCTGGACAACTGTGGGTTTTCTGGCGCTGCTCGGTGTGGCGCCGCTGTATTTGTCGATTGAGAAGACGAGTTGAGCGTGGGTGCTCAGGTTCCAGGCGCTCAGGTTCCGGGGTTCAACGGCCAGGAGTGATGACGTCGCCATGATTTCAGTGCAGGGTGTGTCGATGCGGATAAGGGGGCAAGGTGCTGTTCGAAGAAGTCACCGACCACGTTCCAGCGGGAGACGGTATGCGTCACCGGTCCCAACGGGGCCGGCAAGTCGACGTTCATGAAGATCCTGACCGGCGAATCGAGCCCACCAAGGGTACGGTCACGCGGCCGAAAAGTCGGCATCCTGCGGCAGGATCAGTTCGCGTTCGACGATTTCCGCGTCTCGATACCGTCATCATGGGCAACGCCCCGTTGTGGGAGGCCCTGCAGGAGCGCGAGAAGTTCTACGACAACCGCACGACGAACTGACCGACGAAGACGGCATGCGGATGGGCGAGCTCGAAGGCATCGTGGGCGACGAAGGCGGCTACACGGCCGAGGCCGACGCGGCTATCCTGCTTCAGGGCCTGGACATCCCGCACGACTCCACGAGCGCAAGATGTCGGAGTTGCAAGGCGGCCAGAAAGTGCGCGTCCTGCTGGCGCAGGCGTTGTTCGGTAACCCGCACGGCTCTGCTGCTCGACGAGCCGACCAACAACCTTGATCTCGATTCGGTCCACTGGCTGCAGCGATATCTGCTGCGCCTACGACGGCTTGCCTGATCGTGATTTCGCACGATCGGCACTTTCTGAACGCCGTCTGCACGCACACCGCCGATATCGACTACCAAAGCATCATCACCTACACTGGCGGCTATGACGAAATGGTGCTGGCCAAATACAAGATCCGGTCCATGATCCCCCGCGAACTCCTCGCCACAGCGCAAATCCCCGGCAGCGACGAGCTGCGGCTCTACCGCCGCGACGGCGATTTCATGATTGCGCTTGGCGGCAATGAGTTGATGAGCACCCGCAACAGCGGTTCGGAAGAGGCGCTCGCGGCGATGACGTGCGAGCGGATCGGCAACACCGACGCGCCGCATCTGCTCATCGGCGGCTACGGCATGGGCTTCACCTTGCGCGCGGCGCTCGCGGCTCTCGGTCCGAAAGCGCGGCTCACGGTTGCGGAACTGGTGCCGGAAATCATCGATTGGGCGCGCGGGCCGATGGCGACTTTAACCGCTGGCTGCCTCGACGATCCGCGCGTGCATGTTCTGATCGATGATGTCGCTGAATTCATCGCAAGCGGCCGCTACGATGCGATCCTGCTCGACGTCGATAACGGCCCCGATGGCCTCACGCGCGCCGAGAACGATCGCCTCTATTCGCTCGCCGGCCTTGCTTCGGCAAAAGCTGCGCTCAAGCCGGGCGGGGTCTTGGCGATCTGGTCAGCGGCGCCGGACGAGCGCTTCGCACGCCGGCTGAAGCATGCCGGGTTCAAGGTCGAGGAAACCATGGCGCGGGCGCGAGGCGCCAAGGGCGCGCGCCATGTGATCTGGTTTTGCTCTACATAGATCTCGCCAACGGGATGACGCGCGCAGGAAGCAAGGATAGAAGTCGCGGGTGACCAATCCGAAGCTCACCCTCATCCTCGCCATCGCGCGGAACGGAATCATCGGCGCGAACGGAGCGCTCCCGTGGCGGCTCTCTTCCGACATGGCGCCGCTTCAAGGCCGCGACCATGGGCAAGCCAATCATCATGGGGCGCAAGACCTGGGAGAGTTTGCCGAAGCGGCCGCTGGCGGGGCGCAAGAACATCATCCTCACCCGCGACACCGAATTTCAAAGCGGAAGGCGCTTGGGTTTACACCAGCCTCGAGCCTGCCCTCGCCGCGGCGCGGGCCATGGCGGCGGCGGCGCGGCGGGGACGAAGTGTGTGTCATCGGCGGCGCGCAGCTCTATGAAGCGATTCTGCCGCTTGCGGATCGCATCATCCTGCACCGAAGTGAACCTCGCCCCGCAAGGCGATTCGCGCCTTGACCTCGATCTCACCGGATGGCGCGAGATTTCATCCGAACACGTGACGCGCGGGCCCAAGGACGATGCGGATTTCATTGTGCGGGTGCTGGAGCGGCCATGAGCTTGCGCCTCGCTTTCATGGGCTCGCCCGCGTTCGCGCTGCCGGCGCTGCAAGCCTTGATCGAGGCGGGCCATGAGATCGCCTGCGTGTATTCGCAGCCGCCGCGACCGGCCGGGCGCGGCAAACAGGAGCGGCTGACGCCGGTCGCCGCATTCGCCGCCGCGCGGGGCATCGAAGTGCGCACGCCGAAGAGCTTGAAGACGGCGGAAGCGCAAGCTGCCTTCGCCGCGCTCAATCTCGATGCAGCGATTGTTGTCGCTTACGGCTTGATCCTGCCGAAACCGATACTCGACGCGCCGCGCCTGGGCGCGTTCAATCTGCACGCGTCGCTGCTGCCGCGCTGGCGCGGAGCCGCGCCGATCCAGCGCGCGATCATGGCTGGCGACCGCGTCACCGGTGTGCAAGTCATGCGCATGGAGGAGGGGCTCGACACCGGCCCGGTGCTCGCCTCAGCCGAAACGCCGATCCAAGCCGACGATACCGCCGCGACTTTGCACGATCGCTTAGCCGCGCTAGGCGCGCCGCTGCTGACGCGGACGCTGGCCCTGATTGAGCGCGGGCACGCCATTGAAACGCCGCAGCCGGCGGAGGGCGTCACTTACGCGCGCAAGCTGACGCCGCTTGAGGCTCGCATCGATTGGACGCGCCCGGCGCGCGAGATCGATCGCCAAATACGCGGTCTCTCGCCGGCGGCTTGGTTCGAAATGGACGGCGTGCGGGTCAAGGCGCTGCAATCGCGGTTAGGGCGCGGCGCGGGCGCGCCGGGGGAAATTCTCGACGACGATCTGCTGATCGCCTGCGGCGAAGGCGCGGTGCGTTTGCTGGTGGTGCAGCGCGAGGGCCGCTCGCCGCTCGCCGCGCAGGCGTTTTTGCGGGGGCAAAAGGCGCCCATCGGCGCGCGTCTGGCGTAGCGCATTGAAGCGGCGCGCTGGCGGCGCTAGGAATTGGCGATGTTAAATTCTCGCACTGCGTTCCTCCTGTTGGCGCTCGGCGTCGCCGCTTGCGGCAACCAAACCAGCGCGCCAGGGGAAGCGCCCAGGCTTGAAGCCCCGGCGCCGGAGGCCGAGCCCGCGCGTCTGTTCACGCCCAGCAACGATGCCGCCCGCGCCGCCACTGGCGATCTTGCGTTAACCACGAATTTGCGTTTGCCCGATACGGCCCAAGCGGGCGCCGACGCGCTCGAAGTGCTGACCCTGCGAGGCGAAAAGGGGATCGTTGTTGAAACCCAGATCTACAGCGCCGTGTCGCCGGCGACCCAGGTGAGCCAACAGACCTTGCGCGCGCTGCTGCAATTGCCGGTCGATGAAGCCCAAGTGCTGGTCTACCGGGTCAGCAATGATGACAAGAATTCCGCCGGGAGCGGGCTGTGCGGCGCGGAAGCCGCGGCGTTCGTGGTGGTGTGGGAACCATCGCGGCCGGGCGAGGCTTTGAAAATTCTCGCCGTCAGCGGCGCGGCGCCTGGTGCGGGCGGCGCACGCGCATGCCCGCTGCTGGAATACCAGCGGCGCTGAAACGGCGGACTTAATGCGCTTCAAATTGACGCTCGAATACGATGGCGGGCCGTTTTCCGGCTGGCAGCGCGTGCGCAATGGGCCAAGCGTGCAAGCCGCGCTTGAGCAAGCGCTTGCGAAACTCACTGGTGATAACGTCGAGGTTCAGGGCGCGGGCCGCACCGATGCCGGCGTGCATGCCTGGGGTCAGGTGGCGCACGTTGACATCGCCAAACCGTTCAGCGCCGAGCGTGTGCGCGATGGGCTCAACGCCCATTTGCGCCCGCTGCCGGTCGCGGTGGTGGAGGCGGAGGCGGCCGCGGCGGATTTTCACGCCCGTTTCGACGCCGTGCGGCGCGCCTACGTCTATCGCATAATCAATCGGCGCGGCGCGCTCGCGCTCGACAAGGGCAGGGCCTGGCGCATCGCCCGCGCTCTCGATGTGGGGGCCATGCATGGCGGCGCGCAACGCCTCATAGGCACGCATGATTTTACCACTTTTCGCGACGCCAATTGCCAGGCCAAGAGCCCGGTGAAAACCTTCAACCGTTGCGATGTCGCGCTCTTGTCCAGCGCGGAAATCCAGATTCGCTGCGAGGCGCCGAGCTTCCTGCATCGGCAAGTGCGTTCGATCGTCGGCACGCTGGTTGAGGTGGGGCTGGGAAAGATGAGCGTCGACGATATCGCCGGCGCGCTCGCAGCTAAGGACCGGGCGCGCTGCGGGCCAGTTGCGCCCGCGGAGGGGCTTTATCTGGCGCAGGTGGATTATTGAGCCGAAGCGCATCCCCCTCCCCTTTGAGGGGAGGGGGCAGGGGGTGGGGTGAAGCGCCGCCGTTTGGTGATAGTTGAACATAAGCGGAGCCTGCCAACGTCGCGCTTCACTCCGCTCCCCCCAACCCCCTCCCCTCAAGGGGAGGGGGAGTGAACGCAATCTGCTTGAGCCGCGAAATATTTGCGCAGCACTGTTTCGTAGCAGCGCGCCAAGGTGCGAACGTCTTCCACCGCGCAATGTTCGTCGACCATGTGCGCGGTGGCGTTGCGCAGGCCGAGTTCGGCGACTGGGCAATAATCCTTGATGAAGCGCGCGTCCGAAGTGCCGCCAGTGGTGGCGAGCATGGGGGCCGCGCCAAAGCTTTCGCGCACGGCCGCGCTGATCAAATCCGTGAACGGCCCAGGATTTGTATAGAAAGGCACGCTCTGCGAGGCGATGCGCAATGTGCAAACGGCGCCGGCGCTGGCGGCGGCTTGTTCGGCGGCGTCCTTGATCCAGGAAAATAAAGCATCGCCAGAATGGTTAGTGTTGAAGCGGATGTTGAGCTTGGCGCTGGCCGCCGCCGGGATCACGTTGTGCGCCGGATTGCCGACATCGACGCTGGTGACTTCCAGGTTTGACGCGTCAAATCCCGGCGCGCCATCGTCCAAGCGCCGCGCTTGCAGCGCGGCCAGCGTTTCCACCAACGCCGTTACCGGGTTCACCGCGCGCGCGGGGTAGGCGACGTGGCCTTGCTTGCCTTCCATCGTGATGACGACGTTTAAGCTGCCGCGGCGACCGTTCTTGATCACATCGCCGACGCGCTCCTCGCTGGTCGGCTCGCCGACCAGGCAATGGTCCAGAATTTCCCCCTCGGCGGCCAGCGCCGCGAGCATCGCCTTGGTGCCCTCGATCGCCGGGCCTTCCTCATCGCAGGTGAGCAGAAACGAGATCGAGCCCTTGGGCGGTCCGGCGCGCAGAAAATTCTCCGTGCCGGCGATCATCGCGGCGATCGCGGTTTTCATGTCGGTTGCGCCGCGTCCGTAGAGTTTTCCATCGCGGATTTCCGCCGCGAACGGATCGCTGCTCCAGCCTTCGCCCGGCGGCACGACATCGACATGGCCGGCGAAGCAGAAATTCGGCCGCTGCGCGCCGAAGCGCGCGTAGAGATTGTCGACCGCACCGTATTTCATCCGCCGCACGGCAAATCCTAGCGCCATGAGCGCGCGCTCGCACACATCGAGCGCACCCGCCTCCTGCGGCGTTACGCTTCGACAGCGCATCAAGGCTTGCGCCAGCGGAATCGGGTCGAGTGTCATTGCGGAAAGAAGGAAATGAAAAAGCGGCCGAGGGACAGGACAAACAGCACAAACACGGCGACGACCAAGCTGTTGTGACGGCTCCTGAGCAGTGTGGAACGCCTAACGTGCGGCCGATAGAGAAAAATCAGCAGTTCGAGCGCGCCGACGGCGCCAGCGAATTGGAGCATGACGAGGAGGGCGTTAGAGAGCGTAGCGTTGGGGTTTGCCGAGTCCAGCCGCTGAAAAAAATAAAGCGCGCCAAATATCGCCCCGACAACGAGGCCGCCCAGAAACCACACTTATTCCGCCGCTATGTGCGAGACGCCGCCAATCCGGCTCAGCGCGTAGGTGATTATGCCGCCGAGAACCGCGCCCACGACCGCAGCCCCTAGCGCCACAGTCAGCGGCGCCGGCGGGGCCAGCAGGGCAAAAACGCCAATCGCGCCGCCGACTGCGCCTGGCAAGGCCTCGCGCCACGCGGGAGCTTCGTTGCGGGCTTCGGCTTCATCCATCATCTTTGAAGTATAGGCGCTCGTGCGGGGCTTGGGAATAGGACGCCGCTCATTCCCGCAACAGCTCGTTGACGCTGGTTTTCGCCCGGGTTTGCGCATCGACGCGCTTGACGATCACAGCGCAGGCCAGGCTAGGCCCGCCCTTCGCATCGGGCAGCGCGCCTGGCACGATCACGGAATAGGCCGGCACTTCGCCGCGCGTGATGGCGCCGGTTTCACGATCGACAATCTTGGTCGATTGCGAAAGAAACGTGCCCATCGCCAACACCGCGCCCTGACGCACGATTACGCCCTCGGCCACTTCCGAGCGCGCGCCAATGAAACAATCGTCTTCGATAATGGTTGGGCTGGCTTGCAGCGGCTCGAGCACCCCGCCAATACCGGCGCCGCCGGAAATGTGCACGTTCCTGCCGATCTGCGCGCACGAACCCACGGTGCACCAGGTGTCGACCATGGTTCCTTCATCGACATAGGCACCGATGTTCACGAACGACGGCATCAGCACCACGTTCTTGGCAATATACGCGCCGCGCCGCACGATCGCGCCGGGAACAGCGCGAAAGCCGGCGGCGGCGAAAGTGTTATCACTCCAGCCGGCGAATTTGGACGGGACTTTGTCCCACCAGCGCGCGCCATCGGGCCCGCCGGCGATCGAGGCGTTGGCTTGCGTTCGAAACGATAGCAGCACTGCTTGTTTGAGCCATTGCCGGGTCAGCCAGCGCCCCTCGGAATCGCGGGCCGCAACGCGCGCCTGGCCGCTGTCGAGCAGGGTGAGCGCGGCTGCGATGGCATCGACATCCTCGCCCTTGCTGTGCGGCGACAGCGTGTCGCGGCGCGTCCAGGCGGCTTCAATTTTGGCGGCGAGGTCGCTGTGCATGGGAACGCACTTACGCGGCGCCGCCCGCCAAGGCAATATGGCGCGCGCGGCGAGCTTTTATTCCTTCAGCAAATCCTGAATCTGGATCATGGCCGGGCCGATGATGACGGCGAACAGCACCGGCAGGAAGAACACGATCATCGGCACGGTGAGCTTCGGCGGCAGGGAGGCGGCCTTCTTCTCCGCCTCGGCGAGGCGCAGATCGCGGTTTTCCTTGGCCATCACGCGCAGCGCCTGGCCGACGGGCGTGCCGTATTTCTCCGCTTGCGTCAGCGCCATCGCCACCGACTTGACGCCAGGGTGATTGGTGCGGCGCGCGAGGTTTTCGTAGGCCTGCCGGCGCTCGGGCAGATAGGAGAGCTCCGCCGTGGTCAGCGCGAATTCCTCCGCCAGTTCCACCGACGCGGCGGCGATTTCCTGGCCGACGCGCTGCAGCGCCATTTCGATCGACATGCCGGCTTCGACGCAGATCAGCATCATGTCGAGACTGTCGGGGAACGCCTGCATGATCTTGGTGCGGCGATTGTCGGCGAGGTTTTTCAGATAGAGGTTGGGCGCGTAAAAGCCGAGCGCGACGCCGCCAACGATGGCGCCGAGCTTCATCTGCACGTGCAGTTCCGCGCCGAACATCAACACATAGACCGACAGCGACGACGCCGAAGCCGATCGGCAGCGCGGCGCGGTAGAAATAGAACATGGTCTGCGCGGCGTGGCCGCGCAAGCCGGCGCGGATCAGTTTTTCTGCCAGCGTGTCGTCGGCCAGCGCCTTTTGCAGGTTGAGCCGGTCAACCAGGCCCTTGGCGAATTGGTTGGCGTCCTTGTGCTGCAAGCTGGCGCTGCGCGGCGAGATCGGCGCGGCTCTTCTTGCGCAATTCCTCGCGCCGCTTGGCCACTTCCTTCAGCCGCGCGCCGAGCTTGTTGTCCGCGAGCGACCGGCGCGGCGAGCGTCACCACGGTGGCGAAGCACGCGCCCGCCGCGAGCGCGCCGGCGATCGTCGACGGGATCGGTGAGGAGTGCGACAATGTCCATGCCGTGCGCGCCTCAGAACTTGAAGTTGACCATCTTGTGCATGATGAAAATGCCGAGCGACATCATCACCGCGCAGCCCAGCAGAATCAGATGGCCGCGCGGGATCGGTGAACAGGACTGAGATGTAATCGGGGCGGGTGAAATAGACCATGGCCCATGACCATGAATCGGCAGCGAGCCGATGATCATGGCCGAGGCCTTGGCTTCCGAGGAGAGCGCCTTCACCTTCTCCTTCATCAGTCTTGCGCGAGCGCAGCACGGTGGAGAGGTTGCCCAGCGATTCCGAGAGATTGCCGCCGGTCTTCTGCTGGATCACCAGCACGATGGCGAAGAAGTTCACTTCCGGCAGCGGCATGCGGTCGTACATGCGCTGCAGGCTCTGATCGAGCGGCACGCCCATGGCTTGCGCAGTCGCACAGGCTCTGGAATTCGGCGCGCAGCGGCTCGGGGCTCTCCGCGGCGATGATGCGCAGGCATTGGTTGAGCGGCAGGCCGGACTTGACGCCGCGCACGATGATGTCGATGGCGTCGGCGAGTTGGTTGGCGAATTTCTTCTGCCGGCCGCCGACCAGAAAGCCGAGCACCCAGCGCGGCAGGCCGAACAGGCCGACGAAGCAAGCCCATCGCCGGCGCCGATCGGCCCTTGCACCAGCAAGACCGGCCAAGCGCCAGCGCCGCGCCCAATCCGGCCGACATCGATCCAGAACATGGTCGGCGTAAGCTTGAGCCCGGCTTGCTCGATCTGGCCCTTGACCGAGAAGCGCCGCTTGCGCGATTGCTTTTCGTTCTGCGCCAGCTCCTTCAGCGCTTCCTGCGTCGTTTGCTTGCGCTTCAGCGTGGCGATGTCGACGGCTTGCTTGCGCCGATCGACCGCGCGCGCGCCAGCGACCGCCTTGACGCGCTTGTTGCGCCGCCGCCGGCTGCGCGCTGGCCGGCGAACACAAGGCCTGCGCCGCCAATGGCGACGAACGCCAGCACGCGCAGCGATCAGCGCGGGATCCATCAGGCTTGCCTCCGCTTCGTCGAGCGCCTGCGCCAGTTCCTTCTCAAGGCCGAAATAGCGCGCGCGCTCCCAGAAGCGCGGACGGCCGACGCCGGTGCCGCGGTGGCGGCCGATGATGCGCCCGTTCTGATCCTCGCCCTGAATTTCGTAACATCAGCAGATCCTGGGTGATGATGGTGTCGCCTTCGAGGCCCAGCACTTCGGTGATCTGGGTGATGCGGCGCGAACCGTCGCGCAGACGCGCGGCCTGGATCACGACATCGACGGCGGCGACGATGATTTCGCGGATGGTCTTCGGCGGCAGCGAGAAGCCGCCCATCGTGATCATCGATTCAAGACGCGAGAGCGCTTCGCGCGGCGTGTTGGCGTGCAGCGTGCCCATCGAGCCGTCGTGGCCGGTGTTCATGGCCTGCAGCAGGTCGAACGCTTCCGGGCCGCGGACTTCGCCGACGATGATGCGGTCAGGACGCATCCGCAGGCAGTTCTTGACCAGGTCGCGCATCGTGACCTGGCCCGATGCCTTCGAGGTTCGGCGGCCGCGTTTCCAGGCGCACCACGTGCGGCTGCTGCAATTGCAGTTCGGCGGCGTCTTCGCAGGTGATGACGCGCTCGGTCGGATCGATGAAGGCGGTCAGCGTGTTGAGCAGGGTGGTCTTGCCCGAGCCGGTGCCGCCGGAGATCAGCGATGTTGCAGCGGCAGGCGCCGATGATCTGCAGGATTTTCGCGCCGGCCGGCGAGATCGAGCCGAACTCCACCAGGTTGGAGAGCTTCAGCTTGTCCTTCTTGAACTTCCGGATGGTGAGCGTCGGGCCGTCGATCGCCAGCGGCGGCACGATGACGTTGACGCGCGAGCCGTCCGGCAAGCGCGCGTCGCAGATCGGTGAGCTTTCATCGACGCGCCGGCCGACTTGGCTGACGATGCGCTGGCAGATGTTCATCAGCTGGCCGTTGTCGCGGAAGCGGATGCCGGTCTTCTGACACCTTGCCGTTGACTTCGATGAACACCGCGTTGGCGCCGTTGACCATGATGTCGGCGATGTCGTCGCGCGCCAGCAGCGGCTCGAGCGGGCCGTAGCCCAGCACGTCGTTGCAGATGTCGTCGAGCAGGGCTTCCTGCTCGGCGATCGACATGACGACGTTCTTGATCGAGATGATTTCGGCGACGATGTCGCGGATTTCGTCGCGCGCGCTTTCGGGGTCGAGCTGCGCCAGCTGCGTGAGATCGATGGTCTCGATCAGCGCGTTGAAGATCGTCGACTTGACCCGGTAGTAGGCTTCCGAGCGATATTCCGGCGCTCGCGCTCCGGCTCGGGCTGGCGTGCGCGCGGCGGCGGCGCGGCGTGGCGCGGCGCGGGCGCGGCGCGGGCGCTGCGGCGGCGGCGCGAGCGCGGGCTTTGGCGCCGACGGCGGCTTGCACGCGCGCGGCTGGCGGCGGCGCGGCGGCGGCGCCGGCGCGCGTCCTCGGCGCATCGCCTAGGCTGCGCTTGCCGAACATCAATCAGCCTCTAGCGCTTCAGGAACGGGATCTTGTCGGCGAGCGACGGTCTTCTTCGGCCTCAACCGGCTTGCGGCCCGTGAGCGAAGCCGCGAGCGCATCGATCGCGATGCGCGGTCTTCGACTTGCGGCGCCACTTCGCCGATCATCTGGCCGTTATTGGCGGCCATGCCGAAGAGCGCGGGATCGAACGGAACGACGCGACCGGTTCGGCGCCCAGCGCTTCGGCGAAATCCTTGAACGGAATTTCCGGCCGCTTCGGCACGCCGACCATCGACAGCACCACGGTCGGCGGCGAATCGTAGGGGCGCATCGCCTTCAGCAGGTCGATGATGTTCTTGGTGTTGCGCAGGCTCGCCAGATCGGGGCCGGCGACGATGATGACATCGTCGGCGGCGAGCAGCGTGTGCTTGACCCACGAGGTCCAGGCGTGCGGCAGATCGAGCACCACGAACGGGCTGGTGCGGCGCACGCGCTCGATCACGACTCTCGAACGCGGCGGAGTCGAGCTCGAACTCGCGCTCCAGCGTCGCCGGCGCGGTCAGCATTTGCAGGCGCTGGGTTTGCTTGGTGGTGACGCGCTCGAGGAACACGTCGTCGACGCGATCGGGCGCCAGCAGCGCATCGGCGATCGATTGCGGCGGGTCCTGGTTGAAGTCGAGCGCGGCGGTGCCGAAGGAAAGGTCGAGATCGAGCAGCGTCGCGCCGGCTTCCTGGCGTTCGGCGATCGACCAGGCGAGATTGTGCGCGATGGTGGAGGCGCCGATGCCGCCGCGCGCGCCGATCACGGCGATGACGCGGCCGGCGAACGGCTTGTCGGGATTGACGTAGAGCCCGCAGACGGTGCGGATCAGGTCGAGCGGCTGCATCGGCGGCACGATGTATTCGCTGACGCCGCGCGCCATCAGTTCGCGGAACAGGCGCGATATCGTTGACCGCGCCGATGATGACGACCTTGGTGCCTTCCTCGATCACCTGCGCCAGGCGGTCGAGGCTGTGCAGCATCGCCGGGCCCTGCAGCAGCGTGTCGAGGATGAGCAGGTTGGGGCTGGCTTGCGAGGCAAAGCGCGCCATCGGCGGCGTCGATGCCGCCGCTGTCGACGCTGATCTCCGCGCGCGCCATGCGCCGGTCGGCGACGATGCCGGCGACCAGGTCGGCGATCTCGGGGCGATCGCAGCAGGCGTGGATGGTGATGCGCGGCACCGGTTGTTCGGTGATCGCGCGCTTCGTCGCGCGCGGAGCGACGCGGCGGCCGCGATGGCGGCGTCGAGCCCGAACGGATCGTCGCCACTGCTCGGGCGCGGCGATCTCGTTGGCGGCTGGCCGGCGTTCGGCGTCGAACGGCGGCGGCTCGCGCCTCGATGATCGCCGACGCCGAAGGTTTCGTCCTCTTCGAGCACGAAATCGTCTTCGTCGTCGAGGCTCCAGGCCGGTTCGGGTTGGGATGGGTCATGTGCGTCCAGCCCTATTGCACCGCGTTGCTGATGGTGACGCGTTCGTCGGTCGCTGCGTTCGGCGTGTGTCGGCTCGCCTTGCGCGGTAGGCGTCCATCACCGTGGCGCGGCGGCCGGAATCGCGCGGATCCTCGTCGCGCGGGCGCAGCAGATCGCGCGGATCTTCGACCATGGCGGCGAGATTGGCTTGCGTGGCGCAGCCGAAGCTCTCCCACGGCTGGTTGTTGCTCTGGTGCGCGAGATCCTGCTCCCAGAGCGGCGCGCATTCGGGCGCCTGCGCTTCGAAGCGCGCGAAGCTGACGCACGATCGGCGCGTCGGCCGCGCCGGACGCGTCGTAAGTCGAGCCGGCGACCGCGGCGTAGGACACGCCGGCTTCCAGCAGCGCCATGCGCGCTTCGCCGGCGAGGCGGCTGCCGCGTCGGCATTGGCGCCGCCGGCGGGCGTGGACAGGATCAGCGCGCCGTGGCCGTAGCGCAGATAACCGCCGGCGAACGCGCGCAATGTCGGCGCGCGCCTTCGGCGTCAGCGCGCGCGTCGCCGGCGGCGACGGCGATCTCAAGCCGCTCGCGCGGTTTGCTCGACCTTGATGCGATGGCGATCGGCGCGGCTGGCGAGCGGCGGGCCATGGCGGGCGGTCGGGCACGCTGGCGCAAGCGCCGAGCGCGCTGAGGCCGAGAAGCAAGAGTGGGAAGCGCGATTTCATGGCGCGCCTCATTCGATGACGTGGCCGTGCGGGCCTTGCAGGCGCGCCGCTTCGCCGTCGCCGGTCGCCGGGCGGGCGGTAGATGGCGTTGAGCCGGCCGGTGAGCAGGCTCTCGCCTTCGCTCGGATTCATGAAGCCGTCGGCGGGCGTGCGCAGATTGATCGGGCGCTGGTCGGGCGCACCAGATAGGGCGTGACGATGATGACCAGTTCGGTTTCGTTGTTGACGAAGTCGCGCGAGCGGAACAGCGAGCCGATCACCGGCGTGTTCATCACGCCGGGCACGCCTTCGAGCGCGTGGCGGGTGCGCTCCTGGATCAGGCCGGCCAGCACGATCGAGCCGCCGGAAGGCATTTCCAGCGTGGTTTCCGCGCGCCGCACTTGCAGCGCGGGGATGGTGATGCCGCGAATGACGGTGGTGGTGCCGTCGGCGTTGCGCACCGGCGTGTCGCCGGTGGTGATCGCGCCGTCGGAGGTGAGTTCGCTGACTTCGGTGGAGACCTTGAGCGAAATGCGTCCGCCCGACATCACGACCGGCGTGAAGGCGAGGCCGACGCCGAACGGCTTGAACTCGACGGAGATCTGCGCCGTCGTCGGAGTTGACCGGCACCGGGAATTCGCCGCCGGCGAGGAAGCGCGCGGCTTCGCCGGAAATCGCGGTGAGGTTCGGCTCGGCCAGACACGCGCAGCAAGCCGGCGCGCTCGAACGCTTCGATCGAAGCGTCGGTGCTGGCGGTGAGTCTCGATGTGGGCGGGGCCCTAGGTCGTCGACGTGCCAGGAGATTGCCGTGTGGTCGAATGCTCGAGAGTAGCCGCCAACGCCCGCGCCTGACGGGTTGCGCGCCCGTGCCCGCTGCGGCTGCCGGGATAGGTGAGGCTGTTCGGGATGCAGGATCGATTCGCGCGACGCCGCCGCGCGCCGGCGAGGCCGCCGAGCAGCGCGGCCATTGATCGAATAGCCGTTGCGCGGTGGCGATATCGACGAAACGCATCGCTCGGGCAGCAGCTGATTGATCATCTCGTCGTAATTGAGATTGATGCCGAGCTGGCGCACCAAGCGTGCGGCTCATCTCGACCACGCGCACGCGCACCAGCACCTGCTCGCTGCCTTCAACCTGGATCATATTGATGACGCGCGGCGGTTGCCGCCAGATTGCGCCGCTGCCCGGCGAATGCGGCGCCGCCAGCGGCGCGCATCGCCAGCGCCTGCGCCGCCGGCGATGCCGAGGAAAGTCAGCGCCATCTGGTAGGCGCGGTCGGCCTCGGCGGCGCTGCGCGCGGTGCCCGAGAGCACGACCGACGCGTTCGACGGCTTCGGCGACGATGCGCGCGTCCGGCGCGTGGCGGCGCAGCAATTCGTTGAGCGGGGCGACATCGGGCTCGACGCGGATTTCGACATTGGCGATCTGGCGGCCGTTGGCGTCGAAGAAGAAGATGTTGGTTTGGCCGAGCGCGCGGCCGACCACATAAGCGCGGCGCGCCGTGCGCACGGTGGCGTCGGCGATTGCGGGTTGGAGATCAGAATGTCGCGCGCGTCGGCGGGCAGGTCGATGATCGCCGACTTGCCGAACGGCAACACCAGCGACGCCGATTGCGCGCCGCCGCCGCTATTGATGCGCATGCCGCGCGCGCGTCGGGCGGCTCGACTTGCGCGGCGCGTAGCCGGGCGCGAACGCGATGCGCCGCCGAAAGCGCCGTGGCGAGCGACGCGCGAAGCGACTCGAGCCGCGCTCATCTGGCCGCCTCCGGCAGACCGTGCCGAACGCGTGCACGCGCACGGTCCCGGCGGCTGACTGAGCGTCGCGCTGCCGGTGCCGCGCCGCATGCCGACGGTTTCGACTTGCACGCCGCGCAGCGCCAAGCTCGATTCGCCCAGTTCGTCGGCCAGCGCGAGCGGCGCGGGCGTCCTCGGCGGTCATTTCCAGCACCGCGACGCTGGCGTCGATGGCGTTCGGGCGCTTCGCCGGTGGTTTGCGTTTGCGTCTTGTCGTCCGAGCGCCAGCACGCGAATGTCTTGCGAGCACGATGTCGCTGCGCACCTGGTCGCCGCCGCCTTCGCTTCGACCTCGATGGTGACGATGACATCGACGTGGTCGTTGGGCTGGATGTAGCCGCCGGCCGCGGTGTTGCGCCTCGATCTCGATGGCGACGGCGCGGTAGCCCGGCTCGAGTTGCGCGGCCATGAAGCCGCGGCCCTCAGGCTGCACCACCGAGCCGGTGGTGATCGGCTCGCCTTGCGACGAAAGCGCGGCGCGTCACCGCGCCGACATATTCGGCTTGCGCGCGAGGGTTGCGCCGGCGACGCGCACAAAGCTGCGGCGCCGATGGCATCGTGCGGAAACAGCGCCACCGCGAGATCGCTCGGCGTCAGCGCCGCGCCTTGGGCGATGTCGCGCGCGGCGACCAGCACTTGCTCGCCGGCGATCGGCGCGGCGTCCGCGGCTGGGCTCGGCGCTGCTCGCGCGGGCCCATGCCGCGGATGAGCAGCAGCGCGCCGATCGCCGCGATGGCGGCGACGACCAGAACAATCAGCTGACGCGCGACATGATCAATACTCCCCGCGCGGCGTCGCGAAGCACGCAGGCGACCAGACCACGCTCATGGCTAAGGCAGGGTTAATGCGCCGAGATCGAACGGCAGCGCGGCAGCGCCATCAGCCCGCCGACCATGATCGCGACGCCGTAGGGGATGCCGTTTTGCTTTTGAGCAAGCGGTTGACGAAGCCGGGGTAGGTCGCCGGCCTGCGGCAGCAATTGGCGCGCGGCGACCAGGGCCAGCGCCAGCAGCCCGCCGGCGAGCGCGGTCCAGAAGAAGAAATGGCACGAAGCGCGGCAAAGCCGGTCCACACCGCCGCCGCCGCCAGCAGCTTTGCGTCGCCGCCGCCGAGGATGTTGACCTGAAACAGCAAAAAGCCGACGCCAGCACGCCAAAGCCGAACAGCAGGTGCAGCGCCGATCGTCGCCGAGCGGCATGCCGCGCGGCCAGCGCCGCAACGGGAAAAGCGCCGCCAGCGCGATCGAAACCCAATTGGGAATGGTCAGCGACGCGATGTCCGAGCAGGCCGCGTAGATCAGCAGTCCCGCAAACGCGGCGAGCGCGCAGAGATCGATCATGCATGCAAGCTTGTGCGCCGCGCCGCTCAAGAAAAGTTAACGGCGCGAAGCGGCTGTCGAACGACAAAAACGCCGCCCTGAGAGGGCGGCGCTGAGGGGAGGGGAAAGAAGGACGCAAGCCGGGCCGCCGCCGAAGCGACGGCCCGTTTGCAATGTCGTGTTACTGGGCGGCGGGTCGAGTTCGCGCCGGACAGTTCGTCGAACGCTTGAACGTGTCGGTCAAGCTGGTCGCCGACCGCGCCGACCGCGCCGATGATGGCGACGCCGATCAGAGCGGCGATCAGGCCGTATTCAATCGCGGTGGCGCCGTCTTCATTCTTCAGGAAACGCTTCAACATGTACTATTCTCCAGTTTGTCGAGTGCTTTGGTCACCGGCCCGGCGGAATGTCGCACCCGACATCCAATCCAGACGTAAGGTGGAAGATACAGCGAGCGCGTTAATGATTCTGGCTGCGACACGATGTAGATTTGGTAAAATTCAATGCGTTTACCGCGGCTTTGTCGTATTTACTTGCGCGTCGCGGACGGCGTTAGCGATGCGGCAACCATTCGCGCGTAGCTGCTCATATAGAGATTGAGTGAAGGAAGCCGCCATGCGACGCTTGAGATGCGGTCTAGCCGGCGTTGCGCCGCGTTTTGCGTGTTCGCTCGTCGCCTGGGTCGGCCTCGGCGCGCGATATTCGCGTTGCGCTCGATCAGGCTTTTCCGATCCGCTTGTCGGAAGCCGCCGAGGGCGTGGCCATCGGCAATCCCTCGATCGCCGGCGTTTCGGTGCAGAACGATCATTTCCTGTTCGTCACCGGGCGCTCCTATGGCACGACCAATCTTGTTGTCGTCGGGCGCGACGGGCGGGTGCTTTATTCCGGGCGCGTTGTGGTGATCGCCGGACGAGACCGACGTGGTCATGGTCACGCGCGGCAGGCGAGACCGCGCGGCTCGAGTGCACGCCGCTGTGCCGGCCGCGCCCCGATATCGGCGATGGCGCATGCCTCCGGACGCGGTCAGCCAGCAGATCACCAGGCATGCCTCCGCCGCGCGGCGCGCGTTAATCGCGCGTTTACGCTTTCGTTTGACGGTTTCGCAGGGCTTCGGCGCCTAAGCTCGGCGCGCCGGAGCGCGAGATGTTCACGCCGTCCGTCAAAGCCGAAGAGTGCGTTGCGCCGCTTCGGCCAGGCGCCGCGAGGGCGTGGCCGCGGTCGAGTTCGGCCTCGTCGCGCTGCCGTTCTTCTTGCTGACGTTCGGCTCGCCGAAGTCGCCATGATCGGCTTCGCGCAGACCAGCCTCGATTTCGCCGTCACCGAAACCGGCGCGCGCAAATCCGCACCGGCCAAGCGCAGATTGGGCGGCGTCAACCAAAGCGAGGTCGAGGACGAGCTCTGCGACGAGATCGACGCGTTCATGGCGCTGGACTGCGCCGGCGATCTTATCTCGACGTGCAGCGCTTCAATTCCTTCGTCGAGGTCGACGACATCGAGGCGTCGCCGATCAGCGACGGGTGTCTTCGACGCCAGCGGCTTCGGCTATCGAGCCGGGCGCGCCTTCCGACATCGTCGTCGTGCGCGCCTATTATCGCTGGCAGACGATGACGCCGATGTTCGAGAATCTGTTCGAGAACGTCGCCGGCGGCGAGCGCATTCTGGCTTCCACCATGATGTTCCGCAACGAGCCCTACTGATGAACATGTGTCAAACGCCTCCGCGATTTCAGCGCGCGCCCGAGCAGGCCTCGCGGCGCTCGAATTCGCCATTCTCGCTGCCGATGATGGTGTTCGTGCTGTTCGGCGTCGATCGATCTGATCGACGCGCTGGACGCCAACCGCCGGATCGAGAACGTCGCCGCTTCGCTGGCCGACGTCGTCGTCGCGCGACACCGAAATCACCAACGCCGAAATGACGGGCCTGTGGGCCGCGATCGACGTGCTGATGTTTCCCGACGACCGGCGCCGGCATCGACATCCGCATCACCAGCATCACCGTCGAAAGCGCGACCGTGGCGCGCGTGGTCTGGAGCGAGGGCCGCGGCATGTCCGCGCGCGTCGCCAACGCCACCATTGATTTGCCCGACGGCATGATGATCGCTCGGCACCAGTTGATTTTGGCCGAAACCGAATCTCCAATATGAGGCGCCGCTTGGCTTTCTGTTCGGCCGAGCCAATGACGCTGCGCCACGGCGCCTATCGCCGTTCGCGCCTGGTCGATCCGATTCCGCGCGTGGCTTGATTTACGCTCCACTTGACGTGGCGCTGCGCTGGCGCGCCATCAGTCCGCCGATGGAACAACCCAAAACCCCCGCCGAAGCTGTCGATCGCCTCGAAGCCCTGCACGACCGCGCCGTTACCGCCCTGATCGCAGGCGGTGCGGCGCTTCGCCGAGAAGGGAGTTCCGCCCAGCCGCGGAGGAGCGGGCGCTGTTCCGCTACCCGGAACTGCGCGTCACCTATCTGCCGAGCGCGCCGACGCCGCGGCTGGCGCGCGCCTATGGGCAGCTCACGTGGCCCGGCGAATACGCGGTCACGATCACGCAGCCCGGCTATTTTCGCGACTATCTGATCGAGCAGCTTGCCTTGCTGGTCGAGCGATTACGGCGCCGAACTCAGCGTGCGCGTCAGCGAAACCGAAATTCCGTATTCGTTCGTGCTCGACGCCGCGGGCTCGGCCGCGTTCGAAAACGTGCCGGCGGAAGATTTGGCGCGCCATTTTCCCAACCCGCGCTTGGCGCAAGTGGGCGACGCGGTGGTTGATGGCTTGCGCGTGCGAGCGGCTCGACGGCGCGCGGCCGCTGGCGCTTGTTCGACGCGCCGCGCATCGATTATTCGCTGAAGCGCATCGAGCATTATACCGGCGCGCCCTGGGCCGACGTGCAGCCGTGGATCCTGTTCACCAATTACCAGCGCTATGTCGATGAATTCGTGCGCTGGGCCGCCGAGGGCGTGAAGAACGGCCCCAAGGGCTGGGCGCTCTCGTGCCCCGGCAAAGTGCGCATCGAAGCAGGCGACAAGGACGCGGAGCAGAAAGGCGCTGGACGCGCCGTGGCGCAAATACCAGATGCCGGCCTATCATCTGACCACGCCCGATCAGCGACGGCGTGACGCTGATCAATATCGGCGTCGGCCCCTCGAACGCGAAGACCATCACCGATCACCTCGCGGTGCTGCGCCCGCATTGCTGGCTGATGATCGGCCATTGCGGCGGGCTTGCGCCACACCCAGCGCATCGGCGATTACGTGCTCGCGCATGCTTATCTGCGGCGCGACAAAATCCTCGACGATCGCGTGCCGCTGGAAGTGCCGATCCCGGCGATCGCCGAAGTGCAGGTGGCGCTGCAGCAAGCGGCCGCCGCCGTGGTCGGCGACGACAAGGACGAATTGCGCCGCCGTCTGCGCACCGGCACCGTGGTGTCCTACGCCGACCGCAACTGGGAGCTGAACTACAACCAGGAGCGCCAACTGCTCAGCGCAATCGCGCGCGATCGCCGTGGACATGGAAAGCGCCTGCATCGCCACGCAAGGCTTTCGCCTGCGCGTGCCGTACGGCGTGCTGCTGTGCGTGTCCGACAAGCCCGCGCACGGCGAGATCAAACTGCCCGGCGTCTCCGATCGCTTCTACGACAGCGCCATCGGCGCGCACCTGCGCATCGGCCTGGAGACCGTGGCGCTGCTGAAGAAGAACCGCGACCGCCTGCACTCGCGCAAACTGCGCGCCTTCGATGAACCGCCGTTTCGGTGACGTGCCCAATGTCTCACGCTACACTCCGTCATTCCGGACGCGCGAAGCCCGATCCGGAACCCGGGGATCGAATCGCTGCTGGAGCGCGCGGATTAAGTGTGTCTGGGCGGCCGGGCGCCGCCGATCGCATCTGAACGCGCGGCTGAATCCAAATAGGCGTCATGCCGGAGACGAATGCGTTTCAGCGCCGCTGCTTTGGTTGTGCTCGCCGCTAGCGTCGCATCCGCGCTCTGGCGGGCAATCGCGACCATTTCCTGCTTGCGTACGCGCGCATCGGAGGTCAGCTTGGCCAGTGCATCGCCAAAGGCTGGGCTGCCAGGGCGGGCGACGCCAATTCGTTCGACATGCTCGCGCACGATGTCTGCTCGAACCGCAGCTTGGCCCGCGCCAGGGGCAGGCGCAGGCGCTATTTGTGCAAGCGCCGCTATTGGCAAGCGGGGGCGCTCCGTCGCCCACACGAGCAGGAGCTGGTAATCACTTATAACTGCCTGCTTGGCGATCGTGCGAACCAGGGTCGCCGCGCGTTCGAGTATAGGCAAGGCGTCGGCCATGAGCGGGCCTCTGCTCGCTTCGGCAGTGGCCGCGCGCGGGGCATTCAAGAATGCCGCGACTGTGCCAGCACGGCCTGGCAGCGCGGCGGATAGGGCGCCTATTAGCCTTAAATCCTCGCCACCGAGAGCGGCTCCCAGATTATTCAACACGGCCTTGAACTCAGGTAGCTGCATCGTTCATCCGTTTCCAAACTTCCCGGCCCAGGGCGCGCACCATTTCTTTCAGTTCATGAATGTCTTTGTTTTCCCCTGGGTCCGCAAACACAATGCGCTTCCCCGCTGCTTCGCGAAAGAGTGCATCGCGTTTAATATAGGTAGATTCGGGCAACAGTTCAGCAGGCGGTCGCCTCAAATTGTGGCGGTCCTGAACTTGCTGGATCGCCTGCCTGATTGTTGTCAGCCCGTCCTTCTCATCCTTGACCAAACGCGCTCCGAATTGGGTTATAGAACCAACAACTCCAGTGGCATGGAGGTGCGGCCATAGCGGCCGCAGCTTCTCGATTTGATCGCAGAATGAGCCGACCGCTTGCCCGGAAAGGTCATCCAACACGGTTGGGATCAAGAGATGCGTGCTGGCCGCCAGCGCCATGAGGCTGGCGGTGGTCAGTCTGGGCGGCGCGTCGATGATGATGAGGTCAAATCGCTGGCGGACTTCAAAACTGCGCAGGGTCCGGGTCAGTCGCTCGCGGATGTCATCTTTGAGTCTGCCAGTGAGCCAGGACACCATCAGCGCATTTTCGGTTCTTGCAAGATCATAATATGCAGGTACGCATCGAAGCTCACCAGATCGTGCCGACTGGGGCGGAAGTGCAACAGGCTTAGACAACTCCTCCAACCGCGCAGCGTTGACGGGGTGCTCATTCAACAGTTTAGAGGCGCACGAGAGATCACCAAACTTTGGAAGGGCCTCGCTCACCGGCAACCCCATCGTTGAAAGTGAGCCCTGAAAATCGAGGTCGATCAGCAACACGCGGAGAGGTCGCCCACCGTTGAGCGCCTCCCCTTCGAGGGCAAAGAAGGCTGCGAGATTGGCTGCGGTTGTGGTCTTGCCGACGCCGCCTTTCAGGTTTGCGATGGTAAGTATTTTGGACTGGCGAAAGTCGTCGTCCAAGATTTGTGTGGGAAGCGGGGTCTTGAGCCAAATGTCCCCGTCTCGATCAATCAGGGCCCAGAGTTCGAGCAGAGTTTTCGCTGATCTCAGGAGGGCCGCTATCGGTCGGCGGAAACGGGCAATGACAATGCCAACGATCGCCACAACGGCGACCACGATCAGCTCCACCAGGCTTTCCTGGATCAAGCCGGCGGCGAACCGCGTAAATGTTTCCCCAACGCCCCCGCGCAACATCGCCTCCGTGAAGAACTCGTATTCTTCAATCTTGAGGCGAACTCAGGTCGATGTCCATGAAAAACTCAAGCTGTGCCAATTGCTTGCGGGCGGCGCTCACCCCGCGGCTTTACGTTTCTCCATCAGGTCTTCGAAATTTTCCCAGACGCCTTTGCCGCCGTGCCAGTCGCCCTTGGTGGCGGCTTTGGAATATTCGGTGGCGCGGGCTTCGAAGAAATTGGCGTGTTCGACGCCGTTGAGAATGGCGGTGAGCCACGGGATCGGGTGCTCGGTGACGCCGTAGATTTTCGGCAATCCCAATTGCCCCAGCCGCCAATCAGCGATGTAGCGGATGTAGGCTTTGATATCGTCAGGAACCATGCCTTGCACCGGGCCCATCTCGAACGCCAGTTCAATGAAGCGATCCTCCATGCCGACAACAGTGCGGCAGCACTCGACGATGTCGTCCTTCACACTCTGGGTTAGCGCGCCGGTTTCCTTGGCATAGGCGTGGAACAATTTGATCATGCCTTCGCAGTGCAAGCTCTCGTCGCGCACCGACCAAGTGACGATCTGGCCCATGCCCTTCATCTTGTTGAAGCGCGGGAAATTCATCAGCATCGCGAATGACGCGAACAGCTGCAGCCCTTCGGTGAAGGCGCCGAACATGGCCAGCGTGCGCAAGATATCGGCATCGGTCTCGACCCCGAATTTGTGCATGTAATCGTGCTTGTCGCGCATCTGCTGGTAATCGAGGAAGGCCGCGAATTCGCTGTCGGGCATGCCGATGGTTTCGAGCAGCAGGGCGTAAGCGGCGATGTGAATGGTCTCGATGTTCGAGAACGCCGAGAGCATCATTTTCACTTCGGTCGGTTTGAACACGCGCGCATAGCGCTCCATGTAATTGTCGTTCACCTCGATGTCGGACTGGGTGAAGAAGCGGAAAATCTGCGTCAGCAGATTGCGTTCCTCATCGCTCAGCTTCGAGGCCCAATCCTTGACGTCCTCGCCGAGGGGGACTTCCTCGGGCATCCAGTGGACTTGTTGTTGGCGGCGCCAGAATTCATAGGCCCACGGGTAGCGGAACGGCTTATAGGCCCGCGAAGGGGTTCGGAGACCCGACAGCGCTCCAGTTTCACTTCCCATAAATCGTCTCCGTTTCGAAACATACCCCAGATATAGGGCTTTGGCGACACCTAACCACCGTATCTGGAGGCATTTGGGATCGAGTTCGCCTTTAAGAAAGGTTACCGCCCGCCCTCCACCTTGAAGCGATTCACGAAACTGCGAGCCCGCCCGGGCGCCGTCCCTGTGGGCAAAGCGCGGGGCCTTGCGGTTGCTCCCAATTACCCTCATTACAGCAATGTAAAAAATGCGCGGGAGGTTGCTCATGAAGACGATTGGGAAGGTTGTGCTGGCGGGCGCGGTATTGGCGCTTCTTGCCGGGTGTTCGAGCCCTCTTGGCCAGATTACCCAAGCCTGCCGTGAGGGCGGGGGGAGCGCTGCGGCGTGTTCCTGCTTTACCGGAGAATTGCAGAAGAACTTGACGCCCGAGCAATTGAACGCGCTCGCGGCCAGCATGGATCAGGGCAAGCAACAAGATCAAGAAGCCGCCCAGCGATCGGCGCTGGCGGTGCAGGAACAACTTGGCATGGAAGGCGCCATGAAAGTCGCGGGAGCGGCCAAGCAGTGCGAAGTCAACACTATGCAAAGCTTGTAGCGCTGGCGCTGCTCGCGCCGGCAAGTTCAGCCGCGCCAGCTCTTGCGCCAGCAGAGCAACACGCGCCGCTGGCGCCGGCGACGATTGAGCCGGGCGACGTTGTGTTCATCGCCGTCGATAGCGCGCTCTGGTCGCAACTGGCGGCGCGTTGGTCCGCACCGGCGCGGCGCTTTGGGCATGTTGGCATCGCCGCCGAAGGCGAAGCTGGCGCGATTATCATCGTGCATGCCGGCGGCTCGCCCGTCGCTGGCGCGGCCCCGGTCTTGATCGACAGCTACGAACATTTCGCCGCCGAGGCGGACCGGGTTGGGATCTATCGTTTGCGCGCGCCCGAAGCGGTGCGCGCGGCGGCCGGCGCGGCGGCGCTTGGCCTGCAAAGATCAGGCGCGACGTTCGACTCGAAATTCTCGCTAGCGAGCACGCATGAACTTTATTGCACGGAATTGGTTTGGCGCGCCATCAAGGCTGGCGCTCACCTGGACCCCGCGCCGCGGCCACGCGTCGTCGCAAACCGCGCCGTGATCACCATGAACGATCTGGAAAACAGCGCGCTGCTCTATGAAATAGGCTTCACCGCGCGCGAATGATCGCACCGCGCGTCTTCAGACGCGCGGTCCGGCTTATCGGCGCAAGGTAAGCGTCACGCCGGCAAAATTTTCCTCTTGGGTGAAACTTTCGCGTCCAATTGTGGTCGACGCTTCGCGCTCGACATAAGCGAGCGAAGCTTGCACGCCGTTGCGCTCTATGGTGACCCCCGCGGACACATCGCCAACCTCGACATGGTCCTCAAGCGCGAGCGCCGCGCCCCTGCCGCCATTGCCGCGCGCGTTCGGTTGCCACGTCAGCGCTTCATTGTCGGAGGCGAGGAAGATGTAAGTGGAGGAGCGCGCGGATGCATCGCCGCGAAGATCCAGCAAGCCGCTGCCGAGGCGCGCCTCGGAAGTGTGGCTCTGCCGCGTGACGGCGCCATCGACATTGGCGCCGAACGATGAGCGTTGCGCCAGCGTAAAATCGAGCGGCGCGCCGCCGCCGCCAAACGCAAGCTCCAACTGGCGCGGCGCGCCTTGTTGCGCGCCAAGCGCCGGGGCGATGGTGCGCCTGCCTGCAAAAGGCGAGAACGAGAACTCCTCGATTTCCGGCGCCGCCTCCGGGCCTACGGCTTCCTGCGCCATTGCGGTAGCGCCGCCCAAGGCCGCAGCCGCAATAGCGAACATCTGTATTCGGCGTGCGCTCATTTTACCCAACACGGTTCGGCCCCGCTATGAATGCACGGCCTATGCCACGGCGCGGAGATATTGTTAAGCGCAAGCGCTAAGTTCTCCGCAGCCCGCTCAGTTGCGCATGGTCAATGTCAGACCCACGAATTCCTGGTTCTGATGCACGGTTTGACGGCCGGCGGTGGCGCTGATTTCGCGTTCGACATAAGCGAGTGAGGCTTGCAAGCCGTTCTGTTCATAAGTGATTCCCGCCTGGATGTCGCCGATTTCGACGCGATCTTGCAGGGTGAAGGAATCGCTTGAGCCGCCAAATTCGCTCCGCGTTCCGGGCTGCCAGACCAAGGCTTCATCCTCGGATGCGGCGAAAAAATACCAGGATGGCGCTGACGAGGCATTGTCGCGCCGAAGTCCGCGCAGGCCGCGCCCGAGTTGCAATTCCGAGGCGTTGCTGGCGCGCTCGACATCGCCCTGGGCGTTGAAGCCGACGCCGCCGCGTTGCGCGAAAGCGACCTCGATGCCGGCGGGCGCCCGCGCGGTGACCGCGAGTTCAAAGCTGCGGTCGGAGAGGTTGTCGCGGCGTGGTTCGGCGGACTTAGCCAAATTGCCGAAGCGCGAAGCTCCGCCCTCGCTGAAGCTCAACCGGAAACGATCGCCGCCAAAAGCCTCATTGGGATCAACAAAATTTACGCCGTCGATGCCAACGATGGATGGGCTTGGCGCTGCCGCATCTTCGGCGGTCGCTATATTGGCGGCAAAACTGACGAACCCGACCAGTCCAACGAGAACGAGCTTGCGTATGAGCACAGCGACCTCCCCTGACTACGGCTTGATAATGCCGTAAGGTCCGTTACCGAATCGTTACAGAGCCGAAAATCCCGTTCGCAGCTCGTCCCCGAGGGGAGCTTAGGGTGGATTTTATGCACAGGGAAGCCCGGTCAAGCTGCTGAAATCTTACGAAATCAGATAGGTCGGGCGCTTTTAGACTAAGCGTTGCGGTCCAAAATCGCCGGCCTTGGGCCACCGGGAGCGGTCAGGGCCCCGCCCGCGCCATAGCTTGCGCCGCCGCCGCGCTGGCGCACCACTTCCTCGGCCATGGCGTGCACCAGGCCTTCAGACACCAGCTTGACCGCGCCTAGCGCGAGGTCGTGGGCGGATAGCGCTGTTTGTAGGTTAATGGTCTGTTGCTTCAATTGCGCCAGCAGCGCTGGCGGCGCCGCTTCGATCAAAGCCGGGTCTTGCTTGATGCGCGCCAATTCGAGCCGGTAGGCGTTGGCGAGGCGGTTTTTCTCATCCGCGCGCTCGCCCTCCAGCAGCGGTTCACGCGCTTCGATGCGCCTGGTGTCCTCGGCGATCAGCACGGCCAGGCGCTCGCTGACCAGCAGCAATTGTTCGGCGCGGTGTTTGCAATCGTCAGCGATCAGCGCCATCGGCGACCTCCGCGCTCTGCATTCTAACAAGTTCCCGCAGGATGGAATCGGCGATGCCGATGCCGCCGGCGTGCGAGATCGCCTCGGCGTAGCGTTCGATCAGCATCGGACGGAAAATCTCCTCACCCATGCCGCCGCCGCCGAGCCCGTCGCTGTCGAGCCCCTCGAACATAGGGGCCAGCATTTCGGTGAGAAACACCGATTCGAATTCCTCCGCCGCGCGCCGCGCCTCGCTGGCTTGCGCCGCGCGTTCGCCGACTTGCAGGGGAAGCGGCGCGCCGGGCGCCGTGATCGCAAAACCTTCGGCCATTACATCACTTCGATTTCAGCTTGGATCGCGCCAGCGGCCTTCAGCGCTTGCAGGATCGAGATCATGTCGCGCGGGGCGACCCCGAGCGCGTTGAGGCCGTTGACCAATTGCCGCAATTCCACTCCGCCCGGCACCACCACCAGGCCGCCGTCTTCTTCCTCCACCCGCACGCCGCTGGAGGGGACAACCACCGTCTGCCCGTCGCTGAGCGGCAGCGGTTGGCTGACGAACGGGTCTTCGCGGATGGAAATGGTGAGATTGCCCTGGGCGATGGCGACGGTGGAGACTTTCACGTTCTCGCCCATCACCACGATGCCGGAATTCTCGTCGATGACGATGCGCGCGGGGGTATCGACTTCAACTTCAAGGCTCTCAATGCGCCCCACCAGCGCCACCATGTCGCCGGCAAAGCCCGCCGGGCGGCGCAGCACCACCGCGCCCGGATTGGCCGCGCGCGCTGCGTCGATGCCGACGGAATTGTTGATCGCCGCGGCAATGCGCTGGGCGGTGGTGAAATCCGGATTGCGCAGCGCCAGACGCAATTCCGATTGCGCGGCGATGTCGAAGCGCACTTCTCGTTCGACCAGCCCGCCGGAGGGGATGCGCCCGGCGGTCGGCACGCCGCGCGACACGGACGAGCCCGACGCGCCTTGTGCGGCGAAGCCGCCAATCGCCAGCGAACCTTGCGCCACCGCGTAGACCTGCTGGTCGGCCGCCATCAATGGCGTGACCAGCAATTGCCCGCCAGCCAAGCTGCGCGAATCGCCGAGCGCGGAAACGGTCACGTCGATGCGCGAGCCTTGCGCGGCGAACGCCGGCAGATTGGCCGTCACCATGACGGCGGCGACGTTGCGGGTGTTGAGATTGCCGTTGGCGGCGTTGACGCCGAGCCGCTCCAGCATGGCGGCGAGGCTCTGGCGGGTAAACGGCGAATTGCGCAAGGAATCGCCGGTGCCGGCTAGGCCCACCACCAAGCCATAGCCCACCAATTGATTTTCGCGCACGCCTTCGAAATCGGCGACATCCTTGATGCGCGGGCCGGCCCACGCTTGGTGCACGCCAAGCGGCGCGGTCATCGCCGCGATTGAAGCGACGGCAAGCAAGGCGGCGCGCGCCGCGCGGTTATACAAGATCCATGGCCGCGATAGGGCGGCAATTCGGTTAACGCGCGTTCAACGCAAACGTTAAGGAAATGGAAATCGGCGCGGTTGAAACATCGCGCCATGAAAATTGAAAACGGCCGAGGCGTCACGCCGCCGAACGGAACCCGCAGAGCCGGCGCGCCGGCGCCGGGGTTCGCGCCGGCCGCCGAGGCCCCCCAGCGCGCCAGCGCCGCGAGCAGCGTTGCCGGGCTGACCCCGCTCGACGCTATTCTTGCGCTGCAAAGCGAGGAGCCGCCGGGCCAGCGCCGCGCCCGTCTGGCCAAGCGCGGCGCGCGCCGCGCTCGACGCGCTGGAAAGGCTGGAGTTTGGCCTAGTGCATGGGCGCGCGCCGGGAAATCTGCGCGCCGACATGGAAAACCTGCGTCGCGGCGGCGAAATCACCGGTGAAGCGGGGCTCGATTCGGTGCTTCGTGAAATTGACACACGGCTCGCGGTAGAGCTGGCCAAGCTGGATCGGCACCTGGGGATAGCTTGATGTTGCAGCGCAACCTGATGAAATTAGGGGAGCTTTGGCGCCGTTCTTGCTCCATGGACGCCGCCCAGGGCGAGCGCTATAAGGCGGCGCCTTGCGAGGGGGACCGGAGCGCGGACATGGCTGCTGCTGTAATGAAGGAATATCGGCCAAGCGAAGACGAGCCGTTCATGAACGAACGGCAGCGCGAATATTTCCGCCGTAAACTGATCGACTGGAAGAACGAAATCCTCGAGGAAGCGCGCTCCACCATCGCCACTTTGCAGCAAGACACCGTCGCCGAGGCCGATCTCGCCGATCGCGCCACCAGCGAAACCGATCGGGCGCTGGAGCTGCGCACGCGCGATCGCCAGCGCAAGCTGATCTCGAAGATTGACGATGCGCTGCGCCGCATTGACGAAGGCGAATACGGTTATTGCCTGGAGACCGGCGAGCCGATTTCGCTCTCGCGCCTGGAAGCGCGCCCGATCGCGACGCTGTCGCTCGAAGCCCAGGAACGCCACGAACGCCGCGAACGCGTCCACCGCGACGTTTAACTCGTGACCGCCGGCTTCCAGCCGGCATTTTTGTACCGCCGCATTCCAGGCGGCCCTTGTTTTTCGTGTTGTCGGTAATCAAGAGCCGGCTGGAAGCCGGCGGTCGATGCTCCACGACGCCGGCCTTTCCTTTTTCCACTTCACCTTCGCCTTCATCTTCGCTGGCGCGCTGAGCGCTGAAGCGTTTGTGCTGCGCCTGCCGGTGGACGCGCGCGTGGCCAAGCTGCTGGTGCGGATCGACGTGTTCGATCGCATCGGCGCGATCGGCTTGCTGCTGGCTGGGCTGGCGCGCTTGAACTTTGGGGCCAAGGGCTGGGCCTTCTACGAAAGTCAGCCCTTCTTCTGGGCCAAGATGGCGGCGTTTGCATTGATAGGCGTCGTTTCAATTATGCCGAGCCTGGCGTTTTTCCGTTGGTCGCGAGCGGCGTCGATGGATGAGAGCTTCGTGGCGCCCGCAGCCGAGGCCAAGGCGATCCGCCGCCTAGTGATCGCGGAAGCGCATCTGCTGGCGCTGGCTGTGCTGTTCGCCGCCCTGATGGCGCGCGATTTCGGTCGCTGACGTCATGCCAATGGTCCAAAATACTGACCCACACCCATCCCCGGGGCGGCGCGTATGCGACGAGCCGGGGCCCATAAACACAAACGGTCGTGTTTTTGGGCCCCGGACTTCGCGTTCCGCAGAAGCCGGGGATGGGTGGAGTTTTCCGGCGGTTGATTTCTGTACTAAGAGGGAATTGGAAGCCGGCGGTACAAGTCAGTCCGATCACCACGGGCTGATGGCGTCGCCGATTCTTTGTCCCCAGCCGGGTCGTTGCACGGCGCTGATTTGCCCGCGGCCGCCATAGGAGATGCGCGCTTCGGCGATCTGGGTGTGGCTGATCGTGTTAGTCGAAGTGATGTCCTCCGGCCGCACCAAGCCCGAGACGGTGAGTTCGCGCATTTCGCCGTTGATGCGCACTTCTTGCCGGCCGGCCAGCACAAGATTGCCGTTGGGCAGACGATCGACGATGACAGCGGCGACGGTGAGTTCGATCTTTTCGTCGCGGTTGATGGCGCCGGTCCCGTTGGCGTCGGAGGAGGAATCCGCCTCGATCATGGTTGCCGGATCGAACGCGCCATTGAAGAACTGACCGACCGCTTGTTCAATGCCGAAAAAATTGCTGACGCCGACAGAAGTCGAGCCCGTGCGCGAGCGGTTGGAGCTGTTGGACACCTCGGCCTTGTCGTCGATCTCGATCATGACGGTGAGAATGTCGCCAATGCGCGAGGCGCGCTGGTCGTTGAAGAAGCTGCGCGAGCCCGAGCGCCAGAGCGAATTGGGGCCGGCCGGTTCATAAGCGATCGGCCTCCGGCTGCGGCATGGTTTGCTGCGCGCCGCCGGTCAGCGCGGCGGGCGTGCCCACGGGCTGCAGCGGCGGCGATCGCCAAGGCGCGCCCGGCGGCGGCGTAGGCGGCGCCGGGAGCGGCCAGCGCGTCTTGCGCGATCGCGCCGGTATCGATGCTGGCGCAACCGGCCGCGCCCGCCGCGAGCGCAATGAGGGCGATGGCGCGGATGGATTTATCCTGGTTCATGGATTCCCCGCTTGCGCCGCACCGGGGCCGGTGACGACAGCGTCGATATTTCGGTTCGAGGCGATGTTTACCAGCCGCACATTCTGGCCCACGCCGCGCGTCCTCCAGCGCGCGCGCGCGTGTGCTCAGCATCACTCCAGGCGCAGTGAAGGTCAGCGTCACGCTATCGCCGCGACGCACGCCGATACTGGCGCGGAGTGGCGCATCTGCCGGTGCCGCGCTTGGCGCCGGCAAGGTCGCGCGCATGCCGCCGGGGCGCACCACGCGCACTTCGCCGACGCCAGCGGGCGGCGTGAAATCCAAGCCCGCCGCCGAAGCGACCGCCGTCAGCAGCGACATCGGCAGAGAGGAGATTTGCCCAGGCGACGGCGCCGGGCGCGATGGCGCGGCTTGCCGCCTCGCCTGCGCCTTCGAACACATCGCCGAGCGTGATGTTGGCGCCGCTGGCTTCGATGCGCGTGCGCAGATTGACCGGATCGGCCAACGCCGCGCCGGCGCAAGCACAACATCAAAGCACAGGCGATGCAGAAAGCGGTGCATCATGGGCCTCTAGCGCAATTGCGTGGTGGATTGCATCATTTCGTCGGCGGCGGTGATGACGCGCGCGTTCATCTCGTAGGCGCGCTGGGCCACGATCAGCGCTGAGATTTCCTCCACCGCGTTGACGTTGGAAAGCTCGAGAAATCCCTGCATCAGCGTGCCAAGCCCAGGCGAGCCGGGAACGGCCACGTTGGGCGCGCCTGAGGCTGGCGTTTCGAGAAACAGATTGTCGCCGATAGCTTCGAGGCCCGGCGGATTGATGAAGCTGGCGATCTCGATTTGGCCGATTTGCGTGGGCGCGGCTTGTCCGGCTTGAGCGTCACTTCGACGATGCCGTCGCGGCTGATATGGATGGCGGTGGATTCCGGCGGCACCGTGATCGACGGCTCGAGCGGGTAGCCGTCGGTGGTGACGATGGCGCCGTCGGCGTTGACGGCGAGATTGCCGGCGCGGGTGTAGCCGGTTTGGCCCGAGGGCAGGGCGATCTGCAGGTAGCCGCGCCCGTCAATGGCGATGTCGTAGCCATTGCCGGTTTGGCCCATGCCGCCTTGTTCGGTGACGCGCCCGACCGCGTCGGCGCGCACGCCGACGCCGATCTGGATGCCCAGCGGCACGATCGCGCCCGAACGCCGCGCGAGGTCGGCGCCGGGGCGCTCCATGTTCTGGTACAGCATGTCCTGGAACTCGGCGCGCTGGCGCTTGTAGCCGGTCGTGTTCATGTTGGCGATGTTGTGCGAGATCACATCGACATTGAGCTGCTGGGCCTGCCATGCCGCTGGCGGCGATCGATAAAGCGCGCATTGGGACTTACTCCTAACGGCCGAGCCGCTCGATCGCGCGCTGACGCAATTCGTCGGCGCCCGAAACGATTTTGGCGGCGGATTGGTAGGCGCGCGATATTTCGATGAGCCGGGTGAGTTCGAGCACCGGGCGCACGTTCGATCCTTCCAGCGCGCCTTGCAGACCACGCCTTCGAACGGCCCGGCTGGCTTGACCCTGCGCGTCCCAAAGGTTGTCCCCGACCTTTGAGAGCGCGCCGGGCGCGGCGAAGCTCGCCACGCCGATGCGGCCGGCTTCGACGCCGGCCACGCGTATAGCGCCGTCGCGGCCGATCGAAGGGCTTTCGCCCTGCGGATCGAGCACGATCGGCGCTCCCCCGGAGTTCAGGACGGCGCGACCATCGCTGGTCACCAGCCGTCCGTCCCCCGTCAACGAAAACGCGCCATCGCGCGTGTAAAGCGGCCCCGACGGGCCCTCGACCATGAAAAAGCCAGCGCCTTCGAGGGCGACATCGAGCGGGTTGCCGGTCATGGCGATCGGCCCCTGGCTCATGTCGCGCATCAATGCCGATGTCGCGCACGAAGCGGATATTTGTCGGGTCTTCCTCGGCGTGCGCTTGGGTCGCATCGGCTTCTTCCAGCACCAGGCCGTCGGCCTTGAAACCCGACGTGCGCGACATTGGCGAGATTGTTGGCGGCCACATCCATGCGCCGTTGCAGCACGCGTTGCGTCTGCAGGCCGAGCATGAGCGCGTTATCCATCGCGCGTTAACGATGCAAGCGCCGGGCCAGCGCCAAAGCGCCTTGATTTTCAAGGCGGCTCAGCGCCGGACGTGGTGAACGCGCGCGGCATTTTCTGCCGCTGCGGCGGCAAGTTTTGCCGGGCTCCACACCAATCCTTAACCATCGCCTTGCGCACCAAGGAGGTCAGATTAGCGCGAGCGATTCCGTCATGTTTGGGAAGAAGAAGAAAAAGAAGAAGGGCGAAGAGCCGGAAGCCGAAGAGGCCGAGGCCGCCGCCGCCCGCTGAAGGCGAAGAAGGCGAAGCTGGCGAAGGCAAAGCCAAGAAGAAGCTTTCCGGCAAAACGCTGATCTTGTTCATCGTCCTGCCGGCGGTGCTTGTGCTCGGCGGCGGCGGCGCTGCCGCCTATATGTTGTTCTTCAAGGGCGGCGGCGAGCAGCACGCGGAGGCCGAGGCCGGGCATGAGACCAGGCCAAGGGCGGCGGCCACGGCGCGGAAGTTGCAGCGGCGAGCCGGCGCCCGGTCCGCAACGGCACCACCATCACCCAGGGCGAAGGCGTTGTGTTCGTCGCGCTGCCGGAAATGCTGGTCAACATCACCGGCAGCGATGGCCGCCCGGCGTTTCTCAAGCTGCAACTGACGCTTGGAAGCGCCCGACGACGCAGTCGCCAGCGCTCTGACCGAGCACGTTCCGCGCGTCAGCGATCAGTTCAACGGCTTCCTGCGCGAAATGCGCACCGACGACCTCGCCGGGTCGGCGGGCGCCTATCGTCTGCGTTTGGAATTGCTGCGCCGCGTCAATCTGGCGATCGCGCCGGCGCAGATCAACGCCGTGCTGATCGAAGAAATGCTGGTGCAATAGCATGAGCGCCGAAGCCGCAGCAGCTACGAGTGGGAGACCGCGGAGGCGCCGACGGCGCGCGGCCCGTCACCGAGCGCATCCTCAACCAGGATGAAATCGACAGCCTGCTCGGCTTCGGCCTTGGCGAAGAGGAAGCTGGCGGCGCCGGCGGCGTGCGCGCGATCATCAATTCGGCGCTGGTTTCCTATGAGCGCCTGCCGATGCTCGAAATCGTGTTCGACCGCCTGGTGCGGTTGATGACCACGAGCCTGCGCAATTTCACCTCCGACAATGTCGAAGTCTCGCCTCGACCAGATCACTTCGGTGCGGTTCGGCGATTATCTGAACTCGATCCCGCTGCCGGCGATCATTGCGGTGTTCCGCGCCGAGGAACTGGACAATTTCGGCCTCGTCGACGGTCGATTCCAATCTGATCTATTCGATCGTCGATGTTCTGCTCGGGCGGGCGCCGGGGCATCGCCCTCCACGCGCGTCGAAGGGCCGCCCCTACACCACCATCGAGCGCATGCTGGTGACGCGCATGATCGAAGTGGTGCTGGCCGACGCGCGCCAGGCTTTCGCGCCGCTGACGCCGGTGACCTTCACGCTCGACCGCATCGAGACCAATCCGCGCTTCGCCGCCATCGCGCGCCCGCCGAACGCGGCGATCGTGGTGAAGCTGCGCATCGACATGGAAGATCGCGGCGGGCGGCTCGAATTGCTGTTGCCTTACGCCACGCTCGAGCCGATCCGCAAAATGCTGCTGCAGCAATTCATGGGCGAGAAATTCGGCCGCGACAATATCTGGGAAGGCCACCTCGCCAGCGAATTGTGGGCCACCAAGGTCGAAGTGCGCGCGGTGCTCGACGAACTGCCCCAGCCGCTGCGCAACGTGCTCAATCTGAAAGTCGGCGACACCTTGATGCTCGACGCTTCGCCCGACGATCCTGTCATCTTGAAATGCGGCGATGTGGAGCTCTCGCAAGCGGCGGGTCGGGCGCATGGGCCAATCGCTGGCGGTGCGCGTCGATCGCGCCGATCGCGCCAGCTTCGCAGCAGGCGATAATGAAACTTGGAGGCAAAAAATGAGCCCGATTGTACTGACGCTTGAACTGGTGCTCGCATTGATGCTTGGCGCGTGTTTGTTTTTCTTCTGGCGCTTGGACCGGAAATTGGCGGCGCTGCGCTCTGGCCAGGACGGCGCGCTCGCGGCGGCGGCGGAACTGATGCAGGCCACCGCTCAGGCAGAGGCGGCGGTGCGCGCGCTTGCGGGCGGCGGCGCAGGAGAGCGGCCGCGACTTGCAAGCGCGCATCAACGACGCCCGCGCCACCGCCGATCGCCTCGGCCTCGGCGCCGGACGCATTGCGAACAAGCGCCGACGCGCCGCTGCGCGGGCGGGCGTGATGGCCAAGGGAAAACCTGCTAGACCCGCGAGCCAGGCCGGCGTGCGGCTGATGCCGGCGGTGATGGCGACGCTCGCGGCGTTGCTCGGGCTCAAGGCCGTGGCCATGGCCGAGAGCGTCGCGGAAACGCGCGCCCCGGCGACAAGTGTTTCAGCCGCGGCCAGCCATGAACCAGCCGCGCCGGCGAGCGCGCCAGCGCCGGCGGCGCAGCAATGCGCCCCGGCCAGCCTCGCGGACCTTGCCGGCCTCAGCCAGACAGAAGTGGAAGTGCTGCAAGCGCTTGGCGCACGCCGTACATTGCTCGATCAGCGCGCCGCGCAAGTTGAAACTCAAGACGAATTGATGATCGCCGCCGAGCGCCGCTTGAGCGAGCGCTTGGCCGAATTGCATCAGCTTGAAACCAGGGTCAACGCGTTGCTCGGCAATCTCGACGAGGCGCAAGAGACGCGGTTGTCGAGTTTGGTCGATGTTTACCGACGCATGCGCGCGAAGGATGCAGCCGCGGTTTTCGACGGCCTTGAGGATGATGTGCTGGTGCAAGTGGCGGCGCGCATGCGCTCGGACAATCTGGCCGAGGTCATGGGCCGCATGGAGCCTGAGCGCGCGCGCCGCTTGACCACGATGCTGGCCGAGCGCGCGCGTCCGCCTAGCGTTGGAACAGTGGCGGGCCAAAGATCTGCCGCGGGGCCCGCGTCCGCGACCCCGTCCGCGACCCCATCTGGGGCCGGGCGTTAAACCCGCGCTAGCGGTTTGGCTTTAGGATTTGCTGGAGGTTCGCGAGCAGGAATTGATGAAATCTCTGCGCTCCACCATCGCAATAGCCGCCGCCGCGGCCATCGCCGTCCCGCCCGCGGGCGCGCAGCCGATGTCGCTTGCGCCGCCGCCGCGGGCGCCGGCCGAATCCGCGCCGAGCGCGGAAGCCGCCATCCCGCCCGCTGAGCAATTGCGTGTTCCGACCGGGCCGGTGCCGGGCGATCTGACGCTGAGGGCCGCGCCGCCGCCCCCGCCTCCACCGCCGCCCCCGCCCCCGCCGCCGCCGCCACCCCCGCCGCCGCCGCCACCACCCCCGCCGCCACCGCCGCCGCCCCCGCCGCGGCATGAGCGCGGCGCCGACGGCGAGCGTGAGCGTCGGCGCTCAGGAAGAATTCACCCGGCTGTCGTTTCGGTTTGCTAACGCGACGACTTTGACGCCGGTGCTGCAGGGCAACCGATTGGAGCTGCGCTTTTCGCGCAGCGCCGATCTCGACATGGCGGAATTGATCGCCACGCCGCCGCGCTTTGTGCGCGAAGCCCGCCGCATCAGCGCGGCGGGCGCGCCGGTGCGGGTGATGCTGACCTTGGAGCCTGGCGTGCGGCAACGCCATTTCATAGACGGCGAACGCATCATCGTCGATTTGCTGCCGCCGGAAGGGTTTGCGCGCGCGGCGCTTGCGCTGTCGCCTGGGCAAAGCGCCGCGCCAATCCCTGCGCGTCCGCCAATTCAAGGCGTGGCGCAAATGCGTTTGGCGGAAGAGGCCGACGTCCACGCGCATCATGGTGACGTGGCCAGCGCCCTCGCGCGCGGCCGCGTTCAGACGCGGCGAGGCGATCTGGCTGATGTTCGACGCAATTGGGCGCATCGAAATGGCGGGCGTCTCTCGCGCCGGGCGCTATCACCAGGACATCGAGATCGTGCAGGGCGAAGGCGTGATTGGGCTCCGCATCCCGGCGCGGCCGGACGTGCTGGTGTCGGCTTCGGTCGAAGACAACACTTGGACTTTTATTCTCGGCGCCCGCGCCCAGCCTGGGCAAACCGCGCCGCTCGCGCGCGAGGTCGATGCGCAAGGCGGCGGTCGGCTGGTTGCGCGTTTTGAGCGCGACGGCGCGGTGCGCTGGATACGCGATCCGGAGGTCGGCGACCGTATCGGCATCGCCCTGGTTGGCGGCCCCGGCAAGGGCGTCGATACCCGCAGAGCTACTCCCGAAGCGGCCTTGTTGCCGGCGGCCCATGGCGCGGTGATTGAGCCGCGCGCCGACGGCGTCACCGCGATTTTCGACGGCGGCAATCTGGTCGTCAGCAATGGCGCACAAGGATTGATCGCCGCCGCCGCGGCAACTCCCGCGTCGGCCCCAGTCAGCGCCAACGCGGCCTTGATGCAGCAGGCGCTGAGCGAAGCGGAAGCGCCGGCGCCGGCGAGCGAAGCGGGCATGAGTCTGGAACAGGTTCGCGCACGCATCGATGAACTGAGCCGCGCCGCCGCCGAGGAGGGCGTGCGCGAGGGCGCGTCGGTTGAGGCGCGCATGGCGCTGGCGCGTTTCCTGCTCGCCAACGATTTGGCGCCGGAGGCGCTGGGGGCGCTGCGCATCGTCGCCATCAATCAGGGCGCGCTTGGTCGAGATCGACCCGGAATTTCGTCTACTGCGCGGCGCCGCCAATTCCATGCTCGGCCGTTTCGCCGCCGCCGAGCGCGATCTCACGGCGCCGCTGCTGGGCAACAATGCTTCCGCTTCGCTGTGGCGCGGCTACGCGGCCGCGGTGAAGCAAGATTGGAGCAGCGCGCGCCGCGAGCTTGAGCGCGGCCGCGCCGCGCTTGATCAGCACCCGGCTGTCTGGCGGGCGCGGTTTCAACTGGCGCTGGCGCGCGCGGCGCTGGATTTGAACGATCACGCCGGCGCCGAGGCGGCCGCGCGCGAAGCCATGGGCCAGGCCCCGACCCAAGCGCTGCGCTTGCAAGCGCGCCTGCTGGAGGCGCGCTTGGCGGCGGCGCGCGGCGATCCGCAAAACGCTCTTGCCACGCTCGACGAAATTTCGCGCGCGCGCGACGAGGAAGCGGCGGTCCGCGCCACCATCGAAGCGCTGCGGGTGCGCCGCGCCACTGGCGCGATGCGCGCGGTGGATGCGATCGAACCCTTGGAAGCGCTGCGTTTCCGTTGGCGCGGCGATTCCACCGAACTGGCCATCGTCGGCATGCTTGGCGATGTTTATTCCGAACTTGGCCGCTGGCGCGACGCGCTCACCACCATGCGCGTCGCCGCCGATCGCTTTCCCACCGATCCGGCCTCGCGGCAATTGCGCGTCGATATGGCGGTGCTGTTCGAGCGCTTGTTTCTCGACGGCGAAGCCGATCAGCTTGAGCCGATCCAGGCGCTGGGCTTGTTTTACGAGTTCAGCGATCAGGTTCCGGTGGGCCCTAATGGCGACCGCATTGTGCGCTTGCTGGCGGGGCGCTTGGTGCATGTCGATTTGCTGGAGCAAGCCGCGCAATTGTTGCAGCACCAGGTCGATGAGCGGCTGGAAGGGGTTTCCAAGGCGCAGGCCGCCGGCGATCTCGCCGCCATTTATCTGATGGATCGCAAACCCGATCGCGCGCTGCTGGCGCTGGCGGCATCGCGGCAGCCGAACATGGGGCAAATTCTGCTCGCTGACCGACGCATCATCGAGGCGCGCGCCTTGCTCGACCTCGGCCGGATCGACGGGGCGGTGGAATTGGTCGAGCGCGACCGCAGCGCCGACGCCCAGCGTGTCCGCGCCGACGCCGCTTGGCGCGCGCGCGATTGGGAGCGCGCGGCGGCGGAATTGCGCACTTTGCTCGGCATGCGCGAACGCGCAGCGCCGCTGGATCCGGGCGGGCGCCAAGCGGTGTTGCGCGCCGGCGTGGCGCTGACTTTGGCCGGCAATGAAGAGGGCGTGCGCGCGCTCTACCGCGAATTCGCCGGCGACATGGCCAATAGCGAGGAAGCCGATTCCTTCGAAGTGATCGCCTCTGGCGTGCACGCTGACGGCGCCGCGGTGCGCGACGTCGCGCGCGCGGTGGCGCGTTCGGATTTGCTGGATCGTTTCCTGCAACGCCAACGCGCGCGCATGACCGCAGAAGCCGCCGGAAATGCCCCCGCCGCGCCCCCGGCGCTCCGGCGCCGCCGCCCGCGCAAGCCGCGCTCCCCGCAAGCGCCAACCGTCCAAATCCGACCGCCGGCGCTTGAGCTGGGACTTTGCCTTGATCGCGCCTCGCTCGAGCCCTAAGCGAGTGCCGCCTGAGCGGGTCTCGGGGAGAGGACAAGCATGCGGATTTTCATCATTGCCTTGGTCGCCGCGCTCGCCGGCTGCGCGGTCGGCGCCTCCGAACGCGACTTAGAGCGCGAGGCGGGGCCATCGCCGTTTCCGGTCACGCGCGGAGGAGCGCTGCCGCCGCCGCCAGCCGCCGCCGCTGGCCAAACCGCCCCGCCCGAAGGGCGCGCCCCAGGCGGGGTTGATTTTGGCCAATGGCGCAGCGCCGATCCGGAGAACTATTCCCCCGCATTCCAAACCCAGATGCGCGCGCGCCAAGCTGGCCTCGGCGAAACGCAAATCCGCGCCGACCTGGCGGCCAACGGCTTTTCCTGCGAGGCGGGAAAGCTCGATTGCCGGATTGAAATCATGGAGCGCCAGTGCGCGTTCGATTGGTATGTTGTCGCCGCCGAGCCTGATTTGGTTGCGGGATTCGACATCATGTGTCTTGGCGCGCAATAATTGGCGCGCAATAATGAGGCGATGATGCAAAGGACGACTTTACTCGCCGGCTTGGCTTTGTCGCTTGCCCTGGCGGCTTGCGAGAGTTTGCCGATCGGCGGCGCGATGGCGCCATCGGGCGGGCCGAACATTCCCTCGGGCGCGATTGAGCTTGGCGACTGGCGCGGCGCCAATGCCGCTGCCGTCGCGCAATCCTTCGAGCGGGAAGTCGCCAGTCGTTACCGAATTGGCTTGGCGTTGAGCGCGGTCAATGCCGATTTGCGCGGCAATTCTTTCACTTGCGCGCCGCACCGCGAAGCCGTTGGCCGCGGCGATCCGCCCGATCAAATCTGCCGCAAGACCATGAGCGCTGAAAACTGCACCCACACTTGGCAAGTGCATCTTTACGATGCCAGTGGCAATGCCGCGCTTGCCCGCACGCGCGCGCTTTACGATCGCCGCTGCGGCGGCGACGGCCTATTGGGCGGGCCCGGCTGAGCCGGGCGTGACCGGGGTTTCGAGATAGCGCGCGATATCGTCGGCTTCGAGCGTCAACATCGGCGCGAGCCGTACGTTGATCACCACGCTCTTGCCGCGCAAACGCTGCAGCGCCGCACGCCCGGTGAGAACGATGCGCGGCGTATCCGGCCCGAGCACTGAATTGAGCCGCGCGGCGCTGGTGAAAATGAGCCCAGCGCGGGCGCCGCTCGGAATGGTGATTTCACGCGGCGGCGCGTTCGGCGGCGGGCCGCTCAGCGCCAGGGCGACATGGCCTTCGAGCAGCTGGCGACGAAAAATCGGCCGCATCGCCGGATTGGTCAGCGCCGCGACGAAGGAATGTTCCAGCGCGTTTTGCGGCACGATCGGCGCTGGCGGCGCGTCGGCGGGTGTTTGCGCGGCGGCCGAGCCAAGCGCCGCTGCGACTGCCGCCGTCATAAATCCGCGTCTCAGCATGGGCGAACCAATCCTAATGACCGTACCGCCGGCATCTTGCCGGAATAACGAGCCGGCTGGAAGCTGGCGGTGCGATGTTGCTTCCACCCTCGGCAAGGCCACATAATGGCGCATGGAAGATCTTTACCATCCCCGCATTCTCGAACTTGCCGCCGACATGGCCCACGTAGGCCGGCTCGAGGCGCCCGATGGGGTTTCCACCAAGGTAAGCCGGGTTTGCGGTTCGGTGGTGACGGTGGAGCTGAAACTGAAGCACGGCCTGATCAGCGATGTCGCCGTGCACCCGAAAGCGTGTGCACTCGGCCAGGCCGCGACCGCGATCCTGGCGATGCACGCAATCGGCGCGAGCCCCGCTGAAATTCGCGCCGCGCGCGATGGCCTCGGGGCGATGCTTAAAGAGGGCGCGGCCCCGCCGACGGGGCGATTTTGGGAGCTTCGCCACCTCGAAGGCGTGCGCGAATATCCGCCGCGCCATACTTCAACCATGCTGGCGTTCGACGCTGCGGTGGAGGCGCTGGACATGGCGGAGCGGGCGCGACCGCCATGAGCGCGAAGTTCAACCTCAAGCACCCCTCCGCCAAATTATTGCGCGCGGCGGCGCTGGCTTATCCCGGCGCGAGCGAGGATTTTCCCTGGGGTCATCCCGCGTACAAGATTGCCGGCAAGAAATCGTTTTTGTTTCTTGGCGCTTACGAGGAAGGCGCGCTCTCGGTATCGATGAAATTGCCTTATCGCAGCCAGGAGGCGCTGAAACTGAAAGGCGCAAAGCCCACCGATTATGGGCTCGGGCGTTCGAATTGGGTTACCTTCACCTACGCGCCGAAAGCCAAAGCGCCGATGGCCAAGCTGCTCGATTATCTCGACGAAAGTTGGCGGGCCGTGGCGCCGAAAAAACTCTCCGCTGCCTTTGCGCCGCCGAAGCGAGCCAAAGGGTGAGACAATGTTTACCCATCCCCGGATTCGCGAAGCGAAGTCCGGGGCCCATATCCGCAAACGCTTGTGTTTATGGGCCCCGGACTTGGCCTTTGGCCAATCCGGGGATGGGTGGTGGCGCGGCTTAATTCGGAACGAACCTGCTATAGCGCGATGGGCATCGGAACATGAGCTTTTACAATCGCTACGTGCTGCCGGCTTTGCTCACTTGCGCGTGCGGGGCAAAGCCGATCTGCTACCAGCGCCGCAAAATAGTGCCGCGCGCGGCGGGCGTCGTGCTGGAGCTTGGCTTCGGCGCGGGGCTGAATTTGCCTTATTACGATGCGGCGAAAGTGAGCCGCGTCTATGCGCTGGAGCCGGAGGAGGGCATGCTGGCGCGGGCGCGCAAGGCCGCGCGCAAAGCGCCGTTGCCGGTTGAGATTTTGCCGGAGCGGGCGGAGGATTTGTCGCTTGGCGCGGCAAGCGTGGACACGGTTCTGGTGACATATTCGCTCTGCACCATTCCCGATCCGGTGGCGGCGCTGCAAGGCGCGCGACGCGCGCTGCGGCCCGGCGGCAAACTCCTGTTCTGCGAGCACGGGCTTGCCCCGGATGAAAAAGTGCAGCGCACGCAAGCGAGCATCGACACATGGTGGCATCGCATCGCCGGCGGCTGTCATCTTGGCCGCGACATTCCGGCTTTGGTGCGCGCCGGCGGCTTCACAATCGCCGACATGGAAGCCATGTATCTGCCTTCGACGCCGCGTTTTGCCGGCTATAATTATTGGGGCAGCGCGGAGGCAGCGTGAACTGGCTGGAAATGGGCGTTCGGCCATGCTTTGGTGGGCCCCATGTCCAATCTCGATCCCGCCCTTCGCCGCGATCTCGCCCGCGCGGCGTTGCAGCTTGCCGCTTCCGGCGCTTGGCGCGAGGTGAATTTGGCGGGTCTGGCCGAGGCGGCGGGGCGAAAACTGGCGGATCTCTACGGCGCCTCGCTGTGGGAGGCGGTCGATTGCACCGAGGAAGCGTTCGACCGCGCCATCGCCGAAAACGCTGGCCAACTTGCGAGCGAACAATCCGTGCGCGACCGCTTGTTCGAACTGATCATGCGCCGCTTCGAGGCGATGGAGCCGCACCGGTCCGCCGTGTTGGCGATGGAGCAGGGCGTGGATCGCGACCCAACCTTGCTGGCTTCCGCAGCACCAGCGCCATGTGCGCTGCGCGCGCTTTGTGCTGGCGCTCGCCGGCCTCGAAGCCGACGGCATGACCGGACAAGCGCGCGCGCAGGGGCTGGGCGTTATCATCGGCCAGGCCCGCGCCGCCTGGCGCGGCGACGATGCCGGCGATTTCGCAAAAACCATGGCTTCGCTGGATAAAAATTTGCGCCGCGCCGAGGAAATGTTCGGGAGATGGGCGGGGTTTGAGGGCAAGAAGGCGGAAGCCGCGCCATGACCAAGCTCCACCCCATCCGCGGCGATGCGAAATCCGCGTTCGAGCCAATTGCAGCGGAGAAGCTTATAGAAGGCGCGCCGGTTGCCGAAACGCGGCTCGATTATGAGCGCGAGGGAACTTATGTCGGCGAATGGTCGTGCGATGTCGGGGCGTGGCGGGTGGCTTACGAGGAATGGGAATTCTGCCATGTGCTTGAGGGCGCATGCGAACTTGTCCCCGATGGCGAGCCGCCGCGGCGCTTCAAAGCGGGCGACAGTTTCGTGATCGAGCCGGGCTTTGCCGGCATCTGGCGCGTGCTGGCGCCAATGCGCAAACGCTTTGTTGTACGCGGCTGAAACTTTGTTCACGCACGCTTTAACCTTTCGGTGAGACTTTGTTTACGCCTTTGGCGCCATGATCAACGCGCATTAAGCAAGGGCGCTGACCATGATCGGCTTGAGCTGGGTGAAACGGAAACTGGGCCTCGCGCTCACGCTCGCCGCGGGCGCGCTCGCGGGGCTTGCCTTCATGGCGCTGGCCAGCGCCTCGATCCAGTTCGAGGAGGCGTTCGCGCCGCAGCCGCACAGGCACGCTGGCGCGGTCGCCGCCGGCGCCGGGCGTAAGGCGCTTTAGCCGTTAACGGATTGTCCAGCGATGCAGGCGAAGCATTGCGGGCGATGGCGCAACATTTTGACCTCATTGTCATCGGCTCCGGTCCCGCCGGCAGGCGCGCGGCGGTGCAAGCGGCCAAGCTGAAGAAATCCGTGCTGGTGGTGGAGCGCGGCCGGCGCGTCGGCGGCGTGTGCGTCCATACCGGCACCATTCCCTCCAAGACGCTGCGCGAGACCGTGCTCAATCTTTCCGGCTGGCGCGAGCGCGGCTTTTACGGCCGCGCCCACCGCAACAAGCAGAACATCAGCGCCGAGGATTTGCGCCGGCGCCTCGCACATCACCCTCGACCACGAAGTTGAAGTGCTGGAGCACCAATTCGCGCGCAACAATGTCGAATGCGCCATTGGCGCGGCGCGTTTCCTGAGCCCGAACGCGATTGAAGTGGTCGGCGAAAGCGGCGAGGCGCGGCATTTCCATGGGCACAGCATCATCGTCGCTGTCGGCACCAGGCCGCACCGGCCCGAACATATTCCGTTCGACGGCGAGTTCATCGTCGATGCCGACGAAATCCTCGAACTCAAGCGCGTGCCGCGTTCGCTGGCGGTGATCGGCGCCAGCGTGATCGGCGTCGAATACGCCACGATATTCTCCGCGCTCGATGTGAAAGTGACCTTGATTGAGCCGAGCGACAGCCTGCTTGGTTTCATCGACCGCGAACTGGTCGATGAGTTTATCCATGATTTGCGCGATCGCGGCGTCAGTTTGCGCTTCAACAGCAAGGTCAGAAGCGTGGCGCGGCTGGGCGCTTCCGCGTGCGCGGTGGAGCTTGAGGATCATCGCCAGATCGTCGCCGACATGGTGCTGTTCGCGGCCGGGACGGAAAGGCGCGACCGAGGCGCTCAATCTCGAGGCGGCGGGGCTTGCGTGCGATGTGCGCGGGCGCATCGACGTAGACAAGGTGAGTTTTCGCACTTCAGTTGCGCATATTTACGCGGTTGGCGATGTGATCGGCTTTCCAAGTCTTGCATCCACTTCGATGGAGCAGGGACGCATCGCCGCTTGCCATGCGTTTGGCGAAGTCGCGCACGCGCCGCCGGAATTTTTTCCCTATGGCATTTATTCTGTGCCGGAAATCTCCACCATTGGCATGACCGAGGAGCAGGTGCGCGAAAAAGCAATCCCGTTCGAGACCGGCATCGCCCGCTTCCGCGAAACCTCGCGCGGTCACATCATGGGGCTTTCTTCCGGCTTCATGAAAATGATTTTCGCGCTGGAAACCCGCAGGCTGCTCGGCGTTCACATTGTCGGCGAAGGCGCGACCGAACTCATTCACATCGGCCAAGCCGTGCTCAATCTTGGCGGCGGCCTCGATTATTTCGTCGAGAACACCTTCAATTATCCAACCCTGGCCGAAGCCTACAAGATCGCCGCCCTCGACGCCTGGAACCGCATGCCGCAGACCCAACCGAGCGCGCAATTGATGGCCGCGCTGACGCGAAGAATTGGCTGATCGCCCGCGTCTTGCACCCATCTGGAGCAATCTGAACACGCTTCTGCTCCTGCGCTTCGCGCAATCCGGGGATCCGCAACCGTCGTGATTGGGAGCGCGGGGCCTCCGGCCCCGCTTGGCGCGGCGCAAAAAAGTGCGAAAGCTCGCCGTCCGGCGTCCGCTGGCGCGACCCGCTCCTCCCCCTGCAAGGGGGAGGCTGGGAGGGGGTGCGAGCGCCGAGGCTTGGTCGTAGGCGTCGCAGCTGCTTTTTCCATCGTCGCGCCGACCCCCTCTCAATCTCCCCCTTGCAGGGGGAGAAGCAGGTGGCGGGTGTTGCAACCGTCGTGAGTGGGAGCGCGGGGCCGCCGGCCACGCTTGGCGCGGCGCTTGAAGATGCGCGGCCGGAGGCCGCGCGCTCCAATCCTTCATAATCGCGCAACGCTTGCGGCGCCGGAACGCTGGCGCGTTCGGCGTTTTGAGATCAGGTTTTTGCGGGGGAGTTTACGAGCTGTCGAACGCGACCACGGCTTTGTCGGCGGCGGCAAGTATGGCGGCAGCGCCGTTGGGGCCGACCTTATATTCCGCGTCGGGGTCGTGTTTGCGCAGCAGCGCGATGCGCGCTGGCTTGGCGAACAGACGCCGCGCCAGGCGTTTCGCATAAGCCAAGGGATTGTTGTACACGCGCAGCAGCGCTTCGCATCTTTGCGCCAGCGGCCAGGCGCCGTAATGGTCGCGCGGCATGAGCCGGCGCGCGCTCTTGGACTTTGTTGTACGCGATGTCGGAACGGCCTGGAACGATACCCGCCAATCATCCGGGTCGAACGAATGATAGCGGCGTAATGGCGGGGTTTTCTCGCGCGCTTTGGTTTGTTTGGCGCGCCGCGCCGGCTCTGGCAACGGCCCGAGCAGAGCCGCTTCGATCAGCAGCAATTCCCGCACCAGCCACTCGCCGGCGCGAATCCAGGTCAGCGCCAACGCGCGCTGCGCCGTCTCGAACACGCGCAGCGAAGCGATGCGTTGCGGCTCGCCGAAGAGGTCGAACACAATCTGAATAAACGCGCCGGCGGTGCGCCAAAGTTCAAGCGGAGCGTTGCGGGTATCGGGTTTCATGGGGGCAGTGTAAAGCCGCGCGGGAGGTGTAGGATAGATTTCCTCTCATTGTCTCCTGTGTTTTACGAGGTTCACACCCATCCCCGGAAGCGACGCAGTCGCTGTCCGGGGCCCATAAACACTGGCCTTTTGAGCTTCATGGGTCCCCGGACTTGGCCTTCGGCCAATCCGGGGATGGGTGGGGGATAGATTGCGCCATTGCGCCACATCGGACCGCCGGCATCCAGCCGGCATGCGACGGCTCGGTTTTCACCGGCCTGCGGATTTTACACAGGGAGCATGCCGGCAGGATGCCGGCGGTCCGGGGGCGCATGAAGGAGCCCCTCGCTCCAACCTGGGAAACGTGGCGCCTCAGGGCGCGGCGCCAGCGCGGCGGCGGTAGGTGAAATCCCACTCGATCACCAAATCGCCGCCGGCTTCGGGCGCAAGATCGCCCCATTGCCGCACGGTGTTTTGATCGAGGCGCTGGAAATTCATCCGCCGGCGGCCCAGCGGCTGGCCTTGCTGCGGCGCCCCAAGCACATCGAAGCGCAGCACGCCGGCTTCATCCACGGCGCCGGCAAATTCAGTGCGCTGACCGTTTGAATCGGCCCAGGTCTGATGCCATTTCCGGTCGCCTGCATCGTACATGTTGATGGAATGGCCGTGGCCGCCGCCGAAGGGCCGCCAATGTTCGATGATGACGCAGCCCTGGTCGTGCAAGGTGATCGAACTCTCAGCGACGGTGACGCCGGTTGTGGAAACGCTAGGCGACACATCCCATTCTCCAAGCCAGAAATCGAATTGGCGGGTCTCGGGGGCGGTGCAGCCGGCCGGTCGCTGCGGGCGGACGGCGCGCGCGCCAATGATGCGGCGCGATTGGGCAACCTCATCGCGCAATTGCTGGCGGCTCATGGTTTCCGGCGCCGGCGGCGCGGTCTGCGCATAGGACCCAGCCGGCAGCAGGGCGAGCGATATGGCGGCTAGGATAAGGGCGCGGGTCATGTTTCCTCCGGCTTGGCGTACGCCCCTAACACACACCCATTCCCGGATGGCCCGCAGGGCCAGTCCGGGACCCATAAACACGAACGGTTGGCGTTTATGGGCCCCGGACTTCGCGTTCCGCAGAATCCGGGGATGGGTGAGTTTCACGCGCCGTAAGATCAAAGGCTCGCCATCATTTGCGCAACGACGCTGCGACCAAGCGTAGGCCCAGCGCGATCAACGCGCGTTGAGCGCGGCCTCGAGCGCGGCCACGCGCGCGCGCAGCGCGTCGGCCTCGGCCCGGGCTTCGGCGGCGAGTTGCTTGACCGCCTCGAATTCATCACGGCCGACCAAATCCATCTCGGCGACAAAACGATCGGCCTGGGCGCGCATGAAGCTTTTGGCTTCGAGGCCCGCCCCTTGGGCCATGCCCATGGCCCCGGTCATCAGCCGCGCCAGATCGTCGAACACCGAGCTTTGCGTTTGCATGTGGACCGAACCTCTTGAGCTACCTAAAACCCGATCCCAGGCGCGCGCAATGCGGCCAATCGACGTGAACTCAACCAAGGTGTGCGCCCGTGATCGAAGCCGCTATCCAATTCCCCAATCTCGACCCAGCGGCGCTGACCGTGCCGGCGGTTTTTGGCTTGGGTCCGCTTCCTTTGCGCTGGTATGCGCTGGCATACATAGCGGGCTTGGTTCTGGGTTGGATGTGGATGGTGCGCCTGGCCGAGCGTGAGCGGCTCTGGGCCCCGGGAAGGCCCGCCATGACGCGCGGCCAGATCGATGATTTTCTGTTCTGGGCCACGCTCGGCGTCATCTTCGGCGGGCGCTTGGGATACGTGCTGTTCTACAAGACCGACATGATCTGGAAGAGCCCTCTGGAGATGCTGCAAATCTGGCAAGGCGGCATGAGTTTTCACGGCGGCTTGATCGGCGTTGCGCTGGCGGCGATTTGGTTTGCGCGGCAAAGCCACGTCGATGAAGCGGAATTCGCCAAGCTGGCCGAGAAGCGCAGCGTTGCCCAGGCGCCGGCGGGGGAGGGTGCAAAGTTTCTGCGCTTCGGCGACAAATGGTTGCGCAGAAGCGATATTGCGGAATTGCAGGCCAAAACTCGTACCCAAAAAGTGGATCTACTGCGCCTCGGCGATCTTGCCGCGGCCGCCGCGCCGATCGGGCTGTTCTTTGGCCGCATCGCCAATTTCATCAATGGCGAATTGTGGGGCCGCCACACCAATGCGCCCTGGGGCGTGGTGTTTCCCGAGGGCGGTTATGATTGGGCCGATCGCGCCTGGGTATGGATCGGCGGCGAACAAGCCCGCCATCCCAGCCAATTGTACGAAGCCGCGCTTGAAGGCTTGGCGCTGTTTGCGATTATCAATTTAGCGACGTTGCGGTTTAACTCTTTGCGCCGGCCTGGTCTGAACACGGGGTTGTTCTTGCTGTGTTACGGTATCTTCCGCCTCACGCTTGAGTTGGTGCGCGAACCCGACGCGCACATGCCGCAAGCGCTGCAAGGCTATATCACCATGGGCATGCTGCTGTCCTTGCCAATGGCGCTGATCGGGGCCTGGCTGATCAGGCGAGCGATGCTCGCGCCAAAACTGGCGGCGGCGTGACGACCAGTTCCGAGACGCGCGCATGAACTCGCTGCGGCTTCTGCGCGAGGGGGGCGCGCATGTTGTACGCCAGCACAAAATTGGCCGCTACATTGTGGATTTTGCGATCAGGAAGCAACGCATCGCCATCGAAATTGACGGCGGCGTGCACGCTTTGCCGGGACGCCCAGAATACGACGCGATGCGCCAAGCCGATCTCGAGAGCAAAGGGTGGCGCTTCGTGAGATTTTCCACCGAAGAAACCTTTGACGCCTCCCACATGCTCCGCGCGGTGCTGGCTGTGCTCCCCCCTCCCTTTGAGGGGAGGGGGCAGGGGGTGGGGTGAAGCGCCAGCGCTTGCAGTTTCGCATGACGACGCGCCAAGCGCGGCGAACCGTGGCGCTTCACCCCGCCCCCAACCCCCTCCCCTCAAAGGGAGGGGAAGTCATGAGCCTCGCAAAAAAACTCATCGAGCACATACGCGAGAACGGTCCCATGACTGTCGCCGAATACATGGCCGCGTGCCTCCACGATCCGGACGCCGGCTATTACGCCACGCGGCCTTCGCTGGGCGGTGCCGGCGCGGATTTTCTCACCGCGCCGGAAGTGAGCCAGATGTTCGGCGAACTCATCGGGCTTTGGTGCGCGCATGAGTGGGAGGTTTTGGGCAAACCGGCGCTCAACTTGATCGAGCTTGGCCCTGGCCGCGGCGTGCTGATGCAGGATTCCTGGCGCGCCACCGAGCGCATCGAGGGCTTCCATGACGCCGCCAATGTCGTGCTGGTGGAAACCAGCGCGCCGCTCCAGGAGGAGCAAGCCACGCGCGCGCCGCAGGCTGAATGGATGCAGCGTCTGGAGGATTGTCCGCCCGGGCCGTCGCTGATTGTCGCCAACGAATTTCTGGATTGTTTGCCGGTCCGGCAATTCCTGCGCGGCGAGGAAGCCTGGCATGAAAAACTCGTCGGCGTCGACGAGCACGATGCCTTGGTGTTCGGCCTCAGCGCCGCGCTGCCGGCGCTGGACGATGACGTCGCGCCAGGCGCGGCGCGCGAGATCGCGCCGGGGCTCGACGCGCTGATCTACGAAATCGAGCGCCGCCTGCATGCAAGTCCAGGGCGCGCCTTGTTCATCGATTACGGTTACATCAATCCTGGCGGCGCCGACACGCTGCAGGCGCTGAAGCGGCACGCGAAAGTCGATCCGCTGGAAACGCCAGGCGAAGCCGATTTGACCGCGCACGTGGATTTTTCGCGCGTGGCTCACCTCGGGCGCGAGGCGGGGCTTGGCGTTTCCGGCGCGATCACGCCAGGCGCGCTTCCTGCGCGGGCTTGGCATCGAAGTCCGCGCCGACATGCTGACCCGCGCCAACCCCGCGCACGGACCGAGTGTGGCGCGGCAAGTGCGGCGCTTGACGCATGCCGATGAAATGGGCGCATTGTTCAAAGTGATATGTCTCTCCAGCCCAAATCTGCCGCCGCCGGCCGGCTTTTGAGCTTGTTTGGCGCGCCGAGCACAGCGAATAGCATGACACGCCCCAGCACCCATCCCCGGATTGCGCGTAGCGCAAGTCCGGGGCCCATAAACACAAACCGTTCGTGTTTATGGGCCCCGGACAACGGCTTCGCCGTTTCCGGGGATGGGTGGGTGTTGGGTTTCAATGAAGAGGGTAGATGTACAACATGAGCTTGCCCCCGCATTGGCGCGCGGACGCGCTTGGCGGCGTGCGCCACGGTTTCTTCGGCCGCGAAGGCGGGGTCTCGACCGGCATCTATGCCAGCCTCAATGCCGGATCCGGCTCGCGCGACGATGCCGAAGCAGTGGCCGAGAACCGCCGGCCCGCATCGAAGCCGCGATTGGCGCGCCGCTGATCGGCGTGCACCAAGTGCATTCGCCGGACGCGGTGTTCGTGCGCGGGCCGTGGACGGGAGAGCGCCCGCACGCCGACGCGCTGGTGACGACGACGCCAGGGCTTGCGCTTTCGGTGCTCAGCGCCGATTGCGCGCCGGTGCTGTTGGCGGATGCGAAGGTCGGCGTGATCGGCGCCGCTCATGCCGGCTGGAAGGGCGCGCTTGGACAAGAACACGGGGGCGGCGTTCTGGAAAACTGCGTGGCGCTGATGCGCGAGCACGGCGCGCGCGAGATCGCCGCCGGCATCGGCCCGTGCATTCATCAGACGAGCTACGAAGTCGGCCCGGAATTTGTCGCGCGCTTTGTCGAAGCCGATGCCGGCCATGCGCGTTTCTTCGGCGCGGGCTCGGGTGAAAAATCCCTGTTCGACCTGCCGGGCTTCTGCGCGGCCCGCCTCGCCGCGCTCGGCATATCCGCCGAAATCCTGCCGCTCGACACCTACGCCCACCCCACGCGCCTCCACTCCCACCGCCGCTCCGTGCATGAAATGCTTGGCGATTACGGGCGCAATTGCGCGGTGATTGCGCTCTGACACCACAACCACGTCTGCACACTCTCTTCGTCATTCCGGACGCGCGAAGCGCGATCCGGAACCTCGGGGCCGATGCTATGCCGCTCGCCCCTGGGTTCCGGGTTCGGCCTGCGGCCGCCCCGGAATGACGGAAAGGGAAAGGGCGTTGTGCGTGTCGCGGTGAAGGCCGCTGGTTTTGCAACTGAAGAAACTTACACAGACCTGCGTGATTGCGCGCGAGCATGCCGGCTGGAAGCCGGCGGTCCGCTGTTGTGCTATGAGGAGAAATGTTCTCCCAGCTCCAAGCTCAGCGCGACAAGCCCATCCCCGCTGAGCCGCATCGCCGCGGCTACCATTCCATCGCCATCGACTTTGCCGGCGCGGCAAATGCCGAGCCGCTGATCGATGCGCACGTGCTTGGACTCTCAGGCGCGAATTTCTACGCCAGCGCGCGTAATCCGCCCTATTACCACGCCATCCCCGGCGCCATCGACAAGCTGCTGCTGCGCGCGGGCGCGGGGAAGCGTTTGCAGCGCGTGAACGCTCGGCTGGCGGAAGCGGGGCTCGAACTCTGGCTGTTCGATGCCTGGCGCCCGCAGGCGGTGCAGATCTATTTTCATGATCATTGGTTTCCCGCCGAACTGAAGAAGCGCAATCCCACGCTTGCCGGCGCCGAACTCATCGCCGAGGTCGAGCGCTATTGGGCAGCCCCCAGCGCAGGCGCCGACGCGCCTTCGCCGCACTCGACCGGCGGCGCAGTTGATCTCACGCTGCGCTGGATCGGCGGGGAAGCGCTGTGGATGGGTTCGCTGTTCGACGATGCTTCTCCCATCGCGCACCTCGCGCATTTCGAAACCGACGCCGGGCCTTGGAGCTTCAGCGCCGAGGAAGCCCGCGCCAGTCGCCGCCTGCTCTATTGGCTGATGCGCGAAGCGGGCTTCGCCGCCAACCCGAACGAATGGTGGCATTACAGCCATGGCGACCAGATGTGGGCGCAAGCCACCGGCGCGGGCGCGGCGCTGTATGGAGGGATCGATGCCTGATCGCCACCGCCACGCTTCCAGCGGGCTTTTTTGCGCGCCACAAAACAAGTGCCGGCTGGAAGCCGGCGGTACGGTACGGCGTCACTTCTTTCACACGCCCCCGCGCCTCCTGTCATAAAACCACAGCGAATCGCTTTGCCGGGGCGCGACTCGCGCGCTAGACACCCGCGAACACGACGCGAGGGGCGGCCAAGCCATGAAACTGCTCTCCGGAAATTCCAACCAGACGCTGGCGCAGGCAATCGCCGAGCACACCAAGACGCCGCTGACGCCGGCCGTGTTCAAGCGCTTCAAGGACAACGAAATCTTCGTCGAGATTCAGGAAAATGTGCGCGGCGAGGATGTGTTCCTGATCCAGTCGACTTCCTTCCCGGCGAACGACAATTTGATGGAATTGCTGATCGGCATAGATGCGCTGCGGCGCGCCTCGGCGCAGGCGCATCACGGCGGTGATCCCGTATTACGGCTATGGCCGCCAGGACCGCAAAGTCGGCGGCCGCACGCCCATTTCGGCCAAGCTGGTGGCCAATCTTATCGTCACCGCCGGCGCCAACCGCGTGCTGACGCTGGAATTGCACGCCGGCCAAATCCAAGGCTTCTTCGATATTCCCACCGACAATTTGTTTTCAACCCCGGTGCTGGAGCGCGACATTCGCGCCCAACACAAGAATGTGTCCGAGCTGATGATCATTTCGCCCGATGTCGGCGGCGTGGTGCGGGCGCGGGCGCTTGCCAATAGGCTCGGCGCGGACCTTGCCATCGTCGACAAGCGCCGCGAAAAGGCCGGCGTCAGCGAAGTGATGAACATTATCGGCGACGTCGAAGGCCGCCATTGCATCTTGATCGATGACATCGTCGACAGCGCCGGCACATTGTGCAACGCCGCCGATGCGCTGCTCAAGGAAAAAGCCTCGTCCGTGGCCGCCTATGTCACCCACGGCGTGCTTGTCCAACGGCGCGGCCAAGCGCGTTGAGGCAAGCAAGCTCACTGAGCTCGTGGTCACCAATTCCATCGACCCCTTCGCCAGCAAGGCGGCGTGCAAGAAGCTGCGTGTGCTGTCGGTGGCGGCGCTGATGGGCGACGCGATCTCGCGCATCGCCAATGAGCAGAGCGTATCGAGTTTGTTTGAGTAGCTTGAAGTTTAGCCGCCAGCCTGCTATAAGTGACCACATAGATGGTCATTCTTATAAAGAGGGCGCTGATGACCAAGATCAATTTGGCCGACGCCAAGGCGCGCTTGAGCGAATTGGTCGAGCGCGCGGCCGCAGGCGAAACGGTGGAAATCTTGCGCCGAGGCAAGGCGGTGGCGCGGATCCTGGCCGCGGATCGGCCCAGAAAGGCAATCGCGATCGAGCGCCTGAGAGCGGTGACTGAAGGCGCGCCCAAGCAGCGCGAGGGCGCGCGCAAGTTCGTGCGCGGGATGCGCGACGATTCCCGGTATTGATGCTCTACGTCGATACCTCGGTGCTGGTCGCGGCGCTAACCAGGGAACGAGAAACCGCGCGCATGCAGGCTTGGCTGGCCGAGCAGCCGCCGGGCGCGTTGGCGATCAGCTTCTGGGTCGTTACCGAGTTTTCTTCGGCGCTGTCGATCAAGCTCAGGAATGGCGACATCGATGCGGGCCATCGCGCCAATGCGCTATCGGTGTTCGCGGCAATGTGTGACGAGAATTTCGCCATGCTCGGCGTATCGGCCGGAAATTTTCGAAGCGCCGCGCTGTTCGCCGATCAAGCCAAGCTGGGCTTGCGGGCCGGCGATGCGCTGCATCTGGCGATCTGCGCCGAGCACGGCGGCGACTTGTTCACCTTAGACCGCCGGCTGAGCGGCGCTGGTCCGGCGCTCGGCGTCAAGACGACGCTGCTTTAGGCGCGCGCTACAGCTCCACGCTCACCCGTAAGCCCACGACCAGCGCATCTTCGATTCCGCGGTCGCCGCCGGGGCGGCGGATCCATTGCAGGTCGGGCTGGAGGGTGAGGTAGGGAGTGAGCTTGTCGGAATAAGTCACTTCGATCTGCGCTTCGGCATTGGCCATGGAGGCGCCGAGGTCGATCTGGTTATGGCGATAGCCGTCGGTCAAAATGCCCTGGTTCGCGCCGAACGAAAACGCGCTGTCGGGGCGGCTCTCGAATACGCGCTCAACCAGCAGTCCGGCTTGCCAGCCGCCAGCGAATGCGGTGGTTTCGCCATCGGAAATTCCGATGCGCAAAAACGCTCGCGCGGCGCGAGGCCCTTGCGCATCGTTGAGCGGCTGTTCGTAAGCGAGATAGGCGCCTTGCGCGTCGCGCTGCACCGGATTGCCGAGGCCGTCGAGTTCGCGGATGTCGTCCTGGGATTGCGTGTAGCGCCAAACCCCAAAGGCGAGCTTGCGATCGCCCTCGATGCCGCCCTCGGCGATCAGCAGCGCGCCGTCGTCGAACGAAGTATCGACGCCGTTTTGATCGCCGAGCACGCCGGCATGGGCGTTCAGCGCCGCCGCGCGCATGTAAAGACCGTTCTCGAAGGTCGTGTGGAAACGCGCGGCCAGCGCCGTGGAGGGAAAGATCGAGGGTCCGTTGGGACCGGTGGCGGCGATCTCCGAACCAATGCCGAACGCCGGCGCGATCAGCAAGCCGGCGGCATCGTTGGCGTAGAATTCGCTGTTGAGGTCGTAGAGGCCGTAACGCAATGATGAAGCGCCCCAGGCTTGCTCGATCCAGGCCTCGAACAAGCGCAGTCGCTGACTTGAGACTTCGATATTATCGATGCCTTGCAGCGTGCCGGCATCGTCATTGGGCATCGCTCCGGAATTGTTGAGCACATCGAAGTGCGCGCTCGCGCCGGCCCAGCCGATGCCGCGTTCGAGATCGATGTCTGCGACCAGATCGAGATTGTCCAGGAAACGCCCGCGCTGCGCCAGGCCGCCATCGACAACGCCCATCACATCGGCGGTGTAGGACAGCGAAAACTCGACCGCCGGCTCCTCGGCGTTGGCCGCGCCGCACATCGCCGTTGCGCCCAGCATCGCACCCGCAAGTTTCCGCATGCGTCCCCCCTGCAATAATTGGCGGAACGTTGCAGGCAATGGTTAACGAAAGCCCAAAAGCCGCAGAAATTTGCGCGAACATTGCGTCACGCTTGCGTGGCAACAATCTCTTAACTGCGATCGGCTATCGCGGGCCTGCCATTTCGGCCATCGGGGGCTCGCCTTGTTTGCATCCTTAAATCGCGCGGCTTTGGCGGCGAGCGTGTCGTTGCTTGCCATCGTCGGCGCTTGCGGCGGCATCGGCCTCTGGTCCAGCACCACCTTGTCGGGGGCGCTGACCGATTCCGAGCGCACCGCCGAATTGTTGCGCAGCCATCTCGCCGCCGACATGATGCATGACGCCATGCGCGGCGATGTGTTGACGGCGTTGTTATCGGTCGATCCGGGCAGTGGGCTCTCGCTGGCGGACGCGCGCACTGAACTCGCGGCCCACCTTGAAGAATTCAACGCCAATATCGCGCGCGAACTGGAATTGGCGGCGACAGCGGAGGAACGCGCGGCGTTCGATGCTTTGGCCGCGCCGCTCAGCGCCTACGCGGATTCCGCGCGCCATATCATGGATCTCGCCGGGCGCGAGGGCGGCAACGCCGCCGCCGCCTTGCCTGACTTCCTGGTCCAATTCACCGCCCTGGAAGAATCCATGGAAGCGGCGACCGAAACCATCGGCGCCAGCGCCGCCGCCACGGCGGGGCGCGCGCACTCGGCCGCGTCACTCTCCGGAATGCTGATGATATCAGCGCTGATCATGGCGCTTGCCGCCACGATTGGCCTGGCTTACATCGCCCGCCGCTTCCTGGTGCGGCCGCTGCTGGATCTGACCTCAACCATGAATCGCCTGTCCCAGGGCGACAATGGCGTCGATATCCCAAACACCGCGCGCCGCGACGAGATCGGCGCCATGGCGCGCACCGTGCTGGGTTTCCGCCAAGCCGCGATCGAAAAAATCAAGCTCGAGGGCGAAGCGGCCGAACAAACCAAGCGCATGCAAGACCAGCAATTGGAGGCCGAGCGCGAGCGGTTGCGCAACGAAGCGGCCGAGCGTGAAGCCGACGAGCGCCGCCGCCATGAACGCGAGCTGGAACGCGCCAAAAGCGAGGCCGAGCGGCGCGAAATCGAAGAGCGCCAGCAAAAGGAAATGGACGCCGAGCGCGCCAAGAACGAGGCCGCCAAGCAAGCCGCCGAGGAAAAGCGGCGCGCAGAAGTGGAGGCCGAGCGCGCGCGCAACGAGGCGCTGCAGCGCGCTGCAGCGGAGGCGCAGGCGCGCGTGGTGGCGGCGTTGGCGCGTGGGCTCGACCAGCTCGCGGCCGGCGACCTGACCGCCAGCGTCGCCGATGCGGTGCCCGCCGATTACGAGAAGCTGAAGCAGGACTTCAATACCGCGGTGGCCAAATTGCACGAGGCGATCGGCAACGTGGCCAGCGAAGTAGGCGGCATCCAGACTGGCGCGAGCGAGATATCGCACGCCGCCGACGATCTCTCTCGCCGCACCGAAAATCAAGCCGCCAGCCTTGAAGAAACCGCGGCCGCGCTGGACGAAATCACCGCCACTGTCGCCCGGACCGCCAGCGGCGCCAAGGACGCCACCGGCATCGTCACCGCGGCTCGCGGCGAAGCGCAGGAAGGCGGCGAAGTGGTCCGCCAAGCGGTCGAAACCATGCAGGCGATCGAGAAATCGTCCGCCCAGATCGCCCAGATTATCGGCGTTATCGACGAGATCGCGTTCCAGACCAATTTGCTGGCGTTGAACGCCGGCGTCGAAGCGGCGCGCGCGGGCGATGCGGGACGCGGTTTTGCCGTGGTCGCCTCGGAAGTGCGCGCGCTGGCGCAACGATCCGCGGACTCAGCGAAGGAAATCAAGGCGCTGATTTCAAAGTCGTCCAGTCTGGTGGAATCCGGCGCCGATCTGGTCAATCGCTCCGGCAATTCGCTGACGCGCATCATCGAGCGCGTGGTGCAAATCGATCAATTGGTGCGCGAAATCGCTGTCTCCGCCCAGGAACAAGCCACCGCGCTTGGCGAAATCAATTCCGCCATCAACCAAATGGATCAAACCACCCAGCAGAACGCGGCCATGGTCGAGGAAACCACCGCCGCCAGCCACACGCTGACTGGCGAGGCCAATACCCTTGCCGCCCTGGTGCAGCGCTTCCGCCTTCACGACGGCGCGGGCGAGGAAGGTTTGCCGGCCAGACGCCGGGCGTGAGGCCGGCGCCCGATCCCGAAGCCGACGCACGCGGTGGGCGCCGAGCGGAAGAAAATATTGCCGGAACGCGCCACGCGCCGCCTAATCGAACAATTGGTACAGGAGCAAAAGAACGTTGGTGAGCGCGAATATCCCGAACGAGATTTTTCCGGCGACTTCCCAACCATGCTCTCTCCGACGGAACTCCTCCACTGAGCCTGTCCGCAGGTGCGCCCAGGCAATCTTGCCGCCCGACCTGCCGAGCCAAATCGCGATTGCGTAACTTACAAGCAGAAAAATGAGCACAGGGGCAAACTCGTCCAGGAATGGCGCGCACAAGATGGATAACGCCAGAAGCGCAAGCCCCTGCACGATCCTCCCGTGAAACATGAGCCATATGACAGGCAAGCCCGCCGCCCCCCAAGAGAATGGGAGTTTTGCGGGCGGCGCAATCGCGGCCAATCCGGCATTCGCGGCGCGGTTCCGTTCCGAGACCTCAAGCGCGGGCGATGTCTCAACAATCCGCGGGCGGATAATTATCGCCAGGAACGCAACAGTCAGCGCGAACAAACATGCGACGGTCAGGCCAAACCCAGCAAGGCCAGGGAGCTCATAAAGAAAATGCAAGACCGGTCTAGGGATGCCGTCGCCCGAATTTATCCACCTGGCGAGCCCGAAACACAATGCGAAGAAAATCACGGCGCTCAACACGCCCACGATCCGCGGTCTCGTCATCTGCGCCCGGCGCGCCCGCCCGAACGCAAACAGCCCGCTTGCCGCCGCAGCGCCGATCAAAAGGGCAAGCGCCAGCACATCCTCGAGATCGTGCATCGTCATCGGCCTCCAGGACGCGGCTTTCGCTCAACGGCGCCCACTTATGTTACTTTCCATCTTATCATGCGGTGCATTGGAGACCAGAGATGCACGCGCGTGAGTTGGGGGGGGGGGCAGTTGGATCTAAAATTCTTCGTGGCTTTCGTTCCGCTGCTCGGTTGAGGCTCCCGCGTCGTCGCCTAAAATCTCGACCCGAGAATCCTGGAACCTCGCCCATTGCGCGGGACGCGATCTTCACCGGCCATCGCCGCGAGGACACCGCCGACGTGGCCTGAGCCAATACGAATATGCGGCGCGCCAGCTGGACGAGATGGGCCGCAGGCGGAGTTCTCGGCTATGGGCCCCGACGTCCGAACGTGCTAATATTCCGCCATGAGTGCCCATTATCGCGATATCATCACCCAAGAGCCCGGCAAGCGGGGAGGGCGGCCGTGCATTCGCGGCATGCGCATTGCCGTCTCTGACATACTGGGCTGGCTGGCGGCGGGAATGACGCACCCCGAGATCATTGCCGACTATCCAGAGCTGACCGAAGCGGATATCCGCGCCGCACTGGCCTATGCCGCTGATCGCGAGCGCCGCATTGTAACCGCTTCAGGTTGAAGCTGCTCCTCGACCAGAATTTGAGTCCCGGCGGCGTCCGTATGCCGGCGGAGCGGCCGGTTGAAACGCGCCTCTTTTGAGCACCGAGCAACGGCGTCCCTCAAGTTAATGCGTGCCGCTGGCATTACCAGTCCATTCGCCGGAGTCGTTGAACTGCAGAGACCCCGCAAGGCCGCCGGCGTTCCATAGAGCGTCGAATGCCGCACGGTATGCGCGGGCGACTTCGGCATCTGAATCAATGCTTTCGATCACGGAAACTGGGAGGGCGAGCTTGTCATGGCGGATCGGCCTCGCGCCCTCACCCAATTCACCGCTTGAGATGTGCGCGCCACGCGTGCCTTCAAGCGTTGCGAGAGCATAGATCGGCGCGATTGCGCCCAATTCGAGGAGCGCGGCCGCGTAACGCCGCGTATATTTCACCAGAAAACCCTCGATGCCTCGTGCATTAAGGGTATTGTTGGCGTTGTTGAAAAAGCCGACCTTGACCGCCTCTACGATCCCGTTGCGTTGGACGAGTGTATATCCATGGCATGGATCACCACCACGGTACGCGAGAAACCCGTCAAACGTGAACCTTGGAGTGAAGCCCTCGCCGCCGATTGGCCAGAATTGCTGTTGCATGTTGAGCATCGCCCTCACGTCCAGCGTCGTTTGCGTCGTGAATGCATCAGCAGGAATAAGATGCAAGACGAGGCAGTCGGGAGTGGTGGCGATGTTGGCCACGATATCACCGGCGCGCAGCTCAATTCGGCGTTCCTCATGCCAGCGAAGTGCGCGCTCGCGAATCTCCACACCTTGCAAGAATAGATTGCGAAGGTCGGCCACATTGGCCTCATAAACGCCGGTCGAATTTCTCAGGTAGAAGCGATTGGTGCCCTGGGCAGTAACGCGATGCGGCCGCGCCGCACTGCGTGGCACAACGATGGCCAGTACAACACCGCCTTCGACTGCTACAGCCTCGATGTTGACGCCGTAAAGGCGTGGCTCAACGCCAGCGTAAATCAGATCATTGACACGACTGCGTTCGGTTTCGGCGGCGGGATTATCCATCGGCACAAGTCTGTTGGTGGCGTTGCTCTCTTGCGCAATACCGACGATGATTGTCCCGCCTCGCGTATTCGCGAGCGCAGTGATGTCCTTCAGGCACTCGCGCTTGCCAGAGTCGTTTCGCTCCCACGGCGCCGCTTTGAATTCCAAAGTCGCGCTCTCTGCGGCGTTACCAATAACGATCGCGTTGATCTCAGCTGTTGTTGGGACGCGCGTCATCTAGCCACCTTACAGGTCTCCTGGGGTTCAGAAATAACCGCCAGCTGTCCGCCCAGAGCCAGCTACCGCCTCTGCCCAATTGATCTCTAGCAGGCGTCACTGCACCTATTGCTGCCACGCAAATTCATGTCGCGGGGCGGCAAACGTCGCGCCAAGCAAATCCCCGGCTTCTGTTGCCGGGCGCCGGGGGGCCCCGCCTGGCGATGCTACTCGTCAGGACTTAGGTTCGGAAAACTCCGCACTGCTTACGCAGCGAGGGCGAATTCCTCAGCGTTGTTGTCATTGGCAACTATGCTGTTTGGCCTGTAACGGGACCACCCGAGCAAAAGCATCGGCATTCAACGTCCGTCGATCCTATTTCGGCCCCATAACACGGACCCAATGAAGTCCGTCCTTCGCTCGCCCTGCGAGCTTCGGCGGACAGCCTTCGCGCCTCCAAGAGAAGCGCTAGGCGAAGCCAGCCGAAGCGCAAAGCGCGAAGGCTGGTGGAGCCGCCGGGCATCGCACCCGGGTCCGATCCGCCTATCTCCGCGCGTTTATCGCCATAGTCCGGAGCAAGCCCCGGACGATTCGAAATATAGGGGCGGCGGAAGGCGCTGGCTAGGCCGGGCGCGCCAAGCGCTCGGCGATCGCCTCAGCGTCATGCTCGGCCTGTACTGGGCCGGCCTCTGGCGTGGATTCGAGCACCATGTCCGCGAACGCGCGCTGCGGTGCGACGTGGGCTTCGTGCATCGGTCGCACATGGGCGGCGAATTGCGCCAGTACGGCTTCGCGGGTGCGCGCGCGCGCGGCGATGTCACGGATAATTCTCCGTTCGAGCCGCAAGCTTTCCTGCGCGGCGACGAATATTTTGAGGTCGAACAGCGCCCGTAATTTTTCCGACGCCAACAAGTGAATGCCCTCGACAATCAGATTTGCGCGCGGTGCGATGCGCTCGGCGCCGGGCAAGCGGCGATGCGTGGACAAATCATAGCGCGGTTTGTCGAAGCTCGCGCCTTGCTTGGCGAGCACCAAGTGCGCGGCCAGAAGTTTATGGTCCTTGGCGGCGGGCGCATCGAAATTATAGAGCGCGGGGTCGAAGTCTTGAATGCCAGAGGCGCAGAAATAATAGTCGTCCTCGGCGATCAGCGCCGCATCGAGCCGGCGCGCCAACGCCTGCGCCAACGTCGTCTTGCCGGCGCCTGAGCCTCCGGTGATGGCGATAATCCTGGTCATTGGCGGAACTTAAACGTTGCCGCGATATCCGAACAGCTTCTACGCTACACGTCCGCTTTTCAGGTAAAAATCGCGCGGCGGGGCGGTTTCTTCCATCAGGCTGTCCTTGATCGCCCGCGGCGCGCCGAACAAATGGCCCTGGCCGTAGGGCACGTCGAGGTCGAGCACTTCGAGCACCTCTTCTTCGCTTTCAACACGCTCGGCGATCATGTCGATGCCGTAGCGCTGGAACACGGCGGCCACATCGTTGGCGGCAAGCTCGCGCGTGATCGCCGAGCGCGGCCGCACGCCGTTGCGCAGCACCTGTTCCGCCAAGATGCGCGCGGCGATTTTCACATAGCGAACGCCGGCGCGCTCAAGGTCGGGCAGATCGAGCGCGGCGCTGGTCACTTTGTCGATGGAAAAGCGGAAACCGAGATCGACCAGCTTGCCCATGGCGCGCGCCTCGACCGAGGTTCGCGCTTCGTGCGAGGCTTGCGAAATCTCAAAAATCAAGCTGCCCGCCAGATCGCGATTGTCGCGCATGAAATCGAGAAATTGCGGAAAGAAGCCATCGTCCGCCAGCGCGCTCGGCGAGAGGTTGCAGAAAATGCCGACGCGGCGATCCTGCTTCATCAGCTTGCGCACGATCTGCACGCAGCGGAACAATAATACATTGTCGATCGTCGCCATCAGCCCCGCGCGCTCGGCGGCGGGGATGAATTCCTGCGGCAGGATCAGCCGGCCAGCCGCGTCCTTCAGCCTGGTAAAGCCCTCATAGAAGGCGGTCTTGCGCTGCGGCAATTGCACGATCGGCTGCAAATGCAGTTCAACGCGGTTTTCCAGCAGCGCCTCGCGCACCAGATCCATCGGCCCCGGGCTCGCGCTCGGCTTTAGCGGCGTGACGTTGCCGGCGGCTTGGATGGTCCCCAGGCGCGCATCCATGGCCGCGCCGAGCTTGTCGACGATCTGATCGATCAGCTTCAACTCGAGTTGGCCGCCTTGTTGGCGCGCTTCGATCTGGTGTTGTGGCGGCGCGGCAAAGGCGGCCGCGACCTCCAATTGCTCGAGCCGCGTCATCACTGAATCGACGTCGGCGGCGATTTCGCGGTGCGAGCCGCGGATGCGCTCCATGTCGGACTTGATCCGCTGTTCAGCGCCGCCAACCCGCCCCGCGGCGGCGCTGGCGGCGATGCTGGCGTGGGTGACGGCGCAAGCCGAGAAAAGCCCAATGCCGCCCAGAAACGCCGCGCCGACATCCTCGCCGCCGATCTGGTTGAGCGCCACGCCGACCGCGAACGAAATCATCGCGTAACCAGCATAGAGCAGGGCGTGGGTGATAATGGGCATGAAAGCGCGAATCCTAAGCCCCCATCACGCCCCGGCCAGGTAAACGAATACTTAATACGGATGACTTGGGGGCTTGGGGTTCCTTCGCGCCGCGCCAAGTGGGGCTAAAGCCCCCGCGCTCCCCATCCTCACGCAGGCGGCTAATAATTAGGGATCGGTTCGTCGGGGTTGGGTTGGGGGGTTAGCGGGGCGGGGCCGTCGGAGCTGGGCGGCAGCAAATCGGGATCGACCGGTGTGGGTGCTGGCAAATTTGGGGTGAGCAGGTCTGGCAAATCCGTGCTGAGCGGGTCGGCTGCAGGCGGGAGTGCGGTCGGCGTTTGCGCTAAAGTCGCCAATTCCGCCAGCCGGCCACGCGCGACGATGGCGTGTTCGCTGTCTGGAAAATCGCGCAGGAATTCCCGCAGCGCCTCGGCCGTGTCGGCATCGCTGGCGGCCTCGAAGCCGCGTTCTTCCAATTCTCGAAGCGCGCTGCGCGCCTGGTCGCGAAAGGCGCCCGGCGAAGCTAAGAGAAAGGCGCGCACCGCGCCGGGATCGCTGACATCGAGGTCCTCCCAGGCGGCGGCGGCGGTCTGGCTGCTCTGCGTTTGGTTCCAGAAAAAATACCCCCCGCCGCCCGCCGCTGCGAGCGCCGCGAACGCGATCACGCCCAACATCAAGCCGCGGCCGCCGCCATCATTGGCAGCCCGCGGCGCCGGGCGAGGCTCGGGGACGAATTCGGGCACGTATTGGGGAACCGAGAGCGGCTCGCGGCGCGGCGGCGGCGCGCCCGCGCGCGGCTCGGCCGGGGCTGGGCTTCGCCTGCGCGGCGCCGGGGCATCGGTTTCCGGTCGTCCTGGCTGGAAAAACCCCGAAGGCGCGGCGGCCCTCGGCCGCGGCGGCGGCAGCGGCGCCACCCCAAGCATTTCGGTAACCAATTGGGCCAGTTCGCGCCAGGCTGGGAAATCGTCCTCGCCGCGCCAGCCAGTGAGATTGACCATTCTGTCGGCGCTAAACAATTCTGGCGGCTGGGCATTTTGCATGCTGACATGGATCAGCTTGCCCTTGCCGCGCGCGAGCCAGGCATCCTCGGCCAAGTCATCCTGGGTTACCGCTCGCGGCGACCACAGCGCTAGCGCCAATTGCGCCGCCTTGAGGGCAGCCTGCAGCGGCTCGCCGCGCTGCGTTTCCAGTGAAACGTTTAGCTTGGCCGAGCGCAGCTTTTCGGCCAACGCCCGCGCGGGCAGAGCATCCTCGGCGGCGTGGAGGATCACCACGTTTACCATTCAATTTCCTTGTTCTTTTTAGCCTAAATCGTCCGCTACGCGGTTGGGAATCGGGGCCTACGCCAGGGTGCTTGCGTCATGATGGCCCTAATCCAGCGGCGTTGTGAAGTCCATGACCCAGCACCTGGACAGAAGCGAGCGTCGCCCACCCAAGTCCTGTTTTGAAACGCGCGCCAGGGGAAGCGCACTCGCCTGGTTGGCATGGGCATTGCATCCGAGCACCGGTAACGCCGCCCAGGCGGCTGCTGGAGCCCGCGCCGATGCCTGTCGACCAAGACGAACGCGAAACATTCGAGGATTTTGGCGAGACCGAAGCCGCCGACGGTCTCCCGCCGAGAACGCACAAGGCGTTCTCGTGGATTGGATTTCTCGGCGGCTTGGCCGCGGTCTGCTGGAGCGGCAGTGCGGTAGGGGCGGCTTTGTCCTATTTTGGCGCAGCGGCGTTGATGGCGATGGACCCGCTCATGCGGGCGGGGCTCGCGGCGCTCACGTTTGGCCCGGCGCTGTTGTTCTGGATTTCGGCCTCGGCGGCTGGCGAGGCGTTGAAGGCGCGCCGCCTGGCCGAGCAACTGACCCAGCTAGCGCATGCAATGCGGCCGATCGACCTCGACGAACGGCGGGCGCGGCGCTTAAGCAATAATATTACTGTCGAGATCGATACGCTTAACGACACCGTCGCGGCCGCGCTCGACCGCTTGTCGGAATTGGAAACCGCAACCCAGCGCAACGCGGCCCTGTTCGGCGACGCGGTCGCCGCCTCGCGCGATAACGCCGAGGTCGCGGCCGACACGCTGGCGCGCGAGCGAGACAAGCTGGCGCAGCTCAATGACGCTCTGCGCGATCAGGCCGAAGCCATTGCCGACTCCATTGGCACGCAGAATTCAGCTGATGCGGGGCGCTGCCAAACTGATGAATGCGGAAGTCGCCACGGTTAATTCCGCGCTGGAATCGCAGATGGCCTCGTTCGCCGATGCCGCCAACACAATCGGCGAGCGCGGCGCGGCGTTCGAGCAAGCGGCGGCGTCTGTCTCGGAATCCGCGGCTTCGCTCAACACCAGCGTGGGTTGGATGCTCGAAGACCTCGGCGAGGCCACGCGCTTGACCGACGCGACGCGTCAATCGACTGTAGAGGCGGTGTTCGCCGCCAACGAGACCGCCAGCGCGGTGCGCGAAACCACCCGCGGCGCGGTCGCCGAAGCCATGCGCGTCGCCGAGAGCATCCGCTCGGAAACAGCCGCCATGCACGCCGCCGCCGCGAATTTACTCAGCGTGCGCGCTCCAGCGCCCGTCGCCGCCAACGATTCCGGGGATGTCGCTAGCCTTCAAGTGGCCGCCAACGCCGCCATTGTCCGCGCCGACGCGCAAGCGCGCGCCGCCGCCAAGCCGCCCCGCGCCAACCGCGCGGGCGGCGGCTGGGGTAATTTTAAGGCGCCGCATGCCGCGGCGCTGCTGGAGGCCGGCGCCGAGGGCGATTGCGGCCTCGTCGATCCCACAATCGTCCACGGCAATCGCCAATTCGCGCGCGCCCAAGGCGAGGTGCTGGAGGTTGCATCCTCGCGCCGGGCCGTCACGGACGGGCGCCAGGACGGAGCCTCGGCGCCAGCGCGCAAACGCTGGTCGCGGCGCGAACAGCAAGTGATCGTGAGCGAGACCTTCGCGCCCGGCGAAACTGTCGCCAGCGTGGCGCGCCGTCATGGGGCCAGCGCGAGCATGGTGTCGAGTTGGCGCAAGCAGGCGATGGAACAAACCGCCGCCAGCGACAAGAAACCGCGCGGCGAGGGGAGCGACTGCGCGCGTGCGCCGAGTTCGCCGCTGCCGCGCGCGCGGCGCCACCGCTGAGGCCTGTGCCTCCCCCGCCGGCCATTTTCCTCGCTCATCAAAAATTTAACGCGCCCAACGCGGTTGGGATGCGCGCTGGGGGGGGCTTCCCCCACCAGGGGTCGGGGACAGGAGCTTTGCACGCACCAGGGGCTCTGCTAACGGGAGTGCATGGCAGACCTTGAAACGCGACTGAAAGAAACCGCCGAGCGTGTGCGGGTGGCGCTTGATGCGCTGCTGCCGCGCGGGCAGGGCTCGGAGGCGCGGCTGATGGAAGCCGTGCGCTATTCGGCATTGGCTGGCGGCAAAAGGCTGCGCCCGTTCTTTACCCTGGAAGCCGGGCGCATGTTCGACGCCGATGAAGGCGCGCTGCTGCGCGCCGCCGTGGCGATCGAGTGCGTGCATACCTATTCGCTGATCCATGATGATCTGCCGTGCATGGACGATGACGATTTGCGCCGCGGCCGGCCAACTCTGCACCGCGCCTTCGACGAGGCCACCGCCTTGCTCGCCGGCGATGCGCTGCTGACCTTCGCGTTCGAAATCCTGGCCGAACCCGCCAGCCACCCCGATCCGCAAATGCGTTGTCTGCTGATCGCGGCGCTGGCGCGGGCGGCGGGGCCGCTGGGCATGGTGGCGGGGCAGGTGGCCGACATGGCGGGCGCCGATATCGGCTCGGACCTGATCGCGGTAACGCGCATGAACCGGCTGAAAACCGGAGCGCTAATCAATTTCGCGGTCGAGGCCGGGGCCATGATCGGCTGCGCTTCCGAGGCCGAACGCACGGCGCTTTCGCGTTACGCGCACGATGTCGGCCTGGCGTTTCAGATGCGCGACGATCTGCTCGACGCCGAAGGCGTGGTGCGCGACACTGGTAAGGCGGTCGGCAAGGACAAGGCGCGCGGCAAGGTCAATTTCGTCACTGTTCTCGGCGCCGATCAAACTCGCGACCGGGTGCGTCTCTTGGCGGCGCAAGCGAAAAAACACCTCTCCCTGTTCGGCCCCCGCGCCCGCACTTTGCTGGAAGCGGTCGATTTCATTGTTGAGCGGCGTTATTAGCCTGGAACAAAATGAATTCCGACGACGCCTATATGCTTACGCTGTTCTTGGTCGGCGTCGCCATTCTCGTCGGCATCTTTACGCTCATTCTCAGATCGCCGCGGCGGCGGGCGTTGGTTGAGTGCGATTCGCTCCTGGCGCGCCGGCCCTGCCGAACTTGGCGCTGAACCAAGCCCCGATGTGTCGCCGCCCGCCAAGCCAGTCCGCAAGCTCGGCGCGCTTGGATGCACTTGGCACGCGATCGCGCCGCACCTGAGCTACACAATTCCCGGAGCGCTCATCGTTTCACTGCTCCACGGGTGGTTTCTGATCGATTGGGCTGCGGGCCTAGCCGAATCACAAGACGCTGAAATCCGTTCCAGAACGTACTACTACGCCCACGAAACCATCCACTTTGGGCTCGTTCTTAATCAACGTGGCGCCGACAGCTTTCCTGATGATGGGTTGGGGCGGGCACATCGAAATGTGGAGCAAGGAGCATCCCGAGATCCACGCTCAAGTCGAAGCGGCAATGGATCCAGAGAACAAGATCCTTCCAACGGCGGTGATCGCGGTGCTGGGCGTCTCGGGGATACTGCAGGTTCCGGTGATCCCCTTTGCGGTTTTTGTCCTATCTCAAGAATTCTACGGGCTGTTCCACTAAGCGCGATTTCGTCTGGCGTTGCGCTCCACCCTCGCCCCAACCCTCGCGCTTGGCGCGAGCGCCAAGCGTGCAGGTTGCTGATATCAGCGCGCTCGGCGGGCCTGTAATCTGGCTTTCTCATTCGGCCGGAATGCGTGCGGCGGCGTCTTCAGCGACAATCTGGGCCTCAACCTCGGCGTCAATCTCATCCAGCCAAGCGCCGATGTCATGGATCGGGGCCGGCGGTCCGGGCTCGATGCCTTCCTGGATGGCGGCGTTGAGCGCGGCGAGCTTGGCGGCCTCCGCCTCGGCCTTGAGCGCCCGCAAGCCGGCGCGCACCACTTGACCGACCCGGCGGCAAGAGGGACTGCACTGGTGCCGCGACCCGGTTGTGAGGGCAGGGCGCGCTGAGAAACGCTACCTCGCGCGCGCGCCTCACCAGTACCCACAGGGGCTCGGGTCGCCAAGCGTCCGAGTTCGGAACCACCTACAGAAACAGGAAACAGTGACACACACGGATTTTGCGCTCGGGTGTGCAACGTCAATTATCGTGAGCGGTGCGCCGAGTTGATTGCGCGCAGTCCTTCTGGCCTCGGCGCTCCACCCTCACCCCAGCCCTCTCCCTCCTCGCGGAGGGAGAGGGAGGCGCTAGTTTTTCACCGCCACCTCGATCTCCCCGCCCCCATCGCGAAACTTCGCGCTCATCTCCGCCATGCCGCGCTCGGCTTCCTCCTTCGCCTTCGCATAATCGCGCACATCCTGCGTGATCTTCATCGAGCAGAATTTCGGCCCGCACATGGAGCAGAAGTGCGCGGTCTTGTGCGCTTCCTTCGGCAGCGTGGCGTCGTGGAATTGCGCGGGCGGTGTCGGGGTCGAGGCCGAGATTGAACTGGTCTTCCCAGCGGAATTCGAAGCGGGCGCGGCGAGACCGCGTCGTCGCGCAGGCGCGCGGCGGGGTGGCCTTTGGCGAGGTCGGAAGCGTGGGCGGCGAACTTGTACGTGATGACGCCGGCTTTCACGTCGTCGCGGTCGGGCAGGCCGAGGTGCTCTTTCGGCGTGACGTAGCAGAGCATCGCCGTGCCGAACCAGCCGATCATGGCCGCGCCTATCGCCGACGTGATGTGGTCGTAGCCGGGCGCGATGTCGGTGGTCAGCGGGCCCGAGGTGTAGAACGGCGCCTCGCCGCAGACGGCGAGCTGCTTGTCCATGTTCTCCTTGATCTTGTGCATCGGCACGTGGCCGGGGCCTTCGATCATCACTTGTACGCCATGCTTCCAGGCGATCTTGGTGAGTTCGCCCAGCGTTTCCAGTTCGGCGAATTGCGCGGCGTCGTTGGCGTCGGCGATGGAGCCGGGGCGCAGGCCGTCGCCGAGCGAGAAGCTCACGTCGTAGGCGCGCATGATTTCGCAGATGTCCTCGAAATGCGTGTAGAGGAAGCTCTCCTTGTGGTGGCGAGAGGCACCATTTGGCCATGATCGAGCCGCCGCGCGAGACGATGCCGGTGACGCGCTTGGCGGTGAGATGGATGTAAGCCAGCCGCACGCCGGCATGGACGGTGAAATAATCGACGCCTTGCTCGGCCTGCTCGATCAAAGTGTCGCGATAGACTTCCCAGCTCAGATCCTCGGCCACGCCGCCGACTTTTTCCAGCGCCTGATAGATCGGCACGGTGCCGATCGGGATCGGCGCGTTGCGGATGATCCAGTCGCGGATGTTGTGGATGTTGCGGCCGGTGGAGAGGTCCATCACCGTGTCGGCGCCCCAGCGGATCGCCCAGACCATCTTCTCCACTTCCTCGGCCATCGAGGAGGTGACGGCGGAATTGCCGATATTGGCGTTGATCTTGGTCAGAAAGTTGCGGCCGATGATCATCGGCTCGAGTTCGGCGTGGTTGATGTTGGCCGGAATGATCGCCCGCCCGCGCGCGATTTCGCTGCGGACGAATTCCGGGGTGACGAAATCGGGGATGGAGGCGCCGAAGGATTCGCCGTCGCGTGGAACGGGGACGCGCACCCTCCGGCCGTGCGTATGCTGCCGTTGCCGGAGGCGGCGCGCTCCATTGCGCCGCAAATTCTCCCGGATCGCCACGAATTCCATTTCCGGCGTGATGATGCCGCGGCGCGCATATTCAAGCTGCGTGACGCAGCGCGCCGGCCTTTCGGCGCGCAGCACGCTTGGCTTCACCGGGAAATGCGGGAGTCAGCTTTTCCGGCGCGACATTGCCGTTGTCGACGTCCTGCACCGCGCGGCCTTCGATCTCCTCCACATCGCCGCGCGCTTGCACCCAGGCTTCGCGCGGGCGCGCCAGGCCTGCATCGATATCGATCTCGACATCCGGATCGGTGTACGGCCCGCTCGGATCGTAGATCGTCACCGGCGGTTCGTTCGCGCTTGGGTGCAGCGCCACTTCGCGGAACGGCACGCGCAGATCGGGATGCGCGCAGCCCGAAGCGTACACTTTGCGCGAGCCGACAATGGCGCCAGTGCTTACTTTCGGCGTCGCGAAGGCCGATGGCGGCATGGGTTTGTTCATTACCTGTATGTCTCCGCGCGCAGGGTGCCGGCGATGTAGCCGGAGTAGGAGAGCCAGACCCCAATCAAGGCGATAACGCAGCCGGCGATTGGCATGACGAGAGGTTGAGTGACAGCGTAGACGCCGGCGTCGCGCACGAGGCTCGGCCGCAGCAGCAGCAGCGCCCCGCGCGCCAAGGTCACCCAGCTGATCACCGAGATCAACGCGCCGGTAATGGTGTCCCAGCGCTGGTGCAGCGCCAGCATGGTGAGGCTAACGAACAGCAAGGTGAAGCCGGTGAACGCCATCAGGGCGTCGCTGCCCAGGAAATCGCCGATCATGGCGCGCATGCGGGCGTGCTCGGAAATCAACATGATGCCGGCGACTATGAATACCGGCCCGATAATGCGCGCGAGAATAAAGGTGATGTCAGGCTTCATAAGTCTCTCCCTCCGCCGGCATGACCCGGATCAGGTTGGCGGGTCGCGGGGCCGAAACCCGCCTCTCAGCCGCGTCATGCGGGCTCCCCGGAGAAGCGCCGGACACTAGAGCGAACCTGGGCAGGGTCAAGTGTTGCCAGGCCCGCCGCCGGCTCGCATATCATGGCGGCGGAGGAGTGGTGCATGGGATCGCCCGCGGAACTGACAATTCTGGTGCTGCTGGTGGCGGCGGGGGTGGCCCTGTGGTCGATGCACGACCGGCTGGCGCTGATCCAGCGCGAGCTTGAAGCGGTGCGGCGCAAATTGGAGGCCGCGGCGCCGCCGGGCGAGGGCTAGCCCCTTGGCCGTCACCCCCGCCCGCGCGCGCAAACTGGCGCTTTCGCTGGATAACGCCAGCGAAGCGCCGCACTTCGACCGCGCCGCGTTCCGCACGCCTCGCAAGATTTTCGCCACGCTCGCCAACTGCGGCGTCGGATATCAACTTGATGTTCGACGCGGCTTGCAGGAATTCTATTGCGAGCAGGCGCCGCGAAGCGATTCGCGCCGTGTCCCCGGCGGCTGGGGCACGCATGGGCGCGACGCGCTGCGACTTGAAATTGATCGACGAAGCAACGCTCCTTTCCGCGCTCAAGGCAGCGCACGCTCTAGCCGCGCCAAGAACGGCAGGAAGGAAATGAATGTCCGCCACATTGCGCGTGGCCCGCGCATCCGCGCGCACCACGCACGCATCATGGGAAATGAGGTGCGCTGTAAGGATTTGTTCATCATTATTGCACTAACGTGAGAGTCGGAGAACGCCCATGCACGAGAAACATATCGGCGAGCCTTGTCCGACCTGCCAGACGCCGCTGCAACGCCGGCCCTCCACCTTCCGCACCATCGTTGGCGACGTCGCCTTTTGCGCGCGCTGCTGCTCCTCGTTTGAGCTCGCCGCGACGACGATCTGGCGCTGACGCTGCCGGCGGCCGACAGAATTCGTTCCGGTCTGAGGCCGAACCGGAGCGTTTGTACTGGCTATCCCGGCGCGCGTTCCAGGCTCGCTTCCGGAAACAGCGCGCGCATGCGGTTGCCGAACGAGATCAGGCATTCTTCGCTCGGCGACGAGCGGCCCGGTGGCGTAGCTGGAGCTTTCATGCCTTCCTGCACGCGCTTCGATCAGAAGCGGTGTCCTCGGCGTTGACTTGGCGGTTGATGCGCCAATTGAGGTAGCGCGCGGCGTTCATTTCGCGGCTCGGATCGGGATGCACGTAGGCGATTTCGCGGATCATGGTTTCGGTGGCGGAGACCGGGATGAATTGCATGAAGTCGACTTGGTCGGGATAGATGTCGAAGGCGATGTTGGGCCAGAGCTTGTAATAGACCCAGAGCCGGCGGCGCTCGGCGCGGGATGTGGTCGAAACGCGTCGAGCAGTTTCTGATAGGCGCGCTCGGACCAATTGGTTCGAGGGCGTCATCGGTGATGTCGCCCCACATCTTATCGATCCATTCGCTTGCGCTTCGATCTTGTAGGTGCCGGCGAACAGGCGCGAGAGGCCGGGATGCGCGACGGGGATGTGCATGCCGTCGGAATAATTGTCGCCGACGTTTTTCCAGTTCACCGGGCGCGGGCGCAGCGTGACGCGGCCATTGGGGACGAGCTTTTCCAGTTCGAACGCCGCGAGCTCTTCCGCATAGGGCGCCATCATCTCGGCGACGCTGGGCAGGCCGGGCGCGAAGCGGATGAAGATGAAGCCCATAGAAGATCTCCTGCTCCACCGGCTTGAGGCCGAGTGCGTTCGCCTTCAGCCTCTCGAAGCCCTGCCATTTCGGCGCGCCGGCGAATTTGCCGTCGAGCTTGTAGCTCCAGGCGTGATAGGGGCACACCAGCCGATGGCCGCATGAGCCGCGCGCTTCGCCGGCGATCTTGCCGGCGCGGTGGCGGCAGACATTGTGGAACGAGCGCAGCTCCCGTCCTCGCCGCGCACGGTGACGACGCGCTCGCCGAGGATGTCGAGCGTGATGTAATCGCCGGCGTTCGGCGCATCGTTGATGTGGCCGACGATGTGCCAGGCCTGGCGAACACCTTCTCGCGCTCGAGCTCGAAGAAGCGCTGGTCGGTGTAGAGCCAGGCGGGGAGGGATTGGCGGCGGCATCGCGATGCGATGATAGCGGCGCTACAGCAAGCTCGCCAGCGCGGCGCGAAAGCGGCGGTCGCGCTTGAGCGACCATTCGCGGCTCATGGCTTCGCGGCGCGTCGGGTAGCGTTCGGCGTAGAGCAGCACCCAGGCGCGCCCGCGCGTCGAGCGCGCGCCGAGGCCGGCATTGTGCAGCGCCAGGCGCGCTTCGATGTCGACGCTCCAGCCGACATAAGTGCGCCGATCCGCGCCGAGCGCGCTGCCGAGGACGTAGACGTAGCCGCATGGTTCATTGATCACGATATGCGAGCGCCGGCGTCCCGACGCGGCTCTTGATCGGGCGTTGACTGCAACGATCCAGCGCGAGGCGCTGGCGACTACCGACCGTCGCTGGGCCGGAGGCGCGATCTTGCGATGCTTGCAGCCCGCCCTGCGCGCGCCAAATCGATAGCCGTCATTCCGGCGTGCGGAGCGCGATCCGGAACGCCAGGGGCAACAGACGCGTCGCTTCAGCCTCTGGGTTCCGGGTTCGGTTCGCCGACCCCAGGAATGACGGTGCTGCCTTTTCGGCAATCGATGTCCTGCGCGTCAAGCAAACCCCCGAAGTTCACGAACTTCGTCTCCAGATATTCCTCCAGCCCCTCGACCCCGCCTTCGCGGCCCAGCCCGCTTTCCTTCATGCCGCCGAACGGGATGACTTCGTTGGAGAACACGCCTTCGTTGATCGAGACCATGCCGTATTCGAGCTTCTCGGCCACGCGCCAGGCGCGGTTGACGTCGCGCGGTGAAGAAATAGCCGGCGAGCCCGAACTCGGTGTCGTTGGCGATGGCGATGGCTTCGTCTTCGGACTTGAAGCGGATCAGCGGCGCGACCGGGCCGAAAATTTCCTCGCGTGTTGACGCGCATCTCGCGGGTGACGTTGGCGAGCACGGTGGGCGTGTAGAATTGCGCGCCGGCGGCGTGCTTCTTGCCGCCGGTGAGCGCCACGGCGCCCGAGGCCAGCGCTTCGCCCACCATGGCTTCGACTTTCTCGATGGCGTTGCCTGTCGATCAGCGGGCCGATCTCGACGCCTTCGGCTTGCGCCGTCGCCGACCTTGAGCTTCGACACCGCGTCGGCGAGCTTCTTGGAGAACGCATCGTAGATCGCATCCTCCACCAAAATCCGGTTGGCGCACACGCAGGTCTGCCCGGCGTTGCGGAATTTCGAGGCGATCGCGCCTTTCACGGCTTTGTCGAGATCGGCGTCGGCGAACACGATCAGCGGCGCGTTGCCGCCAAGTTCGAGCGAAACGCGCTTCACGGTCGAGCCGACGCACGCCGCGCCGAGCTTCTTGCCGATTTCGGTCGAGCCGGTGAAGGTAAACTTCCGCACCAGCGGGCTTTCGCACAACACGCTTGCCGACGCTCGGAGGCGCTTGTTGGTGGTCACCACGTTGAACACGCCCGCCGGCACGCCGGCTTTCTCGGCCAGCTCAACCAGCGCCAGAGCCGTCAGCGGCGTTTGCGACGGCGGCTTCAGCACGATGGTGCAGCCCGCCGCCAGCGCGGGCGCGGCCTTGCGGGTGATCATCGCCATCGGAAAATTCCACGGCGTCACCGCCGCGCACACGCCGATCGGCTGCTTGATGGTGATATAGCGGCGCGTGGCGGTGGTGGTGGGGATGGTGCGCCCGTAGGCGCGCTTGGCTTCCTCGGCGAACCATTCGGCGAACGAGGCGCCGTAAGCCGCTTCGCCCTTGGCTTCGGCCAGCGGCTTGCCGCCTTCCATGGTGATCAGCCGCGCCAGCCGGTCGATGTCGGCCATCATCAGATCGTACCAGGCGCGCAGGATCGCGGCGCGCTCCTTGGCGGGCTTGCGCCGCCCAGGCCGGCAACGCCGCGTGCGCGGCGGCGACGGCTTCTTCGGTTTCGGCCGCGCCCAGATCGGGGACCTCGGCGATCACCTCCTGCGTCGCCGGGTTGAAGCACCGGGAATCGCTTGGCGCGCGCTGCGCCACTTGCCGTCGATGTAGGCGTCGGAACGCGAATGTTCATGAGCAGGTCTTCCTTCGGTGCGCGAGGACTTTGCGCAGCCTCAAGGCGGCTGCAAGCCCCGGCGCCAGGTTCTGTCCTGGCTTTCTAGCCAATGCAGCGAGCGAGGCGTATCATGGCCGGCAGGAATCGAGGTCCTGCCCATGAGCTGGAAAGACATCCTTGTCATCGTCGTCCGAGGCGGAGGCCGACGAGCCGGCGCTGGCGCTTGGGCGAAGCGCTGGCGCCAGCGCAATGCGACGGCGCACCTCGCGGCGGCGTTTCTCACGCCGCTTGCCGGACGAACCGCTTGGCCTATGAGCCGACTGTGGTCGCCGGGGTCTGGGCCGAGCTGCTGGGCCGCGCCCGCGCCAGGACGCCGAGGCCGAGCGCAAACGCGTCGAAGCGCGGCTGGCAAGCAGTCGAGCGCCGTTGCGAATTGCGCAACGCCGAGGCGCTGTCGCGCGATCTGGGCCGGGTCGCCGCCGTGCACGCGCGCTATGCCGACGTCGCGGTGATGACGCGCCCGCGATGGCGCCGGCGCGGAGCTGCGCGAGGAGATCGTCGAAGGCGTGCTGTTTCATTCCGGCCGCCCGGCGCTGATCGCGCCGCCGAAATGGAAAGGCGGCGAGCATCGGCAAGCGCGTGGTGGTGGCCTGGGACGCCAGCCGCGAAGCCACGCGCGCGCTTTCGGAAGCGCGCGCGCTGCTCGGCAAGGCCGCGCGCGATCACGGTGATGACGGTGGACGCCAAGCCGAAAATGTTCGGCCACGGCGACCAGCCCGGCGCCAATATCGCCGCGCACCTGAGCCGGCGCGGGCTGAAAGCGGAAGTGCGCAACGTCGACAGCATGGGCCGCTCGGCCTCCGCTGGCGATCCTGGAAGAGGCCAACGCGCTGCAAGCCGACCTCGTGGTCATGGGCGGCTACGCCCACTCGCGCCTGCGCGAACTGGTGTTCGGCGGCGCCACGCGCGAACTGCTGCGCACCGCGACCGTGCCGCTGCTGATGGCGCATTAGCTCCCGATGATTAGCGACCCCCTCCCCCTTGCGGGGAGGGGGTAGGGGGTGAGGGGCGTGCAAACGCACAGCCGCCCGCTTGTCGGCCCGCCCGCCGCCACCCCTGGCGCTGGCAAGAGGGGACGCAGCCCTCGCGCTCGGAAAATCTACGTTGTAGAAATTCGACGGCTGTTAGAATCAGGAACATCGATGGCTCGCCGTCCTCCTTCTCCACAAATCCCGCAACGAGCCACGCTAAGCGCGGAGCAAATGCAGAGAGGCGTTGATCGTCTCCGACGCGTGCTGGCAGCGGTTGAAGAATTTGACCCTTCGGCGATGACGGAAGGGCATCCACCGGAACTGGCCGCGCTCGAACAGCGAGTGAAAGAAGCTATTGAGAAGACATTTGATCCGGGCACTACACAGTACAGGCGCTTCATCGGTGCCGGCGATATTGCTTACAGCGCGATGTTCTTTGTCATGGACGGACCGCCAACTCCACTATCAGAATACACCCAGGGTGCCTCGAAGAACAAGCGCGATTCAATCGCGCTCCTCGGCGAGGCCATCAGGTCGCTTGGAGAAGATCTCGTCGAAGCCACTCCCGTAACCGCAGTTGAGGTCAAATCTGCCGCTAAGTTTACGCTGTCCCGCGACATTTTCGTCGTCCACGGGCACGATGAGGGCGCGCGCGAGTCGGTCGCGAGGTTCCTCGAGAAATTGGGTTTTCGCCCCATTATACTTCACGAGCAGGCCAATCGCGGCAAGACTATCGTTGAGAAAGTTGAAGCACACAGCAACGTGAGCTTTGCCGTTGTATTGCTGACTCCGGACGACGTTGGGGGGAAATCGGGCGCCGAACTGGGACCCCGCGCCCGTCAGAACGTGATACTGGAACTCGGCTACTTCATCGGATTGCTTGGACGCGAGCGGGTCTGCGCTCTCAAACGAGGAGACGTAGAGGTTCCGACGGACTTCGCAGGCATTGTCTACGTTGCGTTTGAGGAGGGCTCCGATTGGCGCCATGGCCTGGCCAAGGAGCTGCGGGCTGCGGGACACGTGGTCGATTGGAATATCGTTATGACGGGGCAGTGAGCCGGGGGTTTGGGGGCCAATTACGCAGCGCCGGCGTGTCGGCGCGCCCCTCACCCGCCTCGCTACGCTCGGCGCCCTCTCCGCGAGGGAGAGGGCTTCAGAGTTCCACTTCCCCTTGTGTGCCCCATCCGCCACACCTACCTCAACTCCAGCAACATCACATGCCGCGTTTGATCGTGCTTAAGGGCGGTCGCGCGGGGACGCCGTAGAGGGTCGCTCATGGATATGGAAAAGCTCACCGAGCGCGCGCGCGGATTTGTGCAGGCGGCGCAGACGATCGCGCTGCGCGAACAGAACCAGCAGCTGGAAACCCAGCACCTGCTGAAGGCGCTGCTCGACGACCGCGAAGGGCTGGCGGCGGAGCTGATGCGCGCGGCCGGCGCCGATCCGCGCAAGGCGGGCGACGAGGTTAACGCCGCCGTGCAGGCGCTGCCGAAAGTGCAGGGCGGCGGTGACCGCATGTACGCGGCGACCTCGTTCTCGCGCGCGCTCGACGCCGCCGAGCAGGCCGCGACCAAGGCGGGCGATAGCTACGTTACCGCCGAACGGCTGCTGTTCGGCCTCGCCATCGCCGAAGGCAAGGCCAGCGAAATCCTCAAGAAAGCCGGGCTCACGCCGCAAAAGCTGGAAGCAGGCGATCGCCGAATTGCGCAAGGGCCGCACCGCGCAATCCTCTAGCGCCGAGGATCACTACGATGCGCTGAAGAAATATGCCCGCGACCTCACCGAGGATGCGCGCAAGGGCAAGCTCGATCCGGTGATCGGCCGCGACGAGGAAATCCGCCGCACCATCCAAGTGCTGTCGCGCCGCACCAAGAACAATCCGGTGCTGATCGGCGAGCCGGGCGTCGGCAAGACCGCCATCGCCGAGGGCTTGGCGCTGCGCATCGTCAATGGCGACGTGCCCGAAAGCCTGAAGCACAAGAAGCTGCTGGCGCTCGACATGGGCTCGCTGGTCGCCGGCGCGAAATTCCGCGGCGAGTTCGAGGAGCGGCTGAAAGCGGTGCTGAACGAAGTCACCGCCGCCGAGGGCGGGATCATTCTGTTCATCGACGAAATGCACACGCTCGTCGGCGCCGGCAAAGCCGAAGGCGCGATGGATGCGTCGAACTTGCTGAAGCCGGCTTTGGCGCGCGGCGAGCTGCATTGCGTCGGCGCGACCACGCTCGATGAATATCGCAAGCACGTGGAAAAGGACGCGGCGCTGGCGCGGCGCTTCCAGCCGGTGTTCGTCGCCGAGCCGAGCGTGGAAGACACCATCTCGATCCTGCGCGGCCTGAAGGACAAGTACGAGCAGCACCACGGCGTGCGCATTTCCGATGCGGCGATCGTCGCGGCGGCGCAGCTTTCGCATCGCTACATCACCGATCGCTTCCTGCCGGACAAAGCCATCGATCTGATGGACGAAGCCGGCTCGCGCCTGCGCATGGCGGTCGATTCCAAGCCCGAGGAGCTCGACGAACTCGACCGCCGCATGCTCCAGTTCAAGATCGAGATCGAAGCGCTGAAGAAGGAAAAAGACCCCGCTTCGCAGGATCGCGCCAAGAAGCTCGATGCCGAGATCAAGGATCTGGAAACCCGCTCGGCGCGAACTCACCGCGACCTGGAGCGCGGAAAAGCAGAAGCTGCAAGTCACCTCCAAATCCAAGGAAGAACTGGAGCGGCTGCAGAACGAGTACGAGCAAGCCGTGCGCCGCGGCGATCTCGCGCGCGCCTCGGAGCTCAAATATGGCCGCATTCCGCAACTGGAAAAGCAGATCGCCGATGCTGAGAAGACAAGCCGGCGGCGAGGGGCTGGTGAAGGAAGTGGTCGACGCCGAAGCCATCGCCGCGGTGGTGTCGCGCTGGACCGGCGTGCCGGTCGAGAAAATGCTCGAAGGCGAGAAGGCGAAGTTGCTGCAGATGGAGGACAAGCTGCGCAGGCGCGTGATCGGCCAGGAGCCGGCGTTGCGCGCGGTGTCCGACGCGGTGCGGCGCGCGCGCGCGGGCTTGCAGGATCCCAACCGGCCGATCGGCTCGTTCATGTTCCTGGGGCCGACGGGCGTTGGCAAAACCGAACTGACCAAGGCGCTGGCGGAGTTCCTGTTCGACGACGAGCACGCGATGACGCGCGTCGATATGTCCGAATACATGGAAAAGCATTCGGTCGCGCGCCTGATCGGCGCGCCTCCGGGCTATGTCGGCTACGAAGAGGGCGGCGCGCTCACGGAAGCCGTGCGGCGGCGGCCGTATCAGGTGATCCTGTTCGACGAGATCGAGAAGGCGCACCCGGACGTGTTCAACGTGCTGCTGCAAGTGCTCGACGATGGCCGCCTCACCGACGGCCAGGGCCGCACTGTCGATTTCAAGAACACCATCCTGATCATGACCTCGAATTCCGGCGCGCAATTCCTGGCCGAGCAGCCCGAAGGCGCCGATGTCGACGATGTGCGCGGGCCGGTGATGAACGAAGTGCGCGCGCGCTTCCGGCCGGAATTCCTCAACCGGATCGACGAGATCATCCTGTTCAAGCGGCTGGAGCGCGGCGCAGATGAGCGCCATCGTCGATATCCAGCTGAAGCGGCTGGAGAAGCTGCTCGCCGCGCGCAACATGAGCATGGAACTCGACGCGCGCGCCAAGAGCGAACTCGCCAAACGCGGCTACGATCCGGCCTGGGGCGCGCGGCCGCTTGAAGCGCGTGATCCAGAAAGACGTACAAGACCCGCTGGCGCGGCTGATCCTGGAAGGCCGGGTCAAGGACGGCGACCGCGTGCGCGTCAGCTTCGACGGCAACGATTTCCTGTTCAACGGCAAGAGCGACAAGAAAGCGGCTTGACCTCCCCCTCGATGGGGGAGGTGGCGAGCGTAGCGAGCCGGAGGGGGTGCGCGCGCCGACGATGAAGCAGACGCCTCCGGAGGCTCAACCGGAAACTTCTCCGGGCCTCACCCCCTCAGTCGCGCTCGCGCGCGACAGCTCCCCCATCGAGGGGGAGCGGGCGCGCCTGCCCGCAAACGCCTGCGCTTGGGCCAGAGCTGGTTGCCGCAGGGAATAACGGCTTTGCCCGCGCGTTGACGTGCGTTAGTATTTGTGCATGGCCCATGACCGCATCACCCGCGACCCGAAAATCATGATGGGTAAGCCCTGTATCAAGGGCACGCGCATCACGGTGGAACTGGTTTTGTCCTATCTCGGCGACGGCTTGTCTCCTGCGCAAATAATCAAAGGCCATCCACACCTTAGCGAAGCCGACATTCTGGCGGCCGCCGCCTATGCGGCCGAATATCTGGCGCAGGAAAGCCTTATCGCGGCGGAGTAAGCCGATGGGCGTTCGCCTTGTTGCGGATGAGAGCTGTCCGTGGCCGGTAGTTGTTGCCGCGCGCGCCGCCGGCTTCGATCTGCGTGGTCGAGTGGACCAGTATCCGCATTCGCCAAATCTGATGACCTGGCCCGGGAGGTGGCCGTTTTGTCCCACGCGGCAGAGAATTTCCGCGCTCTGACTATTGCAGCGCGTTCCAGTTTTATCGCCGGAGTACGCCAAGGCGGTTACGTCCTAATCACCAAGCACAGCGCTTCGCCCCACAACCTTGGATCACGGCCCCCCGCGCCGCCTTCGCCCGAAAAGCGCGCCTTTGGCGCGCGGGCGAGCCGGGAGGCTCGCGCTCCTAATCGCCAATCCCCCGATTGCCGCCGCGCGCTCGCCCCGTCATAGTGCCCCAACCCGGCGTGAACGCCGGCATAAGCGAGAAGCGGCGCCGCCGCTCGCCAGGCGGTGGGCGGCGCCCGTAACAGGGAGGCCAAGGCCCATGCCTGAAAGCAATCACAGCCAACATCGTCAGAGCTATCGCCGTCGTCGGGCCCACCGGGGCGGGCAAGACGGCGTTGACGCAAGCTCTGGCCTCGGCCGCCTCGGGCGGATCGGGCGCGATCCCGCCGCCGCCGGCCAGTCCACCGAAACCAGTTTCACCGCCATCGATTATATGGGCGACCACTACGCGCTGATCGATGCGCCCGGCGCGGTCGATTTCCTGGCCGACGCCGATTTCGCGCTGCCGGCGGCCGACCTGGCGCATCGTGGTCGCCGATTCCGATCCGGACAAAGCCGGGCTGTTGCAGCCGTTCCTGAAGGCGATCGAGGACTTCAAAGTTCCGCACGCTCTGTTCATCAACAAGATCGACCAGGCGCGCGGGCGCATCCGCGATCTGCTGGAAGCGCTGCAGCCGGTGAGCGCGCTGCCGCTGGTGGCGCGGCAAGTGCCGATCTGGAAGGACGAACACGTCGCCGGCTTTGTCGATCTGGCGATGGAGCGCGCCTATCTCTACCAGACCGGCAAGCCCTCCAAGCGCATCGACATCCCCGCCGACATGGCCGAGCGCGAAACCGAAGCGCGCTTCCATATGCTCGAACAGCTCGCCGATTTCGACGATGACGTTGATGGAAAAATTGCTCTCGGACGTGAACCCGGAGCAGGATCTGGTGTTCGCCGATCTGGTGCGCGAGACCCGCGAAGGGCTGATCGCGCCGGTGTTTTTCGGCTCGACCGCGCACGGCTACGGCATTCGCCGGCTGCTGAAGGCGCTGCGCCACGACACGCCGGAGCCGAAATACGCCGCCGAGCGCTTGGGGCTCAAAGGCGCCGGCGCCTACGTGATGAAGATTTCCCACGCCGGGCAGGCGGGCAAGCTCGCTTACGCGCGCGTGTTCGGCAAGGCCATGGCCGATTCCGATCAGCTGACCATGAGCGACGGCGCCGACGCAGCGCCCCGGCGCGCTGTTTTCGGTGCAGGGCGCGCAGACCAAGAAAGTACCGCCGCGCCCGAAGGCGATATCGCCGCCGATCGGCAAGCTCGATCCGGTGGCGGCGGGCGATTTGCTGGCCGTCGGCGGGGCGCGCAGAACGCGGCGGTCGCGCCGGCCAAGCGCTTTCCGGTCTATCAACTCGCCATCGCCACCAAGGACCGCAAGGACGACGTGCGCCTCTCCGGCGCGCTGCAGAAACTGGTCGACGAGGATGCCGGGCTCGCCGTGCTGCACGATCAGATCACGCACGAAATCCTGCTGCAGGGCCAGGGCGAGCCGCACTTGCGGGCGGTGATCGAGCGCTTGAAGATCGCGCTTCAATGTCGAAGTGGACACCGCGCGGCCCTCGACGCCGTACAAGGAAACCATCCGCAAGAGCGCCGAAAAACGCGGCCGGCACAAGAAACAAACCGGCGGTCACGGCCAGTTCGGCGATTGCATCATCCAAGTGAAGCCGTTGCCGCGCGGCGGCGGCTTCGAGTTCATCGACAAGATCCACGGCGGCGCCATACCGCGGCAATGGATTCCCGGCGGTCGAAGCCGGCGTGAAGGACGCGATGACTCAAGGGCCCGATTGGTTTTCCGGTCGTGGATGTGTCGCGTCACCTTGATCGACGGCTCGTTCCACGCCGTCGATTCCTCGGAGCATTCGTTCCAGATGGCCGGCCGCATCGGCATGCACGAGGCGCTGGCCGATTGCACCCAGTGGTCCTGGAGCCGATCGAGAAGCTCGCCGATCTACACGCCCAATTCCGGCACCGCCGAAAATCAATTCGGCGGTGTCGAGCCATAACGGCCAGATCCTCGGCTTCGAGGCGCGCGAGGGCTGGCCCGGCTGGGACCGCGTCGATGCCTATCTGCCCCACGCCGAGCGGCAGACCTTCATCATCGAGCTGCGCTCGCTGACCCAAGGGCCTGGCGACTTTCGAAGCGGCGTTCGACCATATGGTGGAGGTGAGCGGCCGACGCGCGGAGGAGGCGGCCAAGAAGGCGCAAAGACGCTGCGTAATCCATGCCGTCGCTCGCTCGGTCGGTGAATTCGCTTCACGTCCCGCCCAGACGCGAGCCCAAGGTGCCGCTGCTTTTGGCTGGGACAAAAGTCGCTCGGTCGGCTAGTAGCGTTGAGACCAAGTACAAAGTAGCGTGGGAGGTGGCAAGCGATGGCGTTGTTTTCGAAGAAACCACCGGAACCGCCTCCTGCGCGGCCGGCGCCGGCGCGCCGACGCGGCCTCTGAGCAATGGCGCAAGGCCCCTGCAATGAGCAACGGCAAGGCCCCGGAAGCGCGCACCAGTGCGCGCCGCCAAGCCGCCGCTGCGCCGCGCCGGCCGCAAGCGCGAAGAGGTCAAGGCCGCGTCGAGCGCTCGCGGCGGACCTTGGTCGCGCTCGGCGAAGTTGTCAGCGTGCTGATGAAATCGCCGGAACATCGCGCCGCCTCACTGGCGACGGTCCAGATGATGGTGGCGGCCGCCGATCCAAAGCGGGCAATTCTGGTGCTGACGGCGCACGACAGGCGCGCGGCATGACGGCGCCGGCGGCGGTGGCGATGTGGGCCAATGTGTCCGATGCGGTGGACCGGCGCCTGTGCGAGGGTGACGGATAGCTCGATGCGGCCGAGGATTGGACCAGCGGCAACATCGCCTGGATCATCGTTATCGCCGGCGATCAGCGCACGATGCCAGCCTTGCTGGGGCGCTGCAGCCAGACCGCACTCAAGGGTCGCCCGGTCAAGGTGCGGATCAAGGGCGAGGACGGCAAGATGCAAATCCATACTCTGCCGCCGATGCAGGCGGCCAAGGAAAAACCCGTCCCCGCTTAGGCGGCTCGGCAGCGCCTTGCAGCTCAGGCCGCGCGCCGGCGCTCGTCGTAAGCCGCGAGCAGTCCCGCCGCGACGATGATCGCGGCGCCGAAGTAAATTTGCGGCCGCGGCGTTTCTGCAAAGAACACATAGCCGAACAGGCTTGCCCAAAGCAGTTCGGTATAATGGATCGGCGCCAGGAATTGCGCCTGCGCGCGCGCATAGGCTTGCGCCAGCAAATACATAAAACATGCCGCAAACAGCCCAAGCAGCACAAATACCGGCCAATCGCTCCACGTCGGCGGCGGGGCGAGCGCCAGCGCGGGCGCGGTCATGAAGAAAGCGGGCGTTACGCTGGCCAGCAGGCTGACGATAACCGGCCCGTCGGTTTGCGCCCGCGCGCGCATCAGCACCATGGCCACCGCAAACAGCACCGCCGACGCCCAGCACCGCGGCGACGCCGAGAGCGTGCAGTGGCGATTGATCCAGGCTCGGCGCGCCCTGAGCGGCCACGAGCACGCCGGCAAACCCCAGTCGCGCCGGCGGCAAGGCTCTCCAGTCGCGCAGCCGCTCGCCCAACATGATGGCTGCGGCAAACGGAATGACCAGCACGCCGACGAACGAATAAGTGATCGCCTCGGCCAGCGGCAGCACGGTGAAGGACCAGAAGAAACCCGCGCCGCTGATGGCGATGATGCAGACCGCGCAGGCTGTGCACGCGCCACATCTCGGCGCTGATCGGCGGGGCGCCGGCGCGCGCCCAGATCGCGACGGAGAACAGCGCGCCGAACAGATAGCGCCCGAGCACCACCAGCAGCACATGGTTGGTCTCGGCCAGGCGCTTGATGGTGGCGTCCATCGCCGACCCGGCCAGGACCGCGAGAGCGAGCAACGCGGCTGGCGATATGCCGGCATGGACGAAAACCCGCAAAGGCTGCCCAACTGAGCCGGCAAAGCCTGGCGCCGCGGCCGAGCAAGCTATAAGGTCGGCGATGAGGCGGCAAATGATGCAATTGACCGAAGACCAGACCCTGATCGTCGATACCGCGCGCGCTTTCGCGCAAGAGCGGCTGCGGCCCAATGCGGCGCCGTTGGGAGGAAGAGGGCTTGGACCGCGGCGTGCTGCGCGAACTGGCCGAACTGGGCTTTGCCGGCATTTATGTGCGCGAGGATGTCGGCGGCTCGGGCCTGACCCGGCTCGATGCGGCGCTGATCTTCGAGGAACTCTCGCGCGGCTGCATCGCCACGGCCGCGTTCGTCTCGATCCACAATATGTGCTCGTGGATGATCGACGCGTTCGGCGAGCGAGGAGCAGCGCCGCCGCTGGCTGCCGAAACTCACGCGCATGGAGACGATCGCGTCCTATTGCCTGACCGAGCCCGGCTCCGGCTCCGACGCCGCTGCGCTGCGCACCAGCGCCAAGGCCGATGGCAATGCGCATTATGTGCTCAACGGGGCGAAGGCGTTCATCTCCGGCGCCGGGTTCTCCGATCTTTATGTCGTCATGTGCCGCACCGGCGAGGACGGCGCCAAAGGGCGTCTCGACGCTGTTGGTGGAGAACGGCGCCAAGGGCCTCTCGTTCGGCAAGCCCGAGGACAAGATGGGCTGGCGCGCCCAGCCCACCGCCATCGTCAATTTCGAGAACTGCCGCGTGCCGGCCGAGAACCGCATCGGCCCCGAGGGCGACGGTTTCAAATACGCCATGAAAGGCCTCGACGGCGGCCGGCTCAACATCGCCGCCTGCGCGCTGGGCGGCGCGCAAGACGCGCTCGACCGCGCGCTCGCCTACGTCAAGGAGCGCAAGCAATTCGGCAAGCGCAATCGCCGATTTCCAGAACACGCAATTTACGCTTGGCCGACATGGAAACCGAACTTGGCGCCGCGCGCGCGCTGCTGCACGCCGCCGCGCGCAAGCTGGATGCGAAAGCGCCCGACGCGACCAAGTATTGCGCCATGGCCAAGCGCTTCGTCACCGACGCCGCCTTCAAGGTCGCCGACCAGGCGCTGCAGCTGCACGGCGGCTACGGCTACCTTGCCGATTACGAAGTCGAGCGCATCGTCCGCGACCTGCGCGTGCATCGGATTCTTGAAGGAACCAACGAAATCATGCGCGTGATCATCTCGCGCGAGATGCTGAAATAATGTGGACCGCCGGCGTCCTCGCCGGCATGTTGCACCGAGCGGAAACGCTAAGCCGGCGAGGGCGCCGGCGGTCCATAGAGGGGGAGCGTCACACATGATCATGCGCGCGATGGCGATCGGGTTTGTGCTTTGGCTTGCGAACGCCGCCATTTTCCGTTTCGCCGGACAATATTTCTTTCTGCCGGGCCTTGCCCCGCCGCTCGCGTTGGCGGCCGTCGTCGCCGCGCTGGGCGCGCTGATCACGTTTCGTGGTGTTGAAGATGTTGCGCGAGGCGCCGGGCGACGAGAGCGGAGGCCGCGGTCAGCGTCGCGCTGCCCAGCCTGTTGCTCAATGCGCTTCTTGCTGCATGAGTTCGGGCAGCTATTTCCCGAACCTCGATTCCGCGCTTGACGGCGTTTATGGCGCGCTGGCGATGATCTATGCCGGCGCGATGGTTTTCACCGGCCTGCTGATGACGCGCATTGCGCCCTCGGACGAGCGGGTGTGAGGCGGCGCGATGTCGTGCTTGGCGCGGCGGCGCTTGGCGGGGTGCGCGAGCATGAACAAGGCGCAGACGACCTCCCCCATAATCATCGCCCATCGTGGCGCCAGCGGCGAGCGGCCCGAGCACACGCTTGCTGCCTATCGTCTCGCCATCGCGCAAGGCGCCGATTTCATCGAGCCCGATCTGGTGATGACCAAGGACGGCGTGCTCGTCTGCCGGCACGAGAACGAGATTTCCGGCACGACCGATGTCGCCGCGCATCCCGAGTTCGCGGCGCCGCCGCCGCGAACAAACCGTCGATGGCGAAACCGCGACCGGCTGGTGGGTGGAGGATTTCACGCTTGCGGAGCTGAAGACGCTGCGCTGCAAGGAGCGCCTGCCGCAATTGCGCCCGGCCAATGCCGCGTTCGACGGCCAAGAGCAAATCCCGACCTTCGCCGAGGCGTTGGCGCTTGGCGCGCGAGGCGGGCGTCGGCATCTATCCGGAACTGAAGCACCCGAGCTTTCTGCGCGAGCAGGGGCTCGATCCCGTGCCCGCCTTCGTCGCCGCCGTGCGCGCCGGCGGCGGGCAAAGCGCCGCCGACAGCGATGTTCGTGCAATGCTTTGAGGTCGGGCCGCTGCTGGCAATTGGCGCAGATGTCGTCGCTGCGCTGGACTTGCGTGCAATTGATCGCGGCGCCGAGGCGGGCCGTGGGATCGGCGCGATCGCACCTATGCGCGAAATGATCGCCGACCCAGGCTCTGCGCGCGATGCGCATGGAGCGCGGCGTCACGGCATCGGCGTGGAGAAATCGCTGATCATCCCGCGCGACGGCGACAGGCCGCTCGTTGCCGCCGACCGATCTGGTCGCGCGCGCGCATGCGGCGGGCCTGCTGGTGCATGCCTGGACTTTCCGCGCCGAGAATTATTTTCCTGCCGCTGGAGCTGCGCCGCGGCGAAGCGATCGCCGCCCACGGCGATCTCGCCGCCGAACTGCGCGCGTTCTACGCCGCTGGCGTCGACGGCGTGTTCAGCGATTTCCCGGCGGCAGCGCGCAACGCGCTGTAGCGCACCACCCATCCCCGGATTGCGCGCAGCGCAAGTCCGGGGCCCATAAACACAAGCGGCAGTGTTTATGGGCCCCGGACTGAATGCTGAGCATTCATCCCGGGATGGGTGGTGCGAAATTGCCCCCGCCTAATCCTCCAGCAACGCGTCCATGTGCTCGTCGCTGAGGCCGAAATGGTGGCCGACTTCGTGGACGAGCACGTGCGCACCGAGGTCCGCCAGAGCTGACATCGCCGCGCTCGATCCATTCGTCGAGGATGGCGCGGCGATAGAGGAACACCATCGGCGTGGACGGCGCGGGGTCGGTGATCGATGCCTGGGTGAGGTCGACGCCCTGATAGAGCCCGGTGAGTTCGAACGGGTCCTCGATGCCCATCTCGGCGAGCACTTCCTCGTCGGCGAAATCCTCGATCCGGAACACGACATCGCCCGCCAGAGCGCGAAATTGCGCCGGGCAGTTCGGCCCAGGCGGCGCGGGCCAGGCGGTCAAGATCGTCGAGCGAGGGGGCATGTGTCGGCATGGCCGCCGGATGACTTGCACTGAAATTAAGTTGACGCAAGCGTCATTTTTCTTGAAATCGAGCGCCGGAGCTGTTATTTGCGAGGCTTGATGCGGCGCGCCGGAAGCGCCGCCTGGAGAGAGACGCGATGGCCGATTCCGCCGCCCACTCAATCCATTCGCCAGATCACCAAGGACGAGGTCTACGACGCCGTCGCCGCCGACCGATTTCGGCGCCGATGCTGGAGATCGACCGCCACCTGAACCGCTCGAGCGCGTTCGACAAGATCATCTCGGCGACCCACGACCATTTCTGGGATCCGCTCGACAAGAAATACATCGACTTCAAGGACGATTTCGATCCCGACGACGACCGACTTCATCCCCGACTACATGGTCCCGGCGCTGCAGACCGATTACGTCGCCGAATTATCTTCGCCGACAAGCCGGCCGAGCGCATCCGCTTCAAGAGCCAGGTCGGCGCGCTGGGTGATGAGCTCGATCCTGCACGGCGAGCAGGGCGCGCTGAACCTCTCCGCTTCGCTCTGCCACGTGCTGCGCGATCCGGGCGCGCAGGAATACGCCGCCAACCAGACGCGCGAAGAAGGCCGCCACGTCACCGCCTTCGCCAAATACATCATCGCCCGCTGGGGCTCGCCGCTGCCGTGCGGCACGGTGCTGGCGGACCTGCTGCAGGAAATCGTGCACGCGCCGGAAGTCTACAAGAAGATCATCGGCATGCAGATGCTGGTCGAAGGCCTCGCCATGGGCGCCTTCGCCACGATCTATCAAGGAATGGGAACGATCCGCTGGCCAAGAAGCTGACGCAGCTGGTGATGACGGACGAAGCCTTCCACCACAAGTTCGGGAAGATCTGGGCCGACCGCACGATCCCGAAGCTCTCGCAAGGAAGAGCACGAGATCGTCGAGAACTGGGCCGCGCATTGCTTCCAGACGCTGCTGTTCAATCTCGTCGCGCCGCACCAGATGACCAGCGATCTACGCCGAGTTCGGGCTCGACCCGGACAAGGTGATGGCAGGGCTTCCAGGAAGTCGCCACCGACGAAGCGCGCCGCGAGCACATGAAGGAAGGCGCCAACATCTTCCGCGTGCTGGTGAAGACGCTGTGGAACGCCGGCATCATCACCGAGCGCACCAAGGGCTTCTACGCCATGTATGTGAACTTCGACGAGTTCGAAGCCGAAGGCGACGACATGGTCGGCGACGCCATCGCCGAAGAAGGCATCGCGCTATCTGCAGACCATCAATTTCGGCATCAACGCCGGCGCGCTGGGCGACATCAAAGCCGCCGCGATCGCGGCGGAATAGGGGCGTCCCGCGCACGCGGCTAGGCATTTTCCATTTGCTCGGCGATAATCGCGCATGGACTCGATGACGCCTGCGGAACGAAGCGCGCGGATGGCGCTCGTGCGTCACCGTGATACAAAGCCGGAGCTACACGTTCGCTCGGCGCTGCATAGGGCGGGTTATCGGTTTCGCCTCGAGAGGCCGCGCTTGCCAGGCAAACCCGACATCATCTTCAAGTCGCGGCAAAAGGTCATTTTCGTGCATGGGTGCTTTTGGCATCGTCACCCAGATCCGGCCTGTGGCCTGGCGCGCCTCCCAAAATCTCGCTTGGATTTTTGGCTACCGAAGCTTGAATCGAATCGACAAAGGGACGAACGTACGCGGAACGAACTTCGGCGCGTCGGCTGGGATGTGGAGGTCGTTTGGGAATGCCAACTGCGAATGCCAGCGGTCGTGCTAAGAAGGTTGCAGCGGTTCCTAGGCCCGTTGGCCGTCCCCAAGCGCTAGAGCTTTTCGCAGGCGCGGGCGGATTGGGTCTTGGCGTTACGCAAGCAGGCTTCACTCCAATTCAGGTTGTCGAATGGGACCGTTGGTGCTGCGACACGCTGCGCGAAAACCGTCGTCGCCGCGCGAGTTGGATGGCGCATTGGCCTGAACCGATTCAGTCAGACGTGAGGGCCATCAACTTCTCAATGCACGAAGGAAAGGTCGATCTCGTGACCGGCGGCCCCCCATGCCAGCCGTTTTCGCTTGGCGGCAAGCACAAGGGTTTTGACGATGAGCGCGACATGTGGCCGGAGGCTGTACGCGCGGTTCGCGAGACGCGTCCCAAGGCTTTCATATTTGAGAACGTCAAGGGACTGACGCGATCGTCGTTTGCAACTTACCTCTCCTACGTCACTCTTCAACTGCGCTTCCCTGAACTTGTTCGCCGAAGCGGGGAGGATTGGCAGGGCCATTTGGGGCGTCTTGAAAAACATCAGACTTCGAAGTCGCGTGAAGGATTGCGTTACCGCGTACTGTTTCGAGTTTTGAACGCGGCGGATTTTGGAGTGCCCCAAAAACGCGAGCGAGTGGTGTTCGTGGGCTTTCGAAACGACCTGGACATTGAATGGTCTTTTCCCAGCGCGACACACTCGTTGGAGGCGTTGCTGTGGGATCAGGGCAGAACCGGGACCTATTGGGATCGTCACGAGGTTCGCAAGCAAGATCGGAGAGTGGATCCGAGGCTGGCTTCACGCGTTGATCAATTGCTGTTCCAGCCCGGCTTGGCGCCCTGGCAAACAACGCGCGACGCCATCTCCGACTTGCCGGACCCAGAATTCGAGCCCGAAGCGAGCTCGAAAATTCGCGACCATGGATTCCAATCCGGAGCGCGCTCCTATCCGGGTCACACCGGTAGCGCGCTCGATTTACCCGCCAAGACGCTAAAAGCTGGCGTTCACGGCGTTCCTGGCGGTGAAAATATGTTGGCCCGCAAGGATGGATCAGTGCGTTATTTTACGGTGCGGGAGAGCGCTAGAATACAAACATTTCCCGATGACTTCGTCTTCCATGGCGCATGGTCGGAGGCGATGCGGCAGCTAGGCAATGCCGTTCCAGTGACATTGGCCGCAGCGGTCGCAAAACACGTCAAGCGCCACCTAGACACTACGGCCAGATTGAAAGCGATCGGCCTGTGAGGGGCTTTCGAGAATTCGAGTTCGACTTGCCCTCGGCGCTGCTCCGGCGGTTGGTGCAGGTGTTTGGCGAAATGGATTCCGCAGCGTTGGCGCACGATGTGGTCAAGGAAATTCCCGACGAACAGGGTGTGTATTTGCTGCTCCACAAGGGTATCCCGGTGTACGTGGGGAAGACCGATGGAGAGGCCGGGCTTCGACGGCGGCTAAACCGGCATTGTACAAGCGTTCGACACCGTAAAAGCCTCGATCCCAACGAGGTTCATTTCAAGGCGATCCGCATCTATGTCTTCACGGTGGTCGATTTGGAAACGGAGCTGATCAGGGAGTTCAAGGGCGCGGATTGGAACAACAGCGGCTTTGGTTCCAACGATCCAGGTCGAGAGCGTGATACCACAAAGCTCAAAGCGGATGGATTTGATGCCAAATTTCCCGTCGACATAGATTACCCCTTGGATATCGTTCTCCCGCAAGGGCTAATCTCAGAACGTAGGGAACATATTCCTTCAACGTGTCGAGCGCTTGTTCGGCGGAGACTTAACAGGCTTGGCCGAAATTCTTTGCGGGCCGGCGATTCGGGCGCGCGGCGCGGGGGGTAGCATGCGGGAATTGTTGCTGGGCGCGGGCCGCGCCGGTCACCAGGGAACCAAGCGTTTGACTTGCGATGGCTCGGCGGCATGGAGCCCGAACATCGTCACGCTCGATTTCAACGAGGAATGCCGTCCGGATGTGGTCTGGGATCTGAACAATTTGCCGCTGCCGTTCGCCGACAACGAATTCAGCGAAGTGCACGCCTATCACACGCTCGAGCATTTCGGAACCCAAGGCGACTGGCGCGCGTTCTTGTCGTTCTTCGCCGAGATTTGGCGGATACTGAAGCCAGGCGGACACTTCGCTGGCATCACCCCGAGCGCCGAGAGCGTGTGGGCGTGGGCCGATCCAGGGCACACGCGGCTGATCATGCTTGAATCGCTGGTGTTCCTGAAACAACCGGAATACGAGCGCCAATGCGGCATGACGCCGATGACCGATTACCGCCCGTTTTACCAGGCCGATTTCGATATCTCGTACATCAAGCGCGAGCCCAATGAGAACATGTTCGTGCTCAGCGCGATAAAGCCCTCGCGCTATGTCGAGCGCCCGCGGGAATTGGGCAAGGTCGCGTAGCGCTTTCCCGGCAGCCGATTATGCGCTAGCAGCGTGGCCATGACGCAGGACGAGCCCCATTCCCGCCCCGAGGTCACCGCGCTGTTGGCGCGGGGCAGCGCGCGCGTGTTGTACAACCATGGGCTTGCGGCGTTGCTTGAAGTCCCGCTCGCCAACGGCCGCCGCGCCGATCTGATGGGGCTCGCAGGCGCCGGCGAAATCTGGATCGTGGAGACAAAATCGTGCCTCGAGGATTTCACGGTCGACCAGAAATGGCCGGATTACCAGGATTATTGCGACCGTTTCTATTTCGCTGTCACCGAGGATTTCCCGCGCGAACTGATCCCTAGCCAAGTCGGCCTGATCGTGGCTGACGGGTTTGGCGGCGCGATTTTGCGCGAGGCGCCGCTGCAAGCGCTCGCCGGCGCACGCCGCAAAGCGGTGACGCTTCTGTTCGCGCGCCTCGCCGCGCAACGCCTGGCGGCGCCGTGCAGGGAACAATCGTGACCTACAAAATCACCGTCATCCCGGACGCGCGGAGCGCGATCCGGAACCCAGGGGGATCGTCGAGCGCGGCGCTTGCAGCCCCAGGGTTCCGGGTTCGCGACTGCGTGCGCCCCGGAATGGACAGATTTGGTTTGGTGTCGGGGTCGAGGATTAGGTGTCGCGTTAGAGGTTGGCCAGCCATTCGCGCGCGTACTTGCACCAAGGCTCAAACCATTGCCCATATTGCAGCAGCAGGAAACCGCAATAACCGATGATGAACAGGATCGGCATGGCTCGCTCCAGAGTGAAGGCGCGCATGGTTTTGGTTCCGCCCATGGCCACATGCTCGTCGCGCAGCGGATGCTCGCCGATCCGGTCTTCGTAATCGGTGATGATCTTGTACTTGGCCTTGAGCACCTTGGTGTAATAGGCGTTCGAAGTTCCCCAGATCACGCAAATGAGCGTCAGCGCGAACGCCAGCATCGGCGCGAGCGCCGGCCCCAGCGCGCCATTGTCGCGCGCGATCAGACCAAGCGCGCCGAAGCCGGCGGTGTTGAGGGTGAGGAAGATGTTGGAAAGCTCGCGCCGCGCGGCCCGCGCCTCGCGCACCTCTTCGACCAGGAGTTTGTAAATTTCAAAGCTATTGTCGGCCATGGCGCTTGTCCCCCTTGGCCGAGCTTAGCGCGGACCCATGTCCTGGAAAAGCCGCCACCTCGGACCGGCGGCTTCCAGCCGGCATGCAACCCAAAATTTTCACAGGCCTGTGTGATTGCACGCCTGTATGCCGGCTGGAAGCCGGCGGTCCGGGGTGGCGAATGTTTCATGCTGCTGTGCGGGCTGGCGGCCGCTGCTTGGCCCGGGATAGTCTGCGGCAATGAGCGACACGATCTTTTACGGTATCGGCGACGTGCACGGCGAGTTGGGCAAGCTAGAGCGTTTGCTGGACAGCATCCGCGACGATGCGCGCCGGCTTGGCGGCGGCTACAAAGTCGTGTTCCTCGGCGATCTTATCGACCGCGGACCCGACAGCCGCGGCGTGATCGTTTGCGCCATGGCGGCGACCGCCGCCGGTGAAGCGATTGCGCTCAAGGGCAATCACGAGGAATTGCTGCTGCACGCGTACGTGAAAACAGAATCCATCGGCGTCTATTTCTGGGCCGAGAATGGCGGCGACGAGACCATCGCCTCCTACAAGCGCGTCAATGGCGACACCGACGATTGGCGCGACGCCTTCGACCGCGAGCACATCGCCTGGCTGCGCGCTCTGCCGGTGACGCTGCACAAGGAAGCGCGCGGCCTGGTGTTCGTGCACGCCGGCATCGATCCGAAAATTTTCCCCGACTGTTCAGACGAAGTGCGGATGTGGACGCGCTCGGAGAAATTCTACGATCCGGGCCGTTGGCCCGATCGGCCCGAAACCGACGGCATCCGCGTCATCCACGGCCACACGCCCACGCGCGACAGCGAGCCCCACGTCAATCCGCGTCGCATCAATGTCGATACTGGCGCTTGCTTCGGCGGCCCGCTCACCGCTGTAGTGCTGGCGCCGGAGCAGGGGCCCAGGTTCTTGTGCGCACGATAGCGCCGCCCCCGGACCGCCGGCTTCCAGCCGGCATGCAAGTGCTAAAATTTCACAGGCCTGTGTGATTGCACGCGAGTATGCCGGCTGGAAGCCGCGGTCCGAGGGCGTTCACAAGCACAACCGCGAACCGCCGGCTTCCAGCCGGCATACAGCCGCTAAATTTTCACAGACCTGTGTGATTGCACGCGAGTATGCCGGCTGGAAGCCGGCGGTCCGAGGGCGTTCACAAACAAGCATACAGCGCCTCGATCAAACGCAGCGCGCGTGGATCGCCCATGATGTGGTGGGATTGCTTGTTCATCACATAGCCGGCCGAGACGCGCGCGACCGGATCGCCGAAGCCGCACCGAGCCGCCCATGCCGGAATGGCCGAACGCCTCCGCATTTGGGCCGTAGATGCGGTTGGAATTGCCGATCACGCCGGTGCGCCAATCGATGTTGTACGGCAGCACCAGATCGTCGCCGCTGCCAGCGCCGCTTGCGTCAGCGCCGCGAAACCTTCGGCGATAAAAGCCGCGCGCCCGCGATCTCGCCTTCGCTGGCGTAAGCCTGTAGAGCCGCGCAACGCCGAGCGCTGTGGCGTGGCCGTTGGCGGATGGGATCTCGATTGTGCGCCAATGCGCCGAGCCGCGCACGGGCGCGGCCCATTGGGTGAAGAACGCGGCCTTGCGCGGGGGTCGTGATCTCGCCGAACTCGCCGCGCGCGCGAAGGCTTTTTCATTTCGGCGCAGCGGCCGTGCTCGCTTTCGGGCGTGCCAATCTGAAAATCGATGCCGAGCGGCGCGCAAATATCCTCGCGCAGGATGGTCCCCAGCGAGCGCCCGGCCGCGCGCAGCGCGATTTCGCCGGCGATGTAGCCCCAGGTGAGCGGATGATAGCCGCTGGCGCTGCCCGGCGGCCACAACGGCGCAAGCGCGGCGATCGCCTCGGCGCACGCTGGCGGGATCGAGCCAGAGATCGGGATCGATCGGTTCGATGAAGCCCGGCACGCCGGCCTGATGCGCCAGCGCCTGCGCGATGGTGACGCGATCCTTGCCGTGCGCGCCGAACGCGGGCCAGAGCAAAGCGAGCGGCGCCTCGTAATCGAAGAGCCCGCTTGTCGGCGAGCAGCGCCAGCACCAGCGCGCTCACGCCCTTGGTGGTGGAATACACCGGCACGATCGTGTCGTGCGCCCAGGGCCGCGTTTGCGCGCGGTCGGCCCAGCCGCCCCAGAGATCGACCACGACCTCGCCGTCGCGCACCGCCGCGAAACCCGCGCCCAGTTCCTCCGCGAAGCTGCGCCTCAAACGCATCGTGCACGCGCTCAAACCCGGGCGCGACAAACCCTGCGCCATCACACCACTCCAAACGCTCGGCGCGCGGCCAGGTCACCGGCTCGCCCAACACCGTCTTGCGCCTGCGGCAAGCGCAATTCCTCGCTCTCCGCCGCCAGCGAGCGCACGATCACGTCGTACACCGCCCCGGTCGCGCCTTCGAGCGCGACCGCCGGCGCTTCGCCGCGCAGCCGCCGCGCCAGCAAACAGCGCCGCGAGCAGATCGCCCGCGCCCTTCGGCGCGCGCGGCAGGCGCGTGGTTTCGCAAAACCAGTCGCCCGCCTGGCGCCGCGTAGAGATTGCCAATCCCCAGCGCGGTGCGCATCGAGGAACATCAGCACCGGCTTTCCGATCCGCCGCGCCGCGTCGCGCGCCGTGCGCGAGCACTCTCGATCGCACGCCCGGCGATCAGCCCAAGCTCGAACGCGTTCGGCATCAGCCAATCGGCGTTCGGACCAAGCGCCGCTCAGCATCGCGTCGGCGATGGCCTCGCTCGACATAAAGCTTGCCGTCATCGCCCAGCACCGGGTCGCAGACGAAGATAGCGCGCTTCGGATTGGCGGCCTTGATCCGCTCCACCGCGTCGAGGATCACCGCCGCTTGCTCGGCCTCGCCGAGATAGCCGGTGAGCACCGCGTCGATCTCGCCAAGCAAGCCGTCGGCGGCCAGGCCCTCGATCAGAGATGCCATGGTCGCCGCCGGCAATCGGCCCGCCGCCCGGCGCGCCATGATCGGGCCGGCGGCCCAGCAGAGTTGTTGGCAATTGGAACACCCGCACGCCCAAGCCGCTCGATCGCGAACGCCGCGACCGAATTGCCGACGCGCGCGCCGACCACCTGGCTCTGGATCGACAGAATCGTCCTCGGGCGGCTAAGCTCGCTCATGCGCGAGCGATGTATCGCGCGCGCTCGCTTCGGTGACAAGCAACATGATTCCACGCTCACACGCCCCAGAATTTCAAGACCACGCCGCTCCTGCCTCTACATGCCGGGCTCCAACGCCAAGGCGCTGGAAAAAGCCAAGTCGCTGCCCGCCGACGTGGTGCTGCTCGACCTTGAGGATTCGGTTGCGCCCGAGGCCAAGCAGGAGGCGCGCGCAGCAAGTCGCAGGCGGCGGTGCGCGGCCGGCGGTTACGGCAAGCGCGAACTGATCGTGCGCGTCAATGCGCTTGCCACGCCCTGGGGCAGGGAAGACATCGCCGCGGCGGGCGCAGAGCAATCCGCACGGCGTGCTCGCGCCCAAGGTCGAGAGCGGCGACGATGTCGTGGCGCTCGACGATGCGATGACCGAAGCGGGCTTTCCCGAGGACGCCTCGCTCTGGGTGATGATCGAGACCCCGCGCGCGATTTTCAACTTGGCCGAAATCGCCGCCGCCGCGCGCGCGCACCCGGCTCGTCGCGTTTGGTCATGGGCACGAACGATCTCGCCAAGGAGATGCGCGCCCGGCCGGGCACCGGCGCGCGCGCCGTTTTTCGCGGCGCTGGCGCTGGCGGTGACTGGCCGCGCGCGGCGAGGGATTGGCCGCGATCGACGGCGTCTATAACGACATCGCCAACGCCGCGGGATTCGAGGCCGAATGCCGGCAGGGCCTGGAATTCGGCTTCGACGGCAAGACCCTGATCCATCCCAGCCAGATCGAGATCTGCAACGGCGTGTTCGCGCCGACGGAAGCCGAACTCGCCCGCGCCCGCGCCGTGATCGCCGCCTTCGCGCTCCCGGATAACGCCGGCAAGGGCGTGATCAAGGTCGATGGCAAAATGACGGAGCTGCTGCATCTGGAAGAAGCAAAACGCGTCGTCGCGGTGGCGGAAACGATTGCGGCAATGGCGGGATAATTCACGCGCTGGGTCCGGACCCCGCACCCGCCGCCGCCAAGCGGGGCCAAGCGCCCGCAGACGAACAAACTTGCCCGCAGAATTGCGCGCCAGCGCCAAGCGCTATAAATCGCCCCTATGACCGAACTCGATGTCCGCTCCGCCCGCCCCGATCAGCTTGTGCCTGGCCAGAAGGCCAAGTGGGAAATGGTGATTGGGCTTGAAGTGCATGCGCAGATTTCTTCGCAAGCGAAGTTGTTTTCCGGCGCCAGCGCCGCTTATGGCGGGGGACCCAACGCGCATGTGTCGCTGGTGGACGCGGCGATGCCGGGCATGCTGCCGGTGATCAACAAATTCTGCGTTGAGCAGGCGGTGCGCACCGGGTTGGGGCTGAAGGCGGCGATCAACAAGGTCAGCCGTTTCGACCGCAAGAATTATTTCTATCCCGATCTGCCGCAAGGCTACCAGATCAGCCAGTTCGCCATGCCGATCGTCGGCGAGGGCGAGGTCGAAGTCGAGCCCGAAGGCGAGGATGCGATTGTTGTACGCATCGAGCGGCTGCACATGGAGCAGGACGCCGGCAAGTCGATCCATGATCTGTCGCCCAATGAAACTTTCGTCGATCTGAATCGCGCCGGGGTTGCGCTGATGGAAATCGTCTCGCGCCCCGACATTCGCTCGGCCAAGGAAGCGGCGGCGTACTTCAACAAGGTACGCGCGATCCTGCGCGCGCTTGGAACGTGCGACGGCAACATGGAGGAAGGCTCCATGCGCGCCGATGTCAACGTATCGGTGCGCAAGCAGGGTGACGGCCTCGGTACGCGCTGCGAAATCAAGAACGTGAACTCGACGCGCTTCATGATGCAGGCGATCGAGTACGAAGCGCGCCGGCAAATCGAAATCCTGGAAGGCGGCGGTAAAATCGATCAGGAGACCCGCCTGTTCGATCCCGACAAGGGCGAAACCCGCACCATGCGCTCGAAGGAAGACGCCCACGATTATCGCTACTTCCCCGATCCGGATTTGCTGCCGCTGGTGCTGGATGAAACATGGATCGCGGCGATCGAGGCGTCGCTGCCGGAATTGCCCGATGCGAAGAAGAAGCGGTTTGTCGAGGGCTATGGACTCAGCCCTTACGATGCGCGCGTGCTCTCAGGCGATAGCGAAGCGGCGGCGTATTTTGAAACCGTCGCCAAAGGCCGCGACGCCAAGCAAGCGGCCAATTGGGTGAGCCAAGAATTGTTCGGCGCGCTCAACAAGCAGGGGCTTGAGCTTTCCGCTTCGCCGGTGAAGGCGTCGGCGCTTGGCGCGCTCTTGGATCTGGTGAAGGACGGCACCATCAATGGCAAAATCGCCAAGGAGGTGTTCGCCAAGATGATGGAAACCGGCGACGATCCGGGAGCAATCGTCGAGCGCGAGGGCTTGCGCCAGGTCACTGATGCTGGCGCTATCGAAAAAACCATCGATGATCTGATCGCCGCCAATCCGGACAAAGTCGACGACGTGAAGAAAAACCCCAAGGCGTTCGGCTGGTGGGTCGGCCAAGCGATGAAAGCCACCGGCGGCAAAGCCAATCCGGGAGTGGTGAACGCTTTATTGAGAGCAAAGCTGGGGGTGTAATGCCCATCGCGCATACCTGCTTCTCCACCTGCAAGGGGGAGATTGAGAGGGGGTCTGCGCTACGCTAGGCAAATGCATGCCGCGTCGTTCACGCACACGCGAACAAACAATGCGAGCGCGCTCACTGCGGCGGGCGAGCGAAAATCTCGACGGCATTTGTCGCGAGATCGCCGACGCCATTCGCAGGCGATAATTTGAAATCTCGGCGCCGGACCCCCTCCCAGCCTCCCCCTTTCAGGGGGAGGAGTAGGTAGCGCCAACCGGCTTCTCTCCTGCAAGGGCGAGATTGACAGGGGGTCGGCGAGGTTGGTGGTGGTGTGGGCGGCGCCAAAGAATGCCCTGTGAATTACCGCGCTCGCGCCGCCAGCGGCGTGTAGCGGGCGACGTGCCTTGCCGCGCCGATCACGGCGGGGCCGTCGATCTCGGCGCGCAAATGGGCTTCGTAGGCGCCCGCATGCAGCGAAGCGATCCTGTCGCCCCCAGGCATGAACGCCTGCGCCATCACGCAAAACCAGATATAGAGCAACATCGGCTTTCCCCATTCTGAAATCCGAGCCTGGTTCAGTTTGGTTGCCGAGAGGTTAACGTCCGCCGCCAAGCTTGTCGAAAGCGCCGCCAGCGTTCATTTAGGGCGGCATCGAGGAGCCATCCATGCCGAAACCCATCGAACTCTATTACTGGCCCACGCCCAATGGCTGGAAAATCTCCATCGCGCTGGAGGAAATGGGGCTGGCCTACGAGATGAAGCCGGTGAACATCGGCGCCAGCGAGCAATTCAAGCCGGAATTCCTGAAAATCAGCCCGAACAATCGCATGCCGGCGATCGTCGATCCGGACGGGCCGGGGGGCGCGCCGATCTCGGTGTTCGAGTCCGGGGCGATCCTGCAATATCTCGGGCGCAAGAGCGGAAAATTCTATCCCAAGGATGAACGCGAGCGGGTTAAAGTTGACGAATGGCTGTTTTGGCAAATGGCCGGAATCGGGCCGATGTTTGGGCAAGTCAGCCATTTCACCAATTACGCGCCGCTTCTGGTCGACGACCCGAGCAAGCTTGAGTATTCGCTCGCCCGCTATCGCAACGAGATGAACCGGCTGTTTGGGGTGCTCGACCGTCAGCTTGAGGGCCGCGATTTCGTCGCCGGGGCTTATTCCATCGCCGACATGGCGCTCTATCCGTGGCTCAAGGCTGGCGTGGTTTTTGGCCAGGACATGAGCCCATTTCCGCGCGTCGCGGCCTGGCTTGAGCGGCTGGCGGCGCGCCCTGGCGTGCAGCGCGGGCTTGAAATAGGCGGCGGCTTCCGCCGTCCCGAACCGGGCAGTCCCGAGCAGATCGCCGCCGCCAAGGCGCTGTTCGGCCAAACCGCGGCCTCGACCGCGGCGGCGGCGAAGGGGCAGGAATAACCCCGTCCCGAATTGTACAACAAACCCAAACGAGCCCAATTCCGCTTAACATTATCGCAAGGTAAGCATGGCATTGCTTTCCCAGGGGTGGAACGGATGACGGCGAGCGCCGCGACGTTCCCACGTTCAAGGGAGAAGTTTAAGTGGCGTTTACGGATTTAGAGATCGCCGAGGCCCACGCGGCCGTGCGCACGACCGCGGCGCAGAGCGATGATTTGTACAAATTGGGCCTGATCTATTCAACCGGCCAGGCTGGCGCGATCGATTTGGTGCAGGCGCATATGTGGTTTAACCTCGCGGCCACGCGCGGCTCGGAAGCGGCAAAGGATTGCCGCCGCGAAATCGCCGACCAATTGAGCAAGGACGACATCGCCCAAGCGCAGAAGCGCGCCCGCGAATGGCTCTGCGCCACAAGGCATTAAAGCGCGAAGTTCAACCAGCGCCGAACAATTTCGTCAGCCGGGCGTCGAGGGCCATCTCCCGCTCGGCGCCGGCCTTTATTTTGGAAAAGGCGCGGTGACGGGGATTGATCACGACATTGCGCTCGGCCGGGCTCAGCACCGAAGGGGTTAGCAGCACAGCGGTGCGCGCTTCTTGCAGCCATTGGTCGCCAAAGGCGCGCGCCGCCGCGTAGTCGGCGCTATCCCAGCGCGGCACGGTTTCTGGCTCGACTGTTTCGACCGCCACTGACTTTGGAATCTCGATCTCGACCAGGCGCAGGCCAGGCGGCAGTTTGCCGATCTGCGCGTGGGCCAGGATTTCGAGCACGGCGAGCGCGAAAGTCGATGCGGCGTAAATCGCCGGGCGCCCGGCGAATTCCACCGCGCGCCAAATTGTAATGCGCCGCCGCCGTCGAAAACCGGGTGCGGCCGCTTTCCGATGCGCCACGCCTTCATGCGCGCCGGTCAGACCGGAAGGCCGTATTCGAGCCCGTTCAGTATCCGCTCGACCTCGCGTCCGCCCAGTTCCGTACGCGCGGCGGCCAGCGGCGTTCGCCCGCCAAGCAGTGCGTGTGGCGCACGCAGGAACTCGCGCGCGTCGTTGTCGTCTTCCCAGATGCGAAAAGCTTGCGCCCACAGCCGCCCGAGCCGTTCAACAATTTCGCTCTCGCCCGCCGACAATCGATCTTTGCGCCGCGCCCAGGTCGCCCTCGGCACGATCGCGTAAACCAGCTTCAGCCGCTCGGCGGGGCTGTCGGCCAAATGCGCGGCGAGCGCCGTGAGGGCGCGCTTGAGCAAGCCCTGGCGCACCCGCTCATCCAAATCGCGCGGCGAACGCACCGGTCCGCCGAAATTCTTTTCTCCCCCCAGCGCCCGGACCAAAGCGGCCAACCCCATTGCAACCTCCTGCTCAAGTGAGACAGAAAATAGTCTCGTTTGAGCAAAAATACAAGTCGGGCGTCACCCTCGTTCAGTGACTCATAGAGTCATTCCGGGGCGCCCGGCACTTGATGCGGGGCGAACCCGGAACCCAGGGGCTGTTGGCGCGCCGGTTCCCCTGGGTTCCGGATCGCGCTCCGCGCGTCCGGAATGACGGACTTTGTACAGATTGATGCCTGGTTAGAAATTTGCCAACGCTGTTCATCTACAGCGCGCGCAACAAGCTTTTCGCGTCGGCCGCCCAATAGCGCACATAATCGGGCAGCGGGTCGGGCTGCGTTTGCGCGACCAAGGCGGTGGTGAAGCCGAGCGCGTGCGCGGGGATGAGATTGCGCGGCGTGTCCTCGATCAGCATTGCCGCCCGCGGATCGATGGCGTGAGCGGCGATCAGGATTTCATAAGCCTTCGGCTGCGGTTTGGGATGTAGATCCGCTGCTTCGATATCGAACACGGCGTCAAATAGATGCGCCAGGCCAAGCTGGTCCAGCACGCGCTGACCGTGGCCGCCGCCGCCATTGGTGAACACGAATTTGCGTCCGGGCAGCGCGGCGATCAGCGCGCCGAGTTCGGGATCGGGCGCGACCAGCGTGCAATCGACGTCGTGCACGTGATCGAGAAAATCGCGCGCATCGACGCCATGATGACGCACCAAGCCGACCATGGTTGCGCCGTAGCGATGGAAATAGCGCTCGCGCAAATCCAGCGCCGTCTCGCAATCGACGCCGACGGCGCGGGCGATATAATCGGTCATGCGCTCGCCGATGGAATCGTAGAGCGCCGGCGCGGGGTAGAGCGTATTGTCGAGATCGAACACCCAATCGCGGATGTTCATGGCGTGGTTGGGCGGTTCTGGGGGCGACTTTGGGGACGGTTCTGCGTTGGCGCGGCCCCATTTGGCGCGACGGGCGCGGCCCTAGTCGGGGCGGCAGGCGCGGCGTTTTGCGGCACAAGGCCCCGGCGGCGCGGCTCGGCCGATGGCGTCACATCCGCTTCGCCGCGCGCGCTCGATTGCAGCACGCGCGGGGCGACGCCCGGCTGAAGAAAATCACGCTCCTCGAAATCCACCACCAGGCCGTCGCGGTCGCGCACGCCAATGGGGGTAAACAGAGCGCTGTCGTAATAGCGGCTCTGGCATTCCTCGCGGCCGAGCACGGCAAAGCGCGCCGGGCTGGTGCAGAACGGCTCGCCGCCCGCGGCCAGATAGCGCGGGCCGGAATCGCTCTCGAGGCTGGCATGCACGAAATAGAGATCCTGCGTCAGCACTTCGTCGATGGTGCGCACACAGCCGCCGGCGGCAAGGCCCCACCAGCCGCGGCTTTCCCAGCCTTCGCCGCGCCTGCGCGCCACAGCCGTCCAGACCCGTCCGCGGGTGCGGTTGCACAGCGTCAGGCCAACTTGCACGGAGCGCCGACGCGCGCCTGTTTCGAGCGCGTCGATCAATTGATCTTCGCTGGCATTGGGGGCCAGCCGCGAGGCCGCGCGAAACTGGGCGATGGCCTGGGCGACGCGGCGCGGGTCGGCGCCGCGGCGGCCTTCGCGAATGTCATAGCCGGCGTCATCGAGCAGACGTTGCAGGCCGATCTGACGGGCGCGCGCCGCGGTGTAGGGTTGCGCTTCGGCGAACGAAGTGCGCCAGGTGTCGCGCTTATTGATTTGAACGCGGCGAAAGCGGCGCTCCTCGAGGCTCATGGCCGCGCATTGCGGCGGGTTCTCGATGGTGAAGGTGCTGGATGGATCGACGCACAGCCGCGCGTCGCCGCCCCATTGGCGCCGGCCGCCGCGATGCGCCGATGAAGTGCGCGCGTAGAGATAGTGCGTGCCGCGCTCCAGCGGCGCGCTGACCGCGAGCCGGCACTCGCCGGGCCGCAACCTTGTCCAGCCCTGCACGACGATGGCGCGACCATCAGGTCTCCCGGTGGCGGCTTCGAGCACGAAGCTGGTTTCGTTGCAGATCTGCCAGCCATTGGCTGGACGCTGCCCCTGGGTTTGTTGCCGCGGCTGTTGCGCGCTTGCCGCCAGCGCAAGCGAAAGCATGCGCCGCCAGCGCAGCCCCAGCGATCGCCGCGAGCGCGCCCGATCTAGTGAATAAGCGTGCCAGCGCCATGTTCGGTGAATAATTCCATGAGTAAAACGTGGGGCGTGCGCCCGTCGAGAATGACCGCGGCTTCAACGCCATTGTCGAGCGCGGCGATGCAGGTTTCCAGTTTCGGTATCATGCCGCCAGTGGCAATTCCGCTGCTGATCGCGTGCTTGGCGTCGGCGACCGACATTTCGCGGATCAACTCGCCGTTCTTATCGAGCACTCCAGGCACGTCCGACAACAACAAAAAGCGTTTTGCCGAGAGCGCCTTGGCGATCGCGCCGGCGGCGGTGTCGGCGTTGATGTTGTAGGTGCGCCCGTCCGCCGCCACGCCAATCGGGGCGATCACCGGCACGTAATCCTCGGGCGCGTTGATCAAGGCCTGGATCAAGGTCGGATCGATTTCGCTCGGCTCGCCGACAAAACCCAAATCCACCACTTGCTCGATCATCGAATCTGGGTCCCTGCGCGTGCGAACGGCTTTTTCCACGGTGATCAGCCGTGCGTCCTTGCCCGACAAACCAACGCCGCGCACGTCGGCTTCGCGCCCGGCGGCGGTAATCTGGTGGGCCAGTTCCTTGTTGACGCTGCCCGACAAAACCATTTCCGCCACTTCCATCGTCTCAGGATCGGTGACGCGCAGCCCATCGACGAATTGCGATTTCACGCCGGCGCGCTCGAGCATGCGGCTGATCTGAGGGCCGCCGCCATGCACCACCACCGGGTGCATGCCGACCAATTTGAGCAATACGATGTCCGCGGCGAATTTGCGCGCGGTTTGCTCATCGCCCATGGCGTGGCCGCCATATTTTACCACCACGGTCTCGCGGTCGTAAATCTGGATAAACGGTAACGCCTCGGCCAAGGTCTTGGCCTTGGCCAGGCCGGCTTCGAGCGCGGCGAGGCGATCTTTGGGTGGAAGCTTGGTCACGGGGCGCTGCTTAGCGGCTCCGATCCCCCGCGCCAACTGTTGGCGGGAAGCGCCAGCGACGCAATCTCCGCTCGCAACGCCTCTATTCCAGCCCCGGTTTCCGCAGACGTGGGGATAATTTCTGGGTGTGCGGCCGGGCGCTTGGCGATAGCGGCGCTGGTTTCAGCGGCGATTATTGCCAGGTCAGTGGGTTTGACTTTGTCGGCCTTGGTCAAAACCAGTTGATAATTCACTGCCGAAACGTCGAGCGCGTCCATGACGCTTTTGTCATGCGGTTTGAGGCCGTGGCGCGCGTCGATCAGCAAAATCACGCGCTTCAATGTTGGGCGGCCGCGCAAATAATCGCGGGTGAGTTCGTTCCAGCGGTCGATCTCGGCTTTACCCGCCTTGGCGTAGCCATAGCCGGGCATATCGACCAGCCGCAGCCGGTCGCCCATGCGGAAAAAGTTCAATTCCCGAGTGCGGCCTGGCTCGGTTGAGGCTCGCGCCAGGCCTTTGCGGTTGCACAAGGAATTGACCAGGCTGGATTTGCCGACATTGGAGCGCCCCGCGAACGCCACTTCCGGCAGATCCGCGTCGGGCAAATGCTCCATCGCCGGCACGCCGCGCTCGAAGGCGATCGGCCCGGCGAACAAAAGCCGGCCGATCTCGATCCAATCGGGTTTATCCTCAGACAAGCTGCGCTCCATTGTTGCGCTCGGTTCATGCGCCAGAATTACCCGCTTGGCCAATTCCCCGCTTGGCTGATACCAACGGCCTGAAACAATAAACCACCCATCCCCGGGACGGCGCGAAGCGGCGAGCCCGGGGCCCATAAACACAAACGCGCTGTGTTTATGGGCCCCGGACTTCGCTTCGCGAATCCGGGGATGGGTGGCAGAGTTAATATTTTGGATGACGCGCCAAGCTTCGGGGAGAGCGAGTGTCAGAGACATTGTGGTCCGCGCCAGAAGCCGCCGCCGCCACTGGCGGACGTTTGCTCAACGGCGAGGCCTGGCGCGCGGGCGGGGTGTCTATCGATACGCGTTTCCTCGAGCCCGGGGATTTGTTCGTGGCGCTGAAGGACGCGCGCGACGGTCATGATTTCCTGGCGCAGGCGTTCGTCAGCGGGGCCAGCGCGGCGCTGATTTCCGACTCGGAAAAGGCCGAAGGCCTCGGCCCGGCTTTGGTTGTGCCGGATGTGCTTGAAGGCTTGCGCAAGCTTGGCGAAGCGGCGCGCGAACGCAGCGGCGCCAAGCGCATCGCAATCACTGGCTCGGTGGGCAAGACTTCAACCAAGGAAGCGCTGGCGCTGTGCCTCGCAGCCACTGGTGCGACGCATCGTTCGCTGAAGAGCTACAATAATCATTGGGGCGTGCCGCTCACCTTGGCGCGCATGCCGGCGGCCAGCCAGTTCGCGGTGTTTGAGATCGGCATGAACCATCGCGGCGAGATTGCCCCGCTGGCGCATTTGGTGCGCCCGCATGCGGCGCTTGGTGACCAATATTGCGCCGGCGCATGTGGAAAACCTCGGCTCGCTGGAAGCGATCGCCGACGAGAAGGGCGATATCTATTGCCGGCTTGGAGCCGGGCGGGGCGGCGCTGGTGCCCAATGAGGCGCCGCACGCGGCGCGTCTGATCGCCGCCGCCGAAGCCAATGGCGCAACGCTCGATCCGGTTTGGCCGCGCCGCCGAGTGCGAGGCGCGGCTCCTGTCGTTCGAGATGGGCGAGGGCGGCTCCACCGCCGAGGCGGAGATTCTCGGCCGCACCATCCGCTATCGTATCGGCGTTGAGGGCGCGCACTGGGCGCTGAACTCGGTTGCGGCGCTGGCGGCGGCCGATGTCGTGGGCGCCGATCTGGACGCCGCCGCGCACGCGCTCGAGCATTTGCGCGCCTTTGACGGCCGCGGCGTCGCGGCGAAAGTCGCCGCGCAATTCGGAATGTTCCTGCTGGTGGACGATTCCTACAACGCCAATCCCGCTTCGATGGCGGCGGCGTTATCCACACTGGGCGCGCGTATGCCCGGCCCGGGCGGGCGGCGCATCGCCGCGCTTGGGGACATGCTTGAACTGGGGGCCGGAGAGCGCGCCTATCATGCTGGCCTGGCCGAGCCGATAGAACAATCCGGCATCGATTTGGTGTTCGCCGCCGGTCCGCGCATGGCCGCGCTTGTCGAGGCGCTTCCGCCCTCGCGCCGCGGCGGCTATGGGGAAAACGCCGAGGCGCTGATTCCGATACTTGCCGGGCAGTTGCGGGCGGGCGACATCGTCTTGGTCAAAGGGTCAAATAGCTCGCGCATGAAGCTGGTGGTCGATGCCCTCATGCGGCTTGGGGCAGGGGAAAACTAATGCTCGAATTTCTGGGTCAGTACGTCGAGCGCTCGCAGTTTTTCAATTTGTTCAACTACATCACCTTTCGCACTGGCGGGGCGATGTTCACGGCGATGATCATCGCCTTTGCGATTGGCGCGCCCTTCATTCACTGGCTGCGCAAGAAGCAAGGCAAGGGCCAGCCGATTCGCAGCGACGGTCCCGAGGGGCATTTGCTCACCAAGAAGGGCACGCCCACCATGGGCGGGTTGATCATTTTGATCAGCCTTGGGGTCTCAACGCTGCTGTGGGCGGACCTGCGGAATGTCTATGTCTGGGCGGTGTTGGCGGTGACGCTGGGCTTTGGCGCCATCGGGTTTATCGACGATTTCGCCAAGGTGACCAAGCAACACCATGGCGGGCTGTCGGCGAGATTGCGGCTTGGCTTCGAGTTTTCCATCGCCGCCGCGGCGGCATTGGCGATGTTGTTCGCGGAATGGGCGACCAAGACGCCGGGGCAAAGCCATGACCTCATGGGCTTTGCCGGGGCGTTGATGGCGGGCGATCCGATCACCGCGGTGGCGCTGCCGTTTCTCAGCGGCTGGGGCGTGCAATTGCTCGGCTTTTACGTAATCTTCGCCATGGTGGTGATTGTCGGCTTTGGCAATGCGGTGAATTTGACCGATGGGCTCGATGGTTTGGCGATCGTTCCGGTGATGATCGCCGCGGCGACTTTCGGCATGATCGCCTATCTGGTCGGACGGGTGGACTATTCCAGCTATCTCGGCATCCCCCATGTCGAAGGCGTCGGCGAACTCGCGACCATCCTCGGCGCGCTGCTCGGCGCTTCGCTTGGCTTTCTGTGGTACAATGCGCCGCCCGCGCGCGTGTTCATGGGCGACACTGGCTCGCTGGCGCTTGGCGGCCTGCTCGGCGCCGTGGCGGTGGCGACCAAGCATGAAATCGTGCTCGCCATCGTTGGCGGCCTGTTTGTTCTGGAGACGCTTTCGGTGATGATACAAGTGGCGGTATTCAAGCGCACTGGCAAACGCGTATTCTTGATGGCGCCGTTTCACCACCATTTCGAAAAGCTCGGTTGGCAAGAACCCACCATCGTCATCCGTTTCTGGATCATTTCGGTTATCTTCGCGCTTGCAGGCTTGGCGACATTGAAGTTGCGTTGAATGATTGCGTTGAATGGGCGAAGCAGCGCAGAGCAGCGTTCCCGGCGCGCGGGGAATTTGTTCCGATGCAAGATATGTGGCGAACGAGGCGATGATCCCGATCACTGAATTCAAAGGCCGCGACATCGCGGTGTTTGGGCTCGCGCGCACCGGGCTGGCGGCGGCGCGCGCGCTTCACGCTGGCGGCGCGCGCGTGCACGCCTGGGACGACAGCGACGTCACGCGCGCCGCGGCGGTCGCCGCCGGCGTGCCGGTCAGCGACATCAACGCCCGCGATTGGCGCAGTTTCGCGGCGCTTGTGCTTTCGCCCGGCGTGCCGCTGACCTTTCCCGAGCCGCACCGGGTCGTGACCTTGGCGCAAGCGGTGGGCGTGCCGGTGCTGGGCGACATCGAATTGTTCGCCCGCGCCGTGAACGCGCTGCCGGCGACGCAGCGGCCGAAACTGATTGGAATCACCGGCACCAACGGCAAATCCACTACTTCGGCGCTGATCGCGCATATCCTGCGCGAGGCCGGCAAGGATGTTCGCCTCGGCGGCAATATCGGCGCGGCCGTGCTTGATTTAGCGCCATTGCATGCGGGCGCCTATTACGTGCTGGAGCTTTCATCGTTCCAACTCGATTTGACGCGCTCGCTGCGGCTCGACGTGGCGGTGTGGCTCAACACCACGCCCGATCATATCGATCGTCACGGCGACATGGCCGCCTATGTCGCCGCCAAGAAGCGGATATTCTTGAACCAAGGCGCCGCCGATTGGGCGGTGATCGGCGTCGACGACGGCCATTGCGCGACGGCGTGTACGGAACTGACGCGCGCCGCATTGCAACACGTGGCGCCGATTTCGGCGGGTCAATCGGTTGGCCGCGGCGTGTGCGCGCTGGACGGCAAATTGGTGGCGGCGCTGAGCGGGCGTTCGGAGATTGTCGCCGATCTCTCGCAGGCGCTGGCGCTGCCGGGGCGTCACAACGCGCAGAACGCGGCGGCGGCCTATGCGGCGACGCGCGCGCTTGGCGTGGAGCCGCGCGCAATCGCGCAGGCGCTGAACAGTTTCTCCGGATTGCCGCATCGGCTGGAGCGGACGGCGACCATTGAAGGCGTGCGCTTCGTCAACGATTCCAAAGCCACCAATGCCAACGCCGCCGCGCAGGCGCTGGCTGTTTATCCGCGGGTCTATTGGATCGCCGGCGGCGTCGCCAAGGATGGCGGCATCGACGATTTGGCGGCGTTTTACCCGCGCATTGCCCGCGCATACTTGATCGGCCAGGCAGCGGGTGAGTTCGCCGACGCGCTGCGCGGCAAGGTTCCGGTCACCATGGCTGGCCACCTCGAAGCGGCGGTGAAGCTCGCCTTCAACGATGCGCGCGCCTCGGGCGAGCCGCACGCGCTGGTGCTGTTGTCGCCGGCGTGCGCGTCCTACGATCAATTCAAGAGCTACGAAGAACGCGGCGACAAGTTCAAGGCCTACGTCGCCGCGCTGGCGAAAGGCGACGGCAAGGCCGCGCCGGCTTCGCCCCGGGCCGGGCCAATCGCGTCCCGGAGCAAAAAGTGAGCGCGCTCGCCGAGCGGTTTGGCCCGGCGTTCGAACGCGCGCGCACCTATGATCGCCCGTTGCTGATGATGGCTGGCGCGTTGCTGGCGCTGGGGATTTTGTTTTCGATGGCGGCGAGCCCGGCGGCGACGGCGCGCATTCGCATCGAGGAAGCGTTTTATTTTGCTGGCCGCCAAGCGGCTTATGCGGCGCTTGGATTGTTGGTGATGTTTGCCGCCGCCGCGCTCGATCCGCGCCAATTGCGCCGCACCGCCACGATAATGGTCGCGCTTCTGCTGCCTTTGTGCGCGCTGGCGGGTTGGCTCGGCCCAGAAGTGAAAGGCGCGCGGCGTTGGTTCGATTTCGGCTTTTTTTCCCTGCAGCCATCGGAAATATTGAAGCCTGCTTTGATTGTCGTCTGGGCCTGGATGCTGGGCGAGAGCATGCGCCAACCGCGCTTTCCAGGCCGCGTGATTTCGCTCGGCCTGTTTGCGCTCGCCGCGGCGGCGCTGCTTTGGCAACCTGATATTGGCCAGACGGCGTTGCTGGCATTGGTGCTCGGGCCGCTGCTTATCCTGTCTGGCATCGCTTTGCGCTTTGTGCTGGGCGGGGCGGTGTTGAGCGGGCTTGGCGCCTGGGCGATCTACGCTTTCTATCCGCACGCGCGCGAGCGCGTGGACGCGTTTCTCAACCCTGAAGGGGAGGGTGGTTATCAAGTGGGCCGCGCGCTCGACGCCATCGCCGCCGGCGGCGCCTTCGGGCGCGGCCCCGGCGAAGGCATCGTCAAGCGCTCTTTGCCGGACGCGCATGCCGATTTCGTCTATGCCGTCGCCGCCGAGGAATTCGGCTTGCTGGCCTCGCTCGGCTTGATATTGCTGTTCGCCGCGCTGGCGTTTCGCGGACTATCGAGGGCGAGCCGGCTCAACGAACCGTTCGAACAATTGGCCGCCGCTGGGCTGATCTCGCTGCTGGTGGCGCAGGCCGCCATTCATATCGCGGTGAATTTGAGCTTGCTCCCGGCCAAGGGCATGACGCTGCCATTCATCTCCTTCGGCGGCTCCTCCATGATCGGCTCGGCCTTGGCGCTTGGGTTTTCGCTGTCCTTGTTGCGCAACCGGCCGGGCGCTTTTCTCTATGCGGAACCAAGGCGGGACCGATGAGCAAGAAAGTCGTGTTCATCGCCGCCGGCGGCACCGGCGGGCATTTGTTCCCGGCGGCGGCCTTCGCCGAGGAAATGCGCCGCCGCGATTGGCGGGTGATGCTGATGACCGATGCGCGCGGCCGCCGTTACGCCGAGGATTTCCCGGCCGAGCGCATCGACGATGTCGCCGCGGCCAGCGTGACCGCCAATCCGTTCAAGGCGATCCCGGCGGCGCTGAAAATTATGCGCGGCATCGGCGAAGCCAAACTGCGCTTCCGCGAATTGCCGCCGGCCCTGGTCGCGGGTTTTGGCGGTTATCCGTCGTTTCCGGCCTTGATGGCGGCGCGAGCGTACAAGATTCCAATTTTGATACACGAACAAAATGCCGTTTTGGGACGGGTCAACCGCGCCATGGCCGGGAGCGCGGCGATCGTCGCCTGCGGGTTCGAGCGGCTGGACCGGCTGCCCGCAAGCGCGCGCGCGCGTAAGCGCGTGGTCGGCAATCCGGTGCGCCTGCCGATCCTGGCCGCGCGCGAGGCCGGCTACCTTGAGGCGCCGGCGGGCGGCCGGCTCAACCTGCTCGCGACCGGCGGCAGCCAGGGCGCGCGCCTGTTCGGTGAAGTCATTCCGCTCGCCATCGCCATGCTGCCGCAAGATCTGCGCGCGCGTCTCGATGTCGCCCAGCAGGTGCGCGAAGAGCAGATCGGCGCGGTGCGCGATACTTACGCCGCCGCCGGCGTGAATGCCGAGATCGCGCCATTCTTCGGCGACATGGGTGAAAAAATTTCCCGCGCGCATCTGGTGATTTCGCGCGCCGGCGCTTCTTCGGTGACGGAATTGCAGGTCGCTGGCCGGCCGGCGATCCTGATCCCGTTCGCCGCCGCCGCCGATGACCATCAAAGCGCCAATGCCGAGGGACTAACCAATGTCGGCGCCGCCGACCTCATCGCCGAGGCGGCGTTCGAACCGGCGGCGCTCGCGGCGCTGTTGGAGCGGCGTTTGACGGATGCACACGGACTCTCCGTCCGCGCCGCTGCCGCGCGCGCCAGCGCTAAGCCCGAGGCGGCGAAAGCGCTGGCGGATTTGGCGGAGGCGGAGGCAGCGGCTCACGGAGTTTAAGCGCGCGCCGCGAATCCCGCGCCATGACATGATTCCGGCGCCGATCTAGTCGCTGTCCGCTCTGGTCCATTGGGAGTTGAGGCGAAATTTTACCTTGCCGCGCCGTTGCTGATTGCGCTGGCGATGCGCGGGGGCGGCAAATGGCTGCTCGCCATTGGCTCTGACGCCGCTTTGCGTTCGTGCCGCGATGTGGGCGGGACGTCGATGGCGCGATGAGGCTATGAAAATTTCTTCGCCAGCTTCCGCAGTCCGTTTTACGTCTGCTGGGACGGGCTCGCCGATGGGCGTGCTGGCAGCCTGGCTGCTGCACCGGCCAGGCGCGCGGACATACATGCGGGTTGGCGCCCTGGGCCGTTCGAAGCCTTGGCGGCGGCGGCTTTGCATTGCTGTTGCTGGCGCCGGCGTGGATGGAGGCGATTGACGGCTTTGACGCGATCTTCCTGCAAACGATCGCGGGCTTCGGCGCGGCGCTCATGGTGTTCGGCGCCGCCGCGGGCGCGGGACCTCAGCGTCTGCTCGGCGCGCCCGCCTGTGTTTGGCTGGCGCGCCACGCTTACGCGCTGTACCTCGACGCATTGGCTGGCGATCGCGCCGGCGCTTGCGATGGCGGCGCTGCTTGGCGGGCATCGATTATTGCAATGGGCGGGGTTCACGCCGCTATATTTGGCGCTTGCGTTCGCTGCTCGGCAATCGTGCTGCACCGCTTTGTCGAGGCGCCATTCTTGCGCTGCCGCAAGGCGGATGCGCGAAATTGGATTGACCGGTGCCAAAGGCCAGATTGTTTGAGTACGACCAATGGGCCCCAGCCCATGCGCATGTGCGTTTGGCGCGCGCTCCTGAGACAGTGCGGCGGATACAAGCGCCGAAGCCCCGCATCCAAACCCGCCCCCGGCGGCGGATAGGGCCAGGAGGAGAGTTTCATGGAAGAATTGTTTCGCGATTTCTGGTGGCTGATTTTCCCCATTTTCGGCATGGTCGATGGCCTGTCGCGGGGCGCCTCCGACAGCGAACGCCGCAGCCGGCAACGCCATCGATCTGATCAAGACCTACACCGACCAGGGCAAGGAGCCGCCGCCGGAATTGCTGCGTTGGCCGCCAAGGGCCTGGACGAGGCGGACGATGACAGCCCGCGAGCCGCAACGGCCAGCGGCAATCGACATGCGGACCTTCTTCCTGTTCGCCGCGCTCGCCGCGGGCTTCGCCGTCGGCTGTGCTTGCGAGCCCGAGGGAAGACTGGGCCTTGGTGTTCCTCACCGTCGCCGTGGCCATGGCGTGATGGCGCTCGGGCGCGTCTGATGCTGCTGCTCTGGCGGCAAGTAGCGCCGATGGAAGCCGCCGAAGAGGCGCGCCTGATCGCGCTTGCGCGCGCGGCGACTTGCGCGCGTTCGGCGCGCCTGGTCGATGCGCACCAATGCGCGTGCGCGGCTTCTTGCGCCGGCTTACCGGCATGCCGCCGACGCCGACGATCTGGCGCAAGAAGCGTTCGCGCGCACCTGGGAAGTGCTCGACCGCTTCGATGGCGGCTCGCAGCCTGCGGAGCTTTCGTTTGCGGCGTTGCGTTCCAGTATTGGCGCCGCGTCCGCCGCTCTCACGCGCGCCGCCAGCTGCGCGAAAGCGCATACGCGGATCTGGAGGACACGACATCCGAGCCCCATGCACGCGCCGCGCAAGCGCCTTGCGCTTGCGCCGCGCCATGGACGATCTTCCCGACGATCAGCGCGCGGCGCTGGCGCTCTGTCTCGGCCAGGACTTCACCCACGCGGAAGCCGCCGAGATATTGAAGCTGCCGCTCGGCACGGTAAAATCGCACGTGACGCGCGGCCGCGCGCGTCTGCGGGCAGCGCTCGGTTTGAACGCGGAGATTGACGCATGAACGACCAGGATCTCGCCGGCCTGCTCGGCGACGCGCCGGCAGCGCCCGATCCGGGATTTCGCTTCGACGTGTTCGCGCGCGTCGCCGAACGCGCCCGCCGCCGCGCCGGCCACACGCGCGCCGCGCGCACGATCGTCGCGTTCGTCCGCCATCGGCGCGGTTTTTTCCGCTGGCGGGAGCCGCCGGGATTCACGCTGGCCGACGCGCAGCCGCTGCTGCTACGCTGCTCGTTGCCGTCGGCCTTGCTATTCGTGCTGGCCAGGGAAGCATGAAGGGGCCGTCGTCGGCGCTGGCGCGCTGGCGCCGCTTGCTTGCGCCTTTGATGCGCGCCTTGAGCGCGCCTATAGCGAGCGCCTATAATCGAGGACCCCATGATCCGCCGCGCCATTCCTTTCGACACCGGTCCCATTCATTTCGTCGGCATTGGCGGCATCGGCATGTCGGGCATTGCCGCGGTGATGAAGAACCTCGGCTACGAGGTGTCGGGCTCCGACGCCAAGGAAAGCGCCAACACCGAGCGGCTGCGCGCGCAGGGCGTGCAAGTCTTCATCGGCCACAAGGCCGAGAACGCGGCGCATGCGGGCGTGGTGGTGGTTTCTTCCGCCATCAAGAACGGCAATCCGGAAACCGATGCCGCGCGCGCGCGCGGCGTGCCCATCGTGCGGCGCGCGGAAATGCTGGCCGAGATCATGCGGCTGAAATGGACCGTCGCGATCGGCGGCACGCACGGCAAAACCACCACCACCTCGATGATCGCGGCTTTGCTCGACGCCGGCGGCAAGGACCCCACCGTCATCAATGGCGGCATCATCAACGCCTACGGCGCCAATGCGCGCATGGGCGAGGGCGAGTGGATGGTGGTGGAGGCCGACGAAAGCGACGGCACCTTCACGCGCCTGCGCGCCACCGCTGTGGTCGTCACCAACATGGATGCCGAACACCTCGATCATTACGGCACGGTCGAAGCCATGAACGCGGCGTTTCAGACCTTCGTCGAGAACATTCCCGTTCTACGGCTTCGCGGTGATGTGCCTCGATCACCCCCAAGTGCAGGCGCTCGCGGCGCAAGTGCGCGACCGGCGCATGATTTCCTACGGCTTCAATCCGCAGGCCGATGTCTGCGCGGTGAACGTGCGCCCCTCGCGCGATGGCTCGACCTTCGATGTCGTGGCGCGCAAGAAAGGCGAAGGCCCGGGCGTGACCATGCACGATCTGTTTCTGCCCGTGGCGGGCCGGCACAATGTGCAGAACGCGGTCGCCGCCATTGCCGTGGCGCGCGAGCTGGGCGTCACCGATGCCGGCATCCGCAATGGCCTGAAGAAATTCGCCGGCGTGAAGCGCCGCTTCACCACCACCGGCTATTGGAACGAAGTGCGCATCGTCGACGATTACGCCCACCACCCGGTCGAAATCGCCGCCGTGCTCTCCGCCGCGCGCGAAATGACCGAGGGCCGCGTGCTGGCTGTTGTGCAGCCGCACCGCTACACGCGCCTGCGCGACCTGTTCAAGGATTTCTCCACCTGCTTCAACGATGCCGACATCGTCGCGGTCGCGGATGTCTACGCCGCCGGCGAAGCGCCGATCGACGGCGTGAGCGCCGACACTCTGGCCGCGAGCCTGAAAAGCCACGGCCACCGCGACGCGCGGCAAGCTTGCGAGCCTGGATGAGCTGCCGGATTTCGTGCGCGCCGAAGCGAAGCCGGGCGATATCGTGGTGTGCCTGGGGGCCGGGGACATCACGGCTACGCGAACGCGCTGCCGGGGAAGTTGGGGGCGTGAACTATGGTCAACTTGGAACCGAGAGCCAGCGTTGAAGCAACGCAGACGAATCCGAAAATGCAGAAGGACCCCTTTGTACAGCAGGTGTTGCGGGTGGTCACATTCGGCACTTCCATCCTTGCCCTGCTGGAAATCCTGCGAAAGGTCCATGCGGGGGAGATCAGCGAGGTACTGGCGGCAGTTCTCGAAACCTACAGGGGTGTGATGGCCTTTCTGCTGTGGCCATTGCATCAGCTGGCCCACGTGGTGATTGGAATGCTGCCGCTGGACTTTCCCTGGCAGCTTGAGCTGGCGGGTGACTGGCGCGACTACTTCGTGCTCTTCTTCCTTGCTGTCGCGGCTGACTCGGAGGCAGATCGGAGATCCCGCCGGATTACTCGTTGGCCAATCTTCATTCTCGGGGGGCTCATTGCATTCATCGCCACGGTGACAGCGGACTTGATGATCTCCGCTGGGGCGGACCGGCTTGTGGCCTCGGGCACGGTTATGGGCGGATATGTTTTTTATTCGGCGTGCCGCAATATCCTGCTGGGCTCACTGTATCCGCAGGAGGACATCAAGGGTTGGACCACTCTGAACCTCATGTATCGCACCACCTTCGGCGAAGCCTTGATATGTGGCGTGACCTTGATGGCGGGATGGATACTTCACAGTCTCGGCGTTTCAGAGGCTGGCCTCGCCAGCTTCCTTTGTTTCATGCTCCTGCTTGCACTGCGTAACATTGTGCAGAGTGAAGCCTTTACGTTCTTCGCGGCGGTTAGAGCCGGCAAACGCGCGAAGTGGTTTTCTCTCAGGACTGGAGTTTTTGGGCTTCAAATTGTGGTCGTCCTTGCCATCGCGATTTTGATTTTCTTAGGAGTGGCGTAGTGGAACATTGGCCCTACGGTGAAGCTGGCAACCACGAGGAAGGTGAGATTGAGCTCATTGCGCCAACATCGCGATACGGTTATCTGTTCCTCGTTGCTTGGTTCGGTTGGTCTTTCGCGATGTTGGCGCAATGAGCTCAATCTCACCTTCCTCGTGGTTGCCAGCTTCACCGTAGGGCCAATGTTCCACTACGCCACTCCTAAGAAAATCAAAATCGCGATGGCAAGGACGACCACAATTTGAAGCCCAAAAACTCCAGTCCTGAGAGAAAACCACTTCGCGCGTTTGCCGGCTCTAACCGCCGCGAAGAACGTAAAGGCTTCACTCTGCACAATGTTACGCAGTGCAAGCAGGAGCATGAAACAAAGGAAGCTGGCGAGGCCAGCCTCTGAAACGCCGAGACTGTGAAGTATCCATCCCGCCATCAAGGTCACGCCACATATCAAGGCTTCGCCGAAGGTGGTGCGATACATGAGGTTCAGAGTGGTCCAACCCTTGATGTCCTCCTGCGGATACAGTGAGCCCAGCAGGATATTGCGGCACGCCGAATAAAAAACATATCCGCCCATAACCGTGCCCGAGGCCACAAGCCGGTCCGCCCCAGCGGAGATCATCAAGTCCGCTGTCACCGTGGCGATGAATGCAATGAGCCCCCCGAGAATGAAGATTGGCCAACGAGTAATCCGGCGGGATCTCCGATCTGCCTCCGAGTCAGCCGCGACAGCAAGGAAGAAGAGCACGAAGTAGTCGCGCCAGTCACCCGCCAGCTCAAGCTGCCAGGGAAAGTCCAGCGGCAGCATTCCAATCACCACGTGGGCCAGCTGATGCAATGGCCACAGCAGAAAGGCCATCACACCCCTGTAGGTTTCGAGAACTGCCGCCAGTACCTCGCTGATCTCCCCCGCATGGACCTTTCGCAGGATTTCCAGCAGGGCAAGGATGGAAGTGCCGAATGTGACCACCCGCAACACCTGCTGTACAAAGGGGTCCTTCTGCATTTTCGGATTTGTCTGCGTTGCTTCAACGCTGGCTCTCGGTTCCAGGTTGACCATAGTTCACGCCCCCAACTTCCCCGGCAGCGCGTTCGCGTACGCCGTAATATCCCCCGCCCCCAAGCACACCACGATATCGCCCGGCTTCGCTTCCGCGCGCACGAACGTCCGGCAGATCATCCAGGCTCGCAAGCTTGCGCGCATCGCGGTGGCCGTGGCTTTTCAGGCTGGCGGCCAGAGTATCGGCGCTCACGCCTTCGATCGGCGCTTCGCCGGCGGGATACACATCCGCCACCGCGACGATGTCGGCGTCGTTGAAGCAGGTGGAGAAATCCTTGAACAGGTCGCGCAGGCGCGTGTAGCGGTGCGGCTGCACGACGGCCAGCACGCGGCCTTCGGTCATTTCGCGCGCGGCGGAGAGCACGGCGGCGATTTCCACCGGGTGGTGGGCGTAATCGTCGACGATGCGCACTTCGTTCCAATAGCCCGTGGTGGTGAAGCGGCGCTTCACGCCGGCGAATTTCTTCAAGCCGTTGCGGATGCCGGCATCGGTGACGCCAAGCTCGCGCGCCACCGCGATGGCCGCGACCGCGTTCTGCACATTGTGCCGGCCGGCCACCGGCAGAAACAGATCGTGCATGGTCACGCCCGGGCCTTCGCCTTTCTTGCGCGCCACCACGTCGAAGGTGGAGCCATCGCGCGAGGGGCGCACGTTGACCGCGCAGACATCGGCCTGCGGATTGAAGCCGTAGGAGATCATGCGCCGGTCGCGCACTTGCGCGGCGAGCGCCTGCACTTGGGGATGATCGAGGCACATCACCGCGAAGCCGTAGAACGGGATGTTCTCCACGAAGGTCTGAAACGCCGCGTTCATGGCTTCGACAGTGCCGTAATGATCGAGGTGCTCGGCGTCCATGTTGGTGACGACCACCGCGGTGGCGCGCAGGCGGGTGAAGGTGCCGTCGCTTTCGTCGGCCTCCACCACCATCCACTCGCCCTCGCCCATGCGCGCGTTGGCGCCATAGGCGTTGATGATGCCGCCATTGATGACGGTGGGGTCCTTGGCCGCCGGCGTCGAGCAGCGCGGCGATCATCGAGGTGGTGGTGGTTTTGCCGTGGGTGCCGCCGATGGCGACGGTCCATTTCAGCCGCATGATCTCGGCCAGCATTTCCGCGCGCCGCACGATGGGCACGCCGCGCGCGCGCGCGGCGTCGATTTCGGGATTGCCGTTCTTGATGGCGGAGGAAACCACCACCACGCCCGCATGCGCCGCGTTCTCGGCCTTGTGGCCGATGAACACTTGTACGCCTTGCGCGCGCAGCCGCTCGGTATTGGCGCTTTCCTTGGCGTCGGAGCCCGGTCACCTCGTAGCCGAGATTCTTCATCACCGCGGCGATGCCGGACATGCCGATGCCGCCGATGCCGACGAAATGGATGGGCCCGGTGTCGAAAGGAATGGCGCGGCGGATCATGGGGTCCTCGATTTGAGGCGCGCCGTATAGGCGCGCTCAGGGGCGCATCAAAGGCGCAAGCGAACCAGCGCGCGAGCGCGCGCAAGCGCCGACGCGGCCCTTCAATGCCCACCAGCGCCAACACATAGGCGCTCGCCAACGCGCCCGCGAGCAGCAGAAACGGTCGCACGTCTTCCAGCGTAACCCGGCGGCGTCGGCCAGCGGAAAAACCGCGCCGATGGCGGCGAACACGGCGATCGTGCGCGCGGCGCGCGCATGGCCGGCGCGGCGGCGGGCGCGCTCGGCGACGCGCGCGAACACGTCGAAGCGGAAGCCCGGATCGGGCGTGCGCGGCGCCTCGCCCAGCAGATCGGCCAGTCTTGGTCGTTCATCGTCGTCCTGCTCCAATCCCGAGCGCCGCCCGCAACTCGCCCGCCCGCGCGCGACGTGCGATTTCACCGTGCCCAGCGGCAGCCCCAGCGCCTCGGCGGCTTCCCCGTGGGTGAAGTCCTGGCCGAGACACAACGCCAGCGCCGCGCGCTGATCGGCGGGAAGATCGTCCATCGCCCGCCGGAGCGCAAGCGCTTGCGCTGCGCGAGGATGGGGCTCGGTCGCCGCGTCGCTCGAGTTCCGCATATTCGCTGTCGCGCGCCAGGCGGCGCGCGTGAGAGCGGCGCGACGCGGCGCCAATACTGGAACGCGACGCCGCAGATGAAGCTCCGCAAGCTGATGCCCATCGAAACGGTCCAGCACTTCCCAGGTGCGCGCGAACGCTTCCTGCGCAAGATCGTCGGCGTCGGCGGCGACCGCCGACCAGCCGGCGCAGGAACGCCGCGCACCGCGCCTTGATGGGCATCGACCAATTGGCCGAACGCGCGCATGTCGCCCGCGCGCGCGCAGCCGATCAGCCGCGCCTCCTCGGCGCGTCCATGGCGTTACTTGCGGCCAAGCATCAGGATGCACCAGCGCGCCGAGCGCCAGCACGCCCATGGTCACGGCGACGCTCGAGAAACACCCAGGCGAATCCTCGGTCGAGAGGCACACGCAAGCCACGGAGAAACCAGCCGCCAGGCCGGCGAAAATCAAGAACGTCCAGGCCGTGCCGTTCTGCCTGCGCCGGCGCGTCGGCCGTCACTAGTTTTCCAGCCCTTGTTCGACCAGCTGCATCATTTCCGGCGGCGGCTCCTTGCCCTGCTCGACTAGGACTTGATCAGCTCCATGCACGCGCGCGGTGCGGCGCTCGCTGCGGAAGCGTCGCCGAGAAACGCATCGCCATGCCGAAAATGGGGAAAATCAGCCACCAATAATCGCGAAACAGGTCTTCCATCGTAGCGCCTCCTCTGCCCCTATCCGCCGCCGGATGCTCGTTTGGATGCAGCCGGGCATGGAGTTCAAGGTGGCGGGGTCGATTTTCGCCGGCTTGCGGCCGACCCGCACCGCACCGCCAAACCGCGCGGCGCGGCTGTTGGGGCTCACCCCTGTGATGGAATAATCGGCCTTTGGTGAGCCGACTGGCGATCAAGCCCAGGAGCTAGCAATGTTTTGCGCCAGCGCAGGAACGGAGCCTCGACGAAACGGTGCAGCACGATTGCCGACAGAATGCAAGCGCCAGTATAGCGGCGTGAACACCGCCCATTGCGCCAATCGATGCCCGCCGAGCAGCGACGCCATCGCAAGCGCCGGCGCGATCGCCAGCCAATGCGTGAGGTATAGCGCGTAAGCGTGGCGCGCTAGCCAGACACAGGCGGGCGCGCCGAGCAGACGCTGAGGTCCCGCGCCCGCGGCGGCGCCGAACACCAGAGCGCCGCGCAAATGCCCGCGGCGATTGCAGGAAAATCGCGTCAAAGCCGTCAATCGCATTCATCCACGCCGGCGCCAGCAACAGCAATGCAAATCCGCCGCCGCCGAGGCCAAAGCCCAGCTCGCGACCCGCTTGTATTCCCGACGCCTGGTCGGTGCAGCGTCCATGCCGCCAGCACGCCCATGGCGAGCCCGTCCCAGCACATGTAAAACGGACTGCGGAAGCTGGCGAAGAAATTTTCATAGCTCATCGCGCCATCGACGCCGCCCACATCGCGGCACGAATGCAAAGCGGCGTCGAGCAATGGCGAGCAGCCATTTGCCGCCCCCGCGCATCGCCAACGCAATCAGCAACGGCGCGGCAAGATAAAATTTCGCCTCATCTCCCAATGACCAGAGCGGCACAAGCAGATCAGCGCCAGTCATGTCGGCG